>NZ_JALKAP010000009.1 GCF_023016045.1 Marinobacter sp. S6332 | reverse complement strand
ATTTTGGTGGGTCTGGGTGGACTTGAACCACCGACCTCACCCTTATCAGGGGTGCGCTCTAACCACCTGAGCTACAGACCCGGTTTTGCTTGCCATAGACAAGCCAAGTCGGGCCTGAAAGACCCTTGCTCTCTTTATCAATCAACCAAGTAATTCGTGTGGACTCTGACCGAAGCGTCGACTTCGTTTAAGGAGGTGATCCAGCCCCAGGTTCCCCTAGGGCTACCTTGTTACGACTTCACCCCAGTCATGAACCACACCGTGGTAATCGTCCTCCCGAAGGTTAGACTAACTACTTCTGGTGCAATCCACTCCCATGGTGTGACGGGCGGTGTGTACAAGGCCCGGGAACGTATTCACCGTGACATTCTGATTCACGATTACTAGCGATTCCGACTTCACGGAGTCGAGTTGCAGACTCCGATCCGGACTACGATACGTTTTGTGAGATTAGCTCCCCCTCGCGGGTTTGCAACCCTCTGTACGTACCATTGTAGCACGTGTGTAGCCCTGGCCGTAAGGGCCATGATGACCTGACGTCATCCCCACCTTCCTCCGGTTTGTCACCGGCAGTCTCCCTAGAGTTCTCAGCATAACCTGCTAGCAACTAGGGATAGGGGTTGCGCTCGTTACGGGACTTAACCCAACATCTCACGACACGAGCTGACGACGGCCATGCAGCACCTGTGTCAGAGTTCCCGAAGGCACCAATCCATCTCTGGAAAGTTCTCTGCATGTCAAGGCCAGGTAAGGTTCTTCGCGTTGCGTCGAATTAAACCACATGCTCCACCGCTTGTGCGGGCCCCCGTCAATTCATTTGAGTTTTAACCTTGCGGCCGTACTCCCCAGGCGGTCAACTTAGTGCGTTAGCTGCGCCACTAAGGATTCAAGATCCCCAACGGCTAGTTGACATCGTTTACGGCGTGGACTACCAGGGTATCTAATCCTGTTTGCTCCCCACGCTTTCGCACCTCAGTGTCAGTGTTGGTCCAGGTAGCCGCCTTCGCCACTGGTGTTCCTTCCTATATCTACGCATTTCACCGCTACACAGGAAATTCCACTACCCTCTACCACACTCTAGCCAAGCAGTTCGAAATGCCGTTCCCAGGTTAAGCCCGGGGCTTTCACATCTCGCTTACTCAACCACCTACGCGCGCTTTACGCCCAGTAATTCCGATTAACGCTTGCACCCTCCGTATTACCGCGGCTGCTGGCACGGAGTTAGCCGGTGCTTCTTCTGTGAGTGACGTCAATCTTCCAGAGTATTAATCTGAAAGCCTTCCTCCTCACTGAAAGTGCTTTACAACCCGAAAGCCTTCTTCACACACGCGGCATGGCTGGATCAGGCTTGCGCCCATTGTCCAATATTCCCCACTGCTGCCTCCCGTAGGAGTTCGGGCCGTGTCTCAGTCCCGATGTGGCTGATCATCCTCTCAGACCAGCTACGGATCGTTGCCTTGGTGAGCCATTACCCCACCAACTAGCTAATCCGACTTAGGCTCATCCAATAGCGCAAGGTCCGAAGATCCCCTGCTTTCCCCAAAAGGGCGTATGCGGTATTAATCCGAGTTTCCCCGGGCTATCCCCCACTACTGGGCAGATTCCTAAGCATTACTCACCCGTCCGCCGCTCGACGCCTGATAGCAAGCTATCTTCGTTTCCGCTCGACTTGCATGTGTTAAGCCTGCCGCCAGCGTTCAATCTGAGCCATGATCAAACTCTTCAGTTTAAATCATACAAGAATCCGAAGATTCTTAATTCTTGCTCAAGACAAAACTCAATTTTCGACGAGTCGCTGTCTTGGTATTTCTTGTCGAAATACTCCAGTCAGCGCCCACACGAATTACTTGGTCAATTTGTTAAAGAGCGTTTGAGCCGTTGCTCAATCAAGGTGGCGTATTCTACATCGTCTCGCCGCCTTGTCAACCGTTTTTTTCAAGTCATTTCAGAAGCTTCACTTCCAAAACCACCGATACTTACCGGCTGCTTCATGCTTGATTTCGAGGGGCGTATTCTACATCGAATCCCAACCCAGTCAACTGTTATTTCAAAGAATCTTAAAAGCTTTTTCTTCAACACTTTCAAACAGTTAACTCTCTTAAAACACCCCGCTGTTCCGGTGTGTCCCTCAAGCGAGATGCGCATTCTACAGAGCTGGCCGAAGGTGTCAACTGTGTCACGAAAATATTTTCAAATACTTTTCGTGCACCTCTCCATAGCTAATGCGCCACCTTCTCATAACAGCAGTAATCACCGGCTGAAGCAAGCCTTTTACAACATAACCTCTATCGCTTTTGCAGCTGCCAGCGCCTTAGCTTTCGCGTCGCCGATAGAATCTCCCTTGGCTAGCGCAACTCCCATTCTACGGCGACCTGAAAGCTCAGGCTTACCAAACAACCTTAGTTGCACATCTTTTTCGGAAAGGGCTACATCTAATCCCGAGTAGGCGACCTCTTTGGAATCCCCTTCCGGTAGAATAACGGCTGAAGCAGAAGGCCCTTGCTGGCGAATCACCGGAACTGGCAAGCCAAGTATCGCTCGCGCATGGAGAACAAATTCGGATAAGTCCTGTGACACTAATGTCACGAGCCCTGTGTCGTGAGGCCTAGGCGAGACCTCTGAAAAGTAAACATCATCCCCGTGAATAAATAGCTCCACCCCATAAACCCCATAACCACCAAGGTTTTCGGTGACTTTCAAAGCCATTTCTTGAGATCGCTCCAGTGCCTTAGCGCTCATGGGTTGCGGCTGCCAAGATTCCCTATAGTCGCCGTCCTCCTGTCGGTGCCCTATGGGGTTGCAAAAACTCACCCCACCCGAGTGCCTTACAGTAAGCAGGGTTATCTCATAATCGAATGTCACAAAGCCTTCAACGATAACGCGACCCTTGCCTGTACGCCCGCCTGTCTGTGCATACTCCCAAGCGGCATCAACTTGGCTATTTTCAGTTACAGTACTCTGCCCCTTGCCAGATGAGCTCATGACGGGCTTAACAACAACCGGAAGACCTATGGCAGATACTGCTTCTATAAAGTCTTCCTTTGTATCAACGAATCGATATGGGGATGTACTCAGCTCCAACTCTTCTGCCGCAAGACGACGGATACCTTCCCTATTCATTGTAAGATGAGCCGCTCTTGCCGATGGAATAACGCTATAGCCCTCCTGCTCAAGCTTGAGCAGTTCAGCAGTCGCAATCGCTTCGATTTCTGGAACAATCAGGTCCGGCTTTTCTACATCAACAACATTACGTAGCGCCTGGCCATCCAACATGTCGATTACATGGCTTCGATGAGCCACCTGCATCGCGGGTGCATTCGGATACCGGTCTACGGCTATTACTTCCACCCCAAACCTTTGCAACTCGATTGCAACCTCTTTCCCAAGCTCCCCGGAGCCACATAACAACACTCTATAAGCGTTTGTTTTTAGCGGCGTGCCCAGCGTTACCTTACTAACATGGTTCAAAGCCAACCCTCCAGAGAACACCTGAATCCGCTTAGGTATCTTCGTGTTCAGTTAAAGACTAATTTCCCGCTCCCGTTCAGCGACTTTCAAAAGCACTGCTTTACGCTCGCAGTTGGTCATTGAGCTCCAACGCAAAATTTCATCACCTGTGCGCTGACACCCTATACAGATATCTCGCTCATCAAGAGCACATATGCTCACACAAGGCGAGCGGACCTTCTCTTGCCGTTCCATAAAGTTTTAACTCAATCGCTCTTGGGCTTTAAGCCACTCACATAGCGGCTTGCATTGTGTACGTAATGGGCAGCGCTAAGTTCAAGCATCTTCTTTTGCTGGTCAGTGAGCTCCCGCTTAACCTTGCCCGGCGCACCAATTACTAGTGAGCCGTCAGGAACCACCATGCCTTCAGGAATAAGCGTGTTTGCGCCAATGAGGCAGTGTTTGCCAATTTTTGCACCATTCAAAACAACGGCATTAATACCGATTAATGAATAATCCCCAACTTCACACCCATGGAGCATGGCCTTATGCCCAACCGTCACACCTTTGCCTAACGTCAACGGGATGCCAGGATCGGTGTGCAAAACAGAGGCATCCTGAACATTCGTCTCCGGACCAATCGTAATGAGCTCATTGTCTCCCCGAATCACTACGTTGAACCAAACACTGCTCTTTTCGTGAAGAGCAACATTGCCGATTACAGTTGCATTGCTGGCAATAAATTGGCCATCGCCGTGAAGTTCCGGCCCACGGCCTTCGAGCTCATATAGCATTAGGTTTTCCTCATTAGGTTCGGGGTTCAAGTAAATCTATGCCTGTATCGTACACAGCATTCAAAAAGTCGACCAGAACCACGGCGGACAACCCCCATATCTGATAACGCTCCCAACGGTAACAAGGCACGTGAATGGTGTGGTTTTGAAAGTGCAACGCATCCGTGCGCTCGCGCCGGTCTTCGAGAAAAAAGGAAAGCGGCACACGAAAAACACTTTCAATCTCGTCCGGGTTTGGATCCAAAGGGTGGCTCTTGGGAACAACACCAACATAAGGAGAAACGAGAATTCCATAACGTGACATCACCTGGCTCAAGGGTGCAATAATTTCTACTTGGTCAGGCGGCAGTCCAATCTCTTCATGAGTCTCGCGCAACGCTGTGGCAGCTAGGGATGAATCTTCCGGATCACGTTTCCCGCCCGGGTAAGCAACCTGGCCTCGATGAGTGCTCAAATTTTCAGAGCGTAACGTAAATATCATTTCAGGGTTATCAGGGTCATCTGTAACCGGAACGAGTATACCTGCCTCCGGGTAATCCAGGTCGAGCTTCCGGGGTGCATAGTCTGTTAAGCGCTGAACAAGTAAATCACGCAAATCGGAACTCCTGCGCAAATCTGGTGTTGGGTGAGACAGCGGCGATCAAGATCATTAAACTGAACGCTCTACCAATTTAAGTATACGGGGAAAAACATGAAGTACTGCAGCACATGCGGCCATCTGGTTAAACAAAGTATCCCTGAGGGCGACAACCGATACCGCTATGTGTGCGTCAACTGCAGCACCATTCACTATCAGAACCCCAAAATTGTCGCAGGCACCGTGCCCGTTTGGGAGGGAAAAATTCTGCTTTGCCGCCGGGCAATCGAACCTCGCTATGGTTACTGGACGCTGCCCGCTGGCTATATGGAGAATGCCGAAACTACAGTAGAAGCAGCGGAGCGTGAAACATTAGAGGAAGCCCTTGCCGAGGTCCATATTGATGGACTCTATTCCATTATTGATGTTCCCCATATAAATCAGGTTCACATGTTTTATCGGGCGACCCTCAAAAACGGGCATTTCGGGGCGGGCGAAGAGTCTTTGGAAAGCCAACTGTTTGCTGTTGATGAAATCCCATGGGAAGACATTTCATTCCCTACCGTTCGCAAGACGCTGGAACTTTTTCTGGAGGATCTAAAAAAGGATTCCTTTGACGTTCATATCAGTGATATTCGGCATCCAATGACTGCCACCCGAACCAAAGACGATCTATAACCCTTCCAGACGATAGACCTCATAAGCAGGCTCTTCATAAGGATGAGCCTGCTTGAGGGCAGCAAGCGCTTGTTGGATCAATTCATCGCGGCAAACAAGCTCAACCTTGAACTCCCCAACAGTCTCCAGTGCCCCCTCTGATCCTAAAAACGGATTGCTTCCCTGAAGAGGGCGGAACTGGCCCTGCCCGTAGCATTGCCACGCACAAGAATCGTAATCCCCTATACGCCCAGCTCCTGCTTCAAAGAGCGCCTGCTTGGTTTTCTCCAGATGTGTTTCGGGTACGAAATAGCAAATTTTATACATGATACCGGCCCGTCTGAGGATATTTTTTGTACAGATTAATAGCTTAGCCACTTACCCACAGATTCTGTGGATAACTCTGGGGAAAGATTTGGGGAACACCGCTATAAACCCCGTATTTACTGCACTTAGGTTAAATTGGTGACAATTTCACCCGATTAATTTAAGTCATATATTTCAATTAGTTACAAGATTTCAATTAAAAATGACGCTCTATCCGCCGCATTGCGCACAGAATATACAGAGCGTCGCCCGCGATGTGCATAAAGATACTGAGTCAAGGGGTATTTTTCCAATATAGTGACTTTTTAAGCTTGAAAAACGATAAAACTACCGAATTCCAGACACAAAAAAACCGACTCCAGAAAGTCACCCTAACGGGGCTCACTAAAGTCGGTTTTTTGAAGCTTCGTTCTCTATTTAGCCGAACCAGCGCCTCGCGTTCCGGAACATGCGAATCCAGGAGCCATCTTCCTGCCAGTCCGTGGGCCTCCACGAGTGTTGAACCGCACGGAATACACGCTCAGGATGGGGCATCATAATTGTGATACGGCCGTCCCGGGTAGTAGCACCTGCGATGCCATCTTGTGAACCATTGGGGTTGTATGGGTAGCGCATTGTTGCCTGCCCCCGATTATCCACGAAGCGCAGCGCTACTCGCTCACTTTCCGCAAGATCTGCAGCAGATGCACTTCCTGAAAACTCTACTCTACCCTCGCCATGTGCAACCGCGATTGGCATGCGTGAACCAGCCATCCCTTCCAGAAAGGCAGAAGGTGACTGCATCACTTCAACCATAGCCAGCCGCGCCTCAAACTGTTCGGACTGGTTACGAACAAAGCGAGGCCAAGCTTCACTGCCCGGGATCAACTCGTGCAAATTGGAAAGCATCTGGCAGCCGTTGCACACACCGAGCGCGAGGGTATCCTGCCGATTAAAGAAGGCAGCAAACTGATCACGGACGCGATCGTTGAACAGGATGGACTTTGCCCAGCCTTCGCCAGCCCCCAATACGTCTCCATACGAGAACCCGCCACAAGCGACGAGACTGTTAAAAGCCTCCAAGTTCGAACGCCCCGAGAGAAGGTCGCTCATGTGAACATCGACAGACTCAAAGCCAGCCCGATCAAATGCTGCAGCCATCTCAACCTGACCGTTTACGCCTTGCTCTCGCAAAACCGCCACTTTGGGTCGAGCGCCTTTGTTGATGTATGGCGCAGCTATATTTTCGTTTAAATTGTATGTGAGCTCAACATGTAGCCCCGGATCATCTGCATCCAGAAGATTATCAAACTCTTCCAGAGCGCAGTCCGCATTATCCCGCATCGACTGAATTCGGTAGCTTGTCTCAGACCATAGACGTTGTAGTTCTATTCGCGGGTTATTGACAACCGCTGTGCCTTCAAACGTCAGGCGCAAACAATCTTCATCATTTAACGTGCCAATGACATTAATGTGATCGCCCAGACCGGCTGCAGAAAACTGTTGTAAAACGAAGTCAGTGTCTTCCCTGCGCACCTGAATAACGGCACCTAGTTCTTCATTGAACAGCTCGCGAGCAAACTGGCTGGGGTCATCTGCTAACCCATCCAGCTTTACGTCTACACCGGTGCGGCCAGCAAAACACATCTCAGCAAGTGTCACAAACAAGCCGCCGTCAGAGCGGTCATGATAGGCCAGAAGCTTGCTGTCTGTGTTCAAGCCCTGAATAACAGCAAAAAAAGCTTTAATATCTTCTGGGTCGTCGAGATCTGGCGCCACCGCCCCAACATGACGATAGACTTGAGCCAATGCCGACCCACCCAATCGATTTTGCCCTGCTGCTAGATCAATAAGAATCAGATCGGTTTCACCCACATCTTTTATCAATTGTGGCGTCAAAGTGCGCGAAACATCGGTGACCGGCGCAAAACCACTGACTATCAAAGATAGGGGCGCAGTAACGCTTTTATGTTCGCCGTTATCCTCTCCCCAAACCGTCTTCATGGACATGGAGTCTTTACCGACGGGAATGGTGATTCCCAGCTCCGGACACAATTCCATACCAACGGCACGAACTGTCTCGTAAAGGTTTTCGTCCTCTCCGGGGTGGCCGGCGGCTGACATCCAGTTCGCCGACAGACGAATATCCGAAAGCTTACTAATAGCAGCGGCCGCCATATTAGTAATAGCCTCACCTACAGCCATGCGGCCAGAGGCAGGGGCATCAATGGTTGCTATCGGCGTGCGCTCACCCATAGCCATAGCTTCGCCAGTCAACACATCGAAGGAGCTTGCAGTAACCGCAACATCGCTAACGGGCACCTGCCAGGGGCCAACCATTTGATCTCGGGCAACCAGCCCGGTAATCGTGCGGTCACCAATGGTTATCAGGAAATTCTTAGAACCTACTGAGGGCAACCTCAACACTCTGCGTATCGCATCGTTCAGGTCGACTTGTGTAGAGTCAAATATCGGTTTGCTGAAAGATGTTCGCTTAATGCTGCGATGCATGCGAGGCGGCTTGCCGAACAGCACATCCATCGGCAGATCAACCGGCTTGTCGTTAAAATAGGAGTCGCTCAGTTCTAGATGATGAGCTTCAGTTGCCTCACCAATTACTGCGTATGGGCAGCGCTCCCGACGGCACAGCGCGTCGAAAAGCTCCAGATTCTCAGGAGCCACCGCCATAACATAGCGTTCCTGAGACTCGTTACACCAAATTTCCAATGGAGACATACCCGGCTCGTCGCTGGGAATATCCCGCAGTTCGAACTTTCCACCGCGACCGCCGTCCTTGACCAATTCCGGCATAGCGTTAGACAGGCCACCAGCGCCAACATCATGGATAAAGCACAAGGGGTTTTTCTCGCCCATCTGCCAGCAACGGTCAATTACTTCCTGACAGCGGCGCTCCATTTCAGGGTTATCTCGCTGTACGGAGGCAAAGTCGAGGTTCTCATTACTGGAGCCGGAATCCATGGAGGATGCTGCGCTACCACCAAGACCGATAAGCATGGACGGACCACCTAACACTATAAGCTTGGCGCCTACTGGTATCTCGCCTTTCTCCACATGCTCTGCGCGGATGTTACCTAGTCCGCCAGCGATCATGATAGGTTTATGGTAGCCTCGCACCTCATCGCCTGCCGGACCTGCAACTTTCTCTTCGAATGTCCGGAAGTAGCCCGCTATGTTAGGACGGCCAAACTCGTTATTGAATGCAGCTCCGCCAATAGGGCCTTCAATCATGATATCCAGAGCCGATGCAATTCGGTCTGGCTTGCCGTAATTGATTTCCCAAGGCTGGGGGTCATCCGGCAAATTAAGATTGGAGACGGTAAACCCTGTAAGCCCGGCTTTCGGTTTGGAGCCACGGCCCGTTGCGCCTTCATCACGGATCTCGCCACCGGAGCCGGTTGCCGAGCCTGCTGCCGGGGCTATAGCTGTCGGATGGTTATGGGTTTCCACCTTCATAAGAATGTGGATTTCTTCTTGGTTATAACTGTAAACACCCGTTACCGGATCGGGGTAGAAACGCCCACCCCGGCTACCCTGAATAACCGAAGCATTATCTTTATAGGCAGAAAGTACGCCTTCGCTATTCATTTCGAAGGTATTTCGGATCATGGCAAAGAGGGATTTTTCCTGCCCCTCTCCGTCGATATCCCAAGAAGCATTAAATATCTTATGGCGACAATGCTCGGAGTTTGCCTGCGCAAACATCATAAGCTCAACGTCAGTTGGGTCTCGCTCAAGACCAATAAATGACTTCACCAAATAATCAATTTCGTCATCTGCAAGCGCAAGCCCGAGGCGCTTATTTGCTTCCACCAGTGCCGATCGACCTCCGGCCAACACTGAAATACGTTCCAACGGGCGAGGTTCTTCATGACTGAACAACAGTTGAGCGCCGCCCATTTCATGGAAGACTTTTTGAGTCATGCGATCGTGCAGCAGGGCTGCAACCTTCTCGCGCTGGTCTAAGCCCAGTTTTTTGCTCGATTTAATATAAAAAGCCGCGCCGCGTTCGATACGCTGAATCTGGCGCAAGCCACAGTTACGAGCAATATCGGTTGCCTTACTGGACCAGGGGGACAAAGTTCCCGGGCGAGGCACAACGAGAAACAGCACGCCGTCCGGCTCTTCAACCGGTACGCTGGGGCCGTAGGTAAGCAGCCTATCAAGGATGGCCTGCTCGGATTCAGAAAGCGTGCCCTCCAGATCTACGAAGTGCATGAATTCAGCATAAACATTCTCGACTTCTGGCACGATGGCCTGAATTCTGGCGAACAGTTTATGGGAGCGGAATGGCGAAAGCGCGGGAGCGCCGCGAAGTTCAAGCATGATATCAACCTGTATCGCGCGAAACGGGGAAGTCCGGGTGCATTCTGAGAAGGCGCATATGATACTTGAAAGCTTTGCCAGGATACAGCGCCTGAAAAGTTATTCCTCTAATGGGCATTTAACATTATTTTGCACGGTTTTTGATCAACTTCATTGACCGTTCTTCCCACAGCAGGGATCATTAGAGTGTGGACATGGAGACCACACGCTAAAAGACACCGGATGCGCCAAATTGTTTGCGCGCATCCCGATGACCCAGCGGTAACGGAGAACAGGGACTTGGCAAGAAACCTAACTGCACGAATTGCAGCGGCGGCAAATAGATCATTCCTCGCCTGCACGCTAACAATGATCCTGCTCAGCTTAAATGGGTGTAGCCAGCCCAGCACTCTGCAGGAGATTCGCAATGAGGGCGTTCTGCACGTCATCACCCGAATTGCACCTTCTATTTATTATGAAGGGCGCGGTGGGCCAACAGGTTACGACTATGAGTTGGCCAAGCTCTTTGCCGAAGAGCTTGGTGTAGAACTTCGCCTCAGAGTTGCCGAAGACAACACTAAAGTGCTTTCCGTAATATCCCGAGACTTCGCGCACATCGGTATGGCGGGTTTGTCTGCACAACCCTTGTTCGACAACCAATACAAATCGCTTCCTACCGGCATTGAAGCCCAGTCAATCGTTGTATACAACAGGGATGTCGAACGCCCCGAGTCTTTGTCGGATCTTGCCAACGAGCGCCTCCACTTGGTGTCCGACAGCAATCATGAGTATCAACTGCAAGCAATTACGAACATGGCCTCCGGTGTTTCGTGGCAAGTGCATCCCGGATTGGATGCTGCAGGCATTTTGGCACGCGTAGAAACTGGCGAACTCCCCTACGCTGTTGTTTCTTCGAATGAACTTGAGCTTAACCACGTTTTTTTCCCTCAGGTTAAACAGGCCTTTGCACTTGGCGACGCCATGCAACTGGCATGGCTGTTTCCCATAAATCAAGACGACTCATTGGTGAACGCAGCAAAGGCATTTATGGAAAAAATGCAGGCAAACGGCACCATGGCGCAGCTTGCTGAACGTTTTTATGGGCATTTGGATCATCTGAACTACGTGGGTGCGCGCACGTTCATGCACCACGTAGAAAACCGCTTGCCAAAATATGAGGGGCTGTTCAGAGAAAATGCTTCGGTTTTCAACATGGACTGGCGCTTGCTGGCTGCCATTGGCTATCAAGAGTCGCACTGGCGACCCAATGCGGTTTCTCCGACAGGGGTTCGTGGGCTAATGATGCTGACCCGGAACACAGCAAACTACATTGGAATCAATAATAGGCTGGACGCTAAAGAAAGTATCCAAGGTGGCGCAAAATACTTCCGTATGGTGCACGAAAGGATTCCCGATCGCATTTCAGAGCCTGACCGTACATGGTTCGCTTTGGCGTCTTATAACGTAGGCTTTGGTCACTTGGAAGATGCCCGCAGACTTACCGAAGGTGCAGGGAAAAACCCTGACCGCTGGATGGATGTAAAAGAGTTTTTGCCTCTGCTCGCGCAAAAAGAATGGTATAAAAAAACACGCTACGGCTATGCCCGTGGCCACGAGCCAGTTCTCTATGTTCAGAATATCCGCCGCTACTATGATGTGCTCGCAAGAATAATGACCCCCGCGGAGCGCGTAGCTGCTGCTCCATCGCCGTTCGTTGGATTGGAACAGAGCACAGAGGGACTTTCCAACATGGAAAGCCCAGAGGAAGGTGCGGATCACCGTGCCAACTTGCCACCGGAGCTCGGGATGGTCCCTCCGACGCTTTAGAACCCAAGTTAGACGACAGGATCGTCCGGCCTGCTTACCTCAAGCACCCGTTCCACTTGGTTGCTGGTGAAGCCCCTGCGAGAAAAAAAGCGGGCCTGACGCGCCTTTTCGTCCCACTCATTACTCAAATCCGTTAAGCCGAAACGCTTTTCCCTCAACAAAAGTGCATTCCGGACCCAATCGGCATCAGCCAATTCCTCAAGGCAGTCCGGCAAAAAATGAATACCACGCTGCTGTAACTCTGCCATAACTTTAAGGGGGCCGTAGCCCAAATCAATTCGTTGTCGTGAGTAAACATCGGCAAAACGATTGTCGTTCAACCAGTCCTCGTTTTCGTAATCATCGAGAACTCTAGAAATAACTGAGCTTTCAAGCTGACGCTGTCGCAACTTCAGCGTTAGCTCTTGGCGGCTATGTTCGCGGCGAGCCAGCAGTCTCAGGGCCACCGAGCGTGCTTTGTATTCTTGGTTCTCGCTATTTTCCTGTTTTGCCATTCAGCCCTTCCCGCAAACGCTCACAAAGCGCTAGACTAGCCCCGATTTAATTCTGTCGGCGCAGGTTCCGAAGGCCGACACACTCATTTTTAACAGTAGTGACAATAGTGTCCGGCGCTCTGTGCTTGTACTGCAGAGAGCTGATGACCGGTGTCGGCTTACTTTGCCCGACACCGCAGACTGGTTTCAATCCCTAAGGATATCTTCATGGCTGCATTTCTCCAGAAACTGTTCAAATCCCGCAAACCCTCCGCCCCGGATCGCAAGGCACAAGCTCGCGATCAGCCACCGGCAGAGCCGGTGGAAGATAAGCGCGCCCAATTAAGGGAAGAGCAGCTGCAGGTGTTACACGCTGGCCCGACTCAAAAGGTTGCCGCTAGCCTCGCCATTGAAGGCTTAACGGCAGACACACGGCTCAAGGCCGCCGGTTTGCTGCAAGACGCTGAGCTGTTGCAGCAGGTACAAAAACAGGCGAAAAACCGAGACAAGAGCGTGTATCAGGTAGTTCGGCAGAAATTGCAGGTGATCCGGGATGAGCAGACTCATAAGGAAGCCATTTCTGCCACCATTTCCACGCTGATCCGCAACGCCAAGGATCAAGCTAAGAGTGACGACACCAAGCTTTATGAGGCGCGTCTGGAGACACTTCTAAGCCAATGGGCAAAAGTGGAGCCTGAGGCAACACCAGACCAAATGAGCGAGTTCCTTGAGTCGGTCCACCTCTGCCGCGAACGCTTGTCTGACTTGAAAGCAGCTCAGGCGGCAGAAGAGCAGCAGCGAGAACAGCAACTTCAACGAGAAGAAACCTTAGAGTTGATTGCCCGAACATTGGACGACTTGCGAAGCCAACCCACAGAAGCTCTTGCATCTTTGGCCTCTCTGGATGCACTTCAGAAAACCCAAGAAAACAGATGGCTGGAAGCAACTCGGGACACCCATGTAGAAAAACAGCAGCAAAAAACTTATGAAATGTCGATGATGGCGTTGCGTAATTATATGAGTGCCGTACGCCACATTAGTCAGTCAAAAGAGACACTTCACGCGCTCTCGGCTATTGCTGATGAAGACGCAAACCCGGGGGACCGCGAGCAAGCTTCTACGCTGATCAAAGAGATCAATTGGCCGGAGGGTTTCCCTGCTCCGGATCTACTGGTACCCCTATACAAACTGGCCAAAAAACCGAAAGCACAGGTCAAGAAGAATGATGATCAAAAGCAGCAACAAGCTGCAACAGAGAGCTTAAAAATAACGCTTAACCAGCTTGAAGAGGCTCTGGAAGCCAAACAGCTCAAGGAATCCCGCCACCTACTAAAAACTGCCCAACAGTGTCTAAAGACCCTTGACCACCGCAACGGCAAGACTTTTCAGGCACGAATTCAGCTTCTCACAGGCCAACTGCGAGAGCTGACGGACTGGCAGGGATTTGCCACCGAACCCAAGCAAATCGCTCTTTGTGAACAGATGGAATATCTGGCAGAACAGTCCATGGAGCCGGAAGCAAAATCCGAGCGCATAAAGGATCTCCAAAAAGAATGGCGAGAACTTGGTGGCTCGTCAGACCGCACTATGTGGGCACGTTTCAAGCAGGCGTCGGATAAGGCCTACGAGCCCTGCAAAACCTACTTTAAGGCCAAGTCGGGCTTAAAACAGGCAAATCTGGAAAAGCGCAAAACAATTTGTGCCGAGCTGGAACATTTTGTGAACAGCGTTGACTGGAGCACCATCGACTGGAAAGCCGTTGAGCATATTCTGCAAACAGCCCGTCAGGAGTGGAAATCTGCATGGCCTGTAGAGTTCAGGGATAATCGGCAGGTACAGAAGCAATTTGACGAACTGCTTAAAAAGCTAGAATCACCCATTGATGATGAGCGCCGCAAAAATGAAGCACTTAAGCTGGCAATCGTTGAACAGGCGCAAGCGCTAATTTCCCACGAACCCCTTCAAGAGGCTATGAGCAACGCAAAAGCCCTGCAAACGGACTGGAAAGCAATCGGCATTACGCGACACAGGGAAGACCGAAAATTGTGGCAAGCATTCCGCAAAGCCTGTGATGATATTTTTGCGCGCCGGGATACAGAGCGCTCTGAACAACAACGCGCGACACAGGAAGCCGATTCCGCTGCAGAGGCAATACTCAAGCAGGCTATGGGCGTGGATTCCAGTCAGGATGAACAGGCGCTGGAACAAGCGGTAACCTCATTGCGCAGCCTTGACGCCGCACAAACCTCTGCGACAGTTACTGAGAAAATTCAAAAAGAAAAGCAACGTTTGAATCAGGCGATTGCAGCACAGAAACTCAAGGCAGGTATTGCAGAGTGGCAAAAGTTTGTGCTTGTACGCGCCGGGGGGGAGGTAGCTTCAGGCGCCCTACCAGACAAATGGCCTCAGCTCGCCGAAAGTTTGCCCGAACTGGATGATCAAGGAATCGTCATCCGTGCAGAAATTCTTGCAGGCATGCCATCGCCAGAGGTTGAGCAGAAAAGGCGTATGGAAATACAGGTTCAGCGCCTAGCCGAAGGCATGGGCTCCTCCGAAAAAGCCGACAGCGCTTTAAAGAGTATGGAAAGCCTAGTCGCTAGCTGGTGTCTCAAAGCGCCCGACATGGCTGCAGACCCTGCGCTGGCAGAGCGCTTGAACAAGGCGCTGGATGCAATGACCAGCTAAACATTCAGCGCTCTACTCGCGCTGATGCTCTATGACAAAATCCCTGGCGTTTTTTACGGCGATCAGGGATTTGTCTCTCATGCCCTTGAGTTCCTCGTCGGCCAGATAAAACATCATGTCAACGGTGTGCCTGTAGTATCGGGGCGGCAGCCTGTTAAGAGCCACACACATAATGTCAGCCAGATAGTCTGGCGTATCCTCCGGCTTTCTTGTTGCCTCTATTGCTTCTATCACCAAACGTTCGTAAAAATTCTCGACCGCATCTCTAAAAGACATGTAGCTGTGCCTCCGCAATCCAAGTGGCGCACTTCAAAAGTCGGCGCCTTTGTCTGTAAACAATAGAAGCTGAAACCCTGCCTGTCATGCCAGCTGAGCAATTTTGCCAATCCGATTGGCAGGCGGCGTCATTACACACAAGGCTGCTAAGGGGCTATGGTGACAAGCTCGATAAATAAAACACAAAGCAATAATCACCAAAGGAAAAGCAATGACCACCGAGGCGTATATCTTCGACGCGGTCCGCACTCCCAGAGGGCGCGGTAAAAAAGACGGCTCACTTCACAGTGTCAAACCCATTACATTACTGACGACTGTGCTCAATGCGCTGCAGCAGAGAAATAACCTGGACACTTCTCAGGTAGACGATATAGTGCTTGGTTGCGTCTCCGCCGTTGGCGATCAAGGCGCCGACATTGCTAAAACAGCGGCACTTGCTGCAGATTGGGATGAAAAAGTAGCTGGCGTTACCCTCAACCGATTCTGTGCTTCCGGCCTTGAGGCCGTTAATCTGGCAGCCATGAAAGTTCGCTCTGGCTGGGAAGATTTGGTTGTTGCCGGTGGCGTTGAGTCTATGTCCCGCGTGCCTATGGGCTCGGATGGTGGCGCCTGGGCTATGGACCCCCATACCAACATGCATACCGGTTTCATGCCTCAGGGTATTGGCGCTGACCTTATTGCCACGCTTGAAGGGTTCAGCCGGGAAGATGTTGACGGATTCGCTGTAAAATCCCAGCAAAAAGCCGCTAACGCCTGGAAGAACGGTTACTTCGCCAAGTCTATTGTTCCTGTTACCGATCAGAGTGGCGTTGTCATTCTCGACCGTGATGAGCATGTGCGCGGCGACACTACGATTGACTCCCTTGCGGGCCTCAAACCCTCTTTCCAGATGATGGGGGAAATGGGCTTTAACAGCGTGGCCCGGGAAAAGTATCACTATGTTGAAACAATCAATCACGTACACCACGCAGGTAACTCCTCCGGAATGGTAGACGGCGCGACCGGCATTCTGATTGGCAGCGAAGCGAAGGGTAAGGCTCTGGGTCTCAAACCCCGCGCCCGCATTGTTGCAACGGCAGTCACCAGTACTGACCCGACCATCATGCTCACCGGCCCAGCTCCGGCCTCGCTCAAAGCTCTGGAAAAAGCAGGCATGACGGTGGATCAGATTGATCTGTTTGAAGTGAACGAAGCCTTTGCCTCCGTGGTAATGCGCTTCCAGAAGGAGCTCTCGGTTCCCGATGAGAAAGTGAACGTGAACGGCGGTTCAATTGCCATGGGCCATCCTCTCGGCGCCACCGGCGCAATGATTATCGGCACCCTGCTGGACGAACTGGAGCGCCGTGAGTTGCGCTACGGGCTGGCGACGCTTTGCGTTGGCGGCGGCATGGGCATTGCCACCATCATTGAGCGGGTCTGAACCCCCACACTTTTTCTGTAAGGAGAACCGATTATGAGTGCTATACGTTATGAACTGGGTTCAGACAAGGTTCTGACCCTCACCATCGACATGCCGGGCCAGTCCGCGAACACCATGAACAAGGCGTTCCGAGAAGCCCTCGATGAAACCGTACCCAAAGTTTTGGGCGATCTGGAGAACATTCGCGGCATCATTGTTACCTCTGCCAAGAAAACCTTTTTTGCCGGCGGCGACCTGAACGAAATTTTCAAAGTTACCCGCGACGACGCTCAGGCCTTTGAAGACATGGTCAACGCCATGAAAGCCCAGATGCGGGCGCTGGAGACCTGCGGCAAACCCGTGGTCGCCGCCATCAACGGCGCAGCACTGGGGGGCGGATTTGAAATTGCCCTAGCTTGCCATCACCGCGTAGTGCTGAACAACAACAGCATCCAACTGGGCCTTCCGGAAGTATCTCTGGGCCTCCTGCCCGGCGGCGGCGGCACTCAGCGCCTGCCTCGAATGATTGGTCTGGAAGGCGCGTTCCCGCTTCTGATGGAAGGCAAAAAACTTCGCCCTTCTGCTGCCCTGAAAGCTGGAATTATTGATGAACTGGCAGACTCCCCAGAAGACATGATGGCCAAGGCACGGGCATTTATTGATGCTAACCCGCAATGCCAACAGCCCTGGGACAAGAAAGGCTTCAAGCTACCTGGTGGCGCACCGCACCACCCGGCCATGGCGCAAAAGCTACCTATTGTACCGGCCATGCTGAAGCAGAAAACCAAAGGCTGCTATCCAGCGCCCGAGCGCATCCTGGCAGCAGCCGTTGAAGGTGCTCAGGTAGACTTTGATAACGGCAGCCTGATCGAAACCCGCTACTTTGCCGAACTGGTGACTGGTCAGGTTTCCAAGAACATGACGGGCACTTTCTGGTTCCAGTTGAATGACATCAATGCGGGCGGCAGCCGTCCTTCCGGTGTGGAAAAAGAGACCTTCAAGAAGGTAGGTGTCCTCGGCGCAGGCATGATGGGCGCGGGCATTGCCTACTCCACCGCTATCCGGGGCATGGACGTGGTGCTGAAAGACGTTTCTGTTGAAAGCGCCGAAAAAGGCAAAAGCTACTCGGAAAACCTGCTGGCGAAAAAGGTCAGCCGTGGCCATATGACCGAGGAGAAAAAAGCGGAAATTCTGGGTCGTATCAAAGCCACTGACTCCGCCGCCGATCTGGAAGGTTGCGATCTGGTTATCGAGGCAGTATTCGAAGACAGTGATTTGAAAGCCAAGGTAACCGCAGAAGCCGAACCCAAGCTGGTGGACAACGGTATCTTCGCGTCCAACACCTCGACTATTCCTATCACACAGCTGGCAAATGCGTCTGCCAAGCCGGAAAACTTTATCGGCCTTCACTTTTTCTCACCTGTGGACAAGATGCAGCTTGTAGAAATCATTGTCGGCGAGAAAACGTCCGATGAGACCTTGGCGCGCGCATTCGACTACGTTCAGCAAATCGGCAAGACCCCGGTGGTTGTGAACGATAGCCGCGGCTTCTTCACCTCCCGCGTTTTCGGCACCTTTGTGAACGAAGGCATCTGCATGCTGGGCGAGGGTATTCATCCTGCCAGCATCGAGAACGCAGGCTTGCTGGCAGGCATGCCCGTCGGTCCTCTGACCATCTCCGATGAAGTCAGCATGACGCTGATGCAGCTCGTTCGTAGCCAGAGTAAAAAAGATGTGGAAGCAGCGGGAGGAACATGGAACCCGCACCCAGCCGAGGCAATCATCGACCAAATGGTCAATGAGCACGGGCGCAAAGGCAAAGCTGCAGGTGCCGGTTTCTATGAATACCCTGCCAAAGGCAAGAAGTACCTATGGCCTGAGCTTGAAACTCTCTTTGTGGACAATGAGAAAGCCCGCAATGTAAAGCTGCAGGATCTGAAAGATCGGATTCTGTTTATTCAAGCCATTGAGACTGTCCGTTGCTTAGAGGAAGGCGTATTGCGCACTGTTGAAGACGCCAACATCGGCAGCATCTTTGGTATTGGATACGCGCCCTGGACGGGCGGAGCAATACAGTTTGTTAACCAGTATGGGGTGAGAGCCTTTACTGAAAGAGCTCAGGAACTAGCAAACATTTACGGCGAACGCTTTACCCCACCCGCACTGCTGCTTGAGCATGCGGAACAAGAAAAGCCCTTTACCTGAAGTGCCTGACCGGCGGGGGCCAAGCTCCCCCGCCGGTCATTCTTTCTCTCTCTCCCATATAGTCCCCATTAAACTCTTAGTCCATTTCGGTTGCTAACCCGCCGGGACCCGTTTTCTTTTTAACGAGAAAACGGCAAGTTATGGACAGATTGTCACGAACCGATACGTCATGCCTATAGCAACGGGTGTAGCCCTTGCCTACAATAAATCTATCAGCCCACGGGTTAACCGGCTCCAGATTTGTCTGGCGGGTACCCAGCATCGTCAGGTATGTTTTTATGACCATCGCGAAAAAATCATCTGTTCGTCCCGTGCCGTATAAGACTGGCGGGATGGGTGTATGTAAAGCGCTTACCATCGCCCTGCTTCTATCAGCACCTTTCGGAGCCCAAGCAAAAGCAGTAGAACCCGAGGTCTACACGCCGGTTGCACCAACGATTGATCAGGCACGCGCCAACATACTTATTGCGCGGCAACTGCAGTTCACTCATTTTCGCGACTTGGGTATCAGTGACAAACTTTCCGGTGACGTGTTTGACGCTTATCTGGATTACCTAGACGGGCAGCGGATCTATCTTACTGTAAGCGATGTTGAGGCATTATCCAAAGTCAGAAACCGCCTAGGATCAGCCCTTAAAACCGGCCAACTGCAGCCGGGGTTTGATATCTACAATCTGGTTCAGCAGCGCATTATAGAGCGCCTACAATTCGCGCTGAGCACTCTCGAAAAGGGCATAGAAAATCTAGATTTCACCTCTAATGAAAGCATTTTACTTGATCGCTCTGACGCTGAGTGGGAGCCAGACAAAAAAGCGCTAGATGCCTTGTGGGTGAAACGCATCAAAAATGCTGTACTGGCTCAACGCCTCAACGGCAGCGATGACGAAGCGATTAAAGATACTCTTGAACGACGGTACGAGGGCCAACTCAAGCGCGCTTACCAAGCTCGCAGCGAAGATGCGTTTCAGGCCTACATGAATGCATTCGCTGGCATGTGGGACCCGCATACTTCATATTTTTCACCGCGAACCTCTGAAAACTTCAACATTAATATGAGCCTCTCTCTTGAGGGCATAGGCGCGGTTCTGCAAGCGGACAACGAATATACAAAAGTTGTCCGTCTGGTGCCCGGGGGACCAGCTTCGAAGCAAGGCCAGCTTAAACCCGCCGACAGAATTGTCTCTGTTGCACAGGAAGACGAAAAACCGGTTAACGTGATTGGCTGGCGTCTGGATGAAGTAGTGGACCTTATCCGCGGCCCCCGCAACTCTGTAGTTACACTTGAAGTTGTGCCAGCTAGTGCAACCGACGAAACCCTAACCAAGTCCATTTCCATCAACCGCGATGAAGTGAAACTGGAAGAACAAAGCGCCAGCAAAGACACGATTGAGTTTGACCGCAATGGCGAGAAATACACTGTTGGGGTTATCACCATTCCAACCTTCTATGCTGACTTCCGGGCTATGCAGGCTGGCGACCCCAACTACAAGAGCACAACCCGTGACGTGCGAAAACTGATTGAAGATTTGCAACAAGATGGCGTAGACGGCTTGGTTATGGATTTACGCAATAACGGCGGTGGCGCTCTGCACGAGGCCAATGACCTAGTCGGCTTATTTATCGACACCGGCCCCACCGTGCAAATTCGCAACTCGAACAACGAAGTTCAGGTGCTCAACGACGACGATGCTTCAGTTGCCTACGACGGGCCTTTAGTGGTGCTCACCAACCGTATGAGCGCATCGGCATCCGAGATATTTGCAGGTGCCATTCAGGATTACGGTCGCGGCTTGGTAGTCGGCTCGCAAACCTTTGGCAAAGGTACCGTACAGGCCGTTCGCCCCCTCAATCATGGTCAACTCAAGATTACCCAATCCAAGTTCTACCGGGTATCTGGTGGTTCAACACAGCATAAGGGTGTGATTCCGGATATCGAGATCCCTACCCGTATTGATAAGACCCGAATCGGCGAAGACGCTCTGGATCACGCTCTGCCCTGGGATCAAATTGATGCGGTTCCTCATACCCGGTATTTTGATTTCAGTGGAATTATTGAGGAACTCCGTAAACGCCATGATGATCGCTTTGCCAAGAGCCCGGATTTCAGACTCCTTCAAAAGGAAATCGATTTCCTGAAAGAGCAGCGCCAAAGGGATACGGTAAGCCTTAATCTGGACGAGCGCACTATCCAGCAGGAACAGATCGAACGCACAAGACTGACCATTGCAAATGCTCGCAGGGAACTGCGGGGTGAAGAGCCTTTTGAGTCCCTCGATGAACTCGAAGACTGGCAAGATCAGCAAGCTGCCGATCTCGGGTCTGGAAATGAAGAGCTGGATTTTGTTATTCGCGAAGGTGGTGACATTATGGCGGACATGCTCGAGTTGGATAAACGCATGGCCTCCATCCTTACCCCGCAACAATTCGCGGCTCAGGCGGACGCGCTGTAATGAACCAAAAGCCAGACAAGCCTGTAGCCAACGAGCAGGAGCATCAGAATAAAGCCCGAGCTTTACAGGACATGCTGTTGGATGCCTTGCACGCCATGCGCTCGCAAGAAGAAGTAGACGTACTGCGCAAACCGACAGCATCGGAAAAAGCGCCAGACGGCATTATAGACCGCCTTGCCAGCATTACAGGTTCAGCATTCCGCTTTGGAGCTCGCGCTACCGATAAGTCTTTGCGCGTAGGTCGGGCTCTGATCAACTCGCAAGACCAGCTCCGCGCCATGCTTGCAGCTGGCCAGTCGCTGAAAGATATCCGTGAAGTGGCCGGGCTTACTCTGTCAGAAATGAGCGAAGCCCTCGATCTCCGAGATAAATCTGTACTTGAGGCCATCGAAAACGGCACAGCCACACTATCGTTTGAGTTGATCCTTCGCCTAACCGCCCTGATTGCAAGAAATGACCCTATCCCGTTTATTATGCGCACTACCCGGAACTATAACCCGGAGGTTTGGCAGATTCTCAGCGATTGGGGTGTGGCTAGAGTTCCGTTACAGTTTGAGCGAGAGAGGGAGTTCATCAACATTTTCCGTCGCCATGACTCGGCAAGAACCCTATCGGATGAAGGCTTTCGTAAGGTTCTGGAGTTTACGCGGCAAAGCTTCGAAATGTCGCTGCACTTTGCAGAGGATCAAGAAAAGCAAGTTGCTGAGCTCCGCGAAAGCTTCGCAAACCAGGAGGGTGCGCCTACAGAGAAAAGCAACGCTACTGGCAAAAAGCCATCATCCAAATAGGTTGCGCATCCCGGTTATATCCGGGTCCCGCACTACACCTTTTTCGGTAACGATCAGGTCAATCAAGCTCGCTGGCGTCACATCAAATACTGGGTTGAACACCGACACCCCCTCCGGCGCCAGCGGTATGCCTCTTATCTCACGAACCTCAGTACCATCTCGCTCTTCAATTGGAATATCTGCACCAGACTGCAAAGCCATATCCACGGTGGTGGAAGGCGCAACGACCATAAACCCGACTTTGTGGTGCCTTGCCAGCACCGCAAGACTATAAGTGCCAATTTTGTTGGCCACATCACCGTTGGCGGTAATTCGGTCAGCACCCACAACAATCCATCGAACCTCGCCCGCGGCAAGAATGGCTGCTGCCGCGCCATCGGCGTTCAGGGTTACCGGAATACCATCACGCACCAACTCCCAAGCAGTAAGTCGGCTACCCTGAAGCCAGGGCCGGGTCTCATCTGCATACACTTGCTTCAGCAGGTCTTTCTCATGCAGCCGACGAATAACACCCAGCGCTGTACCATAGCCTCCGGTTGCGAGTGCGCCGGTGTTGCAATGAGTCAGAACCGCAATTTTTTTAACAGCTCCCCCGGCAGCGGAAAACCCCATCGCTTCAACAGCGTAATCTGCCATGGTTAGGTTTGCCGCAAGATCTTCCTGGTGAATGGCAACCGCTTCATTCTCTAATCGCGCCAGCGCTTCACTGAGCGTGCTGCAATCGTCAAATACGCGCTCCATGCGCTGCAAGGCCCAGAACAAGTTTACGGCTGTCGGCCTCGACGCAGCCAAATCACCCATAGCCTCTTGTATTTGAGCGCGCCAATCGTCTGCTGTTGCCTGCCGCGCAGCAAGAACGACACCATAAGCCGCGCTGATACCAATAGCGGGGGCACCGCGAACAACCATATCTTGAATGCACTGCGAAACGCCGGATGCGGTCGTCAGAGTTAGCCACTCCTCCTGAACGGGAAGCAAACGTTGATCCAGTAACTCTAAGCTAGCACCAAGCCAACGCAGGGCTACGGTGCCAATAGATTGTGAGCCAGAAGAAGGCGTGGGTGAAAACTGGGATTCTTTGGAATTATTCATCGTCTGGCTCCGCTTTCATAACGCTGAAAACGGCCAGTATAACGGTTATACTTCCGGGCTACATTTTATCGTCCGGCGGCCTCGTGCTCTGTTTGTATGCTCTATGGCATTCGTCGCCGGCACTGCAAGGCAGGGTTAATGACGGCAGATACTATCACTGCAGCCGATATTCGCATCAACGCTCGCTGGCTGATCCCGATTGAACCATACGGAGTGGTGCTTGAGCATCAAGCCGTGATCGTACAGGGCACCAAGATTGCAGCGGTTATACCTGTGGCGCAAGCAGATCGCGAGATCCGTACCCGGGAGACTATTAACCTGCTCCACCATGTGGTTATGCCCGGGTTGATCAACATGCATGGCCACGCGGCTATGTCGCTGTTTCGCGGCATGGCAGACGACTTACCGCTAATGACCTGGTTAAACGACCATATTTGGCCTGCCGAAGGCCGTTTTGTTAGCGAGCAATTCATTGCAGACGGCACGCAACTAGCCATGGCAGAAATGCTGAGAACCGGTACGACTACTTTCTCAGACATGTATTTCTTCCCGGAAATTGTCGCCCAAATGGCCCACGACACGGGCATGCGTGCGCAAGTTTGCTTTCCTTTGCTGGATTTCCCCACGGTGTGGGGTTCAGGGCCTGACGAATACTTGAGCAAGGGCGAGGCGATGATTGATGAGTGGCGAGGCGATGATTACATTATGCCCGCGATTGGCCCGCATGCACCTTACACTGTGTCGGATGGACCGCTAAGTAAGGCTATAGCGCTTTCCGAGAAAACCGGCGCACGTATTCAGATCCATTTGCATGAAACCGCATTCGAAGTAGCAGAGGCTATAGAGAAGGAAGGTAAACGCCCTATCGAAAGGCTTGCGGAGCTTGGCGCCCTTAGTGACCGAACCCAATGCGTTCACATGACTCAACTTACCGATTCTGACATTGCACTTGTTGCAGGCGCAGGCGCGCACATCATTCACTGCCCCGAGTCCAACCTAAAGCTCGCCAGCGGCTTATGCCCTGCCCATAAGTTAATGGAAAGCGGTGTTAACATGACCATTGGGACAGACGGTGCAGCCAGCAACAATGACCTGGATCTGTTTGGTGAAACCCGCACGGCCGCCATGGTCGCGAAAGTGGTTGCCAATAACGCCGCCGCGCTTTCAGCCCATCAGGCTTTGCATATGGCCACCCTTAATGGTGCCAAAGCTTTGGGACGGGAACATGAGTTGGGGTCGCTACTAGCGGGGAAACTCGCCGACATCATTGCCATTGACCTAAGTGATCCATTTATTCAGCCGGTTTATGACCCAGCCTCCCATCTTGTCTATAGCAACCATGGGCGCGCAGTAACCCATAGCTGGATCAACGGCGTACCTCAAGTACAAGATGGCAAGCTAACGCGTATAGACGTACCGGATTTAATGCTTCGTGTTGCAGACTGGGCGGATAACATTCGCAAGCAACAGGCCGACTAACCAAATTTCGACAGATTGACCAGGCAGAAGACAAGATGACAAATCAGAACGTTGACCGTAACGAAATTGCGAAGTTTGAAGCCCTTGCTAGCCGGTGGTGGGACCCCACCAGCGAGTTCAAGCCGCTGCACGACATTAATCCCTTGCGCCTTAACTACATTGATGAGCGCGTATCCCTTGCTGGCAAACGAGTAGCAGACATTGGCTGTGGTGGTGGACTGCTTTCCGAAGGCATGGCCCTGCGCGGCGCCCATGTAACCGGAATAGATATGGGGGAGGCGCCTTTGGCAGTGGCGCGGTTGCACGGTCTGGAAAGCGGAATCAAGGTAGACTACCGGCAAATCACCGTTGAAGAGTTGGCACGGAACCCCGAGCACGCCGGCCAGTACGATGCCGTTACCTGTCTGGAAATGCTAGAGCACGTGCCCGATCCTGCCTCGGTTATCAAAGCCTGCTCTACTCTACTCAAACCGGGCGGACACATGTTTGTATCAACCATCAATCGCAATCCAAAATCTTTTCTGTTTGCGATTGTGGGTGCCGAGTACGTCCTGAACATGCTCCCCAAAGGCACCCACGAATGGAAGAAGTTCATCCGGCCATCGGAGATGTCAGATCACCTGCGCCATGCAGGACTGGAGGTGCGCGAACTCACAGGCATGACCTATAACCCCATTACCCGCACCTACAAACTTGGCCGTGATGTAGACGTTAACTACCTGATGCACGCCCGGGATATCCGTGAAGACTAACCACCCTTCCGCTGTTCTGTTCGATCTGGATGGCACCCTGATTGATACAGCGCCAGACTTTATCCGCTGCCTAAACGAGATGCGCCAGCAGCACGGGCTTCCGGCGCTTCCGGCGGACCACATACGCAGGTCTGTTTCCAATGGCGCTCGGGCGATGGTGCGTGTGGGGTTTGGGCTAGAGCCAGACCATCCGGATTATCTTAACAAGCACACAGCGTTTCTAGATTTATATGAAGCGGGTGTTGCCGTTGAGACCCGGCTTTTTGAAGGTATGGACGCGCTGCTCCAATCGCTAGAGCAACGGGAGATTCCCTGGGGCATTGTTACTAACAAACCAGTACGCTTTGCTGAGCCGCTGGTTCAAGCTCTGGGCTTGGCAGAGCGTTGCGCAGCGCTGGTGTGCCCAGACCATGTCACTGACCGTAAACCGCACCCGGAAGCCCTATTTCTCGCTTGCAAACAAATCGGCGCAGATCCAGAGCATGCAGTGTATGTGGGCGACCACGAACGTGACATCGAAGCTGGCCGAAATGCGCGCATGCAAACCATTGCCGTACGTTACGGCTATATAGAAGAACCAGAAACCGTTGATCTATGGCAAGCGGACTTTATTGCAGACACCGTGAACCATCTCGCAAAGCTGTTACAATAGCGCGCTTCTAAAACGGTCCATTTTGACAGACTCCGATAAACTCCAGTCTGCTACGGAGACAGGTTATGCAAGATTACAAGGCACCCGCTGATCTGCTGAAAGACCGCATCATCATGGTGACCGGTGCGGGCAGCGGCATCGGCCGTACCGCCGCAAAAACCTATGCCGCCCACGGCGCCACAGTGATTCTTGTAGGCAGAACTGTGGGCAAGCTGGAAACGGTTTATGACGAAATCGAAGCTGCCGGGCACCCGAAACCGGCCATAGTGCCGATGAATTTTGAAGGCGCTGCGGTAAAGGACTATGAAGAACTGGCCATGACTCTGGAAGACAACTTCGGGAAACTCGATGGTCTTTTGCACAACGCCGGTATTCTCGGCGACCGCAGTCCGGTGGAAATGTATGACCCGGAAATCTGGAACAAAGTCATGCACGTGAATGCCACGGCGCCGTTCCTGCTATGTAGAGCGATGGTTCCTCTACTGCGTAAATCCGAAGCAGCGTCAGTTATCTTCACATCGTCCGGTGTTGGTCGACAAGCCAGAGCTTACTGGGGCGCCTATGCCGTCTCCAAATTTGCAGTTGAAGGCCTCAGCCAGCTGCTGGCCGACGAACTGGGTGATGAGCGCCAGAAAGTGCGTGTGAACAGCCTGAATCCTGGCGCCACAAGAACCAACATGCGAGCCCACGCCTACCCGGCAGAAAACCCGCAGCAAAACCCGGCGCCGGAAGAGTTGATGCCCATTTATCTGTACCTGATGGGTAAAGACAGTGAAGGTGTGAACGGCCAGAAATTGGATGCCCAGCCAAAGTAATGGAACTACTTTTTTACACGACATCCCAATGCCACCTGTGTGAACTGGCAGAAGCCCTGCTAGTGAGCACACCTATGCCAGTACCGATACCAGTGGACGTAGTGGACATCGCACAATCTGAAGAGCTGGTAGAGCACTACGGTACACGAATTCCCGTTCTTCGCCGCAACGACACCGGGGAAGAACTAAACTGGCCATTTACCCGGGAACAGCTACTTACGTTTCTGCAATGAGGAATTATCTAACATGTTGATGGTTATCTCACCTGCTAAAACTCTCGATTACGAGAGCCCATTGGCAACGGAAACCTATACTCAGCCAGACTTTCTGGATGACGCCTGCGAACTGATTGACCAACTCAAAGAGCTTGAGCCCCATCAGGTCAGCAATCTGATGAGCGTCAGCGACAAGCTAGGCCAATTGAATGCCGAGCGCTTTCAAAACTGGCACACGCCTTTCTCGCCCGAAAACTCCCGCCAGGCCGTTCTGGCGTTTAAAGGCGATGTTTA
Organism: Marinobacter sp. S6332; assembly: GCF_023016045.1. GTDB lineage: Bacteria > Pseudomonadota > Gammaproteobacteria > Pseudomonadales > Oleiphilaceae > Marinobacter. Next base: position 135,381 of record NZ_JALKAP010000009.1, on the reverse strand, counting down.
CACCGGGCTAGACGCGGAAAGCTTCAGTGAACAAGACTTCAACTTTGCCCAAAAGCACCTGCGCATGCTGTCTGGGCTTTATGGCATTCTCAAACCTCTCGACCTGATGCAGCCATACCGTTTGGAAATGGGCACCAAATTCGAGAACAAGCGGGGCAATGATCTCTACGCATTTTGGGGTGAACGCCTTACGCAAGAAATAAATCGTTTGCTGAAAAGCGACGACGAGGTGCTAGTTAATCTGGCTTCGAACGAATACTTCAAAAGTATTAAAAAGAAAGACCTTGAAGGGCAGCTAATTACCCCCCAATTCAAGGATTGGAAAAATGGCCAGTACAAGATAATCAGCTTTTACGCTAAAAAAGCCCGCGGCCTCATGTGCCGCTACGCCATCCTGAATCGTATTACCAATGCAAACGACCTCAAGGGATTCGACCTTGATGGTTACTATTTCAGCGAAGACCAATCCGATAAAAATAACTGGGTTTTCCTAAGGGATGAGCATTAAACAGAAGAGACACCCAACCCAGAGTTAAATCGGAGTTAATCATGAATGAAGCAGTATTTTCCCAGATCGCCATGATGGTGCTTCTGACAGCCCTTATTGGTTGGATGGGCTTTATCGTTTGGGATTTGGCTAAAAAATCACAGGCCGGAAAGTTTGGTACCATCGCCCTGTTTACAGTGCTGGGGGCGGGTGTTTTCGGCTTTATCGTTAAAACAGTGCTCGTAGAAGTTATCCAAATATGAAAGACAAGGATCAAGCCTGATGTGGTTTCGCAACGCCCGCGTTTTCCGTTTTACCAAGCCGTTTGATATTTCTTCTGAAGAGCTGGAAGAAAAGCTCAGCGCCGATGCGTTCAAACCCTGTGGCCCACAAGAAACCGCTCGTCAAGGATGGGTTCCGCCACTGGGGAAACACGGCGAACTACTGGTTCATAGTGCTAATGGCTATCATCTGATTGCTTTGCGTAAAGAAGAGAAAATTCTGCCCGGCCCAGTAATAAAAGATGCGGTTGAAGAAAAAGCCGAAGCCATTGAGCATGAACAAGGTCGTAAAGTTCGCCGCAAAGAAAAGGAAGAAATAAAAGAGCAGGTAATGCTTGAAATGCTGCCTCAAGCATTTTCTCGCAACCGTCGCAGCTTTGCGTATCTGGCGCCGAAAGACGGCGTTTTGGTGGTTGATGCAGGCTCCGCAAAGCAGGCGGAAGACATGGCTTCAACGCTGCGCAAAAGTCTCGGGTCCCTACCGGTGCGCCCACCTGTACTGGAACAATCGCCTATATTCACCTTTACCGGCTGGTTGAACGAATCCATTGACCTACCAAGTAGTGTAGTCCTTGGGGATGAATGTGAGCTAAAAGATCCATCGGAAGATGGCGGCGTAGTTCGCTGCAAAGGGCTAGATTTGAAAGCGGACGAAATCCGCAATCACTTGGAAGCCGGGATGGAAGTAACCAAGCTTGCCGTAACCTGGGATGACAACGTGTCCTTCGTTCTTGACGAGGAAATGGGCATTCGCCGACTGAAATTTGGTGAAACACTTCAAGAACAGCTCGACGACGTGGATGTGGATGACGCTGTTGCAAAGTTTGACGCAGCCTTCACGCTCATGACGCTGGAACTGTCCAAACTGATTCCGGGCTTGCTAGAAGCCATGGGCGGCGAAGACCGTTCGGCCATTGTTGAAGAGTAACAATTTTAGCCTATGGGCAGCACTGGGGCCTTTCTAAAAAAGGTCTCAGTGGGCGCCCTTACCTAACCGCTCTTTCTGCCAGTCATTTTCCGGCTCGTTCAGCACCAGCCGCAAGTCCATAACCTCTTCTTCAACGTTATACTTCACTTCAAAACCCATGTGCTCAGCCAACTGCAGCATCGGCCGGTTGTCCGCTAGCACATTCCCCACCATTTCCACCGTGCCACGGGCACGGCAGTAATCAATCATCTTCTGCATTAGGGCAACACCAAGCCCCTCACCCTTCATTTTATCGTGAACCATTACGGCAAACTCACACTGAAGATTGTCTGCATCCGTCCAGGTTCGCACAGTGCCCAGAGTTTCATCCCCTTCTCCGTCTTCTCGTGGTGCGTTGGCGATAAAAACCATTTCCCGGTCGTAGTCGATCTGTACCATCTGAGCGACATCTTCCCGGGTGAAGTGTTTACGATATTGAAAAAACCGATAGCGAATGGATTCGGGCGACTGAAGCTCATGGAAGGCCCGGTGGGAGGGCTCATCCTCTGCCAGAACCGGGCGGATAATCACCCTTCGACCGGATTTTGGTAACACCAACCATTCCTCAAGCTCTCTGGGATAAGGCTGGATAATCGGCTGGCCTCGTGATTCCGATAGATTAATAGCTACGTTAACCGCTACAGCGCCTTGCTCATTAAACAACAAGGGGGAAATCTCCAGCCCCTGAATTTCGGGTATATCAATAACAATCTGGGACAGGGTAACCAAGGTTTCAGACACCGCCCGAATATCTGCCTCTGGCTTCAAGCTGTGCTCACGAAGCAATTTAAACATATAGGTCCGGCGCAGCAGCTCTCTTGCGAGGACCATGTTTAACGGTGGCAGCGCTATCTGGCGGTCTGTCATTACATTGATATGGGCGCCAGACGCACCGCAAACCACCAAAGGCCCAAACTGGGCATCTCTGGTAATCCCTACACTGAATTCAATACCGCCAATGTGCTGATAGGAGTGCTGCATGGCAAACCCGAGAAAACCACTGTTCGGGAAGTGCTCCTGATACTCCTCCATCAGAAACTGGCATGCATCAATAATGGCAGCCTCACTGCTCAGCTTCTGCACCTTGCCCTTATAGCGGCGCTGGGCAACTGTCAAGGTAACAAACGGGTGACAGGCTTCCTCATGCACAAGGGTTACGTCCACGGGGCGCCGCTCTATGGAAAAGGCTTCAAGTACTTCTTCTACGTCTTCGCAGTAAATCGTCTCGATGGTATTGATGCCATAGTCGCGAATCACTTCCCGGGCCTCGCGGCTCGACAGGTGCTTGCGGCCTGAGCGTAACGCATTCATTACCAATCGGCGTGGTTTTGCGTAATCCGAGAAATGATCCGTAAACGACTCGGGGGTTTCCGTCAGCAAGCGTTGGATACGGTGGTGCCGAACATGCTGCATAAAGGCCACAACCGCTTTTTCCGGATTAAAAAACGAAGGCAACCCGGCGCGATAAAATTCATCACGGGCTTCCATGACCGTACTCTGCCCCAGCCAGCAGGTGAAAATATTAAGCCGCGTGCCCTTTGCCGCCTGCACGACAGCATCAGCAATTTGCAAGCTGTCTTCGGTCAAACTAGGCGCGTACATTACCAGCACGTTGGCCACTTCCGGATCCTTAGCCAGAATCTTGATGGCATTGCCATATAGCTCCGGAGAAGCATCATAGTTAAGGTCGATGGGGTTTTTGCGTGTCCAATATGGCGGTAGAAGTTCCGCAAGAGACGCAATGCTAGACTCGGACAAGTCCGCTAGCTCACCTCCCAAATCCGCCAGCCGATCCACTGCAAGAACGCCCGGCCCCACACCATTGGCTAAAATAGCAAGGGTTTCCCTGCGCAAAGGCCGCATGCGGGTAAGCGTTTCCAGAGCGTCGAACATCTGCCCCAGACCATCAACCCGCAGCACACCAGCACGCTGGAGCATTGCGTCGTATATCGGATCACTGCGCCTAATGCCGTCCGGTAGCTCATGGGTTAGCCACTCGGATTCTGGCACCCGGCCAGATTTAACGGCAATGACCGGCTTAGTTCTCGAGGCCACTCGCACGGCGGACATAAAGCGTCGTGCATTTGGAATGTGTTCAATGTGCAGAAGGATGGCTCGGGTTTGGGAGTCTTGGGCGAGATAGTCAATCAGATCGTCATGGTCTATGTCCATGCCGTCGCCGAGGGTGAGAAAATAGGAAAAACCAACCCCCCGAGCAAAGGCCCAATCGATAACTGAACTGGCAATGGTGCCAGACTGACCCACGAACGCCACGCGGCCGGGAAGCACTCCCATATGCGCATAGGTGGCATTCAAACTTCTGGCCGGGACTATCAAACCGATGGTATTGGGACCCAAAACTCTGATGCCTGTTTCCTTCGCCGCATCTCGCACCGAGTACATCAGAGGCTGGCCGGTTTTACTGTGGGTACGGGACATGCCACCGGTCATCACGATCGCTGTGCGAACGCCCGCCTCACCTAAGCGTCTGATGGTCTTGGCGACCGTATCCGGTGGCGTACAGACAATGGCGAGGTCTGGCGTAAACTCCATTTTGGCAATATTTTTGACACAGGGTACGCCATGAACATTTTCGTAATCCCTCTGGTTAACCACCAGAAGCTTGCCCGGATAGCCGCCACCCATCAGGTTTCGCAACACCATACCACCAAGGTTGCCCGCCCGTTCCGATGCCCCAACCAATGCAATGGAATCAGGATTAAACAGACTTTCCAGATACCGGGTGCTCAAGCTGACTCTCCTTGGTACGTTGTTTTAGCTATCTTATGCATTGAATAACCGATGTGAAATGCCGATTACCACTATACGACCAAAGAAACTCGGCGCCATCAGATTATCCCTGATAAGATTGAAGAAAATACAAGTATAGTCGGGACGTCTCGAAATTTATGACCACAGCATTTTTTTCCCACGATGACTGCATGAAACACGACATGGGGCCAGAACACCCCGAAAGTCCCGGTCGTCTGGCGGCCATCATCAGTTACATAGCCGACACCGGTATTGCAGAAAAACTAGACTGGGTGCGCCCGGAAGAAATTACCCGCGACCAACTACTAAGCGTGCACCCCGAAAACTACCTGCAACAGCTCGACATGATGCAGCCCACCAGAGGGCGGGTATTCACCGACCCGGATACTGCCATGATGCCCGACACCCTACGCGCGGCAAAATTGGCTGCCGGTGCCAACATCCAAGCGGTGGATATGGTCATGAGCAGTCAGGTTACCAATGCCTTCATCTGCGCACGACCTCCAGGCCATCATGCCGAGCGCACCAAGTCGATGGGCTTTTGTTTTTATAACAACGTAGCTCTGGCGGCCATGCGCGCGCTCAATTTTCATCATCTTGACCGAGTAGCCATAATTGATTTTGATGTGCATCAAGGGAATGGCACTGTGGATATTGTTAGCGGAGATGAACGCATCTTGATGTGCTCAAGCTTTCAGCACCCTTTATTTCCATACTCCCACGTGCACCGGCAAGCCGACAATATCGTAAACATTCCCATTGAAGCGGAATGCTCTTCCGCAGAATATCGCAAGCAAGTAGAAGCCGGCTGGATAAAACGCCTGAACGCTTTTAAGCCTCAAGTAATTTTGATATCCGCCGGATTTGACGCCCACCGCTTGGATCCAATGGCCGAACTGAATTTGGAAACAGAGGATTACCGTTGGCTAACGGAGATTTTGGCGGGCGTGGCGAATGAACACAGTAACGATCGAATCATTTCAACACTGGAAGGCGGCTATCATTTAAAAGCGCTCGCTGAAAGCGTGAATGCGCATCTGGAAGTGCTGAGCTCGATATACTGATTTTTAGATTTAAAACATTCGCGCGCGATAACTTAACCTGAAGTAAAGCCACCGTAGCCATTAGCCTGCTGCATTCCGGGGCGATCACCCTCGCGTTGTAAACGGATAGTAGTACGCCGGTTGTCGGCAGGACGTCTGGATACAGGGTACTGATCACCGTGAGCCCTTACGGTGATTAGATCTGGATCTATCCCACGGCTTTTCAAATAGTCAGCCACCACGTTGGCGCGCTCTTCAGACAAAGCCCGGTTATCAATGCGACTTCCAATTCTGTCGCTATGCCCATCAACAAACACCCGCTCCACCGTGGAATCCGCCATCAGGTAGGCCACAATGTTGTCGAGCAACTCCATATCGGCTGCAGACAAGCGCTTGCTGCCACTGGCAAACGCCACTCTCGAACGACCTATCTGATCAATATTCACCGGCAATAAATTCGCAGCGCACGCGCGATAGAGCTGGTACTGGCCGTTGAAATTAACGTTAGACACCTGCACCCGAACGGGGCTGCCGTCGTACCAAGAGGCACGGGTAACAGTAGGGCGCATGCCCTCCAAAAGACTTTGCGCAAGAATCACAGACTGTCGGGCCTCCAGAGATACCTGCCTGCGCCCATCCGATACATCAACCATACCCACAGGGCGTGGAGCCACGCCTGGCCGCCATGCCGGTGCCTCAACAACTAGGGAACCTTGTCCAGGGCGCATTAGATGGAATTCGGATTCCAAAAAAAATGACAAATCCTCACCTGCCCGGTGCCGGAACACGGCTCGCCCGAAGCCCGGAACCTCATGCACCAATGAGCACTCGAAAACAGATTCAGCAAGATACCACTGGCTATTCGTAATTCCGGCGCCATAGCTTCCCGCCCAACTTGCACTGGGCAAAAGGAAGCCAAATGCCAGCGCCCCCAGCCGGTACCGCATTTGCTTAGTGAAAACCTGTGCCATAACAGTCATACCGTTGCTTCACGGATGTTTCGTGGTTTCCATGTTTAACGGCACAGCCCCGGTGTTCTTTAATCAAACACAGGAAAAACAATCACCCGCGCCTTCTGCTATAATCTGCCAAATTTTTAAGGGCCAAAGTACCTTCCAAAGTGAAGGCGCCTTCAACGCCTCTTATCCCAGCTATTTGAAAGTATTTCGGAAACCAGCCCATGACCGAACAACTTACCCTTGTGCGCCCCGACGACTGGCATCTCCACGTTCGCGACGGCGATGTGTTAAAAGACGTCGTGCCCGCAACGGCGGCCTGTTTTGGCCGCGCGATAATCATGCCTAATCTTGTCCCACCCGTAACTAACGCCTCTGAAGCCTCGGCGTACCGGGATCGAATACTGGCAGCGGCCAAAGGCACGGGGTTCCGGCCCTTGATGACACTCTATCTCACAGAATCTACAACCCGTCAGGACATTCTTGAAGCAAGCGCCGAGGGTGTTGTGGCGGCCAAGCTTTACCCGGCAGGCGCTACCACTAACTCTGCATCGGGTGTGCAAGACATTCGCAATATCTTTCCTGTACTTGAAGCCATGGCCGAGTGCGGCATGCTGCTGCTTGTTCATGGCGAGGTTACCGATGCGGATATCGATATTTTTGACCGGGAGAAAGTCTTCCTCGAACGAGTGCTCTCCCCCACGCTGGAAGCCTTCCCTAGCCTTAAGGTTGTTCTTGAGCATATAACAACGGCAGATTCCGCAGAGTTTGTGCGGCACTATCAAGGCAACAACCTTGCTGCAACGCTTACGCCCCAACACCTGATGTATAACCGCAACCACATGTTAGTCGGTGGCATACGCCCGCACCTGTATTGCCTTCCAATCCTCAAACGTAATCGACATCAACAAGCCTTGAGGGATGCGATTGCAAGCGGCGATAAGAGGTTCTTTCTAGGGACGGACTCCGCACCTCACTCGAAAGACAAAAAAGAGGCGGCATGCGGCTGTGCAGGATGCTATTCCGCATACGGCGCGATTGGCTTGTACGCGGATATATTTGAAGAATTAGGCATTCTTAACCAACTGGAAGCCTTTGCCAGCTTTAACGGTGCGGACTTCTATGGCCTTCCACGAAATACCGACACCATTACTTTGGTGAGAGCCCCATGGACCATGCCAGACGAATTACCACTGGCCGGTGGTACCATTGTTCCACTGAAAGCTGGCGAAACCATTAACTGGCGCCAAGCGTAACTCACCCCAACTTACTGAAAACGGCCAAGACCGGAGCTTTAGTGACTGAAGAAAACCGACAATCGCACCCCATGTCCCGCAGATTTCGCGGCTTTTTACCCGTTGTTGTTGATGTAGAAACAGGCGGGTTTAATCCGGAACGTGATGCTCTGCTGGAAATAGCTGCGGTGATGCTCACCATGGACGAGGACGGTCGCTTACACCGTGCCGAAACGCATTTGCAACAGATTGACCCGTTCGAAGGCGCCAATCTTGAGCAATCCGCGCTGGACTTCACTGGCATAGACCCGTGGAACCCGGATCGGGAGGCTGTTCCCGAGCGAGAAGGCCTTAGCGAGATCTTTCGCCCAATCCGCAAAGCGGTGAAAGCGCACGATTGCAAACGTGCCGTGCTGGTGGGACACAACGCAACTTTCGACCACAACTTTGTATTTGCAGCTGCACAGCGAGCAGAGATTAACCGCAACCCGTTTCATCCCTTCTCTACCTTCGATACAGCTACCCTAGCGGGCCTGGCCTACGGCCATACAGTGCTCGCACAAGCCTGCAAGTTGGCTGGCATTCCGTTCAGCAACAAAGAAGCCCATTCAGCCGCTTATGATGCGGAAAAAACAGCCGATTTGTTTTGCGGCATCGTTAATCGCTGGCTGGACTTGGGCGGGTTTCCGCCGCCTTTTATGATGGACGAAAGCGAGCAATAATCTCGCCTAACACACACAAAAAAACCCGCAGAGCGGGTTTTTTTGTTTCATTGCTTTAGTAAGTACTTCGCTTACCAGTGGATGCCTCGCATCACTGCGGCGAATGCCACCTGTTCTGTAGACACCTTGGGCTTATCAGTAGGCTTGCCACCAGCAGCCTGAGCCGAGTCCGGGAACATGCGGTAGCCCGTGTTCATAACGATCTCACCCACCTTCGGTGCCAGTGCGTGCAGTACCTGAGCAGTAATACCAAGGCGTGTAGCGACTCGCTTGGGGCGATCAATGATTGAGTTAGTCACCAAGTCGGCGGCCTCTTCCGGCGAAAGCGTCGGCACGGAGTCGTAGATCTTGGTAGGGGCAATCATCGGAGTTTTCACCAACGGCATGTTGATGGTGGTAAAGGTTACGTTACGATCCGACCATTCAGACGCAGCACACCGGCTAAACGCATCCAACGCCGATTTAGACGCCACATAGGCCGAGAACCGGGGTGCGTTGGTCAGTACACCAATGGACGAAATATTCACCACATGCCCACGGCGGCGCTCCAACATGGAAGGCGCAAAGCCCATAATCAGGCGCACTGAACCGAAGTAGTTGAGCTGCATGGTGCGCTCAAAATCGTGGAAGCGATCAAAAGACAACGACAGTGAACGGCGGATGGAGCGGCCTGCATTATTCACCAACACGTCTACATGACCGTGATTATCCAGAACGGTTTTCACAAACCGGTCACAATCTTCCATATCGGAAAAGTCACACTGATAGGCGTGCACATTACCGCCTCTTGCTTCCAAAGATGCACTCACCTCATCCAACGTTTCTTTTGTGCGGGCGCCAATCACCAAAATAGCGCCAGCGTCTGCAAGCTTTTCAGCCGTAGCCAAGCCAATACCGGAGGTCGCGCCGGTTATTACACACACCTTGCCACTAACCGTGCCCTTCAACGTGCGATCTTTGAACAGGTCGGGGTCGAGGTTGCGCTCCCAGAAATCCCAGATTACCGGCGCATAGTCCTCAAGACGGGGCACTTCAATCCCCGTTCCCTTGAGTGCTCTCTCGGTTTCACGGGCATCAAAGCGTGTGGGGTAATTAATGAAAGACAGCACAGAGCGAGGAATTCCCAAATCATCCAGCACTGCGCTTGTGATCTGCTTAACCGGAGGGAGGTTCTTCAGGCTCTGGCGGATGAATGGCGGAATAAACCCGAACATGCGGGAATCAATACGCATACCCATCTTGGGAGCGTGACCCGCCTCGCAGAAAATATTGAGAATCTCACCCACTTTATAGGGGTCGGTATCCACAAGGTGGAAGCAATTTCCGTCCTCGCCTTCAAGGTGGGCAATGTGATCCATTGCATTCACCACAAAGTCGACAGGAACAACGTTCAGCCGACCGCCTTCAACACCAATTGTTGGCACCCACTGAGGCAGAGTACGACGAATCTTCTGGATCATTTTGAAGAAATAGTAAGGACCATCAATCTTGTCCATTTCTCCGGTTTCTGAATGGCCAATCACCATCCCCGGCCGATAAATGCGGAAGGGCACCTTGCATTCTTCACGCACGACCTTCTCGGATTCATGCTTGGTCATCAGGTAGGGGTGATCCAGTTTCTCCGCTTCTTCAAACATATCTTCGCGGAAAATACCCTTGAACAGGCCAGCTGCAGCGATAGAAGAAACATGGTGAAAGTGCTTTGCCTTCATGGCTGCAGCAGCATTTACTGCTGACCGGGTGCCTTCGATGTTCGTGGCCTGCTGTGCTTCTTCATCGGCGCCCATGTCGTAGACAGCCGCGAGATGGAAAAAGTGATCTACCTTTCCTGCCAAGGCTTTTAGCGTTTTGGCATCAATACCCAGATTCTTACTCGTGAGATCACCAACAACAGCCTTTACACGAGACTCATCGACACCCCAACTTTCTCTTAGCGCATCAAGCTTACCTTGAGACTGCTCTCTTACGAGCAGATGCACGGTACCGCCACGCGCCAACAGTTTTTCCACTAGAAAACGACCAATAAAACCAGTACCACCGGTCAGGAAATAATTCATTGATAATCCACCCTGCTTGTTGCTCTATTGTTGTCTATCCATGCCGACCATCTTAGACCAAAGTCTTACGGCAACCCATAAAGGACGGCATTGTACTTAATTGCAACTTTCATGTATCGGAATTATTTAGAGCTTTTACTCTGCAACCCTTTGTTTTTGTTAGAGCTATTACTCTAAAACTATTTTGGACGACTGTATTTTTACCCGACACAACGCAATTTAGACTAGCACAGTAATTCGCCCGTGCCTCACCCCAACGGTGAATTACGGCAAAGCAATGAAACAACCTGCGAGCAATGCGATAATCCGGAACTTGTAGCCCATTCAGGCGTCAACACTTCATCAAGACCAAACAATACCCGGAAAAACTAGAATGCAAAAAGATAACCCGAACACTGATCGCTATATCACCATTGCCCGCGCCTGCCTGAAAGCTATCAACGACACAGCATCAGATTCCGGAAGCAGGGAGCAAAAAATTCAAGCGGTTTATCAAGCCATAGACAGTGCCTTTCAGGCTGAGTTTGCGGATTACCGCCAGTCTGTCGCTATTATGGCGTCTGTACTTGAGCGCATTGCCTCTGGCGAACTGGATGCTGAAAAAGCGTCAGATCTCGCCCGTAAAACCCTTGATCAACAGCCGAAAAGCACGCGCGACTCAAAGATGCACTGAGCATTAATCTGTATCGCACATTAACTTTTCAGGCTCCCAAACGGATACGAGAGGCCCTATGTCCATAAGTTCGCCCAAGAACCTTTTTACGCATTCGCTAGCCGCAAAAGCGCTCGCGCTGCTGGTATTGTTCCTCGCCAGCACTCTTTCCATGGCGGCACAAACACCAGACAAGAGCCCGAACGACAACAACGAATACAGGTTCATAGAACTGGACAATGGCTTGCGAGCTATTCTGGTATCAGATAAAAGCGCGGACAAAGCTGCGGCTTCCATGAATGTGGCCGTTGGCAGTGGTGATGACCCGAAAGAGCGAGAAGGCATCTCGCACTTTCTGGAACACATGTTGTTTTTGGGCACTGAAAAGTATCCTGAACCCGGCGAGTACCAACAGTTCATCAAAAGCCACGGCGGCAGCCACAATGCCTTCACAGCGTTTCGAAACACTAACTACTTCTTTGATATTCAGGCTAACTATCTCGAAGCAGCGCTGGACCGCTTTGCCCAGCAGTTTGCCGCACCACTGTTTACCGCCGAACTGGTAGACCGGGAACGTAATGCTGTTCATTCAGAGTTCAGTGCTAAACAAAAAGAGGATGGCCGTCGTTTTTATTCAGTCAAAAAAGCCACCAGCAACCCTGAACACGCATTTCATCAGTTTGCTGTAGGCAACCTCACGACACTGGAAAATACCGAAGCGAACCCACTTCGGCCCGACCTGATCGAGTTCTGGAAAACCCATTATTCCGCCAACCTGATGACGCTAGCCGTTTATGGCCCCCAGCCGCTGAACACACTTGAATCGATGGTACGCGCGCGCTTTGAGGCCATAGAGAACCGTAACCTAAAACCCAGGGTTCACAGCGCGAGCCTACTTGAAGACCATAAACTGCCCGCAAAGGTAACGGCTGAAGCCATCAAAGATGTTCGCAGTTTGTCACTGTCATTTCCCATTCCATCCCAAAAGGAAAACTACCGCACGAAACCTGCCAGCTACCTTGCCAACCTGCTTGGTCATGAAGGGCCGGGAAGCCTATTCGATGTGCTCAAAAGAAACGGTTTGGCTGATAGCCTCTCTGCAGGCCTTGGAATGGATACCGGCGAAAACGCCACATTGGACATCAGCATTGCGCTCACCCCAGAGGGCCTCGACAGGCATGAGGAGATCCTGCCTCTGGTGTTCCAATACATCGACATTATCCGTGAACAGGGCATCAGCCAACAGCGCTTTAAAGAAATGCAGCAGTTGGCGCAAATTGACTTTCGTTTTCGTGAGCAAAGTGAACCCATGCACGAGGCCATGCGACTATCGAGCCAGCTTCAGGATTATCCTGCTGACGATATTCTCAGCGCGCCTTGGTTGATGGAGCGCTATGCGCCAGAACAGTACAAGGCCATTCTTTCCCGGTTAACGCCGGATAATTTAATGGCCTACTTGCTGGCGCCTCAGCCTGAACTGACAAATCCAGAATATACTCAATGGTATGAAACGCCCTGGCAACTTGAACCCTTGAACGCCGAGCTACTCCAAAACAATGCACCCAGCGCATTGAGTGAAGCGCTTCGGCTTCCCTTGCCAAACCCGTTTGTACCTGAAAACCTTGCCATGGTTTCAGGCAAAACCATGAGCAAACCCGAGCGCTTGGGCAACCAAGACGGCATTGCGATTTGGTTTGCCCGGGATACCCGCTTTAACACGCCCAAGGCCAACGTATTTTTCAGCCTGCGCACCCCAGCCGTCCGCGTTTCTGCCCGCAGCCACGTGCTCACACGTCTACTGGTGGATAACATCAACAACAACCTGAATGCATGGGCTTATTCCGCCCGCCTTGCGGGGTTGGATTACAGCATTTATCCACACCTGCGTGGCATTACCGTGCGTGTAGGCGGATACAGCGACAAACTCCACACACTGATGAACCGTATTCTTATGCAGGTAGCAACGCCGGAGGTTACCCGGCAGCGGTTTGATATTGCTCGGCAGAATCTTATAGACAGCCTGCAAAACAAAGCAAAAGATCGCCCAGTGGCTCAGACCTCGGAATTCATTCAGTCGGCCTTGTTGGAAGACACCTGGAGTACCGAAGAAAAGCTTCAAGCAGCCAAAGAAGTGACCTTCGATGAGCTTATGTCTTTTGCGGATGCGCTGCTTTCAGAAGTAGACCCGGTGCTGTTGGCCCACGGCAATATTACAGAAGCTTACGCCCTCAATCTTGCCCAACAAGTTGACGCAATCGTATTGGGTAAGAGTGAGCTTGTAGAGGTTGAACGCAGCCGCATGCGGAAGCTACCAGCCAACGAGACGCTGGTATCCTTGGATGTAGAGCACCCGGATACCGGTTACACGCTTTACACTCAGGGTAAAGACACCGGCTTTGAAGAGCGCGCCCGCTTCCGCCTACTGGCCCAAATAATAAGTAGCCCGTTTTACGAGGAAATCAGAACCACCCGCCAGCTTGGCTACATTGTTTACGCCACACCGTTTGAAGTACTGGAGACTCCGGCATTGGGCTTTGTAGTTCAATCACCGACCGCAAGCCAGAGCGACATTGACCAAGCAGTTCGCGAGTTCTCAGAGGGTTTCGATAAAACCCTCAGTACCCTAGGCGAAAAACGGTTAAATCGTGAAAAACAGGCCGTAATCAGCAAAATTTTGGAGCAAGACCGCCAGTTGGGCGAGATATCAGGGCGCTACTGGCGCGAGATCGACCGTGGCTCTGATAACTTTGATTCCCGCGAGCAACTCGCAAAAGCTGTTAAAGCCGTCAGTTTGGAAGAACTAAAAACCACCTTTGAAGGCGCTGTATTAAACAGAGATAGAGCACTGCGCGTAGTAACCGGAGGCGATGGGTTGAGTGCTGATGAAGCTCGCGCCCTAATCCTCCAGCAGCCCCCCGTTACTGCAAGGTAAGCTGAAAACGCGCCCAATCCTGCGGCTCATCCACATCCCAACGGGGCTCCAGCAAACCAACGCTGAGCCCCATTTTTTTGATTTGCTCGCAGGTTTGTTCCAGAGCGCTATCGGTACCCCATGCAACACCATCGAGCATGTGCGGAACCACCCGGCGAGCGCCGATGAGCACATAACCGCCGTCGTCTGACGGGCCCAACACCACATCATAGTCTTCCAGACAAACCACGGCCTGCAGAACATAGCCCGGATCAACGGAGGGGCAATCACTGCCTACAATCAGTGCCAAACGGTGTGACTCCAACCCAGCTGCAAGGGCATTGAGCATGCGATCACCCAAATTCACACCTTCCTGAGTTCGTTGCTCTATGTCTCGCTGTTCAATGGCCTGCACAACCTCTTGTGCAACTTCCGGAACGGGCTCCAACTCTCTGTCCCACCAGAATTGCACAGTAAGACCAGAATCGTTCAAGTTTTCCAGCACTGCAAGCGTGAGCGCCACGTGCGCATTCAGAGCGCCTGAAACACCAAGCGCAGGGATAAGGCGGGTTTTTACTCGACCAGCTTCCGGCCATTTGGCGAATTGCATCACCACTGCATTAGCAGCTTTAATCTTTGCCATTGCGAATATCCGAACGGTAAGCGTGGGCGAGTTTTTCTGGTGATTCACCGCGCCAATAGCGCCAGCGCAAACGCCACATTAAAAAGATGGTGCGCCAAACGCCGCCCTGCTCCCAACGGCGGCTATCCGTTGTAACCGGTTCTCGACTGCAAAAGGGGCGGGACACCAACCCGAGCTTACGAGTAAATTCAATATCTTCCATAATAGGCAAAGGCTCAAACCCGCCCAAAGCCTCAAACACTTCTATGCGCACAAACAGCGCTTGATCGCCCGTGCAAATGCCCGTTAACCGCGAACGCTGGTTCATAAACCAGGCAATCACACGGAACATCACACCCCGGCCGCTCAGGCGCACATCAAAGCGCCCCCATGCTTTGTCGCTGTGAACAAACTTACTCAGCTCGCTCAATGCACTTGAGGGAAGCCGGGTATCCGCGTGCAAAAACAACAACACGTTATTTTTCGCATCTGGCTTCACAACAGACGCGCCAGCATTCATCTGAACGGCCCTACCTTTCTCCGATTGAACCACCCTATCCGCAAGAGGCTGGGCCAGTTTGGCCGTGCCATCGGTGCTGCCAGCATCCACAACAATAAGCTCATGGCCAGCAGCACGTAACGGCTGCAGCGCTTCAAGCGTTGCCACAATGCTGGCTGACTCCATCCAGACAGGTACTATGACGCTTAACGAAAAGAGTTCAGACAAACGCCACTCCCAAACTAACAGAAAACACGGCAACACCTTGAGCCACAAGCTTCAGGCCGTTATCATACCGACCTTCTAAAAGAAGCGCCTCCGTAGCTCATCTGGATAGAGCGTCCCCCTCCTAAGGGGAAGGTAGCAGGTTCGAGTCCTGCCGGGGGTACCACCACATCATTAAAATCAAATAGTTAAAGATAAAAACACAGCAAGCCCACCAACCTACCCCTCAACCCAAAAACGATCAATTTTTAGCCAAAACCTTTCACCCCCAGCCACATAAATTTTATGACTTGGCGACCGCCGTTTTTCAATAGGGGCGATATCTCTCTGTTTTGGCAGATATTCAAGCACACGGTCCGGCAAAAATCTATTTGCTTGCTAGAACGACGAAATGGGGTAACGTCGAAATAGGTCTCGAATGTCGTGACCAATTCAATGAGCAAGCAGAGGATACTCCAAAATGATGAAACACTTGATTGAACAGATTACCGACCTGCTCAAACAGGCCAACGCTCTGGCGGAGACTCTCGAAAACTTCGAGCTGAGCAAAGCAGAAGTGCGGGTGTCGTGCACGGACGGCACCAGCCTTGTGATCGGCGACAATCTCCAGAACTACAGCGATGGCACTACCGGTGACAGCTCTCTGTCAAAGCTGACTCCAGCGACCGCCAGGGCGGCGAACCAGCTGGGCACTATCAAAAAGAACGTATGGTTCTGAGCGGAGGGATTCAACATGGATTTCATGAAAAAGACCCAGAACCTGGCCGCCACGCTCACCAAAGAGTTCAATTGCGAAGAGATCAATCTCAACGTCCAGATGCGACGGGGAGAAGATTGGATTACGCTCGATCTCTTCCAGAATTCTGAAGAGCCGAATAGGTTCTACGCAACCGTTGACTACTCTTGCAGTCAGCAGTTCCTGGGCGGTGTGGGCAGAACCGTTCACTAACTCTCAAGCCCATCCTCTTCAGAACTGAATCATGTGAGGATGGGCACAATTTCTGAATCGCAAGGAGTGAGCACTGGCTCAAGAACCCAGCCCCGGTGCGCCTGATCTTTTTGATTTAAAGTCATTTCTTCTCGGACAGGGCCACACATGCTAGCATTGAGCATGATAACAATGTGTAAAAAGGATCTCCCGATGATCAAACTGATAATGGCTGCTCTACTTCTTATTTCACCTTCGGTGTATGCTCTTGAACCCGGCGAGCTCCCAGGACCAACATCAAGTGATGGCGGCCCAGGTGACACGGCACCTCTGCCCCCAACAACCAGCGATGGTGGATGGGACGGCTAAACAGCGCTACCCCCATCCTGGCAGTCATCTTCTCAATGCGAGATGCTGCCTGTCAGGGCCCCAAAGTACCCTGCACGATAGAATTAGAAAGCCATGTTAGACACCCCACCCACATATATTCCCCGATGAAGGCAATTACTGAAATCCCGTCGATCAAAGACATTTGCTCTGGCCGCAAGATAGACCTACCACATAAGGCTGGCCTCTATGCCTTTTGGTGGATTGGGGAGCGCGACACGCTACTGAGCTCAAACCGATCCATCATACTCAAAGGACCAGGAGGACGTTTGGTCAATGTCAGTTACGGAGACTGGTGGCCGGCTGAGCTAGCCTATCCTTGCCTGTACGTGGGAAAAACCACCAACATCTGAAAAAGATTCTTACTCCACCTAAAACGAGGCTGTAGCGGGCGGCTGCACGATTACTATCCTGAGAACCACAAAACACCTCCCAAGACAACATCCTGCCAAGTCCGCTGGGGCATCGAACATATATTTCCAGAAACGGACGAGCCACTAGAGATTATTGAGAATTCCGTTGGATTCTCTTACCGCACTGATTTCGGAGAGAACGACGTTGCAGAACGTTTTTTCCAAGAGGACCTTTTAATTGGCACCTGGCAGCCATGGTTCAATATAGATTCAGAAAGATAAGCTTACATGGCCGAAGTGCTCCTCCACTAGAATACTAAGGCCATTTAGACTGAATCACTCTATAGTTGACCCCTCTCCTTACAGCATAGCCTTCTCTAAGAAATCAGAACAAGCATTCATTCTTCCAACATCATAAACAACTAGATCTTCTGCGGAACGAGTTATCGAAGTATAAACAACCTCCGGATCATCATCTTTCAACATAACGTAAAAAACAGCTTTCGACTCCAGTCCTTTAAAGCTATGAATAGTAGAAAACTTTATAAGACCACTGTTAGAATAAAAAAAGTTTTTCTTAACACGCCTTATCCGCTCAATTTTAGACTTGTTATCGTTTATAATTTTTTCCAAATCAGACTCTGCCATAGACTTCAACCTTTGTTTCGGAACATCTACAGCTGACTCAAGCTCTTCATAGTCCTCAAACATACAATGCGTTCTTTCACGCCGCTCCCAGTAATCATTAAGATCTCGAATGACGTGGACATGGGAGCTCAAAATTACAACATCATTTGGGTGTAGATCATATTCAGACATATAGTTTTGAACCGACTCAAACACGTCATCGTACCAACCTTCCTTAGATATGGGAACGTATTTCAAAAGGCCGTAACTTAACCCAACTTGAGACATTTCAGAGTCGTATAACTCAGAGTCAGCGTATTTTTCTATTAAAAATTTAGATTGAAAATCTCTAAACAAACTATTCAGGGGTGAATTGGAATCAATTCTGTATGATCTATTCAACTTAATCCATTTCCCAAAACCCTGAGCAATAACCCGAGCCCGGTCAGAGTGGCGATGATATATGTCTTGGGCCTCATCCCCAAAAAGAACCATTTCGCCGTCTTCTTCCAGAAAATTGTCCCTGATAATTTTAACCCACTCGGGCATGTAGTCCTGAACCTCATCCAGGACAATAGTTTTATATTTAATGGTTAAAAGTCCCGAAAAAACATCCTGAGAATACAAACCAGCTAAACCATGCTCATCAATTAACATCGCCATATCTTGGCCAGTGTTGTTTATCTGAGAATTAAAGAACTGATGGTAGTTTGTAATTTCAAGAAATTCAAAATCCCGACACCCCTTTAAATCGCTTATTTTATCCTTTATGTAATTTTTGAGAGTTATATTAAAGGTTAGAAGAAGCACTGGTGAAATATGCCGCTCAGCTGCATTTATCGCTCGTTGAGCCATAACAGTTGTTTTCCCACAACCTGCGACGCCCTTAACCTTCTCCATCCTAGGTCCACTAAGAGTAATTGGATATTGATTTTTATCAAAATCTATTTTCAAACCCTGACTCAGGGTGTGCTTGGGCGGAGCAAGCCTTCTCTTAAAGTCAAAGTAGACATCGTCATCAAAAAGAACATGTGTTGATTTACTTTTTATCTTTTTGATGAGGGATTCCAACTGGTCACACCCTATAGAAATAAACCTATCCCTCTTTATTTGCTTTGACTTTCTATCGAGAAAATCTCTTGACTTGCTATAAACTTCAAAGCTTATTATTTTTTCTAAAAACTCTCTGTTTTTTATATCTTTTTCTTCGTTTATTTCCGATTCCGCCTTATCGTAAATCAGGTCAACATCAATATTTTTAGATTTATGAAAATATACAAAACAATCAACTAGATTGAAAAAATTCTTATTCCTCAAAGAAGCGAGCCCAACCACGGGAATGTGCAAATCATATAAGTTTTTCTTGTACCTAAATGCTTGCGCATGCGGAGATCCTATCCTATTGTATTTTTTTCCATCAAAAACTTTCCAAGAGTTACTTTTATCGATACTGTAAGAATCAAGATCCCAATCCTTAATCTCTACAACAAAGACAGCAACACCCTTTTTAAGGATAATTACATCTGGACGATCCCCATCTAGGTAGGGGTTAAAAAACACTTCATAAGTATCGTCTAGGTTATCTTTTAAAAAACTAACGAGCGCTAATTCCCCATCAGTCGGCTTAACTTTCAATCTTTGGATATTTTCAAAATCAGGATAGACTACAGCCACAACACAAGATTCCTTATCCTTTGTTATTTTCATACAGGCAAAATTGAGTGCCCGTTTCCATCTACTTAGATGCCATAATACTTTTCGCCCCCTTTCTCGCATGCGCACCAATAACATCCCGAATCTGGCTAGGATCGAACACGGTATCAAAGCACCAGGAACCGAACCCTCCCTGCTCGTTAACCGCCTTGATCCATGTATCCATCGCTGCACGCTTGGCCCGGTTCTGCTCTGAATCCTGGCCCTTTACTTCAAGAACCAGAGTCTGTCCGTTCTTAAGTCGAATCAGATAGTCGGGCACAAAGTTACGGGACGAGCCATTCCAGAGATATCGAACTTTAAAGCCAAGATGGTCATTTTTAGCCCAAGTTTGAATCGACTCATCCTTCTCACAGATGTCCGCTACCGGTTTTTCCCAGGTACTGTCATACACTACATGGCTGATCTGTGAACGCTCGGTCGGCCGGCAGGGTTTGGTAGTCAGCCATGGACGCATTTGTGAGGTCGCGCCAATCGGTTGGTGCTCGTCAAACAATGCCTCCAGGCGCTCGACGTTCTGCTTGCTCACGAAGCGGTTTACATGGGTAACCACGTTGTCCATGTTCAGAGCAAACAACAATCTGCGACGCACCGGGTCCTGGTGCCAGAGGCTTGGGATATCGAGTTTGTCTGACTCCAGGAATTGCTCAACAATTCGAATCAGCTGCACCGCCAGATACTGCTTATCTCCTTCAAAACCGTCGCTACTAGTCAGGAAAAGCTTTCGTGCGGCCCGAAAGATCAGGTGTTGCAAGCGGAAGTCTTCTACTGCCTTCTCAAGGTCGATCTGAGAAACCTGCGCAAGATTTGGAATACCAGTCAACGCAGGGGCAATCTCGGCGTTGAGCGGTGTCTGAGCAGGATCCAGGGTTAAAGGCTCCACTGCGCTCCAATCCATCTTCAGTTCAGGTTTCAGAACGGTCTGAACGCGGTCAATATTTGGCCAGCGTATTTCGAAGTGGTTTCTGCCTGGCTCCACTTCAACACGCACACTCGGTTTCGGTGGCGGAGGTGTTTCGCCACCCTCACCGACCTCCTGAAATATCGAAAGCGGCACGCCGAACACATTTACATACTCAGGAATAAACTTACCACTCTCGTCCATGTCGTGAGCGACACGGCGTAGACCACGACCAATCACCTGCTCACAAAGCAGCTGGCTGCTGAATGCTCTTAGGCCCATGATGTGAGTTACGTTAGCTGCATCCCAGCCTTCTGAAAGCATGGCTACCGAAACCACGTTCTGAAGATTCTGTCCCGGCTTACCACGCTTACCTACTGTATCGACCAATGCTCGTAGCTGAACCTCTTGTTTCTCCTTCAGCAGGGCCTCTTTCTTATCAGCGGGCAAACCGGATGCCTCTATAATTTCCTCAAGCCGAGCAACGTAATCTTTATCCTTCGTGATGCTCTCACCACGCTCTGCTTTTTCCAGAACCTTTGAATCCACGCGTAAGGTGGCCTTTGGGTTCTGGGTGCCAGAAATCAGGCAATCACCGCTGTTGAAAAAATGTTCGATACGGGAAGCAGTTTCCGTCCTGTTACAGACAGTAAGCAGTACGGGCGGGATGGTATGGCCATTTTCTTCCCAGCTCTTTGCCGTCTCCCGCCAGTCATAGGCAAGGATCGCATAGGCTTTCTGGACCAGATCCGGAAGTGGATCGGTGGGCTGAGCTCTCCTGGCCAAGTCCTGCTTGACACCGTCATCGCGATAAATGTGGTAAAGCTTGCTAGCATAGGTCTTCGCATCAGGCAATGCATCATCCCGAACCACGATTCGAGGCGTTTTGACCAACCCCGCCTCAATCGCATCGTTCAACCCAAAGTCCGAGATGATCCACTCAAAGAGCCCTTTCTCAGTGTTCTTTTTGCCGGTCGGAGAAAACGGCGTCGCCGTCACATCGAAGCAGCGACGAATGCGGCGGGTTTTATGAATGCGATCCAGCCCCTCAATCCATCGAGTCGCTTCCTCCAGATCGATCCCCATTTCCTCCGCTTCTTTCTTACTGACCTTCACTTCAGCTTTCTGGCGGTATGCGTGATGGGCTTCATCGTTGATGACCAGGATGTCTTTAAAGGAAGCCAGCTTGCCAAGTACCCGACGGGTGAAAGCTTCATCGCTTTCCTTGCCCTTTTTCACTACAGAGCGAGTTTGTTCCTTCAACGGCATGAGGCTATGCCAGTTCTCTATCACCAACGCTACCTGGTTCAGCTTTTGACGCATTGCTTCGTTAGGGCATAAGACAAACTCGTCGTAAACGTTGTTTTCATTGCCTGGGTGCAGAACCTGAAGTCGGCTTTTCACCGTCAGACCAGGGGCCACCACGAAAACGGCTTTGGAGTACCGCTTGTCTTTCGGATAGGTGATTGCGTTGAGGGTTTGCCAGGTGATAATCAGCGCCATCAAGGAAGTTTTACCAGACCCGGTAGCCATCTTGTTGCAGATACGCTCCCACGGACCGCCATCACCTTGGAAAAAGATACCTTGTCGGAATTCCTCCGGAGCCTCCAACCACCAGATCAAGGACTCGATGGCTTCAAGCTGACAATAGTAAAACGGGTATGGTCTCGGACCACCGTTCCAGCGTTTTGAGTCGGGATCCCACTCACCTCTGGAATACCAGTGGTTGAGCAACTCTCGGGATACGCTAGTTACGCCTGGCCAACCGGCATCGCGCCACTCATCAACGCGCTGGCGGATCCGGTTGACCGTTTCCAGTTCCTCTACCCGTCTGGTGTTGTTACGAGGGTCGTAAAGCTCGTAGGCGGCAGGTCTTCGCCCATCAACTACCCCAGCAACCCGGCCATTGTCGTCCTGAGACCAGTATTGGTTGGGCTTGTCATAAGGTGAATTGATCACCAGGGAATTCGGTTTATCAGCCATGATCCCCTCCTCAATCCAGCCTGATGACTTTCAGTGACTCGATACCTCGATCGTCGACAATCTTGACGGCAATACAGCGATTGTCACCTGGTTCAAAGGGTATAGATTTCGTCCCGTGGAACTTGTCCAACAGGTCTTCATTGAGTTCGGCACGAATATCTTTCTTGAGCTTGTACCAACCATCCTTCTTGCCAGCCATGGGGAAGAAAACCTGACGGGCATATAGTGAACGGTTGTCGTAATCCGTATCAAGCTGCCACATGGCGATATTCTTCTTGCCGCCAGATTTCAGCTCACCGGTTTTGGTGTCGAAATAGTCGAAGCCATGAACCTCGACCTGCAGTTTGCCGCCCTTGAGTTCATGCACCTCGATATCTGGCTGCCCCATGAGCCAGAAAGACTGGTTGCTCGACCGTCCTTTTTTCAGGTCTTCAGTAAGCAAGTCTGTATTCATGTGCACTTTGAGCGCCTGAATACCTTTTATGTTATCGATATCCTTAGCCGCTTCGGGGTCAAAATTGAAAGCACAAAACACAAGCATTTTGGGGAGTGGGAAAAGATCTCCAGCATCACTCTTCGCAATCTCGACCTGTCGTTGTTCCAACGCGGTATGCTCAGGTCCGAAGCTGATTGCGACTCGATCCCCGCTTTCTGCCAATGTTCCAACCGCGTGTAAATAACGCGAATCAGGCAGTGTCTCTAAGTCCAGCAATTTAAGATGTTGCCCCCCCTTTCCTCGAATACCAACCTTCAGAAGTTCCTCTCGCCATTGGCTATGCCGAGATGTCGCTCCGGCTCTAGCTACAGTTATGTCGGCTTCGGCAGGCTTCTGAAACTCCTCCAATCCCAGAACTGTAGCGAAAGGTACAGCCTCAACAGTAAAAGGCCCCGTTATCCTCAGCTTGTTTTTACTAACAAAAGGCTGATCGTAAAGCACCTCTTGAATTGCATGATTTTGAATTGAAGAATCCATGCGCTCGTGCATTTCACGCCGCAGGGCCTGAAAATGCTCGAAAGCGGGTTCAATGACTGAAGGCCAATCATCTGGGAATGATGGTGGGACTTCCCATTCGGTCAACTCATTGTTGAAAACAGCTTCCCCTGAAGGTAGCGTTATTTTTTCTCCGCTGCCTTTGCGAAATTTAATTTCACTTCCGCTTCTCGCACCAACCTTCACATGAAATTGGCATCCGTAATTTCGCAATTCATTATTCAGCTTTTCTAAAGCAGATTTTATTGACGGATGAAAACTATTATATATTTCATCGATCTCCGGATTATTGGCAATCGATTTTGCAGTTATGTGAGGAGCTGTCTTATAGACGAAACCACCGTTAAGCCCTTCCTGAGGATACTTAAGCTCGTAATAGTCAAAGCTTGCTGTCACAAGTCTCTGCTTAGCCAAAGCTATTGCTATTCGGGATGTATCACACGTAATCCACCTGCGGCCCAACTTTTCTGACACTAATGCAGTTGTTCCAGATCCACATGTGGGGTCCAAAATTAAGTCCCCGGGATCAGTAGTCATAGCCATGCAGCGCTCGATAACATTTTCATTGGTCTGAACTACGTAGCTTTTGTCTGATGCAGGCGCAGTATCGTGCCAAGGGCTTGTTATCTTGGCATACGGAAAATCACTATGGGGACTCACGAACCTTGGACTGTCTTTTTCTACAAAGAGGCGATTCGCATAATTCAACCTATTCATTTTAGGCTTAGACGAAACCCAACACTGACCCGATGATGGCTGAAAATTATGACCCTGAAACTCATAATCAAAAACACCTTCCGGTGAGAAGGATGGCGCCCACTGGGATATAGTTCCGAAGATATTGTCCGGAGCAATACCTTTCTTCAGAGCAGCCCTATCATCCTTGGACAAACGTCTGAGGTTCTTATTTTCATCAATCAACCCTGTCCAGCGTCCTTTTGAATCTGGCTGAGTTTCTCTATAAAGGTGACGATACTTTAGTTTACTAAAGTC
The DNA here is from genome assembly GCF_023016045.1 of Marinobacter sp. S6332. GTDB lineage: Bacteria > Pseudomonadota > Gammaproteobacteria > Pseudomonadales > Oleiphilaceae > Marinobacter. Next base: position 111,076 of record NZ_JALKAP010000009.1, on the reverse strand, counting down.
CTTGCAGAACCAGATGAGAAAATCAGACATTTGCTCCAGCGTCTTAGCCCCTAAAGGCATTAGCTTTTTTCTAAAAGGCACTATTGCGACAAAGCATTCCTTTCCAAAAACTTCTTCCATAAGCATTCTAATGTAATGCTCATTTTCATCTGAAATTTGCACAAAAATACTACCAGACTCATGGAGCAATTCCTGACAAAGTAACAATCGGTCTCTAAGATAAGCCAGGTACGAATGGATACCCAATTCCCAAGTATCTCTAAAGGCCTTTATCATTTCGGGTTCCTGAGTAAGATCCTCATCACGCCGGTCTTTAACATCCTTTTTATTCACAAATGGTTGAAAGTTAGATCCATACTTGATTCCATATGGTGGATCGAGAAAGATCATTTGTACTTGGCCCGACATCCCTTCTTTTTGGAGAAGCGAGTTCATAACGAGGAGAGAATCCCCCGCAATCATGCGGTTGGCCCAGTCCCGCTCATGTTTGTAAAAATCTATTGCGTCCCTCAGCGGTAAGTTCTCGAACGGAGCATGAAACAAGTCAGGCTGAAGAGCTGGGGAGGACTTTCCCTTTGCATCTTTAATTCGCTTCTGAACTGCCGCCAAAATGGTTGCCGGATCAATCCGCTCATGCACATGAAGCGAAACGGTATCCACGTCAAAACTGGTGCGCTCAGCTTTTCCAGTCCAATTAAGGTAGGGAGCCTGCATACGCTTAAGCTCAGACAGATCGCCTCGCTCCCGCTCCAGAAATTCCTTATCAGCTACTCTCTTGCGAAGATTGGTTACCACTTCTCGGATAGCAGACTCATTGTCAGCGGCCAGGGCATGATCCAGCCACATTAACAGGTCATCTTTCGCCTGTTTTGCTTCGACCTCTCGGGCGTGAAGCGCATCCTCAATCAGGTCTTCGACTTGCGACCTGGTTGAATCGAATTGCAGCTCCGGCGCGAGGTGCGGATCATACTGCCAGGTCGTTTTTTGCTCCTCACCGTCAGAATGGGTATCCACCATGCCCACATGCGGGTTGTTCTTCCGTTTCTCGTCGTATCGGTACGACAACACCTGACTGTGCTCTCCCTTTTTCTTTCCCAGCTGGCGAGGCGCTTTCGGAGAGGCTGGCTTCTGACTGGAATAGACGAGATCTTCCTGTGAAGGCGCTTGCTGGGCTTGCAGCTCAAAACCATCATGCATAGCTTGCTCGCCTGCCGCAGGCTGGCTTAGATAGGTTGCACCACCGCGTCCACGCCCTTTCCCAATGCCCCCCTCATCGAGGAGCTGGTTTCGAGCCGCATCAAAATCCTCGTCGCTGATAGCAAGTTGATGGTCGTTGCGAATCTGGTCTTTGAGGCTCATGTTGCCAACGGTTGATCCATCCTTGGGTAGCAAGGAAAGCAACAGGGACTTGATCTGCTCGATATTGGTGTTCATGGAATACTCGCTGCGAATACTGGGTTCCATCCGCCCTATCGTTGCGACAGGGCTGCCAAGTGGCCAGGTTGATTGGCTCAAGCTTCGGCCACGCTCTCTAATATTGTCAGTCGCTAAAAGTAGCAGAAAGAGACATAAATATCAGTTGCTTATCTCATCTAGTTCTCGTCATCGGAGTGCTATTTAGCATTTTGTTTGCGTTTCAGAGACAAGGATCAAAACTGGTCTTCCTCACAGATCAGGTATTCCAGCCGGTCACTCTCCACCGCCAGCACGTGAGCGCAGTAGACGAACTCTCGCCAATGCAGGCTATCAATCGGATGCACGCAGCGGCCAACGATCTCCTGTTCGTCATTAAGCATGAACTCAACCACATCGGTATATCGATTCCGTTCCCAGGTTAACTCTACAATTTTCTCAACAAGCATTGCGCTAGCGACGTTTGAGGGCACGGCAGGACTGATAAATACACACTGCCCGTCGGACTCCGACAGGAAAACTGTTTGAGATCGACGCAGCTCTCCCTCTTTGAACCAAAACCGGAAACCGACAGTCGCCCCTGAATCGATCACATCGACCTTCAGGGTCTGTTGACCTACTTGAACTTCTTGTTCTTGCCGAAGTCGTTCCAGATGTCGAAAGACGACAGAGCCTGGGGAGCGGTATTCCTGCGGATCGTGTTTTTCATGAAACCGATCAAGTAGCGCCGCCATATCCCTCTCAACCGTTACGTTCTCATCCCCTACCAGCATTTCCGCATCGTAGGCCAGTCGCCAAACATTCTTGGCGGTTTGAAAGGCAAAGGTTCTATGGAGCGTGGTCCAGGACTGCTGGTGCATCAACGTCGCCAGTTCAGCGTGGGATCCTATCTGGACTTGAGTTCCACGACCGTCCTGGTGATCGACCACGACTCGGGCAAGGATTTCTCCAGAGGCTCTGGCTGTCGTCAGCCGGACTTCAGCTATATCCGATACCTGTCCAACCAGGTCGCTGACCTTCAGGTTAACGCTCAGTGGCCAACGAACGCCCTCACTAACACCGAGCGCCGAGGCAATCAGCTGCTTCGCTTGACTGACGTTTGCCAGCACTTGCTCCTGAGTTTCCCTTATCTGCTGCTTAAGTGAACTCAAGTGTTCCAGATCCGATCTTGGATCTGCGGGATCAAAAGGACTTTCTAGGAAATCTCTTATCTGGGGCTCTATTCGGGTGCGATCGGCGATTTCGGATTCGGCGATCTCCTCCCTGTCTGAAGCGACGGAGTTTCCGATCTCATGGAGTGAGGCCATGTAGCGATTGATGTTTTCCGAGAGTCGGCGAATCTGAACCCGCTCAATGCTTTCCTTCACGTGGGGGAAGCTCACCTGTATTAAGTCATCCTCTTCCGGATCACTTAAGCCTTCACGAGTGAGCCGCCGCTGTGCCAGTGAGCCAACACGGTCCACTCGGCCGTTCTTCTGCTCGATGCTCACTGGCGAGCCCGAAACGCCGTAGTGGACAACGCTGTCACAGAACAGATGCAGGTCTTCGCCCTCCTGGAACACGTTCGTGCTTACCAGTACCAATGGATACCCCGGCATACGAAATTTGCGGGCTTGGGCTGAGCGTTGTCCCGGCGCATTTGTATCGCCTGTGGCACCAATAATCGGAGCGATCGGGTTTAGCTGGTTACTCAGATAGCGACGATATTCATTGGTACCCAAGTCAAAAATGCCTGGAAGGTTAGCTTTCAATATTGCCGGCAGCTCATCCGCCAGCCCTTTTAACTCAAGATAGGTGGAAAACCCTGGAGCCTGGGATTGTCGAGACAGCTCTGCGACAAAATCAGTAATCCAGCCAGCGAGAACGCCACTACTGAGATCTCCCTCTCCCTGCCTCAGACGCGACACGTACAGATCAATCATGCCGTGCCCCGTGCGTAGCAATGTCGATACAATTGCCGCGTGTATATCCACTGTTCTCAGCAGCACTTGTATGTCATCAGGGTTAGTGCAATCGGGCGTTTCAGTCAGCTGACTAAGCAGCTTTCCTAAACTTGGCAGGATTTGCCCCCTTATCTCATCACTGGCTTCCAGTTCAGAAAACAATGTTGGTAAGCGGAGCTGCTCTCGAACGTCCTGCCGGGTGATGATGGCTCCGTCTTCCTGCAATTTCTGCTCGCTGAGAGAAGCCTGCAAATGATCGAGAAGTGGCTTATAAGCACTGTGGCCGAGCTGGTTGACCCAGGCATCCAGAAAGACCAATTGCGACAGCCTGAATTTCCGGAGGTACTCCTGCGGCTGAACCTTTCCAAGTTCAGCAAGGGACGTTTCGGTTGCTGCGGTCAGGCATTGCTCGATAGTTTGGCGTAGGTCCACGCCGCTGAAAAAGCAAATGAGCTGTGCCCAATTCACTTCTAACAGCGGGCTAGCAAGGCGCGTGGATTGGGACAGGCTTTGCCTTACCTGATCCGGAGTTAAAAGATCTCCCCAATTCTTCTGTTTTTGAGGCTTTGGTGCATCGCCTCGAAAGAACCAGTTGAAGAGATTGTCGTTTTTGGGTGGTTGCCGGAGTTCGGCCTCTCCAGCCTTGCCTTCCTCTGCGAGGCCTTCATCTATGCGTTCGTCCCTGAATCGGCTGATATCACGGTATTCGCCGATCACACCTTGCATAGGCCTTAGTGCTTTTGTGCGACCTTGCAGGCGGAAGTTCAGGTAATTGATCAGCCAATCGTCATAGCATTCATCAAGTTTCTGCTTCAGCTCTTTGACACTTTTTACCCTGCGCACAAATACAAGCTGCTTACGGTTCTCCTGAAACACTGCATTGGCCAGCTGCTTTGCAACCGTATCCATTTTGGGGTGTGGCAGTGACCGACCGAGGTTTGCATTTACATAGCTGTCGACAATAGCGCCAACTACGTTCCGGTCCTGTGCATCACGCCCTCTGTCATCTGGGTCTTCGCTATCGAACTCCACTCGGGGCGACCGAGTGGTTTCACCATAGCTCTCAAAAGATGCGAGCATCCCCATCTGGAAGGACGGAGAGCCATGCTTGTGACCAAGTGCATCGCCAACTTTCTTTTGAACCAGGGCCGTGACCAGCTTTTGCTCATCCGTTTCCAGTTCAATCGCAGCCTTTGGACCATCGCGCAGCTCTGTACGATACATATTACGAGTGTATTCCCGATTGCCTATTCTCAGCCGGTTGAGGCGACGCACCATAAATTTGGCGATCTCTTCCTTGTCCGTTACGGACTGGGCGCGACTCAGTAAATCTTCTTTCCCTACCAAAGCAAGCTGGTTTCTTAGCTGTTCGAGATTGCGATCATAAGGTGTAGCTGAGAGTAGCAGAGCATTACGTACACGACGCTGATAGGGCCTGTCATCAGCGCTTCCGCTTTGATAGAACCCCAATACCTGAGAAAGGACACGGTTTCGGTCACTGCTCTCGAAGTTGTGTTTGAAGTTGTGGCTCTCGTCGATACACACCAGATCAAAGGTCGGCAGCACGTAATTTAATGCCAGAGCGAACTCGTCTTTTACTCCACGATGAGTGGGGTCGCCACTTGGGACCGAAAATGCCGGTAACATCTTCTGCAGTTTTTTACGCTGCTCGTTCCAGCTCCTGATCGCTTCCTCATCATGGTCATCAGAGGCTTTTTTCAAGCCAAAGCTAAAACTCCCATTGCGAACGAAAAATTCAGCATAGAAGCCGGAGGCTGCTGTGCGGATAAGGTCTTCCAGGCTATCGCATTTAGTTACTGGGGCAGCAGGCTTACCCTCTGGAGTCCGCACACGATAGCTGGCGGTACAGACGTTTCGGTCAATAAAACTGGCGTGCTCACGTAGCCATTTATCCTGAACATTGGCACTCGGGCATATATAGAGAACCCGCAGAGCTGGATTGAAATACCTCATCAGCGCAACGACTCCCAGCGCTATGTAGGTTTTTCCCATTCCTACTTCATCAGCGAGATAACCTAACCCAATACTCTCGGTGTTGATCATATTGTAGAGGGCAACCGCGCCACGGAGCTGTACCTCGCCGAGCGATTTGAGCTCATCCCTACCACCACTGAAATCAAGAATATGGCGTGCAGAGTCCAGGTCGAGAATAGGGTAAGGTTTCATGCGCTACCCACCGCTCTTTCGATCCGGTACTGCTCCAGGAATTGAGCCTCAAACCAATCGAAAAAGTTGTCTCGATCGGCTTCGCGTTCACTGGATAGCTTGATTAATTTGCTCTCACGTATTTGCTGAAGAAGCGTTTCAATAAACTCCAATTGCTCTGCGACATGAGGCCGATCTGCAAATTCGGCTGATCGATAGACTTCCTTGGCACTGAGCAATAAAAGATACGCACTGACAGGATGCAACGGCTGATCACTCTCCTCAGTGGGTTCGAGTACAGCCGCAGCTCGGCCAACTAATGTTGGTAAGCTATCCACGCCGGTACCGGTGAGATAGTAATCCTGCTTTTTCGGTGTGGATTGCTCGTTGCTGAGGTCTCGCCTCAGCATGCGAAATGCGTGGAACAGTTCGGCATACTCGGAAAAGAACTCGTTCTCCATAGGCGCCTCTTCGATCAGGCTGGTCTCCCCTCGCTCGCCCAGTTCGAAAAGCCGTTTAACCCGTGCGTCCGTCAGCAGCAGCTGACGGCGTTCCGGAGACATTCCGGCATAGATCGCCAGGATCTGCTGAGGAGACAGTGTGGCGAGATCGGGTTGCGGTTTATGCGACCAGTGCGTTTGCTGAAGTAAAACACGGTGCGGGGCGACTAATTCATCGGAATCACAAACTCGCCCAGAAACTAGGATCAGGGAGCCGTTGGCTAGCGCCTTCTCCAAAGCTTCAGTGTCGCCAGTGTAGTCGCTCAAACAGTTGCCGAGACGCCAGCCCTTCACTGCCGTGCTATCTACCCCGTCCGGGCCGATTAGATCAATTTCGATCTGGCTTTCAGATTCCACTCTCCCGCTCAGGGTTTTGGTCAGCCAATCAAACGTGAGGGAAATCTGGGGCATGCTGCCCTGAGCTTCGTGGTCCACTTCGCCGGGTGCCAGGTCGAGAGATCTTTGGCTAACTTCCGGCAGATCTTCGGAGATAGTTTTCAACAACGACTCCGGATCTGTAGCTACTAGAAAACCGGCTTCGACATTCTCATTGAGCGCTTTGTACGTGAAATTCACTGACCCAACAAAGGTTAGAGCCCGATCAGCGCCAATGAGATTGAAAATCTTGGCGTGCAGTTCCCTATGAGGCTCTTTCCCTACTCCCAATGGGTCCGATGTTGTTTTCACCCAATCAGACCAGGAGACGTTCTCCAAACTATCAATGTGAGCTAAATAATCGAGGTTACAGAGCGCTTCTTGCTTGTCATCGCGCGGCAACATTAGGCGCACATTACTTACGCCCAAATCTTGAAATGCCTCATGCAGATTATTCCTGGAGTCGTCGGCGAAAAATGGCGAGATAATCTCCAGTTCAACGGGCTTTTTAAGCTGGCTGGTCTCTGCCGATAGAAAATCCAGAAACCGCGTTGTACTGGATAATCCGAAGTAGAGGGTTGGTGGTGCTGCAGGATCTGCTACGCACTTAGCCAAAAATCTCTGAATTTCAAAAACAGCACTATTCTCCGACTGGACTATCCGCTTCTTTTGCAGGTAGTCCAGATCGCGTTTCAGTACTCGCAGAAACTCGCCGTCACCACCGCGTTGGCCAATCTCCTCCCAGTGCTGGCATTCAATGTTATCCCACCAACCAGCCTTAGTGAGGTTATTAGAACCGGCGGATATCAGTAAGGAGTCACTTTCCCCAGCGCCGTTACCTACAAGCAGAAACGATAGCTTCGGGTGGAAAGCACGATTTCCTTCAGAAACACCGTGGCAGCCGTATTCCATTCCAGGTGAGCTTTCACCCTGAATACGGAAAATGTTCTGATCGTAAAAGACATCAATCGGCAGTTCGGCTTCCCTGAGGGATTCTCGCACCTGGAACTGTTTCACCCGCTCATCGATCGAGAAAGAGCTGTTTTCTGATAACAGAAGAGGAACAACTTCCAGCTCAAAAAATGCGGGATCGAAGGTGTAACTGGTAAAGACAGCGGCTTTAACCGGGCGCCCTCCCAGGCGTTCTTCAAGGTATTGGGATATCTGCGCATTATCCATTACGCTCCTCCAGATTCGCTTTGGCAATGCGAAAATAGGAGCCCAGGAAGTAATCGTAATCCCAGTCCTCCAGGAGAGCCTGCCTAGACCGAAGAACGGCCGTTTCTGACTTCACTTTGACGTTGAGAATGTCGCCGTCACAGGTTACCCAGGGAGCACCACCCCTCGCTTTCATCACGTCCGCATTTAACTTAGTGACGGCTTTCACTGCTCCCCAATGGTTGCCAGCTCTCAGATTGTCGTTGATCTCACAAAGCGCGTTCCGTCGCGTCATCCCTTGGGGCAAAGTCTCTGGTAGGTGCTCATAGTCATAAGTCTGGCTTTCAATCTGCTCCACAACTGAAGAGACCGGTTGATGATCCTGTGTGAGCAGGTAATAGAAAACGTTGTTAGCAGCGACCAGCACACGCTCTACTCGCTGGATTTCGTCCAGACACTTCTGCAAATCAGGCGACCCGGCGTTTTGAACGTGATTCAAATTCTGGGAAAACTCACCGGTTAGCTTGCCCGCTCTCACGAGCTTCTCGGTCGCGGCGAAAAGACCCTCTTGTACCGAGGCATTCTGATTCTGGTGCCCACGAAGTAGTACATGAGTGAGTTTTTGTCGGACAACCTCCTTACGAATTGCCTGCCAAAATTGGGGGGCCAAGCGTTCGCATTCATCTCTGGAAAGCTGACCGTCGACTCTGAACAGCTGAATGAATTCATTGGAGTTCAGATCCCTCGCGATTGTCTCAGCAAGCTCCATCCCTTCAGCTGTCAGCTTTCGATCGCTCCCTTCCGCAAGCCCGGAATCTTTCAGGGCCGAACTGTACAGGCCCCACAATCCATAGCTTGCCTGATTGCTCAGAATCTGCGCTTTCAAGCTAATAGCTAACGACTCCGCCTGAGCAGTCATATTTTTGTGGACGCGGGTAATACCCATGATTTCTTTGCTACCGGACTGGTGCCGGAGGTAGGCGGCAAGCTGCTCGTAGCGGAGGAACGTCTCCCTAATTAGCCGCTCGCGACTGTCTTTGTCGGCATTCCCATGAATCTGGTGTGCCCAATAGAAACCGAGCAACGCAACGGTAAAGTTTTCGACGGAACTGGTGATGGTGGTCAGGTTGCCAACTACTTTTCGGCCGAAATGGGTCCACACTAATTCGAAGCCAAGCGGGTCTCGCGATCCTTTGGGTTTGGCTCGGTCATCAAGGAGTGAAAGGAAAGGCATATCGTTTCAGATCCATCTGTTTATTATTCTGGAACCCCCGCTTTTCGTCAGAGGGTCGCGACTACCTCTTTCTCCACATCGAAGGGCCTGAATGCATTCTCGAATCTTTCCTGTAGACCGTAAGCCATGCTCTCAAGTGGTGCCTTTTCGCTGTATCCGAATTTTTGCATTTCGTTGATATATCTTTGGATAAACCGTCGGGGGCCCAAACTGCGCCACTGAATCACGTGGACTAGTTCGTGAAAGTGGATGCCAAGGTCCTTTGCCCCATTTGGTACAAGGTAGTAAGTGTTTTTGTAGGTGATGCCGCCGAGCTGATCACCATTATCCAGGAAGTCACCCAACCCTGCTTCTCTGAGCTCCGGCATCTTTGGCATGGGGAGAGCCTTCACGACCACGAAATAGGATGAGCGGAGCAGCTCCGGGCCATAGAAGCCGTCAAACTGATGCTGAAAAACTGAGCAGGATTGGCGATAAGGCTTGTACGCCTCGTTTAACTCATCAATCCATGATTCCACGAGCTCGATCATTTGACCTCCTGAAGCGCTGAACCATCTATTAAGCAACTGCGCCAAAATTTTGCCGAACAATAGTTAGCCTGCAAACGTTGGTCGGCCCCTCAATATTGCTTGAACTGATGAAGTTTTCCAATAGACGCGGATAATCCTTGTGCCGGGCGAACCAGGAGAGTCAGCTTTGATGCGTGTTCCTGACGGCCGTGCTTTACTATCTAGTGTTAACTGAGAAAACAGCCGCACGCACTTTCATCAGGGAGACAATTCCTATGACTGACCAACAGACTGAGCTTGAAACGCTGCAGGCTCAGGTAAAATCCGCTGCGGTGGAGCTTTTTGAGGGAGACAGGCAAATGGCTGAGAGCTGGCTTTCGAGCCCAGTGCCGATAATCGGTAACGAAACTCCATACAACTACATGGACTCGCCTGAACGGGCAAAGCACTTACTCGGCATCATCAATCGATTTGAGCATGGTGTTTGGACGTAGAGATTTTCGTTCACCACTTTCCCTGCATAAACCAAGCTGATCGCTGTCAAACTCTCCCCAGTCGTACCGTAGTGTCCTCCAAGTCGACCTGCAGTGGACTTAACTGGCAAATGTGCTCGCTGCTTCACACGGATAGCTAGCAAAAAGTCCATTTAGAGTCCACTTGGAGGCCACAAACCAACCCAGGACTGCATCCGCGGTCCACATAGTGCAGCGTGGTGACATGTATCACATTGGTCTTATTACAGAAATTCTGCGTTTTAACGAGTGGACAAGACCACTCTAGGTTCTGATAATGAAGGCTCAATCGGGTGGAATCACTCGGCCAGGTAGCTGGCTTGGTAGAATAAACAGCATGTGTCTCACCGTCGATTATCGACTGGTATCCCGCCGGGCATGGCCCGACCCAAACTGCTAAAAATAGCCGAAGCGGACGTCAAGTTCGCTAACCCAATCGCCCTTCTGGGCATTCGTCACCTCTACGATCGAAAACCGAACGTTAGAGAGATGACCTGACCTGGAGCTGGGAACCCAGCAATTCCAATGCTTTCAAGCCGTTCAACGGACTAGAACTGGTCGAAAACCCTGACTAAAACCAGATTCGTGCGGATTCGCTCCCCCGGTGCGTCACCACCGGCATGCTCGATTCGATCTGTTCGCCCTTAAGCCTGAGCCAAGCTTCAGGCGCCCCTCTTTTGCATCGTCACGCTGACCGTGTGACAACTCCGCTACCCCAACAAACAGCATTAGCTGATTTGTTAACTACGGCTTGCAACGGACCAAACTGTGCCTGCGGCGGCACGAACGACACCCCCAACGATCAGAGGAGATTTCTCATGGTTACGTATCTGACTGCGGTGATGGGGCGGGGTGTCAGCGAGGGAACCAGGCTCTGCCCCAAAAGCCGCAGGGTTTGCCTCGCATCAGCTGCACTCGATTTCAACTTTCTAGAGACAGGTGATTTACCAATGAAACGGAAACAGAAAACGCCGCGCAGCGAAAAGCGCAATTATGGCTACGGCAAGCAGTTGCTGTATGCCTTTTCTATGGCCTTGAACGCCCTCCTTGGTCAGCAAGACCATTTTGGGACTCGGCGGACGCACCGCATTCGGATCAGGGTTTTCGTCGAATTCTGCCAGCGGCATGGCATTCGGGATGCCCGCGATATTGATCTGGAGCTCGTGGAAGCGTACGGAAATTATCTGCGTCACCGGCTGCATCACGCCTACGAGTGGGCCGATGGGAGACGAGACAACACTGTTGCCGCGTCGTATGCACATAATCTGATCTCGACGGTTAACACATGTATGTACGCACTACGTCGGGATGAGAAGCTGCACCTTTCCGCTCGCAAAGCACTGGGCGTGGCCAGATCCAACGTACGAAAAACCCAGATTCATGCAGACATGGCGGATACAAAATCCGCAGCAGATCGCATGATCGCCTCTGGCAATGAGCTTGGAGCTGCCGTAGTCCTGCTAACGCGCGCCTGGGGAATGCGAACGGAAGAAGCTTATCTTCAGGACCTGGAGCGTATGATGCGAGAGGTAGCTGCAACAGGCTCTGCCGCAATTCTGGAGGGCACAAAAGGCGGCAGGAGGTGCCGGTCCCGGACAATCAGCGCTGGTGAGTTTCAGCGCGAAGCTCTTGAATTCGCTCTCTCGGTTCGGCCTGCTGGTTCCAAGTGCCTGCTGTTGGAAGCAGACAGCGCGATCACCTTCTACCGTCGGGAGCTCGGTCGCTGCAGGAGAATCCTGAAAAAATGCGGAATTCCGTCCTTCCGTGAACTGCGCAGCGGGTTTGCACAGGATGTGTACGAGGAAATCGTCCGTGGACCCAGCCCACTCCGCGGCCCTATTGGGGATCGGGTACTGGATCGCGTTGCCCGTCAGACCGTTGCGCGCTTGCTGGGGCATGGTCGTCCCCAGGTGGCTTCCTCTTACATCGGAGGCTACTGATGAATATCCGGGACATTACGCAGCGCATTAAATGGCAAGAGGGGACTCCCGAGTCGCCGAAGGGTACTTCTGATGCGACCAAATATCGTACGATTAAGCGCATTCAAACGATGGCAGATGCTATTGAGGCCCAGTTTCCAAGCGTTCGATACTGCAACCAAATTAAGCTGAAACACATGAAATACCTCAAGGAAGCCTGGTTCGACAATGAGGGTTTCGCTCCGTCAACCATGGCTGATTACACCCGTGCCATGCGGCTCATGATTAAGGCTCTGGGGAAAGAACGGCATTGGTTCGGTCACCTGGGCCTGGTCCAGGACCCCACACGCGGAGGGCGGAGAGTGGTTTCACGAGTAACGAAAACGAGGTCCCGAAATCGTCGATAAACGATCGTCCGACTGTTCGGGTGGGGTTCTTTGGAAAATTTCACAGGCCGAGCCCCCTCCCCACGCCAGTTCAGATTCCCGATGATCGCTTTAGGTGATGAGAGAGCTCATCACTTGTAAAACGCAAACCCACAATCTGAACTGGAGTACCCGATGAGACACACATTCGACAGTTGCGTCAGCAAACGAACAGGCAAACCACTGGCAGCCTACGACTGTGAATATGAGGCTTGGAGCGCTTCCGACCACGCGAGCCTGTTCTACGGTCAAGATTTCACATATTACCGGTGTCCTCAATGCCAACATTGGCATTTAACCCCCAAGGAGCGATACACACCCAGTAAACCCTGCGAGTTCTGCACCGATAGCGACGGAGAAACCAAGGAGCTGTATTCAACTAAGGCGGGAGCAGAGGCTCGGGCAAAGATCATTGGTTGCGAAAACCACATTCATTTGCGGGTATATGAATGCCCCTACCAAACGGGTTGGCATCTGACCAAACAATAGTGCCTCACGATGCAACCCCTTAAAACACACTCAAGAACTGGAGTAGATTCCTATGTCAAAAGATAAGGGTAGCACTCGTCCCTCCAACGGCCATCCGGGTGGCAACTGGCCAAGCACAACCGGCCGGCCATCCGGAGGAGGCCGAGGGAACGCCCCCTCCAAGGGTAAATAGCGATGCAAGATCAGGCCGCTGCAATGTCGGCGGCCTTTTTGTGATAACGGTTCCAGTATGTGCTGTAGGACCCAATGGCATTGAAACATTGAAGATCTGGATGCGTAGTGAAAATTGAGGCAAGGGCCTCTTCTTCCTCATCGATCAATCGCCCCCATGCCAGTGCAGCCTGGGCTTTCATCCACGCCAGATAATGGTCTGAGTCGTGGCCAGCACAGAGTCTGGCAATGAATATTTCAAAATCGGATAAATCGGGAATCGTGCCTTTGCGCCAGCGCTTCAGCTTTCCGTACTTATGATCCGCAGGGGTTTCAAATGCACGAGAAGCAAACTCGTCCTCAGAGCAGTCTCCGGGCAAAGGCAAATAGCTGGCCATTCGCCTATAGCTAACGTCACAATCATTGAGCGCAGACAATCGATACTTCCATACCTCAAATAGCCGAATTAAGGGCCTGTCCTTTTCAGAGAGAGCTTCCTGAGCCGATGATCGGGGAGCAATATCTCCCACAAATCCCTGATCGACCAACTGTTGTTTGTGCGTTTCATATGCCCCATGCGCAACAAGATAATCGGCCACATCCAAAGCTAACTCACAGAGCAGCGTGTAGTAGAAATCAACTCGCAGTTGGTGGTTAACCAAGTGCAGTATGCTCTTTCCCTTGAGCCACTCTGCGCCCTCTGGATTTCTGGCTGTGTGGTCGATCTCAGCGATCAGGGAGATGAGTTCCGGATCCACCAGGGTGTGCTCCCTCAAGAACTCTTGACCCCGTCGAATCCAGACGGCGGGCTCATGCTGTTTATTCGGCTGTCGGCTGGTCTCCTGTTTGACCCAGTCGAGAAAAGCCTTCTCTTGAGCCATCCGCTTCTCAAGGAAGCTGGCAACTCTGGATCCTTTGAGGGCCGAGCCAATTTTCGACTTGTCAGCACCCGCCAGTGCAGCTACCCACGAGGAGCCATTGTTCTTAAGTTGGAGGCCGTTCCAGGGCTCCACTGCAGCTTCGATCGATTCCAGGAATTGCTTGTCGGGAAAACTTGCGCGCCAGACGCGTTTAATTTTCATCGCGGTGCTGGGTGTTACTGGCTGCTGCTCAGCTTTCTTTAACGTGTTCGGATGCGGTGCCTCAACCCCGGCAGCATTCGCCATTGTCTTTACCAACCGGGGAAACGAACCTGAGTCGCCGAGCGCGATTCGCAGAAAATCAGACACGTGCGGCAGGAAGAACACATCGAGTGGCGGAAGTGTAACTCTGATTCTGTTCTTCATATGCTCCTCGATACAGTGGCGACAAAACCCTGGAATTCAGACGCCGCCACATTTGATCACATTTCAAAAGGTTTATGGCCATCATCCTCCACTAGGCTTTGAAGCGTCGATAAATCAATGTTGCTGAAGGTCAACCAACAATAAAACCTGAGGAACGAACGCATGAAAACCGGCATATTGGAACCCAAGAACCTCCCTCACCTTCTGGCGCTCGCCCGGGGTGCCCGAGCAGGCAACGTGGGGGCATGCAGGAGACTGGCCCGCCAGCTTCGCAACGCATCGAACGCCAAAGCGGTATTACGCCAACTCAAGCAGCAATTACATCAGGACGAGATTCAACGAGAGAAACTGGCACTACAGCGTCGAACTGAGAGGGAGAGGAAACAGCGTGCTTGCTTCCCGCCAACACACCCGCTGTTCCGGAATAGCAGGGCCACCGGAGGCCGGAAAAATCATGATGCGATGAAAAGAGCGGTACTGTGTGGCGGGTTCGAAACGAACAGAACCCGCCATTAGCATTGTTATGGCCAATCGAGATTTTCAGACCGCTACTTTTTGAGGCCCTCCTCATAAGCTTGCAAGTCGGCCTCGCGCCAACGAGCGGTTTTAGGTGAAAGTTTGAGCGGTTTCGGAAAACGTCCTTCGCGAATCCAACGCCAAATGGACTTGGGAGCAACCCCGTAACGCTCGCTGACTTCTTTAATGCTGTAGAACACGTTATGTACCTCATTCCGATTAATTGGTACTCAATAGGTTAATCGGAAACAAGGACTGGTTGGCGCGTGTAATTGCCAGAAAAGTGCAGAAACTCCGGATTTTTGGTTAATAATCCTTGCGCTGGCGTTTCCGTGGCAATTTTCCTGTGTATGCGTACCTGGAGTAGGCGTTGAGCAGTTGCAGGCGACGATCCAAGATCTGCTCGCTCAGATAAGCTGCGCGGGTCTCATCGCTGTCCAGGTGCGCCAAACTGAGCTCGGAGACCACATCATCAAAATCTGTCCTAGCTGCAGCAAAATTTTTGAAGCAGCTTCTCATTCCATGGGCGCACGCGATCTTGTTATACCGAGGGTCCATAAATCCTTTGCCGCCAGACTTCAGAGACTCTTGATGAATTGCCTTCACCGTGTTGTTCAACGCGTTCTCGCTAATCTGCTCTTTTCCTTGATAACCCGGAAATACGTAACGGCCCGACTGAGGCATACTCCGTAGAATTTCTATTGCCCGCGGCACCAAAGGCACCACGTGGAGCTCATTCGGATTTCTGTTCTTCATTTTCGAGCCTGGGATCGTCCAAGTTCCCTCCTCAAGATTGATTTCCGGCCATTCAGCAAACTGAACCTCTGTGGGTCTGGCGATAGTCAGTATTTGAAACTCCAGTGCGCGGGCGGGTGTCGTGTCTCGCTCCAGCAGGAATTTCATAAACTCAGGCAAGTCATGATGCCGCATCGCAGGTTTATGCTTAGTGTGATGGATACGCTTTGCCGGTGGCAGCCAGCCATCCAAATTGTCGTCCCAATCTGCAGGATTCTTCCCGGAAACCAAGTTGCGAGATACCGCCAGCTTCCAGACTTGGGCAATAGTCTGACGGATTCTGGTGGCCGTTGGTGTTTGGGTGGTCCATAGCGGATTCAGAACTCGTACAACGTCCTCAACGCTGAGGTCGCCGATTTGGGTATCACCAATCTCCCCTAGACAGCGATCAATCGACTTCCGTAAGCGGTTTCGCTGCCGCTGCGGGTTCTTGCCGCGAAAAGTCACCTCTTTAATCTTGTAATATTCCTCCGCGAGCTCTCCGAAGGTGACTTGTTTCCGCTGACGCTCACGATCTCTGGCCTTTCGCTCTTGATTCTGTTCAACAGGATCTACGCCATTACGGATTTCCTCCTTTTTCTGGCGGGCCTGCTCTCGCGCCTCCCCTAGGCTCACATCGGGATAGCCTCCCAGGCCAATCTCGCGACGACGTAGGCCCACCGTCGTGACCAGAAGCCAAGAGCGTGAGCCGATTTCCTGTCCAGCCGCTGGCGGACGACATTGCAAAACTAGACCGTCTACCCCACCCACCCTGTGATAAGCAACACAAGGCTCTCCAGCTTTTCGCGTTTTACTGTCCTTTTTCACCACCCCATGGCGTAGGTTGCGAACTTGAGCGGGGCTCATTTCAGGCACTTTTTTTGGCATCGTCTAGCTCCACCTTTCTATCTACCCATCATCCTACCCCCCAAAACACCTGTCGTTAGATGGGCATACTTGTTACTCAACGATACCATCAAAATCAAATCGCACAATTAATTTATTTTAAAATCAGTTCGTTAGTTACCATATGGGACATTCTGAGACTAACTGGGACATTAGTGTGGAACCTGCCGGGGGTACCAAATACCCTTCCAAATTCAAGTTTCAATACGCTATTCCACAACCTCTCCGACTCTGCGCTGTTCAAGTGCACTTTGTAGATACCACCGAGCACTCGCCTCAATAGCCAACCCTATCTCGGGCCGGAGTAACCTCTGGTGTTCAAGAAATTGATCCGTAATAGAGGTATCGAAGCGCTTTGTTTGAATGAAATTCAACGCTTCGGGATAGGTATTCATGAGTTTAGGGATTCCGGGAATAGACAACAGCGCTCGCAGCACCGGTATTGGAACATACCGACGTGGCGGCTTAACGCCTATCGAACCACCAACCAACGCTAGCATTTGCTGAAGTGTCGGTGTATCTGAGTCCAAGCACAACAATCGCTCCGGCACATTCTTCGCTATCGCGGCTGCGGTGATCAAAGCAACCAGATGATCCACAGTGGTAAGTGGTAGCCAATGTTCACTCGTACCGGGAACCAGTGCAAGGCGACCTCGGGACAAGTTGTCGATTAGTTGGAAGAGCGGTTGTGCAGCGTCCAACTCACCGGTTTGGCTGTGGCCTGCAACTGTCGCGGGCTGAACTTCCACCATATCAAGCGCTGTGTTTGCAGCAAATGATCGAACCTTCAACGCAGCTTCTAGCTTGCTAGCTTCATAGGCGCCAGCATGCCGGTACACCTTCCGCCAGTTCGTCCTGTCTGGTTGGGCAGGGTCAATGCCCAATTGATTCAAATGCTGCAAATTTTCAAGCATAAACCCGCTAATAAATACCAGCCGGCAACCAAGGTCCTTAGCCAGTTCTGCAATGGCTAGGCTACCTTCTACGTTAGTTGTGTAGGCGCTTTTATACTCAAGTTGCCAGGCAAAACGAGCACCAAGATGAATGACGGCATCCACGTCAGCTAATGATTCAGTAATGCCTAACTTGGGCTTCGCCAAATCTCCAGATATCGCTTTTATTAACGTTCCTCTTCCGCCTAGGCTATTTACGTTTGCCTGAAGGTTTGGGAGTTCATGAGGCCGGCGCATCAGCGCAACAACGGTATGGTGTTGAGCGGTCAGGTGAGCACATAGATGACGGCCAATAAAGCCTGTCGCGCCAGTGATTAACAGATTCATATTAAGCTCCATTTGATTGAGTTCGCGATAACTCTAAGGTATAGAGTGAACTCGAAGGTCAAGAGTCAGGACGACTTAATTATGAAAATTTCCGAGCTTGAGCAACGCACCGGCGTTAGCCGTCATACGTTGCGTTACTACGAAAAACAGGGTTTGTTGCTGGAGGTAAGTCGGCAAGGCAACAACTACAGAGACTACCCAGAGCAGGCAGTTAAGCGGGTCAACATGGTGCGACAACTGAAAGATCTGGGATTTTCTCTCAGGGAAATCTTTGATGTGCTAGACGCGCTTCGTAAAGACACTATGGATTGTGCACAAGGCGCTGTGTTGATGGCACAAAAACGTGCAGTTGTAGACGCGAAAATTGCAGAATTGGAGGCGCTCAGGCTACTGCTAACCGAAGAGCAGCAACAACTGGAACGCAGTGCTAAGGCGCAAGATTTACAACATCAGTAGATATGTCGGATAAATTTACACTCGTCTCCATTAACTCACGAGCAAATCTTTCAGCGCATTGAAATAAAACAACAAAACTTTGCTGGCATTTATTTTGCTTAGATTTAAGTAATCTAGCAAATAACACAGTGAAGGAAAATCTCATGGCCTTACTCAACCGCATAGCCGCTTTCAGTGCTCTAAGCCTCTCGCTTGCCATTGCAGCTCCTGCCAACGCCAACCTTATTCAGAATGGCAGTTTTGAAGATGACGTTATACCTGGAAATAGCTGGCAATCGTTCTCTGACATAGCCGGATGGGAAGCCAACGCCAATAATGAACGATTCGAAATATGGAACAACTATAACGGCGTAACCGCCGCCGAAGGCAACCAATTTGCCGAACTGAATGCCCATCCTGGCTCAGGTACTGCGTTCAGCATCTTTCAGGAGTTTGCGACCGTTACCAACCAGTCCTACGACATTAGCTTTGCCTATCGGGCACGGGCTAACAACCAAGAAGAGTTCTCTTTCGATATCATTTCCGGCACAAATACCTTGGACTGGCTGCTAGACGACCACACAACAAATGGTTGGAGCATATTTTCGAGCTCTTTCGTAGCTGCAGATACAACAACCACTATCATGTTCACCTCTGTGAATCCTTTGACTGGCACTGTTGGCAACTTTCTGGATGACGTAAGAGTGACCGCAACAGTACCTGAGCCGGGCACCCTTGGCCTACTTGGCGCTGGCCTTCTCGGCTTGATAGCCGCCCGTCGCCGTCGCGCTTGATTGCAATACCTTAAGTACACTTTGAAAAGGGCAGCGTTCGCTGCCTTTTTTCGTATCAGAGTGGTATCGAGAGCTCCTGCTGGATTGCCCATCAATACGACTCACTGAGCGGAACATTTGGGGACTATGGTCTCATCGTCAGTCCGCCCTATGCTTTGTGCGCCCTTGCAGAAAATGCTCTGGCCCATGTCCGCTCTAACGCTTCGAACAAACTATCAGTCGCCAGTGCCAGCAAGCCGATCAGGATAGCGCCTTGCAGTACGTAGGCAGTATTGCCGTTAACCAATCCCGCAATCACCGGGTCGCCAAGTGTGCGGGCGCCGATGGTGGACCCTATCGCTGCAGTGGCAATGTTGATGGTAACGGACGTACGGATCCCCGCCAGTATCAC
The DNA here is from genome assembly GCF_023016045.1 of Marinobacter sp. S6332. Lineage (GTDB taxonomy): Bacteria > Pseudomonadota > Gammaproteobacteria > Pseudomonadales > Oleiphilaceae > Marinobacter. The sequence goes on along the minus strand of NZ_JALKAP010000009.1, from coordinate 91,901 downwards.
TCGCCCAGCCAGAGGAAGCTCAACCTTAAACAGCACTTGCACGGAAGACATGCCCATCCCTTTAGCGGAATCGAGCACCGCAGGGTTAATACCACCCAGCCCTGCCAGAGTATTCCTTAGTATCGGCAGTAAACCATATAGTATCAATGCAAACAGTGTAGGCTTTTCACCAAAACCCATCGCGGGTACTGCCAGAGCCAAAACCGCCACCGGCGGCACGGTTTGACCAATTGAGGCCATTTGGCTGACCAACGGCATAAAGTCGCAGCCTGCTGGGCGTGTCACGAAAATGCCTGCAGATACTGCCACCAAGGTGCCCATGGTGGCAGACGCCAACACAAGCCAAATGTGGCTTTGTAGTAAGGTGTAAAAGCTGTTTCTGGTATAAATCAGATTGTCTGTGCCGCCTTCCACCCATGAAAATAGTGGCGCCATTGCGGGGAGCAACGCTGCTAGAGCGCACAAGAATGCAACCCAGATAACCGGAGTGAGCCACAAGCGCATCAGGCGCCCACCTTCAGCAGTTGCTCTCGGTTTACTATGCCCACCTCTGCCCCTGTCGCATCTAGAACCGCGAGTCTTTCTGTGTTGGTCCAGAGCATCATAGATAATGCAATGCGCAGGCTGTCTGATTCATTCAGGCTATCGGAACCGGGTTCGGAATATCGGGGCTCAGGATGCCGCTCCATCAGGTCGCTTACGGTGCGCAAAGCCAGAAGCTTCAACCCACGATCGCCCTTCCCGATCAGGTTCTCCACAAAGGCGGATGCCGGCCGCCGAAGAATTGCTTCGGGCGTGTCGTGTTGAATAATCCGCCCTTGGTCCATCACGGCAATACGTGAGGCCAGCTTCAGCGCCTCATCGATATCGTGGGTGACAAACACCGTGGTTTTATTCAGCTGCCGTTGGATTCGCAGCATTTCCTGCTGCAGGTTTTCTCGGGTGATGGCATCCAGTGCTCCAAATGGCTCGTCCATCAAAAGAATATTCGGATCGCCCGCCAGTGCCCGCGCCACACCCACGCGCTGGGCCTGACCACCGGAAAGCTGATGGGGGTATTTTCTAGCATCGGTTTCCGGGTCCAGCCCCAAAAGAGCCAAGAGTTCGGTTACCCGTTCATCACGTTTTTGAGCAGGCCATTTAAGCAGGGTGGGCACCACGCCGATATTGCGAGCGACCGTCCAGTGGGGGAACAAGCCGGTGCTTTGTATGGCGTAGCCCATATTCAACCGCAGCGCCTCAGGATCCGCTTTGTTGATATCCTCGCCATCCACAAGAATTTCGCCGCTGGTGCGAGGCAAAAGACGATTGATCATCCGAAGCGTGGTGGATTTCCCGCATCCGGAACTGCCCACGAGCACGCAGACTTCACCGGTTTCGATGGTCAGGTCAATATTATCAACAGCCACAGCTTCACCGAACCGTCGAGTGACGCCTTTCAGCTCAATCACCTTGGTGTCTCCTGAAATTTCAATGCAGACAGGATGGCATCCGCCGCCAATGCCAAAAAGACGGTGGGCAAGGCGCCCAGCAGCACAAGGTCCATAGCGGCTTGGCCTAACCCCTGAAAAATAAACGTGCCAAAGCCCCCAGCGCCAATCAGTGCCGCGACGGCGGTTAGGCCGATCGCTTGGATGGTAGTAATTCGCACACCTTCAATAATGACCGGCAAAGCGAGAGGAAGCTTCACTTGCAGAAAAACCTGCCGCTCGCTCATCCCCATACCTCGGCCAGCGTCTACTACCGGCTCGGGCACTTCCATCAGGGCAACGTAGGTGTTGCGCACCATTGGTAACAGGCTATAGGCAATCAACGCGAGCAAAGCGGGCGCCCAACCGATGCCTCGTATTCCCAAGGCCTGCAGAGCGGGAAAGGCTGCCGACAATGCCCCCAAAGGCGCAATCAACAGCCCGAAAAGCGCCAGACTGGGAATGGTTTGCATGAAACTCACCAGCCCCAGTAGGGGGCGACGCAGCCGCTCCCGCCTCACCATGGCCAGCGCCAAGCCAAAAGCCAGTACCGCGCTAATGGCAACAGCGCCTAATGACAGAGACAAATGTACGGTTAGAGCTTGTGAGAATTGGTCTGCCCGGTTAGCGTATTCGCGGATCAGCGATAGGCTAGAAAGCCCTTCACGGGCGGCGCAAAGCCACCAACCGGCAGCAACCAACAGCACTACTGATAACTGAAGGCGACGGGAAGCTTTGAGCTGACTTAAGGTTTCTAAGAGCATTAGAGCGAGAAAAAAAGCCAAACACCAAAACCCGGCACCTATGCCGATTCGAGCGTAAGCGGAATCCGCTGGTAGCTTGCGCAGCGCAAACACTTCAAGCAGCAGGGGCAGGCTCATGAGTGCAGCCGTCAGCAAAAACGACAGCACCCAGAAACGGTTACGGATAGGCTTTGTCGCGAGCACAACCGCAACAAATAGCAGGGACGAAACAATGCCAGCCCCGAGCCAGCCTGTGGCACCAAAAAGCCCGTAGCCCGCACCAGCCACAATGCGATTAGGCTGAACCACACCCAGATTCAGCAGCCACACCAAAACGAACGCAGCAAGCGCTAATACAGGTATTACGCGGTTCGGTAGCCCAGTCGATGAAGGCACTGATTAGTCCAGGTTAAGGCTTTCCAGATAGTCCTTCGCCACCGCAGCTGCAGGGGCGCCTTCAACGGCTACTTTTGCATTCAATGCTTGCAGGGTTTCCAGATCAAGCGATTCAAACACCGGCTTTAATAGCGGGCGTATGTTGGGGTATTCCTTCAATACGCTTGCTCTGATTATGGGTGTTGGTTGATAAACCGGCTGTACGCCTTTGGTGTCTTGCATCACCTTCAGGCCCAAAGCGTTGAGGCCGCCGTCGGTGCCATAAGCCATAGCGCCATTTACGTCATTGGAGTTAATGGCCGCTGCCCTTAGGGTCGCTGCGGTATTACCACCGGAGAGGATCAGAAGCTGATCAGATGTTAGCTCGAACCCGTAAGCCTTCTGGAACGCAGGCAAGGCACTGGCAGACTCCACAAACTCAGCGCTTGCGGCAAATTTAAACGGCTTGCCAGCATTGATATAGTCGGCCAAATCTTCCAGTGTTTTTAGGTTATTCTTCTGCGCCAAATCGCCGCGCACACTCATGGCCCAGGTATTGTTGGCGTTCGCAGGCGTTAGCCAGACAATGTTTTCAGCGGTGCTGTCAAGCTCCGCTGCCATGTCGTATGCCTTTGCAGCATCCTTCCAAACTGGGCTATCTGCCTTGTCGTAAAAGAATGCAGCATTGCCGGTATATTCAGGGTACAGGTCAATTTCACCCGCTTTAATTGCGCTGCGCACTATGCTGGTGCTGCCAAGCTGTAACCGGTTTTCTACGGGAATACCGCCGCTCTCCAAACGCTGCAGAATCATCTGACCAAGCACACCACCCTCCGTGTCGATCTTTGAAGAAACGACCACCGAGCCCTGCGCTGAAACTGCGCCCGTTACACACATCAATGCAAATGCCACACACCGAACCAGCGATCGCGATATGCGCCGATGCACCCTGTTTAAGGCCAGATTTCCATGGGCCAGAGCTTCATGGGGTAGACGTGCTAGACGAGCTTTGATATTTACGAGGGTCACAGGTATTCCTCTCTTGGTCATTGGGCCGCTTTACGCAGCCCAGAGTTCAGTGAGTTTAACGAAATTACTACAACGAACGACACGAAATCCTAATGGCTCTGCCATGCCAGCGCCATTACCGGCCTGAAATCAGCCTTGTATCGCCTCCAAAGCCACTCTCAGGTTCTCAACCGTTCTATCCAGATTGTTCAGTTTTTCCAAACCAAACAGCCCCATGCGGAAGGTACGAAAGTTCTCCGATTCTCCACACATCAGAGGTACACCGGCGGCTACCTGCAAGCCCTGCTCACGGAATAAGCTGGTGTTATGAATGTTGATATCGTCGGTGTGTAAAACCACAACACTGGACGATTCGAAACCTTTCCCGGCAACGCTTTGGAAGCCGGCACTGTAAAACAGCTCACGCACCTGTTTGCCAAGCTCTTCTTGCCGCTGATAAAGCTGGTCCGGACCAGCTTTTACCGTTTCGAGCATGGCATCGCGGAGAACAACTAAAGTGTCAGTCGGCATGGTTGCATGGTAGGCGTGATTGCCAGACTCATAAGCCTGCATGATTTGAGACCATTTGCGCAGGTCTGCCGCAAAACTGGTGCTCGTTGTTTCATTCATGCGTGCAATGGCACGCTCGCTCAGTGTGATCAGTGCAGCACAGGGTGAGGCGCTCCAACCTTTTTGCGGCGCCGTGATCAGCACATCCACACCACAGGCTTTGGTATCAACCCAAAGAGCACCGGAAGCAACACAGTCCAGCACAAACAGACCGTTGACGTCTTTTACTGCATCGCCAACGGTTTTTAGATAATCGTCTGGTAGCACAATCCCGGAAGCGGTCTCAACATGGGGAACAAATACCACTGCAGGCTTTTCGGCTCTGATGCGCTCTGCAACCTGTTCTGCCGGCACCGGAGCGTAAGCCGCTTTGGCGGTGTTATCCGAAGCCTGCGCCTGAAGCACAGTGATGTTGTCAGTGATTCGCCCTGCTTCAAGTATCTGTGTCCAGCGATAGCTGAACCAGCCGTTGCGAACAATTAGACACCGCTCGCCGTTCGCGAACTGGCGGGCTACAGCCTCCATCCCAAAACTACCGCCACCGGGTACAATTACGGCGCCCTTAGCGTTGTACACCTGTCGGAGCGTTGACGAGATATCTCGCATAACTTGCTGAAACGGTGCAGACATGTGATTTAGCGAGCGGTCGTTGAAAACCACGGAGTATTCCAGCAACCCGTCTGGGTCAACAGAAGGAAACAATTTGGACATGGGTAAGAAATTCCTTGCCTGATGCAGTTTATGAATGAATCGTCTAAGGTGTCAGTCTAACAAATATGGCGTTATGCGCTTTATTTCTTACGTTTTCCATAAGCCCACTTGTGGAACCCGACAAAAGCTTATAAATTAACCAGAGCGGCCAAGTTGCCGCTTTTCCTTTATTTATCCAGACAACGCACTAGGTGAAGCTGTGAGAACGTTTTTCTCAGAGATCATTCCTTTCTACTATTTAAGTGCCCGCCATCAGGCAGGCACTGCCGGTGTGTTGCCTGCGTTCCTCTTTTCTCGCTGAATCCGTTTTTACATGTCGGGTTCGGCGCCTGAACCCTTAAGTTTCAAATACTCATTTTATTTTTGGAGATTACTATGGCAGATATGCCGGAAGTTTTGGTTGCTGAAGAAGACTTTAATCGGCTGACTACCCTGATTGAAAAACAGGGTGACTCAGATGTGGTAGACGGACTGGATGATGAGCTGAGCCGCGCCACACTGGTACCGCTGGCAGATATGCCCGCGCACGTAGTAACTATGAATTCAAAGGTTCGCTTTCAAAATGAAGACAGCGGCCAGGAACAGGAACTGACGCTGGTTTACCCCCATGAAGTGGGCACCGGCGAAGGCAAGATTTCGATTCTGGCCCCTGCGGGCTCCGCTTTGCTAGGGCTTGCGGTAGGTGACTCTATCGAATGGCCAATCCGTGGCCGCAACAATATCCATCTCAAGATCATTGAAGTTACCCGAGAGGGCTAGCCCACGGGCAAGGCTTACCGGAGCTGCCCCAAAAGGGGCGCCCGGTTAGCGGTTCTTTTCGGCCAAGCGAAATTGCTCGATGGTCTCCCTGAGCGTTTCCGCCATAACCAACAAATCCCCCGCTATATTCGCCGTTTCCTGAGCATCTGTGGATGCCTGCTCTGCCGAACGGCTGATTTCAATAACATTCTGATTGATGGCTTCCGACACATCACTTTGCTCATTCGCCGCGCTTTCCATTTCCAGATTGAGCGATGCAATCTCGCGAACTGCAGCTGCAATGTCCTGCAACTCGGATTCTACTTTCAAGATAGCTTCTACCTGTTGCCCCGCCATATCAGACGCATGGCTCATAGTTGCAACACAGTCCACCACTTCACTTTTAAGATCGTTAATGGTTTTCCGGATTTCCTCTGTGGAAACCTGAGTACGCGATGCCAAAGCCCGAACCTCGTCCGCTACAACCGAGAAACCACGCCCCTGCTCCCCAGCTCTGGCGGCCTCGATAGCTGCATTCAGCGCCAGTAAGTTGGTTTGTTCGGCAATATTGGAAATCTCTTCCAACATGCTCGCCATCTGGCCTGTGCGCTGATTGAGATCTTCGATTCTCTTAGCGCCGCCTTCAACCTCTGTATTCAATGCTTCAATGCCCTCAACGGCGGCGCGCGCAAGTTGCTCGCCACTGTTCGCAGACTCAGCAGTTTCAGACGACTTGCGAGTTGTATGAATGGCGTTTTCACGCACCTGCACAGCCGATGCGGCCATTTCGGTGGTGGCGCTGGCAACCTGATCGGTGTTGTCTTTCTGAGCCATAACTTCACGGCCCGTGGTTTCAGCTTTTGCAGCGATACTGCGCGCTGCCTGCTCAACCTTTGCAGCGTTATCCATAACCGTATGCATGCTTTCACGGATTTTCGCCATCATGCGATTAAATGCCAGAGAGACGGAGCCGATTTCGTCATTGCGAGAGACATCCAGCTCAATGGTGAGATCGGAGTTTTGGGAAATCTCATCCATACTCCGCTGAAGCCGACGCAACCGGGAGAAAACCAATCGATTCAAAACCAACCCGGTCAGGAAAAACACCGCAACAAAGATAGCTATTTGAATTCCACCACTGGCGAATAATTGCTGGTGCAAGGCGTCATCGCTTTCAGCAAGAGAGTAGTCCACACGTATCGCACCAAGCACATCGCCCTCTTGTGCCTGATGGCAACCCAAGCAATTTACACCCTGGTAATCTTCTCGGGCGATAACCGGGTCAATCAACGTATAAACACGCCCATCCTCGTTATTTGAGTAGCGCTCAATTCGCTGGCCAGCCAGCGCTTTTCTGTCATCAGAATCACGGGTTTTCTCTGCTGCGGTGCCGCTGCCAAACATGCGGTTCAGCTGATCGCTGCGGATTACTCTCACGTCTAGCACGTCTGCCGGGGCCATTACTTTGTCCCGAAGTACATCGCGGTTGCTGATAGTGCCAGTAACCATCATGGTGTTCAGGCCATCAAAATAGGATTTGGCTAGGCCATCCACGTACTTATGGCTGAACTCCTCCATGTGATCGCGCTGCGCACTCGCGCTAAACAGTATGGTGAAAACCAGAATAAGAGAGAATGCCGCTGCCAGTGCAGCGAGCAGCAAAAAGCGAATGGAATATTGTTTTTTCATAGCGACCCGGTCACAAGAACAATGAACGCCAGCTCAACCCGGCAATTTAGAGCATCCTAAGTGGTTGACGGCAAAACGACGTTTAACTTTATAGATATGCGTCAAATATTTACTGATTTAGATCAGAAACCGGGATTATCATCGACTGGCCCGGAATGTGCTTCCACTAGATCATAGACGATAATTTTCTGGCGCGCTTCTGCGGGCCGGTGGAGGAATACACGCTATGTCGTTGCTGACATCTCTTATACAGGCAAGCACCCGCTTCCAGCAGAGCTTGGAGAAGCGCTCGGCGATAAGTGATGCGGAGGGCCAGAAAGCTAAAGGCATGGGCGGCGCAGACCCGCTTCAACCTGCAGGCCCGGGGGACGACCGTTTTACACCATCCGGGGCATCGCTAGGTGATGCTAGCAGGCTGAAATCACAGAAGCTGCCTCTGGCTGACTATAAGCAAACGGTGGGGCAGGATCTTGCCTTCATACGGGAAACGCTGCGGCACAAACTTGCCGAGTACAACTTAAATCCCAACTCGGCGATAAGTGTCAACAAAAACGAAAACGGTAAAATTGAAGTGGGTGGAAATTTGGCGGAAGAAACCCGCACCCGAATCGAAAACGACTTAAACGTGAACAAGAATTTTGAGGATGCCTTCAGCCGCCTGAGCGTCAACGAACCCACATTGCACTTTATGGACAACGCCCTAAAGCTCAATCAGGCCTATGGGGTAAATAATTCACTGCTCGATACACTGGTCAGTGAAAATCAGCAATTTAACGGCCTGCAGGATCTCGTACACCGCTACGACACCCTGCGCCGTTCTGCCCCAACAGACCAGTTTGAAGCCGCCGCGAACCGGGGTAACTACGCTTTCAACCTAAATACTCGGGCCTAAGCAAACTCACTCAAAGGGTGCAGGATCACCCTTGCCCACTCGGGTAACCTCCGGCAAATCGCCAGTGAAGTTCACCACTGTGGTTGGCTCCATGCCACAAAACCCACCATCGATAATCAGATCAAGCTCATGCTGCAGCGTATCTCGGATATCGTAAGGGTCCGTCATAGGGTCCGACTCACCCGGTAAAATCAGCGTGCTGCTCATAATAGGCTCGCCAAGCTCACCCAACAGATCGCGGACTATCGCATTATCAGGAACCCGCACGCCAATCGTGCGCCGCTTCGGGTTCAGCAAACGTCTTGGCACTTCACTCGTTGCATCCAGAATAAAGGTATACGGCCCCGGCGTGAAGGTTTTCAGTAGCCGGTACTGAGTGTTATCTACCTTGGCATAAACGCCGATATCCGAGAGGTCCCGGCACACGAGTGTGAAGTTATGCTTATCATCCAGCTTTCGAATACGCTTTATCTTGTCCGCAGCCGGCTTCTCACCCAAATGGCACCCAAGGGCATACCCGGAGTCAGTGGGATACACAATCACACCGCCACCACGAAGAATCTCAACAGCCTGCTTGATCAACCGCTTTTGAGGATTTTCCGGATGAATCTGAAAAAACTGGCTCATAAAAGCCCTCCATTTTGTTTTTTAACCGCCTGAAGCCGCTTATTAAGCATCAGCCTTGGAACCACCCATACAATTCGGCGAAGAAGGCGCAACCTGCCCAGACGCCTCCCACTCCTCTGGAGAGTATAGATGCAACGCCAACGCATGCACGCCACCAGCCATCTCCAACTCCTCAGAAAGCACCTTGTAAATAGCTTGATGCCGCCTAACCTTCATCTGCCCTGCAAACGCTGGTGACACCATGGTCACCTTGAAATGCGTTTCGGAGTTAGGCGGCACACTGTGCTTATGGCTCTCGTTCTCTACCTGAAGAATGCTGGCGCTAAACGCGTCATTCAGCTTGGCTTCAATTGCGTTCTGCATTTTCATAAGAATCAACTCTCAACATTCGTTCTGAAATAAATGACGATACTCCGGAGTATGAAGTGGGCGTGGGGCTGGCCTTTCCAAAACTGTGTGTTGCCAAGGATGGCAACACCAAGCCCCCACGGACGGGTTCACGGCGTGTTTTGGAAAGGCCAGCCCCACGTCCACTAACTCCAAAACAACAGTCTACTACAGAACAAGCAGCCCCCGAACCTTGACACCCCACACCCAAACCGCCACATTCCCCACCACCCCAAAACCAGACACAGCCATACCCAAACATGCTCCTCTATATCGCCGAAAAACCCAGCCTTGGCAGGGCCATTGCCGCCGCACTCCCCGGCCCCTACCAAAAAGGTCAGGGCTGGATTCGTTGTGGCCAAGGCAGCGAAGCGGCCACCGTAAGCTGGTGTATTGGCCACCTGCTAGAACCAGCAGAACCCGCCAGCTACAACCCGGCATGGAAAACATGGCGTCAGCACGACCTACCCATGTATCCGGACAAATGGCAGCTAACTCCTAAAGACAGCGTACGCCAACAGCTGAATGCCTTGGAGGCCCTAATCCGGAAGGCAACGACCATCGTTCATGCAGGCGATCCAGACCGGGAAGGCCAGTTGCTAGTAGACGAGGTAATACGCTACTTCGGAACCAGAGCGCCGGTAAAACGCATACTTATTAACGACCTGACGCCTGCAGCAGTCGCCAAAGCCATACAACAGCCCAGAGATAACCAGGAATTCAGGCGGCTGTCCCACTCAGCCCTCGCCCGACAACGCGCCGACTGGCTTTATGGCATCAACCTAACCCGCTTCTACACGTTGAACTACCAACAGCAAGGGCAAAAAGGCGTCTACTCCGTGGGGCGAGTACAAACCCCGGTACTGGGACTGGTGGTTGAGCGCGATAACACCATTGAGAATTTTGAGCCCAAACCCTACTTCCGCATTGAAGCCCGCTTCAAAGCACAGGAAGAAGAAGCCGACCAGCAAGTGTTCACGGCGCGATGGCTGCCGGATGAGCAGTTTCAGGACTATCTGGACGAAGAAAACTGCTTGCTAGACCGAGCCACCGCCGAGCAAATTGCCGCCAGCATTCATAGCCGACCCGGTTCAATCGTCGAATCCCGCTTTCGCGACCGACCAGAAGCGCCGCCTTTGCCCTTATCTCTGTCGGCTCTGCAAATTGAAGCGGGTCGTCTTTTTCGCATGGGTGCCAAAGACGTACTCGACACAGCCCAGAATCTTTACGAACGCCACCAACTCATCACCTACCCCCGTTCCGATTCTCGATACCTGCCAGAAGGCCACTTTGCCCAGCGCGAGCAGGTTGTGGGCGCGATTGCACGAGTCTCAGCAGACCTTTCAAACGCCTGTAGCAGTGCAGACTTGAGCCGCAGAACCGCGGCTTGGAACGATAAAAAAGTCGATGCGCACCATGCCATTATTCCAACTAGCCGAACGGCACCGAACGGAAAACTCAGCGACGCTGAACAAAAAATCTATAATTTAATCAGCCGCTACTACCTCATGCAGTTTTTTGCGGATGCCATTCACCGCGAAGGCCGATTGACCGTGCGGGTTGCAGAGCATAAGTTTCGAGCTACAGAGACAGCGGTACTCACGCCAGGTTGGAAAAAACTGGAGTTAAAACTGCGTGAAACGAGTAGAGAGGCAGAGAAGCCACCACTGCCACGCCTGAGTAAAGGCGAACCGGTACTCTGCGAAGATAGCAGTGTAAACGAGCGCAAAACTCAGCCACCCCAGCACTTCACTGATGCAACGCTGCTTTCGGCAATGACCAACATCGCCCGATTTGTAACTGACCCCGAGCTTAGAAAAACCCTGCGTGAGACTGATGGCTTAGGCACGGAGGCAACCCGCGCGAGCATTATCGACACGCTTTTCAAGCGCGACTATTTATACCGTGACAGCAAACATATTCGCGCGACCGACAAGGGCAAAACCCTGATCGGTGCACTGCCGGAATCGGTTAGTACGCCGGACAGAACGGCAGTTTGGGAGGCGACCCTTGAGAGCATTCGCAGAGGTGAAGACGACCCGCGTAAATTTCTGGAAACATTAAAAGCAGAAATAAGGCTGTTTATTGGCCCTAATGTGGGAACGCGGGTTTCAGAGCCTCAAAGCAAGGCACCAAACTGCCCCAAGTGCCGCGCGCTAATGACCGAAAGGGATGGCAAATTCGGCCGATTTTTCGCCTGCACCAGATACCCCGAGTGCCGAGGAACCCGACCAATTGAAGATTCAGCACCGAAGGATGGCACCGGCGAAAAACCAGTGCCCTGCCCGCACTGCTTTTCGCCCCTAGTGCGCAGAAAAGGCAAGAAAGGCTGGTTCTGGGGCTGCAGTAATTATCCCTCCTGCCGACAAACCTTAGATGACGACAACGGAAAACCTGCAGTTCGCTTACGCAAGGCTACATAACAACACTGAATATAGCAGAGCAATTTGTGATAATTACATGATATGGCAGGTTATCCTGTATCACACACAGCGAAACCGAATCGCAACGAGTCATCTAATCCGGGAGAGGCGCAATGCGTATTGCTCTGCTTGAAGACCAACAGGAACAGGCGCAGCACATTCAGTCTATTTTGTCTGAGCGTGGGCACGACTGCGACAGCTTTCCTACGGGTCAGAGCTTTATCAGCGCCGCACTGCACCGCAGTTACGACCTGATGATTCTTGACTGGCAGATCCCCGACATGACCGGTATTGACGTGCTAAAGAGCGTAAGAGCACAAATTAACTGGCCTATTCCTGTGGTATTCCTCACCCAGCGAGACAGTGAAGCCGACATTGTTGAGGCGCTAGACGCAGGCGCAGACGACTTTATTGCAAAGCCTGCCCGTGCAGCAGAACTGGTTGCACGTATAAACGCTCTGGCTCGCCGCGCTAACCCGGATAACGAAAAAGAAGTCCTTAAATATGGGCCTTTCGAAGTCAATACGCAGCAAAGAACCATAACTCTTCATGGTGAAGCACTCTCGCTGACAGACAAAGACTTCGATTTAACGCTATTCCTGTTTCAGAATCAGGGCCGGTTACTCACTCGTGACGTGCTTCTGGAGCGAGTGTGGGGAATGGCAAAAGATATCAATACCCGAACTGTAGACACTCATATGAGCCGGTTGCGGCGTCGATTAGGCCTAAACCCGGAAAATGGCTTCCGCATAAAGACAATCTACCAGCGCGGATATCGCCTTGAAGCCATGAAAGCCGAGGCAACAGTTACAGAATGACAGTACCCTCTTTGTCCTCGATTACCAAAGCGTGTCTAATGCTAGCGCTGTTAGCATTGGGCATGCCCGCGGGTGCAGAGCTTTCCATTACCCGCGGCTCAGCAACAACCGTCGCAAGCTCCGCTGGCGAAACCGTGCCTGAGTGGATCTATACTCTGAAACGCGGCGAGAGCTTTGCGGAAGTGGCCAATGACCTTCTGGTTAGACAGCACAGCCCAGCTCAACTCCTGCGATATAACACTATTGGAAACGCCGCTATTCTTGGGGAAGGCGACCGTATTCGCATTCCATTGTCCTGGCTAAAACGGCAGCCCAACCCTGCTCGCGTCACCTCGGTTTCGGGCAGTGTTCAACTGATATCCGGTATTGATGGCCGGAAAAGAATCCTAACAGAAGAAGCGCTCATAAGAGTGGGCGATGAGGTGCTCTCAGCTGCTGGCGCCGCGACTATTATGCTGGCTGATGGATCGGAAGTGCGCGTGTCTCCAAATTCCAGATTGATCTTCAATCGACTAACCCAGTACGGTAAATCCGGCATGGTCGATACGCGCCTGAGGCTTGACCGCGGGGAGGTACACACTCGTGTTAAGCCAGTGATTGAAGGAGGCGCTCGTTTTGAAATCGAGACCCCATCTGCGGTAGCTGCTGTGCGCGGTACAGCTTTTTCATTACACGCCGGGCCAGAAGGCACGCACCTGCAGGTCACCGAAGGCGTTGTCGATTTCGGCTCTCCTAAGCAAATCCATCGTATTCCTGCTGGTTACAGCGCGACTGTTGCCAGCAATAACGGGAACAAGCTAAGCATTCGCAAGATGCCGCCGGCGCCCGAGCTAAATCCTCTCCCACCGGTACTTTCGCAACTGCCGGCGGAGCTAACTTGGAAATCAAGCCCGGCAAGCGCCTACCGCTTGGATATTTTTGAGACAGAAAGTGGACGTTGGATTGAAAGCCGCGAAGTCAGCGGTAACCGCTTTGACATAAGCCGTTTGGACAACGGCCAGTATGAGATACATTTGGCCGCGTTCGATCAACAAGGCATGACAGGAATGCCCGGCATACTGCCCATAGAAGTTGACCTACAAGCACGAACCGCCAAACTGCTAACCCCGGAAAATGGTGGCAGTGTGAATGATGACATGCCGGAATTCCGCTGGGAGCTCAAGGGCGAGAACGAAGTAGCGCGAGTTGAAATTGCGGAAGATGAAGCCTTCAGGGACTTGGTTGCAACCAGCGAGTGGGCGCCAGGAACCACCGCTTTACCCTCCCGCCCCCTAAGCCCCGGCCAGTACTATTGGCGTGTAGTGACAGAAGCTGGCGGAAACTCTGTAGCAACGACTCAACCCAGAAAACTGGTTGTAAATGGCACGCTCCCGCCGGTGCGCATTATCAGTATTAACTACATAGACAGTCAGGTTCGGGTGTTTTGGGAGAAAGTTGATACCGCCGCAAATTACCGCATGCAACTCTCCGAAGAGCCTAGTTTCAACGATATAATTAAGGAAGCTACGCTACCAGACACAACAGCGGCCTTGCGTCTTATTCCCGGAAGGCGGTATTTTGTGCGCCTGAAAGCGCTTTCCGATGGCCCACTGGAAAGCCGCTGGGGCCCAGGGAGGGAGCTGTATCTAGAATAGTATCGAACAACTGACGCACAAGTAGGACTCATGAACCGGGATTGGTTGCCAATAAAAACGACCCCATGGACACTCGGTCTTGCACTTTTATTCCTATTTTTGCTCGCCGAAACAACAGACTTACCGCAGCGAATTGATTACTGGCTTCTGGATTCTGCCCTACTAGCCAACCCCACTGCTGCCTCTCCGAACATCGCAATTGTGGCTATTGATGATCTCAGCCTAGCCCGCCAGGGCCGCTGGCCATGGCCTCGCGAAACCCACGCAAGCTTGATACATAAACTGCATCAAGCTGGCGCAAAAACCATTGTGTTCGATGTTCTGTTCACCGAACCCTCCACGGATGATCCCAAGCTCGCAAGCGCTATGCAGGCCCACGGGGATGTAGTGCTGCCAATTCATCTGGCACCCTCAAACCCGCGTTTGCAGCTAAGCGAGCAGCTACCTCCCGGTAACTTGATATCAGCAGCGTCACGCCTAGGCCATGCACACGTTGAGCTGGATTATGATGGCATTGCCAGAGGGCTTTACCTATTTAATGGCATGGAGCGCCAACTATGGCCTAGCCTCGCACTTGCGGCCTCGGGCGCCAGCCCCCGAGAACCCGATACACAAGGGTTACCGGCATTTATAAATGTACGAGACGATTACCGGGTTGTGCCGCTCGCAGGCAGGGCGGGCACGTTATTCACCTACTCCTATAGCGATGTGCTTAACGCGGCACCGGCACCCGATGCCTTTCACGGGAAAACGGTCTTTGTTGGCGCCACGGCAGCCGGGTTGGGAGACATCTTGCCAACGCCCTTTTCTGGCCTCAGCCAACCCATGTCTGGTGTGGAGTTCCACGCCAATACGCTTTCAGCCATTCAACAGCAGCGCCTAATCAGCCCAGCCCCGAAATGGACGGGCATAGCCCTCGCCTTGATCACACTTGTGGCTCTGGCTACCTTGGTACCCCGAGTGCGCCCGGCGCGCACGCTCTTGGCATGCATCACCGCTGGCGGCGCCATTCTAAGTCTGTATTTAGTATTGCTGCACACACTCAATATATGGCTTCCTGTGGCTCACGCTTTGATCATGCCTCTGGTCGCCTTTCCTGTTGCCAGCGGCATGCGCCTAGCGATGACCAACCACTTTCTGAACCGCCAGCTGGACGAACTGGTGCGCACCCCCAGAGTAGCGCTACCCGAGCCGGCAAAGCACCCAGCGAGCCAGCTCCTTGAACACTTCCAAGCACTGTTTCAGCCGCAAGGCTGGCTGCTGACGGAAGCTGCCGACATTCTATCGAACCAAAACCTGAACCTGACGGATGTCCCCGCCAATCTGAAGGCGGGGCTATGGCATCACAGCGGCAACCAAAGCTGGATCCGGCTCGACCGTGGCAACGTTTGCTACACCTTAGGGCTTATCCTACCCAACAATTTGAACCTAGAAGCAATGCAACGCTACCTGCGGCGCCTTAAGCTCTCAAGCACAGAAGCCTTCGAAAAAAGGCTTGGCCCCAGCGAGAATATTTCAGCTCGTATTGAACGGGTTAAAGTAGCTACAGAGCGCTTAAACCACATGCAGGAATTTATCCGGCGCAGTTTCGAGCGTATGCCGGATGGCATCATTGTGACCGATGAACTTGGCATCATACGGTTCGCCAACGGCCACATTGAAGAGTGGTTTGGCGAACCCATGCCCAGCCTTGGCGGGCTCCCCCTAACCCGGCTTTTAGAGGGTCACGACCCACGCGAAACACCACCCTGGTACGAGACCGTTTCTGAAACGCTTACGATGCTGCAAAGCCGCACAGTGGATCTAAAAATACGGGATAAGGATTTTCTCATCCATTTTGCCCCCTTCGCCCTCCCCGATAGCGTGCAATACGGCATCATTGCCAATATTTCGGATATATCCGAGCTGAGAGAACAGCAGCGCCAGCACCGGGAGGCGATTGACTTTATTTCCCACGATGTGCGCTCTCCTCTGGTGTCTCAACTGGCACTTATTGAGCAACTGAAACGCGACCCCACTCACATTGACCGAAGCCAATTGGAGCAACTTGGGCGGTTAGCCAGACGAAGCTACCATCTAGCTGAAGAGTTTGTGCAGCTGGCCCGTGCAGAGCAGCTCACCGAAACCCGCTTTTACGAATGCGAGTTTTTAGCCATTGTTGAAAATGCCCGTGACAGCGTTAGCGAGCAAGCAGTAGAGAAGCACATTGCCCTACAACTGCAAGGTACAGAGGATTTGTGGTTAAGGGGAAATGCAGAACTGCTCGAAAGAGCCGTTATCAACCTGCTAACCAACGCCGTACAGTACAGCCCGGCCGGCTCAGCGGTGAGTATTCAAGTATTTCGTGCCGGACATCAGGCTTGCCTGACCATTGTTGACGATGGTGCGGGGATTGACCCGGAAGAACTGCCTTACCTATTTGACCGATATCGGCGCCAAAAAAGCAGTGAGCTGGCGGGCGTTCATGGAACCGGGTTGGGGCTTTCGTTCGTGAAAACAGTGGTGGAGAAGCACCGAGGCGAGATATACGTTGTTTCCCGCCCGGGAGAAGGGGCATCGTTCACGCTTAAACTTCCGATCGCCGAACCCTTACCTTAGCCGGTAGTAGCGGCAACAGTAACCAATCGGCGGATGCCGAGGCTTTCTAGAATTCAATTCCTTTACTAACCATTTCGGAAGGCGCGCTAAGCAAACCACCAGTGTCCTGAACCAGAATCGTAAAATACCAAACCCCGGCATCTAAACCGCGCACCACGTACACCATGTCCGCGTCTTTCTGGGCATCCGCAATAATGATCTCCTTATCCAAAGCGCTGGCATTTGTACCGTAGCGAATGATGTACTTATCCAGCTCGGCCATCCTTATGCCTTCACCGTTTACCCGGCTCCTTGGGGCACTCCAGCTCAGTACTGCCGTTTTTTGTCTATCAAGGGAGTTCAAACCTGAATAGGTGGGATCAGAAGAACCGCCACAGCCTGTCAGCAATATTCCCAGTGCAAATGTGGCAATCCATGCCTGTGACAGTTTGATAACGCGCTCCATAGCATGATTCCACCAATATATCGTCGCAATTGGTAAATTGTACAAAATGCAGGCATGGATCGATATAAAAACGGGGAGATTAGTAAGAGCTTATTGCGATTAGAATATCAGGATGGCCACAAGCTGCGGCATATTGCATGACCTCTCATGGAAGAGGCCATGCAACTGAACTCAGTAATTAATAACCAGTGGCCCAGCCTTGCGGAACCGAACCTTCACGAATCCGCTGAGGGTGGTCACCAACATCTATTCGGGCGACTTCTTCAGCGCGATCTATGTTGATCACAGATATCTGGTCAGTGCCACTCCAGGATACGAAGCAGTTTTCTCCGGATTTATCGCGGGTGATCCAGTAAGGCTTCTCCCCAAGACCTTCCAGAATTTCGTACTCGAAACTCTCACGATCAACAATCGCCACGTAATCGCTCATGGTGCCCGCAACACAAAGCTTTTCATCGTTGCCGCCCATAGAAATGCCGTGGTGGGCAGAATCATTCACATAGCGCTCAACAGGCATGTTTGGAACCAAATTAGGCAAGTTGGCTACGCGGGTGATTTGGTCATTCTCCATATCGTATTCCACGAACCCGTGAAAAAATGAAAGCTGAAAATAGAAGAACTTCTCATCTTCGGTGTGCGCCATCGGACGAATCGCCGGGCTCATACCGGGGTAGCCCGCCTCTGCCAGCTTGTCACTGATATCAAAGCTTTTGATTTCCTCAAGCGTATCGGCATTCACAACCTTGAAAATACGATTCCCCTTGATATCCCTGAGCGCACCCCTATCGGCCAATGTGAATACGTGGCCAATACTGGCGTGATAGATTTTATTGCCATCTTTGGAGTAAACGTTTTCGTGGGGTGAATCTCCTGTAGGAAACCGCCCCCGCTCTTTGCCGGTAAGAACGTCTAGTATATGTACAACTTTGCCAGTGGAAGCAGATACGGCAACTTCGGTTCCATCAGGCGACAAAGCCATATGATCCGAACGATACCCCTCAACCTCAAAGCGCCAGACAACCCTGTTGGTTGCAATGTCTATAGCAACCACATCCGCAAAGCTGGGGCGGGAGACGATAAGCAATTTTCCGTCACGGGTGCTGTACATGTCATCCACGTATTGGTCGTTACCCTCACCGATCAGATGACGCACAATCTGGAAGAAAAATAGCTTATCCGGGCGCCAGATTATTTCCCGCAGGCGCTTTCTTCGGTCAGGAATGCCATTTATACGGCTGATCTTTTCATAGGTTTCGGCATCAATAACATCGATCATGCCTTCCCAGTTATTGCCGACAAATACTGCCTCACGGGCATTGCCCTCAGTACCGGCAAACACATTGAATGACAACGTAATGAGTAGTAAGAGAGAAACTCTGATTGGTCTCACGATTCAGTCCCTTTTTGTAGTTGTTGGTTTAACCCAGCCCAACCACTACGAGACAAAACGTCTATCCCGGTCGGCGCAAAACTGTAGCAACGCCAAAAAGCATCGTGCATGGCAGAAATGACACAGGCCCGGGCTTCTGGGCCAGCGTCGTTTTTATAGACACTTGAATCCGTGATTTCCTAAGGATTCAAGTTTTTTTGCAATTAGAGCACATTTACCTTAAAAACGAGCGGACAAGCCCAAGCCTCCAGATGCAGCAGTTACATCAGCTCCGCCAGAAAGATCTTCATAATCACTAGTACTTCGGAAATTGATCCAGAACTCCAATGAAACTGGGTTCCAGTTATAGCCAACACCTCCACCAAACATAGCGCCACTAAAATCAAGCTCCTCACTTGCACCATTCGCTTTGAGTGTTTCACTGTAAAATCCGAAAGAGCCATAAGCTTTGAAGCCGGTCGTGGCCAACCCCGTGCCCGCTAGTAGACTACCTTCAACTACATCAAGCTTTAGATCTGAGTTGTCATCAAGACTTTGCTTCGCATATGACAAACGGAAACCTAGGTTATCGTTGACAGCACCTGTACCAAAAAGACCAAATCCAGAAAAATCGTCTCTTTCAGTGCCATAATACGGAATTTCAACGCTAATAATTGTTGCAAACGAAGCAATACCTAAAGAAAAGTGCTTTTCTTCAACAGGTTCTGCCGCAACTGTCTGCGCGCTAGCTGTGGCTAAGACGGCCATACAAATCGCTTTCTTGAACATTACTGATCTCTCGCTAGTTATGGGTTATCCGTTTTAAAATCCACCACTCACTCATGGGAAACTTTGGACACACAGGGTCGACACTACGTAACTCAGAAAGCGGTAACGATCTTTTAGTGACTGGGGGGATATTTACGTGACCGACATCCATTGTCGCCTTTGGCGGGGGACGTATTTAATTCGATGTAATGATGAGCCAATACCAATGGCAGATAAAGGGGAGCAATGTAAAACTTGGTGATATTTTATTTGGCTTATGCATTCAAGCTGCTAAACCGATGCAGCGGCCTGAAAAATACAAAGACAGGCTTTGAGCTTTGGCTGAAAATTAGTAACCCGTTAGAAGTACCTTCGACATTTGCACAGAGCGTAAAACCAAATGCTCCTGCATCAAGGCGAGCTCTTCGCTCGCCATGTGGTCAGCAATGGAGAGAAGCTCTCCAGTGGCCCGGCTTCTGAGCCTTTGTAGCGCTATACATTGCTTATGGTGCACTTTCGATTGGTTAAAAGGCGTGTGCCTACCAAGTTTACGCCAGCCAGAAGGTACGAGCGTACTGCCTTTTGCCTGATCGAATGCAAGGCATTGCCCCGCAGGATCAAAATCGAAAAACCACGCCAGTTTGTCTGCGGGCTGATGGCTGACTATCTCCGCAACAGAGCGAACATTTTCCCGGTGCCCACGATACAGAATGATTGCGTTGGCAAGGGAATCCGGAAGCTTGATATCCGCCCAGTAAGGCATCAAACCACCATTTTCTATGATGACCAAATTCTGAGTTTGAAGGTGTTTAAGGTCCAGGCAGTGCGGTCGCACGCTGAGCACACTACCCGAAGGAGTTGAGGCATTTTTGCCGTTCACCTTTACAATCGCAGCACCGGCGGTCGCCAATACAAGCAGCTCACCGAAGACCGAATCCGGGCTGAGCTTTTCGCTGGCGTCGTGGTGGGCCATCGCCATGCGGCCGCCAGCGCGGGAATCATATTGCGGGTCTAACCCATGCTCGGCTTTGGCGTATTCTCGCAACCTCTGCCGCTCTTCCGGGGTGAAGTGAATTTCCTTGCCAATAACCTGCCCTACACCCGTCTCTGCGCATATCTGATCCCAGACTTTGCCGCGTCTAACGTTGGCTTTTCCAGTCCTTAGCAGACGCTCAATCGCTGCGATTTCAGCCAGCATTGTTGTGCCTTAGGGTGAGATCAGAAACCATCACATTGTCTGGAAAAGTCCGGTGTGGCATCTGATGGTAGACCACCTCGATATACTGCTGATCGCCATCCGACAAGGATTCAATTTCTGAAACAATGGCCTGCAGCCAATCGGCCTTATCTATCTCCAGTCCCGTGCTGGCCAGGGCTTCTGAGGCAAGAATACTCCGTTCACCAAGTGCACCATCAACCACCAACTGAATCAGCTCTTCGATAGCTTCTTCCACCGGGTCGTCTTCCTCAATTTCAATTTCACCCTCAACGTCGAAGTTGACTGTGGCGACGCCGTCTGGAACAGGCTTATCTTCCAGTTCTATAGCGATGGTGCGCGCCTTTGCGGCAATCTCTATCAACTCCAGATCGTCAGACGAATCGTAAATATCGCCAAAGCCCTTTATCTGGAACGGCTCTACCGTATTCAAAAACTCTGGAACATATCTCAAGTCCAGGTGATCTATGGAGGGTTCAAATCCGCGGTTGTTAATAAAGTGCGCCTCGAAGGCACCCACCATTCGGCTCAGCCGCTGGTCCTCACGCATGCGCACCAGCATTTTTCGCAGCTGGTTAAGGGCATAGGAAAGGTTCTTCTGTGAGGATTCCAAAGTCGCTGGCAAATGCCGCAATAACAATCGTTTCAGGAAGGCATCGGAACCCGCCTGCTCCGCCAACTCGCGAATACGGAAACTTTCAAACAAGGTGATGAGGCGACCCGCCCGTTCGATGACTCGCTCGTTTTCACGAAAGCGCAGTTGCAGATCGGTGATGTAGGCAAAGCCGGTATTAATGTAGGTGGCAAACGCCTCAGTGGCGTTTCGGATGTCCTCAATGACGTCCGCCAGGCATTCTTTGATTTCCCCTTCCAGCCGATCAATATCGCTCAGAGCCGATCGCTTTTTAGCTTCTTTATATTCCAGAAACAGTTCACTGAGTTGCTGCCAAAGAATATCCACCTGGGCATTGGCGTATCGGCGCCGCTCAGACTCGGTGATGTGATCCAGAAACTGAACCAGCACCTTCTTCAGCTGCAGATCTTCGTTGTCACCAATCCGCCAAACCAGGCGGTGGTGCTCAAGGGTTTCGATCAGGCCAAGGTTGTCATCGGAATCCGGCACCCGGTTACCGTTACGCAGGTGCGCCTCCAGAATGGCTTCGCCATACTTGGCAAGCGCACGAAGGGTTCCGTGGGCATCATGAGCGCGCGCCATCAGTGCAGCCTCATTTGCTCGGAATCTGTATCGTCAGAGCCCTGAATGCCTTCGTGGGTCTTTATGAATGTCATGGCGTCGTACAGCCAACTCCAACGGCCGGTGGCTCTGAAAAGGCTGCCGCTGGTACCTACGGCCTTCAAGTAGCCCATCTTTTCCAGGCTGGAAAGCACCGCACGAATCTGGCCGGCAGAATCTGCTCGCTTGGTGTGAAATACCCTTTTCTCCGCCAACGATCTCAGTTTCGACTCCAGTGCTGGCGCTGCCGCAATGCGATCCAGTATGGCACCTTCAGACAGCTTGTCGCCGGGCAGTATCGGCCGATCATTTGCTTCCAGCATCATCACAAGTCGCAGGAACTGCACAAAGGCTTCAAGGTTGTTGGCAACGTCCCGGAACTGGTGCCGAATCGCATCTTTGGTGTCTGCGTCTGAAGTATCCAGATACGCACAAACGAAGGCATCGTGAGCGCTGGTCTGACGAAGCGTTCGGTTTATCTGCCCCAGAAAGCGATTCACAGAGTCCTGATTGGCGGGCATCAGCAGGTAGTTGTAGAGCTCATCATCACTGACTTCACAGATAACCCGCTCCTGCAGCAAGGCCGTTACGGTTCGCTCGAACAACGGACTACTCATGGTTTGCCTCCTCTGCTGTTGAGTTATCATCCTGGCTCACGCTGGAGAATAGCTCCGCGTGTTTTCCTTCAATCCCGGAGGATTCGTAGGTGTGAATCCGTCCCTGTTTGAGGGAGATCTTGTTCTCAAAGAACTTCCTCAAGCTTCTGTCGAGCTTAGGGCAGGCAGAAATCATCGTCAGATTGTTGGCTTCCAGCATATCTGCAAGATGAGAGATGTTGTTGGGGCTGAGTGTGCCCAGTTCATCAATGGGCCAGGTGATACGCGTGTTCAAATCCGGGCACAGGTAACGGGTGAGCCCCATGAACACGGTCATGATGGCCAGATAGGTCAGGCCAGTGGAACTGGCTGACAGGAAGTCCGCATCGGTGCGGATGACCACCTGACGATCGTTTTCTTTCATTTCCAGACGCATGTCTATCATCGATTCAACGCTGTCTTTTACCTTGGCATCACTGAGTGTGTCTGTGACCAGTTTAAAGCGCCGCAGAATGGCATCACTGGGCAAAGAGCGCCGGTTCATTTGAATCCAGTTTTGCCATTGATCCACAAACTCCTTCAACGGCTGCCAGGTTTCGTCCTCGTAAATTCTGGGTTCGAGCACAACCTGTATATCGCTCAGGCTTTCTATCTGCTGATCGGTATTAATTTTTCTTTTCAGAAGGCTGGAAACCGCCTTCACTTCTCTAGCCATGACTTCCAGGCTGTCGAAATACTTCACCAGGCTGCCGGCTTCCGATACAAACTGGTCAATCAGTGCATCGCGAAGCTGGGGTATATCGGTATCCAATAACTCTCGCAAATCCGGAACCCGCGCCAGCTTGAAGCTTTCCTCATGGTCCAACACCTCGCCCGTCATCTGTCCGCGCCGATAGGCTGACAGCTTCTGCCACGCCTGCTGGATTTGGGTGTTGTCGTATCGGTTCAGGATTGCTGTTGCCTGATCGAACGTGCCCACGACCTCCCTGCGCAGCTGCTCCAGTTTTTGGTAAGCACCCTGAAGCTCCTGGGTAAGATCGGCCATATTGCCCGGAAAACCTTCGGAGAAGGTATTCGCCTGAAAATGCTTGAGCACGGCATCGGCCGCTTCCGTTTGATTCCTCAGGTTCTTGATTGCCGCTTGATGCTCGGCAATAGATACCTTCAGCTTGTTGTCCTGCTCCTTCCACGCGCGCTCTGCTTGCTCTCGGGTACGCGCGGCAGCCTCACACTTGGCTTTGGCCTGATTGGCTTGCTCGGTAAGCACTTCAACCTTGCACCACTCCTGCTCGCGCCATTTGCGATAGCCACGAACAAGGTCTTCAGACGCCACAATGGTTTCGACGGTGTCTTTAAGCTTGGCTAACGCCTCGCGAGCCTTCTGAACTTCTTTTGGATCAATGCCCTCCTCCGAAAGGCGCTGATCGTATATCTGGCGTTTGCTCTTGAGCCGGGCTTTGTGGTCGGATTCTGCGGTCGCAATTAGCTCGCTTTGGTGGTCTATGCTGGATTGCAGCTCAGACTCTTTCTCCGCCCAATGAGCCCGCATGTCCAACACTTGTTGCTGGAATCCGGATTCAACCTCTCGCACACCTTCGCCCGTTTGCTCATCAAAGGCCTGAAGTTTCCTCTGGACGGCCTCAAGCTCGTTGGTGATCTTTGCGATCCGGGCAGCCTGCGCTTCTTTGACACGCTGGCGCACGTTAGCCAGTTTATTCTGCGCGTTATCGCGGGCACGTTTGAACAGCGAGAACTCGGTTTCCAGACGATCGGCAGCGGCGGCTCGCTCCTTGTAGGTTTCATGCCTGCGCTGAGCCTCACGCTCGGTTTCCGTCCGTTGTTTGAACGCTGCCTGGCGCTCTGCATCTATGCTCCGGCTGCTTTCCTGCAAGGCTTCTTCAGAGGCGGCAAAATCCGGAATGGGCAAGGCATCCAGCGCAAGCTGCCAACCCATAACAGCCGTGCTATTCGCCTCATGATCGCGGGTAGGCGCAAGGTGTTTTCTGTGCAGCAGGTCGGGATTGACGACCTTCGCCAGGTGGTTGCCCCACTCAGGGTCCTGGGCGCGAAGACTTGATAACCAGGTGCCGTCTTCAGGAGCAATCTGTCGCTGCAGTTCGTTGAACCTGTCTTCCAGCACCTGGACCTTGTCATCCATTTGCTGAACCTGATCCTGTGCTGTTTTCCAGTCCCGGTCTGCCTGATCTCTTTTACGCCCAGCTTCCAAGCGATTTTCATGGGCTTGGGACACCTGATCCGACGCTTCTTCTGCGGCCTGCTCCGCAATTGCAATTTCCTGCTGCTCAGCTTCCGTTTGGCCAGGATTCTCCCTCAGTGCTAACAGGCGAGCCTGCTCACTCGTTAGCTCCGAGCGCTCCTCTGAGCGACCACCTTTGTACTCGGATACCGCAGCAACCTGGTTTGTTTTGATGGTATTCAGTTTCAGGTCATAGGCATGCTTTGCTGAAGTAAGCGCGTCAGTGGCTTCCCTTAAACGCTGCTGGCGTTGGGCCTGTTGCTTTTCGTGCTCGCGCTGGATATTCAGCTTTTCTTGCTCATACTCACCTTCTATCTCAGAGGCCTTACCCGTCAGGCTGTCGTAATCTGCTTGCGCTGTTGCCAAACGCTGGCGGTAGTCGGCAAGATTATCGAAACTCTGGGCCAACTCTGAGAGCCCATCCTCTTCATATCTATCGTTCTGCTTGTGTAAAGCTGCAACTTGCCCATCCAGGGATTCAAACTCGGCATTATGATCCGTAACCTCGCGGGCCAGCTGGCGATCGCTGTCTTCAAACTCCGCTCTTCGATTGCTTCTATCCGCCTCAAGCCGCTCTTTCTGCTCCCCCAGTTCGCTGACCTTCTCTCGGGCTTCATCAACAGATGCGTGCAAGTTGGCTACTGATTTATCCGCCTGTTCATGAATTGCCCTGCGCTCAGCATCCTTTCTCAAGCATTCACGAATTTTTGCTTCTTCACCTGCAAAGGCAGAAAGGCTGCGTATATCCTCTATCAGATCTTTGCGATCAATGGCGCGAGGCTTGGCATGCTGATGGATATTCTCAAACTGGGTTTCGCAGATCATGGTCTTGAAGCTGCTTAGGAGCCGGTGTTTGTTCAACACCACGTGGGTAAGCCGTTCAATGTTGGTCATCTGGGTGTCGCTGTCACCCAGGCCATGCTCGGCAGCCATAGCGCGGAGGGCCCGTGCATCCGCAGGCAACCGCTTCAGCAACTTTTGATTCCGCTGAATAATGGCCCGGTAGCTGGTAATGGTATCGATCATTTTCGAAGGGTTAACACCCCGGCTACGTAGCGCGGCAAACACGTCATCTGCACTGGCCCCGGCTTGAAGCAACGGCTTCACCTCTGGCGAGAAAAAGGTCTCCTCAGCAGAGCCAGCCACAAACCTGTAGCAAGGCTTCCCCTGTGCATGGCGATACATCACCGCACAGTGCAGCCCTGTGCTTCGTCGGTACTCAAATATGATCAGGCTTTGGAAGGTGGGCAGGTAGTAGTCCAGAAAGGACAGTTTGCCCGATGCCTTGGTAACGATGCGCTCAGGCTCTTCGCCAAAAAATGCCGGTATCAACGCCAAGATAGAGGTTTTACCGGCCCCGTTCACGCCACCCAGGTGCGTACGTTCGTGGCAGTCGATTTTGATGGTTCGCCCCTTCACTTGCTTGAAGGAGTGATGCAGGATGATGCTTTCTAGTCCGTAGCTAACAGTCTCGCCAGACAAACTGATTTCCCCGTAACGGCAGGTCGTTCTTGATACCCGCAGTATACAGGGATTAGTTTCCGGACAAAGCTATGGAGCTGGTTCAAACATCGCTCAGCGCCGCTGGGCATAATCTATCTGCCCAACGGCTCTGGATCTCGCTATGGCAGCCGGATCAGCCTTTAAGCTTGGCTGCAATTTTTGCGACATGCTCACCCTGATGGCGGGCAATGCCTAGCTCACGTTCGTCTGGCTGGCGTGAGCCGTCGCCACCGGCAATTGTGGATGCGCCATACGGCGTGCCACCACCTACTTGCGAAACATCAAACAACGCTGGCGTGGTGTAGCCGATTGGAACGATAACCATGCCATGATGTGCCAGAGTGGTCCAGGTCGACGTGATCGTCATTTCCTGACCACCACCGGTGCCTGTCGAAGTGAACACACTCGCCACCTTGCCTGCCAGAGCACCTTTCGCCCAGAGACCGCCGGTTTGGTCGAAGAAGGTACGTACCTGTCCCGCCATGTTACCGAAACGGGTCGGTGTACCAACGATAATGGCGTCGTAGTCACCCAATTCGGTGGGTGAAGCAACAGGTGCCGCTTGATCAACCTTGCCGCCCGCGCCTTTGAAAGCTTCGGCATCCATGGTTTCTGGTATACGCTTCAGGGTAACTTCCACACCCGCCACGCTGCGGGCCCCTTCAGCCACTTCGTTTGCCATGGTTTCGATATGGCCGTACATGGAGTAGTAAAGAACCAGAATCTTCGTCATTTATATATCCCTTTTCTGTTTTGGTTTAAACGTGTACATGTTTTCAGGACAGAGGCGGGCAACACTCCAACTCAATGTAGTAGTGCAGCCCGCTTCCAACAAGCCAAGCTGGCTTCTTACGCAACATCTACCAGCACAATTTCGCTGTCTTCCAGAGCACTCACATTCAGCAATTCCTCGTCACTGATCGCAACGCCATCGCCCGCAGAAGCGACGACTCCGTTAACATCTATCTTGCCGGTTGCAGGCACCAAGTAGACTTTGCGCCCAGCGGCAATACGGTATTCAGTGCTCTTACCTGCCTCAATCGTTGCCGCCACCATCCGGGCATCCGTTCGTATAGGCAAAGCATCGTCATCGCCGGGAATACCGCTGGCGAGAGTAACGAATGATCCACTGCGCTCACCCTTGGGAAATGGCTTAGTGCCCCAGGTGGGCGGCAGGCCCGCTTCATTAGGCATAATCCAGATCTGGAAGATCTGCGTGGTTTCATCTTCTTCATTCATCTCGCTGTGGGCAATGCCTGTTCCCGCGCTCATCACCTGCACATCACCGGCCTCGGTACGGCCTTTGTTGCCAAGGCTGTCTTGGTGCGTTATGGCTCCCTTGCGGACATAGGTAATGATTTCCATGTCGCGGTGCGGGTGGCGGGGAAAGCCAGAGCGCGGAGCGATAGTATCGTCATTCCATACTCTGAGATTTCCCCAGTGCATGCGATTCGGGTCGTAATATTCTGCGAATGAAAAGTGGTGGCGAGTATCCAACCAACCGTGATGGGCACCGCCGAGTTCACTGTGGGGTCTAAGTTCAATCATTGTGTGATCTCCTGTTTCGTGTAAATCATGACGGTCAAATCATGTTGCTTTAAGGGATTAAAACGATCTTTTCAGACCCACCCTTATGTACCTTGCTGTAAGCCGCAATAGCTTCCGAGAGCGGCATCTCGGTAAAGCTGTCAGGAATAGGCAAGTCGCCATCAAACGCTGCACTGATTCGCTCAAACATCTTTGCGCAATCTTCCAAGCTGTATAGCAGCGAGTTAACCCCGATGACCGAGCCGCCACGGCGGTAAAGGTCAAGAATGGGCATGCTAATCAGCCCGTCTGCCGGTGCAGCAATAACCGCTATGCGCCCGAAGGGCCCGAGCGCCTTCACCGCAGCTGGTAGCCAGTGGCCAGTGGTATCGAAAATGACCTCCGGCGACTGCCCCTGAAAGCGAGTTTGTGCCTGCTGCGGCAGCTTCTCGGTTTCTGGTAGTTGAAACGCACTAATACCCTGTGCTTCCAACTCTTGCGCAACCTCGGCACGGCGAACACCCAGTACAACATTGGCGCCTCTGGTTTTAGCCAGCGCCTGCGCTGCCTTGGCTACAGCTCCAGCACCGATGATCAAAAACCGGGTACCCTCCGCAACTTGGGTCCGTTCCAAGGCATCCCAAGCTGTAATGTACGGAACGCCAAACGTGGCTGCCTGGGCAAAGGTAAGCGATTCCGGTTTGGGCGCCACGGCATTCGCGGGCACAACCACATACTGCGCATGACAGCCATCTTGAGTGAAGCTAAAGCCTTTACCTGTGCCGCCCCAAACTGCCTTGCCTATAAGCTCTGCTGGCCCGTCTGCAACTACACCAGAGAAATCCCTACCGGGAATACGCGGCGTTGTGGTGTAGGGAAAAAGCCCCAGCACGTTTTTCAAATCGCTGGGGTTCAGGCCTGCAGCGCGAACCTCTACCAAAACCTCGCCAACACCCGGCACCGGCTTGGGTATATCGTTAATTTGCAGCGAATCGAGTGAGCCGGTTGCTGAAAACTGTAAGGCTTGCATAATCGACCTCGATAATTAGGTTTAGAGTTTTACTTTATCCGTGAACCGTTACTGCGAAGCCTTACCGGCTAGTTCCACCGAAACGTTCCAAAAGCACATTATCCATTGCAAAGCGCCCGCCGCCCTGAACAACAAGAGCCAGAGAGACTACAACTAACGTGAGTGCGAACTCATAACCATTGTTTTCCATGAACAGACCGTTACCGATATGTACGGCGAACACAGCGATCAGCATGGCAAAGGCCGAAGCCAGCGCGGCAGGCCGTGTCAGCACGCCCAGAACCATTGCCAGCCCGCCGAAGAACTCGACACTACCGGCCATCAAAGCCATCAAGTAGCCCGGCTCCAGCCCGATACTGGCCATCCACTGACCGGTTCCTTCAAGTCCATAGCCGCCGAACCAACCGAAGAGTTTCTGAGCACCATGTGCTGCCAGAATCAGACCAACCGGTACCCGCAGAATCAGCGCAGCGTATCCGCCGTTGGAGTTGAACAGTGCTTGTGAAAGTTTGGAGCCCATGGTAAGTCCTCACTTGGTAGTTTGTTGGTTGCTCCTGAAGCCTCGCTCCAGATGATGGAACCACTTTACTATCGCCAAATCGAAAGAATAAGCGGGCTACTATTGAGTTACTATCAACACAGCGTTGATAATCAATGAAAACCGCAGAATCAGGATGAGCCAATGGACCGCCTCGATGCCATGCGCGCCTTTGTTACGGTGGTGAGTGAAGGTGCCTTTACCCGAGCCGCAGACCGGCTGGACATGTCGCCACAGTTGGTCAGCAAGTATGTTTCCCAGCTCGAAGAACACTTGGGGGTGCGCCTGCTCAACCGCACCACACGGCAGATTCATCTGACTGAGGCAGGCGCCAGCTATCACCAGCGAGCACAGCAGGTGCTACACGACATTGAAGATATGGAATGCCAGATTGGCGACCTGCAAACCGAAGCTCGCGGCCTGCTAAGAATCAGCGCGCCTGTGTCCTTCGCAATTCGCCACATGGCGCCCATGCTGAGCGAGTATCAAAAGGCTCACCCGGGGGTAGGCATCGACTTGCAATTGAATGACCGCAAAGTGGATGTGGTTGAAGAGGGATTCGATGTAGTGCTGCGTATCGGCCACTTGAAAAGCTCCTCACTGATTGCCAAACGAATTGCCCCAATCAGAATGGCGGTGTGCGCTTCACCGGACTACTTGAAGCAAAATGGCACGCCCAAACATCTCGAAGATCTTCAGGGCCACCGTTACTTGCGTTATAGCTACATAGAATTGGATTCCAACCAACCACTGCACCGCTGGCTGCTAAACAATGGTCAGAACGACAGAAATGGCATTACCAGCAACAACGGGGATGTGCTGGTGGAAGCCGCTA
Source organism: Marinobacter sp. S6332 (assembly GCF_023016045.1). Taxonomy (GTDB): domain Bacteria; phylum Pseudomonadota; class Gammaproteobacteria; order Pseudomonadales; family Oleiphilaceae; genus Marinobacter. The sequence continues at coordinate 61,901 of NZ_JALKAP010000009.1, read as the reverse complement.
TAGGTGGAGCGGGAATCGCCTTGCAGCCTACGTTTATTTCAGGCCCGGCCATTAAGGAGGGAAAGCTGAAGGTTATCCTACAGGAGTACGAGCCCGAGCCCATGGGGCTCTATGCGGTGTACGCGCACCGGCAGCTTCTGGCCAGCAAGGTTCGGAGTTTTGTTGATTTTATTGATGGGTATTTTGGCGATCCGCCCTACTGGGATTGAGCTCCGCCTTGCTCTGTTGGTCAATCTCGCCAGCCGTCAGCCCACGTTTCTTAGCCTTCAGGTAGCTTAAGTAGGCCGGAATGTAGGTCTTACCCATGTATTTATCGAGATAAGGCAAAAACCCTGCGTAGTTGCCTTTAAACTTGGCATGGTGGAAGTCGTGATATACCGGCCCCTGATACACAGGAAGCAGGTGTACCGGGTTCCACGGAATGTCATAACCGATGTGGCCATCAGCACCTTCAATCTGCCGAATAATCACCCACAGCCAAACCACATAAATGTGCGCGCCCAAAAGAATCGGCCCTATCAGGGTGACCGCAGCGGTCAAGGTGAACTCCAGCCAGTGCATGTAATTCCCATTAATACCACAAGTATTGCGTACGCGATGGTGCACGCTGTGCACGTTTTGGAGCAGCCACTTATTCTCGTGCATGTACCTGTGCATCCAGTAGTACAAGAAGTCATCCAGCAATACAAAAAACACGAGTTGCGCGACGATCACATACCAAACCGGCAATTCGTTATTGTGCACAGCAGTGAGCTTCAACACCGGCCAACTGAGTATCAAAAGCGCGGCCAAAATAATATTGTTTATAAGAATTCGGCCCAGAGATGGCAGCAGAAACTTTCTGACCTCAAACGGCTTCTGCTGAATTTTGTACTTTCTCAGTGGTGCTGGGTCTAACCCGGCAACAATCGTCCAAGGCGTTGCAACAATAAGGAATGCCGCCATGCTGATGGCGAGCGTAGCCATAGGAAACTGCCAAAACCAAGGGTCGTAATAAAATCCATCCCAATACCCGAGTACATTCATAATTGCTCCAGACGGGGCACTCGCTATTATTGTGTTTATATTTTGACCTGCCATTTGCATCGCATCTTAGCCTGCCCTACTCTGGCTTAATTGTTGGATTACGAATAAAAATTACTATAAAGCGGCAAGCATGAGTGATAAACCAGCCTCAAAAGCGTTAGTTAACCATCCCACCAATCATGTGGTTGGACCGTACATTCAGCCTGTCCTGCTGGCGTACCTTCAACAAGGGGGCCGGTTATCAGCGCTCGCAGATGCAGCATCAGTCACTGACCTTTGGCTAATCAACCCACCGGAAAAAATAAGGGTCGAAGATTATTTCCGGCTTTTTCTAAGCGCCAGCGATCTGGTGCAAGACCCCCTCCTCGGTATTAAAGCAGGACAAAATGCAGGGCTAGAAAACTTTGATGTTCTGGGCGAAGCTTTAGCCAATACTCGGGCCAAATCATTGACACTGGGCCACGCACTTCAACAGGTTATGACGCTAGAGCGGCTCGTTCACCGTTTGGGCACTTCTCGCATAGAGTCTGATGGTGGGCATGTACGCTTGATATGGCGCGCGCATTTTCAGCAGCACAAAGCTGCTCGACTAGTGTGCGAAAGTGTATTGGCAGGGATTATTCATTTGGCAGAACAACTGACCGGTCGACTGATTCCGGTAATGGAAGTGTGCTTTGTGCACCCAAGGCCCAATGATTACCACGAGGCGGAATACCAGCATGGGTTTAGGGCTCAATGCCGGTTCGGTCAGAGCCATAATAGCATCATGATCGCTGCCGATGTTTTGGCATGGCCTCTACAGCAGATAACACGCCCTTCCGTTATTGAGGCAGATTCCAAGCATGCGGTCGAGCAGGTAAAAAACCAGCTTGGGAAAAATTTAATGAACAGCCCCAAACTCGCTCAAATTGCGGCTATTCTGGGGCAAAGCGAACGCAGCCTGCAGCGGCAGCTGAAGCAACAGGGCACAAGCTACCAGCAATTACTGGCTGACGTTCGCTTACACCACGCACAGGATTATCTGCAGTATTCGAACTTGAGCATATTGCAGATCAGCCAGCTACTCGGGTTTAGAGAGCAAAGCTCGTTTAACCATTTCTTTTTAAGGGGCTGTGGTTCATCGCCTAAAAAGTGGCAAGAGAAGACTAAGGCCATAAAAAGCTAGCACCCCCATAGCGGGGGCGCGGAGAATTCATAACAACGAAGGTATTCAGGCAGCTGAGTTTACTCAGGCGTTTGCGTATCTTTTCCCGCAGTCGCCTCAGCCGTTTTCACTGGCGCATCGTTTTTGCCGACCCACTGGCTCGCTTTTACCTTCAGCTCCTCAAACTTATCCGAAACTGAATCCAACTTCTGCTCCCACTCCAGGTTCGGTTGCTGGCCTTCCGTAACTTTAAAGAACACCTGCATCAAAGCCGTCATCCCGAATGGCTCAATCACCGCCTGCTTAATACCCCAAGCGAATACCAAAGCAATTGCAAAGGTCAGCGGCCCGGCAGTACCAGGGAATAACGCCACCAGCCCGGCGACCGGAGCAAGGATAATCAAGAAAACGATGAAGGTTAAAAACCAGATAATCAGCGCTAGAAAGGCTGCATTCTTTAGAAAAACTTGATAATTCTGGGCGTAAAGAATCAGCGCGCTGCGGCTGGAAGCCCAAGGATTGTCGGACTGAGTACGTATGTTGTAGGCAAGGATCACTTCGTCCAGATAAGTGAGCGACAACCGAATCACGGTGTTCAGAAACTTGGCAACCGCTTCAATACCGGGGATCGGCAGAATTGCAGCCAAGGTGAAGAAAGCCCGATTGAATGATTTGAGTACACCCTTTATAAGCTGGTCCACGCCAAACAGCACAGAGGATTCGGCAAAGCGCTCTTTCACCACCGATTGCGCATGATCAATTTGGCCACGACCTTCTGGAATCTCCCCACCGTCCATCACCTCCACCAACACAGCGATGTGCCCGGCTTTGACCATATACAGAAGGTACTCGCGCAGGAAATACATGATCCCACTGGCGAGACCAAAGCCGATAAGACCGCCATAGGTACCACCAACGGCTGAATCCCCAAACACAGCCCCCGCACCATAGCCAACCCCGGCACCAGCACCGGTGATAATTACATACCCTAAAGTGATGCCAAAATAGATCAAAAACCGAAAGATCAAAAACGGCGCCGTGCGCCGGAGCAGTCCGATAATAGTTCCTACTTCAAAATCCTTCATGATTGTTACCTATCGTTCCCAGATGAGTGGATTCTATTACTATTAAACTCTTAATTTAGTAGCCGTGCACCTCCCGTCAAGCACTTGCCAGAATCCACCATTAGCCTCTCCCCTCTTTACACTATTTCGTATCAGCACAGGCGCCGTCTTCTGGCGCACATCACTGTTATTCTGCACCTGCAAAAGATAGAGTTATAAGCTAGCCAATAAGACAGCCGCCGCTACTAAGCATGAAAGTGCGGGCCAGATACGGAGATCACAGTAGATGCAAAAAGCTAACACCTTCTCCAGAAAGCCTTACTTTCATCGCATCACGCAGGCTGCGCTCATTGGATTACTTTGTATGGAGTTTTCTGGCTGCGCCACTCTCTCCGAAGGCGAGTGTAAAACGGCCGACTGGCACGAAATCGGCCGAAAAGACGGAGCCAAAGGTTATACCCGCGCCCGCTTACACAAACATTATGAAGCTTGCTCTGAGTACAATGTTAAACCACAAGACGATCCCTACTACGCGGGGCGGAAGGCTGGATTACAACAATACTGCACACCCCGAAAAGGTTTTGATGAAGGACGCGAAGGCAACCGCTACCGCAGCGTATGCCCAGCAGAATTGGAACAAGGGTTTCTCGCTGCGTTTAGCAAAGGCGAAATGATTCACGAAATTGATATGGACATAGATGCTGTCGAGAGAGACATATCACGCAAGGAGCAGCTCCTTAGCGACGATGATACATCGTCTAAGGAACGGCTCGAACTGCACCGGGAGCTGCGGGAACTCTACGACAAGCTACGTGAACTGAATCGTGATTTGTTTCGGTTGGAGCGGCTTTACTTGCTCGATCTTTGATTAAACTCTACAAACTCCCGGCAAAGTCGAGTAGCCGCGCCCCTAAAACTCCATGCGAAGACCTAGAGCGTAGGAGCTAAAATCATAGCGGTCCTGTAGCAACAGTCGTTCATAGCGAATAAAAGCTGATTGCCCGCCACCGAATACTGCGGTTAATGAGGTGCCTAAGCTCATATATTCAGTGTCTGACTCATCGGCACTAATACTGAAATTTCCGGCGGTAGCCGCATTCGCAAAGTTGTTACTGATATTATATTTTTTATTGTTTTCTTTAACATATTCCAAATCAATGCTAGGAATTATAACCCCACGGCTCCAACTGAAGGTATGGTTAATCCGCGCACCCATAGCGCTAGTAAAGCTGTTAGTATTTTGTTCTTTTACGGTAAGCGCCATGCTGCCTCCGGTTTCAGTATACCCTTCAATATCCAGGTCAGAGTATTGTAGGCGGCCGTAGACAGTGCTCTGCCAGCTCTGGTAGTTAAACTCATAACCAACACTGGTAGCGGCCGTTAATTGTCGGCTCTTGGTGTCTGAAGCCAAATCCTGTTGAACCATTGCCACATCAACACGGCGGTTGATGTCCATATCACCCTCAGTCCACATAGCGAAGCCGTCTACGTAGAGATTGTCGACTGGGTAGTAGTTGCCAAACGATATCAGGGAAATAGACTGGGCATCCTGATGCCCTTGCATCGAGGTAAAGTCCGTATCGGATTTACTAACCCCGGCGGCAGCGCCCAGCACGACGGTATTGCTAAAACGGTAATCAAGACCAAACGTCAGGCCGTAGCCGTCTTGATCATAGCTTGGCCGGGTGCTCGTATCTTTGCTTTTTCCTATACTAATATTACCATTGACGAATGCACCCCAAGGGCTTACCAGCTCACCATCGCCAGCTGCGCCGCCGCGCAAATTACCTTGCAGGGCCTGAGCCAAAGGCGTGCTTTCCCCCATGATGGCCAGATTTAAATCATCAATGCTAAGTTGATTACGTTGGTCACGAATTTCTCGCAAACGCGAACTAATATTGCTGGTTTGTAGCTGTAGCATCTGCCGCATAATTCGTGATTGCAGCTTAGTGTGACGCCCCGAGACCTGCTGTATCAGTTGCTTTTGCTGATCTGGGGACATGCTTGCGATTTCGCCACAAGGCAGAACTTCGTAATCTTGCCCGCAAGCATCAATAACAACAGCGAAGACGCGGGCCTCTTCCTCTGTGAGGTTACTGGGCATCTCAAGCTCCTCCTGCCCCGACTCCTCGCTAACATTCACCGTGACGACTGCCTCAGAGAAGCCGTTTTCTCCCCTCAAGGTATAAGCGAAGGTATCGGTTCCGATAAAATCGGTGGGAGGCGTATAGCTAATAGATGACTCGCTTTGGATAACAACCACCCCGCCCTCCGCCGTCTCGCTGATACTATCAACAACCTCATTTGCGCCCGCAAGTAGGTCATTCTCTCGGACATTCAACGTGACCGTGTCTGCGTTTTTCTGGATATCGAATGTATCGTCGACGGCTTCAAAACTGACGGGCGCTTCACCAACATTCACTGTGACGGATGCTACGGAGGTGTCATTCCCTCTCGTTAAAGTATAGGTGAATGAATCGGTGCCAGAAAAATTGGCCGGTGGAGTGTAGTAGATAGTAGGACGGTCTTCGAAAGTGAGGATCGCAACGGCTCCACCATTGGAGGTGGTCGCGTTGTCGATCGATAAAACTGGCGACGGAATAATATCATGCACAGGTTGATCATTTAACCGCACATCCAACGGCGTAGCGTCCGCATTTTCAGGCACATCGAACGTATCATCTATGGCCTGAAAAATAGCGTTAGTATTCTCTACCGTAATAAAGATGAGAGCTTCAGAAGTGCTGGTGCTGTCGGTGATCGAATAGCGGATTTCTGCAACTCCAGAATACCCAGCATTCGGTTCAAACGTAGGCCCATCGAGGGATATATTAATGTCCCCCTGACCTTTTATAAGCTCAAAACTTGCATTAGTGAAGCCGTTAAAACCACTGTCAAAGGTATCATTTTCACTCGGATAAAAGAAAAGCGTAGTGCTATTCTGCATATTGATAGAATAAAAATCATTAACGGCAGTGGCCGAAAAAACGAAGGGGCTAGTTAGAAGCAGTAACAGCGCGCTAATAACAATTTTTATTTGATTTTCCATAATCACACCGAAAGAAAATAGGTGAGCCTAAGTATAGAGCAGAACATAAACTTTGCGTAACTTTAGCACCGCAGACCTAGTACATTAATGATCACGCTATTGCGGTTGATTTTGGAGGCAATCCACAGTTCCCAAATAACATTGGGCGCTGCGTGGGCAAAGAGGACATTCAGAAAGCAGAAAGAAAAAAAGGCAAACCAGTAAATTACTGATTTGCCTTTAAAGATGGTAGCGGGGGCAGGATTCGAACCTACGACCTTCGGGTTATGAGCCCGACGAGCTACCAGACTGCTCCACCCCGCATCAAACTGTTTGTTGCCGGGCTGCCCCGATCAACGTGCGCGTATACTAAGGATTCCAGAGGGTGTTGTCAATCACTGTTTTCAAAGAGGTCGGTTGGATAGTGGAGGTTATCTGCCGCTGGCGATGCTGGCTCTTTAAAGAAACCCACCTGCTCCATCGCTTCCTGGACTGGCCGAAATGATTTCCTATGCTCTGGTGTCACACCCAATCTGAATAGAGCTTCCATGTGTACAGGCGTCGGATAGCCTTTGTGTTTGGCAAGGCCATAACCCGGGTACTTTTCTTCCATCTCCGCCATCTCCCGGTCCCGGGTCACTTTGGCGAGTATTGACGCGGCGCTGATTGCCTCTACCCGGCTATCGCCTTTTATCACGGGTTCTGAGGGCCAGTGCCACTTCGGGCATTTGTTGCCGTCTACCAAGACATATTCCGGTGCAACGCTTAGACCGGCTACGGCGCGCTCCATTGCAATCATCGTGGCCTGATAGATGTTGATCTGATCTATCTCATGAGCTTCACAGCGGCCTAAACACCAGGCAGTCGCATGCTCGATGATCTCGTCATACAGCGCATTGCGTTTTTTTTCTGTGAGTTTTTTCGAGTCCGCCAGCCCTGCAATGGGCCGATCAGGGTTGAGAATTACCGCAGCGGTAACTACCGCACCTATGAGCGGGCCACGCCCTACTTCATCTACACCGGCCAGAAGTCGACCCTGGTAGGCACACTCGAACGGTGGCAATACGAGTGCCCGGGCCACTCAGTCTGTTCGCTCTTTAAGTAGCATGGAAATGGCTTGAGCAGCTTTCTCATCGGCATCCTGCCTCAATGTGTGATGAAGTTCCGTGAAGGCGTGTATCAGCCTATCCCGCTCTTGTTGGTCTTCCATACGCTCCAGAACTGCTGCACCAAGTGATTCTGGCGTCGCTTCATCCTGCAACAGCTCGGGAACCAGAGGTTGCTTCGCCAACAGATTGGGCAAGGAAACGTGAGGCACTTTCACTAACCGAGAAAGCAGTGCCCAGCTTACGTTGCTCAAGCGATAACCCACAACCATGGGTTTTTTCAGCAACATCGCTTCAAGAGTCGCGGTTCCTGAGGCTAACAAAACAACATCAGAGGCGGCCATCACTTCTCTGGATCGACCTCTTACAATAGTCACCTGCAACTTTACATCCAGCGCTTCGATAAGATCGCGAACTTGTTGTTCACGCTCGCGATTAACACAGGGTATAACCAACTGCATATCCGCCCGCTTGGCTTGTATCCAGCGCGCAGCTTCCAAAAACAAAGTGCCAAGCCGCTCAACCTCGCCGGCTCTGCTACCGGGCAATATCGCCAGCAAAGGGGCGCTTTCATCTAGCCCAAGCTCTTCACGGGCTCTACCTGTCTCGGGAACCAGCGGGATGCGATCTGCAAGAGGATGCCCCACAAAGGCGACTGGCACCTGATGTTCCTCATAAAACTGGGCTTCAAAGGGCAACAAGGTGAGCATCAAGTCCACGGACTTGGCGATTTTGAAGATGCGCTTTTGACGCCATGCCCAAACAGAGGGGCTCACATAATGAACTGAGGGGATGCCTGCTTCGCGGCAGCGCCGTTCAATGGCCAGGGTAAAATCCGGGGAATCAATGCCAATCACTACATCCGGGGGCGTGGCAAAGAAATAGCTCAGGAGGCGAGCACGGATACTAAAAAGTTCTCGGATACGCCCTAGAACTTCCACCAGCCCCATAACGGAAAGACGTTCCATAGGAACCAGAGAGTGGAAGCCTTCTGCGATCATTTCATCGCCGCCAATACCGACAAAACGCGCGTTTGGATAGCGCTTGCGAAGTGAACGAATCAGACCGGCGCCCAGAATATCTCCTGACGCCTCACCGGCAATGATTCCAAAGGTCGTTCTGCGCTCACTTACAACCGCAGCTTGGGGATGGTCCATCCAAAAAGGCTCCTGCCCGCTCAGCGAATAATCCCGCGATGAGCTCCGCGCAGAGAGTCGATCAACACGCGCACTTCGGGCGCCTCGGAGTATGCCTCTTCCAGCTTTTCGACGGCCTGTTCAGTTGTCAGGCCCTGACGGTAAATGACCTTGTAAGCTCGGCGCAGGGTCATCAACACCTCTTTATCGAATCCACGACGCTTGAGGCCTTCGACGTTCATGCCGTGAGGCTCCGCAGACTGACCCGCCGCCATAACATAAGCGGGAATATCCTTTAGTACGATACTGCCGCCAGCAGCCATACTGTGCGGCCCTATATGGCAGAACTGGTGAACCATAGTGCCGCCGCCCAGAATGGCATGGTCACCTACAGACACATGGCCTGCGAGTGTTGCGCAGTTTGCAAGAATTGTGTCGTTACCGATCACGCAGTCGTGGGCCACATGCACATAGGCCATAAGCAGATTATTACTGCCTATTCGAGTTTCACCCTGATCCTGAACTGTGCCACGGTGAATAGTGCAGTTTTCACGAATCGTGTTGTTATCGCCAATGATAAGCGTGGTCGGCTCCCCGGCATATTTTTTGTCTTGGCACTCTTCACCAACGCTGCAAAACTGAAAAATACGGTTGTTACGGCCAATGACTGTTGGGCCTTTCACAACCACGTGGGAAAGAATCTCTGTGCCTTCGCCAATTTCAACGTTCGGGCCAATGTAGCTCCAAGGGCCAACCGTTACGTTATCCGCGAGTTTGGCTGATGGATCTACAATCGCTTGAGGATGGACACCCGACCAATCATTAGTCGCCATTACACTTCTCTCTCAGCGGTCAGTATCTCTGCCACACAAACAATCTCACCATCGACCAGTGCGCGACAATCGAATTTCCAGATACCACGTTTTTCCGAGACAATCACCGACTCCATACAGAGCCGATCCCCGGGTAACACAGGGCGCTTGAAACGCGCCTTACTGGTACCTGCCAAGTATTGTACCAGCCCGTCAGAAGGTTTCCGCCCCACTGTCACAAAACCGAGAATGCCAGAAAGCTGTGCCATGGCTTCAATAATTAGCACACCTGGCATGATCGGATTATCGGGAAAATGGCCGGTAAAAAACGGCTCGTTAAATGAAACGTTTTTGTAGCCCTTAATTGACTTGGACTTTTCAATTTCGGTAACCCGATCCACCAATAAAAACGGATAACGGTGCGGCAGGTGTTCCATTATTTCATCAATATACATCATCGTAATCGGCCTCAGCCCTCTGTTTTCTTTTCCAGCTCTTTAACACGCCGTGCCAGAGCATCAAGCTGACGGAAACGTACAGCGTTTTTGCGCCATTGCCGATTCGTATCTGCACTGGTGCCGGAGGAATAGACCCCTGACTCCCGGATATCTCCGGTTACTAGAGTCATGCCGGTAAGGTGCACCTGATTTGCAATTTCCAGATGGCCAGCTACTCCGGAAGCTCCACCAAATACACAGTGGCTGCCAATCTTTGTACTGCCCGCAATCCCAACCATTGCAGCCATGGCGCAATGGTCACCAATGCGGACGTTGTGAGCGATCTGTATTAGGTTATCCAGTTTAACGCCGTTACCTATAACTGTGTCATCCAGAGCGCCACGGTCAATCGTTGTGTTTGCACCAACCTCCACGTCATCACCAAGGATCACACGGCCAAGCTGGGCAATTCTGTGCCATTGGCCCTTTTCATTCGCAAAGCCAAAGCCATCAGAGCCAATCACTGCGCCACTTAGAATGTGGCAGCGCTGACCCACCACCACATCATGGGCGAGGCTAACTCTAGACCTTATAATGGAGCCGGAACCAATACTGGTGCGCGCACCAACCACGCTCCCCGCACCGATAACAACCTGCTCCCCGATAACCACACCCGCTTCAATCACGGCATTTGGCCCTATACTAGCACTGGCAGCCACGGATGCACCGGGATCAACCACGGCCGAAGGGTGAACTCCCTGCGGCGCAACGGGCGTAGGGTCGAACCAGTGACTCAGTTGAGCATAGCCTAGGTACGGATTTTCAAGTAAGAGGACGTTGGTCGGACAGTTATCCGCAGCGGCAGGCGATAGAATGACCGCTGCCGCTTGGGTGTCTGCTAAATGCTTGGCATAGGCAGGATTTGCCAGAAAGCTGAGCTGGCCCGAGCCCGCAGCCTGAAGCGTTGCGAGGCCTGAAACCATAACGTCGGGATCGCCACGAAGCTCTGCCCCTAACGCATTTGCAATCTCTCCAAGCCGGTAAGACTTTACTGTCATCACGCGCTCCACAACACGCTAGCGAGCCCAAAGGCTCTCCGGCAAGAATTAACGGTTAAGCTTTTCCAGAAGCTGCGGTGTTAGGTTCATATCCGGCTTCACGTAAACAACCGCTTCGCTCGGAAGAATCAGGTCAAGGTCGTTTTCTTCCAACAATTCTTTAACGGCCGCATCCACTTCCGGGCGAGCCTCTTCCAGAAACGCTTGCTTGCGCTGATTAACAGTCGTATCGAGACGTTGTTTGAGGAAATTGAACTCTTTTACCTTCTCTTGAAACTCCCCGGCTAGCTTGTTGCGCTCGCTATCGTTCATCATGGCGCCGTCTTTTTCCAAACGCTCTTTCAAACTGCGTGCTGCTTCTTGAGCTTCGCGCACTTTTTGCTCATCACCCGCAAAATCTTTCTGCATGTTTTCGCTGAATGATTTGGCATCGTTCGACGAAAACAAGGCTTGGCGAAGATCTACCACACCGATTCGAGTATCTGCTACAGCGGGCAACGCCAGCGCAGTGGCGGCTACAAACATCAATAGGGTTCTGAACATGTTGGGTCTCCTGTGTATCGTTCGTTTTTATTTCTCGTAATGCTTAATCTGAATGCCGAGGAATCAGAATGTCTGGCCAAGCGAGAACTGGAATACCTGTGTATCATCTCCAGGCTCATCGTTCAGCGGTTTGGCAAGGCTGAATGCCAGCGGGCCTACCGCCGTAATCCACTGGAACCCGACACCTGCAGAAAGTCGTAGCTCCTCGAGTTCAGGTTCGAACCCGCGATCCGGGTCAAACACTTGCCCTGCATCTATAAAGAATGCGGTGCGCATGGAGCGACTGTCACCGGCAAACGGCGTCGGGAAAATCAGCTCTAGAGAACCTTCTGTCAGGAGGTTACCACCAAAAGGATCCGGATCCGAAAAATCGTTGGGGGCGTTGGTAGCACGCTGCCCCAGCGAGTTAGCTCGATAGCCTCGAACCGAGCCATAGCCGCCCGCATAAAAGTGCTCGTAAAACGGCATAAGTGAACGATCACCGTAGCCATTGCCATAGCCTACTTCCGTTCTTGTGCGCACAACCCAGCGATTGTTGTCTGTGATCGGGAAGTAGAAGTCGGTTTTATGGGTGGCCTTATAAAACGTAAGGTCACTACCCGGCACGGCCACATCAACAGACAGTGAATGGCTATAGCCGTCTGTTGGCAGAACGCCCCGGTTTAAGGTGCTACGACGCCAACTACCAAAGAGGAAAAAGTTATTGAAGGAGTCGCCTTCTTCGTCGATAAAATTCGTGACTTCCTGCGAGGTGAACACGCCGCCCTTCAGCTTGGAAAGCGTATAGCCCAACCCGAAGTTCAGCCTAGTAATGTTGTCGGTCGGATAACCAAAGGTGACACGGCCACCGTACTCGTCGAGCAAGTAGGAAGAAATATCCTCTTGCTCAAAATCCGTCTCTCTGGCGAACACACTGAAACCTCGGCTCACTCCATCGACAGTATAGTAAGGATCCATGTAAGAAATATTGGCGCTTTTGACCGAGTCACTGGCGTTTACGCCAAAGGATACCCGCTTACCTGTACCAAAAAAGTTGTTTTCTGATACGTTCGCACCAAGAATAATGCCTGAATCCTGAGAGAAACCTATAGATGCCGAAAGGCTCCCTGTCGGCTGCTCTTCAATTGAGTAATTCACATCTACAAGGTCATCGGTTCCGGGTACCGGTACCGTGTCCACATTCACGGTCTTAAAAAAACCAAGCCGTTCTAGGCGGGTTTTGGAGAACTCTATGCGGTCCGATGAGGCAATACCGCCTTCCATCTGCGTCATTTCCTGACGCAACACATCGTCTCGGGTGGATACGTTACCGTCAAAATTAATCCTACGAACGTAGGCCCGCTTTCCGGGTTCAAGATAAAACGTAACGGCTGCTGTGTTGTTGGGGCCGGGCTCCGGCACGGCATTTACGTTGGCAAAGGCATAACCCTCTTTGCCCAGCCGAAAGGCCAGCGTCTCTGAAATCGCCGTCATACGGGCACGGGAGAATACATCGCCCGCATCCACAGGAATCAGCTCACGCAACTCTTCTTCATCAACAATGAGATTGCCGCGCAGCTTTATATCTGAAATCGTGTATTGCGGTCCTTCATTCAATGCGATCGCAATAAAGACCTGTTGCTTATCTGGCGAGATAGAAACCTGACTGGATTCTACATTGAAGTCCAGATAACCACGGTCGAGATAAAACGAACGCAAGGTTTCGAGATCACCGCTCAAGCGTTCCCGCGCGTATTTGTCTGAATTTGTGAGGGAATTCCACCAACTGGTGGTACGCAGCTCGAACAGGTCGCGTAGCTCCTCGTCACTAAACTCCCGGTTTCCGACCAAGTTGATATGCTGGATAGCAGCCACGGTACCTTCGTTAATGTCTAGACGAATGGCCACACGGTTACGCGGCAGCACCTCAGCTGTTGCTTTGACTCGGGCGTTGTAGCGCCCTTGCCCGATGTACGAGCGTAAGATCTCCAGCTCTAACCGTTCCAGTGTTGCACGGCGGAACACCTGCCCTTCCTGAAGCCCGGCGCCAGCCAAAGCATCCATGAGCATATCGGTCTCTATGTTCTTGTTGCCTTCAATGTCGATTGACGTAATCGAAGGCCGTTCCCGCACGGTGAGGATCAGAATGCCAGCGTCGCGGCTAGCTTCTATGTCGGTGAACAGGCCTGTCCGAAACAGTGATTTAATCGCATCGGCCAGTTCGGCTTCGTCCATCTGCTCGCCAATGTTAACGGGAAAAGCAGAAAACACAGTACCCGCAGAAACACGCTGCAAGCCTTCCACTTCAATGTCTGCAACCGTAAATTCATCTGCAAATGCTGGCGTCATGCCGGTTGCGGCAACAACGAGGCCAACGGCTAAACCTAGAAGAGAACGTCTCATTCAATTATTTCGCCTGGTTAATGCGCGTAAGGAGCCCGCAATTCTCACAACCGCATCAGGTCGTTGTAAAGAGCAAACACCATTAATGTAAGAATCATTGCCATACCAATTCGTAACCCAAGCTCCTGAACGGCATCTGATACCGGTTTTTTGCGGATGGCTTCGATGGTGTAATACACAATATGACCACCATCCAGCACAGGAACTGGTAACAGGTTCAGGATTCCCAAACTGACGCTTAGGTAAGCCAGAAAACGAACGAAATCTTCAAATCCGGAACTAACACTGGCTTCAGCTACACGGGCAATTGTAATTGGGCCGCTGAGGTTACTGGGTGAAAGCAGCCCTGTAATCATTTTTTTGATCGCGACAAGCGTAAGGCGGGTATCAGCCCAGGTTTCATCCAGCGCAATGGGGATCGCCGCCAAGGGACCATAGCGGACTTCCCGCATGACACTATCTGGCCATGAGACCGGCTGAACGCCCACACCTACAAATCCCATTGTCTCGCCGTTGTCTTGCACTTTTTCCGCTGGTGTAATTCGAACAGATCGCTCGGCCCCGGCACGCTCGATGGTAAGATCGAGCGATTGCTCTGGTGCGTTACGAACAATATCAACCAGCTCAAACCAATTGCCCACCGGCTCACCGTTGACCGCAATTACGCGATCTCCCGACTGAAGACCTGCCGCCTGGGCGCGGCCACCGTCAGCAATCTGGCCAAGTATGGCAGGTACGTCTGGTCGCCAGGGCGTAATGCCAAACTCACCGAGTGGGTTCGGTGTTTCATCACTCAGACTCCAGCCACCAAGCTCGCCACTCAATGTTCCGCGGGCGCCTGAACTGGAGACATCCAAGGTTATCAAACCCTGCTCCCCGGCACGCTCAAGAATGCGCATGTTTACATCGCGCCACGAGCTCACACGGTGACCATCAATTGCATGGATTTCCATGCCTTCCTGCAAGCCGGAATTGCTGGCGACACTGTTTACCGCCACATCGCCTACAATCGGCGCGACGTGGGTAACACCCACAACGCTAAGCAACCAATAGGCGAAAATAGCAAACAGGAAGTTGGCTATCGGGCCTGCGGCTGCAATCGCGATCCGCTGAGACGGCGGTTTTGAGGTAAAGGCTTGATCTCTGAGCTCTTCGGGAACAGGTCCCTCTCGCTCGTCCAACATTTTAACATAGCCACCCAATGGGATAGCTGCTATTGCAAACTCAGTTCCGTGGCGGTCGTACCAAGAGAACAAGGGTTTACCGAAGCCCACGGAAAAGCGTAGCACTTTCACGCCACAGCGACGCGCCACCCAAAAATGGCCGTACTCATGCAGGGTAACGAGTATCCCCAGAGTAAGCGCGAGAGCAAGTACGGTTTGAATAATCTGCATAACATTCCCGGTGTAAACGCCAATCTGGCGAAAATCTCTAAGTTATTTCAGACAGTTAACAGGCCAATCTGTTCCCGAGCCCGCTGCCGTGCTTCTGAGTTCTTCGCAAAGATGGTATCAAAACTGTCTGCTGGCACCACGGGGGTTGCAGCTAGTGTTCGCTCAATGACAACCGGAATGTCCGTAAACGCGAGATTCCCCTTGAGGAACTCACCTACCGCAACTTCATTTGCAGCGTTAAGCACTGCGGGCGCGGTTCCACCCAACTGAAATGCCTCTGCCGCTAGGCGCAGGCAGGGGAATCGCAACAAATCCGGCCGTTCAAAATGAAACCGCCCGATTGAAAAAAGATCCAAGGGGGCAACACCCGCATCAATACGCTCGGGCCAGGCCAAACCGTTGGCAATGGGCGTGCGCATGTCAGGGCTGCCGAGCTGAGCCAACACCGAACCGTCGGCATACTCTACCATGGAGTGAATAATGCTCTCTGGATGTACGTGAACTTCGATGCGCTCTGGCGTGGTGTTGAACAACCAACAGGCTTCAATCAGCTCAAGGCCCTTATTCATCAAGGTGGCCGAGTCCACAGAAATTTTTTGGCCCATAGACCAATTCGGATGGGCACAGGCCTGAGCTGGCGTAACCGACCTTAGATCTTCCGTACTGTGCTGTCGGAATGGACCTCCGGACGCTGTAAGAAGAATTCGGGTAATGCCCGCGCCTTCAGGGTCGCGTATTTTATCTGCTGGCAAGCACTGGAAGATTGCATTGTGCTCAGAATCTATGGGCAACAACTCTGCCCCAGAGGCAGATACCGCATCCATAAAAAGCTGACCGGACATAACCAGCGCTTCTTTGTTGGCCAACAACACCCGTTTACTAGCGCGCACGGCGGCTAATGTCGGCGCCAGCCCCGCCGCTCCAACGATCGCCGCCATTACGGTACAGGCGCTCGGGGCGGAAGCTGCCTCACAAAGCCCCGCCTCACCACTCAAAACAGATATATCCGGTAGGTCTGAAAGCAATTCAGTCAATTTTTTTGCGGCTGTTGCATCTGCCATCACCGCAACTTTCGGATGAAATTCACGGCATAGCGTTGCAAGCTCTTCGGCACGGGTACCGGCGGTTAGAGCGTAAACAGAAAATCGCTCCGGGTGACGGCGGATAACATCCAAAGTGGAGAGCCCGATTGAACCGGTAGCTCCCAGCACCGTAATAGAGCGGTTCACCATATTCACAAAGGCCCAACCGCTAGCCAACCTAATAGCGTAATTATGAGCGCAAACACAGGAATGGCCGCCGTTAAGCTGTCAATGCGATCCATAATGCCGCCATGCCCAGGCAACAGCCCGCTGCTGTCCTTGATGCCTCGGAAGCGCTTGAGCATGCTTTCAAGCAGGTCGCCAAGCACTGACACCAAGCCCGTCACTAAAGTAGCGACAACCAGCAAAATGGTTTCAATAGCGCTTGCAGAGGCAAGCATGCTCACAATCAGCGCAAAAACGGCTACCGCAATCAAGCCGCCGTATACTCCCGCCCAAGACTTTCCGGGGCTGACTCTAGGCGCTAGCTTGGCTTTGCCGAATGCTCTACCGGAGAAATAGGCACCTATATCTGCAACCCAAACCACACAAAACACATACAAAATCAGCAGCAGATTGTTGTCTGTGGTGCCGAACTGAAAACCGCCGGTTCGAAGGTGGTTTAGCCCCACCCATGCGGGCACTAGAACCAACACGCCCATGAGTGCTCTCATTGGCGCACCACCCCAGCGTTCGGAACCTGTGGGATAACTGCGTACCAATAAAAAACAGACCACCCACCAGATAAGTGCCAACCAAAGAACTGGCACAGCAGAGACGTCGAGAAGACTGTAGAGAGTGAGTGCGATAACAGCAGCATAGGCAATCCGACCCGGCTGCTGCTCAAAGCCAGACATATTTGCCCACTCCCAAGACCCTAGCGTAATTATCGCAGCAGTAAATAACGCAAAACCCATTGGTGGTAGGAAGAAGATGCCACCAATAGCAATGGGCGCGAGAATAAGAGCTGTGATGATCCGGGTTTTTAGCACAATAAAGGTCGCTGTAATTCGTTATTGTTGTACGGGCTTGGCAGCAATTTGGTCGTCTGTTTGACCAAAGCGCCGCTGACGTCCTGCGTAGGCCTGCAGTGCTTTGCGCATTTCATCTTCTTTGAATTCAGGCCAGAAAACGGGTGAAAAGTACAGTTCGGTGTAGGCCAGATGCCAAAGCATGAAGTTGCTAATCCGTTGCTCGCCTGCGGTTCGGATCATTAAATCCGGCATTGGGAGATCACCAATGCTCAGGTGTTGCTGAATGAGATCGTCGGTAATGTCAGAGGGTGAAACCTCGCCGCTCTTCACCATTTCCGCAACCTGCCGGGTCGCTTGGGTGATGTCCCAGTGGCCGCCATAGTTTGCAGCAATGACAAGTGTCATTCTGGTGTTGTGCTGTGTAAGGGCTTCTGCCTTAGCCATGTGTTCTTGCAAGGTTGCATTAAACGCAGAGCGGTCACCAATGATGCGCAGGCGAATATCATTGCGGTGAAGCTTTCTAACTTCCCGCTCCAAGGCAAAAAGAAACAGCTTCATCAGAGCCGATACTTCGTCCTTGGGTCGCCGCCAGTTTTCGCTTGAAAAGGCGAACAGTGTGAGCACCTCTACACCCTCGCGGGCACAGGTCTCAACAACCGCCTTTACAGCATCAACACCGGCTTTATGTCCTGCCACCCCTTTTAACCGGCGTTCTTTCGCCCACCGGTTGTTACCATCCATGATAATGGCCACATGCCGGGGCCGGTTATCAGCCGACACCGGAATTTCTGCGGATACTGTTCCCGTCATGAAATCCCCTGTACGGCCTGCAGAAAGCCACTGCCGGCCGTATGTTTCGCTTTCAAGTGAACCGAGGCGATCAAACCGCCATCAGGTCCTCTTCTTTTGCCTTGAGCATCTTCTCGACTTCGGCGATGTAGCGATCTGTCAACTTCTGGATTTCGTCTTCACCTCTGCGCTCGTCATCTTCCGTAATGTCCTTTTCCTTCAGCAATTCTTTCATCATGCTGTTGGCATCACGGCGCGCATTGCGCACAGAAACACGAGCATTCTCGGCATCCGCTTTGGCTTGCTTAACCATTTCCTTGCGGGTTTCTTGGGTCAGCATAGGCATAGGAATGCGGATAAGATCGCCGCTGGTGGCCGGATTGAGCCCTAGATCGGAAGCCATAATAGCCTTTTCGATAACAGGTACCAGATTCTTTTCCCAAGGCGACACGGCCAAAGTACGATTATCTTCCACGTTTACACTGGCAACTTGCTTCAGTGGCGTCTCTTGACCGTAGTAGTTAACCATCACACTGTCCAAAATAGACGGATGGGCACGGCCGGTTCGGATTTTATTGAACGCCGAGGTCAGAGCGTTCAGGCTCTTCTTCATCTTCTTTTCGGCTTCAGTTTTTATATCGTCAATCACGTAATCATCCTCAATTCGTTCGACGGGCAAACACAGCGCCCATTATTCAATCAGTGTACCTTCTTTCTCACCGGTCACGATGCGCGTTAGAGCGCCCGCACGGTTCATATCAAATACTCGCAGCGGCATGCCGTGATCCCGCGCCAAACAGATTGCGGTCAGGTCCATCACGCCGAGTTTCTTATCCAACACTTCATCGTACGTCAGCTTGTCATACTTTTCGGCGGTCGGGTCGAGATAAGGATCCGCAGAATAGACACCATCAACCTTTGTTGCCTTCAGTACTGCATCTGCTTCAATTTCGATACCACGTAAGCAGGCTGCCGAATCGGTGGTAAAAAACGGGTTGCCAGTGCCTGCACAAAATATAACCACATCACCATCTTTCAGGTCGCGAACGGCCCGCCGACGATCATAATGCTCAACAATACCACTCATGGGAATGGCCGACATTACCCGGGTGCGAATGTTCGAGCGCTCAAGAGCATCGCGCATGGCTAAACCGTTCATAACGGTTGCCAGCATGCCCATATGATCACCGGTTACCCTGTCCATTCCTGCTTGACTCAGCGATGCACCCCGGAACAAATTACCACCGCCAACCACCAGGCCCACTTGAATACCGATACCGATAAGTGCGCCGATTTCAAGGGCCATACGATCAAGAACTTTGGGATCAATACCGAAATCGTGCTCGCCCATCAGGGCTTCGCCACTGAGCTTGAGCAAAACCCGATTGTATCTTGGCTGGTTTTTAGGTGATGTCGGCATATTGATCCCCTTTCGTGTGTTGGCTGCTATCCGGCGTGATACGCGTTGCAGGCTTGTATCTGACATATCCCTTAAAAAAAGGGGCATCTCAGATACAAGCCCGCCACGAGAGCCGGAAAAACCGGCCAACGTGGCAGACTAGAATGGCGCTGAAACTCGGTGTCAAAGCGCCTAAAAGGGATTAGGCCTTGCCTTCGCTGGCTGCAGCAGCAACCTCGGCAGCAAAGTCCACTTCCTCTCTCTCAATGCCTTCGCCTACTTCCAGACGAACGAAACCAACCAGCTCACCACCAGCCGCTTTGATAAGCTGGCCAACAGTCTGCTCTGGGTTCTTTACGAAAGGCTGCTCAACAAGGCTGTTTTCCTTGAGGAACTTCTGAATACGACCGCCCATCATTTTTTCAACGATTTCGGCAGGCTTGCCTTCCATATCGGGCTGAGCTTTGATTACTTCTTTCTCTTTTTCCAGCTCTTCAGCAGGCATATCTTCTGGCTTGGCAACCCGCGGATTAACCGCAGCAGCGTGCATGGCGATATCGCGGGCAAGCTCAGCGTCGCCGGCTGTCAAAGCCACAACCGAGGCAATTTTGTTGGTGCTGTGAACGTAACCACCAACAACCGGGCCTTTCACTGAAACCAGACGGCGAACAGTGATGTTCTCACCAATCTTCTGAACCAGAGCTTCGCGCTTGGCTTCCAGGTCACCTTCCATCAGCTTGGCAACGTCGGTTTCGTCTTTTTCGAAAGCAACACTCAATACGTCGTTGGCAAAGTTCAGGAAGTTGTCATCGCGAGCAACAAAATCTGTCTCGGAGTTTACTTCCAAAACGTAAGCCACAGTGTTGTCGTCAGAGATTTTGATCAGCGACACACCTTCAGCGGCTGTACGGCCAGCTTTTTTGGCGGCTTTGAGGCCGGAAGACTTACGCAACTCTTCGATTGCCGCGTCTACACTACCTTCAGATTCAACCAGAGCCTTTTTGCACTCCATCATGCCAAGGCCAGTGCGCTCACGCAGCTCTTTGACCATTGCAGCGGTAATAGCAGCCATGTTCAGTCCTCTTAACTTTTCCGAATTCGGTAGGGAGGCATGCCCGGCAATTCACCCGGGCATGCCTTACATCTCATCAGTGACGCGGATGCATCACTCAGCAGCTGGAGCGGCACCTGCAGATTCTTCTGCAACTTCTACAAACTCGTCAGCGCCACCGGCTTGTGCTGATTCCAGGCAGGTATCAGCAACAGCCTTTACGTAAATCTGGATCGCACGGATAGCGTCATCGTTACCGGGGATAACGAAATCAACGCCGTCCGGGTTGCTATTGGTATCAACAACACCGATAACGGGGATACCCAGCTTGTTGGCTTCTTTAATAGCAATACGTTCGTGGTCTACGTCGATAACGAACAAGGCATCAGGCAGGCCGCCCATATCCTTGATACCACCGATAGAACGCTCAAGCTTGTCCATTTCACGGGTGCGCTCGAGGGCTTCTTTCTTGGTCAGCTTGTCGAAAGTACCGTCTTTACTCTGGGCTTCCAGATCACGGTAGCGACGGATGGACTGACGAATAGTCTTGTAGTTGGTCAGCATGCCACCAAGCCAGCGGTGATTAACGAAAGGCTGACTGGAACGCTCTGCTTCTTCCTTGATGACCTTGGCTGCGGCGCGCTTGGTGCCTACAAACAGGATCTTGTTCTTGCTTTCTGTCAGCTTCTGAACGAAGTCTAGAGCTTCATTCATAGCAGGAACAGTCTGCTCAAGGTTGATGATATGAATTTTGTTACGGGCGCCAAAGATGTACTTCGACATTTTCGGGTTCCAGTAGCGAGTCTGGTGACCGAAGTGAGCACCTGCCTTGAGCAGGTCACGCATATTTACCTGAGCCATGATATTACCTTAGTTTAGCTTCGGGTTAGTCCTCCACGCGTCCAATTACCCCAACCAGACATCCCTTACACTTCTTAAAGCGGGAGCAGGCACCCTGGGGCAACGTGCTGACACGTGTGTGAATTTGCCGGATTTGTTTCCAGCGGGCGCGTTTATACCACAAATCGGCGGCCCAACGCCATTAATTTTGCACCGGGCGTTCCTTGTACCCTGAGCGCGGGACCCTTAAAATGCTCGTTTGACACAAATCAATGGGAAGCTCAATGCAAGTATCGATCAAGACTCCGGAAGAAATTGAAAAGATGCGTGTGGCAGGCCGCCTGGCAGCAGAAGTTCTCGAAATGATCGGGGAGCACGTTAAGCCCGGCGTTTCCACGGAAGAGCTTAACCAGATTTGCCACGACTATATCGTTAACGAGCAGCAAGCAATCCCTGCTCCTCTGAACTACAAGGGTTTCCCTAAGTCTGTGTGCATATCCGTAAACCATGTTGTCTGCCACGGTATACCTTCAGAAAAAAAGATTCTGAAGGACGGCGACATAGTGAACATTGACGTAACGGTTATAAAAGACGAGTACCACGGCGACACCAGCAAAATGTGGATTGTTGGTAAGCCCAAGCCCGGCACCGAGCGCCTAATCAGTATCACGCAGGAATGCCTCTATAAAGGTATTGAGTTGGTGAAGCCCGGGGCGCGCTTGGGGGATATAGGTCATGTTATCCAGCAGCATGCCGAGAAACACCGATTTTCTGTAGTTCGGGATTACTGCGGCCACGGTATCGGCAAAGTGTTCCACGAAGAGCCGCAAGTTATGCATTACGGCAAACCCGGCACAGGCATGGAACTCAAAGAAGGCATGACCTTCACCATAGAGCCTATGATCAATCAGGGTAAGTACCACACCAAGCTGCTGCCAGACCAGTGGACGGTGGTCACCAAAGACCACAAACTTTCAGCGCAATGGGAGCACACCATTCTAGTGACATCCGATGGTTATGAAGTGCTGACGAAACGATCGGAGGAGTCTTTCTAAGTGACGCGTCAGGAGCTGGTGGCCAGAATCAGCGGGGACCCCTCCCCGGTCAAGGCAGCCAGAGAACTGCTGAAAGAACGCTATGATGCAGATGCCGAAGCCTTCCGACAGGGCGCCGATGTAAGGGCTCTGGTCCGTTCCAGAGCCGATACGGTAGACACCGTTCTGGGGCTGATCTGGAACCGCTACCCCTTCTCCAGCTCACCAGATATTGCTCTAATCGCCGTTGGCGGCTACGGACGGGGTGAGCTGCATCCGCATTCGGACATAGACCTGCTCATTCTCACCCGAAATGGCATGAACCCGGAATGGCAGGAAGATCTTGGCGCCTTTGTCACTCTGCTTTGGGATCTCAAGCTAGACATCGGCCATAGCGTTCGCAGTATTGAGGAGAGCAAATCTGCTGCAAGGGGCGATATAGCCACCCTCACAAATCTATTGGAAACCCGCACAATCGCGGGCCCGGACGAACTGCGCATAGAGCTCAGTGACCAAGCATACTCCGACAACATCATCACAGACCGCGACTACTTTATTGCAAAGCGCAAAGAGCAGCAGCGGCGCCACAAAAAATACAGCGATACCGAGTACAACCTCGAGCCCAACGTAAAGAGCTCCCCTGGCGCCCTGCGGGATATACAAACCATCGGCTGGATTACCAAGCGGCACTTTGGATTACAAAGCATTGCCGACCTCACCCGCTTCAGCATATTAACGGATGAAGAGCATCAAGTTTTAGTACAAGGTGAAACTCTGCTTTGGCGGCTGCGCTATGGGTTGCAGTTGATCGCAAACCGGAATGAAAACCGCCTACTGTTTGACCACCAACGGGCCCTAGCCCAAATGCTGGGTTTTAAAGACGAAGGCAAGCGGCTCGACGTAGAGCTTATGATGCAATCGTACTATCGGGCAGTATTGGCGCTTGCCGAACTGGCTGACGTTATTCTTCAGTTCTACGATGAGGCGATACTCGGCACCGGCACAGAGGACAACATACAGCCCATCAACAAGCGGTTCCAGATTCGCAACAGCTATATAGAAGCGGTAAACAATCAGGTGTTTGCCTACTCGCCCTACGCGATTATGGAAATTTTCGTACTGATGGCGCAGCACCCTGAAATAAAGGGTATTCGGGCGACCACCATTCGTTCTTTGCGGGCACACAGACACCTGATTGATGACGCTTTTCGGGCTGACTTAGCCGTGACATCCCTGTTCATGGAACTGCTGAAAACGCCCCACGGGCTGGATACAACGCTCTCCGCCATGAAAAAGTACAACGTGCTGGGCCGCTACCTGCCCGAATTCGGCCAGATTATTGGCCAGATGCAGCACGATCTTTTCCATATTTACACCGTTGACGCGCATACCATGCGGGTTGTTCGCAACATGGTGCGAATGAGTGGCCCGGAGGCTCGCGGCGACTATCCGCTGGCCGCCCGGTTGATCCACGGCCTACCCAAGCGAGAACTGCTTTATATTGCCGGCCTATACCACGATATTGCTAAGGGCCGTGGCGGAGACCATTCAGAGCTTGGCGCCGTAGATGCCGAATCCTTCTGTGAGCGCCACCACTTAGGTGAGCGCGACACCCAACTGGTTTCTTGGCTGGTAGAAAACCACCTTTTGATGTCGATGACGGCGCAGCGAAAAGATATTTCTGACCCGGACATTATTCGTTCCTTTGCTCGCGCAGTGCCCAGCCAGGCGCATTTGGATTATCTGTACATCCTTACGGTTTGCGATATCAGCGCCACCAACCCAAAACTCTGGAACACCTGGCGGGCATCCCTACTGCGTCAACTTTATCTAGAAGCCAAGAGAGCCCTAAGGCAAGGCACGGAAATCCCTGTAGACAGACAGGAATGGGTACGCGCGACCCAGTCTGAGGCAAGGGATATTCTCCATGCCCAAAACATCACTAACGAGCAGATAGATGCTATCTGGGATACTGTCGATGAGGACTACTTCCTGCAGGATTCCACGGTTGATATTGCTTGGCAAACAGCCGCAATCATCAATCATGGCGACACGCCCGGACCACTGGTGCTTATTCGAGATACCCATGGCGGCCCAACCGATGGCTTCTCCCAAATCATTATTTACATGAAAGACCGGGCTACCCTGTTTGCAGCAACAACAGCCGTGCTGGAGCAACTCAACCTGAACATTGTTGATGCCCGCATCAGCTCGAATGATAGCCCCTTCACCATCAGCTCCTATGTGGTTCTGGACGAGAAGGGCCAACCACTGGGTGTGGACCCTGCCCGCAAAGAGCGGGTGCGCAGGCGCCTGATCGAAGAGCTGGATGATCCGGAGGATTACCCTGACATCATTCACCGCCGCACGCCGCGACAGCTCAGGCACTTTGCCTTCCCAACCGAAGTGTTGTTTTCCAACGACACCATTAACGAGCGCACGGTGATTGAAGTGATTACGCCTGACCGTCCCGGCCTTCTGGCACGGATTGGTCAGGTGCTGCTGGATCATCGTATACGCTTGAGTAATGCCAAAATTGCTACCTTGGGCGAGCGCGTGGAAGACGTTTTCTTTGTGACCGACGAACAAGGCGAACCAATCAGCGACCCTTCCGTGTGCCACGCCCTACAGCAAGACCTATGCAAAATGCTGGACGAAACTCAATGAACCCCAACCTGAAAAAGCTACACCCCTACCCCTTCGAGAAGTTGGCGAAACTCAAAGCCGGTATTTCGGTACCAGAGCATCTGCCAGCTATTTCCCTCGGTATTGGCGAGCCCAAACACCCGTCCCCTGAGTTTGTAAAACAGGTGATTGCAGACAATCTCGACAGGCTGGCCAACTACCCCACCACCCGGGGTCTGGGTGAGCTGCGGGTGGCCATTAGCCAATGGGCCACTCAACGATTTCAGCTGAAAGCAGGCTCTCTGGACCCGGAACACAATATCGTCCCGGTAAACGGCACCCGTGAGGCCATCTTTTCACTTGTGCAGGCGGTGGTTGATGCAAGCAGGCAGGCCACAGTTGTGAGCCCCAACCCCTTTTACCAGGTATACGAAGGGGCAGCATTTTTAGCAGGTGCTACGCCGGTTTACCTGCCCTGCGATGGCTCCAACGGTTTTATTCCGGACTTCGACGCGGTGCCGGAATCCGTGTGGCGGGATTGTCAGGTGTTATTTCTTTGCTCTCCTGGAAACCCCAGCGGGGCAGTCATGCCACGGAGTACCTTGACCAAGGTTATTGAGCTTGCAGACAGGTATGACTTTATTGTTGCCTCAGACGAGTGCTATTCGGAACTCTACCCTGATGAAAACAACCCGCCTGAAGGCCTACTACAGACTTGCGCTGCTATAGGTCGTAACGACTTCGCACGCTGTGTTGTTTTCCACAGCCTGTCAAAACGCAGCAACCTGCCGGGCCTGAGATCCGGCTTTGTAGCGGGTGACGCAAGCATATTGAAAGGCTATCTGAATTACCGAACCTACCATGGCTGCGCCATGCCGGTTCATAACCAGCTCGCGAGCATTGCCGCTTGGCAAGATGAAGATCACGTGCGGGAGAACCGAGCGGCTTATCGTGCCAAGTTTGAAGCCGTGGTGCCTATTCTGCGCGAAGTCATGGAAGTGGACTTTCCCGATGCGGGATTTTACCTCTGGCCTACCACCCCCATGGACGATGAAACCTTTGCAAAAGAGTTGTCAGCTCAGCAAAACGTTCATGTTCTGCCCGGCCGTTATTTATCGCGTACTGTGGATGGCCACAATCCGGGCAAGAACAGAGTTCGCATGGCATTGGTTGCACCACTGGAAGAGTGCGTAGAAGCCGCAAGGCGCATCGTTGAATTTGTAAAGGCAAACTGAATTATGAAGCTTTATGGCATTCGCAATTGCGACACCGTAAAAAAAGCCCGTAAATGGCTTGATGAGCAAGGCATTAGCTACGAGTTTCACGATTTCAAAAAAGAAGGGCTGGATGAAAACCGGTTATCCCAGTGGGAAAAAGCGGTGGGCTGGGAAAGCCTCCTGAACCGCCGTGGCACCACTTGGCGCAAACTCAGCGACGAGGTTCGTGATACTATCAGCGCCCAATCTGCCCACGATATTATGCTGGAAAACACCTCCATCATTAAACGGCCCGTCGTCGAATATAACGGCGCGGTTTATATCGGCTTCAAGGCCGATGATTGGGCATCAATAATCAAATAAACATCACCATATAGACAGGAGCATTCACTGCATGAGCTTTGCATTCGGCATAGGTATCGGCACCCAAAATAATCAGGGAGAATGGCTGGAGGTTTTTTACCAGCAACCGATCATCACACCCGAGACAGAGCTGATTGATGTAGTGGGGACTGCTCTGGATTATAAAGGCGGAAACCGGGCAATCCATGCAACCGCTGAACAACTGGTTCAATTTGCGAAGGCTCTGCGCCAAATCGGCTCAACAAATCAGGCATCACTCGCCGAGAAAGCCGCCGACAGCAAACGACCGGTTGTAGTGACCGTTCTGGAAACAGACGATACTGCCTCAAGCACGCCGGAGGTTTATCTTAAGCTACATCTGATCTCCCACCGGCAAGCGAAACCCCACGGGCTGAAACTGGACGGCATCTTCGGCCTACTGCCTAATCTGGCATGGACCAACGAGGGCGCCATTGACCTGAACGAGCTACCGGAGCGTCAGCTCAGGGCCCGCCTTGAAGGCCGTTCTCTGGAAGTAAAATCTGTAGATAAGTTCCCTCAGATGACGGACTACGTAGTGCCCAATGGCGTTCGCATTGCAGATACAGCGCGCGTGCGCCTTGGCGCATACGTGGGTGAAGGTACAACCGTTATGCACGAAGGCTTTATCAACTTCAATGCTGGCACCGAAGGCACCAGCATGATTGAAGGCCGCATTTCTGCAGGCGTGATGGTGGGCAAGGGGTCAGACCTCGGTGGCGGCTGCTCCACCATGGGTACTCTGTCTGGTGGCGGCAACATGGTTATTTCTGTTGGCGAAAACTGCCTGATCGGCGCCAATGCGGGTATTGGCATTCCCTTGGGTGACCGCTGCAAGGTTGAGGCAGGCCTGTACATTACTGCCGGTACCAAAGTGGCTCTGCTGGACGACAGCAACAAGTTGGTCGAAATCATCAAAGCCCGCGATCTGGCCAACAAGCCAGACCTTCTGTTCCGCCGTAACAGCCAAACCGGCGCGGTTGAATGTAAAACCAATCAATCCGCTATCGAGCTGAACGACGAACTCCATGCAAATAACTGATTCACCAACACTCAAACTGGCCATCGACCTGATCAGCCGGCCATCAGTAACGCCAGATGATGCGGGTTGCCAAGAACTCATGATGTCGCGGCTATCTCCCTTGGGTTTTGCCGGAGAGCACATGCGGTTTGGCGACACCGACAACCTCTGGGCGCGCAAAGGCTCAGAGGGGCCTGTGCTTGCGTTTGCTGGCCATACCGACGTGGTTCCTACCGGGCCTGAAAAAAACTGGACTCACCCGCCGTTTGATCCGGTTATCAAGGATGGCTACCTCCATGGCCGGGGCGCTGCCGACATGAAAGGCAGTCTCGCGGCCTTCATCACTGCATGTGAGCGCTTCGTAAGTGCTCACCCGAATCATCGCGGCTCCATCGCCCTGTTGATTACCAGTGATGAGGAAGGCCCGGCCCAAAACGGCACTGTGAAGGTTATCGAAGCACTGGAAGCCCGTTCAGAAAAGATTGACTGGTGCTTGATTGGCGAACCCTCCAGCACTCATGAAGTCGGTGATGTCATAAAGAACGGCCGCCGGGGCTCGCTGCACGGCTACTTAACGGTAAAGGGCGTTCAGGGCCATGTTGCCTATCCCCATCTGGCGGAGAATGCCATCCATGCAGTCGCACCAGCTCTGCATACGCTGGCGAATGAGTTCTGGGACAACGGCAACGATTATTTCCCGCCTACAACCTTCCAGATTACAAAAATGGAAGCTGGCACTGGTAGCAACATCATCCCCGGCGAATGTTTGGTGCACTTCAACTTCCGATACTGCACAGAAAACACGGCGGAGAGCCTTGAAGAGCGGGTGGTGGCAACACTTGAGCGACACAATCTCAAATACGACCTGCAATGGCACCTCAGTGGCCGCCCGTTCCTAACGGATAAGGGCGCGCTGGTGTCTGCCAGCCAGAGCGCCATTCGGAACGTAACCGGGCGCGAGACTGAGCTCTCTACGTCTGGTGGAACGTCTGATGGGCGCTTCATCGCACCAACCGGCGCGCAGGTTGTAGAGCTTGGCCCCATCAACGCGACCATTCACAAAGTAAACGAATGCGTAAAAGCTGAGGATCTAGACACTCTATCCCGAATTTATGAGCAGATTCTTGTGGAATTGCTAGCCTGAGCGGCTCGCTTGAAAACTAACGCAAACAAAGAGGCCAGAACATTGTTCTGGCCTCTTTGTTTCACGAATCAATAGTGAGGTGGCGGCAACTCTTCCTCTTCACGCTTGATGTTAGACGACGAAAAATCCTTGATCTGGCTATGCAGTAACCGCTTCGCATCCCACAGTTCACGAATATCCATCTCCTGCTTCGCCACCTGCTCGCTCAGGGTATGGATAACATCATCCTGAAAGGCAAGCCGTGTTTCGAGTTCGTCCAGCCTGGTTTGCAAATCGTTTTGACTCATCAACTACTCAACCCTCTTGGATAATTGGTTCGCGTGAATGGGTAAATATGAGATCCAGATCCTGCCAAGAGCATTCGATGCCACAGCCGTTTGGTATGCCGCGGGGATAATCTGCTATCATGCCGCTTTTGCCCGCCCGAGCTTCCGTTTTTTAGGGAATCAGGTGGTAATCACTGGCCGGATAAGCGATTTTACCCGATATCCGGTTTTTTATCGTCAGCGTTAATGAAAAATGGAGAATTCTCAGTCAATGCGTAATCCAGCCAAAGCGATCCTTGTTGCTCTCCTGATCGCTATCCCAGCACCATTGGTACTTGCCCTGCTGCTCTCATTTACCCCTGAACCACTTCGCCTGATTGCCATTGGCGAATTTGTAGAGGCTCTGGGCAGCACCCGTGGCATTGCCGCATACGTCATAACCTTCATTGTTTTCGGTATTACCGGCTTTATTGCCGTAGCAGTTGCCGCTAAACAGCAACCGGCACGCAGTGCGCCGCAGCGCAGCAGCTCACCGTCTCGGAGCCAGAGTTCTAGCCAAGGCTATGCGAACTCCGATAACGATGATGCCGACTATGACGACGACAGCCCGGAAGGCGACGAAGAAGGCACTGTAAAGTGGTTTAACGTCAAGAAGGGATTTGGCTTCATTGTCCGCGACAGCGGAGACGAGGTCTTTGTTCACTTCCGTGCTATTCGTGGAAGTGGTCGCAGGGTTCTTCGCCAAGGCCAACTGGTTCGTTTCAGTGTGGTTGACGCCGATAAAGGCCTGCAAGCAGATAACGTTTCAATCCTGAGCGACTGAAACCTAAGCCGATACAAAAAGGCAGCCCACTATTTGACTAGGGGCTGCCTTTTTTCGTTCTGGATGGCACGCAGCGAGTGTCCCGTCTGGCTAATTCGTTGACCTACTGAGCCCCTGCGGGCTTTGAGAGCTAGGCGCGGTGGCGAAGGTTTGGTGGTTCCAAATCGAGACAGCGCAACGCGGCTATCAAAGCCCGCAGGGGCTCCCAAAGGGCGAGCCGCTAAGGCTTCTGGCCGGTGTTGCCAGCCCTTGATGTGGAACCACCACACCTGCGCACTGGCGCCTTGGCCAGAAGCCTTAGCGGCTCGCAGTAGGTCAGCGAATTAGCCAGACGGGACACTAGTCAATTCCAAACAACAAGCTGCTCTCCCCGGTCGTCCAACCGCCACCATTTTTCATCTTCCACCGCCTCACCCTCTTGCCACTCCCCCGGGCTGCAACGGACTTCGGTCTCCATCGCTCGCCATGCACTGCGTGCACAATCCAGATCGCTACTCCAAGGTAACTTCTCACCTTCAATAATCAACGAGGTAAATCGCTTACCAAAAGCCTGTGGATACAAGGTGATTTTAAGCCGCACTTCGCCAAAATACGCGGAGCCTTTGATAACGGATGCAACATCACTGTCATCAAATACCAACTGCTTTATATGGCTTTCCAGCCAACGGGAAACGGCACCTGCTTTCAGGTCACGAATGTAGATTTCAAGATCCTGCACTCGCAGATTCTCCATGCTGGTGATCACAATGCAGCACATAGTGAACCGGCCCGGGCCGCGCTGCAAGCCAGCGTTCCAGTTCATACCGTAAATCGTCCACCGTAAGCTGGCGCAATGTGCCTGCTGCTTGCCGTTCGTACCAGTCGACTTCCGCAGCCACACGCAACAATTGCACATCTTCAAGCGACTGGGCTATTTCATCCAGTGGTTCTTGCCTCGCCATGGCAACAAGACTCTGGCGCCGGAGCGTATCTTCTTGCCCGGAAAGCGCTACCGACTTCACGGGCCCACGCCGGGCAAATATCTCCAGCCGTGCAGCAGCTCGCTCTACCCACTGGAGCATTCCGCCCGGGGTAGAAACACACCGGCTACGCCGGGAGGCTGCAAACTGAATCACCGGTTGCGGCAAATGAATGTTCCATCGGCGCTCTATAGCTGCCTGATGTGCGACCAAGATTGCCTTGCGCTGCATCTCACTGGAAAGCGGCGCATTATAGACCTCCAGTGCCCGCCCAAGCCGCTGCTCCAATGTACGACAGCTTTCCGCACCTTCAGGCTGCACATCCGGCCCCAAAAGCATCACGGACCCCTGCCACCGCTGAACCAGTTCAGAAGCAAGACCCGACGGGCTACCCATCAACATAAGCAAGTCGGCCGGTGTCACATTATCTAGCACCAACACTGGCCAGGACCTTTTGCCAGTGGCCGGAATAACGGCGAGTTCGCTAGCCATTAATTCCGCTTCGCGGCGCAGGTCCATTTCAACATAGGGTTGCGCGAACGATGATAACAGCGAACGCAGCCAAGCAGATTTACCCGCGCCACGCTCTCCCCTTACCCAAACTAGCGCATTTGGTGTTGCGGCCAGAGTGATAGCAACGTCTTCCGCCAGTTCAATCCAGTCCGTATCGGTAATAACAACAGGAGCCGTTTCCTCATTAATTCCTGAGTTTGCGAGGCTTCCGTCACTATTTAGTTGATCACTATCCAAGTGATTGCTATCCATCTGGTCAATTGCGGTCGGCCACCGTGAAACCAACTCAAGAACCGAAACATACGCCTTTTCCTGCAGGCGCTCTGCGTATCGTGCAAGCACCTCTAGGAGTTGCGGCCAATCGAGCCAAGCAGGCGTCCCATAAGTTTCTCGTGCAGTCGCCAACCAGTAGATCAGCTGAGAAGAAAGCAGCCCTTCACCGCCCACTTCGGTCACAATCGGCTGTTCACACTGAACGGTGCGGATAAGCTCATCCATATCGACACCGGATCCACGCAAAAAGCGGCTTATAGAAGGGCTGGTGTTCAGCAATGCAAGCAGAAAATCTTCGACCGTAATTACTGCGCCGCCGCGACGATCAACATCTTCACGGGCATTCAGCAATGCAGTCTGACATTGAGGGGCCAAGCATCCTTGCCAGTCTTCCATGAATTATCTCCCTGTTTTAGCGCATCGTCCTGATGCTTTGAGCGTGATACCAACAAGCAAAGTAAAAGTGATCCAATGATTCTATGGACGTTTTCTTACATCTGCAATTCCCGCAAGCCTATTCAGCTTACCAGGTGCCCGTATTCTCCATGCTTGCCCAAGGTTCCCTAGGCGCCAGTGGCTCCCCGTTCTGCAGTAACTCTATAGATATATTATCCGGGGTGCGGATAAACGCCATGCGCCCATCTCTCGGTGGGCGGTTGATGGTAACGCCGTTCGCCTGTAATGACTCGCAAAGCGAGTAGATATCGTCCACCCGGTATGCCAAATGACCAAAATTACGCCCACCTTCGTACGCTTCCGGGTCCCAGTTATAGGTTAACTCCAGCATGGGAGCCCTGTTTTCACGAGCTTGCGCCTCATCTTGCGGTGCCGCCAGAAATACTAGAGTAAATCGGCCTTTTTCGCTGCTTTTACGGTCAATCTCAACCATGCCCAACAAGTCGCAAAAGAAGTGCAAAGTTTGTTCGAGATTACTAACGCGAATCATCGTGTGTAGAAATTGCATGTTGCTCTCTCCCTTCTCTGTTCTCTGGCGCTTTGTGCGGCAACTTGTTGCGATTAGGCCTGCGGGCCTTTCGATTAAGCTAGCAGCCCTTTCAAACCTCGCACCTTTATTCACCGACAGTTTACGGTATTCTGGGTGTATGAATGCAAACCTAGCCGCCAAGCTGATCAATTCTTACCAAACACCAGCTATACGACATCTCGCTTGGTTGTGCCAAACACCGCAACTGCTGCACTCGCCGATCACAATCGATCCCTCGCACTATTTGCCCCCAAACTACCCCGATTTACTCAAACGCTGGGACCAGAAACCTGAAACCGCACCGCTCCTGCTGAGCGAACCACCGCAGCGGAGGCTGGGTTTTTATTTTGAGCGGCTGTATCAAATTTTATTAAACGACTTGCTAGGTTGGCCCATCCTACTAAAAAACCAGCAAATCCAATCGAGCGGGCGCACCATCGGAGAGCTCGACTTTGTAGTGCACAACCTAATAGACGACCGGATTGAGCACCACGAAATCGCCATCAAGTTTTATCTTGGTGTACCGGCGTCAGACGGCCGTACCTTCTGGTACGGTCCCAATGCCCGGGACAGGCTGGATATAAAAACAACCAGCCTGCTTAAGCAACAAAGCCAACGAACACAGCGTCCTGAAACCCTCGCACTCCTTTCTGAATTCGACATAGCTGGCCCACTGACACCGCGAGTGTTCATGCCGGGATACCTGTTCTATCCCACCAACGAACAGGTGCAAACGCCCGCTTATGTTCCCGATGGGCACCTGCGCGGGAGTTGGATGTATATTGCCGAGGCCAAGGCTCTGGACACGTCACACTGGGTTGTTCTTAACAAACCGCACTGGATTGGTAACTGGTATCAGAGTGATCCGCCTAATACTACGCACACTCTGGAAGCACTGGAACGCGCGGAACACAGAGCCGTGCCCCAACTGTTCGCTATGATGCAAAAAGACCCGGAAACAGGATACTGGTTAGAAATAGATCGAGTGTTTGTAGTGCCGGGAGTTTGGCCGGGAGTAAATCGGTCAGCATTCCAATAAGTCGGGCGGTTGACCCCAAAGCTATTCTGCTGCAGGCTAATCTGGTTTCGTTACGCAACCCAAGGAGCAAGCCTGCTCCGAAAAGCCTCACTACAGATAGGGAGGAATACTATGAGTCAGTATCAAAATCATGCCATCGTACTGAAAAAACGCCCCAACGGGGAAATCCAAGACGGTGATCTCGTTATGGAAGATCGCCCAGTGCGCAAACCCGAAGAGGGTGAAGTTGTTGCACAGGTTCTTTGGTTATCATTAGACCCATACATGCGCCCACGCATGAACGATGCCAAGGGCTACATGGATCCTATCGGGATCGACGAACCCATCGTAGGCGAGAGTGTAGCGAGGATTGTCGAGTCTCGTTCAGACAAACTAAAAGTCGGTGATTTAATCACCTGTTACTCAGGCTGGCAGGAGTATGTAACCTTTCCGGCAGACGCCCCAATGGTTTACAAAATCCATCAAAAAGAAGGCGTTCCGCTGCAAACATACCTTGGTGTTGCCGGTATGCCTGGCCGCACCGGTTACTGCGGTTTAACCTATGTAGGCAAGCCTAAAGCGGGAGAGACCGTCGTGGTTTCCGCCGCATCAGGCCCCGTGGGCACAGTGGTTGGCCAAACTGCAAAAACTAACGGTTGCCGTGTTGTCGGTGTTGCCGGTGGTCCGGAGAAGTGCGGCTATGTCGTTGACGAGCTTGGTTTTGACGCTTGCGTAGACTACAAAGCCGGTAATTTGGAAGCCGACTTGAAAGCTGCCTGCCCCGACGGCATCGACATCTACTACGAAAACGTGGGGGGTGATGTAACCAGAGCCGTTGCGCCACTGCTGAATGCAGGAGCAAGAGTGCCGATTTGCGGCTATGTCTCGGCTTACAATGCCAAGAGCACAGACAAAGTAGAGACGCCGTTTGATATTCTCAAGCGCCTCGACCCGGTACCTGAGCACCGCTTCTTTCTGGTAACCGAGTGGCAGGACAAGCATCAGGAAATAACCGATATCCTCACAAGCCGCATTGCGTCCGGCGAGATCAAGTATCGGGAAACCGTTGCTGAAGGCCTCGAAAACGCAGTTGAGGCCTTCAAGGGAATGCTGAAGGGCAAAAACTTCGGCAAGCAACTGGTACACATCGCCGACTAACTTAAGCTGCCTTAGAGCACCGGGAAGGCTACTCCCCTATCTGGAGGAGTACCTTTCCGGTATTTTTGTTCGCCGCCACGTGCGCCATGGCTTCCTCAGCCTGCTCGATGGGCCATGCACTGTCGATCACAGGCTCAATTTGCCCGGCGACCAGAAGCGGCCAAACGTGACGGTATAGGTCCTGCATCACACGCTCCTTGTCTGCTACTGACCGGGAACGCAGTGTAGAACCAATCAACTTGTGGCGCTTAACTAACATCAAGCCCAAGTCGACCTCCGCATAACGCCCCCCGAGAAGACCGATTAAAACAATCCGACCATCGGCACTGAGAACCTTTTGGTCATCCTTGATATAACTGCCACCAACCGGGTCCAGCACCATATCCACACCACCCCAGCTCTTCACTGCGTCAACAAATGAGCCATTTTTGCGGTTCCAGGTGCCGGTTGCACCCAATTTGCGGCAGACTTCCAGCTTTTCGTCATCTCCTGCGGTCGCGAATACCGGATTACCAAAAGCCGTAGCAATTTGAATAACGGTGGTCCCTAGACCACTGCCGGCCGCATGCAACAAAACCCTCTCACCGGGTCTCAGGTCTGCTTCTTGATACAGGTTCAGCCATGCCGTTGCATACACCTCTGGCAGTGCCGCTGCTTTTTTCAGTGAGAACCCTTTCGGAATAGGCAACACCTGTGCGGCAGGAGCCACTACCTGAGTGGCGTAACCACCACCGGTGAGCAGGGCACACACTTCGTCGCCCGGCGCAAAGCCCGTAACGGCCTCGCCAACGGCAGAGATACGACCGCTCACCTCCAGTCCCAAAATTTCAGACGCACCCGGAGGCGGAGGGTAAACACCGGCGCGTTGCGACAGATCCGCACGGTTAACGGCACTCCAGACAACATCGATTGCCACGTGATCCGCTGGCAGTTCTTCATAGCTCGCGCAGTCTTCCCATGCAAGGGAGCCATCGGTTATCTTGATTGCTTTCATCATGTTTTAAATCTCAGCGCTCTGAATAGCAGGTCAGGGAATATCACGTCAGGATACCCCAACTGCCTTCAGGGTTGTAAAGAGTCGCCTTCATGGGAGTGCAATTACTTTATGGGCAACAAGGGTTTTCGTGTAGAACACCGCTATTTGGAACTCCCGGATAGCTTCTACACCCGGGTTCAGCCCACGCCGCTCAAAGACGCGAAAATGGCGTGCTTTAACCACAAGTTGGCGCGAGAAATGGGTTTTCACGTTACCAACGAAGCCGATTGGGCAAAGATTGGTGGCGGCACGGAACTGCTCGAAGGTATGGACCCGGTGGCCATGAAATACACCGGCCACCAATTTGGCATGTACAACCCGGAACTGGGTGATGGCCGAGGCCTGCTCTTATGGGAAACCATAGGCCCTGATGGCCGCCGCTGGGACTGGCACCTGAAGGGCGCGGGGACAACGCCCTACTCCCGTTTTGGTGATGGCCGAGCAGTTCTGCGCTCCACTATCCGCGAATACCTGTGCAGCGAAGCCATGCACGGGCTGGGCATTCCCACCACCCGCGCCCTGTTCATGGTCAGTGCCCGGGACCCGGTTCGAAGAGAGTCTATTGAAACTGCAGCCGCACTGGTGCGTGTAGCACAAAGCCATATCCGCTTTGGCCACTTCGAGTTTGCGGCGCACCACGAAGGTCCGGAAACCGTTAAAACCCTTCTCGAACACGTTATATCGCTTCACTTCCCCCACCTGATACAGCTAGCCGAGGAAGAGCGCCATGGGCGCTGGTTTGAAGAAGTCGTTGAGCGCACGGCCCGCCTTATTGCCGACTGGCAAGCCGTAGGCTTCTGCCATGGCGTGATGAACAGCGACAACATGTCCATCATCGGCGACACCTTCGACTACGGACCTTTCGCCTTTCTGGATGATTTTGATGCCGGTTACATATCCAACCATACCGATCAAGGTGGCAGATACGCATACAACCGCCAGCCTCAGGTAGGCTTTGCAAACTGTCAGTACCTTGCCAATGCGTTGCTGCCGGCAATGGATGAAGACACCATTCGCAAGGGTTTGCAGCGCTACGAAACGGCCTACAACGGGCGCTTTTTACAAAACATGCGGGACAAACTTGGACTTGTTCAGGAGGACGAAGGCGATCTCGGGCTGGTTATGGACACCTTCAGCATGCTCAACGAGCACCGCACCGACTACACGGCCTTCTTCCGCGCACTGTCCAACCTTTATGACCACGGCCACGCGCCCCTGAGGGATCTATTCGTAGACCGCCAAGTGGCAGATGAATGGCTTGCGCGTTATGAGCAACGGCTTAAAAAAGAAACCCGCGCCCGGGATGAACGGGAATACGAAATGCGCAGGGTGAACCCTAAGTACATTCTGAGGAACTATCTGGCGCAGAAAGTGATTCTGGAGGCACAGAACGGCGACTTTGAGCCAATGAAGGAACTGTTAAAGGTTCTGGAGAAGCCCTTCGACGAGCAACCAGACTTTGAAAAATATGCAGAGCTACCGCCAGATTGGGGCAAGCATTTGAACATTAGCTGTTCAAGTTAACTGCGGAGAAACAGGATAGGAAAACTGAGGGCCAGATTTAGAAATCTGGCCCTCAGTGTCAAGGCCTAGCTAATGTCACAATGCCTTCGCAGCGATAATCTTCTCTTGCCACTCCACCGGACCTGTTTGGTGAACCGACGTGCCTTTGGAGTCCACCGCCACGGTTACCGGCATGTCTTCCACATCAAACTCGTAAATGGCCTCCATACCCAGCTCTGGGAAAGCAACTACTTCCGCGTGCTTGATGGCTTTGGAGACCAAGTAGGCTGAACCACCCACAGCCATGAGATACACGGCGCCAAATTCCTTGATGGCATCGATGGCCACCTGGCCACGCTCGGCTTTACCAATCATGCCGGTTAGGCCGGTTTTCTCAAGCATTGTGTGAGTAAACTTATCCATACGGGTCGCAGTAGTTGGACCTGCGGGGCCAACCACTTCTTCACGTACTGGGTCTACCGGGCCCACGTAATAAATGAAACGGCCTTTCAGGTCCACCGGCAGTTCTTCGCCTGCGTTGATCATATCCACCATCTTCTTGTGGGCTGCATCACGGCCTGTCAACATCTTGCCAGACAACAGAACGGTTTCACCCGGCTGCCACTCTTTTACTTCTTCCGGCGTGACGGTATTCAGGTTAACCCGGCGTACACCCTCGCCTACTTCCCAAGTGATTTCAGGCCAGTCTTCTAGGCTTGGCGGGGTTTGTAGAGAGGGGCCACTGCCATCAAGCGTAAAGTGTGCGTGGCGGGTGGCGGCACAGTTCGGGATAATCGCTACAGGCTTGTTCGCTGCATGGGTAGGATAGTCTTTTACCTTCACATCCAGCACGGTTGTCAGGCCACCAAGACCCTGAGCACCAATGCCCAGATCATTCACCTTGTCGAACAGCTCAAGGCGCAGTTCTTCGGCACGGTTGGATGCACCGCGCGCCTGTAGATCGTGGATGTCGATAGGGTCCAGCAGCGATTCTTTCGCCAACTGCATAGCCTTTTCAGCCGTGCCGCCAATACCAATACCCAGCATACCGGGCGGGCACCAGCCCGCACCCATTTGCGGCACCATTTTCAGAACCCAGTCCACAACGGAATCGGATGGATTCAGCATAGCGAATTTGGATTTCGCTTCAGAGCCGCCGCCTTTGGCCGCTACATGAACCTCAACCGTATCACCCGGCACCATTTTGTAATGAATAATCGCTGGTGTGTTATCACCCGTGTTCTGGCGCTTGCCATCAGGGTCGGCAAGAATTGACGCCCGCAGTACGTTGTCCGGGTTGGCATAGGCACGACGCACGCCCTCATTGATGACATCGTCCAGAGCCATCTCGCAGTCCCACTGAACATTCATGCCAATGTTAACGAACACGGTCACAATACCGGTATCTTGGCAAAGCGGACGGTGGCCCTGCGCGCACATACGCGAGTTGATCAAAATTTGTGCCATAGCATCCTTGGCCGCCTGAGACTCTTCCTTCTGGTAAGCCTCGTAAACACCCTGAATGAAATCTTTCGGGTGATAGTAAGAAATGAACTGCAGCGCGTCCGCTACGCTTTCAATCAGGTCATCCTGGCGGATTACAGTGGTCATAGGCGCCTCATCAGGTTGGTCTCGTTATGGTAGATACGTCAAAAAAACAGGTGGCACAGTTTACCAGAAATTCATGAGCACGAGGCACTGGACAGAAGGCAAAGGTTTTCTTAACAATTGCCGGAAAAAAGGTATCATCCTAACCAAATGACAAAAAACACCCAGTTAGGAGAGACCGTGGCAGATTTCATTCAAACCGAACTCAGCAACCAGATTCTTACCGTTCGCATTAACCGCCCAGAACGCAAAAACGCCCTTACCCACGCCATGTATACCGCGCTTGGCGATGCGCTTGAGCAGGCTGAAGCGGATGCTGATATCCGTTGCGTTTTATTTTCCGGCAGCCAAGACTGCTTTACCGCTGGAAACGACTTGGGCGATTTTGCCAGCGGTTTGCAAGGCGCCTTCACAGAAACGCCCGTGGGGCGCTTCTTGCTTCTTTTGGCAAAGGCTACGAAGCCGGTAGTGGTTTCGGTAAATGGGCCAGCGGTAGGTGTGGGCACCACCATGCTCCTGCACTGCGATATGGTGTTTGCAGGCAGCAATGCCCGCTTCCAAATGCCCTTTGCCAGTCTGGGACTGTGCCCGGAGGGCGGTTCCAGCCTGCTGTTACCTACTTGGTTAGGCCGGGTGCGTGCCGCCGAACTGTTAATGCTGGGCGGAGCTTTCAGTGCAGAGGATGCGTATCGTATGGGCTTGATAAATCGAATATGTGATCCCGCCGAAACGGACAACGTCGCTCGGGAAGCCTGCCAGAAACTCGCCAGCCAACCTCCGGCCGCCATCCGCGCCACCAAAAAGTTGCTAGGCAGCCCAACTCAAGAAGCACTTACCGCCACTATGATGGCCGAGGGTGAGCTATTTGCAGAGCGCCTGAAATCGCCGGAAGCAGCCGAAGCTTTCAGTGCTTTTATGCAAAAGCGCAAACCCGATTTCTCGCGATTCAAATAACCCACTCGCCCGCCGGAACACCCAGTCTGGTGGGCATTTGATACATTTTGTAAAAACCCCAGCATATCTTTGGCTTGGGCTCGACAAACGCCGCCCAGCCGACTATTTTTCATTAAGGCCAAGCTCCCCTTTTGTGCGAGGAGGATCCAAATAGCAAGAATCACACTTTTGGCTGATCAACACTGGCTTTAGTGTCGCTATAGTCATAAATACAGAAATTGGCTTGAAGCGCTGGCTACAATTTCAGACAACCGTTTAAGCAGAACAGGCCACTGACATCGGGTTTACCGCATCAGACCGGCCCCGTTAGTTGCCGAACATAACGATACAACAACAGGAAAAGGTTCCACCCATGTTCAAGAAAACACTAATAAGTCTTGCCGTGGCGTCTTCCCTTGGGCTAACAGGCTGCCTTAGCGGCGCTGACGAGGGGGCAAATGCTAACCCGGATTATAAAATTGACGATACAACCATTGATCGCAGCCTTGTAAGGCCGGTTTATCATCCTAACCCGTTAGCTGGTGAAAATGCTGCCTTCCCGATTAACTCGGACCTGATCCTGCTGCTGGGTGCAACTCAGAGTGCAAATTTTGATTTTACCGGCCTCTCAACTGGGTCTACTCCTGCCGACGATGCCGTAAACCGCCTCTCCGGGTTTTCCACTTCCGGTGCGTTTAGCCTAAAGTTTGATGGATCCCTGAACCCTGCGTCTGTGCTGGCCAATGCATCTGTTTTTCTAGTTCCGCTTAACGTAGGTCCAGCCGTAGCTTCAGCACCACTGGCGCTTCCGAACACTAACCCAACTAGTATCGTAACTGCCGATCCGTTCGGCCAAGGGCTAGAGACGCCTCTTGTGCAGCCCAAATTCCGAGCCGATGTAGTCAGTCTGGATGGCGGTACCGACAACGCAATCCGCGTGGTGCCTCTTGAGCCACTTGAGGAAGGCCAGAAGTATCTGGTCATTGTTTCTGACGCTGTCCAAGGCGCAAACGGCAAATCAATTACGCGCTCTGTACAAGACGTTGAACTGGCTAACGGTGTTCTTGGCAACCCAGCTCTAGGCAATGTTAAGTCCCTGCTTCAAAATCTGGATGCTTTGGCAAACGGATTCCTCGAAGCCAACAACACTGGGTCCAATTCGGCCCTCGCTTATTCGTTTACTACGAACTCAGACAAAAACGTTCTGAAAGCCATGATGGCACCGGCCGCCTTCGGCACAGCTCTAGGCCAAAAAATCGGCTTTACGGCACAGTTGAAGGTTATTAGAGACAACTACCCCACTCTGAACTTTTCACAACTTACGGAAAAGCTTGGAGCTATAGCTGTTAAGGCTGGCCAACTGCAACAAGGCGAGCTTGACCCAAGCACGCTTACAGCCGCTGAATTGGCGTCAATTACCCGGTTGAGCCAAATCACGCCGCGTATTACTCCGGAGAACATTGGTGCTGCAATAGCGAACGAAGTTGGAAAATCCCTGCATATTCCGATTCCACGCCCGTCGTTCTTCTATCCAGCAAAATCTGCGGCCACCTTGGCGACCATTGCCAATTTAGATGACGCAAATCCCATCAAGGCGGCCGCACAGCAAGTACAGGTATCTCAGGGCGCAATTACTCTGCCGTACTTCCAATCCCTCCCCGGTGACGACGGCACAGGCATTGTAACGGGTAGCTGGTCTGGCAGTACCAGCCTAGAGGCTGGCCTGAATGAGAGCCTACAACCGGGCGAGCAGACCTTCTCATTCCTAAGGGACATCGACGGTAAACTGAACGTGAACGGCTACTTCCCGTTCCCGCAACAAAAAGCAAACACCACCGTACCAGTGGTTGTTTTCCATCCGGTACTGGATGGAACAGCTGCGCAGCCTGCGGCCTGCGTCAATGCAGAGTCTGGCAAGCCTAACGGCGTGACCATCTTCCAGCATGGCATTACCGTAGACCGCAGTGGCTCAATGCTTCCGGGCATAGCACTTGCTCAGGGCGCGTGCCAAACCGTTGTTGCTATTGACCAGCCACTGCACGGTTTGGCGGGCGCAACAAATGGCCGTGTGCCGGGTCTTGATACGCTCGATGAAGCGACTCTGACGGCAACGATTGGTCAGGTTCTTCAGGCCCCCGGCGTTGCTGGCTCACCGCTGGAACCTCAGCTAAACGCCTTGATCAATGCGGACTATATTGGTGAGCGTCACTTCGGCTACACCAGTAACGCTCAGTTGCAGCCCGTTGAAGCTGGTGCAGCTGACATCTCCTCAGGCAGCCTGTTTATCAACCCGGGCAACATGATGAACAGCCGTGATAACTTGCGCCAAGGTGTTGTGGATCTGTTGAACGTCGCAGCGTCTATTCAAACCTTTGACATAGATGGCAACTACGCCACACAAGGTGACCTTGCTGGCGTTCCAGTAAATTTCGTAGGGCATTCTCTGGGCGGTATTTCCGGAACCGCATTTGCATCACTTGCAAATGATGGAACGTTAAATACCACTCTCAATGGAATCTACCAGTCTGCTGGCACACCATTAAGTAGTTTCTCATTCCCCAGTTTGAACTCTGTTGTACTGCATAACAGTAGTGGGCAGGTAACCCGACTGATCGAAAACTCCACATCCCTCGCTGGCAGCCTGCTCGGGGGATTGGAAGCCGCTGGAGTTACTCAGGGAAGTTCCAACTTCGAGAGCTTCTTTTATGTGTTCCAGTCTGTTGTGGATGCATCGGACCCTGTCAATTTCGCTAAAGATCTAGGTGCTTCAACAAACAACATCCTGATCACAGAAGTTGTTGGCGACACTACTGTCCCCAATGAAGCAAACGTGAATACGCTTGGTAGTGCCTTCTCAGCGCCGCTGGCGGGAACCGAGCCGCTCATGGCCCTAATCGATCTGGGTGCTGGCGGAAGTTCTTTGGCTGATGGATCTGAAGGCCTTGGCATCATCGATACAACTACGCCAACCGGTAGTGCAATGCCCGTTGCGAGTTTCTTCGATGGAACCAATCCATGCGCCGACGCGAACCACGGTACCTTTATTGGGCCAATTGCGCCTAACGAAAACTGCCCCGGCGGAGCGGCGGATACTAGCGTTGCATTTAGTGCAATGATCACTCAAACCGCTCAAGCCCTCAGCGCACAGCCCATCCCGGGGCAATCTGCCCCTGCCGTTGGCGCTTCGCTTGGCAGCAGCCAGACAATCGACAAGGCTCTGGACCAAAACCAGTAAGCCACTATAAGCACCAAAGCCCCGAGCTTGGCCGGGGCGCAAAAATAAAAAACCGGCGGATGACTGATCATCCGCCGGTTTTTTTGTATCGACCCCTTCCATAGGGTCGGACTCAATCACATTCTCTTCACTATAAATTGCCTACTGACTGCTTATAGTCGACTCACCACTGGTAACTAGGCTCGCCGCAATTTCATCCTCCGTGAACGGCAACTTGCGATACATTTTATCGGAATACATCTGACTCTGATCCTTGAAGTAAGGCGACATAGGGTCAGATGACTGTGAGTAACTTACAAGGCCATAAGCCTCTGGTCCGCTTTCAGTGAACTCAAGCCCAAAGTGCCAGCTTGTCCCTCTGGACATCAGCCAACCATCAATCCCGTCACTGCCATCAGAAAGTCCTGCGGTGTTGGGGATCGTGCTGGGCGCAATTCGAGGCAGTCTCGTGTCCTCAGCAACCGGACTACCGACAACGCCTATAGCATTAAAAGCGCCATCGATATTACCGTCGCCGCCATGCCAGGGAATCCCAACCATTTGGAAGGTCGGTGTGTCGCCGGAGTCAGGTGCTGCACCGCCGGATGCACGATAGTATTGGAGAGTGCCAAGTTCATCGGTTGGCTGAATACCTTGGGATTGCAGTGCACCAACTCCCGCAGAGAGAGCCTGAAGCATGGTGTCAGCTGGCGTTCCAGCATTCTGGGTATTAGGTAGCGCAGGCGTTCCTACGGGGTCTGCCGGGCTGAACGGCTTGGTCAGGTCAGAATCCATATCACTCAGATAGTTCGCCATGAACACCCGGAAGATATGCGCGCCTTTGCTATCAAGGTTATAAAGGCCATCCCAATTATCAAGCGCCTGACACCAGGGGGTCAGATCACGGCCATCGACTGGAGTGGTACCAATAGTGTTGCAACGATTCCGTAACTCAGGGAGAAGCTGCTCTGCGTACCATGCTCTGTTATTCCAGATAACACCTAAAAGCTCTTCAGCACTGAACTTTCCATCTTGGCCAGCAATGAGCGGAGCTGAAGGGAAACCGGAAGCCATTGGGTTCTGCAGCATCTTAATACCAAGGCGAGTCCGGGCATTAATGGGTGCATTCTCGTCACCATAGAGCGGTGAGTACCCGGTCAAGAATTCGCTTGGATTGGTTGCCCAGTGGCTACTGTTAGAGTTCTGAACCCAGTCCGTGCGCAACAGCTTCGGCTTCTGCTCATAAGTTGTGAGGGCACCACACTCGGTTTCTACCCAATCTTCAATAGACTTGCTGCCATCAAGCAAAGTAACGCC
Organism: Marinobacter sp. S6332; assembly: GCF_023016045.1. Lineage (GTDB taxonomy): Bacteria > Pseudomonadota > Gammaproteobacteria > Pseudomonadales > Oleiphilaceae > Marinobacter. Next base: position 17,608 of record NZ_JALKAP010000009.1, on the reverse strand, counting down.
TTGGTCAAACAGCCCTGCATAGGACGGCTGCAACCGCCTTAAATTAACGAGTGCAGCTGCCTTATCCGAAAGATTCGGCACGGAGCTGCTGTCTATGTAGAACGCATTTCCCTGATCGTCGGCATAGGTGGTGTTCGTCCAAAGCGTCGAGCCGCAGTTTTTAAAAACGTCCTGAAACTCGGTAAGGTTTTTTGCAAGGCTCATCTGCAGCCAAGTATCCAGCAGACCACCGGTATTGGCATTGGCATCGCGATAGGTCATCGCGATTCTCTTCCCGGAGTTCAGAGCGCCATTCCCTCCCCACGCGGGCAACTGCGGGTTGATTGCATTGGCTGCGATCATGGGGCCATACTCGGAGAAGTAGAAGTCCCGCTCCAGCACCAGCGGGTCTGCCATGCCCGGCATAGCCACTTCGATTTGGTAGGTTTCAACGGTAATCGGCTTTTCCTGACCATCTTTAACATAGGTTAGGTCATCGCCATCTTTCAGCACCAGTTCATACCAAGTGAAACGGCGGCTTGTTGTCACGGTATGTGACCAAGCTAGATTTTCATTGAAGTTAATCAGTGGAATGGCCGTACCGAGTAGCCCCGCACCATGAACATTAATATAACCCGGCACAGTCATTTGCGTTTCATACAAGCGACGGTGGCCTGTGTAGGGGAAGTGGGGGTTCGCCAGCAGTGCTCCACGCCCCTGCTCGGTCATAGTCTTACCGATACCCCAAGCGTTACTTGCCAGACCTGTATCGCTAAAGTCTTGAACGGATTGTGCGGAGGCTAAGGCTGTCTTAACAACATTTTGTTGTAACTTTTCAACGGCATCGCTGGCACCAACCGCAGCCACCGGGTTCGGCGCCGGGCTCACACCCGGGGGCACCGCAAGAAAAGCTACACCGGTGGCAAAGGAGTTCCCGCTAGCGTATTGCCCTACGATCCGATAATGAGCGAGTAGATCAACCGGCGTAATCGTTTTAACCCATTGCTGGCTCCGGCACTCAGCCGGTAGAGTCGCCGGATCTGTTTCGGTAATATAGCGGTTATAGCCTTCAACAAACCCCTCGATTAACGCGCGGCTTTCGTCACTCAGCGTGGGTAATTCTGACTCCGCACCACTGTAAATTTTCTGCGCTTTGTAGCTGAAGTCGGTAACAATATTCAAGCCTACCCCGAATCCAGCGTCTGGCCCCGGCCCAAAGTACTTGGAGCGCTCACTACGCGCCTTGACAACCGCCTCCGCCAGCAAACAAACATTATCTTGCGCTTGCGCATAACCATGCCCGAATGCCGCTGATTTCAAGTTGTCGGCTTTAATATGGGGAACACCCCCTTCGGTTCTCCTTATGGTTGCTTCCAGCTTTCCATCGGCGGGAAACAAGTTGGTGTTGAGTTCAGGCTCGGTTGATCCCGATGATGAGCTACTGCCATCAAAACAGCCTGCCAGCATTGTGCTGCCTAAAAGCACCAGCGCTGCGCCGCGCGCTGATCGCGCGGCCCGATTACTCCAGGTTTGCATAGTGTCATCCTTATAATTGTTAACTGCAGGATTCGCCGTCGTCGGCGACACTATTAAACCTAGCAGAAGGCCGGGAAAACTGAACCTATATTCAGATTAAATCCCGGCTACGCTTTTAATTACTCGCCCATAGGCCGCCCGATTCGTGTGGTCGACGCGGGCGTTTTCTCAAACTTAATCGGAAACCCTATTTGCTTCTGCATCGTGCCGTCACCTCGATCAACCCCAATCACCATATCCCGCGCTTTGAGCTGTGGGTGTTCTGCCGCCTCCGCAATACTCAAAACCGGCTCTACACATGCGTCGACATCGGCGAAAACAGCCTGCCACTGCTCTAGCGTTTTTTGCTGTATCTTTTCACTGAGTGCGGCTTTGAATGACGTTTGATGCTCGGGGTTTTGGCTCATGGCAAAGCTCTTCATATCAGCCAACTCAAGAATGTCGCACAGTCGCGCAGAAAACTGTGGCTCCAGGCTTCCCACCGAGAGCCAGCGGTTGTCCTGCGTTTTATAGTAGTCATAAAAAGAACCACCATTGAGCATAGAGCTTTCGGGCTTCTGCTCCTGAGCACCCGCCAGATTAGCGGCGCCGGCCATGCCGTTAAGCGCAAAAGCGGCGTCTGTCATGCTGATGTCTACAAACTGCCCCTCTCCGGTCTGTTGGCGATGGATCACCGCCGCCAATATGCCCATTACCGCATGGTGGGAGCCCCCTGCAACGTCGGCAATCTGGATGCCCATGGGTGGAGGGCCAGTTTCTTCACGGCCGCAGTGGCTGCTCACGCCAGCAAGAGAGAGGTAATTTATGTCGTGCCCGGCTCGATCTTTGTAGGGACCGGTCTGGCCATAACCTGTGATGGCGCAGTAAATCAGCTTAGGGTTAACCGCCTTCAAGGTTTCGTAACCAATACCCAACCGGTCCATTACACCCGGGCGGAACTGCTCAATCACAATGTCATAGTGCTTAACCAGCTCCAGAATCTTTTCTTTGCTGCCTTCTTTTTTCAGGTTCAGTGCAAGGGTTTGTTTGCCTCGATTCAAAAAAGCATGGGCGGTACTTACTCCAGCATCGTGGGGCGGCATCACGCGGGTTAGGTCTACCCGGTCTGGCGCCTCAACTCTCAGCACCTCTGCACCCATGTCGGCCAAAAGCATGGTTGCGTATGGCCCGGGCAGCAGGGTGCTGAAGTCCAGAATCTTCATTGAGGTCAACGGACCTGCCATGGTGTTCTCCTTTGTTGTGCCATGTATTGTTCTCTATAGCCCCATGCTGCACGGTTTTGCAATGGGGGCCAACTGCCTGTTGCGCCATAACAATTAGCCAATTGTTACAGCAGCTCCGGTTGCATTGTGGCTAGGGGGTTTTATGATGGGGCTGCTTCTTATCGAATGGCGAAATTAATGTCTGATCTGACGGTTTCACGGCACTTTGTGCAGGCTGCTCTGTCGGGCGCAAAACGCTTGGGGCTTAATACCGGCGACATGCTCCGCGACGCAGGTATATCACCTGATCTTTTGCGCATTGAAATGGCCCGGGTTAATAGCGATCAATTCAGTTCGCTGCTACAGATTGCCTGGCACCGTATGGATGATGAATTTCTGGGAATGGGGCCTCGGCGCGCCCGGGCCGGCACCTTTGCCACCATGTGTGCGCTGGTTATCGAATGCCCTACCCTTGAAGCTGTTTATCGCCGCGCGTATCAGTTTTCCCGGCTGTTTGATCCCATGGCCACAATGGAGCTGGAAACCAGTGGTCAGAAAGCACAACTGGTGTCACGCATTGAAGGCGAGATTCACGACCCGGATTATTTTCTGCGCGAGAGCATTCTGGTTATCTGGCACCGTTTGGGCAGCTGGCTGGTAGGCCAACCGGTAGAGCTGGAAAAAGCCGAGTTTAATTACCCCCGACCCGCTCATGGCGACGAATACCGTCATATCTTTCATTGTCCCCTAGAATTTGATTCTGACCGCACAGCACTAACGTTTGATAAACGCTTTCTGTCGGCACCGGTGATAAGAGACAAGCCGGAGATATTGCAGTTTCTGAAAACCTCACCTGCAGACCTGCTGTCCCGTCCGGACGAGAGCAATACTTTCACCGGCAAGATCAGGGCCCTCATCGGCAGAGATTTTTCAAAGCCCCTGCCGGATTTCGAATGGATTGCAAGCGAGCTGCACACCAGCCCTCAAACTTTGCGTCGCAGGCTGAAGCAGGAAAACACGTCATTTCAGGAGATAAAGGATTTACTACGCAGAGATATGGCGATCTATTATTTGGGGCGGCAAGACTTATCGATTAACGATATTGCCGAGAAAGTCGGGTTCACTGAGCCTTCAACTTTCCACCGGGCCTTCAAGAAGTGGACCGGCGTAACCCCGGGCGCCTATCGTGAGGGCGAACGGGGTTGAAAATCGCTGGCAGTCTGCCTTCTAATCATTAGGAGCCCGAAGGGACCTGCAGGTTGCGAATCAGTTTGCCCAGTGTCTGGGCAACTTCTTCTACCTGGGTTCGATTTGGCGCCAGCTGGAACAAGCGCGAGCCGTCTCGTGGGTCATATACCCAACAGGTCGCTACCGCTGGCTCACAGCCCCACTCGACTTGGGGATTTACACCAAAGACCTGCACCTGCGCCGTTGTTCGGGTAGCACCGCCAGCACTGTTCCGTTTAATTTCCTGAACGGCAATGGCATTTCCGCTCACGTTTACGCGATATTCGATATCCGGCCGCTTATCGAGGCGCACAACCCCCTGATCTTCCCGCCATGCTGCGGTGCCCAACAAACTGTTGAGGTGCAACACCAAGGCTTCTCGGTCGGAGTCTGCCAAGTACAGCTTCCGCAAAGATTCAAGCCGGCTGTCACCGGCAGGCTCAATCACGGCTATTTTGGTATCGCTGCTGGTTTGCGGCGCCTGAGCTTTTGCTTTGCGCGCGCGCTCGATGTTGGTCAGGAGTTTTAGGGCGTCCTGATAATGCTCGCCTTCCGTGCCCGCTTTCGTCACATAGGCTTCAAGTGCTGATTGAGCTTCGTTGAAGTGCGAAGATTGCAGCATTACCTTGCCACGGTAATAGTGATAGTCGACCGGTTTTTCTGCCTCCAACAACTGCAAGCGGTTTAGGTATTCACCGGCTTCGCCCCAGCTCTCCTCTGTTACCGCTTCTTCAATAGCAAGCATTAGCCGACGCGCTTCGTGCTCGGGCGCAAGCGCTGCCACCTGCCCGGCCATCAGTGCCGAAGCCATAACCGCCACTTTAACCATTTGGCGACCTTTTAACCTCCAAACCGGTAAGCGGCTATTCCCAAAACATACTGCCATGGTACTTACTCCTGATCGTTATCTGCACCAATTGCCTGCGTCTCCGAATCCGCCTCTTCACGGGTTAGCTCCGGCTCGGAATCCACCTCTGCCTGATCCACGATAGCTTTAGGCAGTTCTCTCTTTACCCTCACGCCAAGCTCAACAAACCTATTCGCTTGTGAAATAAGGTTGCCCCGACCCCGAGTCAGCGTGTTCATGGCGGAGTCGTATGTAACCTGAGCGGTATGAAGCTGCCCGCCAAGGCGCTCCATGGCTTCAACAAACACCCTGAGTTTGTCATAAACAGCGCCCGCGCGCTCTGCTATCAACCGCGCATTCTGGCTCTGGCGCTCGTATCGCCAGATGTTTTCAACAGTGCGCAGGGTTGCCAGCAGTGTTGTGGGTGTTACTACAATAATCTTTCGTTCGAAGGCTTCCGAGAAAAGGTTCTCGTCTTGCTGAAAAGCCGCCACAAATGCTGGCTCGATGGGCATGAAAAGAAAAACAAAATCTGGCGAGTGCAGGCCGTCCAATTGACTATAGTCTTTCTCACTGAGCGTGCGAATATGATTGCGCACAGCGTCCACATGAGTTTTTAGAGCATCTTCCCGAGCACTATCATCTTCTTCCGTGATCCACTTCTGATAGGCCACCAAGGATACTTTTGAATCAATCACCAAATTACGGTTATCCGGGAGATGCACCACCACATCCGGCCGTAGCAACTGGTTCTCGGTGTCCCGGTAACTGCCTTGCGTGTCGTACTCAATGCCTTTGCGCAACCCGGATTTTTCCAAAACACGCTCGAGAATCAACTCGCCCCAGTTGCCCTGAACCTTTTTGTCGCCCTTAAGGGCGCGGGTCAAGTTAGCGGCCTCTTCGGTAATTTGCCGGTTTAGATCCTGAAGCGACTTTATCTCACTGCGAAGAGCCTGTCTGTCCCGAGTTTCAGTGGTGTATACATCTTCCACCCGCTTTCGAAAATCCTGTAACTGGTCACGGAAGGGGTTGAGCAGAGTATCCAGACTGGTGCGCGTTTGCTGGGTGAAGCGCTCACTCTTCTGTTCGAAAATACGGTTGGCAAGATTTTCGAATTCCTGTTTCAAGGCATCCCGGTTACGCTCAAGCAGCGCGAGTTTCTCCGTAGCCGAGCGCCTTTCCTCTTTCAGGACAGCCTGCTGTTCCCGCAACAAGGCGCGGGCTTCGCCCAACTCCCCGCCGAGCCTATCCATCTTCGCTTGCTGGTTTTGGCGCTCTTCTAACAGCTCTTCTATTCGCCTGCTTTGTGCAGCCACATCCGATTGCAGGCCAGCCGCCCGCCTTTCCGATTTGGCCCTAACCAGAAGCCCCACAATGACAACCGTGGTTACGAACAGCAGGGCAACAAGTGCCGCCATCATCTCTGGCCGGGATAACATCAGTTCGCTCACGGCCGTAGGCACAAGTAAAACTCCTCTGGATTATCCGTATTTCTATGGATTTGCGTAATGTTAATCGCGTATTACATTCTATAGGAACATAACGATTTTTTCGCTGGCCTTGTGTGTCGTGAGGCACATGCACGGCCTGCACCACGACTGCTTGGCATTTTAGTCACACACCCAGAGTCGGCTCTGGACGCAAAACACAATATCGATTAAAAGAGTAGTGTCGTCCGCAACAAATGGCATTACACTTTTTTAACGGCTTTCAGGTCGGCACAGAACCAAACTGGATTACTAACAATGCTGAAAGAACTCTGGCGAAAGCTAGGTGCAGATTTGCTACAAGCCGACAGCCCATATGACGAGTGCAGAGACATAGCACCTGAAGGTTATGGTTCAGCGGATTTTAGGATTCTCCCCCATATCACCCACACCGGCGAGTTTCACCTTGAACGGCTCACGGCGCTGCTGAAAAGCCGATATGGAAAAAGTTCGGAAGCGGAAAGCGCCCTTAGTGACGATGCGATACGTGATCTAATCGTTTTTGCCGCGCGCATTCAGGACCAAGACATACAAAAAGAACTGCTTCTTTTTTATCTCAACTGTTCGCCAGTGGTGCAGGAGCATTTGCGTTCTGATGAAGTGCTTGGCACCAGTCATTTCTTATCCCGCTGAACCGCTTCTTCAGACGGATAAAATGCATCCCCTTAACCAACTGTAAAACAACTACACACGTTGGTTGTTGTATACTCCCGCTCCGGATCTTCTCCGTATAAACTTTCAGACCGTCACATTTTCTTTTTCGGGGTGTGACCGACAACGGGCTCAGGGGTTTTTCATGTGTTTTAAACGATTGCGGGCTGGTCTATCGGCGCTCTCCGTAACGGTTCTTACCGGCACTGTATTGCTAGCGGGTTGTTCGACAGACAGCTATTTCATGGTTCCAAAATCCGATCTTGGCGAGCTCAAAACCTCGGTTCAGAGTCAGCGTGCCACATTGGTCACCATGGAAGATAATGCCAAGGTTCGACATGAAAAGGTTCTGGAGCATACCGATGCCTCAACCCAAAAGGTCCTTGAAGCCATTGCAACGCAAGTTGCCAAGCCTTCCTGCCCTCCCATACCAGCTCAGAAAGCCTGCCCAGCCTCCGACAAATCAAAAGGGCGGGCTGATCGTCTGAAAGGAAAAGTCATTGTTGGCGAGGTAGAGAACTTTTATCTGGCTGGCCCCGGGCTTATCTACAAAGCTCGCATTGATAGCGGAGCGGAAACATCCTCTATAGACGCGCGAAACATTACTCGGTTCGAACGCGATGGCAGCAATTGGGTTCGTTTTGATGTTCCTGTTCCCGGCGCTGAAGAGTTTGTTACCCTTGAGAAAGAAATTTCCCGACGCGTCAAGGTTATTCAAGCCAGTGCAGATGGCGCAGAAAGACGTGTCGTTGTAGAGCTTCAGTTTTCTATTGGTGACCACCAGCAAGTGGCAGAGTTTACGCTCGCAGACCGAAGCAATCTCACTTATCAGGCCCTTATTGGCCGCAACGTGCTTAGGGACGTCATGCTGATTGACGTCGGCAAAGAGTACGCAACCGAGTTGCCTGAATCCATCCGTACAGACAACGGGAAATAATAGTGACCAGCCCCTCCCGCCTACCCTTTTATATTGCTGTATTTCTGCTCATTGCTGCCGGTATCTCACTTGCCGTTTGGCGACATGTTGAACTTGGAATCCCCTGGCTAACCGGGGAGCAGCGCCCGGTCTGGATGGTTGAGGCACGGGTAGATTTTGATGGCTCAAATGAATCTGTGGTAGCCAGCCTGAACGTTCCCGAGCAACCGCCCGGGTTCCGGATTTTGACTGAACAAGCCGCTTCACCAGGTTATGGCTTTTCGATTATTGATAAGGCCGGCAGTCGGCGGGCTGAGTGGACCAAGCGAGAAGTAGTTGGCCCGCAAACACTGTACTTCAAAGCCCAGTTCATACCAGACCCCAATGCAGAACCTATTCCTCCTGCCCAGCCACCCAAGACCAAACGATTGTTTTGGGAAGAGCCCCAAGCCACCGCAGTACGGGAAATTTTGGCTCAAGCCGAGGCTCGCTCAAGCACACCTGAAAGCATGACCCGTGAGCTGATCCGACTAATGCAGCCTGACACCCGTGTTCAGAACACAACTCTTCTTGTATCCGAGGAAAATTATCTTCAGCTGCTCGTGAACATGCTGAACCACTCGGGGATTCCGGCACGGACAGCCGATGGCTTAAAGCTTGAAGACGCCCGTCGGCGGCAACAACTCACGCCTTTCCTGCAGATATACAACGGTGAGCGATGGCTTACCCTAAACCCGAAAACCGCCGCCCAAGGCGTGCCGGAAGATCTACTACTGTGGCGGCAGGGCTCTGAGTCTTTGCTGGATGTGGTTGGTGGTGACAACTCCGAAATCAGCTTCTCCATGCTGCGCCAAACTGTCCCTGCCTTGCAGCTTGCTGCCATGCAATCCGACGGCGACGGTCTGGGTTTTTTAAGCTTCTATGAACTTCCCATTGAAGAGCAAAGCATGTTCCGCATGCTCCTGTTGCTGCCACTCGGGGCCCTTGTGGTTGCGTTTATGCGGATTGTCATTGGTATTCGCACGTCAGGCACATTCATGCCGGTACTGATTGCCGTTGCCTTTGTTCAAACCACACTGGTACCCGGGCTCGTTGCCTTTCTGTCCGTCGTAGCCATTGGCTTAGCAATGCGGGGCTACCTTTCCAGCCTGAACTTATTGTTGGTATCGCGAATATCGGCGCTGATCATTCTGGTTATTTTCATTACCGCGGGCCTAAGTATCTTCGGTTACCAAATGGGCTTTAACACAGGCATGACCGTAACCTTCTTCCCCATGGTTATTATTGCCTGGACGATTGAGCGCATGTCCATCCTGTGGGAAGAAGAGGGCGGCCAAGAGGTCCTTGTACAAGGTTCTGGCAGCCTGTTCGTTGCTATCTGCGCCTACTTGCTAATGAGCACACCCTTGGCGGGCCACTTAACGTTCAACTTCCCCGAGTTGCACTTCGCGATTCTGGGGCTGATTCTGCTGATGGGCCAGTACACAGGCTACAAACTCAGCGAGCTCAGACGTTTCACGCCAATGAAGGTCTACGACTGATATGGACTGGATCTCTCCGCGCGCACTAAACCGGCTGGGCATGCTGAATATGAACCGGCGCAATGTAGACTACATCGCCCGTTATAACGAACGTTCGTCCTATCCGCTGGTAGACAACAAGCTTAAAACAAAGCTGGCCGTTGCTGAATATGGCGTAAAAACGCCAAAGCTCTTGCAGGTCGTAAAACAGCAGCACGAGATCTCCCGTTTTAGGCAAATGGCCGAAGGGCTTGCAGGGTTTGCCATCAAGCCCGCAAAAGGTTCTGGCGGCAAAGGCATCACGGTAATCACCGGCCGTGATGGAGACGACTATGTAAAAGCCTCTGGCGCTCGCGTGGGTGCCTCTGTGCTGGAGCGACACCTCACCAACATTCTGGCCGGGCTTTATTCGCTTGCTGGCACACCCGATGTGGCCATTGTCGAGAGCTTGGTGGAATCAGCTCCGGCACTAGCCCGCTATTCCCATCAAGGCGTACCTGACATACGCATAGTGGTGTTCCAAGGCTACCCGGTAATGGCTATGTTGCGCCTTGCAACCACAGACTCCGACGGCAAAGCCAATCTGCACCAAGGCGCTGTAGGGGTTGGTCTGGATATAGGCACTGGGAGGAGCCTCAATGCGGTACAGTTTAACCGCCCTATAACACTTCATCCCGACACAGGTTTGGCTTTAGAAAATATCAATATTGATGATTGGGAAGAAATGCTGGAAATGGCCTCCCGCTGTTATGAAGCGACAGGCCTAGGCTATATGGGGGTTGATCTTGTGGTAGATGCCAACGAAGGGCCATTACTACTTGAACTCAACGCCCGGCCCGGTCTAGCCATTCAAATGGCAAATGGCCGTGGGCTACTGCCCCGACTGCGTGCCGTAGAAAGCCTGAAACGTCCTCACTTTACCCCGAGAGAACGGGCTAACTACGCCATGAAAACATTTGCGAGCCTTTGACCTGTATAACAGGCATAAAAAAACCGGAGATTGTTGCTCCGGTTTTTTTATGCCTCATTGCTTATTACATCTCGCCTCTGGCGATCAGCAACTTGCGCTCATGAGTAAGACCTTTCAGCAAGCCCCAGGTCATGATCAGGAGAATCACCGTGAACGGTAAGCCTGCACTCACCGCAGTCGCCTGAATAGCGCCCAAGGCATCCGCACCGCCACCAAAGATCAATGCGGCTGCAATCGCCCCCTCCATAACGACCCAGAACACGCGCTGCGCGGTTGGCGCATCGGTTTTACCGCCAGCCGTTATGCTGTCGATAACCAACGAGCCGGAATCCGAAGACGTAATGAAAAACACCAAAACCAGAATAATACCAATAAACGAAAGAATGCCGGTCAGCGGAAGGTTTGCGAACATTTGGAAGGTCGCCAGAGAAACCTCGGTAATACCGTTTTCCGCTAGCGCACCAATGCCCTGATCGATCTGCTCAAGTGCCGCACCGCCAAAGGAGCTCATCCATACGGCTGTAATCACCGTCGGAATAATCAGAACCGCCATGACAAATTCACGAACCGTTCTACCCTTGGACACTCTGGCGATGAACATCCCCACAAACGGTGACCAAGAAATCCACCAGGCCCAATAGAATACAGTCCAACCCCGCATCCAAGCTTCATCGTCACGGCCAAACGGGTTGCTGAACGCCACAACGTTGCTCACATAGCTGGAACTGGTCGCCCACAGGTTTTCCAGAATACTCATGGTAGGCCCGGCAAAAATTACGAAGAACAAAAGAATGCCTGCCAGCGACATGTTGATATTACTCAGCACTTTCACGCCGCCGTCGAGGCCTCGCAGCACCGACACAAGCGCAACCGCTGTTACACCAACAATAATGGCCATCTGAACGTTGATGCCGGAGCCCATACCAAACAGATAATTAAGGCCGGAAGCTGCTTGTTGTGCACCAAAGCCTAGGGACGTTGCCAAGCCAAAAATGGTAGCCACAACCGCCAGACTATCGATGATATGACCAGGCCAACCCCACACTTTGTCTTTCAGCAACGGGAAAAACGCCGACCGGATAGTTAACGGCATGTTCTTGTTATAAGCAAAAAAGGCCAAAGAAAGCGCAACAATAGAGTACACAGCCCAAGGGTGAAGCCCCCAGTGGTACATGGTAGCGCCCATGGCCAGATTACGGGCCTCTGGCGTGTTCGCCTCTACGCCAAACGGCGTGCCGAACCAACCCGTGTAATAGGCCACTGGCTCTGCTACAGCCCAAAACATCAGGCCGATACCCATGCCAGCCGCAAAGAGCATCGCGAACCAGGAGATGGTTGAAAACTCCGGCTTGGCGTCCATACCGCCCAAGCGAATTTTCCCCACGGGCATAAAAATCAACGCAATGCACACGATGACAAAAATGTTGGCGCTGAGGAGAAAGAACCAGTCAAAGGTTTCGATGATGTCGTTCTTGGCGCCATCCAGCAATTCTTTGGCAACCGTTGGAAACATCAAGGTTCCAATAACAAAAACCACCACCAGTATTGCGGTAATCGGAAAAACCGGTGCGTGCAGATCCAGCCCGAAAGGTCTTATATTATCCTGACCAGCTACGTAATCCGTTTGATACTCGTCTTTCACTACGTCGCCCACGTGTTGGCGCCTCCTGATTTCTGAATTTGGTATCGAAAACTCGTCATAAATCTGGACTCAAACATTACAGACGCGCCATGTTAATGTTTTGAGCTCAAAACATCAAAAGCGCAACGCGTTCACCTCAGCATAGACCAAAGGGGACGCGCTAAAAGCTAAAAGCTCAAGCAATCGACTATCAGTCCGGTGCCGTATCGATATACTGGATATCACATGGCGTAACGCACTCTACTCAAAGTATTACGGAGCCAAGCGAGATATTTATGGAGAAAACGACAACCTTCCCAATGCGCTACTCGGCCTACGTTATGAGTATTACGGGCTCCCTTGTTTCATTGGCGCTGAGTCTACACTTTGAGGCAGGGTATTTTTTCCCTGTTATTTTTGGCGCCCTGACTGTTCTTGGCACCTATGACCTGCTGCAAAAGAAGCGCACAATCAGCCGCAACTATCCCATCATGGTGCATTTTCGTTACCTGTTTGAATCCATAGGCCCCGAGATTCGCCAGTACTTCATCCAGTCTGACAACGACGAGCAGCCGTTTTCCCGCGACCAACGCACGCTCGTTTACCAGCGCGCCAAGAACGTACTGGACAAGCGCCCTTTCGGCTCACAATTGAAAATGTACGAAGACGGTTTCGAGTGGATCAACCACTCCCTCCGACCTTCAAAAATACAAGACAGCAACTTTCGCGTTCAGATCGGCTCACGCTGCGCAAAGCCCTACAGCGCCAGCGTTTTCAACATTTCCGCAATGAGTTTTGGGGCTCTCTCTGCTAACGCTATTTTAAGTTTGAACGCGGGCGCAAACATGGGCGGGTTTTACCATGACACAGGCGAGGGTTCGATTTCCCGATACCACAAGCAGCCCGGCGGCGATCTGGTGTGGGAAATTGGCTCGGGATATTTTGGCTGCCGTAACACAGACGGGACTTTCGACGCTGAGGCGTTCCGGAAAAACGCCACCCTAGATCAGGTAAAAATGATAGAAGTCAAACTATCTCAGGGCGCAAAGCCCGGCCATGGAGGCATCCTTCCGGGCGCCAAAGTAACACCGGAAATTGCCGAAGCACGGGGCGTTTCTGTAGGCGAAGACTGCGTATCGCCTGCACAGCATTCGGCATTTTCAACACCCATTGAAATGTTAGAGTTTCTTGATCAGCTCCGTGAGCTTTCGGGCGGCAAGCCGGTTGGCTTCAAACTCGCAATCGGTCACCCCTGGGAATGGTTCGCCATTGTAAAAGCCATGCTCGAAACCGGTCGCAAACCGGACTTTATTGTTGTTGATGGGGGCGAAGGCGGCACAGGTGCCGCGCCGCTGGAGTTCATTAACCGTATCGGCACCCCCATGACAGAAGCCCTGCTTCTCGTGCACAACACGCTGGTAGGCACCAACCTGAGAGAGGACATATCCATAGGCGCCGCTGGCAAAATTACTTCGGCCTTTAATATTGCTCGCACCTTGGCCTTGGGGGCCGACTGGTGCAATTCAGCCCGTGGATACATGTTCTCGCTGGGTTGCATTCAAGCCTTGAACTGCCACACAGGGCGCTGCCCGAGTGGAGTAGCTACCCAAGACCCCAGAAGGGGCAGCAAGTTGGACGTGCAGGACAAAAGTCAGAGAGTATACAACTTCCATAAAAAAACTCTGGAAGCCCTACAAAACCTGCTAGAAGCCGCTGGCTTGGGGGACACTTCGGAACTTGGCCCCGAACATGTTGTTCGCCGGGTTTCAAAAACCGAGGTGCATTCCTACATCGACTTGTTTCCTTTTCTGGAACCCGGTGCCCTGCTTGAAGGCAAAACCGGCATGGCAGTCTTCGATAAATATTGGGCCGACTCGCAACCGGACAGCTTTGATCCGCCGGAATTCATACGGCAGCTCAGAGAAACTAAGTTGCGCTAAAAATTCAGGGGCAATTCCTACAATGCCTGTTTATTTTCAATCCGGGCTAGTGTAGACTTCGCTCCCGCTAAGCCACTGAGATTCCTCTTTAAGTCTCTTTGGCAATCGCCGTCAAGGCTCAGCTTTGAAAAGGCAACAATTAGCGAATCGGGGCGTAGCGCAGCTTGGTAGCGCACTTGCATGGGGTGCAAGGGGTCGTAGGTTCAAATCCTACCGTCCCGACCAATTCCTTACAAAAGAATCAGTCACTTAGCGGTGGCTGATTTTTTTATGTCCCAAGATTGTCCCAATTTTCAATTTTTGCCCTCTCCATTACATCATCAATATTTGACTTACAATTTCAGAAGTACCCGCGAATGACCATTCCGAGCCCATGAACGTGGTTAAAATGAGCGAAAAAATCACAACGGCTGGCCAGCACCAAAGAGATTGTTTTTCCTTGCCAAGCATTATGCTCACCGCGTAAGTCGAGAAAACGTACATAAGCGCAATGGCCACTACCTGGAAGACCGGCTCCAACCATGGCGCCGGCGACACTCCGTGGAACCGACGCCAGGTGGAGTGAATCAGAAGTTATGGAGTGGATCAGGCGTTACGTAAGTACCGAACAAGGCGAAGATTGAACGGCAGGCCGGAATTTAGGGAAGGCTACAAGAAACCATCATCGGGACTGCCAAAGGTGTCTATGCCAAAGCCGCTATCCATCCCAGTCCCGATGCTCATACTATCGTCGCTCATTCCGTAAACGTTACCACCGACATCAATCATGCTGTCTGCCATAGGCAGCCCGGTCGCGGGGTTGATGCCACCGCCTGAGATACCGCCGTCATTGCCTAATAGGCTGGAGCAATCATCAAGCAAGTCGCCTGTGAGCATGCTTTCATCATCGACCACAGGCTCAGCCTCTGAATCGTCGAAAATACCGCCCGCTTGGCTAATATCTTGCCAGTCGGGGAATGTCACCATTGGTTCTGGAACTGGCTCGGGCTCCGATTCTGGCTGAGGCGTTTTCAGTCCCAGTCCGTCATGGCTGTAAGCGTTCATTCCAGGACACCCTGCCACCCCGCTGAATTCCGCCCTACAGTAACCTCTCACTCATCAACACGAGGTTACCCCCATGAGAAAACACCGCACTCCCGAGCAGTGGCAGGCCCTGCTTGATCAGCAGCGTGACAGTGGTTTATCAGCACCACAGTTTTGTCAGCGAGAGGCCATTGGCTATGCCAGTTTCTGCAACTGGCGCAAGCGCCTGTCAGTTGAGCCGGAGAGCGAGACGTCCCACTCTGACAATGCCGGCTTTCTGGATGTGTCCTCATTGATGGGCGCTTCCGCTGGGCCGGGCTGGAATATTGTGTTGAGTCTGGGCAACGGCGTGGAGTTGCGGCTGAGCCAGAACGGATGATCGGTCTGGATAGCCAGGCCCGGATCTGGCTGTGCACGGAACCCACCGACATGCGCAAATCCTTCCGGGGCCTGAGTGCGTTAGTGCGGAATCAGTTGAAGCAGAACCCGCTCAGCGGCCAGTATTTTGTTTTCGTCAATCGCCGCAAGACCCAGATGAAAATGCTGTACTTCACGCCTACCGGGTACTGTTTGTGGGCCAAGCGCCTGGAGCAAGGGCAGTTCCGGGTGCGCCCCTCGTCCTCTGGCCAACGGGCCCTGACCCTGACGGATTTACAGCTACTGATTGACGGTATTGAAGTGCAAAAATACCGTCAGTTCAAGCGTTTTAGAGGGGTATAAAACGCGAGCTTCCGGTATAATATCGGTCATGAATTCAACGGCTTCCGCTCTCCATTCCAACACATCTTCCTCCTCGGCTCTGGCCGAAGAGAACGCCATGTTGCGGGCGCAGCTGGATGCTCAGGCAGACGCGATTCGACAGCTGGCCCGTCAGTTGGACTGGTTCAAAAAACAGCTGTTCGGCCCCAAATCCGAGAAGCAGGTCTATGACCTGCCGGGCCAAGATGATTTGTTCCAGCCCGAAGACGCACCTGCACCGGAGAAGCCTGCCGATGAAGAAAAGCGCACCATCAAAGCCTATCAACGTGGTACCGGTCAAAAACAGCGAGACGACGATTGCCTGAATGACACCGGTCTGCGCTTTACCGCCGATGTGCCTGTGGAAGTGATTGAACACCTGCCCCCGGAGCTGACTGGCCCGCAGGCCGATCAGTACGACATCCTTGGCACCAAAACCACCTACCGACTGGCCCAGTGGGCGTCCAGCTATGTGGTGCTGAAAATCGAACGCCCGGTGTTCCGGCGCAAGGGCAGCGAGAAGCCCATCACCACACCGGCTCCGTTCAATGTATTGGATAACAGCTTGGCCGACGTCAGCCTGTTGGCGGGTTTGCTGGTAGACAAGTTCCAGTTCCATCTGCCGTTGTATCGCCAACACCAGCGCATCCAGCAGGCCGGTGTCACCGTCAGTCGAAGCACCCTGACCAACCTGGTCAAGCGCGCTATTGACCTGTTGCGCCCCATTGTGGATGCCCAGACCGACAACGTTCTGAGAAGCCGAGTGCTGGCGATGGACGAAACACCCATCAAGGCTGGCCACCAGGGCCGGGCGGGCCCGCAAAAAGGCAAAATGAAGTCTGGCTGGTTCTGGCCACTGTACGGCGATGCCGACGAAGTGGTGTTCACCTACTCGAACAGCCGAGGGCGCGCCCATATCGAACAGGTTCTGAACGATCAGTTCAGCGGCACCCTGATCAGTGACGGTTACGCGGCTTATGCCCGCTATGCCGCCACACAACAAAACATCACCCACGCCCAATGCTGGGTGCACAGTCGCCGTTACTTTATTGAGGCGCAGAAGGAGCATCCTGAGAAAGCGACGGAGGCTCTGCAACAGATTGCGAAGCTGTACCAGAACGAAGAAGCTATCAAAACCCAAAGCTTGGCTGGCGAGAAGAAACGCCAGTACCGGCTGAACCACTCGAAACCGGTGGTCAGTGACTTCTTCCAATGGTGCCGGGATCAACTGGAACACGGCGGCCTGCTGCCCAGTGATCCACTGACCAAAGCCCTGAACTACGTGCTCAGCCGGGAAACCAGTCTGACCGTGTTCCTGGAAGATCCGGATGTGCAGCCGGACACCAACCACCTGGAGCGGGCCTTGCGGCCCATTCCAATGGGTAAGAAAAACTGGATGTTCTGCTGGACCGAACTGGGTGCGGAGCACCTTGGCATCATCCAGAGTCTGATCGCCACCTGCAAACTGCACGGCTTGAACCCGTACACTTATCTGGTGGATGTACTGCAACGTATCAGCCAACATCCGGCCCGCGACGTAGTGGATCTGACACCGCGACTCTGGAAAATCCGGTTCGCAAACCAACCGTTACGCTCGCTGATCGACCGACGCCACCCAGATCGACAGAGCCCACAGCCGGAGGCCACCGTCCATGCGCATTGACGACATGAGCATTGATCAACTGCTGGAACTGAACAAATACATCTGCCGGCGCATCGATGAGTTGCAAGATCGGGAAAACCTGCAGGCTCTGAGTCAACTGCGGGTTGGTCTGAAAGTGACCTTCGAAGGTCGGGAGGGTCCGGTGCTGGGGATAGTTACCAAGATCAACCGCAAGAGTGTGATCGTGTTAGGTGACGATGGTGCCCGGCAATACAAGATCTCACCGGGCTTATTACGACCGCTTCGAGATGTGAAGTAAGTCAACTACGTCGCGGAATGAACGCTTAC
>NZ_JALKAP010000008.1 GCF_023016045.1 Marinobacter sp. S6332 | reverse complement strand
GTAAGCGTTCATTCCACGACGTAGTTGACCTACTTTTTCTTCACATCACGAAGTGGCCGTAGTAACTCTGGCGAGACCTTGTACTGCGTCCTGCCATCATCGCCCAGCACGATCACACTCTTGCGGTTAATCTTGGTGACGATCCCAAACACCGGACCTTCCCGGCCCTCGAAGGTCACCTTCAGGCCAACCCGCAACTGACTCAGTGCCTGCAGATTTTCCCGATCCCGCAGTTCATCAATGCGCTGGCAGATGATCTGGTTCAGTTCCAGCAACTGCTCGATGCTCATGTCGTCAATGCGCACGGACGCTAACCTCCGGTTGTTTGCTCTGTCGATCAGGATGGCGTGGTTCGATTAGTGCCCGTAATGGGTTCTCTGCGAATCGAGTTTTCCAGAGTCGGGGCGTCAGGTCGCTGACTTCACTGGCCGGATGCTGGCTGATTCGCTGCAGCACGTCCACCAGATAAGTGTAGGGGTTAATATCGTGCAGCTTGCAGGTGCTGATCAGGCTCTGGATGATCCCCAGATGTTCCGCACCCAATTCAGTCCAGCAGAACATCCAGTTTTTCTTGCCCATTGGGATGGGCCGCAAGGCCCGTTCCAGGTGGTTGGTGTCTGGCTGTACGTCGGGGTCTTCCAGGAACACGGTCAGGCTGGCTTCGCGGCTCAGCACGTAGTTCAGGGCCTTGGTCAGTGGATCGCTGGGCACCAAGCCACCTTGTTCCAACTGATCCCGACACCACTGGAAGAAGCCGCTGACCACCGGCCTCGAGTGATCCAGCCGGTACTGGCGTTTCTTCTCACCCGTCAGCCCCTGAGTTTTGATGGCCTCTTCATTCCGGTATAACTTCGCGATCTGTTGCAGTGCGTCGGAGACCTTCTCCGGATGATCCTTCTGCGCTTCGATAAAGTAACGGCGGCTGTGCACCCAGCATTGGGCGTGGATAATATCTTTTTGAGCGGCGGCATAGCGGGCATAAGCCGCGTAACCGTCACTGATCAGAGTGCCGCTGAACGATTCGCTGAGGACGTCTTCGATGTGGGCACGCCCGCGGCTGTTCGAGTAGGTGAACACCACTTCGTCGGCATCGCCGTACAGCGGCCAGAACCAGCCGGTTTTCATCCTGCCTTTTTGCGGGCCTGCCCGGCCCTGGTGGCCGGCCTTGATGGGCGTTTCGTCCATGGCCAGCACCCGGCTGCGCAAGACGCTGTCGGTCTGTGCATCCACAATGGGCCGAAGCAGGTCGATGGTACGCTTAACCAGATTCGTAAGGGTACTGCGGCTCACGGTAATACCCGCTTGCTGAATACGCTGATGCTGACGATACAGCGGCAGATGGAACTG
The DNA here is from genome assembly GCF_023016045.1 of Marinobacter sp. S6332. GTDB lineage: Bacteria > Pseudomonadota > Gammaproteobacteria > Pseudomonadales > Oleiphilaceae > Marinobacter. The sequence continues at coordinate 179,449 of NZ_JALKAP010000008.1, read as the reverse complement.
GAACTTGTCTACCAGCAACCCGGCCAGCAGACTGACATCGGCCAGGCTATTGTCCAGCACATTGAACGGAGCCGGAGTTGTCATCGGCTTCTCGGTTCCCTTACGACGGAACACCGGACGTTCGCACTTGAGCACCACATAGCTGGAAGCCCGCTGGGCAAGCCGGTAGGTGGTCTTGCTGCCGATCACTTCGTACTGGTCGGCCTCTGGGCCGGTCAGTTCTGGTGGCAGGTGTTCAATGACGTCCACCGGCACATCGGCGGTAAAGCGCAGGCCGGTGTCGTTCAGACAGTCGTCGTCCCGCTGCTTTTTGCCGGTGCCGCGCTGGTAGGCCTTAATGATGCGTTTTTCTTCATCAGCAGGCTTCTCCGGCGTGGGGGCGTCCTCCGGCTGGAACAGGTCATCCTGCCCCGGTAGGTCATAGACCTGCTTCTCGGATTTGGGGCCGAACAGCTGCTTTTTGAACCAGTCCAGTTGATGGGTCAGCTGCCGAATCGCTTCCGTTTGGGCATCCAGCTGCGCCCGCAACAACGCATTCTCCTCGGCCAGAGCCGAGTCAGAAGTTGCGTTGGAATGAGGAGTGGAAGCCGTTGAATTCATGGCTGATATTATACCGGAACCGCACAGTTTATACCCCTCGAAAACGCTTGAATTGACGGTATTTTTGCACCTCAATGCCGTCAATCAGCAGCTGCAGATCCGTCAGGGTCAGGGCTCGCTGACCGGAGGCGGACAACGGCACCCGGAACTGTCCCTGCTCCAGGCGCTTGGCCCACAGGCAATATCCAGTGGCCGTAAAGTACAGCATCTTCATCTGGGTTTTACGTCGATTAACGAAGACGAAATACTGGCCACTGAGTGGATCGTGTTTTAGCTGATTCCGGACCAGAGCGCTCAAGCCCCGGAACGACTTGCGCATATCGGTGGGCTCGGTGCACAGCCAGATCCGGGCCTGGCTATCGAGCCCGATCATCCGTTCTGGCTCAGCCGCAACTCCACACCGTTGCCCAGGCTGAGCACAATGTTCCAGGTTGGGCCGGAGGATGGAGAGTTGCCCATCAACGACGAGAGATCGAGAAAACCGGCTTCACCGGAACCTGATGACTCATCCGTCGACGGGTCAGAAAGGCGCTTACGCCAGTTGCAGAAACTGGCGTAACCGATACTCTCCCGTTTGCAAAACTGCGGTGCTGACAGACCACTATCACGTTGTTGATTGACCAGGGACTGCCACTGTTCTGACGTGCGGTGCTTTCTCATGGGGGTAACCTCGTGTTGGAAAATGTGAGGTTACTGTAGGGCGAATTTCAGCGAGGTGGCAGGACGTCTTGGAATGAACGCTTACGATCAAAAAAGGCTGAAAGGTATGATTTTCTTTAATGCAGCCCGCTCTTGGAGGGGCGCTACCATTGTGGTGGTATTGTGCGGGTCGCTGACAAGCTGCGCAGCTTTTTCGCCTGCGCCTAATTTGACCGCCGATGAAAAGAAAGCACTGAGTACCAACCTCAACGAGAAATACAAAGCCTATCAGGATTGCATGGCCAGTGAGTCTGATCGTTTCAGCCACATCGCATCCGCACCCCCTTCAGACATTGCCAAGGGCGCGCAAGCAGGCTGTGAAGCTGCGTTCCGGAGGTATCACCAAGCCGTGACCAAACAGTTTACGGCATTTGTATCGAGTGCCAGCCAAGCAAAAGCCCGAAGCCGCGCCGACAAGCATGCCAACGAAGCAAAAGGTCGCACCTGGGGTCATGTTATTCAAAGGGTTTTAATACAAAGGCAATAAGCCAGATGCTAGAGAGCCTCGCGGCATTCACACCTGAGCTACCGTAAATTCTTAGGTTAAATAGCCAAAGGAATAACTTTGCACATGAAAGCCAGCCTAAAAAGTAATGTCAGGGGTTTGTGTCTTGCTCTGGCTTCCGCTTGGTTTTTAATAGCTCTGAATTCTGCATCTGCCCAGACTGAAACTGACATAGGGTTGACTCAACCGGAACGTGACTACTTGAGTGAAAAAAAGGTGTTGCGTGTATGTGTTGACCCAGACCGCCTACCCTTTGACGGGGTGAATGAAAAAGGCCTGCACACCGGGCTGTCCAAAGACTACTTTGATATTTTTTCGCGCATGCTGGGCGTTGAAATGATTGTGCCAAAAGTACAGGACTGGAATGATCTTATCAGCAAGGCCAAAAGCCGCGAGTGTGATGTGGTTGCGCAGATCAATGCCAGTGAAGAGCGGCAAACTTTTCTGGATTTTACGACCCCCTATTTTTTCCTACCTTTAGCCGTTGTTACCCGTTATGACAGAATTTTTGTCGAGGAGAGTCTGGAAGGCGCCGGAACTCGATTTGCAGTGATCAAGGGTGATATCGCAATTGATAAACTCAGGCAGCGCTACCCTGGTGTTGTACTTGTTGAAGTTAAGAATAATATTGAGGCGATGGAGCTCGTTTATAATGGTGATATCTTTGGGTACATAGGTGCACAAGGTGCCGTGGCCTTTGCTATTCAGTCCCTTAATCTGAACAAATTGGCGGTTACCGGCAGCCTGCCTCTCAGATATGAGCTATCTGTAGCCACTCGCAACGATGAGCCGTTACTCGGTAGTGCATTTGAAAAGGCAGTTCTTCACCTTGATCCCAAAGAAGGGCAAAGCATTCGTGACAAGTGGATCGCGATTGCAATCGAGAAGGTCACTGACTATACCTTGCTATGGCTGACCTTGCTGGTACTCGGAACTATTCTTCTCGTCTCTTTATATTGGAACCGTTCTCTTTCCCAGGCCAACAGAAAAATCCGGGACACACTTGCTGAACTGCATGATGTTCAAGCTCAACTTGAAGACCAAAACAAGCTATTCAAACAGCAGTCGATTACTGATGCGCTAACAGGAATTTACAACCGCCTCAAGCTGGATGAAGATCTTTCCTATGCCATAAAACGATCGAAACGCACAGGAAAGCAGTTTTCTGTCATCTTGCTGGATATCGATAACTTCAAACTGGCAAATGACCGTTTTGGTCATCTCGTTGGGGATGCATTACTGAAAGCATTCTCTTCGCTGTTAGCTGACTCTATTCGTGAAAGTGATATTGTCGGGCGCTGGGGCGGTGAAGAATTTCTTATCATCTGCCCTGACACGGATCTCGCAGGTTGCAAGCAACTGGCAGAGCAACTCAGAAAGCAAATTTCAGAACACGAATTCCCTGATAAAAGGCGGCTCACGGCCAGCTTAGGGGTAGCAACTCACCAAGGTAGTGAAAAAGCAGACACCATCATTGCTCGCGTCGATAGAGCTCTGTATCGAGCAAAGGAGTATGGGCGTAACCGCGTTGAGTCAGCCCAATCTGGCGGCGCAGTAGACTGATGGTGTTTTCAGCCGGGATATGTGCTCTAAAGGGTTTAAATCCAAAGACAGTAATGAAGATGGCAGAGGGGAATAACACCACTACTGTGATTGAGCACCCACCCCTTTTTCTCTAGAATGGCGCTCCTTTATATCAATGCAGGTATTTACCATGAGCGATACTAAGTCACTGCCAGATCTACCGGATCGGCTTTCAAGAAACCCCAATAGCCCGCACCACGTCGCTGAAGTTTTCGCGCACGACATTGGCATTAAGCTGAACGGAAAGGAGCGCACCAACGTTGAAGAATATTGCATCAGTGAGGGTTGGATAAAAATCGCCTCACCCAAAGCGCTAGACCGTCGCGGACAGCCGCTTATGATGACCATGAAAGGTAAGGTTGAGGCCTACTACGATTAAGAGCAAACCTGGCTAACAAGGACCGCTCTTCATCGAGCACATGGTGCGGTCCTAATACAACTTCCCTCCCCCCACTTCACTTCTAATTCCAAGTTCACCAGCAAACCCGGCAACCCCAAAAACTGAGCTACAATCTTGAAGAGTGGCTTTTTTAGGCATCGCCTGCCTAAAGCCTCTGTAAACGTACAGAATGAGATGGATTTACTATGAGAGTGTCAATTCTCTGTCTGTTAGGGATAGCGTTACTCAGCTCCTTCGCCAATGCCCAAAGCGACGAGGAGATCCTGTCATTTTATAGAGAAACCGGGTTGACCTTTTCTACCATCGAAGGCGACTCAATTCTGAAGGTCGGCTCTGAGCTCGTTAAAGAAGTCTATGGCTCGCTCGGAATTCCAGTCACGATCGAGATCATGCCGGGTAAAAGAGCATTGCAACAAGCCAGTGTGGGTAATGTAGACGGCGAGGTAGTAAGAACCGTAAGAGTTCAGGAACTTCGCCCAACGCTTATAAGGCTTTCACCGCATATCATAAAAGGCTCAGGATCGGTCTTGGTTAAAAAAGGCCGGAATATTGATGTGAACGGCTGGCCGTCGATTAGCGAATACAAGGTAGGTGTTACGAGAGGTATTCAGTACACGGAAGACGGTGTGAAAGACTTTCAGCATAACCATGTCGTCAATACCGATTTTGCCTTGATAGAGATTCTTAGGCTGGGCCGCGCTGACCTAATCGTTACCACTCGATTTAACGGGTTGTATTTATTAAATAAAATGAACCTTCAAGATGAGATAGATATTTTATCTCCACCTATTGAAACTTTCAGATTATACAACTACTTGCACGTAAAACATAAGGCTCTGGTGCCCATAGTGGAAGACCACCTCGTACAGATGACAGTTAGCGGTGAGCTATCCCAGTTGAGGAGCCGTTTTAAAAAAGAGTTTTGGACCAATATCGAACTAAGCCAAGAATAAGAGGGTAAGATCATCTGATGGAACCTATGAGCATTTTGGTTGAGCAAGTCATGGAGATTGCCCGTGGCACCATTGCACTCCTCCCACAGCTCCTTATCTCTTGCGTCGTTCTACTGCTGACTTACGGCTTTGCCAAGTTGGCGAAGCATATTGCTAAAAGCCTGCTCAAGCGAACCTACCTGCGCCCGAGTTTGGTGGAGTTACTAGTTTTATTCACGTCTTTGGCAATCTGGCTTCTAGGGATCATGATCGCTGCGATCATAGCCTTCCCGGAGCTTACCCCAACAAAAATGCTCGCCGGGTTGGGCATAGGGTCTGTTGCGATTGGCTTTGCGTTTAAGGATATTTTTGAGAACTTTCTGGCCGGGATCATCATCTTGGTCAGGCGGGAAATGCGCATTGGCGATTTTGTAGCCTGCGAAGGCTATGAGGGCACTGTCGAAGCGATTCTCGTGCGCGAGACACACATTCGTGAAACTGATGGCGAGCTAGTAATACTGCCGAACAGTATGTTGTTCAAAAACCCTCTCATCATTAGAACAGCCCTTGAGCAACGCCGAACCACCATTTTTTGCGGCGTTGGCTATGGCGAAAATGTTGACGAGGCAAGGTCTGTGATTAAAACAGCGGTGGCCAGCTGCAAAACCGTGATCACAGAGTCTCGGCCAGTACAGGTATTTGCAAACGAGTTTGCAGATTCATCAATTAACTTTGAAGTTTCTTGGTGGACGGGCTCCCGGCCTCTGGATATCCGTGAGTCGCGGGATGAGGTGATCGCCGCAATTAAATCCGCGCTCGACAATGCAGGTATTGAAATCCCCTTCCCTCACAGAACCCTTACGTTCAACGACCCAGTCAGGATTGACGCCAATCGCTCTTCGCCCGATTAATGCTTGATATAGGCTAATGGGCTTGCCTCACGTTGGGTTGCTGCTACTATGAATGTTCAATTGAACATCTAGCAACAAAAACACCAACGGAGCCGGCCCGCCCCGGATGTTCAATGCTTCGCATGGAGTCACCATGCATGGTCCGCTCCTCACGGAGAATCACGATGAGTTTCTATAAGAAAATGCTTCCCGGGGTACTGCCCTCTGCTGCTTTGGCGGCATCCGTTTTTATGGCAGGTTTCAGTGGTCAGGCGGTAGCTGACTGTGAACGCGGCGCGCTTGACGCTCTTTACTGCGATGAAAATGGCGACATGGTTGCAGATCTGCCTAAGGATAAGTCCAAGTGGAACGATCCCAACACCCTGATCTTTGCGTACACACCCGTTGAAGACCCTGCCATTTATTCCGATATTTGGAAGCCATTCATTGACCACCTCTCTGAAGTGACCGGCAGGGACGTGCGCTTCTTTGCCGTGCAGTCCAACTCGGCTCAGGTAGAAGCCATGCGCAGTGGCCGCCTGCATATCGCTGGATTCTCCACTGGCCCCACGCCTTTCGCAGTCAATCTAGCTGGCGCAGTTCCTTTCGCGCTGATGGGCTCCGACTCTGGCCAGTTTGGTTATTCACTGCAGGTGTTCACCCATAAAGATTCGGATATTCACGAAATCACAGATTTAAAAGGCAAGCGAGTCGCTCACACGTCTCCTACATCCAACTCCGGCAACCAGGCACCACGAGCGCTATTCCCGGAAATGGGCGTCGTACCGGGTGATGACTATGAGATATCCTTCTCCGGCAGCCATGACCAATCGATGCTTGGTGTGGTCGCAAAAGACTACGATGCTGCTCCGGTAGCTTCTGAAGTTGTTGAGCGTATGGCTGCTCGTGGCCTATACGACACAGACGATGTGCGTCTGGTTTGGGAATCCGATCGTTTCCCGACAACGTCTTACAACCACGCGCACAACCTGCACCCTGATCTGGTCGAGAAGATTCGCGAAGCTTTTTACACCTTTAAGTTTGAAGGCACAGAATTGGGTGAGGAGTTTGAGGGAGTCGAGACCTTCGTCCCCATCAATTATAAAGATAACTGGAAGGTCATTCGCACCATCCAAGCCTCCAACGGCGTTCAGTACACCCCCGACAATCTTAAATAAGTAGAACAAGAGCCTCCGGCCAAGTGCCGGAGGCTCTACCCGGAGTGAACCTCATGTTAGAGATTACCAACCTCGTAAAACGTTACGGGCAAAACGACCCTGTGCTCAAAGGCCTGAATCTTAAGGTTGAGGGTAGCAGCGTTGTTTCGATTGTCGGCGCATCCGGTGCGGGCAAGAGTACGCTGCTGCGCTGCATCAACCGGTTGGTTGAGCCGACCTCAGGTTCAATAAAGTTGAACGGCCATGAGTTGGTCAATCTTCGCGGAGGCGAGTTGCGCCATTCCCGCCGCCGTATTGGTATGGTTTTTCAGGGCTTCAACCTGATTGATCGTTTAACGGTTATGGAGAACGTGCTCTCCGGGCGTTTGGGTTATGTGTCCTTTTTCCAAGCCTTAACTCGTCGTTTTCCGCAATCCGATATCGACCGTGCCTTCAGTCTTATGGAGCGTGTGGGTATCGCCCACTATGCGGATAAGCGTGCAGACCAGTTATCTGGTGGTGAGCGCCAGCGCGTCGCGGTGGTTCGCGCATTGATGCAGGAGCCCCAGATTTTACTAGCGGATGAGCCAACAGCTTCGTTGGACCCTAAGACCTCCCAGCAAATCATGAGCCTGCTGCAAAGTCTTGCCAGTGAGATGTCCTTGCCGGTATTGATCAACATTCACAACGTTACTCAGGCCAGAATGTACACGGACCGAATTGTTGGCATGCGACATGGCCAGATGATTTTTGATGGTGAGCCTAAAGATTTTAATCAGGATGCGCTAGATGCCATCTACGGCGGTATCGAATCGCCGGAAGAAGATGGCGCTGATTCAGGTCAGCAGGCATCCCCTGCCCCGGAGGCGACGGCATGACACCGGGCAAAACTGCAATCGATGCAAATTCGGGCAGGGTCTGGAAGAAGCCACCGTTCATTGCAAACCCTTGGGTTCGTTATGGATTGGTCGCAATCACTCTGGCTTACCTGTACTGGGCATTCTCCACGCTTCCATTTGATTGGCAACGAATTGCCGAAGGCTTGCCTCGCGCTGGAAAAATTTTTGGTGGCGCCTTCCCTCCCAGCTTTGAACGCGCTGGGCTGTTATGGACGGGGTTTAAGGAAAGTTTCCAAATTGCATTCTTGGCGACCCTGCTTGGAGTTCTCCTTTCTGTGCCCATCGCGGTAATGGCGGCTAGAAACGTAGCACCGCTGCCGATGTATATTCTTGGGCGTACGCTTATTATCGTCTCCCGAAGCTTCCACCCGGTTATCGTGGCCATTCTATTTGTTGCTGCGGTCGGATTTGGCCCAATGGCGGGTATTCTCACCCTCACCCTTTATTCCATCGGGTTTGTTGCCAAATTGCTGGCAGAAGAAATCGAAGAGATTGATTGGGGTCAGGTTGAAGCCATGCGCTCGGTGGGCGCCGGTTACATGAAGATTCTGGTTTACGGGGTTTTTCCGCAAATCATGCCGCGCCAGATTGGGCTGTCTATGTACCAACTCGACAGCAACCTCCGCGCTTCAGCCGTTGTCGGCATTGTTGGTGCTGGTGGTATAGGTGGCACGCTCATGAACGCATTCGGACGTTACGATTACGATTTCGCCTTTGCCATTTTGCTGATGATCATCGCGATCATTCTGGTCAGTGAAGGCTTGAGCGGATGGGTGAGGAAAAAGGTATGGTAGATCACGCTGCAAAATTGTCTGATCGAGTTTGGTCTCGTTATGACCGCAAAGAACAGCTAACGCGTTATGTGGTCTACTTGGTCACTCTTATCGCTGTTGTATGGGCAGTCCGGGACATCGACATCTTTTGGCCTTGGGTATGGGATGCTCCCAACCAAATCCAAAGTCTGGGCGCACGCATGTGGCCGCCCGAGTTTAGTCAGTGGAGTGCCATATTCTCCGCCATGTTGGAAACGGTCCATATTGCAACGTTGTCCACCATGTTGACCATATTTATCGCTTTGCCGGTGTCTTACATCGCAGCGCAGAACACTACGCCCAACAAGGTCACCTTGTGGATTGGTCGATTCATTCTGGTTTCCAGCCGTTCCGTAAACACCATTATTTGGGCACTGCTATTCGTGGCCATTTTTGGCCCGGGTGTACTGGCCGGTATTTTGGCGGTTATGTTTCGCTCGGTTGGGTTCATTGGCAAGCTGATGGGTGAGGCGATTGAAGAAATCGACCGTCGGCCCGTGGAAGCTATGGAAGCGACCGGCGCCAGTAAAATGAAAGTGGTTTTGTATGCGATTGTGCCTCAGGTAATGCCAGCATTTTTTGCCATCATTATTCTGCGCTGGGACATTAATATCCGTGAATCCACTGTATTGGGTCTGGTGGGTGCTGGTGGCATCGGGGTGCTGTTGCAGGGCTCAATCGACATGTTCGCATGGCAAACCGTGGCAACCATTCTGCTCGCAATTGTTGTGTTGGTCATTTTGGGTGAGGCGCTAACCAGCGTGTTACGCAAAAAGGTCATCTGACTCTAAGCCGCCTGTCGCCCGAACTTTTCGCGCGGCAGGCACTCGTGCTGTTAATTGGAAAACGAGCTCTATGAAAGACAGTATTGAGTTTGGTAACGCCGACATTTTGTTCACCGATGTGGACGATACACTGACCACCGGTGGCCGGCTGCTGCCGGAGACCTATCTAGCAATCTGCCGTTTGGCCGAGGCGGGTATCAGTGTCATTCCGGTAACCGGTGGCTGCGCAGGATGGTGTGACCAGATCATTCGTACCTGGCCGGTTAAAGCGGTGATTGGTGAAGGTGGAGCCTTCTACGCCGAACGTACGGCTCCGCAAACGGTTAACTGGCGCTTCTGGGAAAACGAAGCAAAACATCGCCGCGACCAGCAAGCCATACTAAGCGCGGTTGCCGCATTGGATCTGGACTTCGAGGCCAAGCTGGCCACAGACCAACCTTTCCGCTTTGTAGATGTTGCGGTGGACTACAACCAGCAGGAATCGCTCTCACCTGAACAAGTGGCAGCCATTCACGATCCTTTGGTAGCTCAGGGCTTTAGTGTTCGGCAAAGCTCTATTCATATCAACATTTGGCTCGGAGACTTCGACAAATCCACTATGTCGCTTCGAGTGGGGCAAGAGTTGTTGGGGCTGGATATCGAGACTTTGCAAAAACGTTCTATCTTCATCGGTGATGCGCCGAATGACGAGAGCATGTTCCGTAGCTTTCCAATGAGTGTAGGCGTGGCCAACATTCGCAAGCATTTGCCCCGTATGAGCCACCAACCGGCGGCGATTGCGAGCCAGCCCTCGGGCCTGGGTTTTGCTGAAATGGCAGAGGCTTGGCTGCAACATCGTACCTAACCGAGCACCTATTCTTATGAGTGCCAAAGAACGCCAGCGCTGCATCCTAGAATGGGTGCATGAACAAGAGCATGTCGAAGTTGAAGACATTGCCCAGCGCTTTGGCGTTACCACGCAAACCATTCGTCGCGACATCAACAAAATGTGCGAACTGGGTTTGTTACGGCGCCGTTATGGCGGTGTCAGCCTGCCCCCAGCAAAACCAGCTGCCAATTTGGCTTACCTGCATGATGAGCAGTCTGCCCATCACATAGCCAAACAGAAAATGGCCAGACGCGTTGCAGCCGATATTCCAGAAGGCGCTACCGTTAGCCTAGGGGTTGGCACTACGGTTGAGCAGGTCGCGAAAGCGTTGATTCATCACCAATCCCTTCGAATACTGACCAACAACCTCAGCGTAGCGGCGGCTCTATCGGGTAACCCGGGTATCGAGGTTATCGTGTCTGGTGGCATGTATCGGCACAACCATCACGATGTGGTTGGCCCTGAGGTCACCAGCTTCTTCAGTTCCTTCACGACCGATTTTGGTATTTTCAGTGCTGGAAGTATGGATTTGGAGCAGGGCGTGATGGATCACGAAATCCGTGAAGCGGAAGCTAGCCGTGCAATTATCGCCAATACTAGAACCCGTATGCTTGTGGCAGATCACAGGAAATGGGCTCTGAACTCACAATGTAAGGTCGCAACGTTCAAGTATGTTGACCGTTTCTATACCGATTCCGTACCCCGGAAACAACGGGCAAACCTGCCCAGTTCTATAGCCATCATTGAGTGCGACGAAGCACAGTTTGTGATTAGTTGATCAATGAAAAGATGGCTGCAAATGTTCAGCTCGGAACTAAAACCCAAACAAAAATACAGAAGGATTCTGTCATGAAACGCACTTTTTACCTTCCTCTGCTTATTGGCTCTCTTGCGGCTTTGTCTGGCTGCAGCAGTATGCACTACGACACAAGCGCTCCCGAAGCCAGCCCTACGGATGGCCAAACGCTGGTTCAGCTTGGGCCACGGCCTTATTTCCTGATTAACGATATGGATGAAGGCTCGCTTAAGCAGTCCTTGCAAGCGTGCGAATCCAAGCCGGTAACGTCGTCGACCTTCTCCATCGGTCACCGGGGCGCACCCATGCAGTTTCCTGAGCACACCCGCGAATCTTACATCGCTGCCGCCAGAATGGGCGCAGGAGTTGTAGAGTGCGACGTAGCCTTTACCAAGGACAAGCAGCTAGTGTGCCGCCACGCCCAGAATGACCTGCACACCACCACCAACATTGTGGCTGTGCCGGAATTGAACGCCAAGTGCACAAAGCCTTTCACTCCCGCAAACCCAGTCACCGGCCAAAAGGCCGAAGCCGAATGCCGCACAAGCGACATTACGCTGGCCGAGTTCAAATCGCTCAAGGGAAAGATGGATGCGTTTAACCCGGAGGCAACGACCCCAGAGGACTATCTGGGCGGCACTGCGGATTGGCGAACCGATTTATATTCAACAAACGGCACCCTGCTAAGCCATCGCGAAAGCATAGAGCTACTTAAAGAGTTGGGCGTTCAATTTACCCCGGAACTGAAAACCCCGGTGGTTGATATGCCTTTTGAAGGCAACTACACGCAGCAGGATTATGCGCGCCAGATGATCAATGAATACCGTCAGGCGGGCGTTAACCCTTCCGAAGTTTGGCCGCAGTCATTTCTACTGGAAGACGTGATTTTCTGGGTAAATGAAACGCCTGAATTTGGCAAACAAGCTGTCTTTCTTGATGAAGACGATCACTCTCCTGAAAACGTATCTCTGGAATACATGGAGAAACTCGTTCAGCAAGGGGTTCCTGTACTGGCCCCTGCAATCTGGAAAATGCTGACCCTAAACAGCAACAACGAAATTGTGCCGTCTGAGTACGCTCTCAACGCTAAGGCCGCAGGCCTTGACCTGATTGGCTGGTCACTTGAGCGCAGCGGCCCACTGAATTCTGGCGGCGGCTGGTACTATCAGAGCGTAACCGATGCCATCAACAACGACGGTGACATGTTCACAGTGATTGATGTGTTGGCTAAGGAAGTAGGTGTAATCGGTATTTTTTCAGACTGGCCGGCCACTACAACCTACTACGCCAACTGCATGGGCATATAAGCTGAACTCTGGAGATAAGTAATGAACCCGATCGTAGCGAACAACAGGCCTGTAAAAGTAGACCTCACTGAGGGTCAGGAATATTACTTTTGCGCCTGTGGTCGTTCCAAAAAGCAGCCGTTTTGCGACGGTTCCCACGTGGGAACTGAGTTCAAACCAAAACCCTTCACGGCTGAAAAACCCGGCGATGCCTATCTGTGCCAGTGCAAACATTCGGCAAATTTGCCCTTTTGCGATGGTACTCATAAGCAGTTTGATGCCAGTGCCATTGGCAAAGAAGGGCCAGGCATCAAAGCGGGGGCAAGTGAGATTCCCGTGGCAAGTGCCACTGTTGAGGAACCTACGGTCGAGTTCATACATCAGCTGGCCAGAGATGGCTTATCAAAGATTGGGCACCATGGTCCTATGACCTCCATGGGGGTTCCCCGTCATTTGCTGCCGCACTGGGATGACATCCAGGTGATGACGGCGCAAATGGCTACACAGCCTCTGCTTGAAGATGTTCCCGTTAGTACCAAGCTGGTTATCGGGCCCAGAGCCAGAAAGCCGCTGAAGCTCAAGATTCCCCTGTTTGTTTCCGACATGAGTTTCGGAGCCCTGTCTGAAGAAGCCAAGCTGGCTTTGGCGAAAGGTGCCGAACTTGCAGGCACGGGCATTTGCTCCGGAGAAGGCGGAATGCTGCCAGAGGAACAGGCCGCTAACTCCCGCTATTTTTACGAATTGGCGAGTGCGCAGTTCGGTTACGATGAAGCAAAGCTGAAAGATGTTCAGGCTTTTCACTTCAAAGGTGGCCAAGGCGCAAAAACCGGCACAGGCGGCCATCTGCCAGGTAATAAAAATGTCGGTAAAATTTCACAAGTTCGCGGTATTCCAGAAGGCGAACCTGCGGTATCTCCACCCACATTTGTCCACTTGCACACGGCTGCAGACTTCAAGAAGTTTGCCGATCGCGTGCGTGAGGTAACGGGCGGCATTCCCATTGGCTTTAAACTCAGCGCCAACCATATTGAAAAGGACATTCAGTTTGCTCTGGATGCCAGCGCTGATTACATCATATTGGACGGTCGTGGCGGGGGCACTGGTGCGGCGCCGGAAATGTTCCGTGATCACATCAGCGTGCCAACCATACCTGCACTGGCACGGGCACGTCGGTATCTGGATGAGCAAGGCGTGGGTGGCGAGGTGACCCTGATTATTACCGGTGGCTTACGTACACCTATAGATTTTGTGAAGGCTCTGGCTTTGGGTGCCGATGGCATTGCAATAGCAAACAGCGCCATGCAATCAATTGGCTGTGTTGCTGCACGCATGTGCAACACAAACAACTGCCCTGCCGGTATAGCCACACAAAAAGCAGATCTTCGACAGCGTTTGAACGTTGAGAAATCCGCCAGCCAGCTCAGGAATTTTTTTGAAGCCTCTGTGGAGTTGATGCAAGTGATGGCTAGAGCCTGTGGTCACGATTCGTTGAGTTCATTCAACAGTGACGATTTGGCAACTTGGCACCGGGAGATGGCACTGCTTTCAGGGGTGAAGTATTCAGGGTTCATAGAGCCTTAATACGCATTGTCAGTAATTGCGCCGCGCCTGATCGCGCACAGGGCCAGGTCAAACAATAAAAAAACGTGCGCGGTTGCTTTTGGACTATTATGTAGGTTGGGATCCAGCTTCCTAAACTCAGGCTTTGAGAGGAATACCTATGCGATATTTGGGATCTTTTGCCAGCCTTATTTTGCTCTCTTTCCCAGCGTTTTCTGCCGACATGACCAATGATGAGCTTTGCGAGAAGCTCGGTGAGGTAACTGCGCAAGCCTCCACAATGAGGCTTTCCGGAGAAGATAAGGAAACCGCTACAGACGCCCTCCTAGAAAAATATGATCAACCGGGGTCGGGCTTGTCCAACAAAAAAATACGTGCTTATGTAACCTTGGCCTACATGATGCGCATGGAGCCAGAAAAAGCTCAGGATTTCGCTATCTCGCAGTGTAAACAGGGATCATAAGCTAGCATTGGGGCTGCAGCCGCACTGCATTCGAGGAGAGCAATCATGAGCCAAAGTACCGGCGGCACGAGCAAGGTAGACAAGCTACTGGCTGAACAGCGTGATTATATCGCGAAGCGCGAAGGTGGTTACCGTGAACGCGCGCTAAAAATATACCCCTGGGTGTGCGGGCGCTGTGCCCGGGAGTTTACCCGCATTAATCTACGCGAACTTACCGTGCATCATGTTGATCATGACCACGACAACAATCCACCCGATGGCAGTAACTGGGAATTACTCTGCGTGTACTGCCACGATGAAGAGCACAGTAAGTTTGAGGATTTCGTGCGCTACGGGGGTAGCTCGGAGAAGCGGCGGGAAGCTGCCACGCACAACCCGTTTGCTGGACTCAAGGAGGCGCTTGATAAGAAAGCTTAATACCTTTAACAGATAAAATGCTTAAAACGCGACTAGTTAGTGGGGAGATTACAGCCGCATTTGACGTCGATAGACCGTACAAGATCTTTAGGCTTTTTTCAGGTTTTTCCCCTACACTGCTTATTCCACCCTGTGCCGGTCTGCTTATCTATGCCTTCTGATTACCCAACACCAACGGCAGAATCCCGCTCAACCGACAGCTCTGTGCCCCAAGCCGCCACCGCTAACGACATAAGCGCTCTGATTGGCAGCGTAGCAATGCAAGATCGAGCAGCCTTCGCAAAACTTTATACAGCAACGGCGCCGAAACTTTTGGGGGTGGTGCTGCGTATTTTAAAAGAGCGCTCCTGGGCAGATGATGTCATTCAGGAGGCGTACCTTAAAGTTTGGCAGCGTGCAGGTCAGTTCGATTCAGGCAAGGCCTCACCGATTACTTGGCTGGTGTCCATTGCCCGTAACAAAGCCATTGATGAGCTGCGAAAGCACCCTGCTGGCCGAACCAGCACCGACGATGCCATGGACGAGAGAGTTTCCCGGCAACCCACAGCACAGGACCAGATGGAAGATCAACAGGAAGTAAGCAAATTAAACCGCTGCATAGATGAGTTGGCAAAGGAACGTCAGGATATAGTGCGCTTGGCCTATTTAGGCGGCTGGTCCAGAGAGGAACTGGCAAACCAGTACGAGCAACCGGTGAACACCATGAAAACATGGCTTCGCCGCGCACTGCAGGATATCAAGGGGTGTCTGGAATCATGAGCGAACATGACAACGAAGACATGCAGATTGCAGAGTTCGTGCTGGGCACCTTACCGGCAAACGAACGCAAGGCACTCAATGCCCGGCGTCAGCTTGACCCGGCGCTGGATGCGCGAATTCAGCAATGGGAAGAGCGCCTGATCGCAATGACGGGCGAGGTAGCACCGGTAAAGCCAAGCCCTGAGTTGTTCGCCAGAATTGAGAGCATTCTTGATCAACAAGCCGCTCAGTCTATCCAGCCAGGCAGTACCACCTCAGTAACTAGGCTGCGGCGTCAGGTGAACCGTTGGCGCTGGAGTACCGCCCTGAGCTCTGCCGCTGCATTGGTTTTGGTGGCCGTGCTTGCACTAAAGCCCGAAAGTTCGCCGGAATCCTTTGTTGCCGTATTCCAGCACGACGACCAACAGCCTGCCTTTCTGCTCACGGTCGATCTGCAAAACCGCCAGCTGAACATTCGACCGGTAACCGCAGAACAACAACCGGGCAAGTCTTACCAGTTGTGGATCAAAGCTGACGAGCTGGGCCCTAATCCGCGCTCTGTGGGCGTACTAGGTGACCAGATGCAGTTGGACAAAGGTGCTCTGAAGCAATACGACCCGGCCTTACTGCGCGAAGCCACCTTCGGTATCAGCGTGGAGCCGCCCGGCGGATCGCCCACCGGACAGCCCACCGGCCCGGCCATTCACGGATACCTGTACCCCGCTGGAGATGGCGAAAGCCGCGGAATTTGAAAATAAGTCCTATTTTCTGAAACTCTTCCGTTGCGTGCCCGTAGCTGTTTGTAGCACATCCAAAAACATATCCAATCGGATGAGCACAACCAACAGCAAGGAGTACACCATGAAGAAGCACCTCAAAACGACCGCACTGATGGCAGCTCTGGTATCCGGCGCACTTACCACCGGCATCGCTCAAGCAGGCATGAACCAAGAAGCCCAAGTATGGGCAGACGATCAAGCTGTTTCAGAAGGCACTGTTACCGCTAAGAAAGTCACTGCTGAAGCCAACGGTTGGCTGGTTGTGCATCGCACAAACAAAACCATGAAGCCCGGCCCCGTGGTTGGACACGCCCCGCTTAAAAAGGGCGAAAACATGGATGTATCGGCAATTCTAACGGAAGAAGTAAAATCTGGTGACATGCTAATGCTGATGGTTCATGCCGAGGACGGCGGCATGAAAACGGGCATCTTCGAGTACACCTTGGGCGCCAAAGCAGACGGTCCAATCAAGAAAGACGGCAAGCTGGTGATTTCTACTATCACCGCCAAGTAATACCTTCTAAAACCTGTCAGGCGAGAAGCGGCAGCGGAACTGCCGCTTTGATCAAAGCCTGACGGGTTCATGCATCACCCCGCCAAAACCTGAGTATGTGCCCCTTAAAAGGCTTTTCCAGATAGTCGGTATGCTCGGGCTTTTCTTGTGAAAAGCTATACCCGTGCGTTTCCATCCGCCTGCAAAATTTGTTCTTCCGCCCTCTTCCGGGATCAACCAGAATCACTTCACAGTTGGGGTTGGAATGCCGGTCAATAAAGTCAGCTAACAAGTTTACATGCTCGTCTTCGTATAGAACGTCACTACCGATGATGATATCGAACAAACCCAAATCACTGGCTTGATCTGCCCAGTCAACCCGTTGGTAACCTATGGCTTTCCCATGGTTGAGCTGAGTATTCCGCTCCAGAAAAACACCCACTTCAGGGTGATAGTCGGTCGCCGTAATGTCATCGTTACGCTGGTTCAGCAACAAGCTGGACAGTGCCATTCCACAGCCAATTTCCAGAACTCTCTTGCCCTCTGTGTGATGGTTCAAAATGTGGTGGGCAAGCACAAGGCTTGATGGCCAGATAATCCCGAACAATGGCCAGGTGGCCGAGGAAATACCCAACTTTAGGGCGATGTCGTTTGGGTCATCGAATTGCTGGTTATCACGCAATGTGCAAACGTGAATGTCCACATTGCCGAACTCAATTGTTTGGTAACGAAGACGTAAAGATGATGTCATTATGGGTCACACTGAAGGAATCAGGCTCGCCAACCCGATAAAAGAAGCGTTATGTTCTAATTCCTCAGAGTATAACCCCTACTGCATCTGAACAACGATTTATTGCTTTTGCAGGTCTTCAAGGAAAGCCTGAATACGCTCCGCATTGGTACCCAAGTCGCTCTTCCCTAGCCGTGACGCGGATCGCATATCCACCAGTACACCAGCCTCGGTTTGCTTCATGCGGATGGCCACGTCGTCTTTAAAGCCGAACCAAGGGGTGGTTGCGGTAGCTTCCAGAGTATTGTTGGTAACGCCGGCAATCTCCCAACCACGGTTTTGAACAGTTACTTTTGCAGCGTTCATAGCACTCGCCAATGGCATATCGAGTGTAATCGGCTTCAGCTGCGGATACGCCGCTTGCTGCTGCCGCGCGGTTTCCGCTCCCGGGTACTCCACTGCATTGGGGGCTTCCTCCCGGGCCGAGGCCAGCAATGTAAAAGCAGGTGGATTTGTCATATCCGTTGTAATGTCGTGAATAGGCGGGACACTCTGAGCGCGCTGTTTCATTTGCATGGGCATAGCGATCACTGCAACCACAGACAAGCTCACCACCGCTCCCACAAGCGCTGGGCGCCATCTCCGAAGTACACCGGCAAGTAGTAGAGTTACAAGACCAAACACTGCGGCGGCCATTGCAAGCTGCGCACCCTGTCGCAGCCATGTGAAGGATGTACTCAATGCGATCATCTCAGCTCTATAAGCTGGCCCCGAGGAACCTATCAGTGCGCCAGCACTAATCAGCAAAACCACACCGAGCCAAGCGGTAATCAGGGGCCACTTTCCGCCTCGGCCGCCGCGGCGGGCCGGGCTTGTTTTTGACAGCATGTTGGTTCCTTTTATTTGGATGTTAACACTCTGCGGAAATTCACAGAGAAACAGTTACGAGGCTACACCTTAGCCCGATCACTTTAGCTTTGGTATGCTGAATATGTGCATGTATCTCGGGAGTATGGTTATGGCTGGTGGCTGGACCCGTGATGGGGCCGTTCAAGATCAGATTGATGCAAGTGTCGAGGATGCCGTAGCCGAGGCACGCAGCCGTCTAGGCAAAGGCAAAAGCGCGGAATTCTGTGAAGAATGCGACTGCCCTATTCCAGAGGCACGACGCACAGCTATTCCTGGTGTACGCTTGTGTGTGAACTGTCAAGCGGCTCTGGAGAAGCAAGAAACTGCTTCCGGCGGAATTAACCGCCAGGGTAGTAAAGACAGCCAGCTCAGGTAGTCGAGCGTTAAACGCTCACTTTAAGGTCTAGGGTTTCGCCAGCATCGCTTTTAGCCGCCAGCACTTTCACCCGCTCGAAGTCTTCCTCACTGAATACGCCGTTCACCCCCGAGATAGCCGCCAGCGTCATACCGTGTTTTAGACCAAGCTTATAAATATCCCGCACTTTTTCCCACTCGATGTTACGGCCAAGCGTGAAATTTTCGAACCGCCCTTCCAGCGCCAACACGATGGTTTCCGCCAAGCAGGCGTAGGCAACTCCAGCGGGCAAGCCGATATTTTTCATGTGTACATCGCCCGGCAGCTGAACCTCTCCGGATTCGATAACAAGCACATCTGGGCGCTTGGCAACATCTTCTGCCGATATATCCAAAGGTCGAGCCACATCTGTGATCACGCAACCCGGCTTTACTCTGGTGATATCCAGAATTCGTTTACCCGCTCCGGAGGTCGCTGTCACAATCATGTCCATATCTTCGATATCACGGTCAGCAGAACCAGCCACATGCACGATAGCGCCGGGGGTTTCCTGTTCAATGCTTTCTTTAAGGGATAGCAATTTGGCAGGCTCTGGGGCAGCCAGATAAATCTCATCCACCGCTTTAGCCAATAACCGCGCACATACAGACCCTATTGCGCCGGTCGCGCCAACAACCATGGCCTTGCCAGCCATCTTTCCGTTTTCACCAATTTGCGCACGCCCCAATTTTTTCACCGCATCTTTGGCGGCCCAAAGGGCTCCAGATGCGCTATAGCTGTTACCAGTGGTGATGGGCAGTGGCGCCCGCTTGGCGACGGTAATACCTGCGTCTCCCACCACTTTCGTGAATGCTCCCAACCCCATAATCTGGGCACCCAGTTTTTTAGCAAGGTTGGCGGCCGCCAGCAAACGGCTGTAGGTAAACTCAGGATCGTGAGCCATGATCTCTTTCGGCGTGCCGCCTACGGTAATCAACCAACCTTCTACCTCGTCTCCCGTGGGCGATTTGATACCGGTTACTTTCGAATAGATAAACGGTGGTGCGTAAGCCACAGCTTTTTCCACAAGGTTCATAACCAGCGGCGGTGACACGCTGGCCACCCAATCTAAAGGCCGGGTTTTGGTGAGATACTGCTGTGACAGTGGGTGAATCACAAAGGCGAACCGGTTTATCCTCCGGTAGCCGTTGGGGTACAAGATTCGGGGTTCTATTCCCAAGCTCTGAATCACGCCCAGATAATCGTCAGCACCCAGTTGCTCCGGCGAGCGGGACAATGCCGCGCTGATCATGGCTTCCATCACGTTCACACCCAGCGGCCTGCCTTCTAGCCATGGGCTGTAATCCACTACCATGGCAACCTTACGGGAACGCAGCCAATCCATCGCCTCATCCGTTACACGAGAGGTGATAATGGTTTTGCCGTCCAATTCCTTCTCGGTAAAGTTCGCCAGATCGCCCATATGGGAAACAATAACGTGGGCATCTTTGGCTGCCTGATGCAGAGAGCCTTTAATTAACCCTTCTCCCAGCCGGTACAGCGGTGTGCGGAGAACGGCCTCAAGCGTCTTAACGGCTGACGGGCGGAACATTACCGGCGCAGTCAACGAGCTGTATGTTTCCAGCTGTTTGAGGGAGGTAAGTATCCGGGGCACACCAAAATCCATATAGGGATCGGCAAAAAACAGGTTATCGGTATGCTCGGAAAGGGCTTTCGCTACCCTGTAGCCCGCTTGCCCATTCAGGAAGAGAACCCGAGCGTTATCAAAGAAGTGCCCCAGTTCCGTTTGGGTAAGGCGCACAGCCCACTCTTGAAGAATACCGCGCAGCCCAGCTCCACTGGTGATCGGTTTGTCCGGAATACAGGCTTCAAGCTTGGCGGTATCCGGATGCTCCAGTTTTACTGAGCCGACCTGATAATGGTCAGAAACCATACTGAGGCCGAATGCATCGGCGCGTTCGTGGTAGGTTTTCAGAAGTGCGACAGCGCGAGAAAGGTCCCCATCAGTTCCTGCGCGAATAACCCGAAACGACTGCCCCAAAAACTCGGTTTCTAGATCGTAATCGTATTCCGAAGAGCCTTGGCTTACGCTAATAACAGTTTTCATAATTCATCCTTGTTTTAGTTGTGCAGCCATTTCGGTAAGCGTAGGACATTGCGTGCGTGACTGCGTTAACGCAGATCAAATTATCACCGGCACCTGCCGCCTGAGTTGAATGAACGGTCTACACTAGTGAGATGAGAACCTTTCAATGCGCTAACATATTAACGATGAGATAAGAGGCAGCATGAGTATTCATAAGGAACTGCTTTCGACAATTGAAAAGCTTGTTCAGCCGGGCAAAGGTATTCTTGCCGCTGACGAAAGCCACCCCACTATCGCTAAACGCTTCACGGCTGTTGGTGTTGAATCTACAGAAGACAAAAGGCGGGAATACCGTAGCCTGATCTTCTCCCCAGAAGGCCTTGGCGACTTCATAAGCGGCGTTATTCTTTTTGAGGAAACTCTTGGCCAAATCAGTTTGGATAATATCCCTATGCCAAAGCTATTGGAAAGTCAGGGCATAGTACCGGGCATTAAAGTGGATAAAGGTAAAAAGCCTCTGGTGAACGCCCCCGGTGACGAGATCACCTATGGTTTGGATGGTCTGGACGAACGTCTGGAAACCTACAAAAGCCAAGGCGCCCGCTTTGCCAAGTGGCGTGCTGTATATAACGTATCTGCGACACTACCCTCGCAACAGGCAGTCGAAGCCAACGCCGAAATGCTGGCCCGCTATGCCGCGCTTTGTCAGGCTATTGGCATTGTGCCTATTGTGGAGCCGGAAGTGCTGATCGATGGCGATCATTCAATTGAGCGTTCTGCAGAAGTAAACGAGGCTGTAATAACAGAAGTTTTCAACGCACTCCGCAGGCACCGTGTATTTCTCGAAGCCATCATACTAAAGCCCAGCATGGTTACACCTGGCAATGCATGCGCAAAGGCGTCTCCGGAGGAAGTAGCTAAGGCAACCTTGCAGGTATTTCGCAGAGTGGTCCCTGCTGCGGTGCCAGGCATTAACTTTCTTTCCGGGGGGCAAACTCCTGAAGAAGCCACGCTAAACTTAAACGCCATGAACAGCCTTGGCCATCAGCCCTGGAATTTGAGCTTTTCCTATGGCAGGGCTCTGCAAGAGCCCGCACAACGAGCCTGGGCAGGCAATCTGGACAACGCAGGCGCCACCCAAAATGCCATGCTCAAGCGAGCCAAACTTAACGGCGCTGCCTGTTCCGGGAGGTATAAAGCAGGTATGGAAGACTGAGTTCAGTCACACCCAACAGTACAACCGCCGTCACCGTTGAAGGCGATAATGCGTCCACTCAACGGTACGTGCATTGGGACATTTACCAAATCCCCGAACAAGGCCGTTTTCGAGCCTCGTTTCAACTTTCCACCGGATGTAGCGGGTTCATTGGCGTGGGAGGCAATGACCGATTTTGGATTGATCAAATCATTGATCACATAAGCGGCCTCTTTGGGTCCGGTGGTATAGTTATCGCCAATATTCATTACCACCAACTCTGCTCCATAGTGGTCGTTCACCACCAATTTCTGCTCGGCTGTAATACCAGTGTCCCCGGAGAGGTAAACCACCAGACCATTTGAAAAGGTCAGTATGTAACCAGTCGGGGGCCCAACACTTGCGCCAACGCCTGCGGCTTGCAGATATTCCGCCAGCGGACCGGTGAGAAACGATGGTGCAACCCCATTACTGTGAACTGCCGGTACGGTAGTGATAGCTACACCGCCCACTTTTAACTCTCCACCGAAGCGCACCAACATGGAGTTGGCCGGATCGCCGCCCGAATCTTTCAGCTTGGCGGCAAAAAATGCCGGCATCTCGCTGCCAGTTATAATTTTTGCATTTTTTTTCACCGCAATGTCTACGGTGTTGGATTGAGGCAGTGTAACCACCGGGAACGCTGGCCCGCCGCAATTACCGGCGTTGGTTTCTTTGATACGGCGATCGCCCAGATGGTCGCCATGCATATGCGACACCAGAACTACATCAATTTCGCCAAGGCGGGGGTCATCAGGGCCTGCCACTGTGCGACCGGCATCGTAAAGAATACGCGTACCGTTAGGATCTTCAAAAACCATGGCCCGATCCAGAGCACAGAACTCGCCATCATGGCTTCCCAACGGTGTGACCTTAACATCACCCTCCGCAGCACCCGTGCCAGACACCAGCCCGAGCGACAGAAAAATTCCGCTTACTAGGCCTCTAAAGGCCCCGAATTTCATTTTTTTGGACATCAAAGAACTCCCCTAAATGGTTTTGTTTTTTGCTCTCCACAGAAAATACGAACACAGGACAACTCTGTACCAGTGTAGTTCGCAATCAGGAAGAACGAGGGAGATGTAATCAAAAAAAGAAGCTTCAGGCTGCTCGAGTAGCGTTCCGTGATGAAGTTATGCCTTGTTCGAGGCAGGCGAACATGAGTGCCACGTCACGGATTTTGCGGGCATCCTGCCAGATGGCCTCAGCCTCTGGGAAGCCTTGACGCAGGAAGTTCATCCATTGTTTGATACGGCCAGTCACGTACTTGTCTTCCAACCAACCTTGCAGCACTTCTGCGTACTCCCGAACCAGCGCTGCTGCCTCTGGCCAAGTCATGTCTGCAACCTCAACACCCTGTTGGCTGGCTTTGATCTTGCGTGCGAGATCCGGCCTTGCTATCAAGCCGCGGCCGATCATCACGTCCTCACAACCGGACACCTCACGGCAACGCCAGTAGTCCGCAACCGTCCAAATTTCGCCGTTGGCAATAACTTTGGCTTTTACCGCTTCCCGGGCTTTGGCAATTTCTTCCCAATAGGCTGGCGGCTTATAGCCATCCACCTTGCTCCGAGCATGGATAACGATCTCTTCCGCCCCGGCAGCTTCCAATGCCTGAGCACAGGCTACGCCCATAGAGCGATCGTCATACCCCAAACGCATTTTTGCCGTTACCGGCACGCCTGCAGGCACCGCTTTGCGCACAGCGGCGACAATGTCATACATTAACTCCGGCTCACGCATAAGCACACACCCGCCCTTGTGCTTATTCACCGTTTTCGCAGGGCAACCAAAGTTGATATCTACCTGTGTCGCACCCAATTCTGAGGCTTTACGGCCGTGCCAGCCCATTTGTTCGGGGTCTGAACCCAAAAGCTGGACCGCCACCGGAGTGCCCACTTGCGTGAGTGACTGGTTGTGCAGTTCCGGCGCGAACTTATAAAAGACCCTTGGCGGCAACATGCTGTGGGTCACACGGATAAACTCCGTCACGCACCGGTCGATCCCGCCTACTTTCGTAAGCGTTTCGCGAATAGGTGCATCAACCAGCCCTTCCATCGGGGCAAGAATGATCCGCATAGGGTCTCCATAAATTCCAAATTAAAAATGCGCGGAAGCCCAAAAGACAACCGCGCAGTTTACGAACCGCTTCACTTCTCGTGAGGGCTTTTATCGCCGACCGACTTTACTCATCTAATTCGGGGTCAGCAGACAGTTCATCAGGCGACTTGACCGACATACCCAGAGCCTTGGCAACCCCTTCGCCATAAGCCCGGTCGCAACGGGTGCAGTTGTCGATATGGCGCTGCTTGATAAAATCCGGAGCGTCCCCCATGTTTCGCCCTGTATTTTCAAACAATACCTGCTGTTGCGCGGGCGTCATTAACTGAAAGAGTGCTCGCGGCTGGCTGTAATAATCGTCATCATCCTCGCGGAAATCGAACATGGCCGCATTGCCGTCGATCTTCAGCGGCGGCTCTGCGTATTCAGGCTGATCCTTCCACTGGCCAAAGCTGTTCGGTTGATAATGCGGCAAACTGCCGTAGTTGCCATCCATCCGGCCAAGACCATCTCGGTGGTTACTCATAACCGGACATTTAGCTGCATTCACCGGCACCTGCTGATAGTTTACGCCCAAACGGTACCTTTGCGAATCGGGGTAATTGATCAGGCGCGTCTGAAGCATCTTGTCCGGGGACACGCTTATACCAGGAACGAGATTCGATGGCGAGAATGCTGCTTGCTCAACATCCATATGATAGTTTTCTGGATTCCGGTTTAGCTCAAACTCGCCTACCTCGATGAGCGGGTAGTCCCCTTTTGGCCAAACCTTGGTCAGATCAAACGGGTGCACGTGGTAAGTTTCCGCATCGGCTTCCGGCATCACCTGCACATACATTTTCCAGCGCGGGAAGTCTTCACGCTCAATCGCTTCAAAAAGATCCCGCTGATGGCTTTCCCGGTCATCAGCAACAATCGCTGCTGCCTCGGCGTCGGTCAAATTCTCAATGCCCTGCTGGGTTCTGAAGTGGAATTTCACCCAGTAGCGCTCACCTGCTTCGTTCCAGAAGCTGTATGTGTGGCTGCCAAAACCATGCATGTGCCGGTAGCTCTTGGGAATACCGCGATCGGACATGACCACAGTTACCTGATGCAGAGCTTCGGGCAGCAGCGTCCAGAAATCCCAATTGTTGGTGGGCGAACGCATGTTGGTTTTCGGATCGCGTTTTACTGCTTTATTCAGGTCTGGAAACTTTTTGGCATCCCGCAAGAAGAACACAGGTGTGTTGTTACCCACCATGTCCCAGTTGCCCTCTTCGGTATAGAACTTGAGCGCAAAGCCGCGAATGTCCCGCTCGGCGTCGGCCGCGCCCCGCTCCCCTGCCACGGTGCTGAAGCGGGCAAACATTTCGGTCTTCTTCCCGACTTCACTGAAAATTTTAGCGCGTGTGTAGCGGGTGATATCGTTGGTTACGGTAAACGTACCGAATGCACCGGAGCCTTTGGCGTGCATACGGCGCTCAGGAATGACCTCACGCACGAAATTGGCGAGTTTTTCGTTGAGCCACACATCTTGAACCAGCACAGGCCCACGCTTGCCAGCAGTCATTGAGTTCTGGTTGTCTACTACCGGAGCACCAAAGGCCGTTGTAAGGTGTGACACCGGACATTTGCTTTTATTCGATTTTTCATCAGTCATGGTCAATTCCTCTGAAGTTCATAACGCCACTAATCAGCTTATACCGAGACTTGGCGATACTAAAGCCTCCGCAATCACTCGTTTCGGTGTAAGCGCGTAACAATATTGAAGCACTACAACCGCAGCTTGGATAATCAATTCCGGAAAAGAGCACTAAAGCTTTTAACTATTAATAAAGGAGAATCATTAAATACGCTCAATGAATTCAAATTTACCTTGCTCATTGAACACGATTCGGAAGGAGCCACGAACGCCGTCGCGTAGGTAGAATCGGGAGAGGATACGGGCCGGGAAACGGACTGAGCGTCCGTCCCGGGCCCGGGTGTGAACATCGGTAGCAATGCCCTGATAGAGCTTTATCCACTCATCAGGGCTGATGCTTATGTCCACAATAATCTGATGCATGGGGCTTAGTTA
The DNA here is from genome assembly GCF_023016045.1 of Marinobacter sp. S6332. GTDB lineage: Bacteria > Pseudomonadota > Gammaproteobacteria > Pseudomonadales > Oleiphilaceae > Marinobacter. Next base: position 153,355 of record NZ_JALKAP010000008.1, on the reverse strand, counting down.
GCCAGTTCCAGCAACAAACGGTTCAAGCGGGAAACGTAAGCACCCGGGTCTTGCAACTGCTCGCCGCTGGCCAGTGTAGCTTGGTCCAGAAGCACAGCAGAGAGCTCGTTGAAGCGCTCATCGCCCTTCTCGCTTTCAAGGCGCTGAACCAGCGGGTGATCCACGTTAATTTCAAAGATCGGCTTGCTATCCGGAACCTTCTGGCCCGCCGCTTCCATGATCTTTTTCATTTGGGCACCCATATCAAAGTCGCCCGTTACCAAGCACGCAGGAGAATCCGTTAGGCGGTTGGTTACGCGCACTTCCTGAACCCGGTCAGTGAGGGCCGTCTTGATGCGTTCCAGCAGCTCTTTGTGCTCTTCGGCCGCTTCTTCTTTGTGCTTTTTGTCTTCTTCGGTTTCCACATCACCCAGATCAAGATCGCCACGGGCAACGTCTTGAAACTGCTTTTCGTTGTACTCGTTGAGGTAGCCCATCATCCATTCGTCGATACGATCGGAGAGGATCAGCACTTCGATGCCTTTCTTGTGGAAAACTTCCAGATGCGGGCTGCTCTTGGCGGCCATGAAGTTGTCAGCAGTGATGTAATAGATCTTGCTCTGACCTTCTTTCATGCGCTCGATGTATTGGTCCAAAGAGACATTCTGGGCGTTCTCACCTGTGTGGGTTGAAGCAAAGCGCAGCAGGCCAGCAATTTTCTCGCGGTTGCTAAAATCTTCTGCAGGGCCTTCCTTGAGCACGGCGCCAAACTCGTTCCAGAACTTCTGGTACTCGTCCGCATCTTTCTTCGACAGCTTGGAGAGCATGTCTAGCACACGCTTTGTGAGCGCGGTGCGGATGCTGTCCACCGTGGAGTCGTTCTGCAGAATCTCACGAGAAACGTTCAGGGACAGGTCGTTTGAGTCCACCACACCCTTGGCGAAACGCAGGTACAACGGCAGGAACTGCTCTGCGTCGTCCATGATGAATACGCGCTGCACGTAAAGCTTCAAGCCTCGGGGCGCATCACGGTTATACATGTCGAACGGAGCGCGGGCCGGGATGTACAGCAGGCTGGTGTAGTCTAACTTGCCTTCCACTTTGTTATGGGACCAAGTAAGCGGGTCTTCAAAGTCGTGAGCGATGTGCTTGTAGAACTCTTTGTATTCTTCGTCTTTGATTTCGGTACGGGGTAGGGTCCAAAGCGCTGTTGCGTCGTTGACGGTTTCGTCTTTGGGCTCTTCGCCTTCTTCGGTCGGCTCGGATTTCATGATGACCGGGAAGGAGATGTGATCAGAGTACTTTTTGACCAAGTTGCGTAGGCGGAAGCCATCGGCAAATTCGGTAGCGTCTGGCTTCAGGTGGATAACGATTTCAGTGCCGCGCTTTTCGCGGGCAACTTGTTCGATGGTAAATTCGCCATCACCGGTGGATTGCCAATGTACGCCTTCTTCTGCAGGGGCACCCGCGCGGCGGGTGAATACGTCCACTTTGTCGGCAACGATGAAAGCAGAATAGAAGCCTACGCCGAATTGGCCGATCAGTTTGCTGTCTTTCTTTTCGTCACCGGAGAGCTGTTTGAGGAATTCTGCGGTGCCGGAGCGGGCGATGGTGCCCAGGTTCTGAACAACGTCTTCGCGGCTCATGCCGATGCCGTTGTCGGTCAGGGTAATGGTGTTGGCGTCTTTGTCGAAGTCGAGGCGGATTTGTAGCTCTGAGTCGCCTTCGTAGAGGCCGTCGTCTTTGACTGCGGCAAAGCGCATTTTGTCGGCTGCGTCGGAGGCGTTGGAAATCAGTTCGCGGAGGAAGATTTCTTTGTTTGAGTACAGGGAATGGATCATCAGGTGAAGTAGTTGTTTTACTTCGGTCTGGAATCCTAGAGTTTCCTTTTGTGTTTCTACTGTCATTACTTCATCTCTCCTGCTGCAAGCTTTGGGGGAGGACGCGGGAGTGAAGGGCTTTTCCAAAACACGCTGTGGATACATCCATGTACGCTCGGCTCCGCCTTTCACTGCTTATTGCTCCTGCGTCGCAGTGAAAGTCCTGTGCTGGCCGTCCTTGGCCAGCCCGTGAAGCGCTTTCGCACTTCACCCATGGCTCCGCACGGTTTTGGAAAAGCCCTTCACTCCCACGTCGTCTGACGTTCAGTTATCTCATGCAGCAAGAATGGGGACATGCTGGGGCATTTCAAGTGCTGATGCCGAAAGCGTATTAGTCTTCCAGCAAGAAGTGCGCCCTTGCCGTCGAGATGGGTTTGGATCGGGATTTTTGCCAAGCAGTGATCATTACGTTCGCCACGCGGTTGCCTTGGCGCGTTAGCTTGCACTCAGCGTAGGTTTCGCTGTCCAGGCCAGCGCGGAGGTAGTCTAGTGAGAAGTTGATGATGCGTGGCATGCGAGCGGATTCTTGGGCAAGCATGAGGTAGATTGCAGCGGAGAGCTCCATGAAGCCACCGATTACGCCACCGTGTATAGCAGGTAGTACCGGGTTGCCGAGGTTTTGGTCTTTTGCAGGTAGGCGGAAAATGAGGTCGTCGCCAAACTGGTCGCATTCCAAGCCGATGAATTTTGCGTAGGGGATGCTGTTGATCAAGCGGGAGAAGTCACCGGTTTCTCGGGTGTATTTTAGGATGTCAGGGTCGGTCATACCGGGCCTCCAGTGATTTGTTCACGGTAGGCTTGCGGTAGGGCTTGGGGGCCGATGCGCATGAAGGTGCCAACGCAGTTGGCGACAGTTTCCCCGCCTTCTTGATAGGCTTCGCAGCGGGTAAATATGATGTTGCGGGTCATTCTGTATACCTCTGCCCGCGCATAGACTGGTTTATGGGGTTCGGCTGGGCGCATGTAGTCAACCCTTAGATCCAGGGTGGGGCAGAGTTCGAATACGTCCAAAGCACAGAGCATGAGTGAGCCGGATGTGGTGTCCATTAGAGTGGTGATGGCGCCGCCATGAATCACGCCCGTGTCTGGGTTGCCGATGATTCGTTCGTCGTAGGGCAGGCAAAGAGTTAGGCTGCACTCAGTGGTTTCGGCAACCGTCAACCCAAGCTCTTTAGCTTGGTTGAGTGTGTTGATAAACCGGGTAACCCGGTCGGTTCGGATTTGATTGTCCATTCAGAACAAACCTGTGGTTCATGTATGAGTATTAAGCTGCCGGTATTTAAAGCCGCCAGCAGCCGTGTAATTATATGTTTCTTAAATTCAATAACAGGGGTTGAGAGTGAAAAACGCCGTTTTGCAACGCTGCGCGCCGATTTTAGCGCTAATGCTGCTACTTACCGGGTGTGCTGTAAACCCGGTAACTGGCGAGAAACAGCTTTCGTTAATTGGTGAAGGCCAAGAACTTGCGCTGGGCGCAGAGCAGTATACGCCTACCCAACAGACTCAAGGCGGGCAATTCTACGTTGATCCCGAGCTTACGCTTTACGTGAGAGAAGTTGGCCAAAAGATGGCTCGGGTAAGTGACCGCCCTGACCTACCCTATGAGTTTGTTGTTCTAAACAGCAGCGTTCCCAACGCTTGGGCCCTGCCCGGAGGTAAGATTGCTATTAACCGGGGACTACTGGTTAAGTTTGATGATGAAGCTCAACTCGCATCTGTGCTTGGCCACGAGATTGTACACGCGGCTGCCCGCCACAGTGTTCAGCGCATGCAGCAGGGAATGCTGATTAACGCAGGAGTGGCAGGTCTAGGCTTTGCGCTGTCAGACAGCCAATGGGGCGGTCTTCTTATGGGTGGTGCCGCTATGGGAGCTCAGCTCGCTTTAGCGCAGTACGGTCAGGGCGATGAGCTGGAGTCGGATCACTACGGCATCGTTTATATGAAAGAAGCGGGCTACGATCCGCAAGCCGCCGTAGAGCTGCAGGAAATATTTCTTGAAATGTCCAAAGGCCGCGAAGCAGGCTTTGTCGATGGCCTTTTTGCAACGCACCCGCCTTCTTCGAAGCGTGTGCGCGAGAACAGCAAGCTGGTGGGTAAGATAGGTGCCGGTGGCTATCGCGGAGCCGATGTTTATCAGAAGAAAACGGCCTTTCTGCGCAAGGTTCAGCCGGCCTATGACGCTCACGATGAGGCCATGAAGTTGGCATCTAGTGGAGATATGAACGCGGCCCTGACAAAAGTCAACGAGGCCATCAATGTGTTGCCCCGCGAAGCTATGTTCTATTCATTGCGTGGGCGCATCCATCAAGAGATGAAGAACCCAGATAAAGCCTCTGCTGATTTCGATAAGGCGGTGTCTCTGTATCCCGAAATGTTTGTTTATCGCTTACACAGCGGGCTGAATGCACTTAACCTAAACAATCTCAGCAAAGCCCGGGAGAACCTGACCCAGGCAAACGAGGTTGTGCCAACCTCCATCGCCTTTCTCAGGCTTGGAGATATTGCAGTCAAAAATAATAACCGTAAGGAAGCCATCGCCTATTACAGCAAAGCGGCGGAATCTAGCGGTGATATTGCCGAAGAAGCACGGCGAAAACTGGCCGCTCTCACTCAGTAACCTCACAAATTAGAATAAATTAAGGGCCGAACTCCTTGAGACTTCGGCCTTTTTTATTTCTATGTTTCGGTTTGCAAACAAAACGCCTATTTACCGTCATCATGAGCATTGACTTTTAGAGCAATAACTCTAAAAATCAACTATCGATAACTAAAATCAGGTGACGGACATGTTAGCGAAACGTATCCAACCTATGGCTTCGCAGGCAAAGCGCCTGTATGTCGAGCTTATGTTTCAGGTTATGGGGCGAGCTCTTCAGGCGGTCAGTGAAGTTGATGGTGAGGTTCAAAAAGAAGCTCAGGTTCTGCCTGAGGGGTTTCTATTTGAAATGATGGTGATGCCCGAGGGGGCCAAACTGATCGTAGAACACATCGGTGGAGGCCGATTCCACTATCATGGCGATTCTGCACCCCGCGCGGTGAATGTATCCATTCAGTTTAAACACCTTACCCACGCTTTTATGGTGCTGTCGTTTCAGGAAAAAACCTCAATCGCCTTTGCCCATGACCGCATGCTGGTTGATGGCGATGTGAGCTACGCCGTGCGCATGACCCGTGTACTCAATCGGCTTGAATCCTTCATTCTACCCAAAATAATTGCCAAACGTGCGGTAAAGGAGTACCCGGATAACCTTCACTTGCCGGAAAAACTAATCAGTGCGGCACAAATTTACCTGAAAGTCGCCACCCATTTTATCCAGACAGCGAGAGCCTAAATGTCTAACTCTTACTATGAGTTCTTCTGCCCTGTAAAAGTCATTGCTGGCAAAGCAGCCCTTGAGCATATTCCTTACGAGCTGAGTGGCCTTGCGGCCAAGCGTCCTATGATTGTGACCGACAAGGGTGTTCGCGCCGCCGGTCTGCTTGACCCCATCATTGCGGCCTGCGAAGAAAGCGGTCTTGAAATCGTTAGCATTTACGACGATGTACCGCCTGACTCCTCAACAACGGTGGTTCGCGACATTGCCGCCGTTTATCGCAAGGAAAAATGCGACTCCATCATTGCGATTGGTGGTGGCTCGGCCATCGACACAGGTAAAGCTGTGAACATTCTCGTTTCTGAAGGCGGAGACGAGATTGCCAAGTATTCGGGCGCTGGCGTGCTGAAACGCCCACTCAAACCCTTTTTGGTGGTGCCAACCACGGCAGGAACCGGCTCGGAAGTTACCTCCATTGCCGTCATCACCGATGAGAAAAAAGGCGTAAAACTACCCTTTACTTCTTCGTACCTGCTGCCCAATGCAGCTGTTATCGACCCGCGCATGACGTTAACCTTACCGCCCCACATCACGGCGGCAACGGCCATGGATGCCATGACTCACGCAGTCGAGTCGTTCACATGCATGGCGAAAAACCCCTTGAGCGATGCCTATGCGGCAGCGGCTATTAAGAAAGTCAGCCATTCACTGCTTCAGGTGATGGACAACCCGAAAGACAGCGACGCCAGGCTTGAGTTGGCTCAAGCATCCACCATGGCAGGCATTGCCTTCTCAAACTCAATGGTTGGGCTGGTTCACTCTCTTGGCCACGCCACAGGCGCTATATGCCACCTACCCCACGGCTTGTGCATGAGCCTGTACCTGCCCTATGTGCTTGAATACAACCTTGAAACCATTCGGGGGCCTTTAGGTGAATTGTTGCTGCATCTGGAAGGGCCAGAAATTTATTCAGCCACACCCGCCAGCCGCCGTGCGGAAGCCAGTATTTCCGCCCTACGCAAGCTGCGGGATGCGCTTTATAAACGGTGTCAGTTGCCACGCACACTGAAGGAAACCGGCAAGGTGACAGAAGAGCAGCTGGACCAGATTGCAGAGATGGCTCTAGACGATGGCTCTATCATGTTCAACCCGAAAGAAGTGACCCTGAAGGACGCCCGTGCTGTTCTGCAGCGCGCATGGGCCTAAGCTACCACCACGAGAAAAGCAGAGCCCAAACTCAGGGCTCTGCTCCTTGGTAACATTACATTACTCTCAAATATTGAAATAGCGGGGTAGAAACGTAACAATCTCACTCTTTCTGGCAGGGATTTGGCCGGTTCAGCTCTTCTAAAGACGGCATTCTCCCCCAGAGGGTTTTATTTAATGAAATACCGAAAACCTCGCTGGCTTAAAGCGTTTAATAGGCGTTCTGCCTTCTTCCCACCTCTACTCGCAATATTTCTATGCTCCAGCGCTGCTGCGGACGGCGATTCAAACGTATTTCGTCTCAACATATCCCCTAATGGCTACCCACCCTACATGATCGCGGACCAAGAGGAACCCGCAGGTATTATGTGGGACATCGTATCGTTGATTACCGAGCGTTTAGGCTACAAACTGATAGCTGAAAAAATACCCCGAAAACGCGTGGACCAAATGTTGCTTGACGGGTATATCGATGCCACACCGCGGGCTATAGAGTGGGCGCACGAGCCAGAAAAATACTTATTTACGGCACCCATCGTAGACATTCAAGAGGTGTTTTTTACGCCCAAGCATGCCAAGGAAACCTATCAAAAGGCGGAAGACCTTTTCTCTAAAACGGTTGTTGCCCATCTCGGTTATCTTTACCCAGAGCTGCAACCGCACTTCAATTCTGGCGCTATAAAGCGTTTTGATGTATCTCAAGAACGGGATATGTTTAACTTTTTACTGCACGGTGACCGTTTTGATGCTGCTGTAGTCGATTTGCTTGTAGGAAAATGGGTACTGAAAAAAGAAGGCCTGCAAGACCAGTTCAGAATTTCTTCAGGAGACATCAGTTCCTACGGTTTCCGGCTGATGATGCGTAGGGATTCTCAGCTGTTTGTCGATAGATTCAACGCGGAACTTGCACGTATTCGCGAGAGCGGCGAATTGGAAGCCATTCTCGCGAATTATCAGTAAGCTGCTGCTTAGCCAGCAAGCCTTTGCGTTACTCTAGCCGCCGCAGCAAAAGCATGGGTGAAACATTCAGCACGGGCCTTAACTGCCATCTCCCGAACAAAGACAGTACTACTGCGCTAATTACAGGTATAGGCAACACCACTTGCCAGTGCCAGCTGAAGTTCCCCTCAAACATACGGAATTGCAAAGCCCATACCGCAGCTTCAGCGGCGGCAACGCCCAGAATACCAGCGAAACCACCGAGCAATGCAAACTCCAACATGGTGCTGCGCACAAGCAAACTCTGGCGCCCACCGAGAGTTCGTAACAGCGCGCCCTCTCTTTGGCGGTCTTGAAGCGTAGCGCTAACCACAGCAGCCATAACCACCAGAGCTGCTGCCAGTATCAGCACCAAAATTGCCTCTATTGCCTGAGTAACCTGACGGACAATCTCCTGTATGCGTTCAATGATGTTGTCTATTTCCAATAAGGATACCGTTGGAAAACGACGCGAGAACTCATTCAGCGCGCTTTTCTTATCTCTAGGAAGATAAAAGCTGGTTATCCAGGTAGCCGGCATGTTGGTGAGCCCACCCTCCGGAGGGAACGCCATGTAGAAATTAGGCTTCATGCTGTCCCACTGAACCGTGCGGATGCTGGTGACGGCTTCCGTGACCTTGTCGGAGCCGATGGTAAACGTGAGTTCATCCCCCAATACCAAGCCAAGTGCTTCGGCCAGATCCGCCTCTACTGACACTCCCTCCGTTTGGCCATCCTCAAACCAGCTGCCTTCAACAATATTGTTATCTTTCGGGAGGGCAGCCATCCAGGTTAGGTTCAGCTCTCTATTAAGTGCCCCTACCCGTTGGTCTTTGCTCACCACCTCTTTCACTGGCTGACCATTCAACTCTGTCAGGCGACCCCGCACCATGGGGTAAAGTTGATCCAGCGGCTGACCACGCTCTTTCCAGTAGTCGGCAACCTCGTCCACTGCATCTGGGGCAATGTTGATCAAAAAGTGGTTTGGTGCATCATCGGGAAGCTGGGCCTGCCAGTCATCCAGTAACGAGGTACGCACCAAAATCAGCGTTGTCGCTAACATTAGCGTCATGGCAAACACTGCTATTTGCGAAAGACTGGCTCGACGATGGCGATACAGCCCAACCAAAGCCAGGCGCCAGGCATGCCCACCGCCGCGAACTTTGCGTAGCGCAGCAACCAATAAGCTACCCAACAGCCCCAGAGCCCCAAGCAGAAGCGCAAGGCCGCCCAAAAGGGCAATCACCAGCGACAACTCACCCGCATATAGCCACACCAAGCCGAACACGGCCACAATGGCAATCAACATGTCGGGCAAGGCTTCCCGCCCTGTTTCGCCTGGCTGGCTACGCAATACACGCATTGCAGGAACATTTCTCAGGCGCCGGATGGGCGGGTATGCAAAGGCAAACAGGGAAACCACTGCGGTAAGTAATGCAGGGGTGAGAGCCGATGAATCCAGCTGAAATTCTACTGGCCTTTCCAGCGCCTCACTGAGTAACCGAGTGAGCAACCAAAACAGCGGAAGCGCCACTAGAAGGCCACCGATCATCCCCGTAACGCCCCATAAAGACAGGCGTTTCAGGTAGAGCCGACCAATTCCCGAGCTACCGAGACCGAGGGTTTTGAGCAGGGCAACTGTGTCCCTTTGAGACAGCGCATATTGACGACTAGCAACCGCAACAGCCACAGCAGCCAACAGCACTGCCAAACTCCCACCTAGTAACAGAAAGCTCTCAGCGCGTTCTAAAGAGCGTGAAAAGGTTTCGCCATCCCGAACACCTTCCCACTCATGGCTTGCTTCAAGTCGTGGCTCAAGCCATTGGTAATAGGTTTCTAGTACTTTCTCGTCACCCGCAAATAGATAAACGTATTCAACGCGACTACCCTCTTGAATAACACCTGTGGAGGCAACGTCGTCCACATGCATCATCACTCTTGGCGCAAGCGCAGAGAGGCTGAACCCGCCATCGGGTTCTCGAAGCAGTACGCCCGATACTGTTAAGTTCTGGCTCCCAACTTCTAGGGAGTCACCTATTTGGATATCCAATAGCCGTAGCAGTCTGGGGTTGACCCAGACTTCACCGGGCTCAGGCCCGTGCTGAACCTGATCTCGGGAACCTTCAGCGGCCCCTTGGATTTCGAGATCACCGCGCAGAGGATATTCATTGCTTACTGCTTTTATGGACACCAGTTGAAACGCATCGCTGCCAAACACCATGGTAGAGAATTCCACCATTCGACCGGTTTCCAGCCCTAGGTTCGCGGCCTCCGTAATCCAGATTTCAGGCACCGGGCGCCCGTTCTCGGCCTCTAGCTGCCGGTCTGCGGCTAGAAAAGAGCTGGCAGAGGACACCAAGGTGCGTTGCAACTGACTGGCGAATAAAGCAATGGTGGCAACCGTAGCTACGGCAATAATCAGCGCCGCCAGTACAACTCTCACATCTCGCTCACGCCAATCCCGGCGTACCGACATTAATTTTTTTGCAGCAGCCATCAGTGTGCAAGCTCCGCCTGAGCAACCGGTTCTGTTAACTCGCCCGCTTCAATGTGGAACTGCCGGGAACAGCGGGCAGCTAGCTGTTCATCATGGGTAACCATTACCAGTGTGGTGCCCTGCTCTTGGTTCAGCGCCATCAATAGATCAGAAATGTCCTGCCCTGTGCGGTTATCCAAATTGCCCGTTGGCTCATCAGCAAACATTATGGCTGGCTCTGAGGCAAAGGCCCGGGCGATAGCCACTCGTTGCTGTTCGCCACCCGACAACTGCCGGGGCGTATGGGCAAGTCGCTCACCCAGCCCTACACGCTCAAGAAGCTCTTTAGCGCGCTTTTCCGGCGCGTCCATTCCTGCCAATTCCAGCGGCAACATGACGTTTTCCAGAGCCGTTAGCGCCGGGAGCAATTGGAACGACTGGAACACAAAACCCACGCGATGTGCACGCAGCTGGGCCCGCTCATCTTCGCTTAACTTGCTGATAATGGCGCCGTCTAATTCAACCGTGCCTTCGGTGGGTGTATCAAGGCCGGCAAGCAATCCCAGCAAGGTGGTTTTGCCCGAACCGGAGCGACCAACTATGGCTACGGATTCTCCCCGATTGATTTCAAGGCTAACCCCCTTCAATATCGTCAGCGTATCTGTTTCCAGACTCACGCGATGAGTCAGGTTTTCAACGCGCAACATGGGGCGTTGGCTGTCAGAATGTGTAGTCTGCATGTTGTTTACGGGGCTCCCGGGAAAAGCACGTTCATTTATTAAGGTAGTCAAGCTGTTTATGCATACGCTATTACTGTACGTAAGATCAATCGTATTCCTTTTCGCTGTTTTTGTTGCCACGCCTATCTTGGCTGGCCAGCAAACGCTGCTCATTTTAGGTGACAGCCTCAGCGCAGCTTACGGCGTACCGTCGGAAACAGCCTGGGTGCAGTTGTTGCGCCAACGTTTGCAAGAAATCGGCCTAAGCAACTGGCGCGTGGTGAATGCCAGCATAAGCGGCGAAACCACAGATGGCGGTGTACGCCGGCTGCCTGAGTTGCTTGAGAAGAACAGTCCCTCCGTGGTTATTATCGAGCTAGGCGGTAACGATGGCCTGCGCGGCTTTCCGCCAGAGGTAATCAAGTCCAACCTTGCAACCATGGTTGAGAATGCCAAGAACTCGGGCGCGCGCACCATTTTAGTTGGTATGCAAATCCCTCCCAACTACGGCCAACGCTATACACAAATGTTTGCCGATATCTTTCCAGCGCTTTCAGACAGCTATAACACCGCTCTGGTTCCCTTCTTTTTGGACGGAATTTACGACCAAGAGAACCTAATGCAGGGAGACGGCATTCACCCTACTGCGGAGGCACAGCCCAAGCTTCTTGAGAATGTATGGCCAGAGTTAAAACCTTTGCTTGAATAGGCTTAAATCACTCCACACCCTGCAAAAAGGCGAGAGCTCGGCGCTCAGACCAGTAATAGCCGTCACGCCCATGCTCGACAAACCCGACATGGCCACCCCACTTAGGCGCATCAACTCGAACATGGGCTCCGAGAATAGAAGGCGATTCAGGAAAACAGCTGGGCGACAGAAATGGGTCGTCCGCTGCATTAACCATCAAAGAGGGCACTCGAATATCTTTCAATCTCCCCAACGCGGAGCATTGGGCCCAGTAATCCGCAGCATTCTCGAACCCGTGCAACGGCGCCGTATAGCGATCGTCGAATTGGTGAAAATCCTGAATGGCATCAAAATCGGAAACATCGACAAGATCAGGAAACTTCTGCGCTTTTTCGACCATCTTTACGCGAAGATCCTTCAAAAACCTCTGCATATAAATTCTTCTGCTTGGCAGTGCTAGCTTATCCGCACTGCCCGCTAGATCGCAGGGCACTGAATAAGCTACGGCGCCGCAAATTCTGCTGTCTACGCGCTCACCCTGCTGCGCCAGATACAGCAAGGTGAGGTTCCCACCCATACTAAAACCGGACAAAAACACCGTTTTATAATGTTTGGACATGCCATGATCGACCACCCGGCGCAGATCTTCGGTTGCGCCACTGTGATAAAACCTTGGCTGATGATTCATCACACCACCGCAGGAGCGGAAGTTCCAGGCCAAAACATCCCAGCCCTCGGCTAACAAAGCTCGCGCCAAGCCCAGAACGTATGGTCGACGGCTATGACCTTCTAGCCCGTGAGAAATAATGGCCAAGCGGTTATTACCTTGCCTGTGCCAATCCAGATGCAGTTCATCTTTGTCGTCCGTCGGCAACACTTCGGTTTCCGGATCTTGGAGGGATACCTTGCGAAACAGCGCTGGCCATATGGATTGAACATGACCACTGCGTAACCAGTGTGGTGGACGATATTGGTGAGCCATACTGCGGTACAAATTTTGACCTTTTATATCAGGGGGTTGACCATTCAACTGAAAGCGCTTAATATGCCGCCCGAATTGATGCTGTTCCCCGATAGCTCAGTTGGTAGAGCAACGGACTGTTAATCCGTTTGTCGCTGGTTCGAGCCCAGCTCGGGGAGCCACTTATTCTAAAATGCCGCTACTTCAAACGAAGCAGCGGCATTTTTCGTTTTAGGCTCTCAAAACTGCTAGAAAACCTGCCTGCGCTGCATAAACTCTGTCAACACCTGATACAACATAAAACCATCTTCTGAACCGATCAGCTCACGAATAGAGTGCATGCCAAACTGCGGCACACCAATATCTAGTGTTGTCACACCCAGATTTGCCGCCGTCAGCGGTCCAATGGTGCTGCCACAGCCCATATCACTGCGCACCACAAAGGTTTGGTGTGGTAACCCAAGTTCATCACTGATATGCCGATACACCGCAGCCGACCGGCTGTTAGTTGCATAGCGCTGATTATGGTTCACTTTGATAACGGGCCCCTGATTCAAAATCGGGCCATGGTTTTCATCATGCTTATCAATATAGTTGGGGTGTACCCCGTGAGCATTGTCCGCTGATACCATCATGGAGTGGGCAATCGCTTTTGCTTTGCCAGCACCACACCAGCGGTCGAGCACGGCGGTAAGAAACGGCCCCTGCGCGCCTTCAGACGATACACTACCCACTTCTTCATGATCATTGCACACCAGCAACGCAGCCTCAGCGCCAGATGTGTTCGATAGAGCTTGCAAGCCAATATAACAACTCAGCAAGTTATCTAGCCGTGCAGAGGCAATGAAATCGTCACGCAGGCCCACAAAACTTGCCGCCTGTGCATCGTAAAAGCCCAGCTCATAGCCAAGAATTTTACGCACCTTAATACCGGATTCACTTGCAATTTGCTGACTTAAAAGCTCGTTAAAGCTGGTCGTGTCGTCTTCGGCAACCTGCATCAGCACCGGTGGAAGGTCAGTCTGGGCATTCACTGTGCGGCTGGTATTGGCTTCCCTATCCAGATGAATGGCGAGACTGGGAATAAAAGCCATAGGTTTTTTGAAGTCCACCAAGGTGTCGTTGACCTTGCCATAACCGTCGAGCAACGTCACTCTGCCCGCCAGCGAAAGATCCCGATCAAACCAAGGGTTCATCAGAACCCCGCCGTAAACTTCTACGCCCAGCTGGAAAAAGCCTTTGCGCCGCAGCTCCGGGTTGGGTTTTACCTTCAAACACGGGCTGTCGGTATGTGCACCCACCATACGAATGCCGGAGCCCGAAACATCCTTTGCCCCGGTTCGGAAGGCAACGATAGACGACCCGTTACGGATGACGTAATAGCTTTGATTCTGCTTGAGCGACCAGTCCTCTTTTTCATCCAGCTCTTCAAAACCGGCAGCATCCAACCGTGCTTTCATGGTTGCCACAGCATGCCAAGGCGTTGGTGAAGCGTTCAGAAACTTCAGTAAATCTTTGTTGAATTCAGTTTGTTCCATGATGTCCCTGATAGAATGATAATTACTGCGCCAGTATGGCATGAAGCGTTAATACCTCATACCACCCCCGCATGGAGCCTGATATGCCAAAGCCAAGATTTCTCGATATCGAGTATTGCCAGACCGAAGATACCCTGTTTCCAGTTGCTATGGCCTGGTCGCTGGAAGACGGCCAGATGAAGACGGTGGTTATTGCACCTATAGAGGAGTGGCTCCCCGAGGACGGAGATCTGGGCGATGTTGATGTGGACTACCTTGCAGAACAAGGCGTGCCGCTCATCGAACTTATCCATGAACTGCATCAGGACTTACCAGACCAAACGGTATACGTGGATGGTCTGGACCCGGACGAGATTCTGGTGGACCTTATCTTTAGTGCCTTGGACCAAGAAGCCCCTTTCGAAATTGCACCCATTACGGAATTGATCATGGGTTTGAGCAGTGATGCCTTGGAGGATCGTCGCCGCCAACTGCTATTCGAAGAAAGCCTGGAACCCCAACTACCGGAAAACGGTGTATATGCACTGTTATTGATGGCCCAGGAAGAAGGCCTGTTTGAGGAAGACTAAACTGTGACACGGGTCGACGTAACAATAGGTTACACAAGGCAAACTCTGCCCGTAACCGCTCACGTCAGGATACCCCATAACAATGAACAAGGTTGTGCGAACAAACCTATTGCTTTTTTTAGTGCCAGCTTGCCTGCTTTCCGCCCAAACTGCATTGGCGCAAGAAACGCCCAGAGAAGATAAGCACTACCTAGGCTTATTAGTAACCGCTTTCAATCACCGTACCATTGGTGAAGTTTCGAGCGAGCAGGCTACGGGAAGTGGCGGCGCGCTGGTAATAGGCAGTCATATCAACGATTTGTTTCACGCCGAGTTACGGCTCGGCAGCGGGTTCCGGGACGCAGAAGTACCGAACAGTGACCTTACTCTTGCGGTTGACTACTTTGCCAGTTGGTACATGGGCCTTCACTACCCTATTACGGATTATGCCAATGTTTACGCTCAGGCGGGATTTTCCTTTATCCATGGCACCGGCGAGTTTACTGAAGAAGAAGGCGAAGGGCGTGCACAGTTTCGAGATTTGGAAGGTGACTTCCCAGAGAGCAGCTTTAGTGTAAGCTGGGTGCTGGGTATGGATTTCGAAATTATGAACGACACCTACCTTGTACTTGAGGGCGGAAAACTGTTCGAAGATACTGGCACAGAAGCCAATACCTTTCAGTTTTCCACTGGTCTCAAATACGAATTTTAAAAAAAGAAAGTAGTTAACACTATGCGTTTTTCCGGATATGCCAGCACCGGTGTATCCGCGAATTCCTCTGAAAGTCCTTATCCAAAGTGCTAGAACTCACTTCATCAATCTCGAATTCTTCTGCTAAAGCATCATCAAGCTTAAAGCGCCGGAAGTTGTTGGAAAATATCAGCAAGCCATCTGAGCTCAGCCGAGTCATTGCCTGGCGGATCAACGTTGCATGGTCCTTCTGAACATCCAGAACGCTCGTCATTCTTGCTGAATTGGAGAAGGTGGGCGGATCCATGAAAATCAAATCATAAAGCTGATCCGGTGTTGGTTTTGCGGCAAGCCAGGCTAGGCAGTCTGTTTGCTCCACCTTGTGTTTACGAGGATCGGCACGGTTCAAAGCCAGATTATCCTGAGCCCAACTCACATAGGTTTTCGATAAATCCAAACTTAATGAGCGACTAGCTCCGCCAGCGACTGCATGGACGGTGGCTGCGCCGGTGTAACAGAACAAGTTCAGAAAACGCTTACCCTGAGCGTTTTTCTGAATCCAATGGCGCACAGGCCGGTGATCCAGAAAAAGCCCGGTATCCAAATAATCCTTAAGGTTTACCTTCAGTGTGCAACCATGCTCCTGCACCTGAAAGAACTCACCACTGACATCCTGCTTCTCATATTGATTGACCCCGGTTTGGCGCTGACGCTGCTTACAAACCATCCGCTCCCGCTCAATTCCAAGCGCATCAGGGATAACAGCCAAGGCTTCTGCCAAACGCTCCCGGGCAGATCGTTCGTCAATGGACTTGGGAGCCACGTACTCTTGTACATGTACCCACCCTTCGTAGATATCGATTGCCAGCGCATACTCTGGCATATCGGCATCGTAAAGGCGGTAGCAGTTAATCTGTTGCTTGCGCGCCCACTGTCCAATGGTCTTCATGTTTTTCTTTAAGCGATTATGCAGCATGGCTGCCCGCTCTTCATTGGCAATTCGGGGCAGCACTTCGCCCGGTGCGGCAGGCTCTCGGGGCGTGCGCACGCTGGCTTCGTCGATTGTAAACAGCAGGAGTTGTGCGGGAAGCTTGCCGTTAAAAAGCTTGTATTGCTTAAAGCTGCGCAGGCCAATGGATTTGCCAAATTCAGGAGCACCGGTAAACACGCCCAAACGCCAACCTGAAGCCGCTTTTTTCACTGCATCACCAAGCGACTCATACAAGCTTGCTAGGGCTTTTCTGTCACTTAGGCGTTCGCCATAGGGAGGATTCACCAGAACCAAACCGGTTTCTGCCCGGTCGTCTCCGAGTGAAAGCTCGTCAATCGATTGCGTCTGGAACTCAACCAAACCTTCAAGGCCTGCCCGTTGAGCGTTATTGCGCGCAGTGGAGATAACTCTGCTGTCTTCATCAAAGCCCAAAAACTTCGGTATTCTTCGCTGCTTACCTTCATAAGCTCGCTTTTCAGCATCCTGACGTAAGGCCAGCCACACTTCCGGTTGGTGCCCCAGCCATTTTTCAAAACCAAACCGGTCCTGTCTGCGCCCCGGTGCAATATCCAACGCCATCATGGCAGCTTCGATAACCAGAGTTCCGGAACCGCACATTGGGTCAACAAAATCGCCACCGGCAGCGACTATGTCAGGCCAACCCGCGCGCATCAACAAGGCGGCCGCGAGGTTTTCTTTCAAAGGTGCAAGGCCTTGCTCTGTGCGGTAACCGCGCTGATGCAAACTGTGCCCGCTAATGTCAATGCCCAGCGCAAGGCGACCACGGT
Source organism: Marinobacter sp. S6332 (assembly GCF_023016045.1). Classification (GTDB taxonomy): domain Bacteria; phylum Pseudomonadota; class Gammaproteobacteria; order Pseudomonadales; family Oleiphilaceae; genus Marinobacter. The sequence continues at coordinate 136,598 of NZ_JALKAP010000008.1, read as the reverse complement.
GCAAACGGGCGGAGACGGTTACATCAGGGGTTTTTGCCTCAACCGCGGGGCGTCTTCCGCCACCCGAGGTGAAACGATCCACGATGCCGTCTTTTACTCGCTGAGCGCCAAATTGGGTGTTGCGTATGGCTTCGTTTTCACCAATAAAATTAACGCGGAACGTTCCAACCACCGGGATATGCTGCTGCCAGTCAAGATGAACCACACCATCGTATAACTCGTCAGCACTGGTAGCGGCTATTTCGTCCACATGTAAGATCACGCGGTTAGCCAAGCGCGACCAGAGACAGGCGCGGTAACCGGCTTTCAAAGTGCCCTCCACCCAAGCGCCAGCAGGTGCATTTCTCACCAAGCCAAGACCAAAGGTGCTGAGCTCGTCCGCCAGCAGATATTCAACGCCCTTCGGGCAGGTTACAAAAAAGACAGATTTGGACAAGTTCAACTCCAAGGTCTTTTGCGAATCGCGGTAAGTCACGGGAATCGCAGCGTTCATAGGTTTTAAGCAATCTTTTAATTCCATTCAGGCCTATAAAATGCATTACATAGACCAAAACGATTGTGTACTTCTACTCAAGGTTGAGTTTACCTTGTAGGTGACGCGTCGTTCGGAAAGGGTAACTCCCTTTCGTTAACAGGATCCTGACTGCTCTGGCTAGAGCTGGCAATAGTGGGTTGTCCCGGAGTGGATTCCACATGCCAAAGCCACTGCAGAAGTGTACACGCTTGTTCTGTTAATCCATTAGTGAGGAACGGCATGAAAAGACAGAAAAGAGATATGTATGCTCGCGCATTCAAACGGGGCTACCTCGCCGGTGTATCCGGTAAATCCAAAGACAGCTGCCCACTCGAGCAGGCGGAGGTCCGCCAGGAATGGTTAAGCGGTTGGCGTGAAGGCCGCACAGATCAATGGGAAGGCATGACCGGCGTCTCCGGTATTCATAAACTAGCAAACGTCACCACCGCGTGATGTTTATTGTAACCCCGACATCTTAATCTGATCTTTTGTCACACAATTTGACGCAGTGTTCAGAATAACCAATACGGGGCCTCCCGCCCCGTCTCATGCGCTGATGAGCGCAACGGGGTTAACTCCCCGTGAGGGCCCGCCTAGCGGGCCCTTCTTTGTTTCTGCGCCTGCAAAACTATCCTTTCTTTCGAATTGCCTCAACCGCTTCGCCGATCAATGTTGGCCCGCGATATATAAAACCGGTATAGAGCTGAACCAACTTTGCACCCGCGCGGATTTTTTCAGCCGCACTCTCACCATCGGTAATGCCACCCACGCCAATGATTGGAAGGTCATCACCAAGCTCTGCATACAGCCCTTGGATCACCCGCAGAGATGCCTCACGAACTGGAGCTCCGCTAAGCCCGCCAGCCTCAGCAGCATGGACATGCCCAGCAACCGCGTCGCGGCTGATGGTGGTGTTCGTGGCTATAACGCCATCTATTCCAGACTCCTTTAAAGCAGAGGCAACAAACTGAATGCCCTCATCGTCCATGTCCGGCGCGATTTTAACGGCAACAGGCACGTAGCGACCCAAATGCGCCTCACACTTACGTTGTTCATCCTTGATGGCGTAGAGAAGGCCCTTTAGTGAGTCGCCAAACTGCAGATCCCGCAAACCCGGTGTGTTCGGCGAAGACACATTCACCGTTATATAGTCAGCACGATCGTAAACCGCTGCAATGCCTTTGCGGTAATCCAATTCAGACTCATCGTTTGGCGTATCTTTATTCTTGCCAACATTGATGCCAAGAATACCGCGATAGCTGCGCTTATCGACCCGCTCCAGCATGTGCCCCAGGCCTTCATTATTGAAACCCATGCGGTTAATGATGGCCTGATGCTCCGGTAACCGGAACATACGTGGCTTGGGGTTGCCTGGCTGTGGAAGCGGCGTAACGGTTCCAACTTCGATAAACCCAAATCCTAGCGCGCCCAGAGCATCCAAATGATCTGCGTTTTTATCGAGCCCTGCTGCGAGCCCCACCGGATTGGGGAAATCCAGCCCCATCACATTGACCGGTAACGCATCTGTTTTCGGTGAAAAAGCACCCAATACGCGCAAGCGGTGCGCTAAATCCAAACCGTTTAATGCAATGGCATGGGCCTGTTCAGGTGGTAACCGAAAAAGCAGATTGCGGATAACGCCGTACATCTGAAAACTCCTCCAAAAATCGTGAGCGCGAGTATACCGGAAGTTTTCCACAGCGACCAGGTAACATAAAATAACAGAGCTAAACATCTGTATCATTTAGCTCTCAGGAGCTTTTCCACGGAATCTGTGGATAACCCTGTTGAAAATTACGGGGGAACCTTGCCAATCCCTTGTGATCTGCGCCAATCTACAGATTGATCATTTTTTGATCAGTTTATTTATTGTTTATTTTCAATAAGTTATTTAATTTTTGCATTAAACGGAAGGAATCCTGAACAAACTGTCATTCAGGATCGTTACTGCTATGATGTGCATAAAACAAGCAGTCATGCGGAAAAATCTGGAGTTTTTAATGCAACAGCCCGACTCACCGGCCCAACGTCACCGGGAAAATCTAGCGGGGGAAATGCAAGCGGCCTCACGGGTTACTGTTATAGGGATGATTCTTGATGCCTTTCTTGGATTCATCAAAGTCATCGGAGGAGCGCTGTTTCATTCTCAGGCCCTTCTGGTCGACGGCATTCACTCTTTCACTGATGTAGCCTCAGACCTTGTTGTCCTCGGAGTTATGAAACTTTCCCGACAGGAGCCGGACGACTGCCATCCTTATGGTCACCAACGCATAGAGACCTTTGGCACCCTTGTGCTCGGCAGCATTCTGATTGCAGTAGGGGCTGCCCTGGCTTGGGAAAACACTCTCAGGCTAATAGATGGTACCGCCGACAACCTTCCTGAGTGGCCCGTGCTCGTAGCTGCGGCCGTATCTGTTTTAGGGAAGGAATGGATTTACCGCTACACCCGGCATGTTGGCGAAGCCATACGCTCAGACCTGATTATTGCCAATGCTTGGCACAGCCGCACTGATGCGTTTTCTTCATTGGTGGTTCTGGTTTCAACAATTGGCGCCATGCTTGGCGTAGTGTGGCTGGATATAGTTGCGGCCGTGGCAATCGCACTTATCATTATCCACATCGGATGGAAGTTCACCTGGGACAGTGTCCAGGAACTGATAGATACGGGTTTGTCTCCAGAAGACACAGAAATGCTGAAGGACATAGCCCGCAGCACCGATGGTGTTCTCAACGTACACGAGCTTCGTAGCCGCCGCATGGGCCAAGACATTCTTTTGGACATCCACCTTGTGGTGCGACCGGAAATCAGTGTGTCTGAAGGGCATCAAATCGGCATGCAGGTGGTCACCGGCATGCGTAATTCTCTCGAGAACATTCTCGATATCAACTTCCATATCGATGCGGAAAACGACGAGGACCCGAATCCTACAACCGAGAAACTGCCCTCGCGAGCGGAAGTTGGAGAGATTATTTCGGAACATTTGGGGGAAATTCCCCAGCGCAGCCGCTTGAGGCTTCACTACCTCAGAAACAAACTGCATCTGGAGATATTCCTCGACGAGCCAGACCCGGAAGGTGTGTTCACGCTGGAAAACGCCCGGCACCAACTTGAGGACTACCCTTGGTTTGGCAGCGTGAGAATTTGGGTAGCCGGCCCCTGAGCCGGTTACCCGCAATGTGACTGGCCACTAACGCCTGCGGTTTTCCTCCATTCTTGACAGAAACTCCTGCATGATCAGTGTGTAGAGTTCACCTCCGAGAAAGCGGTCTTCAACACCCGCATCAATGCTCGGGTTGTCGTTCACTTCTATTACCGCAACCCGGTTGCCAGACTGTTTGATATCCACACCATAAAGCCCGTTACCAATCAGCCGTGTGGAATTCAATGCCGCCTGTATTACGTTTTTGGGCACTTCGTAAGTAGGCATGGTTTCAAACCCGCCGCTTTCGCTCTCTGACTCGCCATGCTGGTAGATCTGCCAATGGCCCTTAACCATCATGTACTTACACGCATAGATAGCCCGACCACCCAATACTCCGATACGCCAGTCGTAATCGGTGTACAAGTACTCTTGGGCCAACACCAGCGCCGACTGCCGGAACAGGTCTTTTAATCCGGCCCGCAAAGATGCTTCATCTTCGGCCTTAGTCACACCCCGGGAAAAGGCACCGTCTGGTATTTTGATAACCGCCGGAAAGCCCAGTTCCTGAATCACCTGCTCCACTGCATCCTTCTGATCTTTCGAAAGAATTAGTGTTTTGGGTGTGGGTATCTTGTTGTTTTTCAACAAATCAGCCAGAAAAACTTTATTTGTACATTTTAGGATGGATACAGGATCGTCTATCACCACCAAACCTTCTGCCGCAGCTTTACGGGCAAAGCGATAGGTGTGATGGTCTATGGCCGTGGTTTCACGAATAAACAGGCCGTCGTACTCCGGCAAACGCATGTAGTCCCGGCGCGTAATCTGCTCCACGTTGATACCCAGTTTGCGCCCGGCTTTTTCAAACCGCTTTAGCGCCACGGCATCGCTGGGAGGCATTTCTTCATCTGGGTTAACTAAAATCGCCAAGTCATAGCGGTAGCGGCGACGTGTTCTGGGCTTGCGCCACACCATGCTGCTGAAGCGATCTAAAGCGGACGCAAATACATCTTGCTCGGCTTCGTCCAAATCCGCGGGTGCAGCGGGCTTCATGGATTCAATTTGCCAGGCTTTCCGGCGCCGGAATACAACTTCCAGAATTGGGCTCGGGAACCGCTCAAACAATGCCCGCGCCACCGGCTTAAGCTCCGGATGCTCAGTCTGTCCAAAATAGGTACGAATGCGAACTTCATGTGTAGCATTGCGCTCATCACTGGCCGGATCAATAGCCGAGCCTGCAGCCTCCAACCAGTTGATTACACTGGCATTCAACTCCTCCAACTCAAGAGAAAATAGCCCTTTCCGGCTCAGGTCGTTCAGCGTCATCACGGACGGCACCACATGATGTCCACGGGCTTCGGCCAACAGGGAACAGTAGTACCCACGGCTGAGGTATTTGGCGCTCTGGCATAGGTTGATCACACGCACACGACTGGTCGGTGATGCGGAAAATTGAAGGTACTGATCGAACGTTAGTACGTCCTCACTGGGGTAATACGGAGCCCAGTCTTTGGTGCGGTCTACAACGATAAGCAAACGAGACATTAAAGGCGCTCCTCCCCGGAGATAATTGCCTACAAAACTTGCAGCACAATACGCCGCTGCGGGCGTTGGAACAATCGACTCATAATGAGTGCTTTTACTCATAATAAGCGTATTTTCCAATTCCTTACTCTCTATCATAATAGCCGCATACGGGAAGCCCACCAGCATGCCCCATGCCTATATTTTTAAGGCCGCTTTACACATGTCCGACCTGCAACTCCGACAAGCCACCAGCGCTGACCTAAATGCACTTTTACAATTAGAGCACCGCTGTTTTACAGAAGATCGTCTGTCTCGCCGAAGCTTTCGACGTTTTCTGGATATGCCACGGGACAGGTTGATTGTGGCCGAGTCTAAAAATGAGGGGGTAAGTGAGCTATTAGGCTATTGCTTGGTGCTTATGAGCGCAGCAACCCGAATGGCCAGAATCTATTCGATTGCGGTACTGCCGACCGCACGTGGCCGCGGCATTGGTGAAAAGCTGGTAAAAACCGCTGAACGGGAGGCCACAGAAGCCGATCGTATTTTGATGCGGCTGGAAGTTCGAGAAGACAACAGCGACGCCATCGCACTCTATAAACGCTTGGGCTATCGCCAGTTTGGCACTTACCGTGACTATTACGAAGACCACGGCACTGCCTTACGCTTTGAACGCCGCATCCTGTTCTACGAGCCGACACGGGAGTTCCTACCCGTGCCCTACTACCCTCAGACCACCGATTTTTCTTGCGGTCCGGCCGCACTGATTATGGCCATGGCGGCGCTTGATGAGCAACAACAGCTCACCACTTTGGAAGAGCTAAGAATTTGGCGCGAGGCGACGACTATTTTCATGTTGGCAGGCCACGGCGGCTGCGGCCCCCACGGCCTTGCTCTCTCGGCATGGAAGCGCGGCTTTAACGCGAGTGCTTGGATAAGCGCTGAAGGTCCTTTGTTTCGGGATACTGTGCGCAACGACGACAAAAAGCGCGTTCTGGAGCTAGTGCACGAGGGCTTTTTACACGACATCGGCCAGACAGATATCCAGCTACACCATGACCCGCTAACATTGGACGCAATGGAGCAGGCTCTGCTAGCAGGCCAGATACCGGTGATTCTGATTAGCACTTGGCAACTGAACCGAAGCCGTGTTCCCCACTGGGTTACCGTTTGCGCAATAGACGATCAGTTTGTGTATCTGCACGATCCCGAAATCGATGTAGAAGACGGCGAGACGGTTGCAGACAAACAGTATTTACCAGTGGATAAGCGCGTGTTTAGCCAAATTTCCCGATATGGCCGCAATCAACCGCTTCAGGCCGCCGTGATTGTTGGCCCGAAGCGCTGAAAACATGTTACGCACAAATTAACCGGTTCGCAGAGCGGCTTCTTTAAGACCCGCGATTTCATCCCGCAAACGGGCCGCAGCCTCAAAATCGAGATCCGCTGCGGCTTTGTACATCTCATCTTCAAGCCGCGACACTTCTTTAAGCAGGTCTTGCGGCGAGCGACTGCCAACCCTTGTTCGATACTGCTCCGCCTCTTCGGCCGCTTTCTCGCCAGGCCGTTCGGCTTTGCGTCGGCCGCGACCGCCGCCTCCGGCGCCTTCCATAATATCTGCAATGCTCTTGTTTAGCCCTGTGGGCGTTATGCCGTGAGCTTCATTGTGCTCAGCCTGTTTGGTGCGCCTGCGATCCGTTTCATCAATAGCTCTCTGCATAGAGCCGGTAATTCGGTCGCCGTAAAGAATGGCTTTACCGTTGAGGTTACGGGCAGCTCGACCAATTGTTTGGATTAGCGCCCGCTCGGAGCGCAGGAAACCTTCTTTGTCGGCATCCAGAATGGTGACTAGAGACACCTCGGGCATATCCAAACCTTCACGCAGCAGGTTAATCCCCACAAGCACATCAAACTCGCCCCGGCGCAGATCCCGGATGATTTCTACCCGTTCTACCGTGTCTATATCCGAGTGCAGGTAGCGCACGCGTACATCGTGCTCCATCAGAAAGTCTGTCAGATCTTCTGCCATGCGCTTGGTCAGCGTGGTTACCAAAACCCGCTCGTTAACCTTCACTCGGGAATGGATTTCCGAGAGCAGATCGTCAACCTGTGTCGACGCGGGGCGCACTTCTATCACCGGGTCCAATAGGCCTGTGGGCCTAACAACCTGCTCTACTACCTGCCCGGCATGTTCTGCTTCGTAATTGCCGGGCGTGGCCGAGACAAAGATCATCTGGGGCGCTATCCGCTCCCATTCATCAAACCTCATGGGCCGGTTGTCCAGTGCGGACGGCAAGCGAAACCCATACTCCACCAAGGTTTCTTTCCGGGAACGGTCGCCTTTGTACATGGCACCGATCTGCGGAATGGTCACGTGGGATTCATCAACAATCAGAAGTGCGTCCGGCGGCAGATAATCAAAAAGCGTTGGCGGCGCTTCACCGGGCGGGCGGCCCGAGAGGTAGCGTGAATAATTCTCTATACCGTTGCAATAACCCAACTCATTCATCATTTCCATATCGTAGCGGGTACGCTCTTCCAAGCGCTGGGCCTCTACAAGACGGTTGTTGTCACGCAACTGCTGCAAGCGTTCATCCAGCTCAACCTTTATGCGCTCCACTGCATCCAGAACGGTCTGGCGCGGTGTTACATAGTGCGATTTAGGGTAAATTGTGACTCTAGGAACACGCCGCAAAACCTCACCCGTAAGCGGGTCGAAATAACTGAGGTTTTCCACCTCGTCATCAAACAGTTCAATACGAATCGCTTCTTTTTCTGATTCCGCGGGGAACACATCAATGACATCCCCCCGCACCCTGTAATTTGCGCGATGGAATTCAATGTCGTTACGCGTGTACTGCAACTCAGCCAACCGGCGCAGAATATGCCGCTGGTCGATCTTGTCGCCCCGGTCCATGTGCAGCATCATTTTTAGGTAGGACTTTGGATCACCCAAACCGTAAATGGCCGATACCGTTGCAACAATAATCGCATCCGGGCGCTCTAGCAGGGCTTTGGTGGCAGACAACCGCATCTGCTCAATGTGTTCGTTAATGGAGGCGTCTTTTTCGATAAAGGTATCAGACGAGGGAACATAAGCCTCCGGCTGATAGTAATCGTAGTAAGACACGAAGTATTCCACAGCGTTATCCGGAAAAAACTCGCGGAACTCTCCGTATAACTGCGCAGCCAGCGTTTTGTTGTGGGCCATCACAATGGTCGGCCGCTGTACTGACTCGATAACCTTAGCAACGGTGAATGTCTTGCCCGATCCGGTCACCCCCAATAGTGTTTGATGCGCAAGGCCGGAATGAATACCGTCCACCAGCCCTGCAATCGCTTTTGGTTGGTCACCGGCTGGTTCAAACGGCGAATCAACCTTAAAAACGCCTTCTTTGCCTAATTTGCTGGAATCGCTACTGGCCATAATCGGCACACAACCTCCGCTCACTCAACCTATGAATCCTTGCCATATCCTACCCTTACAGGATGTGGCTACAGAGAGAAATTTATTGTTACGCTGGCTTCATGGTACCATCAACGTGATCGACGGCTGGGCGAAAATCAGCCGCCATAAGGCAAGGATTCAGACACCCCGCCGGTCACGGACCTATCAGACGCAGCTTTAAGGAGCGCAAGTTTGGACCTTCAACTTTCCAGCCGAGTACAGGCAATCAAGCCATCCCCCACCCTCGCAGTCACCAACAAAGCTGCCGAATTGCGCGCAGCAGGTCAGGATATTATCGGCCTTGGTGCAGGCGAGCCGGATTTTGATACCCCCGAGCACATCAAACAGGCAGCCATTGAGGCCATTAGTAACGGCCAAACCAAGTACACTGCTGTAGATGGTACGCCAGCCCTGAAGAAAGCGATTATTGCGAAGTTCAAACGGGACAACGGTCTGGAATACGAAGCCAACCAGATACTGGTATCAAGTGGTGGCAAGCAAAGCTTTTTCAACTTGGCACTAGCCACTCTGAATGCCGGGGACGAAGCCATTATCCCCGCGCCTTACTGGGTATCCTACCCAGATATGGTACTGGTTGCTGAAGGCAAGCCAGTTATCATTGAAACTGGCGCAGACACTCGCTTCAAAATTACGCCGGAGCAGTTGGAAAACGCCATCACTGAGCGTACTCGTCTGTTCGTGATTAACAGCCCTTCCAACCCCAGCGGCATGGCTTATACCATGGAAGAGCTGAAGGCGATTGGCGAGGTGCTGAAGAAGCACCCGAACATCATGATCGCTACGGATGATATGTACGAGCCTATCCTCTGGACAGGTCAGCCGTTCTGCAACATCCTCAACGCCTGCCCCGAGTTATACGACCGCACCTTCGTGCTAAACGGCGTATCCAAAGCCTACTCAATGACTGGTTGGCGCATCGGCTATGCCGCGGGCCCGGCTAAGATTATTGGGGCTATGAAGAAAGTTCAGTCCCAAAGCACTTCAAACCCTTGCTCTATCTCGCAGGCGGCTGCTACGGCCGCACTGGATGGCGATCAAGCCTGTGTGGGTGAAATGGTTAAGGCATTTAAAGAACGCCACGATTGGCTGGTAGCGGCCCTAAACAAGCTACCAGGCGTCGAGTGTCTAAAAGGCGACGGTACCTTCTACGTATTCCCAAGCTTTCAGGCCGCAATTGATTCCGCCTCTGGCGTTAGCAACGACGTAGAGTTCGCAGAGAAGCTGTTGAGTGAAGCTGGTGTTGCACTGGTTCCGGGTTCTGCATTCGGTTGCGCTGGGCACATGCGCTTGAGTTTTGCGACGAGCATGGACAATCTGGAGAAGGCAATTGAGCGTTTACAGAAAGCTTTGAGCTAAAAATTTCGGTAAGGGGTTGACGAGGCGGCGGTGTACTCTTAATATACGCGCCTCGTCACACGACGACGTTCCCCGATAGCTCAGTTGGTAGAGCAACGGACTGTTAATCCGTTTGTCGCTGGTTCGAGCCCAGCTCGGGGAGCCACTATTTTAAAACCCGCTAATTCTTTGAGTTAGCGGGTTTTTTGTTTTTTGTTCGTGAACTTTTGCTTGTAGCCCTAGCCTGTTTGGTTTGGGAGATAGGGGTGGCTGGCAGGGCTTTCCAAAACACGCTACAAGCACCTCCATGTGCGCTTGCTTCGGGCCATCCATGGCCCTTTACAGTTTTGGAAAGCCCTGCCAGCCACCCTTCACCTATCACTGAGTTATCTGAAGCATTTAAAATGCGTAAGCGTCAGGTACCATCAAATGGATATCAATGAAATTAAGTTTCGTTTTTTAATGCGATAACTGAGGAGACAGAGTGGGATGGTGGGAGCGCCCTCCCAAAAATGTCGTAGGCCAAGGATGGCCGAAGACAAGCGCACATGGATGTGCTCGTAGCGGTTTTTGGGAGGGCGCTCCCACCATTCCTTGCACCAAAACTAAAAGGCTAGGGCCGAAGCCCAATCAAAACACCAAGCTAAAGCCCGATCACCTCAGCATGAATGGCCTCAAGCGCTGCCAGTGGATCAGCCGTCTGGGTAATCGGGCGACCTATAACAAGGTAGTCGGAACCGGCTTGGAGGGCATCGCTGGGGGTCATGATGCGTTGCTGATCGCCTTTGTCGGCAGTCAGGGGCCGGATTCCAGGAGTAACCAGCTTGAAATCGATGCCCTGCTCTGTTTTCAGCTTCTTCGCTTCCTGCGCGGAGCAGACTACGCCGTCCAGACCACAATTCCGGGTTAGTGTTGCCAAGCGGGACACCTGAGCTTCCGGCGAGCCTGTGATACCAATTCCTGCAAGATCTTCAGCACCCATGCTGGTCAGCACCGTAACGGCGATCAACAAAGGCTTATCTTTGCCAAAGGGATTCAGCCGCTCGCGACAGGCCAGCATCATCTTCGCGCCGCCCGAGGCGTGGACATTCACCATCCACACACCCAGATCAGCCGCCGCAGCCACGGCCGCTGAGGCGGTATTGGGAATGTCGTGAAATTTCAGATCCAGAAACACATCAAAACCGCGCTTCTGCAAACTTTCAACTAACTGCGGGCCGGAGCGGGTGAAGAGTTCTTTGCCAACCTTCAACCGGCATTTGGCAGGGTCCAGCTTATCTGCCAGTTCCAGCGCCGGGTTTGCAGAGGGGAAGTCCAGAGCCACGATAATTTTGGGGTCGTTAGAAGTTTGCACGTTGAAATGTCCTGCGGGGTTTTATAGTAGAGGGAATCGATAACTAATTATTCAGCTTCAACGCCCTGAATCGGGCGAACAGTTTCCCATTGTTTACAGCTCGGGCACAGCCAGTGAAGTTGCTGGCCTGAGAAACCACAGCTTACACAGCGGTAAACCGGTCTGTTGGCGAGAATCAAGAGCCCGATACGACTCACCAATCGACCTTCGTCTGTGGTCATGCCCTTCTCATAGCCTGCCATCTCCACGAGCCGCAAAAGCCCTCGCATACTGGGGCGAATTTCCAGCTCCCTACGTAACAGGTCGATAGCTGCAGGGCGACCGGAGTCCCGCTCAACAGACTCAGCCAAAGCCAGCAACAAACTGGTACTTGGATAGGCTTCGTATAGTTTGCGAAGTTTTTTTACGAGCCGGCCTATATCGCCATGCTCATGCTCTAGCTTCATTAATCGATCAATAGATTCTGGACCAAAATCCGGGTTCTGATCAAAAACTTTTAGCCCTTGATTACCTGCTTCCCGATAGCTGCCCTGCCGGACCAGAATTTTCATCAGTATAAGGGTTGCACGAACGCAGGAGTGATCGTAATCCAACGCTTCTTTGGCAAGTTTTTGAGCAGCCCAGCGGTCGTCCTGCGCGAGAGCTTTTTCCGCCAACTCACAGGTAAGGTAGGCAAGATCCTTGAACATGCTCGGATCTGCATCGTTTCTGGTTAGAGTACGCGCGACGTCTGCAGCCTTACCCCACTCTCTTTCTTGCTGATACAGTTCAATTAATTGTTGTGCAGCTTTGCGCCCATACTCGCGATCACCCATCAGTTGCTGCAGCAATGCTTCAGCGCGGTCCAACAAGCCAGCATTGAGAAAGTCCATGGCCAGCTCAAGCGTTACCTGAGGGGAGAATCGCGGAGGAAGCTCTGGCCTGGCAAGCAAGTTCTGATGAACCAAGATGGCTCGATCGGTCTCACCTTTATTGCGAAAGTGACGACCAATAGAAAGATGGAGACTTACCGTATCTTTATTAACAGCAAGGGATTGAACGAAATTGTCGACAGCCTGATCGGAGTAGTTCGTAAACAAAAACTGCAGCCGATCTTTAACGGATTCTTCGTCTGCAACCCTTGCCTGGGCTTGATTACGGCCGTTACCCAGACGCCCAACAAACCAGCCAACGGCAACTGCAATCGTTAACAGCAGCCAATGAAGCACTATGTCCATTAAACGACCTGGTCGTTTTGGGCTCTGGACTTCTCCAATGCCTGCTCGGCGCGATCAAGCCGTTTCTGAAGGGTGCGACGGGAAACCGATGTGCGGAATGTGGCGAGAAGGGTCATTAATATGCCTACTAGAGCGCCAACAATAAAAGACATGATAATCCAAATGGCAACACCATGGGGCTTAGTCTCGAACACCAAAAAATTGAGAGCCACTGCCATCTGATTATTGAGAGAGAAAACAAGCGCCAGTAACACTAGGATCAGCACCAACAGAATCAAAAGGATCTTCTGCAATCCTGCCATAGATCTCGCTCTCCCAAATGCTTTTAAGTGCCAGAATTATAGGTGGTTCGCCGCAAAGATGAAAAGCCTAAAACCCTTGTTTTAAACTGTCATTCACCTGTTCGCGGAGCTCCTTTCCGGGCTTGAAGTGTGGAACATACTTTGCCGGCAACTGCACAGCTTCACCGGTTTTCGGGTTCCGCCCTGTACGGGCCGCCCGATGATGAAGCGAAAAACTGCCAAATCCCCGAATTTCAATCCGCTGCCCATTGGCAAGCGACTGGGACATATGCTCAATAATTGTTTTTACCGCCAGCTCCACATCTTTTACAGAAAGCTGTGTTTGTTTTGAGGCAATCAATTCGACCAGTTCAGACTTCGTCATGTGGTACTTCCCTCTTTTCTTTTTTATTCGACCGTTTATTGCCGAATTCCCACCTCTTCAGTTTAGCTAAATCGAAAAAAAACACAAAAAAAACGGGCTCTTAGAGCCCGTTTTTTTCATACCAATCGGAGATTAGTCCTTATTGGCGTTCTGCTGCTGCATTTGTTCCTTAATGAGATCACCAATGGTGGTCGCACCGGAAGCAGATTCTGCAGCTTTACTGCGCACAGTATCAATAGCCTGCTTGTCGTCTTCTACGTCCTTAGACTTAACAGACAGGTTGATGATGCGGTTTTTGCGATCGATGCTGATAATCTTAGCTTCGACTTCTTCGCCTTCTTTCAGAGCGTTACGCGCATCTTCAACGCGATCACGGCTAATTTCAGACGCCTTCAATACCGCCTCAACTTCGTCATTCAAAGCGATAGTGGCTGCCTTAGCGTCAACGGCGGAAACAGTGCCCTTAACAATGGAGCCTTTATCGTTCAGCTGAACAAACTCAGCGAACGGATCGCTTTCAAGCTGCTTGATACCAAGAGAGATACGCTCACGCTCGGGATCTACAGACAGGATAACGGTGTCAACATCGTCACCCTTCTTGTATTCACGAACGGCTTCTTCGCCGGTTTCATTCCAGCTGATGTCTGACAAATGAACCAGACCATCAATGCCACCGTCTAGACCGATGAAGATGCCGAAGTCAGTGATTGACTTGATCTTACCGGAGATACGGTCGCCCTTGTTGAAGTTGCCGGAGAAATCTTCCCATGGGTTAGATACACACTGCTTGATACCCAGAGAAATACGACGACGCTCTTCGTCGATGTCCAGAATCATCACGCCCACTTCGTCGCCAACATTAACAACTTTAGATGGGTGGATGTTCTTGTTGGTCCAGTCCATTTCGGATACGTGAACCAGACCTTCAACACCTTCTTCCAGCTCAGCGAAGCAGCCGTAGTCGGTTAGGTTGGTTACGCGTGCAGTAACCTTGGTACCCTCAGGGTAACGGCCTTTGATATCAACCCAGGGATCTTCACCCAGCTGCTTAAGACCCAGAGATACACGATTACGCTCACGATCGAACTTCAGAACCTTAACGTTGATTTCGTCACCAACGTTTACGATTTCGCTCGGGTGCTTGATGCGCTTCCAAGCCATATCGGTAATGTGCAGCAGGCCGTCAACACCGCCCAGATCTACGAACGCGCCGTAGTCAGTCAGGTTCTTAACGATACCCTTGATTTCCAGACCTTCGGTCAGGGTTTCAAGCAGAGCTTCACGCTCAGCGCTGTTTTCAGCTTCCAGAACGGCGCGGCGAGAAACAACCACGTTGTTACGCTTCTGGTCTAGCTTGATAACTTTGAATTCGAGTTCTTTGTTTTCCAGGTGCGCAGTGTCGCGAACCGGGCGAACATCTACCAGAGAACCCGGCAGGAACGCGCGAATACCGGCCAGATCAACGGTGAAACCGCCTTTGACCTTACCGTTAATAATACCTTTAACCACTTCTTCAGCTTCGAAGGACTTCTCAAGCACCTTCCAAGATTCAGCACGCTTGGCCTTTTCACGGGAAAGACGGGTTTCACCGAAACCATCTTCCACTGCATCCAGTGCTACGTCGACAAGGTCGCCAATAGCTACTTCCAACTCGCCTTTTTCATTCAGGAACTGGGAGGCGGGGATAACACCTTCGGACTTCAGCCCGGCGTTAACTGTGACCCAGTCGCTATCGACATCAACTACGGTTCCCTGGACGATGGAACCTGGTTTCATGTCAATTTCTTTTAGACTTTCTTCAAAAAGATCCGCAAAGCTCTCGCTCATTATGAGTCCTATAGGTTCAATGCAAGTATGCTCCGTGTCGCCAGCAACACGGTCTGTTAATAAGTTCCGGAAATCAGCCAGCGGCTGGCAGGTTGCGCTGTTCCCGGCATTTCAACGCCAAAAAGGTGCCGTCAGGCCTGACCTACAGCGGCCAAACACCTGTCTAACACCTCCTTTATACTCAAACCTGTAGAATCAATGACTTGCGCATCATCTGCGGGCTTGAGAGGGGCTGCGGAACGGTTCATATCCCGTTCATCACGAACCCGTATCTCTTCTAAAAGGGCGTCAATACTAACATCGACACCCGCAGCCTTCAACTGGCTAAAACGCCGGTGCGCTCGTTCTTCCGCACTGGCTGTCAGGAAAATCTTGACCGAGGCATTCGGAAACACAACGGTTCCCATATCGCGTCCATCGGCAACGAGTCCCGGCTCTTGCTGGAAGTCGCGCTGGCGCTGTAACAGAGCATCGCGAACCGGTTGCATTACAGCAATACGGGATGCGTTGTCGCCACAGGTTTCCGTACGGATCTCGGCGGTAACGTCCTCACCTGAAAGAATCACTTTTGCAGGCTCCCCCTCCGGTGTGGGTTCAAAAGCCACATCGAGTGAAGCAGCGACGCGCACAAGTTCCGTTTCGTTATCTAGCGACACGTTTTGGCGAATTGCTGCAAGCGCGGTCAACCGATAAAGCGCGCCACTGTCGAGCAAATGCCAGCCAAGTTTTTTCGCCAACATTTGCGTAACAGTGCCCTTTCCAGACCCGCCTGGGCCGTCCACTGCGATGACTGGTGCATTGTCTTGCGACATTAATCTGCTCCCTGTTCAACGCCAGCTTTGGCCTCCTCGGCGGAGATTTTGATACCTGTTTGTTGCGCCAACTCTACAAATCCGGGAAAGGATGTCGCAACATTTGCGCAGTCATTAATTTCGATGTCCCCAGTGGCACGCAAGGAAGCCACAGCAAACGACATGGCTATACGGTGGTCACTGTGGCTGTGCACGGAGCCGCCCTTAATGGTTTGTCCGCCTTCAATAATAATACCGTCTTCTGTAACCTCAGTTTTCACGCCTAGCGCTGCCAAACCATCCGCCATCACTTGAATACGGTCACTTTCTTTTACCCGTAGTTCCTCTGCTCCGGTCAAAACCGTACGACCGGACGCGCAAGCGGCCGCAATAAACAGGGCAGGAAATTCGTCAATTGCCAGAGGCACCTGATCTTCAGGGATCTCAATGCCCTTTAATTCAGCAGAGCGCACACGTAGGTCAGCAACCAGCTCACCGCCAATCTCACGCTCATCCATAATGTCAATATTTGCGCCCATTTGCTGCAGTATATTGATAACACCTACTCGCGTTGGGTTCATTCCAACATGGCGTAGTATCAGGTCCGAATCAGGTGCAATGCTGGCTGCAACGAGAAAAAATGCCGCTGATGAAATATCTGCAGGCACATCAATCGCATTGGCTGTTAGCTTGCCACCACCTGTAACGCTTGCAGTTGGGCCGTCGCGTTCTACTTTATAACCAAAGCCAGCCAGCATACGCTCAGTGTGATCCCGCGTTGGTGCGGGTTCGGTGACTGAGGTAGTGCCGTCGGCATATAGGCCGGCAAGCAACAGGCAAGATTTCACCTGAGCACTAGCAACCGGCATGTCATAGTGGATACCGACCAGCTTCTTATCCTTACTACCTCTAATTTTTAAAGGCGGCCGACCGCCCTCCGCTGTATCGATAACAGCACCCATAGACCGCAGCGGGTCTGCAACGCGATTCATAGGGCGGACTGAAAGGCTGGCATCGCCGGTTAGCTCGGACTCAAAAGGCTGTGCCGCCAACAGGCCAGTAAATAGGCGCATGCCAGTGCCGGAGTTCCCCAAATATATCGGGCCGCGGGGCGGCTGCAACCCATGCATTCCAACGCCGTGAATACGTACAAAGCCATTATCCGGCCCTTCAATGGCAACCCCCATATCGCGGAATGCCTGCAATGTTGCGAGACTGTCCTCGCCTTCAAGGAAGCCCTTTACTTCCGTTATCCCCTCAGCGAGAGCCCCGAGCATAATCGAGCGGTGGGACATAGACTTGTCGCCGGGCACTCGAATATCGCCGGTTACGGAACCACCGGGCTGAAGACGAAACGTCACTTGATTTTCACTATTATTTGTCACGTAAGCCTGTCCTGAAAGCATTTTTGAAAAGTGTTCGCGTGCCGCTTTGGCGCGGCTGAATACTCGCAGCAGCGTGGCGCCATCCTGATCGGCAATCGCCGTGCGCAACTGATCGAGATCCCGGGTAAAATGGTCAATGACTCGAAGTACTGCGTCGCGGTTGGATAGAAAGATATCGTGCCACATCACCGGATCACTGGCTGCAATCCGGGTGAAGTCGCGGAACCCACCAGCAGCATACCGGAAAATATCCATATTCTCGTCTTCGCCGGCCAACGTATCTACCAACGAGAAAGCAATTAGATGGGGTAAGTGGCTGGTCGCCGCCAAGACTTCATCGTGATACGCCACCGACATGGTAAGCACAGTGGCACCGCAGGCTTCCCACAATGCACGGAGCTTTTTCAGATGGGGGGCGCTGACGTTATCGGGTGGCGTGAGTATCACCTTGTGATGGGTGAACATATCCGGGTTGGCGGCTCGAATACCACTGCGTTCTGACCCTGCAATCGGATGCCCTGGAATTATACGGGGCGAAAACTCTCCGAACACCGCCTCAACATCCTTAACAAAACCAGATTTAGTACTACCTACATCGGTAAGAAGGGCATCGGCCGCTAAATGCGGGCGAATTTCCTCCAACACCTTGCGTGTTGCCTGCACTGGCACCGCCAGTACAACTAGATCTGCCCCACGCACCGCCTCCGCTGTGCTACCCGCGATCGTATCAATCACGCCCAAAGATTGGCCCAGCACAAGATCTTCTTTACGCAGGTCTGCGCCAACAACATCTAGAGCCAGACTATTTTTGCGAATGGCACTGGCCAACGAGCCACCTATCAGGCCCAGCCCGATGACCGCAACTCGCTGGAAAAGCGGTTCGCGCAGCGGCATATCAGGCGCCCTGCCCAGCCGCAACCAACGCTTTTGCGAGCGCGTCGATAAACTGCTCATTCTCCAACGGCAAACCTACCGACACCCTCAGGTGGTTAGGCATGCCGTAACCCGCAACAGGGCGTACTATTACGCCCTGAGCCAGCAACGCCTGATACACGCCCATGGCATGCGGCCCCACTTCAACGGCCACAAAATTCCCCGAAGACGGAATATACCGAAGGCCCATTTCATCAAAGGCCTTTTGTAGCTGCTTCAACCCAGCTGTATTCGCCTCGCGGGAACGTTGTAGATAGTCTTCGTCATCCAGCACTGCCGTGGCGGCTGCAAGAGCGAGGGAGTTCACATTAAAAGGCTGGCGCACACGGTTAAGAATATCAGCGATAGCCGGTGAACTAATGCTATAGCCGACACGCAAAGCCGCGAGCCCCCAAGCTTTGGAAAAAGTACGACACACAATTAGGTTGGGGAAACGGCTTAGAAGCGCAACACCATCCGGATCTTTTTCTCCGGTCATGTATTCGCAGTAGGCTTCGTCTAAAACCACGAGAACATTTTGCGGAATTTTGTCGAGAAACGCCTCAATGGCGTCTGAGTCGTGCACGGTTCCCGTAGGATTGTTCGGGTTGGCCACAAATACCAGCCGCGTGCGCTCGGTTACTGCCGCCGCCATGGCATCAAGGTCGTGGCCCCAGTCTTTAGCCGGCACAGAGACCGCTGTGGCACCAATAGCTTGAGTAACAATCGGATAAACGGCAAACGCATACTGGGAAAAGACAACCTCGGAACTGGCGTCCGCAAAGCAACGCGCAATGACTTCAAGCACATCGTTGGAGCCATTGCCTAGTGTGATCTGATCAGCACCAACCCCAAGACGCTTGGACAGCTTCTGTTTGAGTTCAAACCCGTTGCCATCGGGGTATAGGCAAAGCTCGGACAAGGCAGTTTCAGCCGCCGCAATAGCTATTTTACTGGGGCCCAATGGATTCTCGTTGCTCGCAAGCTTGATGATCGCAGCCGGGTCTAGACCCAATTGACGAGCCAGCTCGCTAATAGGTTTGCCCGGCTGATAGGGAGACAAAGCCTGAACGCCTTTTACCGCAAGACTCTGATAATCGATGGCCATATACCTTCCTTAAACCGCCTGAATTCCGATGCTATTCACGTGCCAGATCAATTTTAAAGTACACCGATGGGATAGGAGCCCAAACGTTTGAGTTCGACAGCTTCTTCATCTACTTCCGCAAGCACTTTTCTGGCCTGCTCGTCATCCATGTGCCCTTCAAAATCAATATAAAAAACATAGGCCCAGGTACCACTGGGTGATGGCCGGGTTTCGATCCGCGTAAGACTGATGCCGTGACGGTGAAACGGCTCCAATAGCTGATACAGTGCGCCGGGTTTATTTCTCATTGAAACAAGTATCGATGACTTATCATGCCCGCTGGCCGGTACTTCTTCCCGGCCGATAATGAGGAACCGCGTGGTGTTATCCGGGCGGTCTTCAATGCTATTCGCAAGCTTCTCTAAGCCGTATAGCTCGGCCGCCATATCACCTGCTATCGCAGCGGTACCCGGCTCCTGCGCGGCGCGGCGCGCAGCTTCGGCGTTACTGGAAACCGTTACCCGCTCAACACCGTAACGGTGGGTATCCAACCACTGGCGGCATTGGGCAAATGACTGCTGGTGCGAATAAATGCGTGTTATTTCTTGATCGCGGAATTCAGGTGACACCAAAAGATGATGGTGAATTCTCAGCTGAACCTCGCCGCAAATCTTCAGCGGTGAGGACATGAACATATCAAGCGTGTGATTGATCATACCCTCCGTGGAGTTTTCAACCGGCACCACTCCATAGTGGGCAGCGCCGGACGCGACTTCGCGGAAAACGGCATCAATGGCAGGCAAAGGCACACTAACAACAGAATGCCCGAAATGTTTGAGCGCTGCCGCCTGGGTAAAAGTGCCGACAGGTCCCAAGAAGGCAATATGCATGGGCTTTTCTAGCGCCAGACAAGCCGACATAATTTCGCGAAACAACCGGGCCATCTCTTCGCCTGGCAATGGCCCCGGGTTAGCTTCTTTTATGCGGCGCAGCACCTGAGCCTCACGCTCAGGACGGTAAAAAAACACATCTTCACCGGGGTTGGCTTCCATTTTTACATGGGCCACTTCCTGCGCGCATTTCGCACGGGCACTGATCAGTTCCATGATCTTCTGATCAAGGCTGTCTATTTCTTCCCGTAGTTCTCCGAGGCGGATCTGCTCATCGCTCATGGTCAGCCCCGCTCCTTCGCAAACTCTGTCATATACTGAATCAGCGCATCCACACCAGCTTCTGGCATGGCGTTATAGATGCTGGCACGCATACCTCCCACGGAACGGTGCCCCGCCAGATTGAGTAAGCCCCGAGCGTCGGCACCCTTAAGGAAGGCAGCATTCAAGCCATCGTCCTGCAGCGTGAAGGGTATATTCATCCAAGAACGGAAGCGTGGGTCGATAGGGTTGGCGTAAAATTCATTAGCATCGATGAAACCGTACAGTTTTTCTGCTTTCCTTCGGTTTATCTCACCCATGGCTTTTACACCGCCCTGAGCTTTCAACCACTTGAATACCAGACCCGCGAGATACCAAGAGTAAGTCGCTGGCGTGTTGTACATGGAGCCGTTATCCGCAATCACCTGATAGTTCATCATGGTCGGCGTTTCCTTTCGGGCTTTGCCCAGAAGGTCTTTCCGAATAATGACCACAACCAGCCCGGAAGGGCCGATATTCTTTTGGGCGCCAGCGTAAATCAGACCAAACTTGGACACATCAACCGGGCGCGAAAGCATGGTGGATGACATATCTGCTACCAAGGGCACCATGCCGCTGTCGGGAATAAAGTCATACTCCAGACCACCAATGGTTTCGTTCGGTGTGTAGTGCAAGTAAGCCGCATCGGAGCTGGTCTGCCACGACGCATGATCGGGAATATTGACAAAGCCGCCCTCTTCCGAACTGGCAACCACATTTACATCGGCATAGCGCTTAGCCTCGGCAATGGCCTTCTTCGACCAGATGCCAGTATTAACGTAATCCGCAGACGTTTTGTCGCCCAACAGGTTTAAAGGAATGGTGGAGAACTGGCTGGAAGCTCCGCCCTGCATGAAGAGTACAGCGTAATCATCTGATACTCCGGCCAATTCACGCAGATCTTGCTCGGCCATTTCGGCAATTTCCACAAACTCATCACTGCGATGGCTCATTTCCATTACCGACATGCCCGTGCCACGCCAGTCCAGCATTTCATCCCGTGCCTGTGCCAGCACACTTTCCGGCAAGGTTGCCGGACCTGCACAAAAGTTATACGCCCTGCTCATGTTCCTGTGGTCTCTCACGTCTTGCGGATTCGGTGTTCGGCAGTGCCGGCTTATTCCTCGCCAGCATCCTGTTCCGGACTGTTGTTTGCGTTTTCATCTGTTGAGGCATCTTCCATGTCGTCATCGTCGGTTTCGGCAATTCGCTCAACACCTACCAAACGCTCGTCTTCCTGACTCAACCTGATCAGGCGCACACCTTGCGTGTTCCGGCTAAGAACCGATACTTCATCCGTGCGGGTACGAACCAGCGTGCCCTTGTCGGAAATCAGCATCATCTCGTCGCCTTCGAATAACTGCAACGCGGTGACAAGATTGCCGTTACGCTCGGAGCATTGCATAGCAATAACGCCTTGGCTGCCACGACCGTACGTTGGGAACTCTTCAAGCGCAGTCCGCTTGCCGTAACCATTCTCGCTGGCTGTCAGAATAACTCCGCCTTCCTGAGGAATGATCAAAGACACAACATGATGCCCTTCTGGCATTCTGATACCACGCACACCACGGGCAGTTCGACTTAGCGGGCGAACGGCTTCTTCGTTGAAACGAACCGCTTTACCTGCTGTAGAGAACAGCATGATTTCAGCATCGCCTTCGGTAATCGCAGCGCCAATCAGCGTATCGCCTTCATCAAGAGACAAGGCAATCAAACCACTGCTCCGCGGGCGTGAGAAGTTCGGCAAAGGTGTTTTCTTAACGACGCCCGCAGACGTTGCCATCAGAACAAACTGGTTTTCCGGATAATCGCGCACCGGCAGGAAGGTGGTAATACGCTCACCTTCATCCAACGGCAGAATATTTACCATCGGCCTACCACGAGATGCGCGGCTGGCGCGGGGAATCTCGAACACGCGCAACCAGTACACCTTGCCACGGTTGGAGAAGCACAAAATGGTGTCGTGGGAGTTAGCGACCAGTAGCTTTTCAACGAAATCTTCGTCTTTCATGGAAGTCGCAGCTTTACCACGGCCACCACGGCGCTGGGCCTGATAATCCTCAACCGCTTGAGTCTTGGCGTAACCACTGTGGGAAATCGTGACAACCAGTTCTTCTTCATCAATCAGGTCGGCGATCGTAAGATCACGCTGAGAGCTGGTTATTTCTGTACGACGCTCATCACCAAACTCTTCTACTACGGCTTCCAGCTCCTCACGGATAACCTGCATCAAGCGATCCGGGTCACCTAAGATTTCCAGCAGTCCGGCAATTTTCTCAAGGATTTCCTTGTACTCGTTCTGGAGCTTTTCAGTTTCCAGACCGGTCAGACGGTGAAGACGCATGTCCAGGATCGCCTGAGTCTGCTCCGGAGACATAAAGTACAGGCCGTCACGCAGGCCGTAGATTTCCGGCAGATCGTCCGGGCGGCAAGCGTCTTCGCCGGCTCGCTCAAGCATCGCCATTACGTCACCCGGCGCCCAGCCGCGGGCCATCAGCTTCTCTTTGGCTTCCACTGAGCTTGGGGAGGCCTTGATCAGTTCGATCATCTCATCGATGTTGGCCAGTGCTACAGTCAGGCCTTCAAGAATGTGGCCACGCTCGCGGGCTTTACGCAGCTCAAAGATGGTACGGCGGGTCACCACTTCACGGCGGTGGCGCACGAACGCATCCAGCATTTCCTTGAGATTCAGGATTCGTGGCTCGCCGTTGATCAGCGCAACCATGTTGATGCCGAATACCGTCTGCAACTGGGTGTGCTTGAACAGGTTGTTGACCACAACCTCCGGATTTTCACCACGGCGCAACTCGATAAAGATGCGGATACCTTCCTTGTTGGACTCGTCCCGCAGCTCGGTAATACCTTCCAGACGCTTTTCCTTCACCAGCTCGGCGATCTTTTCGATCAGACGGGCCTTGTTCAGCTGATACGGCAGCTCGGTAATGATGATGGCGTCGCGGTTGGTCTTCTTGTCGGTTTCAATCTCGTGGCGGGCGCGAATGTAAATGCGGCCACGACCGGTGCGATAGGCTTCAACAATGCCGGCACGGCCATTGATAATGCCTTCGGTCGGGAAATCCGGGCCCGGAATGAACTCCATTAGTTCATCACAGGTGAGATCCGGATTATCAATCAGCGCCAAACAACCGTTAACCACTTCTGTCAGGTTATGGGGCGGAATATTGGTCGCCATACCTACAGCGATACCGGAGGAGCCATTCACCAGCAGGTTAGGAACCCGGGTAGGCATAACCTCTGGAATACGCTCTGTGCCGTCGTAGTTGTCGACAAAATCTACGGTTTCTTTATCGAGATCCGCCAGCAACGAGTGGGCAATTTTCTTCATACGGATTTCGGTGTAACGCATGGCTGCCGCGTTATCACCGTCGATAGAACCAAAGTTGCCCTGACCATCTACCAGCGGATACCGCAGAGAGAAAGGCTGAGCCATACGAACGATGGTGTCGTAAACAGCAGAGTCACCATGCGGGTGGTATTTACCAATAACATCACCCACCACACGGGCAGACTTCTTGTAGGCCTTGTTCCAGTCGTTGTTCAGTTCAGACATAGCGAACAGAACACGACGGTGAACCGGCTTGAGGCCATCCCGCACGTCAGGAAGCGCTCGCCCGACGATGACGCTCATGGCGTAATCCAGGTAAGACTGCTTCAGTTCGTCTTCAATATTGACCGGCAGGATCTCTTTGGCTAATTCACCCATCGAGAAAGGTTCCTTTGCGTTATCTGGAAGTCGTTTAGGGCAGCTTCTGGGCCCCGTAGTTATTCTTCATCAAGCCGCCGATTCTAGCACAGTCACGCCCTTCAAGGGCATCTGTGAGGCAGCCTTAATCAAATACTACTGTCTTGTTTTCGTGGGTAATCACACGATCTTCGATATGAGAGCGCAATCCCCGGGCAAGAACATTTTTCTCTACATCCTTACCCAGACGCACCATGTCTTCGATGGTATCGCTGTGATTAATGCGTATAACGTCCTGCTCAATAATCGGGCCCTCGTCAAGATCCTGAGTCACGTAATGACAGGTAGCACCAATCAACTTCACTCCGCGACTGTACGCCTGATGATAGGGCCGCGCTCCGGCAAAGGATGGTAGAAAGCTATGGTGTATGTTGATCACCTTGCCAGAATACTTTGCACAAAGCTCCGCAGGTAAAATCTGCATATAGCGCGCAAGCACCACTACATCGGCTTCATAATTCTGGAAAAGTTCGTCAATTTGGGCGAATGCTTCGTCACGGTTAGCCTTACCCACCGGAATGTGATGGTATGGAATACCGTGCCACTCCACCATAGGGCGTAAATCGTCATGATTGGAGATAACCGCAACAATTTCCGCGTTGATTTCGTTGCTGTGCCAACGGTACAGGAGGTCGGCCACACAGTGGGACTCCTTACTGCACATGAGAATCACTTTTTTGGGCTGGGCCGAATCGGCGATATGCCAATTCATATCGAATTCCCGGGCAATCGGCGCAAATGCAGCACGGAACTGCTCAAGACCAAACGGAATAGACTCGGCTTTAATTTCGTGACGCATGAAAAACCAACCACTGTGGGTATCGGAGTGGTGGCTTGCTTCGGTTATCCAGCCATTGTAAGTGGACAGAAAATTACTCACCTTGGCGACAATTCCCACCCCATCCGGGCAAGAAATCACAAGACGATAGGTATGCTCCATGAAAGCCTTTCCTTAACTGAAAAACGGGAAAGCAGATGCGACGGAAACCATTACCAGAAACGGCAGCTCGAAAAGGAACCAAGGTTAGCGGTACGCACCCTATAAAATGACGGGCTATCATAGCCTATATGATCATCAGAAACGAGGAGTGGAGACATGGACAGAGACCTACACCAGCAATCAGGAAAAACCCGCCTTACCGGGCGCTCAAGCGCCTTACGCGTACTAACCCTAAGCCTCTGCCTTACAACTCTGGCAACGCCGGTTCTTAGCCAAGCCATTCTCGAAGGCGAGCGCTTTCATCCTGCCAGCGCACGTAACGGCATGGTGGCGACTAGCCACACCTTAGCCACCGAGGTAGCGTTAAACGTGCTGAAAAACGGTGGCAACGCCGTAGATGCGGCGGTAACGGCCGGGTTTGCCTTGGCCGTCACCCAGCCAAGGTCCGGAAACATCGGCGGCGGTGGCTTCATGCTGATATCCAAAGGCGACGGCTCCGAGCCGGAAGCTATAGATTACCGCGAAAAAGCACCCTCAGGCGCCACCGAAACCATGTATCAGGATGAATCCGGCGAGGTAGTAAAGAACCGCAGCCGGTTTACGCATCTGGCCGCAGGCGTCCCCGGTACTGTGGCAGGACTTGCCCTGGCTCTTGAACGCCATGGCACCCTTTCCCTGAAACAGGCGCTGGCACCGGCCATCAAACTTGCCCGTGATGGCTTCATTGTTCCCAAGCGTTTCAATGAAGGGCTTGAACAAGCGCGAGAGCGTCTTCAGCGCTGGCCTGCAACCCGGGCAACCTTTTACAAAGAAGACGGCTCTGCCTGGCAAGCCGGTGAGCGCTTTCGCCAGCCAGAACTGGCCGATACGCTGCAACGTATTGCCGATGATGGCGTAAAAGGGTTTTACCAAGGTGAAACCGCAAAACTGATTGTTGAAGAAATGGAAAGGCACGGCGGCCTCATTACCCGGCAGGATCTTGAAAACTATCAGCCGGCTGTGCGCACGCCGGTGCATGGAAGTTATCGTGGCTACGATATCTACTCCATGTCACCGCCCTCCTCTGGCGGCGCTCACATTGTGCAGATACTGAATGTACTTGAAGGCTTCCCGATTTCAGAGCTGGGCCACAACTCGGCGGATACGATTCACTATATGGCTGAAGCCATGAAACTGGCCTATGCCGACCGATCCGAATATTTGGGCGATACGGATTATGTTGACGTGCCCCTGAAAGGGCTGACCAGCAAATATTATGCAGAAGAATTACGGCGAGGCATCAAACAAGACAAGGCGCGCCCTGCCCAAGACGTTCGCCACGGCCAGCCAGCGACCTACGAAAGCCCCGAAACCACCCACTTTTCAGTAGTAGACAAGTGGGGCAATGCGGTATCGAACACTTACACCATCAACTTCAGTTATGGCTCAGGCATTACCGTTAAGGGCGCGGGCTTTTTACTCAATAACGAAATGGACGATTTCAGCGCCAAACCGGGCGTGCCCAATGCCTACGGCTTGATTGGCGGAGCAGCAAACAAAGTGGAGCCTGGTAAGCGTATGCTCAGTTCCATGTCGCCCACCATCGTTCGCAAAGGCGAGCGCAACTTTCTGGTCACCGGCAGCCCTGGCGGTTCGCGCATTATCACGACAACCCTGCAGGTAATTATGAACGTGATTGACCACGGCATGAATATACAAACTGCCGTCAACGCGCCCCGTATCCACCACCAGTGGTTACCGGATGAAATCAGAATCGAGCAAGGTATCAGCAAAGACTCAGTGCGCCTGCTGGAAAGCCGCGGCCACAAGGTGGTCACCAACTCGGCTATGGGGGCTATTCAGAGTATTATGATAGGAGACGATGGTACCTTGTACGGTGGCGCAGATCCGAGACGCAGCACGTCCTCGGCCATGGGTTACTGATACAGTCACCACTGGGCAATACTGTGCCAAATACGAAAGCTGGAGGTGTTTATGTTCCTGTCTGTACAACTGAGCTGTTATCCCCTCAAGGATGACTACAAACAACCCATCTGGGATCTCATCGCCCGGCTGGAAGAGACCGGCCTGCAAGTTGTCGCTGGCCGCATGAGTACAGAAATCTTCGGCGAGTACGACGAGGTTATGAAAGTACTCTCCGACACCATGAAGTGGTCGTTCGAGACCTATGGAAAATCCGTTTTCGTGGCCAAGATCATGGAGGGCGACCGGAGACCAAAATGACCAACCCCAACCGTTCCGGAAACCAGACACCGCCTGCTGACCAGAAGCCCGAGGTACCCAAGCAGTACTCCTTTCTCTGGCTTAGCGCAGCCATCTTCCTGGCATTTATGTGGTTGCAGGACAGCGGTACTCCCAAACTTCAGGAGCTGGCGTATTCCGAATTCAAAACTGCCGTGGCTAACAACCAGGTGTCCGAGGTAACGCTGAAGGAAGAGAACATAACCGGCCTGTTCAGCGATCAGGGCCGAGCCTCTTTCAACTCTGAAAACGCATCGCAAAACTCAAGTCCCGGGTTCAACACCACCCGTCCACCCATGGATGATCCGGAACTGCTCTCTCTGCTGGAAGCCCAGGATGTCACTATCCGGGCCCAGTCTGCGGGGCTGCTGTGGTGGCAGGAACTGATTCGTGGCTTTCTGCCCTGGATACTGTTGCTGGCCCTGATGTACTGGTTCTGGGGATCTGCCCAGAAGCGCATGATGCAGGGTGGCGGCATGTTTAACCAGGGCCAGTCGAAAGCCCGTCGGGCGATAAAAGAAACGTCCACCACCACACTGAATGATGTAGCAGGCATTGAATCGGCCAAACGGGAAATTGCGGAAATTATCGACTTCCTGAAATCACCGGACAAGTACCGGGCACTGGGCGCATCCATGCCCAAAGGCGTGCTTATGGTGGGCCCGCCGGGGACTGGTAAAACCCTGCTTGCCCGCGCTATTGCCGGTGAAGCGGAAGTGCCCTTCTTCAGTGTGAGCGCCTCGGAGTTTATCGAGATGTTTGTGGGCGTGGGCGCCTCAAGGGTTCGGGACATGTTCGAGAATGCCCGCAAGGAAGCCCCGGCACTGATATTTATTGACGAACTCGACGCCATCGGCCGCTCCCGGGGCGCAGGCCTGGGTGGTGGGCACGATGAAAGAGAACAGACACTGAACCAGATTCTTACGGAAATGGACGGCTTTGAATCCCACGAGAACATTCTTGTGCTGGCCGCTACCAACCGCCCCGATGTTCTGGACAGCGCCCTGCTCCGGCCCGGCCGCTTTGACCGCAAGATTACTCTGGATCTCCCGCACAAGGATGCACGGGACGCTATTCTTGCAGTGCATGTGCGTAAAGTGCCCCTGGCCTCAGATGTAGATCTGGAACAACTGGCGGCCCGCACCATAGGTTTTTCCGGTGCCGACCTGAAGAACCTGGTGAACGAAGCTGCCCTGACAGCCGCCCGGGAAAACCTCAAAGAAGTCACGGCTCGTTGTTTCGAGATTGCCCGGGACCGCATCGTTCTGGGGGAAAAGCGTGACGCAAGACTGTCGCCGGAAGAACGGGAGGTGGTGGCCTACCACGAGAGTGGTCACGCGATTATGGCCTATTACATGCCAAAAGCTGACCCTCTCACACGGCTTACCATTATCCCCCATGGCATGGCTTTGGGCGTCACCGAGCAAACGCCAACGGAAGATCGCTACAACTACTCCGAAAGCTACCTCAGGGATCGCATCAAGGTAATGCTCGGTGGGCGTTCCGCAGAAAAAATCATCTACGGAGAAGTGACCACCGGTGCCCAGAACGATCTCAAGGAAGCCACTAAACTCATCCGCCGCATGATCGGCCAATGGGGCATGAACGATAAGATTGGCCCGGTAGGTCTGAGCATTGGAGAGGAACACGTATTCCTGGGGCGCGAAATGGGTGCTAGCCGGGAATACAGTGAGAAGATGGCGGAGCTTATTGACGCAGAAATCCAGTCAGAACTTCTGGCCATGGAAGCAGCCACCATCGAATTTCTGACGGATAACAGGGACCAGCTTGAGGCGCTGGCCAATGCCGCGCTCAAGAAGGAAAACCTCTCGGCGGAAGAGATTGAGAAAATCCTTAACAAAAAGTCCACACGTAAAATTGCCTGAGTTATCGGGCCCGGGCCTGAAGCTTTCCTACAAGCCTCAGGCCTGCGTAACCAACATATCGCTGAACAATGCCAGGCAAAATCCCAGCACCGCACCAAGCGGAGGCCCCCAGTGCTTGTCCAGCCGGGACTGAGGCGCTATATCCTGGAAAATCAGATACAGAATCCCGCCAGACGCCACCAGCATTATGGTTCCCAGCACTACGGGCTGCTCAGACAGGAAGAAGTACCCAAGAAGCCCTGCGGCCGGCCCGGCCATTGCGAGACTGGACATGACAGCCAGAGTTTTCTTCGGTGTATAGCCCGGCTTATCCAGAAACTCCCGATAGGCGTTAAAGCCCTCAGGCAGATTTTGCATAGCAATCAGCACCGCCATCAAGGGCGCGAGGCTTGGGTTTACTATGATCAACCCACCCAAAGCGGCGGCTTCAGGTACAAAATCCAGCATTACGCCCATTAGCTGTGGTGATTCCCGGTGATGAACGCCAAGCATTCGCTCTACCCAGAAAAACAGCACGCCACCAGCTATGATCGCTGGGATAGCCCAGAACGAATTACCGATACTCGACTGCCCTTCCGGTATCAGCACTATGGTCACGGCGCCCAGCAAAATGCCACCACCCAAGGCAATCAGGAAGTGCCGGAACTCCTGTTCCAGCCAGTTGGGACCAATGCGCTCAACACTTGCCAGTAATCCGCCAAGTGGAATGCAGATACCGGCAAGTGCCGTCAAACCAACGATGTAGGCAATATCAGACATCATCAAAAAGCCTGAGTTGAGTCAAAGTTGGATAATCAGGAATCTTCTGAGGCACCAGCAAGTTTATCCTGGGTTTTGTGCTCAAAATCGCTCGCATCATGGCGTTCATGCAACTGGGTTTCTGGCTCACCCCAGGCGCGGTTCACCATGCGCCCACGCTGAACGGCTGGCCGTTTTTTAATTTCCAGAGCCCAGCGCATCACATTGGTATAGGTGTGTGCTTCAAGAAACTCTGCGGCATCGTAAACGGCGTTAGTCACCAGAGCGCCATACCAAGGCCAGGCCGCCATATCGGCAATAGTGTATTCATCGCCGGCAATATACTGATTATTGGCCAACTGACGATCCAGTACATCCAACTGCCGTTTCACTTCCATGGTGTATCGATTAATCGGGTACTCGTACTTCTCAGGTGCATAAGCAAAGAAATGTCCAAAGCCCCCGCCTACAAAGGCCGCACTGCCCATTTGCCAGAATAGCCAGTTAAGGGTCTCGGTACGAGCTGTGATATCCGTCGGCAGGAACTTATCAAACTTCTCTGCCAGATAGAGCAAGATGGAACCCGATTCAAATACTCGAACAGCTGGGCCCTGAGAGTGATCAAACAACGCCGGAATCTTGGAGTTGGGGTTAACGCCCACAAACCCACTGCCGAACTGCTCGCCTTCATTGATGCGAATCAGCCAGCCGTCATATTCAGCCTCACTGATGCCCAATTCCAGAAGCTCTTCCAGCATTATTGTTACTTTCACACCGTTGGGGGTAGCCAGCGAATAAAGCTGAAAAGGATGCTTGCCAACCGGAAGCTCTTTGTTGTGGGTGGGGCCTGCAATGGGGCGGTTGATATTTGAAAAAGCGCCACCGCTTGCAGACTCCCACTTCCAGACCTTGGGCGGGATGTAACTGGAATCGCTCATAATGACGGGCTCCTTGAATGCTGTTTTTGCTAGTGGGTGTATTCTGCGCTGATCCCGGAACCTTAAACAGGCCCGTTAGTGATCTTCGACAAGTCCATATTCACATCAAAAATCTTGCCATGAACCTTTTCAACACCAAGCCCTTTGAGCCTTTCTGTGTGCTTCTCAAGATAAGCTTGAGCCGTTTCTTCTGTTTCAAAAAGGTAAATCCCGCCAGCATCGTTTTCAGACGCATTCTCTGTCCATATCTTCCAGATAAAGCCAGGCTCTTCAGTGATAGAAACGGCAAGATCTTTCAGTGCCTCAGCCATTTCTGCACCAAAAGGACCAGTAAACGGAAAATCAACCTGTAATAACTTTGCCATCTGATAGAACTCCTGTTTTTAGCATACACTGCCATAATGCATGATAAGGAATGGAATGTTCTGCCAATCCGGCCGGGACATTCCACTATAGAAAAACACTTCTACTACACGACAACAACCAAAAAGGGAGCCTGACCCATGCCAATGATAGGCTGGATATTTATACTCGTTGCCTTGGGCCTGGTCTTGGGCAGCCTATTCATGCTTCGGGATTCGGCCAGCAAAATGCATATCCCGAAGGACAAGCTGGAGAAAGTCCGCAAGCGAAAAGCAGAACTTGAAGCCCAAGAGAAAAAAGACGATCAGTGGTAAGCCGAGTCTGTTCTCGCGGCCATGATGAAATCGTTTTTGTGTAACCCACCAATTGCGTGGGTCCACCAGCTTACGGTTGATTTGCCATACTCCAGCAAGATGGCCGGGTGATGGTTTTCTCTCTCAGCCAGCTCCCCCACCTTGTTGGTAAAAGCCAAGGCTTGAGAAAAATTCTTGAACTTGAATATCCGGCGTAACTGTTC
Source organism: Marinobacter sp. S6332 (assembly GCF_023016045.1). Lineage (GTDB taxonomy): Bacteria > Pseudomonadota > Gammaproteobacteria > Pseudomonadales > Oleiphilaceae > Marinobacter. Next base: position 104,798 of record NZ_JALKAP010000008.1, on the reverse strand, counting down.
TTCACCATCGACGCTGAGAATCTCCCAGTCCTGAACGTCTTTATGCAGTGACAGCTTTTCTTCATCAGCTACCTTGGGGGCGTTCGCATTACACGCCTCACAGCGTTGTTCAGCCAATCCATTCATGCTCAACCTCCGAGCTGATATCCGAGTTTTTACCGCTACACACCATACAACATGGGTCCGGCCACTCATTTTATCAACTGGCGTCTTGAAATCAGCGCCTCATCGGAATACTGTATATTTAAACAGTATTCCGAGATTACACCATGAGCGAGCTTCTTAACACGCTAATGAAAGACGCCCGTGTCTGGCAGGGGCACAGGCATACAAAAACCACTCAAGCGGCAGAACCGACCGGTTATCAGGCTCTGGATAACCAACTCGGAGGGCTTGGCTGGCCCCGAGGCGCTTTGAGCGAATGCTTACTGGATGCCCCCGGTATTGGCGAGCTGACTTTGTTAATGCCGCTGATGCAGAAGCTGTCGCAGACCGGTAAAACCGTGTTCTGGTTGAATCCGCCACATACGCCCTATGCCCCGGCACTGGCACGGGAAGGTATCAATCTGGATCATGTCATCATGGTCCACACTGAAGACAAAGGCGATTTCCTATGGACTCTGGAAAACTGCCTGCGCTCCCCGGTTACGGGCCTGGTTATAGCCTGGCCCGGCAAACTGGCCGCTCGGGAAATCCGGCGTTTACAGTTGGCGGCCGAGGCCGGAAGCAATGTGTGCGTGCTTTTCCGTGATCGCCACTATGCCGAACAGAACTCCCCGGCAGCCTTGCGCCTTGATTTGGAGCCTGACGTTCAACAGGGCCTGAAAGTGAATGTGGTAAAGCGCCGTGGCAGTTGGCCAGGCCAGCGTTGCTCGCTGGCGATGGCTCACCGGGCCAGCTTATTTCATCATGAAACACCCCGAGTGGTTCAAGGCCCCTGGCCCGCGGCGACACGGTAATCTTCATGCTTTGGCTGCACTTGCACTTCCCTCACTTGCTGCTGGATCACATTCGCCGTTCCGGTGAAAACGTTGCTGCCCTGGTGATTGTTGAGGGCTCCGGGCAGAAAGTAATACAGGCCTGCCCAACGGCCAGAAACCTGGGTGTAAAGATTGGGATGCGGCTGAAAACAGCCATTAGCCTTGTGCCTGAGCTGGGAATAGTAAGAGCAGACCCGCCACAAGAAGCCCGCATTCTGGAAGACCAGGCCCGCTGGTTATACCGCTATGTGGCTAACATTGTGCTGGTTCCAACTAACGGCTTGCTGGCTGAAATCGGCAGCCTGCAGCGAATGTACGGTGGCCTTCCTGCTGTTTGGCGAACAATAGAAGAAGTCCTACACGAACGTCAGCTTACCGCCTGGATAGGCATTGGTCACACACCGCTAGCCGCGGGTCTGGTCGCACGCAATGGCTTGGGTGAATGCTCATCCGACACAGGCCGTATTCTCCAGATCTTAGGCACGATGCCACTGCTGGCTGCGGAGTTTGACGGGCGCACCTGCACACGCCTGCAAAGGCTTGGCCTGAATACCCTGGGCGAAGTATTCAACTTACCTCCGGCAGAAATGGCGCGCAGGTTGTCGCCGGAAACCCTGGCCTATATCCAGAAAATTCAGGGCGCCAGACCAGATCCTCAAGCACCCTGGCAACCGCCTCACTACTTTCGGCAACAGGCAGACTTTGTGCAGGATATTGAGCAATCACAAGGATTGATGTTTCCCTTGCGCCGCATATTGACTGAGCTTGAGAAGGATCTGTGTTGGCGCCAGCAGGATACCGATTGTTTGCTGCTGGTACTTCAACACAGACGCGGGGAACCAACGCGCCTGCGCATCCGCACATCCGGCCCCGAACATCGGGCGGAAGCCTTCCTGAATCTGATCAGCCTGCGATTTGAGCAGCAGCCATTACAGGCTCCGGTCGCCTCACTACGCCTGACGGTTAAGCGGTTTCTGGGGCGGGAAGTGCCCGGCGGGCAGGACCTGCTGGGCGAAACTCAGGATCTGAACGAAGCCTGGCATACTCTGATCAGCCGCTTGCAAGCCAGACTTGGGGCCACTGCACTCAAGCAGCTAGCACCCAATGCTGATCATCGGCCTGAGCGGGCATGGCGCACGTCGGAAGTGCGGCGACCAAGCCCAGCAACAATAGCAGCAACAGACCAACTGCCTCGCCGCCCTCTGTGGCTTCTACAAGGCCCCCAACCACTTACAGAAACTCCGAAAGCATGGTTTACCGGCCCGGAAAGGATCAGTGGCGGCTGGTGGGACGGTCAGCGTGTACAGCGGGATTATTACATTGCCCAACTGAATAGCGGGCAGCTTGCATGGGTATTCCGGGATATGCGGGAAGGCTGGTTTATACATGGCTGGTTTGGCTGATGAATGAACCTCCTTATGCTGAGTTGTTTTGCTTCAGCAATTTCACCTTTCTGACCGGAGCTTCTCATCCCCATGAGCTGGCAGAGCGCGCCGCAGAGCTTGGGTATACCGCACTGGCCATTACCGACGCCTGTTCGGTTGCAGGCATTCCCCGCGCCTGGGCGGCACTGAAAGAAAGCCCGGTAAAACTGATTACCGGAAGCTGGTTTGAGTTGGCTGATAGCCCAGCCGGTGCCAGCGCCCCCCGATTCATTCTTCTGGCCCGTACCCGAAAAGGTTACGGCCAGCTTTGCCAGTTTATAACCACCGGCCGGCGCCGGGCCGAAAAAGGCCAATATCAGCTTTTCCATAGCGATGCGGAAACCCATGCTCTGGATGACTGCCTGTGCCTGTGGTTGCCGCCCTCACCAGCTGAAGCCGATGCCGATCAGGCTCTGGCCTGTGGCGAATGGTTGCTCCGGCTGTTTGAACACCGCCTTTGGATTGCCGCCGCCCGAACCCTGGAATCTGGCGAAGAGCAACAACTGGCCAGAGCCCGCTGGCTTAGTGACCATTTACGATGCCCGATTACGGCCGTTGGCGAAGCTCACATGCACAACCGGCAACGCCAGCCCTTGCAAGACGTGCTCACAGCCCTCCGTAATCACACCAGCCTTGAAAAGGCCGGCCATTGCCTGTTCCAGAATGGCGAGCGCTACCTACGCCCCCTATCGGTATTGCACCGGTTGTTCCCGGAAGCCTGGCTGCAAGAATCTGTACGCATTGCTCAACAGTGCACCTTTGAGCCAGGCAGCTTGCGTTACGAATATCCCCCAGACCTGGTTCCAGAGGGTGAAACCCCGGCTGCCTATCTGAAGCGTTTAACGCAGCAAGGTGAACAGAAACGCTATCCGTCAGGCACGCCATTGTCTGTTCAGGCCCTGATCCACAAAGAATTGGGGCTGATTTCCGAGATGAAGTACGAACACTACTTCCTCACCATCCACGACATAGTTGCCTTCGCACGCAGTCAGGGCATTCTATGTCAGGGACGAGGCTCTGCAGCCAACTCCGCCGTGTGCTATTGCCTGGGCATTACCGAAGTAAACCCGGCCCAGGTCGACCTGCTGTTTGAACGCTTCATCTCCAAAGACAGAAACGAGCCGCCGGATATCGACGTGGACTTTGAACACGAACGCCGGGAAGAAGTGATTCAGTACATCTACCAACGCTATAGCCGAGGGCGGGCGGCATTGGCAGCCACAGTTATCCGCTATCGCCCAAAGAGCGCTATTCGCGACGTTGGTAAGGCTCTGGGGTTTGATCCAGCACTAGTGGAACAACTGCTGGAAGGCATCGACTGGCGAGACAAAGCCACCAACTGGCGCCAGCAGATTCTCGACAAACGCCTGACCCGCAACCCGAAAGTCGCAGACCAGTTCTTTGCTCTGGTGAACACCCTGCTCGGCTTCCCCCGCCACCTCTCTCAACATGTGGGGGGCTTTGTTATCAGCTCTGGCCCGCTAAGCGAATTGGTGCCCGTGGAAAACGCCGCCATGGCAGACCGCACTGTTATCCAGTGGGACAAAGACGACCTGGAAAGCCTGGGTCTGATGAAAGTGGACGTACTCGCACTGGGCATGCTCACGGCCATCCGCAAGGCTCTCGAACTAATCAGCCAGCAGAAAGGTCACCCCTTTCGCATGCAGGACATTCCACGAGAAGACCGGGCTACCTACAACATGCTGCAAAAAGGCGACAGCATTGGCGTATTTCAGGTGGAATCCCGCGCCCAGATCAACATGCTGCCGAGACTGAAACCCGAAACTTTCTACGACCTGGTGATCGAAGTAGCCATAGTCCGCCCTGGCCCCATCCAGGGCGACATGGTGCACCCCTACCTGCGCCGCAAACACGGACTGGAGCCAGTGGACTACCCCAACGACGCCATCCGTGGCGTGTTGGAACGCACGCTAGGCGTGCCCATTTTCCAGGAACAGGTCATCAAACTCGCCATGGTTGCCGCGGGTTTTACCGCTGGCGAAGCCGACCAACTCCGCCGCGCCATGGCCGCCTGGAAATCCCACGGCGACATGACCCCCTTCCGGGAAAAACTCATCAACGGCATGCTGGCACGTGGCCACAATGCCGACTTTGCCGAACGACTCTACCTGCAGATCTGCGGCTTCGGTGGCTATGGTTTCCCCGAATCCCACGCCGCCAGCTTCGCTCTGCTCGTTTACGTCTCCGCCTGGATCAAACGCCACTACCCAGCAGCCTTCTACTGCGCCCTACTCAACAGCCAACCCATGGGATTCTACTCTCCGTCGCAACTGCTACAGGATGCCAAACGCCATAACGTAGTGGCACTGCCCCCAGACATTAACAAGAGCCAGTGGGACCACACTCTAGAGGGCGCTGACCTGCAACTGCGCTTGGGTTTAAGAATTATCCGGGGTCTCTCGGAAAACGCATCACAACGCCTGAACCTGCACCGCCCAGCAACCGGCTACCGCTCCTCATCCGAACTACGCCGTCTGGCAGACCTCAATCAAAGGGAAATGGAACTCCTCGCCGGTACCAACGCCATGCCTGCTTTCTCCAGCAACCGCCACCAAGCTTACTGGCAACTACTGGCCCATGAAAAACCCAGTGAACTTTTTGCCGGGATAGAAGCAGCAGAAGACAAAGAAAACTACGAACCGGAAACCTGCGACCTGCTACCGGAACCCACAGAAGGCCAAAACATCCTCGCCGACTACGCCAGCCAAGGCCTAACCCTCCAACGCCACCCACTGGCCCTGCTTCGGGAACAAGGCCACCTACAGCTCTGCCTGAGCGCCGAACAACTCAAAACCACCAAGGCTGGCATCCCCGTACAGGTAGCCGGGTTGGTAACCGGCCGCCAACGCCCCGGCTCCGCCTCCGGCGTTACCTTCGTAACCCTGGAAGACGAAACCGGCAACGTAAACGTTGTCGTCTGGCTCGAAACCGCCCGCCGCCAGCGCAAACCGTTACTCACCGCACGGTTGCTGCACGTAAAAGGCATTCTGGAAAGAGAGGGAGAGATTGTTCATGTTATGGCGGGAAAACTCTCGGACCTGAGTCATCTGATACAGGCGCTTCCAGTCACCTCACGAGATTTTCATTAAATCAGTCTTTAAGAAGGCGAATACCGAAGATCAAAGAGTTGGTGCGGGGCTGATTTTCAGGAATGTCGTAGGCCAAGGACGGCCGGAGACAAGCCACAGGGGTGAGGCAAGCGTTTATGAAGCGAAGCTTCATGCGCAGCCGAACGACAGCAATCTATGATTGCTGTCCGGACCCGCTTGCGGGTGCTCGAAGCGGTTCCTGAAAGAAGGCGCCTCTCCGGCTCAGACACCCAAGTTAACAGGCCCAGAAAGCAGAAAACCCCGCACAAAGGCGGGGTCTTCCGTAAAGCACTGCAAGAGCAACAATCAGCTAAGCAATTTGATCATCACACCCGCAGCAACAGCCGAACCAATAACACCAGCAACGTTCGGCCCCATAGCATGCATCAGCAGGAAGTTCTGCGGATTCGCCTCAAGACCAACCTTGTTGGAAACCCGCGCTGCCATCGGCACCGCAGATACACCAGCAGAACCAATCAACGGGTTGATCGGATCCTTACTGACCTTATTCATCAGCTTGGCCATCAGAACACCGCAAGCAGTACCAACACCAAACGCTACGATACCCAGCCCCAGAATACCCAGAGTTTGAGCGTCCAGAAACTTGTCTGCCATCAGCTTGGAGCCAACAGACAAACCAAGGAAAATAGTAGTAATGTTGATCAGGGCATTCTGTGCAGTGTCACTCAAGCGCTCCACCACACCACACTCACGCATCAGATTACCAAAGCAGAACATACCCAGCAGAGGCGCAGCATCTGGCAAGAACAGAACCACAGCGATCAAAACAACCAGCGGGAAAACAATCTTTTCACGCTTGCTGACAGGGCGCAGCTGGGACATCTTGATAGCCCGCTCTTTCTCAGTAGTCAGCGCCTTCATGATCGGCGGCTGAATCATAGGAACCATCGCCATGTACGCATACGCGGAGACAGCAATTGCACCCAACAGATGCGGAGCCAGAACACTGGAAACGTAGATGGATGTTGGACCATCAGCACCACCAATGATACCGATAGCAGCGGCTTCCAGAATGGTAAAATCAAGAATACCTAGCCAGTCCAGCAGTGCAGCACCCAAAACCGTACCAAAAATACCGAACTGGGCCGCTGCACCCAGCAGCATGGTTTTCGGGTTAGCCAGCAACGGACCGAAATCCGTCATTGCACCAACACCCATGAAAATCACCAGAGGCCCGATGGTGCTGCCGATAACTACTGAATAGAAGTTATACAGCATGCCATTACCATAACCGGCATCCTGAGCGACCGTATTCGCTGCCGCCATTTCGGAATAGCTAGCTTCTTTCACGGCCAGCTTGAAGGCTTCTTTCAGCTCGGGCGTAATTGCTTGCCCAGCCTGATAAGCCACATCCAGAGGCGCAGCCAGCGTAGCCAGCAACTCCCCTTTCCCGCCACTCATGGCAAGATGGATAGCATTTTCCGCCGCAGTCAGAGCAAGCCCTGCCTCCGGAATATTCGCCAGAATGCCACCAAACCCGATAGGCACCAGCAGCAATGGCTCAAACCCTTTGCGAATTGCAAGGAACAGAAGAAGCAGGCCAACGGCGATCATAATCACCTGACCGAGTTCTATATTGAACAGGCCACTACCTGTCCATAACGTCATTAACTTATCCATGGAATGCTGGCCCTTTATGCGATTGTCAGCATTTCATCATCAGGGGAGACGGCATCACCGACCTTGATGAAGACTTCGCCGACAGTGCCGGCTTTCGGTGCACGAATCTCAGTTTCCATTTTCATGGCCTCGAGAATAATCAGCACATCGCCTTCTTCAACGGCATCACCCGGTGAAACCAGTACCTTGAAGATATTGCCGCCCAGAGGTGCGATAACAGGCTCACCTTCACCAGCCGCCGGAGCAGGCGCAGAAGCTGCCGCTGGAGCGGATGCAGCACCGCCCTCGCCTTGAATCTGGGTGATTTCACCGCCTTCAGACACAGCAACCACGAACTTTTTGCCGTTGACATCAACAGTGTAGGTTTCTGGGCCGCCAGCCTTCTTGGCAGGCGCCGCATCTTCTGCGGAAGGAACCGGCTCAAAGGCATCTGGGTTGTTGCGGTTTTCAAGGTACTTCAGGCCGATCTGCGGGAACAGTGCATAGGTCAGAACGTCATCAACAACGTTATCTGCCAGCTTGATTCCCTTTTCGTCGGCCAGCTTCTTCAGCTCGTCGGTCAACTTGTCCATTTCCGACTCAATGTTGTCCGCCGGACGACAGGTGATAGCTTCTTTGCCATCCAGAACACGCTCTTGCAGTTCCTTGTTCATCGGCGCCGGAGCAGCACCATACTCACCTTTCAGGATGGCAGAGGTTTCTTTCGAAATGGATTTGTAGCGCTCGCCGGTTAGAACATTCAGGACCGCTTGGGTACCAACAATTTGGGAAGTCGGCGTTACCAGCGGGATGAAACCCAGATCCTCACGCACCTTAGGAATCTCAGCCAATACTTGGTCGAACTTGTCCGCAGCGTTCTGTTCCTTGAGCTGGTTTTCCATGTTAGTAAGCATGCCACCCGGCACCTGAGCAATCAGGATGCGGGAGTCAGTGCCACGAAGGCTGCCTTCAAACTTCGCATACTTCTTGCGCACTTCGCGGAAGTAGCTGGCAATTTCTTCCAACAGTACCAAATCCAGCCCGGTGTCACGCTCGGTGCCTTCAAGAATGGCTACAACCGCCTCAGTGGGCGAATGACCGTAGGTCATGCTCATAGAAGAAATGGCTGTATCCACGTTATCAATACCGGCTTCCGCGGCCTTGATGGCTGTAGCGGTAGACATGCCGGTGGTCGCGTGGCACTGCATGTGAATCGGGATATCGAGTTCTTTCTTCAGGCGACTAACTAGATCAAACGCCACGTACGGCTTTAGAATACCCGCCATATCCTTGATCGCGATGGAGTCTGCACCCATGTCCGCAACTTCTTTTGCCAACTCAACCCACATCTCGATAGTGTGTACCGGGCTTGTGGTGTAGGCAATAGTGCCTTGAGCGTGTTTGCCGGTTTTGCGAACGGCCTTGATGGCGCGATCCATGTTACGGGGATCGTTCATCGCATCGAAAATACGGAACACATCCACGCCGTTTTCGGCTGCACGCTCACAGAAACGGTCTACCACATCATCTGCATAATGCCGGTAACCCAAAAGGTTCTGGCCACGCAGCAACATTTGTTGGGGCGTGTTAGGCATTACTTTTTTCAGTTCGCGGATACGCTCCCAAGGATCTTCACCCAAATAACGAATGCAGGAGTCGAAGGTAGCGCCGCCCCAAGATTCCAAAGACCAGAAACCGACTTTGTCGAGTTTCTCGGCAATGGGCAGCATATCGTCAAGCCGCATACGGGTGGCAAGCAGGGACTGGTGGGCGTCACGCAGGATAACGTCCGTAATCCCCAGCGGTTTCTTTGTGTCAGTCATCGTGTCAGCCTTCTGTTTAAAGGTTGTATCTAATCGGGTGCCAGATCACTTCTTGTGGCGTGACCGGAATTGTGCAATCGCCTTTTTAATAGCCTCGGCTGTATCAGGGTCTACTGATGCAGGCGCCTTAGGCTTGGCACGAGGAGTTCTGGCCGGGGTCACCGGCTCTGGTGGAGCAAACCGGGTAAGCAGTTTGGACATAAGCAGGGTCGCGAACACCAGAATAATCAGGAACACGAACACAAAGCCCATACCCGCAACCATCAGATCGACGGCTTGTGACATCAGGTCATCCATATTGAACAGCTACCTGTATTGGTTTATGGATTTTCCCCGGAGCAACGGAGCCGCATAAGACCTATGTCTTAGCCGCGTCAGAGCAAACCGGGAGGCAAAATCCTGCGTAATTTACCGGTTTCGCAGGCTGTGAGCAACCAAAATGCAAATGACTATACGGAGTTTCCGAGCGTTGCTCGACGGCTCTAACTTGCCGAGAAACCCTGTGACAACAGTTCTCAGACTAGTCTGACTCTTAGTTTGCGACCTTTTATTTTTCCATCCTCAAGGCGCTTTAGGGCGCGTTTGGCCTGTTTAGCCTCTACAGCGACAAAGCACTGAAAGTCAAACAAATCAATCTTGCCGACGGATTGGCCATCCAGCCCCGCTTCGCCGGTGAGGGCGCCCAACACATCCCCTCTCCGGAGCTTGTCCTTGCGCCCGGCAGCAATGCAAAGAGTTCTCATGGCCGGAGGAACAGGCTCTGCAGGCATTGAAAGTAGAATTTCCGCATCCCCCCAGACGACCGAGGTGCCGCGTTCACTCTCAAGACGATTGATTTTGTGCCCCTGGGCCGGGCTACATAGGGTAACAGCCAAACCAGCCTCTCCCGCACGCCCGGTGCGCCCTATCCTGTGGGTATGCACTTCCGGATCCCGCGCGGGTTCGGCATTGATAACCAGCGGCAACGCTTTGATATCCAATCCGCGGGCTGCAACGTCTGTTGCCACCAAAACCTGACAGCTCTGATTGGCAAAGCGCACCAGCACGCTGTCCCGCTCACGTTGTTCAAGGTCACCGTGCAATGCCAGCGCCGAAAAACCTTGAGCACCTAACTCTGCGGCCAACTCATCACACTGTTGCTTCATGGCGCAGAACACCAAGCAGGATGCAGGTTGATATTCGGACAGCAAACTCACAATGGCATGTGTACGCTCAGGTGCAGGAATTTCATAAAACAGTTCGCGGATATCGCTATTCATGCTTTGAGCCTCTGCCCTCACATCAACAGGATCCCGCTGAAAACCCGCGCTTAGCTTTCGAATAGACTCTGGCCAGGTAGCAGAAAACATTAGCGTCTGACGCTTTTTAGGCATGTAACTCAGCATTTCTTCCATAGCAGGCTGAAAACCCATATCGAGCATTCTGTCTGCCTCATCCAGCACCAAAGTAGAGAGGCGCTTTAAATCCAGAGTTCCTTTGCGCAGATGATCCGCAATTCGTCCTGGCGTACCTACAACGATATGAGCGCCATGGGCCAGCGAGCCAATTTGCGGACCAATAGACACGCCGCCACATAGGGTGAGTATCTTTACGTTTTCCTGCGCTCTTGCCATTTCCCGCAATGCTTTCGCAACTTGGTCCGCCAGCTCACGGGTGGGGCATAGAACCAGCCCCTGAACCGCAAACAGCTTCGGCTTGAGGCTTTCAATTAACCCGATACCAAACGCAGCCGTCTTACCACTGCCGGTTTGCGCCATTGCGATCACATCACGACCCGCCAAGCAATGTGGCAAAGCCCTGGCCTGAATATCTGTAGGCTGTGAAAAGCCTAACTGGGCAAGATTGGCCTGCATGGCTGCAGACAGATCAAGATCTTTAAAGGATGGCATACAAGAAAATCCCGGAATCAGCGGTTGCTGGTTAAGAAGGTAAGCTCGAGGGCGTATACTAGCGCGATAGAGTATCAGAAATCATGACCAATTAATGGAGTTATCCCATGGCGTCCCTGCAGGATCAGCTATTGAAGGCGGGCTTGGCCGATCAGAAAAAGGCCAAAGCGATTCGCAATGAAAAACACAAGCAGCGCAAGCAGCAGCCGAAAGGCGCAGTGCAGATAAACGAGACCGAAGTCCGTGCTCGTCAGGCCCGCGAGGAAAAAGCCGAGCGAGACCGCCAGCTGAACCTTAAACGCCAGGAGGAGGCTGAAAAAAAGGCCATTCAAGCCCAGATTCGCCAACTCGTGGATACGAACCGGTTGGATCGTAGCCGAGGCGAAACGTCTTACCAATTCGTTCACGACAAAAAGATCAAAAAACTGTATGTGGACGATACTATGGCCGATCAACTCTCACGAGGCCGCTTAGCTATTGTGTTTGTGAATGGCCAGTATGAGATTGTCGCCGAGGGAGTGGCACGCAAAATTATCGAGCGCGACGCGCAAGCGGTTGTAGTGCTTCACGACCGCAAGAAGGACGATGTGGGTGACGATGATCCATACGCGGGTTATGAGATTCCTGACGACCTGATGTGGTAAACGGTCGTGCGAAAGCGCAACCTAAGCTAGCCGTCAGGCCGCCAGCGCTTGACGGATAGCTTTCACTGCAGCAATGGACTCTGGGTTATCACCGTGGACACACAGAGTGTCTGCCTCAAGAGAAAGCGACTTACCGTCGATCGTCTGGATCGCACGCCCACGGGCAATGGCTACAGCTTGATTCAGAATAATATCCGAGTCCTGATGAACAGCTCCCGCCATATTGCGCGACACTATGTAGCCGTTTTCATCGTAGGCGCGGTCTGCAAAGGCTTCTAATAGCAACTTCACGCCGTACTCGGCACACAGATCCTTTAACGGCTCATTATTTGCGGTCGTCATCGCCATAAGCGCAAGCCCGCCAATGGACTGACTCAGTGCGCCGAGAATAGCACGCAGCACTTTTTCGTCCCGCATCATATCGTTATACAGCGCGCCGTGGGGCTTAACGTAGCTGAGACTCCCACCCTGCGCTGCTGCAATCTGGCCCAGAGCACCCACCTGATAAAGCACCATGGCGTGAATTTCTTCGGGGCTGCACACCATGGGGCGTCGACCAAAACCCTGAAGATCCGGGTAGGCCGGGTGTGCCCCCATAATCACCTTGTGCTGAAGTGCCAACCGTACCGTGTTGTGCATAACAAGAGGATCACTGGCGTGAAACCCACAGGCGATGTTTGCCTGATCTATGAATGGCATTACCTGATCGTCCAGCCCCATGGTCCAGGCGCCGTAACTTTCGCCGATATCACAATTCAATAGCATATCTGCACCCAATTAGTTTTTTTGGAAACCAAATGTCACGACCAACAATAGCCCGAAAAAGGAACTCATGGGAGCCTCTGGGGTCGTAGACCTGCCAATCATAAACAAGGAGCGAAGATGTTATCGGTTAACTTGGGCCCTCTGAGCCTGTCTCTGGCTCACCTTTTGCTGATCAGCGCCTTCGCCATCGCGCTGATTGTTGGCGCTATTAGTGGACGCAAACAAAGCATACCTATTGCCGGAACCCTGTCTGACATATTTCTGGCGTCCATGGTGGCAGCGCGCATAGGGTTTGTTATCCAATACTTCGAACACTATCAAGAAAACCTCTGGGACATTATTGACATACGGGATGGTGGCTTTCACGTTATCGCCGGCCTAATTGGCGCATTGGCACTGACCGTCTGGAAGCTCTGGCGCCACCCCGCAATACGCAGGCCACTCTCACTTGCGGTAACCTCGGGCTTGATAACCTGGGGCTCTATTTCACTACTGACAGCATTGATAGAAACCAGCTCCCGAGGGCTGCCTGAAGCCAGCTTCACACTACTGGACGGTACTCCTGTTACCTTGGCTGAAGTAGCCCAAGACAAGCCAATCGTTGTCAACTTATGGGCTAGTTGGTGCCCACCCTGCATCCGTGAAATGCCAGTATTAGAAAAAGCCCAACAGGACAATCCCGACATCACCTTTGTATATGTAAACCAAGGTGAGCAGCCTGAAACAGTCACCCACTTTATGAGCCAGCACAACCTCTCGCTGCAGAATGTGCTAACCGACACCAGCGCCAGACTTGGCCGCATAACCGGCAGCCAGGCGCTACCGACGACACTGTTCTACGATGCCAGCGGTCAACAGGTCAATGCCCACCTCGGAGAGCTCTCGAAGGCCTCTCTGGCACACAACTTAAGAAGCTTCTAACACCTATCGAAAAGAGATAAAACAACCATGAGCAGCTCTGGAGCCTAGCGCTGGGCTGTTCATTACGGCCAACCAATACTCAATAAGAGCATTTTATTGATAACTTACCAATAAAATCACGATACTTTCTTGATGATTTTTAGCAATAAGTTTGACAGCTGCCTGCCGTACAACTAGTTTTGATCAGACAAAGCACTCAGAAAAATACAACAATAGACACAACTGACACCCACCGTGTGGGCCAGTGCCAGGAGCCAAGCACTATGCAAACAAACACCAGATCCTCACACCAAACACAGGGTTCTACCCCTTATAGAAAGCGCCTTGGCGGTGTGCTCACAGCCGCAGCACTAACGTTTTGCGTCGGCAGCGCTCAGGCCACAGACTGGGATATGCCAACACCCTACGGTGATTCAAATTTTCACACTGTTAACATCCTCCAGTTTGCTGATGACGTGCGGGAAGCTACCGACGGCGAGCTAGATATCACCATCCACAGCAGCGGCTCTTTGATTAAGCATCAGGAAATCAAAAATTCTGTGCGCCGTGGATTGGTTCCCATTGGCGAGCTGATTATGTCGCGTCTAGCAAACGAAGACCCGCTGTTTGAAGTCGACTCAGTACCCTACCTTGCCAGTGATTATGATCAGGCGTGGAAACTCTGGCAGGCATCGAAAGATGTGCTCGCTCAGCGTCTCGAAGGCCAGCGCCTGAAGCTACTCTTTGCAGTACCCTGGCCTCCCCAAGGCATTTACACCCAGTTTGCAGTAAACACCGGCGAAGAATTGAAGGGCGTTAAAATGCGCGCCTACAATAAATCTAGTGAACAGCTTGCCGACCTGCTTGGCGCACTACCAACTCAGGTTGAAGTGCCTGACATTCCTACTGCTTTTGGCACAGGCCGTGTTGACGCGATGATTACCTCTCCCTCTACCGGCGCCAATACCCGAGCCTGGGACTACCTGACACACTTCAACCATGCCCAACTGTGGCTTCCCAAGAACATGGTCGTTGTGAACGTAAAAGCTTTCGACAGCCTGTCGGAAGAAGCACAGAAAGCGCTGGAAAGCGCCGCTGAAGTGGCAGAAAAGCGGGGCTGGGAAGCGAGTAAAGCGGAAACCGAAGCTAAAATAAAAATCATGCGGGATAACGGCATCGAGGTCTCGGAGCCCTCACCGCAGTTGGTCAAGCATCTGCAAAAAATTGGCGAAGCCATGACAGAGGAATGGCTCGGGCGTGCAGGCGAAAGCGGTCAGGCTCTGCTTGACGCTTATAACAAGCAGTAATCGCAAAGCAACGTCACAGCACCCTGTGGCCGGGTGCTGTGGCATTTGAACGACTCCCTCCCTGCAATACGGGTCACAACAAGAGGACAGGCCCATGCGCAGAGCACTTGATGCCTTTTACAAACTGGGGGGCGCGCTTTCCGCAGTGCACCTGACTCTCATTATGGCATTGATTGTGGCTCAGGTGCTGGGCCGCGTTCTGGATAAACTGCTGGGGTGGGCGGGCTTTGATGCTCTCGGGCTCAACGTGCCAGGGCTTGCGGAAATTGCTGCGTTCATGCTGCTTGGCGCAACTTTTTTTGGTCTTGCGTATACGTTCTGGCAAGGCGGTCACATCCGCGTCACCTTGATAATTCAGTATCTACCCAAACCCTTGCATCGCGTCATGGATATAGCGGTAACTCTGGTTGCTGTTTCGATCACGGGCTTTGCGGCTTGGCACAGCGCACGGCTGGCTCTCGACAGCCACAACTATGGCGACCTCTCAATCGGTATGGTGCCGGTGCCACTGTGGATTCCACAGGCCGTTATGACACTTGGTCTAGTTTGGCTGTTAATTGCCCTTCTGGACGCACTAATTCTACTTGCCAGTGGCAGGATCACCCAGCTCAAAAACGAAACGCCTCAGGAGTAAGCTCATGGAAATGATCTGGATGAGTTTACTGTTGCTATGCGTACTTCTGGCGCTTCTTGCCAGCGGCCTGTGGGTTGCGTTCTCACTAACCACTATTGGCTGCATTGCACTGTTTTTTTTCAGCGGCATCCCTGTCGGAGACAGTCTTTCCACAGCCTTTTACAGCGCAAGTGTATCCTGGGATCTGGCAGCGCTTCCCATGTTCATCTGGATGGGGGAGGTTCTGTTTCGCTCGCGCCTGTCCGAAGAGATGTTCCGAGGCATATCCCCCTGGGTTGGCAAGGTACCCGGGCGCCTGCTGCATACCAACATTTTAGGCTGCGGCATTTTCGCGGCAATTTCCGGCTCTTCTGCCGCAACCGCCGCAACAATCGGCAAAATGTCGATACCGGAGCTCACCAACCGTGGTTACAACAAGAACCAGATTCTCGGTACGCTGGCCGGCTCCGCGACTCTGGGCTTGCTGATCCCCCCCTCCATCATTCTGATTGTATACGGAGTAGCCACGGAACAGTCCATCGCCCGTCTTTTCGTTGCTGGCATACTGCCCGGGTTGATGCTCATATCCCTGTTTGCTGGGTACGTCATGATCTGGTCCATGATGAACCCGTCCGGCGTGCCCGCTGGTGAAGCCGAATCCTTCTCCTTTGGTGAAAAAGTACGTCGTAGCCGCCCTCTTATTCCCGTAATGCTGCTGATTGTTGGCGTTATTGGCTCAATTTACACGGGGTTGGCGTCGCCCACGGAGTCAGCTGCGATCGGTGTGGCTCTGGCGCACCTTCTATCCTGGAAAAGCGGCTCACTGAACTGGAACACCTTTTCAACCGGGCTGATGGGAACCGTAAAGACCTCATCAATGATTGCCTTCATCCTTATAGGTGCTCATTTCCTGACTAGCGCTATGGGCTTCACCGGTATCCCGCGCGAGCTTGCGGCTTGGATCGACACTCTGGGCCTGTCACCTTATATGTTGTTGGTGGCACTGACCCTGTTCTTCGTTCTCCTAGGCTGCTTTCTTGACGGTATTTCAGTTGTGGTGCTGACCACTTCGGTCATTCTACCAATGGTTGAGGCTGCGGGTATTGACCCACTGTGGTTCGGCATTTACCTCGTAATCGTTGTTGAAATGAGCCAGATTACTCCGCCTGTAGGGTTCAACCTTTTCGTCATCCAAGGGCTGACCGGAGAGAACATTCTGCGAATTGCTTGGGCCGCACTGCCCTACTTCCTTCTGATCCTGAGTGGCGTAATTCTCATTACCCTGTTCCCGGAGATTGTGACCTACCTGCCAGGGAAAATGGGCAACTAGTGGAGTTCGTGGCGGACAACCTAAAGAAACTCCGTTAATAAAGAGCACTTGTTTTATCATGAAAAAAACTAGAGATTCTTCGCAAAGTCCAGATCAGAGCGCAGCGCAGCGTAAAGTGGGCCCCATTGTGTCATCTGCTCACCTCGCCTCCGACAGTGCAATGGAATTATCCGAGCTAGAATTCGGGCTGATCGTGGCCAGCAACGCCTTCAACCGATGGATGGTTCGCTGCATGAACGCGGCTGGCCTACCTGAATTAAGCCCTTTAGACATATTGGTTTTACACAGCGTAAACCACCGCGATCGCGCGAAGAAAACCGCTGACATTTGTCTGGTGTTGAACGTGGAAGACAGCCATACCGTGACCTACGCGCTCAAGAAGTTGTTAAAACACGGAGTGGTTGCTTCGGAGAAACACGGTAAAGAGACTTTCTATTCAGCCACGGAAAAGGGCAAGACTGTCTGCCGTCGCTACCGCGAAATCCGTGAAGAGTGCCTTATAGATTCGCTACGGACATTAGGGTTCTCTGGGTCCGACACCGGGGCTGTAGCGGGCTTCTTGAGAGGGATATCGGGGCTTTACGACCAAGCGGCGCGTTCTGCTGCGTCGCTTTGAGTCGTTACATACGTAGCGTCATGCAGGGTTAGAAAGCAAAACGCCTCAGGATGTGAAGTTCACAAGCTGAGGCGCTTTGATCTTAATATGGCGCGGCTGGGAGGATTCGAACCTCCGACCGCTCGGTTCGTAGCCGAGTACTCTATCCAGCTGAGCTACAGCCGCCGATAACTTTTTATCCTGCCCGGATGGGTGTGAGCCAATGGGAGGATTATTCGGGCTTTCAGCCCTCACCCCTTCGGGGCCGCCGTCGCTTCGCTCTGGCGTTCCTCAACCTGCTTTGCAGGTTTCGGTCGAACCTCTTTTCGGTTCAAATCCTGTCTGACTTGTGAGCCTGACTCTAAAGCAGGGTTCATTCATCAGTGTTCTTAAAAGTGGCGCGGCTGGGAGGATTCGAACCTCCGACCGCTCGGTTCGTAGCCGAGTACTCTATCCAGCTGAGCTACAGCCGCGCATTGATCACTTTTTCTGGTTGAAAGCAACTTCAACCTGTTCCGCTTTTCTTATCAAAAAGAAAATGGCGGAGAGGGAGGGATTCGAACCCTCGGTACGATTGCTCGTACGGTTCCTTAGCAGGGAACTGGTTTCAGCCACTCACCCACCTCTCCTTCAGAACGGGGCGTATACTACCATAATTTTTCTGTTTTCATAGGGTTGACACGATTTTTTTAGCCTTCGTTTTCCCTAAATACAAAAAAGCCGCTCAGATTCACCCTGAACGGCCTTTTTTCGCTACTCAGCTGTTGCCGGGTTCCTGCTCATCCACGCCTTTTTCAGACTGAATACGCTGGTAAATTTCTTCACGGTGTACAGCAACTTCTTTCGGTGCATTTACCCCAATCCGCACTTGGTTACCTTTTACCCCGAGTACGGTTACGGTGATGTCATCACCAACCATCAAAGTTTCGCCAACGCGGCGAGTTAGAATCAACATATTCCTTACTCCCTATCCTGAGCTACCTGTTCCGACAAGTAATTTTTTAATTGGTTCTACGTTTATAGTGAGATCACTGGCCGACCAAAAGCCGCACATTCCCTTATACGGTCCCGTGCGATCATAAGGTCAGAAAATAAACCTCTTTTTATAACGCCCTGCAAACCAGACAAATGCCCATGTTACAGGGTTTCTTCTACCCCAGGCTTGTCTAGTTCAAACGCACTGTGCAGGGCGCGAACCGCAAGCTCAAGATATTTCTCGTCAATCACCACAGAAATCTTAATTTCCGATGTGGAGATCATCTGAATATTGATGCCTTCAACCGAAAGGGCTTCGAACATTTTGGTTGCCACACCAGCATGGGAGCGCATACCAACACCAACAATACTGACCTTTGCAATCTTGGTGTCACCGCTTACACCGCGTGCACCCAGTTCGTCTGAAACTTTCTGGAGAACGCTTTTTGCGCGATTGAAATCATTGCGGTGAACCGTAAAGGTAAAGGCTGTCCGGTTGTCTTCACCTACGTTCTGGACAATCATGTCCACATCGATATTGGCATCACTGATTGGCTTTAGAATGCCCAGCGCACTACCCGGGGTATCGGGCACGCCCGAGATAGTAACTTTGGCTTCATCACGGTTAAAAGCGATGCCGGAAACGACCGGTTGTTCCATGGCGATTTCTTCCTCAAATGTAATCAGAGTGCCCTCACCTTCTTTAAAGCTGGAGAGAACCCTTAACGGAACGTTGTATTTGCCCGCAAACTCTACGGCGCGAATCTGGAGCACTTTGGAACCAAGACTCGCCATTTCCATCATTTCTTCAAATGTGATCCGCTCTAGACGGCGAGCACTGTCCACAACTCTGGGGTCAGTGGTGTAAACACCATCCACATCGGTATAAATCTGGCATTCATCAGCCTTTAACGCTGCCGCCAATGCAACGGCTGTGGTGTCTGAGCCGCCCCGGCCCAGCGTTGTGATATTGCCGTGTTCATCAACACCCTGAAATCCGGCAACCACCACCACGCGGCCAGCATCGAGATCTTCGCGCATGCGCTGCTCGTCGATCTGCTTGATACGGGCTTTAGTGTGCATACTGTCAGTCAATATGCGCACCTGAGAACCCGTATAGGAGCGCGCATCACAACCTTGCTTCTGCAGTGCCATGCAAAGAAGTGCGATCGTTACCTGCTCCCCGGTGGAGACCAGAACGTCCATCTCACGCGGTGTAGGCTCTTCCGTAATACTGTTGGCCAGAGCAATCAACCGATTGGTTTCGCCACTCATGGCAGAAACCACGACCACCACACCATGACCTTCGTTACGGAAGCCGCAAACTTTTTCAGCAACCGCTTCTATCCTCTCGGCTGTTCCCACCGAGGTGCCACCAAATTTCTGAACCAACAGAGCCATTGTCTTTCCAGTATCCGAATCAGAGATCTGTGGCAGGGCGGAGCGCCCTGCCAGTCAGTAAACAAGCGGCCAGAATTATAAACCCCGACCGCTTCAGAAAAATAGTTGCTTAAGCGAGATTTTTTTCAACCCATTCAGGCACACCAGCAAGAGCCTCGGCAAGCTTGGAAGGATCATTACCTCCGCCTTGCGCCATGTCAGGTCGACCGCCACCTTTACCATCGACCAAGCCAGCAAGGTGCTTCATCAAATCGCCGGCTTTGATCTTACCCGTTGCAGACTTGGTTACACCTGCAACTAGAGTTACCTTCCCGTCATCAACACTGGCAAGCACCACAACGCCTTCACCAAGCTTGTTTTTAAGCTGGTCAGTGGTTTCCATAAGTGCTTTTCGATCTGCACCTGCAAGCTCAGAGGCAACGACCTTTAGGCCCGCAACGTCTACCGCAGAGTCAGCCAGATCGCTACCTGCGGAGCTAGCAAGCTTAGCTTTCAAGGCATCAACGTCTTTTTCGAGCTGGCGATTGCGCTCAACCGTTTGCTGCACCTTGTCGACAACCGTTTCCCGACTGCCTTTTACCAAGCGGGCAGTTTCACGCAGAGTGCGCTCGGTATCGTCTATCCACTCAAGCGCTCCCAAGCCAGTCACTGCCTCAATACGACGAACACCGGAGGATATGCCACTTTCGGAAGTGATGCGAAGCAACCCAATATCGCCGGTGCGTGATACGTGTGTACCACCACACAGCTCTACAGAGTAGTTGTCTGAACCCATGCTCAATACACGAACTACATCGCCATACTTTTCACCAAACAGCGCCATGGCGCCTTTGGCCTGCGCCTGCTCCATATCCGTAATGTCAGTTTCTACAGCTGTGTTGCCGAGAATCTGTTCATTTACCTGAAGTTCGATTTCCTTCAACTGTTCCGGGGTAACGGCCTCAAAATGAGAGAAATCAAAACGCAGTTTATCCGGGTCGACAAGTGAGCCTTTCTGCCCTACATGCTCACCTAACACTTTGCGTAATGCTGCGTGTAATAAGTGTGTGGCAGAGTGATTTCGACGAATCCGCTCACGCCGCGCGTGGTCAATCCGTGCATCAACTTCCAGCCCTTCGAATAACTCACCCTCGATAAGTGTGCCCACATGTAGGTGGTTATCGCCGTCTTTGCGGGTATCGGTTACCTTGAAGCGTCCACCACTCCAGGTAAGCAAACCGGTATCGCCTACCTGACC
The DNA here is from genome assembly GCF_023016045.1 of Marinobacter sp. S6332. Classification (GTDB taxonomy): domain Bacteria; phylum Pseudomonadota; class Gammaproteobacteria; order Pseudomonadales; family Oleiphilaceae; genus Marinobacter. Next base: position 84,185 of record NZ_JALKAP010000008.1, on the reverse strand, counting down.
ACCAGACTCTGCGTAAAATGGCGTGCGTTCCAGCACTACAACGGCTTCATCGCCAGCTTCTGCGGTTTTCTGCTCACCGGCAACAATCACCGCGCGTATGCGCTCATGACCATCAATATGTTCGTGGCCAGTGAATTCGGTTTTACCATCGATGCTTAGACCCGCTGCGTTGTAATCTATTCCGAACTTACTGGCTGCCCGCGCACGTTCACGCTGGCTTTCCATAGCTTTTTCGTAGCCTTCATAATCAAGCGTCAGGCCGCGCTCACGTGCTATATCATTGGTGAGATCCACGGGGAATCCGAAGGTGTCATACAGTGTAAACACCGTCTCGCCGGGAATAACATCGCCTTTCAGCTCGGCGATATCCTGCTCCAAAAGGCGCAAACCTTTATCAAGCGTTTTCACAAACTGCTCTTCTTCCTGAAGCAACACTTTCTCTATTTGCTTCTGGCTGCTCACCAACTGCGGGAACGCCTCGCCCATCAACTCAACCAAAGCAGCAGTTAACTTGTAGAAGAAGGGACCAGTGGCACCCAGCTTGTTGCCGTGTCGCGCTGCTCGACGAATAATCCGGCGGAGAACAAAGCCTCGCCCTTCATTGGAAGGCATAACGCCATCAGAAATCAGGAACGCGCAGGAACGAATGTGATCAGCCACTACTCGCAAGCTAGCCTCGGTTTTTGCGGCGCCGCCCAAGATGGCTGATGCGGCTTTCAGCAAATCATCAAACAGGTCAATTTCATAGTTGCTGTGCACACCTTGCAAAACTGCTGTTACCCGCTCCAATCCCATGCCCGTATCCACGGAGGGCTTCGGAAGGTTAAGCATTTCACCATCTGCGGTGCGGTTATACTGCATAAAGACCACGTTCCAGATCTCAATGTAGCGGTCTCCGTCCTCCTCGGGGCTTCCGGGAGGGCCTCCGGCTACATTGGGGCCGTGGTCGTAGAAAATCTCAGTACAGGGGCCGCAAGGGCCGGTATCACCCATCTGCCAGAAGTTGTCTGAAGCATAGGGAGCACCTCCGTTATCCCCGATACGCACAATGCGATCTGCTGGCACGCCTACTTCTTTATTCCAGATATCGTAGGCTTCGTCGTCGTCTGCGTAGACGGTTACCCAGAGCTTTTCAGAAGGCAGATTCAGCCATTGTTCTCCAGTCAGGAAGGTCCACGCGTAGTTAATGGCTTCGCGCTTGAAATAGTCGCCGAAGCTGAAGTTGCCCAGCATTTCGAAGAATGTATGATGGCGCGCCGTGTAACCCACGTTTTCCAAGTCGTTATGCTTGCCGCCAGCACGAACGCATTTTTGAGAACTGGTCGCGCGGTTGTAGTCGCGCTCCTCACGGCCCAAAAATACATCTTTGAACTGGTTCATTCCCGCATTGGTAAACAGCAGTGTCGGATCATCTGCCGGCACCAACGAGCTGCTTGAAACAATGGAGTGACCTTGCTGTTTGAAATAATCGAGAAATGCCTGTCGCAACTCTGCGGTTTTCATAGCCCTTTGATACCTTTCCAGAAATCCCACCGTAAATCGGCCGGATCCGCGATTGAATACGAATACTTACATGCGTGTGCAAATCGGCTACTCTAGCACACGCCGGTTATAGGAAAAATGAATACAGGAAAAACGTGAAACATCACAGGAGACCCCATGCCCCGCCGCTTCGACGCTGCTGACGAACTACTTCCGCCAGCCACATTCCTAAAAAGATCATTGGCCATCATCTACGACGGTTTGATCAGCATCGCTGTGCTTTTGGTTACCACATGGATTTACACCCTGATCACCGGCTGGATTACAGGCTGGGATCGTCTTGAACAAAAAGCAGAAGCAGGCCAGTTATCCGGAGACCCCGGCCTGACGTTCGTGTTGTTTCTGGTGATGTATTTGTTCTTTGCTTACTTCTGGACGCGAATCGGGCAGACACTGGGCATGCAGGTTTGGCGCGTTCGTATTCAAAATATCGACGGGTCTTCTGTGAGCTGGAGCCAAGCACTTCGGCGTTACGTTACCGCTGCCGCAGTGTTTTTTTTGGCGCTTTTAGCAGGTCACTATCTTGGGTCTGCAACTCTATTTCTCTCCGTACCGGCCATGATCGCTTTGTTCTACCCCATCAACGGGCTTTCGGTAACAGACAGGTTTTCAGACAGTGTAGTTGTTGCTCTGCCCGCAAAAGCTAAGGCGGGTTGAAAAAGAGTGCCGGGCAGCTAACCTGCCCGGCGCATTAACAAGGCCCCCACCGCTGCATTTACAGCAATCGGCGCTGCAACCGCCAGTATTGGGTTAAACCCGAAGACCAAGCTCATCGGGCCCAGCAAGTCCTGCATATATTTAAACAACAGCCCCACCAGGAGCCCGGTAAAAATACGAAAACCCATGGTTACCGAGCGCAGCGGCCCGAATATAAAAGAAATCGCCACCAGTACCATCACGCCGGTACCCAAGGGCATTAGTGTCTTTTTCCAAAAAGCCAGCCAGTAGGGCGCGCCATTTAGTTCCTGATCACCAAGATAGGTGGCATAGGTGTATAGGCCTGTCATTGACAGGTTTTCCGGCTTAACGATCAGCACGCTCAACACACTTGGGGAAAGGCCTGTATCCCAGCGCAGGCTCTGATCGTCCACACGGCTGGTCGAGACACCCTCAAGCCGGGTAGTTTTGGTGTTTTGCAGAATCCAATGATCGCCCTGAAAAATCGCGCGCTCAGAAAAACTGGCCGCTACTAGCTGCCTCTGTTCATCGAAACGGAACAAGGAAACGCCATGTAGAACTCCGTTCGTTTGCACCGCGTTTAGATGCATAAAAACGTTACCTTCGCGGTGCCATACCCCATGAGCCGCTGCAACATTTTGGCCCGCGCCCAGGGCAACTGCCTTGTGGCTCTGAGCGGCTCGTTCTGCAGGCGGCGCCAAATACTCACCTATAAGCACACCCGCCAAAACAATCACCAGTGCTGGCTTCATGGCTGACCAAACAACTCGTTTTATAGAAACCCCGGCAGCACGAATAACCGTAAGCTCAGAGGAACTGGCCATGCCACCCAACCCAATGAGGCACCCCATAAAGGCACCCAGCGGCAGGTAATCGTAAATTCTGCGCGGTAAAGTGAGGGCCACATACCAGAGCGCATCCAGAATCTGGTAATTGTTCCGGGTGTCCTCCAGCTCGGCAACAAAGGCAAAAATAAGATCCAGAGACAGCACCACAACCATGACCAAAAACATGGCGCCGCCAACATTGCGCATCACATAACGATCAATTTTACGCACTAGCCACAGCCTCCCGCTTCACTTTTCTTTTGTGAAACCAGGCTGGGCCAAAATGCAGCCAAAGGCCAAGCGCTAGGAAAATAGCGTGCACCCAAAGCATGCCGAGCCACTCAGGCACCTTATCCTCAGCCATGGCGTCGCGGGCGACAATCAGCAAGCCAAGGTAAGCAACATAAACGAGCATGGCAGGTAAAAGGTGGAAAAACCGCCCTTGGCGGGGGTTTACCCGGCTAAGCCGAACCGCTAACAGCGCCACTATGGGTACAATCAACGGCAACGAGAAGCGCCAATGCAACAAAGCTCTATCTCGCGGGTCGTCGGAACGCATAAGTTGGCCAGTAGTAACCCCTTCATCCAACTCCACATCGCCGCTACTACCGCTGCGAATCTTCAATCCATAGGCCTCGAAGCCGGTAATCTGATAATCCAGTTTGCCCGGAATGCCATCGAAACGAGCCCCGTTTTCAAGAATAAGAAAGCGACTGCCGGTTTCTTCATCAATTAACTGCGAGCCGGAATCAGCAGTAATAACGCTTACGCCGGTCCCGCCTTGGCCGTACTCGGCAATAAAAACTCCTTTCAAACGGCGTTTATCATCACTAAGAGCTTCGGTATAGGTGACTCGACCACCCGATGAGAGCTTCTGAAATCGCCCCGGCGCAAGCAAATCGAACTCAGTTGCCTTCGCTTGTTCCGCAAAAATTTTCTCAACCTGTTTCATCCCCCAGGGCGAAACCATCAGGCTCATGCTTCCAACGATCAACATCACAAAAAGGCTGCCAATTAGAGTTTTTGCAAGCAGCTGGCGATCACTCACGCCACAGGCGTAGAGCACCGTCATTTCGCTTTCCATGTACATACGGCCGTAGGCGAGCAAAATGCCAATGAACAAGCCCAGTGGGAGGATGAGTTCGAGAAATCCTGGAAAGCGGTACGCCATAATTTCAAACAGCACACCCGGCGCAATCTTGCCCTCGGCAGCACCCGCCAAGTATTTGATAAAACGCCCGCTCATGAATACCAGCAAAAGGATGCCCGAAACGGCAACCATGCTGACCATAACTTGTCGTATGAGATAGCGAAAAATAATGCTCAAAACGGTTTCTCTGCCCGTGTAAACCGGAACATGGAGGAATAGGAAAACTGCGCGTATTCTATGTAACCTTAGGGCCGAATGACAGTGTAGCAGCGTTAAGGTAACTACAGATTATGCCCCAATAAACCGAATCAACCTGCTAACTCAACTTGATAATCCACCTGCAAACCCCAATGCTTAGTGGAACAGAATCGAATCAATTCTGCCGCATACATTTGCGGCCTTTCCCGGACAACTATAGGAGTTTCCATGAACTTCAGCCTTAATAATAATGCCATTGCGAGCACCAAAGCCGACTGCTTAGTTGTCGCCCTTCCGGAACAAGGCGACTGGCCAGCCTCGACCACCGAGGCCGACAGCGCATTAGGCGGGCTGATCAGCAAACTCCAGAAAGCCGGTGATATCAATGGCAAGAATGCTGAGACAAATCAGGTTCCACTCGTCGACCAGCCATGGAATAGATTGCTTGTAGTTGGCACTGGAAAAGATGCCGAGCGCAACAGCGCATACTTCCGCAAGGCATTGATTGCAATGATGGGTGCCCTTAAAGGCGGCCCTTCAAAAAGCGTGCTGATTGCCCTAACCGATACCAATGTCACCGGAGACGATAGCGTTAGCTCTGAACAGGCGAAACTCAGCTTGATTGGCCGTACTCTTGAAGACCAGCTCTACATATTCAGCGAATTTAAAAGCGAAAAGCCGACCGACCGCAAACTCAACAAGGTTTTGGTAAATGCGTCAGAGGCGGGCAAAACTCGAAAAGAAGCCTTTAATCTGGGCTTGGCAACCGGTCGCGGCATGAATCTGGCCCGTGATCTGGGCAATATGCCACCGAATATCTGCCACCCTTCATGGCTGGCAGAGCGAGCCAACAAACTGGCCACCGAGCACGATTGCATCAAGACCGAAGTGCTTGATGAAAAGCAGATGAAAGAACTCGGCATGAACTCCCTTTTGGCCGTTGGCCAGGGCAGTGCTCAGCCACCCCGCCTGATCATCATGGAATACCGCGGCGGCAATGCTAAAGACAAGCCTCATGTTCTGGTAGGCAAAGGCATTACCTTCGATACTGGCGGCATCAGCCTCAAGCCGGGCGCTGGCATGGATGAAATGAAATACGATATGGGCGGCTCTGCCGCTGTATTCGGCGCCATGCAAGTTCTTGCGGAAACCCAACCCAAAATCAACGTGGTTGCGGTTATCGCTGCTGCTGAAAACATGCCAGACGGGAATGCCACCCGCCCCGGCGATATCGTAACCACCATGTCCGGCCAAACGGTAGAGATCCTCAACACAGACGCCGAAGGCCGTCTGGTATTGTGCGATGCCCTCACCTACGTGAAGAAGTTCGATCCGGAAGTGGTCATTGATCTGGCAACACTTACCGGTGCCTGCATCATTGCACTTGGCCACGAGACAACAGGCCTGATGGCAAACAACGACGATCTGGCCAACGAACTGCTGGCTGCAAGCGAGCGCGCTAGCGACAAAGCCTGGCGCCTGCCTATTTGGGATGAGTACCAGAGCCTGTTGGACAGCAACTTTGCAGATATGGCCAACATCGGTGGCCGCACCGCGGGTACCATTACCGCGGCCTGCTTCTTGGCACGTTTCACTAAAGATTACCGCTGGGCGCATCTGGACATCGCTGGCACTGCTTGGCACTCAGGTAAAGCCAAAGGCTCTTCTGGCCGCCCGGTTCCCCTGCTGGTGGATTACCTGATGTCCCGTGCTGGTAAGTAATGGAAAGCAATGAGACACAAAGACCCGGCAGCCCGGCTGCCGGTAACTCCCAGTCCGCGTCCGCGCAGGAAGATAAAAACCAGCGTTACTGGTTTCACATTCTTCTGCAAGACACCCCTGCCGCCCGCCACTTGCATGCTACAAAGCTTGTAAACAAGGCCTGGCAGCAGGGTGACCGGGTTTGCATCGTGTGCGACACCCAGCAACAAGCTGAAGAACTGGACGAACTAATCTGGAACTTTAGCCCGGACGCGTTTATCCCGCACAGTGTCATTCTCGATACCGGCACACCCTGCACCGAACCTGTCGGCATACTGCTGTGCCCGCCGGTAGCGGAGGACTGGGATACAGTGATCATTCTCTCCGAGACGCTTCCTGCGAACGCGGACAAATTCAAACGCCTCGCCTTGGTGGCCCATAACAATCCCGCGGTTCTCAATCAGGCTCGATCGCACTTCAGGCAGCTTAGGGCTCTGGGGATTGAGCCCAGAGTTCACGATCAGAGAAACCGCTGAACCTATTAAGCGAATAGCACAATGCCTGAATGTGAGCACGGCAGGGCTGTGCCAAAACTGTAGAGGGCCAAGGACGGCCCGAAACAAGCGCACAGGGATGTGCTTGTAGCGTGTTTTGGTACAGCCCTGCCGTGCTCGCAGTACTCCCAACGTCCAGTCCTGAGTAGAAAGCAACGACCCAAGGTTCGCCCGACAGAAGGCGACCATGTATAATCCAGCGTTTCAATTTCCCCTTGTGAATCAATCAAACGGTCGCCAGAAAAACCCATGGAAAAAACCTACCAGCCAGAAAACATTGAGCGCCAGTGGTACCAAAACTGGGAATCCAAAGGCTACTTCCGCCCCAGCGGAGAGGGCGAGTCCTACAGCATCGCCATTCCGCCACCCAATGTGACCGGCAGCCTGCACATGGGCCATGCCTTTCAGCACACCATCATGGACACCCTCACCCGCTACAAGCGCATGCAGGGCCATAACACCCTATGGCAAGTGGGCAGCGACCACGCAGGTATCGCTACTCAAATGGTGGTTGAGCGCAAGCTGGCGGCCGAAGAAGGCAAAACCCGGCACGACTTGGGTCGCGACGAGTTCATCAAGCGTATCTGGGAATGGAAGGAAGAATCGGGTGGCACCATCACCGGCCAGATGCGCCGGTTAGGCAACTCCGTTGATTGGGACACCGAACGCTTCACCATGGACGACGGCTTTTACAAAGCTGTACAGGAAGTGTTTGTGCGCCTGTACGAAGACGGCCTGGTATACCGAGGCAAGCGTCTGGTGAACTGGGATCCGAAGCTGCACACCGCCATTTCAGACCTGGAAGTTGAGAACAAGGAAGAAAAAGGCTTTTTCTGGCACCTGCGCTATCCACTGGCCGATGGCGCCACCACTCAGGATGGTAAAGACTATCTGGTTGTGGCCACTACCCGCCCTGAAACCATGTTGGGCGATACCGCCGTAGCCGTTCACCCAGATGACGAGCGTTACCAGCACCTGATTGGCAAGTTCGTGATGCTGCCGCTGGTAAACCGTCGCATACCGGTGATTGCCGACCACCACGCCGACCCTGAGAAAGGTTCCGGCTGCGTGAAGATTACGCCAGCACACGACTTTAACGATTACGCCGTAGGCAAACGTAACAATCTGCCAATGATGAACGTGCTGACTCAGGATGCAGATATCCGTGAGCAGGCCGAAGTGTTCAACAGCGACGGTACAGAAAACACCGAACTGGATGCCAGCCTACCCGCAGCTTACGCGGGTCTGAGCCGGGAGGACGCCCGCAAACAGATAGTGGCCGATATGGAATCTGCCGATCTGGTTCAGCAAGTGGAAGATCACGTACTGAGCGTACCCCGTGGTGACCGCTCTGGCCTGATCATCGAGCCGATGCTGACCGACCAGTGGTTTGCCGATGCGAAGAAACTAGCCGAGCCTGCCATTGAGGCGGTCGAAGACGGTCGCATTCAATTTGTGCCCAAGCAGTACGAGAACATGTACTTCTCCTGGATGCGTGACATTCAGGACTGGTGTATTTCCCGCCAGCTTTGGTGGGGCCACCGCATTCCTGCCTGGTACGACGCCGAAGGCAATATTTATGTGGGTCGCAGTGAGGAGGAAGTCCGCCAGAAGCATAATCTGGCCGCCGACTTCGGCCTAAAGCAGGACGACGATGTGCTGGACACCTGGTTTAGCTCTGCCCTTTGGACATTCGGCACACTGGGCTGGCCAGAAATCACCGAGCGCCTTAAAACCTTCCACCCGACGGATGTTCTGGTGACCGGTTTTGACATCATTTTCTTCTGGGTTGCCCGGATGATCATGATGACCATGCACTTCATGAAAAATGAAGACGGCACCCCGCAGGTTCCCTTCAAAACCGTTTACGTCACGGGCCTGATCCGCGACGAGCACGGCGACAAGATGTCCAAATCCAAGGGTAACGTGATTGACCCTCTGGATATGATTGACGGCATCGATCTTGCCCCGCTGCTGGAAAAGCGCACCGGCAACATGATGCAGCCCAAGCTGGCGAAGAAAATTGCCAAGCAGACTGAAAAGGAGTTCCCGGAAGGTATTTCTGCCCACGGCACCGATGCCCTGCGCTTCACTCTGGCAGCCATGGCAACGACTGGTCGCGACATCAACTGGGATATGAAGCGCCTGGAGGGCTACCGCAACTTCTGCAACAAGCTGTGGAACGCTGCCCGTTACGTGCTGATGAACGTGGAAGGCGAAGACTGCGGCGTGAATGGCGAGCCGGTAGAGCTGTCTTTGGCCGATCGCTGGATTATCAGCGCCCTGCAGCAGTGCGAGCAGGATGTAACCCGCCATTTAGATCAGTACCGTTTCGATCTGGCCTCTCACGCTCTGTATGAGTTTATCTGGAATGAATACTGCGACTGGTATCTGGAGCTTTCCAAGCCTTGCCTGAGCGACGACAGCGGTAGTGTTGAAGCGAAGCGCGGCACCCGCCGCACTTTGGTGCGCGTGCTGGAAACCGTTCTGCGCCTGGCGCACCCGATCATGCCGTTTATCACGGAAGAAATTTGGCAGCGCATTGCACCGCTGGCTGGCAAATCCGGCGACAGCATCATGTTGCAGCCTTTCCCGCAGGTGGATACCAGCAAGCACGATGCTAAAGCCGTCGAAGATATTGAATGGCTTAAGGGTGTGATTGTGGCCGTGCGTAACATTCGCGGCGAGATGAATATTTCCCCGGCGAAGAAGATTCCGGTTCTGTTCCGTGGCAACAGTGCGGAAGGTCAGCGCCGAATGAATGAAAATCGTCAATTCCTGAGTTCTCTGGCCAAACTGGAGAGCCTTGAGTGGTTTGAGGGTGACAATGCGCCCATGTGTGCCACTCAGCTGGTTGGCGATATGGAAGTGTTGGTGCCTATGGCTGGGCTGATTGATAAGGATGCGGAGCTGAAGCGGCTGGATAAGGAGCTTGAGCGTTTGCAGAAAGAGATCGGGCGTCTTGAGGGTAAGCTGAACAATGAGAAGTTTACTGCTAAGGCACCTGCGGAAGTTGTGGCCAAGGAGCAGGAGAAGCTGGCTGAGGCTCAGGGTAATATGGGCCGGTTGCAGCAGCAGCGCGCAGATATTGAGGCCATGTAGGCATGGTGTCTGCGGATGAGCGTTCCGGGGGTGGCGGGGTGATTGCCATTCTTGGAGCGGGTTCTTTGGGGCGGCTTTGGGCCGCCCTTTTGCCGTCTGGCCAATGTGGCTTTTTGCCTCGGTGCTCTGGTGGTGAACTTCGGAGAAGCTTCAGCCTTCAGGAAGTCCCTCCCGAAACACGCTGTGAATACATCCTTGTACACTCTGCTCCGCCATCCATGGCTCCGCAAGGTTTCGGGAGGGACTTCCTGAAGGCTTCGCCGGACTCGGGTGAAGCCTGCATCCATGTTGATTTGCCTTGGCTTAGGTCAGCTGAGAATGTAAAGCTTCTGCTCGTAACCACCAAGGCTGGCGATACGCTTACGGGCCTTAATGACTGGTTACCTCATACTCCGGACGACACCCCCGTTGTTTTGTTTCAAAACGGCTTAGGCAGCCAGCAAGCAGTTGCTGAGCGCTGGCCGCAACGGCCGATTTTGGCTGCCAGCACTACCGAAGGGGCGAATCGGCCATCGCAGGATGTGCTGGTTCATGCCGGGGCTGGTGACACCTGGGTAGGTGCACTTACTGCTTCTGCGGCTGAACATGTAACAGGTGTCGTTCAACAGTTGACTGAAACCGGTCTGCGAATTCATGCTGAGAACAAGATTCTGCAGCGGCTTTGGCAAAAGCTGGTGGTTAATGCCGGGATAAATCCTTTTACCGCCCTGCTCGACTGCCCTAATGGCGATATTCTGGCCTTGCCACTCTATCAACAGAATATTGACGGGCTTTGTTCAGAGATATCTCTTCTGCTGCAGGCCGAAACCTCGGAGGCTGTAGCGCCGTTGGTCCTTCGGGAGCGTATTGAGAAAGTGGCGAGAAATACCGCCGGCAACACTTCGTCCATGCGCGCAGACGTTATAGCTAGGCGTAAAACCGAGATTAATTTTATCAACGGCTATCTTGTGCAGTGCGGAAAGCGCCATGGTATTGCTACGCCGGTAAACCAAATGCTGACCGAGCGAGTAAAAGGTCTCTAACGCTTTAAATAAATGGGTTTTAAACAGGAGCACTCATCATGGGCAATCGCCTTTCCAAGATATACACCCGCACAGGTGACGACGGTACCACCGGCCTGGCCGATGGCAACCGTATTGCCAAAAATGCTCAGCGTGTTGAAGCCATGGGCATGGCCGATGAACTGAACTGCCATATCGGCCTGCTGATTGAAACCTTGGACAGCGACGACGAGATGCTGGAATCCATGCGTCGCATTCAGCATCACCTGTTTGATCTGGGCGGTGAATTTGCGATTCCGGGAAGCAAGGCGATCACTGAAGACCATATTAGCTGGCTGGAAAACCTGCTGGATGAAATGAACGAGCCTCTCCCACCTCTGAAGAACTTCATCCTACCCGGCGGAAGCCCTGCAGCAGCCCAGTGCCACTTAGCCCGCGCCGTTTGCCGACGAGCAGAGCGTGTGGTGGTAGCCCTCAGCCATGAGGACTCCATCAACCCGCTGGGACGCCAGTACTTGAACCGTTTATCAGACTTGTTGTTTGTAGCTTCAAGGGTGTTAGCGCGCAGAGAAGGCGCTGAAGAGATTTTGTGGGATCAAAAGAAGTCGGGGATGTAACACTCACTACGACTAGAAGTGCGTGACGGCCTGCACCAAAATCAGGTCAGGTAGCGGTATTAACTTCAGAAACTGTGCGTAGCCATGGATGGCGGAGCCAAGCATACAAGGACGTATTCACAGCGTGTTTCTGAAGTTAATACCGCTACCTGACCGTCTTAACTTAAACCTTAAATGCCTCAACAAGCCTCTGCAAAGAAGCCGTCAAATCTGACATTTCCCTAGACGAAGCCAGAGTTTCTTCCGCATTAGTAGCGGTGGAAGCGCCCAACTCGCCAATATGCGCAACGCTAGCATTCACATCCTTGGAAACCGCCGACTGCTCCTCAGCAGCCTGAGCAATCTGGTGGCTCATATCCACAATCACCGAGATGCCTTGCGCAATCCGAGTCAACGCTTCTGTCACCTCTCCCGATTTCTGAACCGTTGCCTGAGTAACATCATGGCTATTGGTCATGGCTGCCACGGCATCTTTCACGCCGCTCTGAAGACGCGTAATCATGCCCTCGATTTCTTCAGTAGACTTGTGAGTGCGTTGCGACAAGGAACGCACTTCATCAGCCACCACCGCAAACCCACGCCCCTGCTCACCAGCTCTGGCTGCCTCAATGGCGGCGTTAAGCGCTAAGAGGTTGGTCTGTTCGGCAATAGCTTTGATTTCTACCAAAACCTGACTGATATTGTTGCTGTCTTCACTCACCCGGTTAATTACATCCACAGCGCCCGAAATCTCGGTCGCAAGGCGATTGATGGTTTCCACGGTATCAGAGACAACGCCGCGGCCGGTTTCTGTGTCTTGTTCTGCTGCGGTCGCACTGTCTGCAACCCGGTGGGCGCTTTCAGTTACTTCACTCACCGCTTCTACCATCTGGCTCATGGCTTCATTGATTTGGCCGCTTTCGGCCATTTGGTGAGCTACCGCTTCGCTATTGGCAGACGCTGTTTCATTAACGCGAGCGGCTTGCTGGTCAACTTCCGATGTTGTCTGGCCGACCGACCTTATAAGCTCGGCAATGCGATCAGTCATGTTATTGAACTCGCCGGTAAGCTCGCCCAGCTCATCACGGTTATCGAGGGAAATACGAGTCGTCATATCGCCTGCAGCCACCTTGCGAGCCGCTTCACTAAAGCGATTGATCGCTGTGCGCACAGACATAAAGAAGCCAATATAGAGATAAACGACAAACAACAACACCACAACCAACGCCACCACAATGATGCGGCGCTGACTTACTTCCTGCTCCAATTTGGCGCTCAAATTCGCATCTATTACATCAAATGCTGCACCTTTCAGCTCACCGTAACTCGCCAACTCTGCAGAAACGCGGGATTCGAACTCCTGCCAAGTCATCTCTAGCCGCATCGGAGTAATAATATTTACATCAAGCAGTTCACGCACATTCAGAAGGCTCTCATCGACCTGTTGAAGCGCTCGGTCAGCCTGAGATGCCAGAGCAGGAGAAGCATCGGCAGTCAGTGTCAGCGCAGGAGAAAGGAGCGAACTTCGGTTGGTTAAAGCGTCATAGATTTCGTTAAAGTTTTCGCTAAGGGCAAAGCCTACCTGGCCATCAACCAGAGCAAACAAACTGTACGAATGAGCCTGCCCAATTACGCTGCGGGCCTCAGGCAAGGTTTCCCGGATAAGCCCCAAGATAAGTAAATTTTCTCTTGAAGCACCCTGCCCCAACCCTGATGTCTCAATAGTAGCTGGCAGCAACGCGAGTGCTTTCTGCACAAACTCATGAAAGTATTTGAATTGAGGGTCAAAGTTGGTCTGGTAATTATCATCGGCACGAAGGGCTTGCCACTGAGCCTTGAGACCTTCGACTTGATCAGCCCAGGCTCCAGATGTATCGAACGAGCGGGGCTGGGCCGTTAGCGCTTCCAGAGTAGAGCTTATCTCGCTTGCGGCTTCGTCGGACAGTTTCTTAATGGCGTCGTCATTTTTGGCTACTGCCGGCGCACGGTAATCGCGGTAGTCCATGGAAGCATCAACAAGGCGGTCGATGTGGCGCAACTGCTCTAACCCTTCTACGCCACGAGTCATGGTCGCAACCGAGCGATTTAACTCGGTCATCACAAGCCAGGATAAGCCACCAATCGGCAAGAGGAACAAGATGCTGATGAGACTGAACTTATACAGCATCGGCAACCGGTTCATCAGTGCTACTGCGGGATAAATGAGTTGCTTCACATCGGCCCTCTCTTTGAAACGCAAACAATTGAATGCATGTTCTTTTTTTATTATCGCCCAAATACCGGAAAACTTAAGCTTTATTTACTACAACCCTGCTATTCAGACAACGCCTGCAATCACCAGCAAAGCCAAAGTGCAAATCCATACCAGCATACTCCGGTTGAGCAAATCCCTCACCGCGCTCAGGCTGCGCCCGCCATAATTGGCCCACTCATCCGGGTGAATTTGGGAAAAGCGCGCCGGATCAAGCGCATAACCGGTTAACGACCCATTGGCAGAAATCATGAGGATTTCTGATGTCTTTTTCGTGATACCCGCAATAGCCACTCTCGCCTCACCCAGCCACCCTGACAGATCACCGGCGATACCAAAGGTTATTGAAAGCAGCCGCACAGGTATCCAGTTAAACCACTCGCAAACTGCCATATACCGAGGTCTCGCGGCCGCCTGAGGCCACTGTTCCGACAGCGCCACCAGCCCGCGCACAAAAATCGCAAATCCGATGCCGCCCACCACGTACCAGAAGGCAATCAGGAAGAATCGCTGAAATACTGCCAACATAAGCGCTTTGCTCAAAGAAAGATGCATAAGCTCAGGCGATGCAGCAGCTCCGCGCTCGCTGGCAGGCAGGCGTTCCTGAATAAGGTGCCAAGCCGCCTGCATGTCTCCTTTATGCCAAGCCAGCGCATAGGGCTCAACCGATTGCCGCCACCCGGGCGTGCCCATCATCAATACAAGTACGAGAGTTTCGATCGGATAGGCTGCGATTCGCCAACCGTACAACGCCAAAATATAAACACCTAAGGCCGCGAGGAAGGCTGGCACAAACACTAAAATCAGGCCATTCCAGATCCCTGACTCGTGACCGGCCTTGACAACGCTCCCTTGACGAAACCAGCGCCGCCAAAGCTCGTCACTGGAGACGGCATTTAAGCTATCAAGCCGACGCCGCACCAAATAGGCAAAAAGAAATACCACAAAAACCATTCACACGACTCCTTTACTGGGCGGCTCATCGCTGTGCTGACCAGACTTAGCTTCTGCCAAAGCAACCCGGAAGTAGTGCCATTTAAAGGCAGGCCCAGGATCGGTCTTGCGGCCAGGGGCGATATCGCAGTGGCCAGTAATACGGTCGTTGCTAATGTCCGGCCAGGCCACGCAGATCACCGCTGAGAGCTCAGCCAGTGCCCGGTACTGCTCGGGGGTGTACGGAATATCGTCTGTGCCCTCCAGCTCAACTCCGATCGAGTAGTCGTTGCACTCTTCTATCCCCTGAAAGCAAGAGCGTCCAGCGTGCCAGGCCCTGTCGAGCAGGCTGACAAATTGAGTCAAGCTTCCATCTCGGCGGATCAACACGTGGGCCGAAACGCGCATGTCGGCGATGGTTTCAAAGTATGGGTGTTGAGCGGGGTTCAGGTTGTTCGTGAAAAAATCTTCAATATAACGGCCGCCAAACTCGCCTGGCGGCAAGCTGATGCTGTGCACTACCAGAAGACTTATTGAAGCGCCATATGGGCGCGGGCCGTAATTAGGCGACGGACACCAACGGGCAGCTGAAAGACGCCCCGTTCGACGGAGAGCGCTTACATCTTCGCTGAAAACGGTCGCGCTTAGGGAATTTCGGGCTGAATAGGACAATATGAATCCATAGCTATCAGAGCGTTACAATGTGGATTGATTGAATCACAAAGTAAGGCTTGTTACTACGGATCAATCCCTACGACTGCTGCGAAGATTGTCGATAATGGACTCAAGCGCCCTGTCAAAAATGAGCCCATCATCAAGCATGCTTATGGCTCCATTTGCCATAGCGGCGGCCAGCTCCGGTCGATGGTATTCCGCAACCTTTGCACCGCTGCGATTAACGAAGATGTACTTACCCGTAGCCCTTATCACGGCCGCCAGCTTGCAACGAAGCTTAGTTCCATCTCGACTGAGCTCAATCCATGCACCAACACGGAGTCTATCCGCCTGAATCAGCCATTGTTCGGCAACCTCTTCCATTTCCGGTTCGGCCGAGGCTTCCGCTTGAGGTTCTGCAACATTAAGCTGGGGCTGTGACTCTGCAAATGTCTCGCTCGGTTCGTTCAGTACGCCAAAGGGCTTATCGATGACCGGTACAGCTGCTTCTGGATCTGAATTTTCAGCAGGCTCAGACCAGACCTCTGTTCCAGCTTCTTCCGGAGCTGATGCCGCGGTACTGGAAGGCGCTGTTGCCAAGCTCTGTAATACATCAACGTGAGCCAACTCCAGATCACGTACTGCCGTATCCGTTGCAAACGGGTCCCACGAGATTTCCTGAAGAGCTAAGCGGAAGTCGTCCACAATTGCCGGGATAGCACGGAGCAGGTCGCTACGGGTGGAGCTTTCAACCGGCTGCGGGTCAACACTCCATACCAGATGCCCTGTTAGCTCTTTAGCGTCTGCCCAGCGCTCACCATCTTCACCTTCACGCAATACCACCCACTGCAAGTACTTTGTCCATGCTTCGTTGAGCATCGCAAGAACAGGCTCGGGAATATCTCTACCAAACGTGTGTTCCTTCACTAACGACTCGGCAATCTGGGTGGCCTGCTCCTGTCGTGCCCGGCCTTCTTCGGCATCTCGCAACCGCTGCTCTACAAGCTCTCGGCGACGACGATCGAGATCGGTGAAATGGCAAAAATCCTCTAGCAACTCGTCGAAAAGCGACACATTGGTGCTAAATTCACTCAATACCCGATCGACAACCGACTCAATTTTTTCATGCAAAGGATCACGCTGGCCGGGGCGCTTTTCGCTCCAACCAATAGCAGACAATGCCAGCTCATTCAATAGCTTACGAACCGGATGCCCACCACGATTGAAGAAATTTTTATCGCTTAGGGCAACCTTCAATACGGGGATCTGGAGACGCCCGATAAGTGCCTTCATAACCGGGTGAAGCTGTCGGTCTTCCAAAATAAAATCGAACAGCATCGAGACTAGGTTGATAACATCATTGTCTACCTGTCCAACACTCGCCTTTTGGCCATTGGCTGCCGTGAGAACAGGTTGAAGGCGTTGATCGAGAGAAGCAACTTCACCACCTTCCCACTGATCGTAAGACGACTGTGCCTCGCTGAGAAGCGCCATCAACCGCTCGGTATCAAGGTAGGCTTCATCAGCCTTATCCGGCTCAACCACAGATTGGGTTGCACCCCGCTGGTGCAGGAGCGCGCTCAATTCGGAAAACGTTGCATAGGAAGCACCGCCCTGAATCTGGTCGTGACTATAATACTGGCTGCCAGCCACCTCATTCGACAGACCGCTGGCCGCCCCATGCTGCGAAGAGCTCGGCGGCACAGGGGCCGAGGTTGCAGACCGAGCACCTGAAGGGGCAACGGGTGAACGTACTGGAGGCCGCTTTGCATCCGGCAAGACACCTTCCGCAGCCAAAGTCCGGTTCGCTTCTTGATAAAAATCACCGAGCTTATCCCCCAGCAATCGATCGAACAGCTTGAGCACCACAAGCTTTGCTCGGATATCTATATCGAGATCTGAACAGGCTTCAGCCAGACCTCCACAGATAACTTCCGGGCTCAGTGGCATCTGATTGTCTGCCAACTCCACGCTCGGCACCAGATGGTTCACCCGCACAGACAAAAGCTGAATAGGGGTCTGGTACTTATTACGCATTTTATTGATCAAGTTGTCGATGGCGACCTGCTGCTCCAGATCTGAATGCTCAACAAGGCTCAAAGAATCTTGATCAACCTCGTCCAATGCACCACCGGACTGCTTGGGCCGAAACTGGCCAATATCGTTAAATGCCTGACTGACGTATTGCAGCACAGAAACCACCATGGCTTTGCGTCTGAGACGCAATTCCCGCATGGCATCAAAATAGATGGTTTGATCTGTGTTGGAACCGGCGCGATCTGCGAGCTCGAACAAGGCGTCGTCGGCACGCTCGAAAAAACGTTCGAGAACGCCTTTTAGAGTTTGTCCGGAGGTATCACGCAGGCGAACAAGAGCAGGCGGCAGATCAAACCGTGAGAACGGCTTCTGGCCTGAAAAGCTGACAACCTTGTTTTCCTGTTTCATCGACTGATCTCCCGGCCGTTGCATCTGAAGCACCTGACCATAAACTTCAAACTACTCTGATTACACATCATACGATTAGACCGTGTCATCTTGTGTCAGAAATTGTCACCTTTTGTGTACGCCTGTCTCAGATCACGTTTCTGGCATAATTTGGCGAAACCGTTGTCGAACTATAGAATCGTTCATCCGGAATATTTCAGAACCATTTAGCCAGTCACAAGCGGATGCAAAACCATGAATTTCAGTGAACGCCAACGCCAGTCACTCATCGAAACAGTAGCCGCTAGCTTGCGCGAAGATATCGGTGATGGCGATATCACGGCCCAACTTATTCCTGCGGATAAACAGGGCTCCGGCCATGTCATAACGCGGGAGCACGCAACAATAGCTGGGCGAGCATGGGTGGACGAAGTTTTTCGTCAGGTGGACACGTCAGTAGCGATAGAGTGGCTAGTTGAGGATGGCGAGCGAGTGAGCCCCAATCAGGTTCTATTCCGCATGAAAGGAACCGCAAGAAGCCTGCTTACCGCCGAGAGGACTGCACTGAATTGGCTGCAAACGCTTTCAGCTGTTGCGACAAGCTGCGCTGGTTATGCCGAGCGGGTTGCTCATACACCCGTGCGCCTACTCGACACTAGAAAGACTCTACCCGGCTTACGATTTGCACAAAAGTATGCTGTGACTTGCGGCGGCTGCCACAACCATAGAATCGGCCTGTGGGACGCTTTCTTGATCAAGGAAAACCATATTTCCGCATGTGGTTCCATCGCCGCAGCTATCGCAGAAGCTCATAGAATCGCACCGGGCAAGCCTGTCGAGGTGGAAACCGAGAATATGGCGGAACTGGAGCAAGCACTCCGAGCTGGCGCTGACATCATCATGCTCGATGAGTTTTCCATGGAAGATTTGCGGGCTGCAGTCGCAATGAATGAAGGACGCGCAAAGCTCGAAGCTTCCGGGGGTATCAACTCAGGCTCATTGGTTCCCATTGCAGAAACCGGAGTCGATTATATTTCTATCGGCGCCCTCACCAAAGACGTCAAAGCGGTAGACTTGTCGATGCGCCTAGACTGACGTGAATGGTCAGCATCAATAGGCGTTGGTCAGCTCCCCGAAAGTAGCTGATCGATCGCCTCAAGCGCTCGGATCAAGCCCTGTCCAGATTCTGGGCGGCCGCGAAAGTACTCCTCAGCCATGGGCGCAATGCCAGAAACAGAGGGCAAAGGATGCCCGCTTTCAACGATCAGCTTCATGCGCTCAAGAAACACAAACTGAACCCATTGGGTGAACTCTAAGGTATCGATACAGAAAGGCTCAGTGCTTTGAAATGCCGCCTGTGGTGGGCGCTCGGTTGCCCATAGGCCAATCGTGCGAAGCTCCATTTCTATGGCCAGAAGACAATCCGCAACCTGCCCTGCAATCTTATTGGAATCCGTCATAAAGCTCCCGGTTCAATCGGCCAAAGGCTCTAGCTCTACCGCCTCGCCATTGAGTACGCGATACAGATCTTCGAACTGACGTGTGAGCGGGTGTTTTGGTGCCATGTGAATCAGCGGTTGCCGGCTCTGGTGAGATTCTTTCATTTTTACGGAGCTGGATAAGCGCACTGGCAATACCGGCAGTCCCTCTGCAACAAGCTCTTTAACCAACTGTTTTGGCAGGCTAGCCCGAGGTTGAAACTGGTTTGCAACAATACCTTCAACCACCAACTCTTCGTTGTGATCCTCTTGCAAGTCGCGAATTTCATTAAGAATGTTATAAAGTGCCTGACGGGAAAAATCATCACAGTCAAACGGAATCAAGCACCGATGCGCAGCAATAAGCGCGGAGCGGGTATAAAAATTCAGGGCTGGCGCTGTATCAATGTATATTTCATCAAAAGAATCACCCAGCTTCTTCAGCGCCTCTCTCAGCTTGTAGATTTTATGCTTTGCCTCAAGCTTGCGCTCAAGAAAATCCAGCTCAGGGCTGGAAGGCAAAACAAAGAGATTTCTGAACGGTGAAGCATGAACAAACTCTTCAGGGCGACGATTGAATACCTTAAACGCTACCGTTTGCTCCAGCATGTCTGCCACAGTATCTTGAAGCTCGCTAGCAGGCTTGCCCAACAAGTAATGCGTTGAGTTACCTTGGGGGTCAAGGTCAACCACCAGAGTGCGCTTGCCGCGTGCAGCGCTGATTGCAGCCAGATTGCAGGTAATACTGGATTTGCCGACTCCGCCTTTCTGGTTAAATACTACCCGTCTCATGTCGTCTCTCCATCTGGCGCTTCATTCAGCGTCTTATCGTTTAAGTTCTGTTTTGTGTGATGTAACGCTTGGCTTCTATGTTTTTACCACTTCATGACTGCTTTCACGAACGGCACAGTCAAGCGCCTTTGCGCCTGCAAGGAGTTTTCATCGAGGGTATCGAGAATGCCTAACAATTCGCCAAGTCCCCTTGGGGCTCTGCGCATAATAAAGCCTGCGACATCGTCCGTCATAGTCAGCCCGCGCTTTTGTGCACGAGCCATCAGAATCTTCAGGCGATCATCGTCACGATAGGTTCCCAGTTGCACAATAAAGCCGTGATGCAGTCGGGAAACTAAATCTGGCAACACGAAAGGCAAGGACCCGGGGACTTCAGAAAGACTGACAACCAGCATATGACCACCATCATGCAGCCGATTATAGAGATGAAAAACCGCTTCCTCCCAGCCGGCCTTACCCGCCACCCGGTCCAGATCATCCAGTGCAACCACATCCATGGCATCCAGTCCCGCCAGTGCTTCCGGCCCGAAGGGCTCCAGCTCGGCAATACTAATACAAACCGCCGTTTTCCCTTCCGCTTCTGCCTGATGACAAGCTGCCTGCAACAAGTGACTTTTGCCGGTATCCGAGTCGCCACAAACTACGACCACTGGCAAGTCAGCCGGCTGACTACATACCGAAGACAGGCGCAATGCCGCTTCCCGGTTGCGATCACCATGAAAGTTGTCAAAACGTGCGTCGTCCCGAAGCCGGACGCCAAGCACTAACTGAGAGCTGCTCACGGGTGTTTGGCCCTCCATGCGCGCTTACCCCAAACGACAATATAGTGCCCGCCACTGAAGACCGTTGAAACTGCGACCAGCCAAACTCCAATATCCAGCCATATCGCCTGCACCGGCAAGCCAGCCAAAATGACAATAATGCCTAAAATAACAACAATTTGAATCAGCGTATTCAACTTGCCGGGTATGCTGGGCTCCATCTCGAAGCGGCCAATACTGTAATGGTATACCAGCGCACCTCCCACAATAAGAAGGTCTCGACCGAGGATCAGCGCAAACAACCACAGAGGTAAAACCGAGGTATAAGTCAGCATTAAATAGGCGGTAATCAGTAGCGCTTTATCGGCCAGTGGATCGGCCACAGCACCGAAACGGGAGCGCCAATTAAAATGCCGTGCAAGAAAGCCATCAAGGCCATCTGTCACCGACGCCACAGCAAAAATGAGCAACGCGAGGCGGTACTCCTGTACCAGCAACGCTCTGGCAAAGGGAGCTATCAATAAAATGCGCACAAACGTCAGAGCATTGGGAATCCAGCGCCAGGCGTGTGACCTCACTCAATCGCCTCCGGTAGCGGCTTACTGCCCGCCATTGTTTCCGATAGCTGGCAAGGGTTGCCAGCGGTAATAAAGAACCTGATAAAGTGATTCGAACGCCTGCTCGGCTTCCTCTTTGTCTACCGGCGATGGCTGATAGGTAAACATAGACTGCTCAGAAGAATCTTTCTCCAACTCATCTTCCGGAATCGCTTCTTGCTGATTTTCGTTAGAGTCGAGTTGTGTCGGTTTTGCCGAAGCGGCTGCTGACGACGGGAGTGATGACGAACCAGCCGCTTGGCTTTCCTGTGATCCACCCTCAATGGGCACAAACCGGGAATCCAGCGCAATATACTCCCTGAGCTGATCAAGCTCACCGGAAAAGCCAACTCTCAGTGTTAACTGCTCGCCCTTAACCCGGGATGCCCCTACATTTACAACTGGAGTTAAGCCCTCCAGAACTTGAGTGGTGTTGCCGTAATCTTTAACAGTCTTAACACCGCGCAATACGATTTCCACCTGAGGTAGCTCCCCAACCTCACCTGCTGCCACAGCATATCGGTTGGCGTACAACTCCGCCCAGCGATTAACCAATGCCTCTGCAAGAGCTTCCCGCGTGTCAGCGCTAACAGACTCTTCACTATTATTGAGCTTTGCACCTTCAAATACCCAGCCTGCACGCCACTGATTGCCTGAGCGGCTAACACGAACCAGCGCAAGCACGTCATGCTCCACGCCTTCAGACGCCTTGCGAACGCGCCCGGTGAACTGTCCCCATATATCCGACAACAGCTCTCTATTACCACTGAACCCTGCGGGAGGCAGGGCTACTGGGAGCCCACGTTCCTGAGCAGCGCGAGCAAATGCTGCCGACCAAACGCCCGTTTCGGCAGAGTTGGCTCGGTCGTCGCCAGCACCTGTCACGAGTGTACGAACACCACGGTCTTCGACCGCCACCCAAGCGAGGGTTAAGGGTCGATTCGCACCCCACACGGGAGCGTTAACTGATGCCAAAGCCCGGTTAACACCTACAGCACCAAACGCCATACTCAGGCGGCTTTCGCCACTTGCGCCGCGAAGTATCTGATAGGACAGCAACAAAGATTCCGCATTTGCCAGCAGAGCGTCTACACCATCAAGAGCAAGCACCTCGCGGGTGCCTGAAATCCTCACAAAAACCCGAGCCAAGCCATCAGCATAACCTTGAGCAAGAGCGGCTTGCCCGGAGCCAGACACAGGAACTTCTACTGAATAGAGCCCTGATACTGTTACCGCAGTGGCAGATGCGGGCATTAAAGCCAGTATGAGCGTACAAAAAACGCCAAGCCATAGGGCTCGCAATGGTTTAAAAAACCGGATCTGGTCTGTTACTGGCATGAAACACCCTGCAGTTCGCATGAATGGCGCATAGGATACACCATGCCCCTATGCCTGAGTAGCCAGCCCGGGTTTCCGAAATGCAATCTTGCTTGCGCGAAAACTGCCGGATTCAAGAATCCGGAGCGGCGCAAGGCTTTTGCACTTGGAGCCCTACACTGCACCTGCTAAAATCCGCCGCCTGACCCATTGCCCAACGGTTTAAGAACACCATGAGCGAACAGAAGCCTTCCCTGACCTACCGCGATGCTGGCGTTGACATTGACGCCGGTAATGAACTTGTCAGCCGTATCAAGGAAACCGCCGCCCGCACGCGGCGACCCGAGGTTCTAGGAGGGCTTGGCGGGTTTGGTGCCATGGTCGCTATCCCTTCCGGGTATAAAGAGCCGGTTATGGTTTCTGGCACTGACGGCGTGGGCACCAAGCTGAGATTGGCGATGCAGCTTGAAAAGCACGACACCATTGGCATTGATCTCGTTGCGATGTGCGTGAACGATCTTATTGTTGGTGGTGCGGAGCCGCTATTTTTCCTTGATTACTACGCCACCGGAAAGCTCAATGTTGATATAGCTGCAAACGTGGTTGCAGGTATTGGCCAAGGCTGTGAGTTGGCCGGTTGCGCACTGGTGGGTGGTGAAACCGCCGAAATGCCCGGGATGTACGAGGGTGACGATTACGATCTTGCCGGCTTCTGCGTAGGTATCGCAGAGCGCAGCGAAATCATCGACGGCAGTAACGTTCAAGCAGGAGATGTACTGCTCGCGCTAGAATCTTCAGGCCCCCACTCCAACGGCTACTCGTTGATCCGGAAAATCCTTGAAGTCAGCAAAGCCGACTTAGATCAACCAATCGGCGACACAACACTAGCAAATGCGCTGATGGCTCCTACACGCATCTATGTAAAAAACCTGTTGCAGCTGATTCGTGAAGTGGATGTAAGCGCTCTTTCACACATCACTGGTGGTGGTTTGCCGGAGAACATTCCCAGAGTTCTGCCCAAGGGTGTAGTCGCAGCCATCGACACCGAAAGCTGGGAACTCCCCCCAGTATTTCAGTGGCTTAAAGACGCTGGCGGTGTTGCCAGTGAAGAAATGTACCGCACCTTTAACTGCGGCATTGGCATGATCATCTGTGTTCCCGAAAGCCAGAAAAGTTTGGCGATGGACACCTTGAAGGCCTTGGGTGAGAAAGCTTGGCAGGTGGGCATTATCGAGCGCGCTGAGGATTCCGAAAAAGATGCAGTGGTGCGTTATGCACCGGGGCTTTTGGCAGAATGAAGGCAGATCAACCCACTCTGCCCAAAATTCTGGTCCTTGCCTCTGGCAGCGGAACCAACTTTCAGGCTCTTTTAGATGCAAGTCGCGGGCGGGATTTTCCCGGCCAAATTGTTGCTCTGGGGTGCAATCAACCAAAAGCATTTGCACTCGAGCGGGCCGCACAAGCCAACGTGGAAACCTTTGTAGTCAACCACAAGGAATTCGGCTCTCGGGAAGAATTCGATGCCGCGCTTATGGCTCACATCCTCCGCTACAATCCGGACCTCATTGTGTTGGCGGGATTCATGCGAATCCTAACAACAGATTTTGTCAGGGCATTCCGTGGAAAACTGGTGAATATTCACCCCTCGCTGCTGCCGAAGTATACAGGCCTCAATACGCATCAAAGAGCACTGGAGGCTGGCGACGCTTCTCATGGCGTCTCGATTCACTTCGTAACCGAAGAACTTGATGGCGGGCCGGTTATCGCCCAGGCAGAAGTGACCATTACGGCAGAAGACACCCGCGAAACACTCGCGGAAAAAGTGCAGCAAAAAGAGCATCTGCTCTACCCGATTGTTGTTCGCTGGTTCTGCGAAGGCAGAATCCAACTCGGCGATGATCAGGTACTGTTTGATGGGCAAGCTATTGAAACACCCATGCGCCTCACGGACAACTGAGGCGCACCTTAACAGACTGTCACTAGGCAACACTCCCTGACCCGCTAAACTTCCAACATAAATGAAGGATTCGAGGTCAACGAAATGTTTGCAGCTCAACGGATTGTTTCCGCCCTCCTAACGAAGGGGCGGGTTACCATCGCCAGCCTTGCGTGCACGCTGGCGTTAGTATTGAGTGCGGCCGCACACGCGGAGCCAGTTCCCGACCTCTTCCCCTTCGAAGTCAGCTATGGCGCCTCCATGGAAAAGGGGATATCGCTTAATGGCAGCGCTAGACGCATCCTCACCTCTCAAGGCAACGATGTATGGCTGTACCGAACCGAGGTGAAGTCTTTCATCGCCGACCTCGACGAATCACTAATCCTAAAATGGGAAGAGGGTCAGGTTATTCCCCTCAGGTATCGGTACAGCCTTTCCGGTTTTCTTATTAAAGACAGGAAGCAGTCTATTGATTTCGATTGGAAAGCTGGAATCGCCACCGGCAAATATAAAAGCAAAGATTTCGAGATAGAACTGGAGAAAGGCATCCTCGATCCACTAGGCTTTCAGGTGCAACTGCATCAGGACATTCTGAATGGCAAAAGGGAGATGGAATATCAGGTTCTGGATCGCGGCAAAATAGATAGCGAACGCTTTGCCGTCGTAAACGACGATGCCGCTCTTTCCGATGACAGCCAATCCTCCCTTCTCAAAGCCGAAAAAGTTCGCGAAGACTCAAAGCGGGAAACCCTGATGTGGTTTGACCCCGATAAGAACTTTGTACTGGTTCGCCTGATTCAAGTTGAGCCCGACGGCAGCGAATACAAATTGGAGCTGAAGAATGTGGACTTGGGAGGTTAAGCCTAACGAAACTCTGATCAACTACCAATCTTCATCAACATCGGATTGAGCCCGGGCCAGCCGCAATTCCGTAGTTCCTACCTATTTACTTCTATATTCTGCGCCTGTTACGCGCCATTGAAGCGCGCAACAAGCGTCCTTCATGCCGTCACACGTTCATCACAGGTTCACAGTGGCTGAAATATCGCTGACGTTATCACCATCCAGATCCGCCTCATAACTCAAGAAACCGTCTTCAATGGTAATTTCTAGAGTGCGCTCGGGTGTTTTTAGACTATAACTGCCAGCCGTCAACTCACTTCCACTCTCGCTATATATCAGGTCCGAGATTATTGTCTGGAAAAGCTCACCGGTTTCGCCCAAGCCCAAACCGAACGCCTCGGGCGCATTCATTGTCCATTCCCTAATATAAGGTGAGGCGCCTGTTTCTTCGATTTTGAGGGTATAGTTTTCAAGCGCATAACCGGGTGCACTGTACCTTGGTGGCTTAACCTTCAGGGAGGTGCCGTTAATCGACACATCGCTGCCGTTTTGGATGCTGCGGGTAATATCACCATCTGTATAGGCCAGCGTCTGGGAGCCGTCGTGAATACCAACACTTCTGTGCTCTAGGCTTATGCTGCCTGATAGACTGAGAAACTCATCGAATGAATCGTAATAGCCAGTTTCAACAGTCGCGGTTGTGCTACCTTCTTGAATTAGGACGCCTTGTGAGCCCTCAATTTTGCAGCTTTCATAAGAAAAAGTGAACGTGTTTCCAGCACTGAAAACAAGCACGCTCTCAGAGGTCTGACGAGGACGGCCATAGTCAAAAATAATAGATTGTGTTCCGCCAAGTGGACATAGCGCTGAACCGAAATTAATGGAGCTTTGGGATATAGGGCTGCCCAGATCTGATTCTGCAACCGGTTCTATAAATTCGAGATAGCTGACGTTTGAGCGAACAATTTCATTTAATGCGAAATAGCTACTCAGTGCCACAGAGTCCAATGTGGCTTCGTTTAGGGTGCCTTGCACATAATCAGGGATGTTTATGCTATTGGTTTCGGGGGATGTAGTTCCGGAACCCGTTGAATTGTCCGGAGTGGTTACTTCGCCGTTACCCCCAGATGAACCTCCGCAGCCAGCCAAGGCTACGGTTAGGGCTGCGAGTGCAATGCCGGACTGGAGGAGGTAAATTGTTTTTTTTGACTTCATGGGCTTATTGCTCCCGGTAGAGTGTTCTGACCTTCAGTAGTAGTTTTCGTCCGTAAAAAACGAACCTTGAAAGTGTAGAATAACGCTACAGGTTTTTTATTGATGTTACGAATACTCTCTTTTCGTAACAGAGTGTATTCACAACACATTGCAACTGAAGCCATAAGCACCCCCGGCTGTGCGCTGGAGTTATGCAGAGCCCCTAAACCTCCCGGCCTGCCTCAGCCCAAACGGCCTTAACTTCATCCGCAATAATTCGCAAACCTTGCGCCACCCGCTCATCGTCTTGTGAGTAGGTTACGCGCAGGCACTCATCACGATGCTTCCAGCCATCCTCGGGTAGCCCAGGGAAGAAATAATGACCTGACACAACCAGCACGCCACGAGCTTTCAAGCGCTGATATAGTTCAAGGCTGGTAATGGGCAAATCCGGAAACCACAGCCACAGGAACATGGCGCCTTCTGGTTTGTGCACGTACCAGCGGCAACTGTCCTCGCCCATAGCTTCGCGAAACGCCGCTACAGCTCGCTGCATTTTCCGCTTATAAAATGGGCACACTACATCCCGGCTCAGGGACAAAATTTCGCCGGAGCGAACAAGCGGTTCAGCTAGCATGGCACCAAAGCTGCCCGTGGCCAGGTTCATGATAGCGTTTATTCCAGACAAGGCCTTTATTACCGGTGCCGCAGCAATCACGATGCCCGTGCGGGCGGCAGGTAAGCCAAGTTTAGATAAGCTGAGGCACAAAATAATCTGCTCATTCCAAGTGGGCGTTGCGTCTACAAACAACAAGCTAGGGAAAGGCGTTCCGTAGGCGCCGTCAACAATCAGCGGCACGTCATGCTGGCGCGCCATTTCCTCCAAGCGCGTCATCTCTTCGTCGGTAACCACGTTACCGGTCGGGTTGGTAGGCCGAGATACACAGATGGCACCGGTCTCGCCTGTTACCTCTACTGCATCAAAGTCCACCCGATATTTGAATTCGTGGGCATCGGTGAATGAGATATCTGGCTGCACTGCATGGAACAGGTCTGGTTCAATGCCCGCATCCGCATAGCCGATGTACTCCGGCGCCAGAGGCAAGAGTATGTGTTTGCGCTGGCCTTCGCCATAGTCGCCGCCAAACATATTAAACAGCATGAAGAAGGCCGCCTGACTGCCATTGGTAAGCGCAATATTCTCGGGTTTCAGGTCCCAACCGTATTCACGGCTTAGCAGGTCGGCAAGCGAGGCAATAAACTGTTTCTCACCCTGAGGCGGATCATAAACACCCACGAGCCGGCGAACATCACTTTCGCTGCGACTCATATCAGCCAAGATTTCTTGAACCCTAGCCTGAATCTCGGGGATATGTCCTGGGTTGCCGCCACCCATCATGATCATGTCGTCACCGGACGCCATAGCATTACCCAGATCATCCATCAGAGAGGTTATGCCAGCATCTGCGGTGAACTTTCGGCCAAACGTGGAGAGTTTCATGGGCTTACATCCATAAGGTCAAAGCTGAATAATAAATGGGGCTGCGAGGCTATAATACATGGCCGTGGGCGCGTTAATCCCCCAGCGAGATACCGAGGTTACTAACGCCTTCGTTTGCCGCGTTTACTCGGAGTTCTTCAATAAATTGCTCTACTGGTGTGCGCTGGCGCTTCAGTGCTAAGACAAGATCACGCTGGAAGGCTTTGTCTTCTTTCATCAAGGGGTGTGAGTCCAGCACGCGAACAAGCTCGTCTTCTTCAAACCCCTCGCCTTCTGACAGCTCAATAAAGCTCATAACGGTGCTTGTCGCCAACTGCGATGCTTCTGTGGCTCGATGCTTCGAGGGGTTCAAGCGGTTTAGGAGCGCCTGTTCCAAAAGCTGGCAAAAATCGAACGCTGGGTATACGCCGTAGGCATCATAGGCCTCTACATCGGGCGACAAGGCTTCGAGCTTTACCAACAGTTGTGGAATAGCAGTTTCTGCTACATCCTCTTGCAGCAAGCCCCAGGCAAGTTCCAGAATTTGGTGCATTTTGCCGCCGGTTTTCAGGCCTACGGCGTCTGCAAACAGTGCGTAATTCGGGAATGAGCGCTCGGCAAGTGCCAGCAGGAAAGCGCATTCGCGCCATCCCTGCAGTTGGGAAACCGCTTTGAGAAACTGGTTGGCGTTCATGTTTTTGGCAAGGTCACGCCGGTTTGGCCGAAGTATTTGCCACCCCGATCCTTGTAGCTGGTTTCGCAGATTTCGTCAGACTCAAAGAAGAGCATCTGAGCGATGCCTTCGTTTGCGTAAATTTTTGCTGGTAGGTTTGTGGTGTTAGAAAATTCGAGCGTTACGTGGCCTTCCCACTCGGGCTCCAGCGGGGTAACGTTTACGATAATGCCGCAGCGTGCGTAGGTGGATTTACCCAGGCAGACGGTAAGTACGCTACGGGGGATGCGAAAGTACTCGACTGTGCGCGCTAGGGCAAAGGAGTTCGGCGGTATTATGCAGACGTCGCCGGTGAAGTCTACGAAGCTTTTTTCGTCGAAGTTTTTGGGGTCGACGGTTACGGAGTGCACGTTGGTGAAGATTTTGAACTCGTTGCTGCAACGTACGTCGTAGCCGTAACTTGATGTGCCGTAGGAGATGATTCGGCCTTTTTCAGTTTCACGGACCTGACCGCTTTCGAAGGGTTCGATCATGCGGTGTTGTTCGGACATCCGGCGAATCCATTTATCGGCTTTGATGCTCATGGCGAAGTCTCGTATCCACTGGGAAAATTGGGGCGTAGTTTACCTGTTCGGTTTGGTTCTGTCGAAGCTTGGCGCCGTGACCTGGAGCCTTTTTGATTTGGTGGCTGCAGTCACGGGAAAGGCGGTTCAAAAACCGCTTCGAGCACATCCATGTGGGCTTGTCTCCGGCCATCCCTGGCCTACGACATTTTTGAACCGCCTTTCCCGCGCCTGCGATCAAATCAATGAGTTGCCTGCCGCGTCCATGAATTAGCCTATGTGCAGCACGCCGTCCAACCCACGTCTTAAGTTACCGCGTCTTTACAGACACACTTGAAATCGCGCCGCTAAGATTCCGCTCCCTTGTCGATAATTCAGCACCAACCCGGCGAGCAATATCCCGGTAGCGCAGTGCCACTTCGGAATCCGGCACGGCAACCACTGTAGGTTTACCTCCATCAGTCTGTTCGCGGATGGTCATGTGCAGGGGTAATTGGCCCAGCAGGGTTGTTTCGTATTCATCGGCAATCCGCTCACCACCGCCGTCGCCGAACAGGTGTTCTTCGTGGCCGCAGTTGCTGCAGATGTGTACGCTCATGTTTTCCACAACGCCCAGCACCGGAATTTCAACTTTGCGGAACATTTCTATGCCGCGTTTACCGTCAAGCAAGGCTATGTCCTGAGGGGTGGTGACGATGACTGCGCCGGTGACCGGCACTTTCTGGGCTAGGGTGAGTTGGATGTCGCCGGTGCCGGGGGGCATGTCGACGATTAAGTAGTCGAGTTCATCCCAGAGGGTTTGCTGCAAGAGTTGCATAACCGCGCCGCTAACCATGGGGCCGCGCCATACCATGGGGGTTTTGTCGGTGGTTACGAAGGCCATGGACATGGTTTGGAGGCCGTGGGCTTCCATGGGCAGGAAGTATTTTTCTTCACGCACGCCGGGGCGTTTGCCTTCGGGTACACCGAGCATCATGCCGATGCTCGGGCCGTAGATGTCGGCGTCGAGTACGCCTACGCGGGCGCCTTCTGCTTGAAGGGCGAGAGCAAGGTTGACGGCAGTGGTGGATTTTCCGACACCGCCTTTGCCAGAGGCAACGGCGATGATGTTTTTGACGCCGGGAACAGATGGCAGGTCTTTCTGGACTTTGTAGGAGTGTATTTTCTGGCCTACGTGAACTTCGGCGGATTCAACGCCGCCGACGTTTTCCAAAGCATTGGCGACCAGTTGTTTCAGGCCGCCTGCGATGCCTTTTGATGGGTATGGTAGTTCGACCATCAACGTTACTTTACCTGCCTCATCCGCAACCAGTGACTTTACGGCACCCAAGTCGTAAAGGTCTTTTTCTAGGTACGGGTCTCGGTATTCACGAACCGCCGCCTGCAGGGCCTGCTCTGAAATCTGTGTCATTTGGCTCTCCGGAATAAGCTCATGCTGCTTTTTTCAGCATGAAAACAGGTGTTTCGGGTGAAAAATATCTGCTTGAAAGGTATCATCTGAGCCCGTTTCTGACCATACAACCCTTATTCTGATGAAAGGTTCGGACACACCATGACGCAAGCGAGTTCACAGCAACAGCGCGATATTTTGGTTACCAGCGCCCTGCCCTACGCCAATGGCCCCATTCACCTAGGCCATCTGCTGGAATACATTCAGACGGATATCTGGGTGCGCTATCAGAATATGCGAGGCCATACTTGCTACTACGTTTGCGCGGATGACGCCCACGGCACAGCGATTATGCTCCGTGCCGAGCGCGAGGGTATTACGCCCGAGCGGCTGATCGACCGAATCCGTGAGGAGCACCAGCAGGACTTCAGCGGGTTCCATATCCGTTTTGACAACTACTACACCACCCATTCGGAGGAGAATCGCTATTTCTCCGAATACATATACCGCCAGTTGCAGAAGAACGGCAACATTGCGACGCGTAAAATTACTCAGTCTTTTGATCCCGAGAAGAACATGTTTCTCGCAGATCGGTTTATCAAAGGCACCTGCCCTAAGTGCAAAGCAGACGACCAGTATGGTGATAACTGTGAGGCCTGCGGTGCAACTTACACGCCTGCTGAGCTGATTAATCCCCGCTCTGCGGTATCCGGCGCTACGCCCATCGAAAAGGAGTCGGAGCACTATTTCTTCAAGTTGCCGGAGTTCACCGACTTCCTGACCCAATGGACCCGCAGCGGGGCCTTGCAACCACAAGTGGCCAATAAGCTTGCTGAATGGCTGGATGCAGGTTTGCAAGAGTGGGACATCAGCCGTGATGCGCCCTATTTTGGCTTTGAAATCCCGGATGCTCCCGGTAAGTTTTTCTATGTTTGGTTGGATGCACCTATTGGCTATCTCGCCAGCTTCAAAAACTTTTGTAATCGAGAAGATGTGGATTTCGAGCACTTTTGGAAGGTGGACTCCAAGGCTGAGGTTTATCACTTCATTGGTAAAGACATCATCAACTTCCACGCTTTGTTCTGGCCAGCGATGCTGCATGACGCTGGCTTCCGCACGCCAACGGCAGTTTGGGCACATGGATTTGTGACGGTTAATGGCAAAAAGATGTCCAAATCCCGTGGCACTTTCATTATGGCCCGCACCTATCTGGACCACCTAAACCCTGAGTATCTGCGCTATTACTTCGCTGCCAAGCTAACTGGCGGTGTGGACGATATGGACCTTAATCTGGAGGACTTTGCCGCCAGAGTGAATTCGGATCTCGTGGGTAAAGTAGTCAACATTGCCAGCCGCAGTGCAGGCTTCATCACCAAGCGTTTCGATGGAAAGCTTGGAACAGTGACCGAGCACGAAAAGCTGAAGGAGTTCATCGAAGCAGGTGAGGATCTAGAAGCCTTCTACGAGGCCCGGGAATTTGGCCGCGCCATGCGTCGCATTATGGAATTGGCCGATATTGCCAACCAATACGTAAATGATGAGCAGCCTTGGGTGGTAGCCAAGCAGGAGGGTCAAGATGAAAAGTTGCAGGCTATCTGTACCAATGCCCTCAACATGTTCCACTTATTAATGACCTATCTTGCGCCGGTACTGCCAGAGACAGCCAAAGCATCCGAGGAGTTCCTGAATGCAAAGCTGGACTGGAACAGTCGCAGCGAGCGGCTTGAAGACCACAACATCAGCAAGTTCAAGCCGCTGATGAGCCGGGTGGATATGGCGCAGATCGAAAAAATGCTGGATGCGTCGAAAGAAGAAATGCCTGCGGCGACCGGCAAACCGGCACAACCCGCTAAATCCGACAATAACGAAGCGATTTCAGACGAGATCGAATTCGATGATTTCGCAAAAGTGGATCTCAGGGTCGTCAAAATTGTCAAAGCCGAGCATGTTGAAGGTGCGGATAAGCTTCTTCGTCTGACGCTTGATCTAGGGCATGGCGAACGCAATGTGTTTGCTGGTATCAAGTCTGCTTATAAGCCAGAAGATCTTGAGGGTCGTCTGACTGTGATGGTCGCCAACCTGAAGCCCCGGAAAATGAAGTTCGGTATGTCTGAGGGCATGGTTCTGGCGGCTGGCCCCGGTGGCAAGGATATTTTCATCCTGTCTCCGGATTCGGGTGCGACACCCGGCATGCGGGTAATGTAAACAGAGGTCGCGGCAGTAGGCTCCGATAACGCAATGATGATGCAACAATGACAGAGTATTTACTGATATTGGTCAGCACCATTCTGGTGAACAACTTTGTGTTGGTTCAGTTTCTTGGTTTGTGCCCCTTTATGGGGGTTTCAGGCAAGCTGGAAACGGCCATGGGCATGTCTTTGGCCACCACGTTTGTGCTAACCCTGTCATCCGTTTGCAGTTATCTTGCTTACACCTACTTGCTAGCGCCTCTGGATTTGGTGTTTCTTAAAACCATCACCTTCATTCTGGTTATTGCGGTGGTGGTTCAGTTCACTGAAATGGTTGTTCGTAAGACCAGTCCTCTACTCTATCGCGTGCTGGGTATTTTCCTGCCGTTGATTACCACCAATTGCGCAGTACTCGGCGTAGCACTTCTTAACCTGAATAAAAACAACAACTTCGTTGAATCAGTACTCTACGGTTTTGGCGCCGCTGCCGGTTTTTCGCTGGTGCTGGTGCTGTTCGCCGCTATGCGCGAGCGCATTGCCGTGGCCGATGTCCCCATCGCTTTCCGGGGGGCGGCTATCGGCATGGTTACCGCAGGGTTGATGTCACTGGCGTTTCTGGGCTTCACCGGCCTAGTCAGCGTTTAACGGAGACTCGTTTTTATGTGGACAGGCATTGTTATCGCTGTTCTGGCCCTGCTTGGCCTCGCCTTGGTGTTTGGCGCCTTGCTGGGCTTTGCATCAGAGCGTTTCAAAGTCGAAGGCAACCCGCTGGTAGACCAGATTGATGCGTTGCTACCCCAAACCCAATGCGGCCAGTGCGGGTATCCCGGTTGTCGCCCCTATGCCGAGTCCATTGCCGACGGTGGCGCTATCAACAAATGCCCACCTGGCGGTGAGTCCACCATTAACGCTCTTGCCGATCTTTTAGATGTAGAGCCCCAGCCTCTGGATGCCGAACACGGGGTGGAACAAGCCCGAACAGTTGCCGTCATCCGGGAAGACGAATGCATAGGCTGCACGAAATGCATTCAGGCTTGTCCGGTGGATGCCATTCTCGGTGCCGCTAAACACATGCACACGGTTATCGAAAGCGAATGCACAGGCTGTGATTTGTGTGTGGAGCCGTGCCCCGTTGACTGTATTGATATGATCACCATTGAGCCGGATATTCGCGGCTGGACTTGGTCCCAGCCTCGAATTATCACCACAGACAAACAGGAGGCGAACTCCTGATGTCCTCCACCATCAAGCTTTGGGACTTTAGCGGCGGCATTCACCCCGCAGAAAACAAAGAGCGTTCGACCAGTCGGCCCATTCAATCCGCAGGCATTCCCGGACAACTCGTGCTGCCATTGCAGCAGCATATCGGTGCGCCTGCGGAACCAACAGTGGCAGTTGGCGATTTTGTACTGAAAGGCCAAAAAGTTGCCGACGTTAGCTACGGCATAGGCGTTCCGGTACATGCGCCAACGTCTGGCACAATTGAAAGCATAGGCGATTATCCGGTACCCCATCCCTCCGGCATGGCCGACAGGTGCATTGTTTTAAAGCCCGATGGCAAAGATGAATGGTGCGAACGTTATCCTATTAGTGACTATCGCAGCCTCGAGCGGGATGAAGCCCTTGCCATCATTCATTCAGCGGGTGTTTCAGGCATGGGCGGCGCTGGCTTCCCAACGGATATAAAGCTGAGACCACCCAGAGATCGCAAAGTAGACACGCTGATCCTCAATGGCGCCGAGTGCGAGCCCTATATTACCGCTGATGATATGACCATGCGTGAGCGCGCCAATGATGTTGTTGCCGGTTTAAAGGTGATGGCTTGGATCCTGCGCCCCGAGCGTTGTGTAATCGGCATTGAAGATAACAAACCAGAAGCTGCAGCGGCACTGCGTCAAGCAACCCAAGGTACACAAATTGAACTAGCCGTTATCCCGACAAAATACCCTTCCGGTGGCGAAAAACAGCTCATCCAGATTCTCACCGGTATGGAAGTACCCAGCGGGGGTATTCCGGCAGACATAGGTGTTATGTGCCAGAACGTGGGAACCGCCGTTGCTGTAGCCAAAGCTATTTTTGAAGGCTCACCGCTTATCAGTCGAGTTGTAACGGTAACGGGGGAAGCCGTCAAGAATCCGGGCAATTTTGAGGTTTTACTGGGTACGCCTTTGAATTACCTACTGGATCAGGCAGGCCTACAACAGGATCGCGTCAGCCGCCTGATTCTTGGCGGACCTATGATGGGCTATACCCTAACCACAACAGCAGTTCCGGTTATCAAAACCACGAACTGCATCATCGCAGCGGTTGCCGACGAGTTGCCCGCACCTCCGCCGGAGCAAGCCTGCATCCGTTGTGGTCAGTGTGCAGAAGTTTGCCCCATGGAACTGCTACCCCAGCAACTGTTCTGGCACGCCAAGGCAACCGAGTTTGAGAAAGCCGAACATTTAAACCTCTTCGACTGCATCGAATGTGGCGCCTGCTCTTATGTTTGCCCCAGTTCCATTCCGCTCGTGCAGTATTACCGTTACGCCAAAGGCGAGATTCGTGTGCAGCGGGCGGAGCAGCTCAAGGCAGACCGTGCACGCGAGCGTTTTGAGGCACGACAGCAAAGGCTTGAGCGCGAGCAGCAAGAGAAGGAGCTGCGTCGCAAGGAGCGCGCCAAGGCCGCTGCCGAAGCTCAGGCCAACAAAAAAGCGGAGGCTGAAAGGGCCGCCGCCAACGGAGAAGCAGTGGACGAACGAGCCGCAAAATCCGCTTTGGTGGAGCAGGCACTAGCACGGAAAAAAGCCAAAACTGAAGCCAGTGACTCGAAAGCAGCCGCACCCTCTGAGCCAGCTCAGGAAAAACCCGATATAGAGGCACTGGAAAAGCAGTTTGCTCAGGCACAGTCCAAACTGGAAACTATGCAGGCCATGCTTGAGGATGCGAAAGCACAACAAGCCGACAACGTGGACAAACTGGAACGTGCTGTCACCAAGAATCATGACCGGGTAAAGCGGGCAGAAGAGGCCTTAGCGGACGCGCGCAAAATACTGGCGAACCAGCCCGAATCCCAACCCACCGAATAACCCGAACCAGGCTCGATCTTCATGGCGTTTGTTCAACAGTCTTCACCCCATGCCCGCAGTGCGCGCCCAACTTCGAAGGTGATGCTTTGGGTCATACTTGCAGCCCTACCCGGCTTACTTGCGCAGACTCTATTTTTTGGTTGGGGCAATATCATAAACGTTGTATGGTGTATCGCCATTGCCTTGGCTTCAGAAGCCGCCATCCTCAAGCTACGCAACAAGCCAGTTGCGTTTATTCTCAAGGACAATACTGCCGCTGTTACCGGTCTTTTGTTGGGGCTTTCCCTACCCCAGTTTGCGCCATGGTGGGTATCTGGGGTGGCGGTTATTTCAGCCATTGTGATCGCTAAACAACTTTATGGCGGGCTCGGCTCAAATCCATTCAATCCTGCGATGGTCGGCTATGCACTGGTGCTTATTTCGTTCCCGGTTGCCATGACCACCAACTGGGCGGAGCCTGCACTACTTTGGGATAAGGCACCCAGTTTTGCAGACACGCTTTCGGTAATCGCCTCGGCAAAACAAACAGCAGTTGATGGCTGGACCATGGCCACACCGCTGGACGAATACAAACATAAGATTGCAACCCATACTGCAGATGAAGTTCTTGCCCACCCAACATTTGGGGAAGGCTTTGCCAAAGGCTGGGAGTGGGTCAACGCAGCTTTTCTAGTCGGCGGGCTTGTACTGATAGGCCTAAAAATCATCACTTGGCATATTCCAGTGGCTTTTCTGGGCGCACTGGTTGTTATGAGCCTGGCGTTTGGTAGTAATGAGGACCTATATGCGCCACTGTCACTGCACCTGCTGGCTGGTGGCACTATGCTTGGTGCATTTTTCATCGCAACCGACCCAGTCTCCGCGGCGACCAGCCATCAGGGAAAATTGATTTATGGAGCGGGTATCGGCGTGCTTATCTACCTGATCCGAAGCTGGGGCAACTATCCCGATGCTGTGGCGTTTAGTGTTTTGTTGATGAACTTTGCTGTGCCCTTTATCGATCACTACACGCCACCAAGAACCTATGGCCACCACAAAGCCCGTCGCGGGCTGCCCGGCGGAGGAAGGAACTGACCATGGCAACCATGACTCAATCCATTCGTCGCAGCGCTATCGGTCTTGGCATATTTGCAGTTGTTACCGGCGGCACCATTGCGTTTACTCAGGCGCTCACAAACGAACGCATCAAGGAGCAGGCTGCTAGAGCAGAAGCCAAAGCGTTATTTGAAATTATTCCTGAGAGCGATCACAACAACGATCTATTAAAAGACACCTTGTCTCTCCCAGCTAGTGACCGGCTAGCAACTGATGGGCCAGTAACCGTATGGGTTGCACGCCAGGACGGCGAGCCGGTTGGGATGATCATGCCTGCAACTGCACCGGACGGTTATTCAGGCACCATCAAACTACTTGTCGGCATTGATCTCGAAGGCACTGTTCTGGGCGTGCGAGTGATTCAGCACAAAGAAACCCCGGGGTTGGGCGATCGGATTGAAACCCGAAAATCCGATTGGGTTAAAGGATTCGAAGGGCGCTCTTTGGGAAATCCAGCACCCCGGGAATGGAATGTTAAAAAGAACGGTGGCGTTTTCGACCAGTTCACCGGTGCTACCATTACTCCCAGAGCTGTAGTGAAAGCGGTACAAAAATCACTGGTGTATTTCCGGCAGAACCAACAGGTTATTCGGGCACAACTGAATAGCACTCCGTCAGGGAAAGGCCCTGTGGTTACCCCCGGAGACCTTACCGATGAATCACTGAATGTGGAGCAACCCTAACAATGGCAACCAAGACCTCCAGTGAAATCGTTCGCGACGGGCTCTGGGACAACAACCCTGCTCTGGTGCAGGTATTGGGACTTTGCCCTCTTCTTGCGGTCACCAGCACTGTGGTTAACGCGATTGGCCTTGGGCTGGCAACCCTGATGGTGCTCATGGGTTCAAATCTCGCTGTTTCGCTGATTCGAAATTTTGTTAGCGAGTCCGTGCGCCTGCCTGCATTCGTGATGATCATCGCCTCCTTTGTAACCTGTGCAGAATTACTGATGCAGGCTTATACCTACGAGCTGTACCAGATTCTCGGCATATTTATCCCACTCATCGTCACCAACTGTGCCATTCTTGGCCGTGCCGATGCTTTTGCATCCCGCAATGCCCCAGGTCCTGCACTGCTTGACGGCGCCATGATGGGCGCAGGTTTTCTTGTGGTACTTATCATCCTGGGTGGCATGCGCGAGCTGATCGGCCAAGGCACACTGTTTGTTGATATGCACCTTCTGCTCGGCCCCATGGCTGCAGATTGGGTCATAACGCCATTTGCCAACTATCCAGATATGCTGTTCATGGTATTGCCACCCGGCGCTTTTGTGGGCCTGGGCTTACTAATAGCGTTAAAGAACGGCATTGACACCCATCTCAAAGAACGCAAAAAGACAGCCCAACCAGCAACAACACCCGGCAGCAAGCGTGTGCGCGTGACTGGAAACGTCTCATGATCTGTCGGCAGAGCGATAACGGAACACCATGAACAAAGCCAAACGTATTGAAATCTTCTCTCGATTACGGGAAGCCAATCCGCATCCGACAACAGAGCTGAACTACAGCAACCCGTTTGAACTGTTAATTGCCGTTATACTCTCTGCTCAAGCAACTGATGTTGGTGTTAACAAAGCAACAGACAAGCTTTACCCGGTAGCCAATACCCCGGAAGCCATACTGGCGCTAGGCGTAGATGGACTGAAGAGCTACATAAAGACCATCGGGCTGTTTAACAGCAAAGCCGAAAACGTTATCAAAACCTGCCGCATACTGATCGAAAAGCACGACAGCGTTGTGCCTGATAACCGTGAAGATCTAGAAGCTTTGCCAGGTGTTGGCCGAAAAACCGCAAATGTAGTGCTGAACACGGCTTTTGGGCAAGCCGCCATGGCAGTAGACACTCACATTTTCCGGGTATCCAATCGCACGGGTATCGCACCGGGTAAAAACGTATTGGAGGTAGAAAAACGCTTAATGCGGCTGGTACCAAAAGAATTTCTAATGGACGCTCATCATTGGCTGATACTGCATGGACGCTACACCTGCGTGGCACGAAAGCCGAGATGCGGCGCCTGCATTATTGAAGACCTATGCGAGTTCAAGGACAAAAACGACTACTTGTAAACGACCGCATTACCCATTAAAAAGCCGGCTTCTGCCGGCTTTTTAATGAAGTACTGACGCCGCTCTACTACTGACCCAGCATCTCTTCTTTCAGGCTCTTCTGCGCAGGATCGTCAGAAAGCCAAATGCC
This sequence comes from Marinobacter sp. S6332, assembly GCF_023016045.1. Taxonomy (GTDB): domain Bacteria; phylum Pseudomonadota; class Gammaproteobacteria; order Pseudomonadales; family Oleiphilaceae; genus Marinobacter. The sequence continues at coordinate 45,000 of NZ_JALKAP010000008.1, read as the reverse complement.
AAACAAGGCTTTTTTGAAGGCTAGGTCACCCACAGTGTCCTTTTGTTCACCGTTTTTCAGGACTTTTACGCCTTCGTTTGGCACGTATACTAGATCAAATACGTCGCCCTCTTTGATTTCTTCTTTAAACACTGACATAAACTGGTCGATTTCTGCTTTAACCGAAGACATATCACCATCAGTTGAAGCTTCAAACCCTTCCATAGTTGCTTCAGTCATACGATCACTGGTGATCATCCCTGATGTAATATGCAGTGTGATCGCCTGAGGCTCATCAGCTTCAACTACGGCGTTGCCATCTTTCTGCATCTGAGACACATAAAGGCTACCGACATACAGATCCATGAAAAACTTGGAGCGTGTGCCAGCGCCATTCAATTGAAGCTCGGTGCTGCCAGCAGTATAGGTATCCGGGACGTCGACACCGCCAACCGTTAGCGCCGAAGCAGGAGCTGAGAGTGTGGCTGCAAGCATCAGGGATGCAAAGCTCGTCAAAAACGCCTTCTTCATAGTCCTTTCCTTTTCAGTCATTATTATGAGAGTTCATTCGTCGCCGGGTACAGATCCTTAGCTCCCGACTTACCTATTGTAACAATGTCTTATTGGGACAAAGCGCCGTCTGGTTCTCATTTGCTGGGATACTTTTTTAGAGTTGTTTTTCCTAACGCCCAAAACAAAAAGCGCCAGCCATGAAACATGGCCAGCGCTTTGAGTGAAGGGAAGGAAAAACTATTTAAACAATAGATTACCAGTCAGGCCTTCTTTCTCCAGAATTTCGCGTAAGCGCCGCAGCGCTTCTACCTGAATTTGGCGAACGCGCTCACGGGTTAGGCCGATTTCCTGCCCAACTTCTTCCAAGGTGCTGACCGGGTATCCCCGAAGCCCGAACCGTCGGGATAAAACTTCCTGCTGCTTTTCACTCAGTTGGTCTATCCACTTCCCGATACAGGCGCTCATGTTGTTGTCCTGCAACACATCTGCAGGATCAGACGCACCTTCATCCGCGACAGTGTCTAGCAGAGATTTCTCACCACCAGCACCGATAGGCGTATCCATGGAAGCAACACGTTCATTTAAACCCAGCATTCGCTTTACGTCATTAACCGGCTTGTCCACCATCTTGGCGATTTCTTCCGCCGAAGGTTCATGGTCAAGCTTCTGCGTCAGCTCACGAGCCGCCCGCAGATAAAGATTAAGTTCCTTAACAACATGAATAGGCAACCGAATAGTGCGGGTCTGATTCATAATGGCCCGCTCTATTGTCTGGCGAATCCACCACGTTGCATAGGTTGAGAAACGGAAGCCTCGCTCCGGATCAAACTTTTCAACCGCACGAATCAGGCCCAGATTACCCTCTTCAATCAAATCCAACAGGGTAAGGCCACGGTTCACATAGCGACGAGCAATTTTTACCACTAACCGAAGGTTGCTCTCAATCATTCGCTTACGACCAGACTCCTCTCCTTTGCGCGCAAGGCGTGCAAAATAAACCTCTTCTTCCGGGGTTAGGAGTGGTGAAAAACCGATTTCATTAAGGTAAAGCTGAGTGGCGTCCAGCTGTTTTGAGTTTGAGCTGCTGTAATAACGCGTTCTGGCGGAAAGCTCTCCGTCGACTTCGGCAGCCTCTGGGGCAGCTTTGTCGGTTTTTTCTTCTGCGAGCAACTGATCCTCGGGCTCATCAACATCTGCTACACGATCGATAATGATATCTTCTTGTTCTGCTGACATATCTTTGCACCGCCTTTCAATAATCCTGGATTTTGCCCGATACTTTTTATTGTTGCGGACATTGGTTATTTCATTTCTTTCAGGACGTCTTCAATGGCTAGCTTAAACACCCTTGCCACCATTTTTTCTTATTTGTAGTGCCGTAGTTATAACTAGCGTGGCGGCAAATAATGGGTTGGATCGACCGGATTTCCATTTTTTCGAATTTCAAAATGTAGCATCGGCCTTTCTGCACCACTGCTGCCAAGCTCTGCTATAACCTGACCGGCTTTAACCCCCTCTCCTTCGCTTACCAAAATCTTCCGGTTGTGCGCGTAAGCGCTCAGGTATCGTTCGTTATGATTCACAATAATCAAATTACCATAACCAAGCAAACCGTTGCCCGCGTAGACCACACTCCCGTCTGCGGCAGCTCTTACAGCATCCCCGGCTTTCCCGGCAATATCAACGCCTTTGTTGACTTTTCCGGATGCTGAATAACTAGCAATTACGGTGCCAGAGTGCGGCCAACGCCATGGAATGTTGGCTACCGTTTGGGTTCTGGAGGCCAAGGGTGCAGAGGTGTCAGGCTTGCGGGTAACAGCAGGTTTTCGAGAGTTTTGCGGTGTTGGCACAGGTGGTTTTGCCCGTGGCGACCTTGCAGTAGTCGTCGCAGTCGGCCGAGAAGCCCGCGCCGTTGTACTTGATTTATTGCTTGGCTGTGCCTTTCCGCGCAGATCTAAACGCAGCACCTGACCAGGCCGAATAGTCCACGGCGGGCTGATCCCATTGGCGCTTCCCAGCTCTTTGTAATCGCGGCCGTAGGTCCAGGCAATACCGTACAGCGTCTCGCCCTGGCGCACCACGTGGCGTCCCCAGTAAACCGGCGGGTTGTATATATCATCCTGATGAATTGCTTGAGTGTTGCAGCCACTCATCGCACTGGATAGAAGCAAAAATGGGAGCAGAAAAACCCAGAACTTACCGTTTTTAGAAACCCACAAGGGACGCAGGGCACCAAAAAGGAACCGCGGAAAAGCCGACAACGCGGCTTGAGCTGGACCACGTAACAGTCTCACAGCAATACCACCGGCCCGTTTATAATTAATCTGTGCAGGCTCTGAATCTGATCAAAGAAGATCCTGAAGTTTCAAAAGTAACCCGCTAATTTATTGCACATTTTGGGAACAAAACCAAGTTACTCACTGGCCATCTCTGTTACCCGGCATAGCCTTTGTTACGGGTGGAAACAAAGGTATGCCTGAAAAGGTAACACCGTTTTAGCGAGGGTTATCGCTTACCGGCAGCTTTGCTTGCGAGTAGCGCTCACCTAGCCATTCAACAAGCAAAACAAGCCCAATACCCACGCCAGCCATAACAAGCGCCATGAAAATTTCCGGATCCTGGTGGGTGAGATCCGCAAATGCCCAAGGGCTGACGCTAATCTCACTTAAGGGTACCTGTTCGCCCGAACTGCTGGTTCGCCAACTTAAGGTTTCCTTCCATGGCCAGACTTTGTTCAAGGCACCAATCATAAAGCCCGTAAGCAGCGCCAGCACGTGGTCATGAAACTTATGAAAAGCCCAAGTTATGAGCCTTGCAACCGACAACAGTCCCACTAAACAGCCTGCCATAAACAGTAACAAATAAGCGATATCAAGGGATTTTATCGCTGCAAGAACCGGTGCATACATTCCAATAATAACCAGAATGAAGCTCCCTGAGATACCGGGCAAAATCATCGCGCATATTGCCACAGCGCCAGCTGCAAAAAACGTCATTGCTGACGGGTTAAGCTGCCCAACAGTCAAGGTCGTGATCCACCAGGCAACCACAACACCTAAAATGAGGGGAGCGAGCAGCGATGCTCGATAATGCCGAGCCTGGCGTCCGACATGCCAAACAGAGGCAAGAATCAACCCAAAGAAAAAACTCCAGATCAAAATGGGATACTCAGCCAGCATGTAGGTGATTCCAGAGGCCAGCGTGGCAATGCTCAAAAGAATACCCAGCAGGAGAGTGGCGAGAAAACCACCATCGCACGACTGCCAAAATGCTCTTAAATTGCCTTTAAATAAATCCCTGAACACTGCACCGGGAACCGCGTTAACAGCCTCCAGAAGCCGGAAGTAAATACCTGTAATGAACGCTATGGTGCCGCCGGATACGCCGGGGACAATATCCGCTGCTCCCATTGCCATCCCTCTCAAGAACACCGAGGCGGGATGCTGTTTGCGGCCGGCACCTTCAACTACCCCCCCCTGTTGCGGACTAATCAACGGACAACCCCGCCAAGCAAAGGAACGAAACGGACGGGCTCCAGCTCTCGTCGATCAAACTTATCGCCGTTTCGTATCACTTCAACAAGCACCTGATGCTCTTCCCCAACAGGCGCAACCAACACGCCGCCATCAGCAAGCTGGTCCAAAAGCTCCGCAGGAACCTCCATAGGTGCGGCAGTAACAATAATGCCGTCAAACGGGCCTCGTTCAGGCCACCCCATGCCACCATCAGCATGCTTGAGCATGACATTTCGGATGCTGAGCTGCCGCAAGCGATCCCGAGCACGATCCTGAAGTGGTTTGATCCGCTCTACACTATAAATTTGATCAAAAAGCTGGGATAGCACAGCTGTTTGATAGCCAGATCCGGTGCCCAACTCCAATACTTTATCTGGCTGGTGCCGAAGCAGTAGCTCAGTCATGCGTGCCACAATATATGGCTGCGATAGCGTCTGCCCATAGCCGATTGGCAGTGCCGTGTCTTCATAAGCCCGGTGCGACAATGCCTCATCAAGGAAAATATGACGTGGTACCTCCCCCATGACTTCCAGTACCCGATCTGATTCGATACCTGACTCTTTGAGACGCTGCACCAAACGCATACGCGTGCGCCGAGAGGTCATCCCTATGCCTTGAAGCTCACCACTCACGCACCATCCCCCATGGAGGCCTGAAGGGAGTCCACCCAGGAACGGAGAGACACCAAGGCTTCGTGGCGGGTCATATCGATGTGTACCGGGGTAAGCGACACATAGCCTTGTGCAACCGCATGAAAGTCAGTTCCGGGACCTGCATCGCCGCCTTTGCCTGCTGCCCCAATCCAATAGCGTTCTTTGCCTCTCGGACAGGTCATAGGAACCGCACCTTCAGCACGCTCACGATCCCCCAATCGGGTAACCCGAAAGCCCGCCAGTTCTTCCCAAGGCACATCCGGTACATTCACATTGAGGATGGAGCGCGGCCCCAACACAAGCGGACGCTCGCCTTCGAGAAGCATGCGCACAACTCTGGCAGCCGTATCATAATGGTTGCGGCCCTCACTCACTAAGGAAACGGCAATAGCTGGCAACCCGAGATGGCGGCCCTCTGTGGCTGCCGCAACGGTGCCGGAATAAATAATATCGTCACCCAAATTAGCGTGGGTATTGATACCAGAAACCACACGATCAAAAGGCTTTGAAAACAAACCATTAACTGCAAGATGCACACAATCTGTTGGCGTGCCGTCGATGGAACGGAAACCATTGGGATGTTGTTCAACCGTTAAGGGCCGATTAAGCGTTAAAGCGTTGCTCGCTCCGCTGTGATCCCTATCCGGTGCGACTACTTCAAGATCACCCAGACCTTTGAGGCCTTCATATAGGGCGATCAGCCCTGGTGAATGAACACCATCATCGTTTGACAACAGAATACGCACAGCGCTCTCCAATAAATCGCTAACCAAACCTTGCGGACCATTGTTTTCTCGGGGAACGCAGTCTAGCCGTGTTGTTTGTTATGTTGGCCGAGGCTCATGTCCTCAAGCTCAAAAATATCACTCAAAACCGTGGTCGCGTACTGCCCCGGTTCCAGAAAAAACTCCAGTTCCAAACCACCGTCGTCCAGCCAGAGCCAGCTAAAATTCTGTGGCATAGACACCAGAGAACGGCGCTCTGGCTTCATTCGGGTCGTTAGAAACAACGAAGCTAAATCGGGTGTCTGGGCTACAACTTGCCGCTCTCGCAGCTCAACCTCACCAACAGCATTAGTACCGCCATCACCCCATAACGGGCCAGTTGCAATGTCTAGTGGCTCTCCCGGCATTGGGCTGCGCCAACTGCCGTCAGCGACCCGAGAGGCAAGAACTTCGTTAAATAACCAAGAGCGGGCAGCCGAAAAGTACAATACGTTTTTCCGCCCGTCTCTGCCACCGCCAGACCTATTTGGCCCTCGCCCTCTACGCTTACCTTGCCCGCTACGGCGGTTCAATGTGGAAGGATCAATATGAACGGCCCGATCCAGATTGCCACCGGCAAAACCGAAACGCTGAGGGCCAAAATAGTTGGGAGCACCCTGTGCCTTAAGACGAGCAAGGGCGCTTTCAATCATGTCACGCTCGGCTCCTACCTGCCGTAGCATAATCACAAAGTGATTACCTTGGTGATCGCCACGACGCAACTTACGCACACTACGGTAGGCGGACCTTACAGGCCAGCGCTCAGATACGCGCTCAATCAGAGCAGCATCCTCGTCCATCATACCGGGGCGGTAAATGCTGAACCATTGTCTGGTAACCGCGTGTCTATCCTTAAGCCCACAGAACCCCACATCAAAAGACCGACAGCCAGCCAAATTTGCGAGCTCTCCAGCCACAAATTCCGTGTTATCTCCGGTTTTTTCGATATACAAACACAGGTGCTCCCCATCTCCAGCAACACCACTAGATCCGAACGGCTTCGCTTGCTCCGCGAATTCCTCCAACACCTCACTTACCCGAAAATCTTCCGGGGCAGTCTTCAACTGGGCACTGGCTACGCGCTTACCTCCGGATACTGGCCAGTCCAACCGCCAGCTTCTCACGCCACTATTTGTACCGCTCAAGAGGCCACCGGCTCAAGCAAACAAACGGCCTGACAAGCAATACCTTCTCCTCGGCCGGTAAAACCAAGACGTTCACTGGTGGTTGCTTTAACACTTACACGGCTGGCGGGAATGCCCAGATCCTCCGCAATATTTAACCGCATAGCCTCAACGTGTGGAGCCATCTTAGGCGCTTGCGCGATAATCGTTGTATCAACATTGAGCACCGAAAAACCCTCCTCGCTTACTCGGGCCATAACCCGACGCAACAAATCTCGGCTATCAGCTCCAGCCCATTCATTACTTGTGTCCGGGAACAAGTGACCAATGTCCCCCAGAGCAACCGCACCCAACAGAGCATCTGCTAAAGCATGCAGCAACACATCGCCATCAGAATGGGCTTTCAGGCCCTGCTTGTAAGGAATGGAAACACCACCAAGAATAACGGCATTGCCTTCGCCGAAGGCATGAACATCAAAGCCCTGACCAATTCGCATAAACAACTCCGGGAAAACCAGAAAACTCAGAACCGACTAAGAATAAAGCCGGCAAGATCCAGATCAGCAGGTACAGTAATCTTGATATTATCCGGCCGACCTTCCACCAGAACTGGCATATTACCGGAAAACTCCATCGCAGAGGACTCATCCGTAACTGGCTGCTTCTCTTGCAGAGCAGTCTCCAACGCCGAAACCAACATAGAATAACGGAACATCTGCGGCGTAAGCGCTCGCCAAAGCTGGCTACGATCCACCGTTTCAGAAACTTCAGGTAAACCACCGGAATCCGCCCTTTTAAGCGTATCCGCAACCGGAGCCGCCAACAGGCCACCTACAGGATGTTCCGCCAGTGTTGAAACAAGATTCGCAAGATCGGCCGGGTGAACACAAGGACGAGCCGCATCGTGAACCAGCACCCAGTCATCGGCAGCCACCTGTTCTTTGAGAGCGTGCAGTGCCGAGAGCACAGAATCCGCCCGCTCCGCGCCGCCGCTACAGGTCTGAATACGATTATCATTACTCGCATCTGATTCTGGCCACCAATGATCTGACGCATTCAACGGAACCATGCAGCCGGTAAAACGACCGGTATCCAACAATCGCGACAGTGTGATATCCAGAATAAAACGATTGTTAATACGGAGGTACTGCTTGGGGCATTCAGCCTGCATGCGCTGACCAATGCCTGCGGCGGGAACAATCAACCAGAGTTTAGAGTCACTCATGAGAGTTACGCACGTTGTTGAGAGAGTGGCAGGGAAGTTCTTTCCAAGACTGTCGGTGGCCAAGGATGGCCACCGTCAAGCGCACAGGGAAGTGTTCATAGCGTGTCTTGGAAAGAACTTCCCTGCCGCTCTGTGCTCAAATTAAAAAGTCACTGCTCAACGACAAGAAAGAAAGTCTCATCATTGCGAATCAACCCCAGATTCATCCGAGCTCGCTCTTCCACCGCACCTTGCTCATTACGAAGGTTACGCACCTCCGCATACAAACGCGCATTGCGTGTGGACAGCTCAGCATTCTCCCCTCGCTGCTCGGCAATTGACTGCTCCAACGTCCAGACCTGCGCAAAGCTGCCCTCCCCAACCCACAGGCGCACCTGCAGAAGGAGAATGAGAACAACCATGAAAGCCCAGAGCAACTTCATTAATACCGATTCCGTTCAGGGGTTAAAACGATCAAAAATCATACACCGAGTGGTAAGTATAGACCTTAGAGTAGATTCGCAACAAATTCTTCTAACTAATTGGACAAAAAGGCCGTCGTGATTGAATTTTCATTCAAAAAACGACGGCCTTAACATTCTGTTACCTAAAATCTAAAGGATTAAAGGCCAAAACGGAAGCTGTTATTCTCAGCCCTGCCCCTTGATCTCACTTAGACCACGATAAGGAGCCTTGCCATCGAGCGCCTCTTCAATACGCAGCAACTGATTGTACTTAGCAACCCGATCCGAACGACACAAAGAACCGGTTTTGATCTGACCGGCACAGGTAGCAACCGCAAGATCCGCAATCGTCGTATCTTCGGTTTCACCGGAGCGGTGAGAAATAACCGCCGTAAACCCGGCATCCTGTGCCATCTTAATGGCATCCAGAGTCTCACTCAGGCTGCCAATCTGATTGAACTTGATCAGAATGGAATTGCCCACACCTGTGTCGATGCCACGCTTGAGTATCTTGGTGTTGGTAACAAACAAATCATCGCCCACCAACTGTACTTTGTCGCCAATCTTGTCGGTTAGCACTTTCCAGCCGTCCCAATCACTCTCGTCCATACCATCTTCGATAGACACAATCGGGTAACGCTCGGCCAAGCCCGCGAGGTAATCGGCAAAGCCGGCGGAATCGAAGCTCTTACCTTCTCCGGCCAGAACATACTGACCATCCTTGTAGAACTCGGAAGCCGCGCAGTCCAAAGCCAGAGTAATATCTGTACCCAGCTTGTAACCGGCTTTCTCAACGGCTTCCTTGATAACGGCCAAAGCCGCTTCGTTGGACGGCAGGTTAGGCGCAAAGCCGCCTTCATCGCCTACTGCCGTATTCAGGCCCTGTGCCTGCAATACTTTTTTCAGGCTGTGAAAAATCTCGGCACCGATACGCAAAGCTTCAGAAAAACTCTTGGCAGCAACCGGCTGCACCATAAACTCTTGAATATCTACGTTATTATCCGCATGCTCACCGCCATTCAAAATGTTCATCATCGGCACTGGCATGCTGAACCTGCCAGAGGTACCGTTGATGTCAGCAATGTGCTCGTAAAGCGGCTTACCCAGAGACTCTGCTGCTGCTTTTGCCGCTGCCAGCGACACGGCTAGAATGGCGTTAGCGCCCAGATTTGCTTTGTTTTCCGTGCCGTCCAACTCCAGCATAATGTTGTCCAGACCACGCTGATCAGCAGAATCTTTGCCCTGCAGCGCAGTGCGGATCTTGCTGTTAATGGCCTCAACTGCCTTCAGTACGCCCTTACCCAGATAACGTGACGCATCGCCATCGCGCAGCTCCAGCGCTTCGCGAGAACCGGTGGAGGCACCAGAGGGTGCACAAGCGCGGCCAAGCGTACCGTCTTCGAGAATCACGTCTGCTTCGACAGTAGGGTTACCACGGGAGTCCATAACCTCACGGGCTTTAATGTTGGCAATCTTGGTCATTCTCGGAAGTCTCCAGATTTACAATTTCAAGGTCATTTATAAAGGTTTGATCAAGAGCGAGCTGGTAGGGCCTTACGAAACTGTGCGAAGCCATGGATGGCGTAGCCAAGCGTACATGGACGTATTCACAGCGTGTTTCGTAAGGCCCTACCAGCTTGCTCGTGCCACCAGGGCTAAAACACGAACACCGCCATTCAAGCGGTGTCGATAGGTTTAAAGCTCTTCACAAGGTCGTCTACAGCCTTAACTCGCTGCAGGAACAGTTCAAGTTGGCTCAAGCGCAGAGCACACGGCCCATCGCACTTGGCTTCATCCGGATTCGGGTGAGCTTCCAGAAACAGGCCAGCCAAGCCCTGAGACATGCCAGCCAACGCCAGATCAGTCACTTGAGCGCGTCGACCACCGGCAGAATCGGAACGGCCACCCGGCATCTGCAGAGAATGGGTTACATCGAACATTACCGGCACATTCATGGCCTTCATGATGCCAAAGCCAAGCATATCGACCACAAGGTTGTTATAACCGAAGCTACTGCCCCGCTCACACAAAATAACCCGGTCGTTTCCCGCCTCGGCGCACTTGGTGATGATGTGCTTCATTTCCTGTGGCGCCAGAAACTGAGCCTTCTTGACGTTAATTGCTGCGCCGGTCTTTGCCATAGCAACAACCAGATCGGTCTGGCGGCTCAGAAAAGCAGGCAACTGAATGATGTCACATACTTCAGCGGCAGGCGCCGCCTGTCCTGGCTCATGAACATCAGAAATAATCGGAACACCATATTTGCTTTTGATATCTGCCAGAATCTGTAGGCCTTTCTCAAGACCCGGCCCCCGGAAGGAATTGACCGAAGAACGATTGGCTTTATCAAAGGAGGCCTTGAATACATAAGGAATGCTTAGCTCAGTGCACACCTCAACATATTTTTCAGCAACCTCAAACGCCAGATCCCGGGATTCCAACACGTTCATGCCGCCAAACAAAACAAACGGTTTGTCGTTGGCGATGTCGATATCAGCTACAGTAACGGTGCTCTGAGCCATGATCAGGATTCCTTACGCTTCGCCAGCGCGGCTTCCACAAACCCCTTGAACAGTGGATGGCCGTCCCGTGGCGTGGAGGTAAATTCGGGGTGGAACTGACAGGCAACAAACCAAGGGTGCTGAGGATCTTCAACCACCTCAACCAGCTTGCCATCTGTAGAGCGCCCGGAAACCAACAACCCTGCATCTTCCAATTGCGGCAGAAAGTGGTTATTAACCTCATAGCGATGTCGATGACGCTCGCGAATGGTTTTCCTGCCGTAACAGTTGGCAATTGTTGAGCCTTCAGTCAGCACGCAGTCTTGAGCACCCAGACGCATAGTGCCACCAAGATCTGAATCATCTGAACGCTCTTCGCGCTCGCCGGTCGCATCGAGCCACTCGGTAATCAAGCCAATGACCGGCTCCGGGGTGTGCTCACGGAACTCGGTGCTGTGTGCATCTGTGAGCCCGGCCTTGTTGCGTGCATACTCGATCACTGCAACCTGCATACCCAGACAAATTCCCAGATAAGGAACTTTATTTTCACGGGCGTACTGAACGGTAAGAATCTTACCCTCTACACCACGCTCACCAAAGCCACCGGGAACCAGAATAGCATCGGCGCTCTCAAGTACCTGAGTACCATCGCGCTCGATGTCTTCGGAATCTATGTAGTTGATCTTCACTTTGGTGCGGGTCTTGATGCCAGCATGCAGCAAAGATTCGATCAATGACTTGTAGGCCTCAAGCAATTCCATGTACTTGCCAACCATGGCAATGGTCACTTCCTGCTCGGGATTCATCAGAGATTCGACTACATCGTCCCACTCGCTCAGATCCGCGTCTCGCGCATCCAGATTGAAGCGCTCGATAACGAGTTGATCCAGCCCGTGTTCATGCAGCATCCGGGGGATGGCATAAATGGATTTGGCATCACGCATCGGGATGACCGCGCGCTCTTCCACGTTCGTGAACAGGGCAATTTTCCGGCGTGAACTTGCGTCCACTTCGTGTTCTGAGCGACACAGCAAGATATCCGGCTGCAAACCGATAGAACGCATTTCCTTTACGGAGTGCTGCGTTGGCTTGGTTTTGATTTCGCCAGCAGTGGCAATGTACGGAACCAGAGTAAGGTGCATGAACAAGGCGCGAGACGAGCCTACTTCAACTTTCAACTGGCGGCAGGCTTCGAGAAACGGCAGGGATTCAATATCACCCACAGTGCCGCCCACTTCAACCAGAGCTACATCGGCACCGGCTGCGCCTTCGATGACGCGACGCTTGATCTCATCAGTAATGTGGGGAATAACCTGAACCGTACCGCCAAGGTAATCGCCGCGACGCTCTTTGCGTATAACCTCTTCATAAACACGTCCAGCCGTGAAGTTATTACGGCGGCTCATGGGTGTACGAATAAAACGCTCGTAGTGGCCAAGGTCGAGGTCGGTTTCAGCGCCGTCTTCGGTGACATACACTTCACCGTGCTGGAACGGGCTCATGGTGCCTGGATCCACGTTAATGTAAGGGTCCAGCTTGAGGATAGTGACCTTCAGGCCGCGTGCCTCAAGGATCGCAGCCAAAGAGGCTGATGCGATACCTTTCCCCAGTGAAGACACAACACCGCCGGTGACGAAAATATAACGCGTCATGCAGATTCCATGATTATCAGGTTCTGTGAAGGAGGGAGATTGTCATCTCAAGATGGGACGCCAGACTACCAGAAAGCCCCTAGCGACTCAATCACAATCCCGCTCTACAATCAGCCGCAAGCCTACGGCAGGGGCGCTTCCGCAGTATTGCCCAGAACACCATAAATCGCCAATCGCAATGAGTTCCTCTTGCCCCGTTACACCCGCGAAAATCAAGGGCAGGCGCCCCCTTTCCCAAGGGGGAAGCGCTTGCTCCTGAAACCACTTTTTAAGTGATTTAGACCGGCCATCAACGTGAAAACGAACGCGCTCACCCCCCTGCCTCGTACATATCCGTATAGGCGGAAAGTCCGCTTTCGCAGTAGATACCCGATTCAACCGAATCGTCCACTCTGCCCAGTGCACCGTTTGGTCAGGCTGGAGCTTTAGGGGCGTCTTGGGTAAAGATTGAAATTCCGGAACCAAGCACAGCTCACCCAGAAAACGTCGAAGGCTATAATTGTTCGTTCTCAGCTCCGGCGACCGGTCGTCTGCTGCCAGCAATAGATCCTTCAGCACCTGCGGCCAGTTGTTAACCGAAGGAGGGTAATATCCAGCCCGACGGATCCACCAGCGGAGAAGATTTGTCTGCTCCGGGAGCGAAAGAGCACTCAGCCCGACAACCGGCAGGCGCCGCTCTCCTCCTCCGATCGTTTGCCACTGCAACTCCGCCAGCCGTTGGTTCAGAAAATCGCTCTCGAAACAGGCTTCAGCGCTGTGTCGCAAACGTTGGTTCAAACTGGGCCAGCGCTTTTTAAGTGCCGGTAGAATGCTTAAACGTAAAAAATTGCGGTCGAACTTTGTATCAGTGTTGCTGGGATCATCAACCCATGAAAGTCCAGCATTTTGGGCTTGGCGTTCAAGCTCTGATCGCTCAACACCCAGCAACGGCCGGGCCAAACGACCCTTACCCAACGGGCGACTCTCAGGCATACCCGCAAGGCCCGCCACACCGCTGCCACGGAACATTCTAAACAGAACTGTTTCAGCCTGATCATCACCATGGTGAGCCATCAACAACACATCGCCAGATTCAAGAAGCGCTTCAAACACACTATAGCGAGCTTTGCGCGCAGCTTCCTCAAGCCCTTCACCTGGGCCTGCGCCCAACTCAACTGACACCGGCCGTATTGTGAGAGGCACATTAAGTTCAGCGCACAGGTTCTCGCAGAAAGCTTCCGTTTCGCCCGCGTTGGACTGAAGCTGATGATTGATGTGCACTGCCCGCACTCCGGAGTGGCAGCGCGCAGCAAGGTGCAAAAGAAGAGTAGAGTCAAGGCCGCCACTGAGGGCGACCCAAAGCTGCCGGTAGCCAGAAATGGCTTTCACCGGTGAGAGCAAGGGCTCCGGAAACGAATACCCGTGGACGGGCTCAGCGCCCTGTATCATAGCGGGTTAACCGCTCATACCGCCGGGAGACCAACTCATCCAGAGGCAGGCGACTTAGCTCTGCCAGCCCGCCTGCAAGTGTTTCGCGCAAGGATTCAGCCATTTGTTCCGGATTACGGTGGGCGCCACCCAAGGGCTCGTTGATAACGTTATCTGCAAGCCCCAGATCCTTCAACCTATCTGCCGTTACGCCCATGGCTTCAGCCGCCAAAGAGGCATACTCAGCACTTTTCCAAAGGATTGAAGCACAGCCTTCCGGCGATATCACCGCATAAGTGGAATATTGCAGCATATTCAACTGATCACATACACCAATGGCAAGAGCTCCGCCTGAACCACCCTCGCCGATCACCGTTGAAATCACCGGCGTTTTGAGGCGCGACATAACAGCCAAGTTAAAGGCAATGGCCTCACTTTGGCCACGCTCTTCCGCACCTATGCCCGGATAAGCACCCGGTGTATCTATAAACGTAAGGATGGGCATTCTAAAGCGCTCTGCCATTTCCATCAGGCGCAGGGCTTTGCGGTACCCCTCGGGGCGCGGCATACCAAAGTTGCGCTTCACCTTGTCCCGTACTTCGCGGCCTTTTTGATGGCCAATTACCATCACAGGCGTGTCGTTCAAGCGGGCCGTGCCGCCCACAATGGCCTGATCGTCCGCATAACGGCGATCGCCGTGGAGTTCATCGAAATCTTCGAAGATCATCTCGATATAATCAAGGGTATAAGGCCTGCGCGGGTGCCGTGCTAGGCGAGCGACATCCCATGGGTGTAGATCAGAGAATATGTTCTCGGTGAGGCTGACACTTTTCTTTTTCAGCCGTGTGATCTCATCAGAGATGTTGATGTCAGTGTCGTTACCAACCATTCGAAGCTCTTCTATTTTGGCTTCAAGATCGGCAATCGGCTGTTCGAAATCCAAATAATTAGGGTTCATGATGTTCCATCATTTTATCGCCAGGCGGGCCAGCGCTCCGCCAATAAAGAATTTGGGACAAAGATAGCAGCGCCAGAGTCTCGGCTAAAGCGGACATTGGTATGAGCCCGCAACCTGACAAATATTTAATTTTGCGAACTGCTATTTGTCTTAGTCACTCAATCATAGACCAGTTCTACGCACTGGTCGCCCACCAGATACTTCAGTTCCAGCAACAAGTTGTCATCTGGCTGTACGCGCCAAGCTTCTCCCAACTCAATTCTAGTAATAGCTTCCAGACTACTGTATTCAATCCATACGGGGCTGCCGTCGCAACGAAACGGCCTTAAGGTGCTGTCGATTTTGTCCAAGAGCCCATTCTGAAGCTGGTCAGCACGCAGGTTCAGCTTCAGACCTTTGCTGAACTGCTTGCGCGCGCTAGGCACGTCCATTACCGAGCTAACCCGCATTTTCATTTGGCCAGAGTAATCATCGTGGCTGACCTGACCTTCAACCACAATCACCTGATCTGATTGCAACAACTCGCGGTTTTCAAAGAACGCCTCAGAAAACAGAGTTGCCTCAATTCGTGCGCTACGGTCATCCAGCGTAATAAAGCACATGGTGGAGCCAGTGCGCGTTTTCATGGTTCGCTGAGCAATCACAAGCCCGGCGACCCGTTGTGGTGATTTATTGGGTTTTAGATCCGAAATGGACGAGCGCACAAAGCGCCGGACTTCGCGTTCATATTCATCAAACGGATGCCCCGTAAGATACAACCCCAGAGTGTCTTTTTCGCCTTTAAGGCGCTGCTTTTCGGGCCATTCGCGCACGTCCGCCACATCGGCGTAGGGATCGCCGCCATCAGCGGCTTCCAGCATATCGCCGAACATATCCACCATGCCGACGGACTCATTACGCGATTGTTGATCCGCCTGCTGAACGGCTTTGGGGATACTGGCCATCAGTTGGGCCCGGCTGGCACCGAGCTTGTCCATGGCACCGGAGCGAATTAAGGCTTCCATCGCCCGCTTGTTGATTTTTTTCAGATCTACCTTTCGGCAGAAGTCGAAAAGATCCTGATAAGGTTCGCCGCTGGCTCGACCTTCCACAATGGCTTGAATCGGGCCTTCGCCCAACCCTTTGATAGCGCCTAAGCCGTATACAATCTGGCCTTCATCATTAACTGTAAAGGTATACTCCGAGCGGCTTACATCCGGCAGTACCAAGTCCAGCTTTAGGTTCCGGCACTCTTCAACCAGCGTGACAACTTTGTCCGTATTCTGCATATCTGCGGTCAAAACCGCAGCCATGAATTCGGCGGTGTAGTGCGCCTTCAGCCACAGCGTCTGGTAGGACACCAGCGCATAGGCAGCAGAGTGGGATTTGTTAAAGCCGTAACCAGCAAACTTTTCAACCAAGTCAAAGATATTTTCAGCAAGGGTTTTATTGATACCATTGCCTTCACACCCATCGAGAAAAAACTGCTTTTGCTTGGCCATTTCCTCGGGCTTTTTCTTACCCATGGCACGGCGCAACATATCCGCGTTACCCAGACTATAGCCACCCATCACCTGAGCAATCTGCATGACCTGCTCTTGGTACAGGATAACCCCATAGGTGGGCTCCAGCACGGGCTTCAAGCCTTCGTATTGATAGTCCGGGTGCGGGAACGACATAGGCTGCTTGCCATGCTTCCGGTCGATAAAGTCGTCAACCATGCCCGATTGCAATGGCCCGGGGCGGAACAGCGCCACCAGAGCGATCATATCTTCCAGAGAGTCTGGCTGTAGGCGGCGGATCAGATCCTTCATGCCTCGGGATTCCAGCTGGAATACGGCTGTAGTATCCGCTTTTTTCAACATTACGAAGGAAGCCGGGTCATCCAGCGGAATTTCATTGATGTCCAGCGGCGGCAATCCCCGGCTCTCCCGCCGTGGATTAATCATTTTCAAGGCCCAGTCGATGATGGTCAGCGTACGCAGGCCCAAAAAGTCAAACTTCACCAGACCAGCGTCTTCCACATCGTTTTTATCGAACTGGGTCACCAAACTACCGCCATCATCATCGCAGTAGAGCGGCGAAAAGTCGGTAATTTTGGTGGGTGCGATTACCACGCCACCAGCGTGCTTGCCGGCGTTCCGGCACACACCCTCAAGCTTTAGGGCCATTTCCCAAATTTCCTGAGCTTCTTCATCTTGCTCTAGGAATTCCTGAAGACTTGGCTCCTGCTCAACCGCCTTACCCAAAGTCATTCCCACTTCGAAGGGAATCATTTTGGACAGCTTATCTGCGAGCCCATAGGATTTGCCCTGCACACGGGCCACGTCTCGCACTACCGCTTTCGCCGCCATGGTGCCGAATGTAATGATCTGGGAAACCGCTTCCCGGCCGTACTTTTCAGCTACATAGGCAATAACCCGATCCCGTCCTTCCATACAGAAGTCGACGTCAAAGTCGGGCATGGATACCCGTTCCGGGTTAAGAAAGCGCTCGAACAGCAGGTCGTATTCTAGGGGATCCAAGTCGGTGATGAGCTGAGCGTAAGCAACCAGCGAACCCGCACCGGAACCACGCCCCGGACCAACGGGTACGCCGTTGTTCTTAGCCCACTTGATAAAGTCCATCACGATCAGAAAGTAGCCCGGGAATCCCATCTGGATGATGATATCCAGCTCGAAATTCAGCCGCTTGTAGTAGGCTTCGCGCTTGCTGTCATAGTCGGGATCGTCCTTAGGCAGGGTTTTGGCCAAACGGTCTTCCAAACCATCCTCAGACACCTTGCGGAAGTATTCATCCATGGTCATGCCTTCCGGCACCGGATAATTGGGCAAGAAGTACTCGCCCAATCGCACTGTAACCGAGCAGCGCCGTGCTATCTCGACGGTGTTCTGGATGGCTTCTGGCACATCGCTGAACAACTCAATCATTTCTTCAGCGCTGCGCAGGTATTGTTGGTCGCTGAAGCGGCGATCACGTCGGGGGTCATCGAGTGCCCGGCTCTCACCGATACAGACCCGTGCCTCATGGGCTTCAAAGTCATCAGCTTCCAAAAAGTGCACGTCGTTTGTCGCTACAACGGGAAGCCCTAACTCGTGAGCAAGCTCGACACTCATGTGCAGGCAGTCTTCGTCACCGGGCCGACCAGTTCTCTGTAACTCCAGATAATAAGAGCCCGGGTATAGGTTCATCCAATACTCGGCCCGCGTTTTCGCCAGTTCGGGTTTGCCGGCCAGCAACGCCTTGCACACATCACCCATTTTGGCTCCCGACATGGCAATCAAGCCCTCGGCTCTGGTCTCTAGCCATTTGCGTTGAACAATCGGCTTGCCGTAACGCTGACCTTCCGTGTACCCAAGGGAAATGATTTCTGTGAGATTGAGGTAGCCTTGATTGTCCCGGGCAAGCAAGGTTAAACGGAACGGGGCTTCTGGTTCGTCTGGATTTTCTAACCAAAGGTCCGCGCCAATAACCGGTTTGACGCCTGCCCCGGTTGTCGTTTTGTAGAACCGCACCAGCGAGCACATGTTGGACTGTTCCGTGAGGCCCACGGCTGGCATGCCCAGCTCCACAACTCGTTCGACCAGCGGTTTTACGCGAACAAGGCCGTCCACCATGGAATGTTCGGAGTGCACGCGAAGGTGTACAAAAGTCTGCGACATAGAGTCAGGTTATTCCTGCATGTGTATTCATTAAAAGATTTGAGTGGTCGTAAAAAATGCCCGAGAAGCGATCACCCGCCAATTAATGCGCGTATATCGGATTCCGTCTGAGGGCCGAAACGAGCCTCCACGAGATCCCCTTCGGGATTAACTATAAAGGTTGCGGGTAAGGCAACCGGGAGTTTCCAGTCGAATTCGGGCCCCGGATCCTGACCAAGCATGGTGTATTCAATGCCCATTCGTTTACCGAGATTTACCAGAGCTTCTCCTTTCACATCGTCAAAGTTGACGCCAAGCACCGTAATATCCGGCGCTTTGTCCAGCTCGTTAAATTCCGGGATTTCTTCCAGGCAAGGCTTACACCACTCAGCCCAGTAATTAACCAACACCCACTGACCCCGCAGGTCATCCCAGGCGAGTTTTGGGCCCTCTGCTCTTTCCAGCTCAACTTTTTGGCAACCGGCTAATGCAACCGCTAAAAATACCGCTGCCGTAACGACGACTCTCCGGGTCAACCGGCGGATGACAGGGTTCTGCAAGGGAAAACCTCCTGTTAGACTGCTTGCTACAAATAATTGCAGCTCCATTTCAACAAACAGGCACGAACATGACAGAACCCATCCGGATTTTCCACAACCCCCGCTGTTCAAAATCTCGCCAAACGCTCGAACTACTCACGGAGCGGGGTATTGAGCCGGAGATTATACGCTACCTGGAAACACCGCCAACAGGGCAGGAACTTTCCGATATTCTTGAGGCACTCGGCCGCCAGCCGCGCGAACTAATGCGAACCGGCGAAAGTGAATTCAAGGAACAAGGACTGGACAACCCGAACCTTAACCGCGACCAACTGATTGCTGCTATGGTGGCCACTCCAAAATTGATTGAAAGGCCCATCGTTCTTGCCAACGGTAAAGCTGCCGTGGGGCGCCCACCGGAAAACATTCTAACCATTCTTTGATTGTACGACCGCCGACTAAAGGAAGCCAAAGTGTCTGAGCAACTGCCTTATGTTCTAATTCTCTATTACAGCCGCAACGGGCAGACAGCGGAGCTGGCACGCCAAATAGGCCGCGGAGTCGCAAAGGTGAAGGGTATCGAGGCAAAACTGCGCTCCGTTCCCACGGTTTCGCCTGATACAGACGCATCATTGCCTCCGGTTCCAGACACAGGTGCGCCTTATGCCAGCAAATCCGACCTCGCTAATTGCGCTGGCCTGGCTATTGGCAGCCCTACCCGGTTTGGCAATATGGCAGCACCGCTCAAATACTTTCTAGACAGCACTGGCGACCTATGGCTGGGCGGCGCTCTAGAAGGTAAGCCAGCGGGGGCGTTTACCTCAACCGGAAGCTTGCACGGTGGCCAGGAGGCTACATTGCTGACCATGATGATACCTTTGCTGCACCACGGCATGGTGTTATGTGGGCTTCCTTATACCGATGAAAACCTCAGTGAAACCACAACCGGCGGCACACCCTATGGCCCCACACACTGGGCCGGAACTGCGGAGCAACAACCGTTGAGCAAACATGAAAAGGCCCTCTGCCAGCTATTTGGTGAACGCCTTGCAAATCTGGCACTCAAGTTAGCTGATTGACACAAACACAGCCGCGCCACGTAAAGCACTTTATACTTTTCGGGAATTCAACAATGCTCCACAACCCCAAAGCCCGGCACACCGCCCACGCAACCCAGTTTCTTTATCTGGCGGTACTGGCAACCCTTTTGATCACCACCTTTTACCCGGCGCCGATTGCAGGCGTTTCCATAGCCCTTATGCTATCCGTTAAGTTGATACCGCTGCTGGCACTGGTGGTGCCCGTGTTCCGTGGCAATAATCGAGGCTATATTTGGTTAGCTTTTGCAGTGATTTTTTACTTTACTCAAGCAGTGGTTACCTCGTGGCTTAGTCAGGGTGCGCCTGGCCCTGTCGCGCTTATGATCCTGACCTTTCTCTTGTTCACTGTGGCTATGATTCATTTGAAAGTGAACCGGCCAGTTGCCGATTGATTCGCCCCAACTCCGAAAAGTGATACTCCATGGTTGATTTCACTAAAGCAGAGCACACACCGTCACGTTCTTCTAAGCCGCCTGCGCCCCCACGAAGCACCCTAACATTGCGGGATATTTGTACAGCACTGGTCAGCGACGGCGAAATCAATCAGGAAAGCGCTGAGCGGGTGCTCTCTGCCAATCTCGGCGCTGCCAGCAGTCAGACAGCAAAACGTCACCCGCTGGAGCTTGTTGCTATTGCGGCGCTCACCAGCGAAAAGAGCGGCAAGACTCTCGATCTCGACCGGCTTACACAATGGCTAGCTGGCTGGGCTGGCCAACCCTATTATCACATTGATCCATTAAAAATAGACACGCCCGCGATTGCCCGGGTTATGTCCTATGCGTTCGCCCAACGCCATGGCATTCTCGCCGTTGAGATTGGACCGGACGAAATAGTAGTAGCCAGTGCGGAACCCTTCAAAACCGACTGGGAGGGCAATCTACACCAAGCGGTGCGCAAAGACATTCGTCGCGTAGTGGCAAACCCCGAAGATATTCGACGTTACTCCGTCGAATTCTATCAGCTCGCGAACTCTGTGAATAAAGCCAGTGGTGGCCAAGGTCCGGGCAACAGCGCAGGTCATCAGAATCTGGAGCAGCTACTGGACTTGGGCGCCAGCGACAGCGCCGATGCCAACGACCAGCACGTTGTGCGTATTGTCGACTGGCTACTGCAATATGCCTTTGATCAGCGCGCCTCTGACATTCACATTGAGCCAAGACGCACGCTAACCCACATACGCTTTCGGATAGACGGCGTTTTGCACAGCGTTTACGAGTTTCCAGAACATGTGGGTATGGCCATTACCAGTAGGCTAAAAATTCTGGGGCGACTGAACGTTGCAGAAAAACGCAGACCTCAAGATGGCCGTCTAAAAACTCGCAAGCCCGACAACAGCGAAGTAGAACTTCGTTTGGCTACCATGCCAACGGCTTTCGGCGAAAAAATGGTCATGCGAATATTCGATCCTGATGTGTTGCTAAAATCCTACGAACAACTGGGATTCAGCCGCGAAGATCGGGAGCGCTGGCAGGAAGCAACCTCAAAACCCCACGGGATTATGTTGGTTACCGGCCCTACAGGGTCCGGTAAAACCACAACACTGTATTCCACTCTCAAGCAGATCGCTTCTGCCGAGCTGAATGTTTGTACCATTGAAGACCCCATCGAAATGGTGGAACCAGCATTCAACCAGATGCAGGTTCAAACCAACATTGATCTGACCTTTGCTTCTGGCGTTCGGGCCCTACTGAGGCAAGACCCAGATATTATTATGATTGGAGAGATCCGCGATCTTGAAACTGCTGAAATGGCGGTTCAAGCAGCCCTGACGGGGCATTTAGTACTCTCAACCCTGCACACCAACGACGCACCAAGCGCGCTGACTCGAATGATGGAACTCGGCATTCCTCCCTATCTCATCCGTGCAACGGTATTGGGCGTTATGGCACAACGCTTGGTTCGCACACTTTGCCCGCACTGCAAAGTCTCAGCGCCCGTTGACACGCAAGCCTGGCAGACGCTGACCAAACCCTGGAAAGCTCCGCCACCCAAACACTTCCATAAACCCGTAGGCTGTCTGGAATGCCGCAACACCGGCTACCTTGGCCGTGCGGGCGTGTACGAAATCATGACGCTGTCGGGCGCACTCACGAGTCAGATTACTGATCACTGCGAACTTGAGCAGCTAAGGCTGGACGCCTATCGAGAAGGCATGAAATCACTGAGGTTGAGCGGCGCACAAAAAGTGGCCAGCGGCCAGACCACCGTTGAGGAAATTCTCCGGGTTACACCGGCAAGCCAACGCTGACTTCAAGGCGGGTGCTTGCTAAACAAAAACAAGTAGCCGTTATGCTCCCGGCCTCAACCCACACTGTTCAAGCAGCGCTTGCCACGCTTTAGTGTGGGTAGTCACAGCATTATCCAGATTGGCCCACGCACTATCGTGGCCCTGTAAAACCAGCGTCGAACGGCTCCATTCTTGAAACGCTTTCGGCATTACCTCTGCCTGCCTGATAGCAAGTTCATGTAAGGGCTCTATCAAATCTGTGCGGGCGCGACGTATGTCGGCGAGGTAGGGTTGGATTTTTCCAATATAGATACTGAAAAACATACTTTGAACGATATCAGACTGGCTATTTGGCTTGCCGTTGAAGCACAGCGGGCGACTATTCAACCGCAGACGTAAGAGGCGTGTGCCGTCTTCGAGACGCGTTGCAACCAGTCGAGCGCTATTTAGTAACTGGCCTGCCCGGTATTCCGCTTGCCAGCGCTGGTGCACCTTGCCCCAGAAGCTCAAATCTACTTCAAGGTCCTGTACAAGAAGGGCTGCCACCGATTTATTTAACTGGCGGACATCGCGGGCAAGGTCCGAGAGCGCGTCTTTAGCTTCTACGGGGTACTCATCTTTGGCGAGCGTAAATAGTGTTTCAACTTCCTCCACACCCCAGGTTGCGTTCCAAACCGCGATTGGGAGTGATTCACGCTTACTGGCAATGGCTTGCTTCAACACGCTTTCAAGCTCTTCACCTTCCACCGTTTCCAAACACTCAGTGGCGGCCCGGATAAAACGCACCTCATAACGTAACCGGTTAAGGGGTTGCATCACCTTGCCCATAACAGAGTTTTTCTCTCCCACTACATACTGCAGCTCACAGCCGTACAAGGATAAAAAATCCAGCATACCCAATTCCAACTCGGGCATTGGCAGCACACGGTTACGGCGTCTGGGAATGGGCTTTGCTGCAGGCACCTCCGACAATACTGGTTCTGCATCCAGAACCCGCCCAACCCGCTCGACATATTCCTCCATCATTGGGCGAGCATCCGAGAAGGGATTGCAACCTGTCAGCAGCAGCGCGGCCAAGGTGGAAGTGAACAATCTGACAGCAGTGGATGCTGGCATATTTACCTCCTAGAACAGCCCGGATGGGCGCTGGATACCGGTTACCGCTTTTGCAGCAGGGCAGCGTCCACCTCGGCAAAATTCCGGGCAACAACCCGCTCTGTTTCTGGCAAATCACCATCACGGATCAACCACGCCGTTTTCATACCCGCAGCCTCGGCCGCCTCAAGCTCGGCTTCAACATCAGAGAGGAACAAAACCGTTTCGGCTTCAACACCCAGTTCATTGAGAATATTACGGTAGGCTTCTGGTTCCTTCTTACCACCAACTCTGGTGTCGAAATAGCCTGAAAAGAACGGTGTAAAGTCACCAGCCGTCGTAAAGCCAAAGATCAGTTTCTGGGCTTTCACCGAGCCTGACGAATAAACGTATAAACGCAAGCCACGGTCATGCCAGTATTGCAGATGTTGTGCTGCGTCTTCGTAGATGTGACCCTGCAACTCCCCTTTCTGATACCCCTGTTCCCAAACCATGCCCTGAAGTGCCTTGAGCGATGTGACCTTACGGTCCTCGCGAATCCATGTTTGGAGGATTTCAATCAGCGCTTCGGTATCGTCTCTGTCCACGCCTGCATCCTTGGCTACCGAATCCAGTTGTCCGGACACCTCAGGTTTGTCGCAATGCTCGCGGACAAAACCCGGCAAGTGCTCTGCCGCATAGGGAAACAGGACATCGTGAACGAAAGAGATTGAACTGGTCGTACCTTCAATATCCGTAAGAATGACCCGGATCATGCTAACACCCCCTCTAATTCCTCAAAGCGCGGCAGGCGCGAGGCAATATCTTCCTCGGTAAAGTCTGCAACCCAGCCTTCAGGGTTGGTAAACAAGCGAATGCACGTAAACTCCGGCTCCGGCCCCATATCGAACCAGTGCCGAGTGCCCTGAGGCACGCTGATCAGGTCGTTTTTCTGGCACTGAACCGCGAACACCTGATCGCCAAGGTGTAGATAGAAAATGCCCTGCCCGCGCACAAAAAAGCGCACTTCGTCTTCACTGTGAATGTGCTCATCAAGAAACTTGCTTCGGAAAGCCTCTTTCTGTGGATTATCCGGATTCAGGCTTACCACATCGGCGGTTTGAAACCCGCTCTCAGACTTCAGCTTCGCAATCTCAGAGCGATAGGCTTCCAGAATCTGTTCTGGCGCTGCATCTGCTGGTAGGTTCTGGGTTGGCCAACGCTCAAAACGGACGCCCTTGCTGTTCAATAACTCGCCGATTTCGCCTGAGTCATGGGTTACTGTTGGTGCAGATTTCGGGTTGTGTGCGTCAAAAATACTCAAAGTTGTCACGGGCGAACCCTCTTGGTTGCAAGTTCACATTCAAACAAAAATTCAAAGGCTTCCACATGCCGCAGGCAGTCCGCCATGGTTTTGCCCCAGGTATACAGACCATGCCCGCGAATCAGGTAGCCGGGTTGCTCGGGGTGTTCCAGAAACCACTCTCGGGTTTCCATGGCCAGAGCTTCAATATCCTGAGTGTTTTCAAAAACTGGAATCGTGACCGTCGACTCATGGGTTTCCACGCCATCGAAGGCTTTTTGCAACTCATAGCCCTCAAACGTTAAAAGCTCCCCAGCTGGAACGAGCCGACTTAGCACGGTTGCGTTAACAGAATGGGTATGCAGAACGGCCCCAACATCCGGGAACACCGAATACAGCACCGTATGCAGCAGCGTCTCTGCAGAGGCACGGCAGTCGCTTTGCACAGGCTTGCCCTGAAGATCGACAACCATGACATCGCCCGCGCCCAATTGACCTTTGTGGCGGCCGGATACCGTAATGGCAATATGTTCTGGGTCTATACGGGCAGAATAGTTGCTGCTTGTAGCCGGAGACCAGCCACGCCCGTACAGGAAGCGCCCGGCATCCACTATGGCTTCGGCAACAACAGCGTATCGGCTTACATCAAACACGGTTTTACTTTCCAAAAGATGAAGAGCATGGCTCGTGGGTTGTTCGCAAATGATGCCGCGCGGCAATCAAATCAGCAACAACGGAAATGGCAATTTCTGCAGGGGTTTTACTGGGTATATCGATGCCGACAGGTGCACGCAAGCGCTGCAGTTCAGCATCACCAAGGCCAAGCGATGCCAAACGTTCACGCCGAGCCTCGGATGTTCGTTTTGAGCCCATGGCACCCACATAAAACGCTGGCGACTGCAGCGCCGCCAGCAAGCCCATATCGTCTATTCGCGGGTCATGTGCCAGCGCCAACACGCCGCACCAACTATCGCTAAAAGACTCGACTATCACATCATCCGGCAATCTCCGGTCTAGTGGCAGTTTCGGGTGCCCCCAGCCAGAAGCAAAGGTTTCGCGAGGCTCACAAAGCGTGACAGTAAAATCAGCCGCACCTGCAAACTCTGCCACATAACGTGCGACTTCTCCGGCACCAATGAGCAGCAGCCGACATTCCGGCCGTAACGTATGACGCAACTCTTGCCCGTCAAACACAATGCTGGGCTCATCAGAGGCAGGCTCAGGCAACTGCAGCGTCATACTGCTTTGATCCGTGCTGCGATAAGCGCTTTTGGAGGTATTTTGAAGGTTGTTTTGGAGAATGACGCGCCGGGCTACTGGGTTGCGATGGCTCAAAGCGCCTGCCAGCTGCCGCACATGCGCTATCGCGCTGCTATTGTCTGAAGCGGCACCCAAGGGCTCCACTAGCAACCGGATGCGACCACCACAGGGCAGCCGAAAGTCATCACGGTCGTTGTCGGTAATACCGTAGTCGACAACCACAGGGTAGTCAGAGCCCTCGTGGGCGGTGCGGCGCAGAAGATCTTCTTCCAGACAGCCGCCTGACACGGAACCACTCCATTGCCCCGTGTCACTCACCGCCAACCAAGAACCGGCAGGCCGGGGCGATGAGCCCCAGGTCTCCACAATCGTGCACAACCACACCCGCCTGCCTTGCTCAAGCCATGACAGGACATCTTTAATCACCGATTCGTGGCTACCAGTTACCGGAGCGGTAGGGGTTTCAGGCATCGGCTTTCAAAGGCAGACTGCGCTGGCGCTTGCCCGTCAACGCAAAAAGCGCATTGCCCAGGGCCGGAATAACCGGAGGCACACCGGGCTCGCCAACGCCTGTTGGGGCTTCCGTGCTCTTAATAATGTCCACAGCTACCTCGGGCAGCTCATATTGCCGCAGCAGCTGATAATCGTGGAAATTGCTCTGTTGCACTTGGCCATCTTCGTAGGTTATCTCGCCGTAAAGCGCCGCGGTCAACCCGAAGATAATCCCCCCTTCAATCTGGTCTTCTACAATGCGCGGGTTAACCACTTGGCCGCAGTCCACAGCACAGGCCACTTTGTAGACCTTAATGGCGCCATTCTCCACCCCGGCTTCTACCACCTGAGCCACAAAGGTTCCAAAGCTTTTGAACAGCGCTATGCCTCGGCCACGACCTTGTGCAACGGGCGTATCCCAGTTGGCTAATCGCGCAGCTCTGTCGAGCACTTCCAGATGTCTGGGCTGACCCATCAGCAGTTTTCGACGAAACTGGTAGGGGTCTTCTCCGGCTTCGTGAGCCAGTTCGTCCATGAAGGTTTCGACGGCAAAACCATTATGGGAATACCCTACTGATCGCCAGAATGTGACCGGCACACCGGGGTCGGTGTGAGTATGGCGAACATCTATGTTATCTACGTTGTAGGGGTACTCGATGGCCCCTTCTATGGCCGACATATCCTTTGGGGTTGCAATACCTTCGGCAAGCAAGCCGACTTTACCCAATGTGTCGTACATGAACTTTGGCGCCCAAGGGTGCTGGGCTGGCGCAGCATTTCGCACATACCAGTCCAGCAACTGGGGCCCAACGATTTGGTGGTGCCAACCGATTAGCTTGCTGCCTTCAAAGCCAGCTTGCATCCGGTGCAGCATGGCCGGGCGATATAAGTCGTGCTGGGTATCTTCTTCCCGCGACCAAATCAGTTTCACTGGCTTTTTAATCCGGTATGCAACCGCCGCAGCTTCTTCGACATAATCTTGAGTCAAGCGGCGGCCAAACCCACCACCAAGAAATGTAGTGTTGATTGTAACATCGCTCGGAGAAAGGTCAGTTACCCTAGCCGCAGCAATACGACCGAGATCGGGAGCCTGTGTAGGCGCCCACACTTCGATGCTGTTGTCGCGGTACCAGGCAGTCGCATTCATCGGCTCCAGAGTTGAGTGGGCCAAATACGGCTGGCTGTATTCTGCGTCAAATACCTTCTCTGCCTTTTCAAGAGAGTCTTCATAATCGCCTTCGCTACGCTCCGACTCGCCGCGATCCTCATCCGCCGCATTTCGATAGGAGGCAAACATCTCATGGGTTGAAAGCGACAAAGCTTCCTCGTTATCCCATTCTACTTTCAAGGCATCCTGAGCTTTTCGGGCACGCCAATATTTGTCGGCAACAATTGCCACGCCGCGTTCGATTTCGAATACATCCAAAACTCCCGGCATAGCACGCACATCGCTTTCATTGAACGCTTTAACCCGCGCACCGTAACGGGGTGGCCGGGTTACAACGCTGTAAACCATCCCGGGCAGCTCTACATCAATGCCATAAACCGCAGTGCCGGTGGATTTGGCACGGGCATCAAGTCGGCCGCGGTGTTTGCCAATGTACTTCCACTCGCTCGCCGGCTTGAGTGCTATATCATAGCTTACGGATTCTTTAGCCGCGAGTTCCACCAACTGCCCGTAGCGCATGGAATCCCGACCGTTGGGGTGAAGCACCCGTCCCTGAGCCGCAGAGCAATCCGCGGAGTTCACTTGCCATACTCTAGCCGCTGCCATGATCAGCATCTGCCGCGCCGAAGCCCCTGCTGTGCGCAAGGGTTCCCAACTGGTAGAAATACTGGTGCTGCCGCCCGTCAGCTGTAGCTTATATAGCGGGTTGCGGTATTCAGGCGCCACCGGTGCAAATCTGGGCGTAATCGCTTCTGGATCAACCTCCAGCTCTTCCGCAATCAATGTAGTAAGACCGGTGTAGGTACCCTGCCCCATCTCAACCCGGGCCAAAGTAAAGTGAATCTCGTCAGTATTGGTTATCTCAAGCCAAGCGTCCGGTTTCCATTCGCCGGTTTCCTGCGTGTAACCGGTGGGCATGCCAGAACAACCGGGGAGCGACAGGGACAGCATTAGGGAGCCAGACGTACCAGCACTAACTTTCAGAAAGTCGCGTCGATTCATAGCCATATCACCTCTCCTGCCCGGCTGCTGACGCATCGTATGCGAGAGAGCTTGCGGCCACCGACTCTACAGCTGCAATGATGCGCGAGTAGGTGCCGCAACGGCAGAGATTGCCAGTCATCGCTGCGACAATATCATTTCGGGCTGGAGCCGGATTGGTTGCCAAAAGATGGGCTGCACTCATGATTTGGCCAGATTGACAGTAACCGCACTGTGGCACACCCTCGGCAATCCACGCTTTTTGTAGGGCATGGAGTTGCCCGTCTTCAGCCAAGCCTTCTATGGTGGTTACTTCACCACCAGCCGCGAACTCAACCGGGGTCGAACAGGACCGCACCGGCTGCCCATTCAGATGTACCGTGCAAGCGCCGCACAGCCCCGCACCACAGCCGAATTTGGTGCCCTTCAGCCCCAGCTCGTCACGCAATACCCATAACAAAGGGGTATCACCCTCAATATCCAACGAGCGCTGTTCGCCGTTAACTGTAAGGCTAAGTGCCATGCCTACTCTCTCCCTAATCTCAACACCGCGTGTTGGGTTCTTGATTTTGTGTGGCCGAAGGCTGCTTGGTGCAGATTTTACCAATGCATTACTTCACAACTTTTTCGCCGTCTTTATTTACCCAGACTTCGCGCTCATCGGCTTTCATTTTCCCGTTGGAGTCCCACACCTCACGATTCTGGGTCTTTTCATCAATCTTGCCTTTGTCGTCCCAAATCACGCGGTCTTTGCAGCCCGCGAGGGCCAAACCAACAAACAATATCAGAGCCATTTTTTTCATGAAAAGTCCTTACTTCAGATCGGTTAGAGGTCGATTAACGCTTCAGATGCATAAACCACTCGGAAACACTAGCGTGTGCCGTGCAGTTCGCGGTTGCGCTGTTTGTCCCGGTCACTCTTGCGCACCATGACATAGACTGCCCCAGTTCCACCATGTCGCTTCTGGGCGGAGTGGAACGCCATTACGTCTGCGAGTTCCGGCAACCATTTAGCCAAATAGCTTTTGAGCTGGGCTATGCCATCAGGATTACGCTCACCCTTCCCATGAAGAATTATCACGGACCGTAGGCCGTAATTAACGCAGTCTCCGATGAACTGGAACACCTCTTTGCGCGCTTGCTCCACCGTCATTCGGTGCAGATCCAGTCTCGCCTCAATAGGATATTGACCCAGCCTAAGCTTGCGGAAGACACCGTTCTGTATACCGGGTCGCTGCCAACTGAGAATGTCGTGCGCGGTTAAGGGTTCAACTATGTCCGAGGTCAGTGGATTAGCATCTCGAAGCGGTTTTTCCACGGCAGCACGCTGACGCTCCAAGTGGCCGGGCGTCAGTTCGCGGGGGGTGGTTATCTCGGCGCGATTGGGTTTTCGGATACGCCGGACATCCTTCATTTCCTCAAGAAAACTGAGGCGATCATTTTTGGTAATCATGGCCGTGCATTCAATAAGCTGCTGAATGAAGGAACTCTACCACTCGGCACGCTTTCCATAAAGAAAGCCGAGGTTTGATCAAGCTTGCATCTGGGCCCCATCAAACCGCTGAAGATGCGACCAATATCGTAGAGTGAACATTGGCTTCAGTGTTCTACACTGTAAATTGACAATAATAACGAAATGACGGGACCAGCTATGGCAGCAGCAAATCAGGACACAACTCGCCCGCAGAATACTCGCGCCATCATGGTCTTCCTACAGTCACATGCGCCCTTTTCAAACATGGATGACGATCATCTCGCTCACTTTGCGGAGCATGCAACGCTGCGGTTCTACGCCGATGGTGATGTTGTTTTATCGGCAGAAGACGGCGTCGTTAACAGGTTTTACGTTGTTAAACAGGGACGGATTCGTGGCGAACGACATAATGAGAAAGTCGACAAAACCGAAACCACATTTGAGATAAGCCAGGGCGAGTGTTTTCCCCTAGCGGCAATCATAGGGGAACGCCCCACACGAACTATACACCGCGCAGCTGGCGATACTTTCTGTTTAAGTATTGAGCAAGACGCGTTTATAACCCTGATATCCGAGAGCGAATCATTCCGAGATTTTTGCTTACGCGGTGTCAGCAGCTTGCTGGATCAGGTTAACCAACGCATACAAACCGGCGCCATGGCATCTATGGGGTCTAGCATCTCTCTAAGCACCCCTCTTGAGCGCTACGCCTTGCGCAACCCCATTGTGTGCAACCCGGATTTGCCAGTGCGCAAAGCCGTTGCCCGCATGCATGAAAACAGTGTTGGCAGCATCGTTATCACCGACGACGGCCGGCACCCCATAGGTATTTTTACACTTCGTGACCTGCGCACAATGATTGCAGAGGAAACGTGCAGCTTAGACGAGCCTGTGGGTCAAATCATGACCAAAAATCCCTGCTGCCTGCCTGTACACGCAGATGCATTTGACGCGGCCATGCTAATGGCAGAACACCACTTCGCACATCTCTGCGTGGTGGATGAACACAAGCGTTTGATAGGAATGGTATCGGAGCGGGATCTCTTTTCCCTGCAAAGGGTTGATCTGGTAAACCTCGCCCGCACAATTGGCACCGCCACACATTTACGCACATTGGTTAGCCTTCGCACCGATGTATCCCGCTTAGTGGACGCTATGCTGGCCCACGGCGCTGACTCTGGCCAGGTCGTAAAAATCATTACGACGCTTAACGACGTCACTGTGAGGCGTGTACTCGAGCTAAATATAAAGAAAAATGACCCAGGCATAGCCTTCACCTGGCTAACGTTTGGTAGCGAAGGCCGACAGGAGCAAACCCTTCTGACAGACCAAGACAATGGTATTTTATTCCAAACGCCGGAAGGCATGACGGAAGATCAAGTCCGTGAAAAGCTGTTGCCCTTCGCCCGAGCAGTAAATGACGAGCTTGCCCAGTGTGGCTTTACACTATGCAAAGGCAACATCATGGCCAGCAACCCTAAGCTGTGCCTGAGTGATCACGAGTGGGATGACTGGTTCATCCGCTTCATTGATGCATCCACTCCGCAAAATCTGGTGTACTCGTCCATATTTCTCGACATGAGAGCGGTTTATGGCCCCACCGACTCGTTAAACGAGCTTCTTGACAAAGTGCTCGCAAGAATCCAGAAGAATGCGCTTTTCCAAAAGATGCTTGCAGGAAACGCACTCCAGAGAAAGCCACCGCTGACTATGTTTCGCAATTTTCGTTACGTTACTGACGGCAAAAAGAACAGTCTGGACCTCAAGCGTCAAGGTCTCGCGCCTTTCGTTGAGGCCGTGCGCGTATTTGCGCTGGCCAACGGTGTGAAAAATGCAAATACGCTTGAGAGGATGGACGAACTGGTTGGAAAGGGTATTTTTGACGACAAAGACGCCAATGCCTGGAAAGACGCCTACAGCCTCATACAAGCTATTCGCATGCGGTCCCATCAGGAAATGCTGGAACGTGGCGAGGAGCTCACAAATTTTATTGATCCGAATGACCTAAATCCGCTAGACAGAAGGATTTTGCGAGAATCGTTCAGGCAGGCCCAGCGCCTGCAACAAAAACTTGAACTTGCCTACCAACTCTGAAGTCAGGCCGCCGACCATGCTGCAACAGATCAAACAGTGGATTGCACGTCGCCGCACTGGCATATCCGGCAATATAGCGCCAGAGAATACGCCCAAGCCTAAAACACCGGGGGATCAGCTACTTTCTCAGTGCCGACTGATAGTGCTGGATTTGGAGACAACCGGCCTACATCCCGGAAAAGATGAAGTAATCGCTATTGGCGCAGTCGCTATTAGCGGCGGTGCTATCGACCTCAGTGATCAGTTTGACCTCGTTCTAAGGCGCCCGGAACTGGACATCACCCAAACTGTTCTAATTCACGGTATTGGCCCGGAAGCCCTCACCCAAGGTCATGAGACTGAGGATGCTCTGCTGTTTTTACTGGAGTGGATGAATGGTGATCCGGTACTCGCATACCATTCTGCCTTTGATCAGAAGTTTCTTGAAAAAACATTAAAAGCAGAGTTGGGCTACACCCAGAACCATACATGGATGGACGTCGCTGATGTGCTACCTGCGTTTTTTCCGGATGCCAAAACGGGAGGCAAAGGCTTGGATCACTGGGCGGACTATTTTGGCCTTGAAGTCAGTGCCCGGCACCACGCCGCTTCAGATGCGCTGGCAACGGCTGAACTCACATTAATTGCACTGAACAAAGCACATAAAGAAGGCCTAAAAACCCTTCGAGAGCTGCAGGACAAACTACGCTACCACCGGCGCCTTAGAAACATACACCACAGCTGATTCAGGTGTCTGAAGGCCTTGGCAACAGGCCTATTGCAGGAGAAACTCAAGATTTAGACCTTTTGCCAATATCTATAAATCGCCGGCAATGTAGAGTCATATATGAGGACAAGTAGGGGAAATACTAATATGAATAATAAACTCTCTGGTTTGCTCAGCTCATCGAAAAAACACCACGGATAAACAACAACAAGACAGGAGTAATCCTATGCCAGGTCATAGCTACGATGCTGAAAAGTACTGGAAGGCGAACCTTCGCCTTATATTTGGGAGCCTGATTGTCTGGGCTCTGGTCTCATACGGTTTTGGAATTGTTTTACGCCCGATGCTTTCAGGTATCCCAATCGGCGGTACCGACCTGGGATTCTGGTTTGCTCAACAGGGCTCTATTCTCACGTTCATTGGACTTATCTTCCACTACGCGTGGCGCATGAACAGACTCGATAAACAATTCGGCGTAGACGAGGAGTAAGCGTATGAGCCAATTTGCAATCAACATCATGTTTGTAGGTGGTTCCTTCCTCATCTACATCCTTATTGCTGTCTGGGCTAAGGCTGGCAGCACAAAAGACTTCTACGTAGCCGGTGGCGGTGTTCACCCAATCACCAACGGCATGGCGATTGGTGCCGACTGGATGTCTGCGGCGTCCTTTATATCCATGGCAGGCATCATTGCCGCCAGTGGTTATGCAAGCTCCGCTTACCTAATGGGTTGGACCGGCGGCTACGTTCTGCTGGCAATGCTATTGGCACCCTACCTGCGCAAGTTCGGCAAGTTTACGGTTCCAGAGTTTATCGGTGATCGCTTCTACAGCAAGCAAGCCCGGCTGGTTGCGGTAATCTGCCTGATCGTAGCATCACTTACTTATGTTATCGGACAAATGGCGGGAGCCGGTGTTGCTTTCTCTCGCTTCTTGGAGGTTGACTCTACAACAGGCCTGATGATCGCTGCTGTTGTAATCTTTATTTATTCCGTACTTGGCGGCATGAAAGGTATCACCTACACACAGGTTGCCCAATATATTGTTCTGATCATTGCCTATACCATTCCAGCGGTTTTCATCTCTTTCCAGCTAACCGGCAACCCTGTTCCGGCGCTTGGCCTGTTCTCAACACATATTGATTCTGGCATGCCGATTCTCGACAAGTTGAATCAGGTCATTACTGATGTTGGTTTCAGTGAGTATTCTGCGGATGTTGATAGCCACCTGAACATGGTTCTATTCACCCTGACCCTGATGATCGGTACAGCTGGCCTGCCCCACGTTATCATCCGCTTCTTCACAGTTCCGAAGGTTGCTGATGCTCGCTGGTCCGCAGGTTGGGCTTTGGTATTCATTGCCCTACTTTACCTGACAGCTCCTGCTGTTGCGTCCATGGCTCGATTGAACCTGATGACAACTGTTTACCCCGATGGCACAGCTGCTGAGCCGATTCGCTACGAGGATCGCCCACAATGGGTGAAAGAATGGGAAGTCACCGGCCTGATCAAGTACGTTGATAAAAACGAAGATGGCCGCATCCAGATGTATAATGACGGATCCGACCCAGCCGCCCAAGCGTTTAAGCCGCAGGCTGAAGCTCGTGGCTGGGAAGGCAACGAGCTGGATGTGAACCGTGACATTATCGTACTCGCCAACCCCGAAATAGCGAATCTTCCTGGCTGGGTTATTGGTTTGATTGCTGCAGGCGGCCTTGCTGCCGCACTATCGACAGCGGCAGGTCTCCTGTTAGCCATATCTTCGGCAGTCAGCCATGACTTAATTAAAGGCTCAATCAATCCGGGCATCACAGATAAGGGTGAACTATTGGCAGCCCGTATCTCCATGGCCGTTGCGATCGTTGTGGCAACTTATTTGGGTGCCAACCCGCCCGGGTTTGCTGCTCAAGTTGTGGCCTTGGCCTTTGGTATTGCCGCGGCCTCGCTGTTCCCCGCGCTGATGATGGGTATTTTCTCCAAGCGCATCAACAATACCGGGGCCATTGCGGGTATGCTGAGCGGCTTGGTATTCACGCTGTCGTACATCTTTGTGTACAAGGGATGGTTCTTCATTCCCGGCACAGCCAACCTCGCGGACGTTCCGGCAAACTGGGTATTTGGCATCTCACCTCTGTCGATTGGCGCGATTGGTGCACTGGTCAACTTTGCGGTAGCCTTCGCAGTAGCAAATGCAACTGAAGAGCCGCCCGTTGAGATTCAGGAGCTGGTTGAAAGCGTTCGCTACCCTCGCGGTGCCGGGCAAGCTCAAGACCACTAAGCAATAAGCTGACCTGACTAACTCATCGAGTTGGCAGGTTGTTCTGAACGGGCTTCCTCTGTGAGGAAGCCCGTTCTTTTTTTAAGGGATAATTTTTATGTTCTGGACTCTTGTCGCCACTGTATTCTGCGGGCTTGGCGCTGCTGGCGTCGCTTTGGGTATCCGGGCGGTTACTCGCAACATGGCGCCTAAGTGGATTATTCCCGTATTTGCCGGCGCTGGCATGTTGGGGTACTTGATTTACGGAGAGTATACGTGGTTTGACCACAAGCAATCGCGTCTGCCTGATGAGGCAGTCGTAGTAAGCACAGAACGTAAAGGAATTTTTTGGCGCCCGTGGTCTTTGGTCTATCCGTATGTGACGGCGTTCTCCACTGTAGACACAGATAGCATCGGGCGGGATACCAATAACCCGGACATAGTCCGGTTCACGCTTTACCACTTTGAGCAAAAAGTGACGGACACTGTTTCGCACCGCATACACATTATTAACTGCGCAACCCGCGAGCTCATTCCTATCGGTTCTGATGGAACACCGCGGGTAGACAACCTAAAGGTTTTGGAGTCGGTCGACGCGCTTTATTCCACGGTATGTCCCGGCTAACATTCTAGCAACTTGTTCAGGCAACCCGCCCTACCTGAGGAAAATGCATAAATATGATTAGTGTTTGGCTGCTGGTCTTAATCTCCATCACCTACATTTCAATCCTGTTTATCATCGCCTGGGCGGGTGATAAACACCCTGGATTGTATCGCAGGCGTTTTGCTAGAACTCACGTTTATTCTTTATCTTTAGCGGTCTACTTTACATCCTGGACCTTCTATGGCGCTGTTGGCCGCGCGACCCAAGAAGGGCTGGGGTTCCTGCCAATTTACCTTGGCCCGCTACTGGTGTTTGTTTTCGGCGCACCCCTGTTACGCCGCATTATCTATATAAGTAAACGCAACAACAGCACATCTATCGCAGACTTCATTGCCTCCCGCTACGGTAAATCTCAGTTACTTGCGGCTATGATTGCAACCTTTGCGCTCATTGGCAGCGTGCCCTACATCGCACTTCAACTGAAGGCCATCGCCATGGGCTTCAGCGTACTCTCAGACACAGGTGCTGGCGCTCAGGAACTTAGCACCGCCGCGTGGAACGATGCGGCCTGGTATATCACCCTAGCCCTAACTGCCTTTACTGTGCTTTTCGGTACCCGCCACTTGGAATCCACTGAACATCATCGAGGCATGATTCAGGCTGTGGCTTTCGAATCACTAATCAAACTTGTAGCCTTTGTCGCCGTTGGGCTTTTTGTTGGATACGGGCTCTACAATGGCTTTGGGGATCTTATTGAGAATGTAAAACAGGCTGATTTGACCGGCATTCTGACAACCGATGCCATCGAAGCACCTGCATTCATAACACAAACGCTCGTTGCAATGCTTGCCATCATCTGCCTGCCTAGACAGTTCCACGTTATGGTAGTGGAGAATGCAGACCACCGGGACTTTGAAGTTGCACGTTGGGCAATGCCCGTTTATCTCATTGTAGCCAGCGCATTCGTACTACCCATTGCGGCCGCTGGCTTGCTAGCGCCGGAAACCATGGCCAGCAATCCCGACATTCTAATCCTGCAACTGCCCATTATGGCCGGTAAAGAATGGCTAGCCATTCTTGCGTTTCTTGGGGGTGGATCAGCGGCAGCTGCCATGGTCATCGTATGCTCGGTCGCCATTGCCACCATGGTTAGCAATGAAATTATAATGCCAGCCCTGCTCAAGTTTTTCCGGCCGCGGATGAACCGTCAGACAGACCTGAGCTCCCTCCTGCTTGGCATTCGTAGAGTGGCTATTTTTATCGTCTTGCTTACGGCCTATGGCTTTTACCGGATGGCGGGAGAAGACTATAGCCTGACTTCATTCGGGCTACTCTCTTTCGCAGCCGCCGCACAATTTGGACCAGCGCTTGTGGGAGGCATCCTTTGGCGCCGCGGGAATGCAACAGGCGCAGCTTGGGGGTTAGCGCTCGGCTTTCTTATGTGGTGCTACACTTTGCTCCTCCCCGCTTTAACGTCAACAGGCTGGTTCACTGACTCTCTGATCAACGAGGGTATATTGGGCCTTGGCTGGACCAGACCGACAGCACTTTTCGGTTTAGAGCTCGACCAAACCAGCCACGGTATTATCTGGAGCCTTGGCATTAACACCTTGGTTTACATTTTACTTTCGTTAGTAACTCGCCAAAGGGTGCGCGAAAAAATCCAAATCGCCTCTTTCTTCCACGATCCTCACCCAAAAGGCGATACGGTTCACCATCAAGGCTGGCAGGGGGAAATACTCACAGCTGACTTGCAAGCACTTAGCGATAGATTCATGGGGGAGGAACGCTCAGAGACAGTGTTCCGTAACTATGAGCGCCGCAATGCAGTAAGGCTGCATCCGCACCGCCCAGCCTCGTCTCACTTGATGAAATATATAGAACGCCAACTCGCATCGGTGATTGGTGCGTCGACTGCCCGAGTGGTTTTGGAGTCGACCCTAACCGGCCGCGACATGCAGATTGAAGATGTGGTCAGCATTGTTGATGAGGCGTCACAAGCCATGACGTTTAGCAGAGAACTACTGCAGTCGGCTATCGAGAATATTAGCCTTGGCGTCTCAGTGGTCAACCAGCAGCAGCAACTGGTTGTTTGGAACCACCGCTATCTGGAACTTTTCGCCTACCCAAAAGGTTTCGTAAGAGTCGGACGCCCGGCAGAAGACCTAATGCGCTACAACCTAACCAACGCCAACCTGTCCGCCCGACGTATTGATGAAATCATATCCGACCATTACGCCAGCATGCGTGAAGGCCAGCTTATTTCCTACGAGCGCCAGAGGCCAGACGGCACCATCGTTCGCGTTGATGGCAGTCCAATTCCCGGTGGTGGCTACGTCACCACATTTCAGGACATCACACCAATGCGCCGCACGGAGCAGGCGCTGAAAGAAACCAACACGTACCTTGAACAACGGGTGAAAGAACGCACGCAAGAGCTGCAGGTTATTAACGAGCAGATGCTCAAAGCCAAGTCTGTTGCCGAGCAAGCCAATCAGAGCAAAACTCGCTTTCTTGCCTCCGCCAGTCATGATCTGTTACAGCCCCTGAATGCTGCACGTCTATTTACGTCAGCACTTGCAGGTAAAGCCAACAATACCGAAACCAAAGATCTTGTTGACCATATCGACAGCTCACTGGGCGCAGCGGAAGAGATCATCAGCACCCTTCTCGATATTTCCAAGCTCGACGCTGGCGCTTTGGAATCAGACCTTGGAGTGTTTCCGGTAAACGACATCATGCGTCATCTGGCCACAGATTTTACTGCTATCGCAGAAGACCAAGGCTTGAAACTTCATGTAGTACCAAGTAGCGCTTGGGTTTACTCAGACTCCAAACTGCTTAGGCGTGTGGTGCAGAACTTTCTCTCCAACGCAATACGCTACACTCCCGAAGGAAAAATTCTGTTGGGCTGCCGACGCCTGAAAGGCTACCTTCGCATTGAGGTTTGGGATACTGGCCCAGGCATTCCAGATGATCAGCTCAACTTCATTTTCGAAGAATTCCGACGCTTCCAGCATGGGCGAGACAAAAAAGGCCTAGGTCTTGGACTTGCAATTGTCGACCGAATCAGTGGCATGCTCAATCACCCAGTGAGTGTTCAGTCAATTCAGGGCAAAGGTAGCGTCTTTGGCATTACGGTTCCGCTCGCTGCTGCGGATCAGGCCTATAGAGCCGCTGAAACATTAGCAACCACAAGCGCCCGCCGCGTTTCCAGCCTTGGGGGGCTGAGCGTACTCTGTATCGACAACGACCCAGCAATACTCCAAGGAATGGTCGCACTTCTTGGAAACTGGAAGTGCGACATTACCGCTGCGGAGAGCCTTGAGCATGCCTTGGAACAACTGGAAGCCAAACAACCGGACATTATATTGGCGGACTACCAGCTTGATGATGATAAGAACGGTCTCGATGCAATGGATGCAATTCGTAAATCAGTCGGATACGATATTCCGGGTATTTTAATAACTGGTTATATGGCAACTGAAGTTCGCGATGACGCTATCGGGCGCGGATATCAAATTCTATATAAGCCGGTTAAACCGGCGGCCCTACGAGCTATGGTGAACAAGCTTCTGAAGCAAAAACGCTCATGAATACGCCCGATAGCACTCCTGCTCCAGACCCTAGTGCCTTTGGGAAGCTCACTTATTTGGTGGTTGACGACTTTGAGAACTTCAGAATCTCAATGCGGCATATGCTTCGCAGTTGCGGCGCCAATAATATAGAACTAGTTGCACATGCCAGAGCGGCTATACAGTATTGCACCTATAATCACGTTGATGTCGTACTGTGTGACTACAACTTGGGTGACGGTAGAAACGGACAGCACATTCTTGAAGAACTGCGCCACAAGAAACTTCTCAAAAGATCATCGCTGTTTTTAATGGTCACCTCCGAGACATCCAGAGAAATGGTCATGGGTGCTCGCGAATACCAGCCAGACGCCTATCTCGCAAAGCCAATCAACCGGGCAATGCTGGAAAAGCGCCTCGGTAGCCTGATTAATCAACGCAATGCCTTACTCGCAATCAATCGCGAAATCGATCGTCAAAACTACCCAGAAGCGATTTCACTCTGCACCGCCGCGATTACACGGCTACCCCGTTACAGAACTTGGCTAATGAAAACCCTTGGGGAGTTATACCTGCAATTGGGCGATCTAACCCACGCCATCAGAGTTTATGACGAGGCTCTAGCCCAGCGTGAGCTGTCTTGGGCAAGACTTGGGCGCAATAAAGCTTTACTTGCCAATCACCGGTACGCAGAAGCCGTTGAAAGCTTGCAGCGTATGATCGACAGTCACCCCGATTATATGGAGGCTTACGACCTTCTTGCGGAAGGTCTTGAACGCCAGCATCACGCCAGCAAAGCCCAGACGATTCTGGAGCAGGCGATAAACCAGTCGCCCAACGCTCTCCACCGGCAAAAACACTTAGCGGAACTTGCTGAATCCAATCAGGACATGGAGACGGCTGCGGAGGCATGGCGCCAAACTGTTCGCCTTGGAGCTCACTCCATTCATAACAGTGCCAGCCACTACCTTTCACTGAGCAGGGCCCTTTACGATCTGAGCGATGACAACACAAGCACCGAGGGAGAGAAGCTCGCGAATGAGGCTTTGTCAGTTCTTGAAAGCATGGTGAAGCGATACCCGGACAACGAAATACTTGAACTTCATAGCAAGGCCATTCAGTGCAGGATTCATGCGGGTCAGGGGCACTTTGACAAAGCCCACTCTATTCTAGAGAGTGTGCAAGCGATGCTTAATAATGTGGATGTGTTGGAGTTAGAGGCTGGGCTGGACTACGCCCGAACTCTATACCGGCTTGATCTAGCAAAAGAAGCGAGAGTAACACTCGGCAAGCTGACAGAACATTACGGAGAGGACCCTGCTTCAGCCAGAAAAATCGAGAGCTTACTGGATGAGCCTGTTAGCTTTCGCATTAAAATTAAAGCCCGCCGTTTCAACCGCGAAGGCATTGCAGCTTTTGAGTCCGGCAATCTGACAGAGGCGGAGGCCATCTTTTCCAAAGCACTTGAAATAATACCTACCCACCCTGCACTAAACCTTAATCAGATTCAGGTGCTGCTAAAACAGTACAACAACAGCACGAATGGGAAGGGCTTGCTGGAGCGCTGCCAACAACACCTGAAGCGTTTAGATGACCTTCCCGAACATCATGCTCAGTACAGGCGCTACCTAGCACTAAAACGCAAACTAGAGGCTCTTAAACTATGAGTAATCGAAACATCGACTTTTCCATGGTTTTAGCTCTGGCAGTGCACGATATGAAGAACTCGCTAGGAATGCTGCTTAATTCTCTGGATGAACTGAGAACACAAAATGCAACCGATCTAAAGGACTCCCATAGTTTTAATACCCTTCAATACGAAGCTGAGCGTATACACAATGATCTGGTCCAGCTTTTGGGGATCTATAGACTTGGCGAAAACAACCTTTCTGCGCATATCGAAGAGCTGTATGTTCCAGACTTTTTGTCAGAGCACCTTGCCAGACACTCGCCGCTTCTTGAAGGACTTGGAATTGAGTATTCCATTGATGCTGAACCGATAAACGGCTTTTTCGATGCAAGCCTTCTAACAGGTGCACTGAACAATATCATTAACAATGCTATTCGCTATACGAACAGCCAAATCAGGGTAAACGCTAGAGAAAACGAGGGTTATCTTGTAATCAGAGTAGAGGATAACGGAAAGGGTTATCCAAAGAGCATGCAACACACGGGAACGCTGAGCTTCAAGTCTCTGGACTTCAAAACTGGTAGTACCAGCCTTGGGCTTTTCTTTGTTTCAGCTGTGGCCAGTCTGCATAGCGAAGGAGATCGAAACGGCTGTATTAAGCTTCACAATGGTGGTGAACTCGGCGGTGGTGTTTTTGAAATCTGGCTTCCTTGACGAAGCAAATTCTAGGCATAAAAAAACCCCCACCGAGTTATCGGAGGGGGTTTTCGGTATTAAGAGTCTGACGATGACCTACTCTCACATGGGCAAGTGCCACACTACCATCGGCGCAGGCTTGTTTCACTTCTGAGTTCGAGATGGGATCAGGTGGTTCCAAGCCGCTATGGTCGTCAGACAAAACGGTTGATCACTGGGGGACGAGATAGAGGTTGTTCAATGTGTTTTGATTTTTTCGTTTGTTCTAGCGTTATCCAAGCAATTGTCTTGGGTGTTATATAGTCAAGCCGCACGAGCAATTAGTATCGGTTAGCTCAACGCCTCGCAGCGCTTACACACCCGACCTATCAACGTCCTGGTCTTGAACGGCTCTTTAGGGGCCTCGAGGGCCCGGGGAGATCTCATCTTGGAAGGGGCTTCCCGCTTAGATGCTTTCAGCGGTTATCCTGTCCGAACATAGCTACCCAGCAGTGCCTCTGGCG
Source organism: Marinobacter sp. S6332 (assembly GCF_023016045.1). GTDB lineage: Bacteria > Pseudomonadota > Gammaproteobacteria > Pseudomonadales > Oleiphilaceae > Marinobacter. The sequence continues at coordinate 2,965 of NZ_JALKAP010000008.1, read as the reverse complement.
AGACAACTGGAACACCAGCGGTTCGTCCACTCCGGTCCTCTCGTACTAGGAGCAGCTTTCCTCAAATCTCCAACGTCCACGGCAGATAGGGACCGAACTGTCTCACGACGTTCTAAACCCAGCTCGCGTACCACTTTAAATGGCGAACAGCCATACCCTTGGGACCGGCTTCAGCCCCAGGATGTGATGAGCCGACATCGAGGTGCCAAACACCGCCGTCGATGTGAACTCTTGGGCGGTATCAGCCTGTTATCCCCGGAGTACCTTTTATCCGTTGAGCGATGGCCCTTCCATACAGAACCACCGGATCACTATGACCTACTTTCGTACCTGCTCGACGTGTCAGTCTCGCAGTTAAGCGGGCTTGTGCCATTACACTAACCGTACGATGTCCGACCGTACTTAGCCCACCTTTGTGCTCCTCCGTTACGCTTTAGGAGGAGACCGCCCCAGTCAAACTACCCACCACACAGTGTCCTCGATCCCGATAAGGGACCAGAGTTAGAACCTCAAACATGCCAGGCTGGTATTTCAAGGTTGGCTCCACGCAAACTGGCGTTCACGCTTCAAAGCCTCCCAGCTATCCTACACAAACATGTTCAAAGTTCACTGTGAAGCTATAGTAAAGGTTCACGGGGTCTTTCCGTCTAGCCGCGGATACACCGCATCTTCACGGCGATTTCAATTTCACTGAGTCTCGGGTAGAGACAGCGCCCCCATCGTTACGCCATTCGTGCAGGTCGGAACTTACCCGACAAGGAATTTCGCTACCTTAGGACCGTTATAGTTACGGCCGCCGTTTACCGGGGCTTCGATCAAGAGCTTCGCACGAATGCTAACCCCATCAATTAACCTTCCGGCACCGGGCAGGCGTCACACCGTATACGTCCACTTTCGTGTTTGCACAGTGCTGTGTTTTTAATAAACAGTCGCAGGGGCCTGGTATCTTCGACTGGCTTCTGCTCAACCCGCGAAGGGCGTCACATACCACCAGCGTGCCTTCTCCCGAAGTTACGGCACCATTTTGCCTAGTTCCTTTACCCGAGTTCTCTCAAGCGCCTTGGTATTCTCTACCTGACCACCTGTGTCGGTTTGGGGTACGGTCTCGAATAGCCTGAAGCTTAGAAGATTTTCCTGGAAGCAGGGCATCAATGACTTCGCTCCCGTAAAAGGGTGCTCGTCGTCACGTCTCAGGATTGTGGATCCGGATTTGCCTAAACCCACTCCCTACACGCTTAAACCGGGACAACCGTCGCCCGGCTCACCTAGCCTTCTCCGTCTCTCCATCGCAGCTATCCAAGGTACGGAAATATTAATCCGTTTCCCATCGACTACACCTTTCGGTCTCGCCTTAGGGGCCGACTCACCCTGCGCCGATTAGCGTTGCGCAGGAACCCTTGGTCTTCCGGCGTGCGGGTTTTTCACCCGCATTGTCGTTACTCATGTCAGCATTCGCACTTCTGATACCTCCAGCATGCTTCTCAACACACCTTCGCAGGCTTACAGAACGCTCCCCTACCCCGCATACAAAGTATGCAGCCGCAGCTTCGGTGACCAGTTTGAGCCCCGTTACATCTTCCGCGCAGGCCGACTCGACTAGTGAGCTATTACGCTTTCTTTAAAGGATGGCTGCTTCTAAGCCAACCTCCTAGCTGTCTGAGCCTTCCCACATCGTTTCCCACTTAACTGGTACTTTGGGACCTTAGCTGGCGGTCTGGGTTGTTTCCCTCTTCACGATGGACGTTAGCACCCACCGTGTGTCTCCCGGATAGTACTCACAGGTATTCGGAGTTTGCATCGGGTTGGTAAGTCGGGATGACCCCCTAGCCGAAACAGTGCTCTACCCCCTGTGGTATTCGTCCGAGGCGCTACCTAAATAGCTTTCGGGGAGAACCAGCTATCTCCGGGCTTGATTAGCCTTTCACTCCGATCCACAAGTCATCCCCTGGCTTTTCAACGACAGTGGGTTCGGTCCTCCAGTTGATGTTACTCAACCTTCAACCTGCTCATGGATAGATCGCCCGGTTTCGGGTCTATGCCCAGCGACTAAATCGCCCTATTCAGACTCGGTTTCCCTACGGCTCCCCTAAACGGTTAACCTCGCCACTGAACATAAGTCGCTGACCCATTATACAAAAGGTACGCCGTCACAGAACAAGTCTGCTCCGACTGCTTGTACGCATACGGTTTCAGGATCTATTTCACTCCCCTCACAGGGGTTCTTTTCGCCTTTCCCTCACGGTACTGGTTCACTATCGGTCAGTCAGGAGTATTTAGCCTTGGAGGATGGTCCCCCCATATTCAGACAGGATACCACGTGTCCCGTCCTACTCGATTTCACTAGACTCAGGTTTCGGATACGGGGCTATCACCCACTATGGCGGCACTTTCCAGAGCCTTCTCCTACCAGTTGTCTAGCTTAAGGGCTAGTCCCCGTTCGCTCGCCGCTACTTAGGGAATCTCGGTTGATTTCTTTTCCTCGGGGTACTTAGATGTTTCAGTTCCCCCGGTTCGCCTCTTACACCTATGTATTCAGTGCAAGATACCCGACCGAAATCGGGTGGGTTTCCCCATTCAGAAATGTCCGGATCACAGCTTGTTTGCCAGCTCCCCGAACCTTATCGCAGGCTTCCACGTCTTTCATCGCCTCTGACTGCCAAGGCATCCACCGTATGCGCTTAGTTGCTTGACTATATAACCCCAAGACAACTGATCGCTGGCACACCCACATTTGCTTTCAACGTTTCCCGAAGGAAACACCAAAAGACCCTGTTTTTGTACTCAGAGATAAGCCACTTGAAGCTATAAACAACCACTTCAACGACAACACCGGATAACGCTTGAAAAAATCGCTATCACATTGAACACATTTTCTCGGAGATAATGAGAAAATGTCTTCGTGTTCTATCTCGTCCAATTTGTTAAAGAGCAAATCTGACCCAGTGATCAGAAAGAAGAACTTCGA
>NZ_JALKAP010000007.1 GCF_023016045.1 Marinobacter sp. S6332 | reverse complement strand
TCAGACTGCTGACAAACCCTCGCCATTTCGGCGGGGGTTTGTTGTAATTGGGGTATCGACTTTTCAGAGGCTGCCCCATGCTCAAAGAGCCGTCCCCGCAACAACACGAACTCGAGATGGTCAGTCTCGAATCGCTAGTCCCCGACAACCACCTTCTTCGCAACATTGATCAGTACATCGATTTCGAATTTATTCGCGATCGGGTTCGGCATTTGTACTGCTCGAACAATGGCCGGCTGGCACTCGATCCCGTGGTGCTGTTCAAAATACTGTTTCTCGGCTATCTGTTCGGTATTCGAAGTGAGCGTCAGCTGGTGAGGGAGATACAGGTTAACGTGGCGTATCGTTGGTTCTTGCGTTTTAACCTGACTGACAAGATTCCGGATGCCTCTACTCTTAGCCAGAACCGCCGGCGGCGGTTCCAAGATAGCACCATCTATCAGGACATCTTTGATGAGATCGTGCTCCAGGCCATGGGCTATGGCCTCGTAGGCGGCGAAGTGTTGTACACCGACAGCACGCACCTCAAGGCCAACGCCAACAAGAACAAGTACGATCTGAAGCAGGCGGAGGCGAAAGTGGCGGCCTACCTGGACAGTCTGGAAGATGCCATCGAAGGCGATCGCAAAACCCAGGGTAAAAAGCCCTTGAAAACGAAGCTGTCCGAGCAGCCAGCCAAGACCAAAGACATCAAGATCAGCCGTACCGATCCGGACAGTGGCTATATGGTTCGGGAAGGCAAGCCCAAGGGCTTCTTCTACCTGGATCACCGCACCGTCGATGGCCGCAACGCCATCATCACCGACAGCTACGCCACACCGGCCAACCTCCATGACAGCCGCCCCTACCTCGATCGGCTCGATCGACAATGTGAACGATTTGGCTTCGATGTCTGGGGTGTGGGCCTGGATGCGGGTTACTACATGGCAGGTATCTGCAAGGGCCTGAAAGACCGGGGCATCTATGGGGTCATGGGTTACCGGCGACCAAACAAGCCCAAGGGTTATCTCCCAAAGCGGGCCTTCACCTATGACGCTGAAACGAATACGTATTGCTGCCCGCAAGGTCAGCAACTGATCTACGCCACGACCAATCGACTGGGCTACCGTGAGTACAAGTCCAATCCGGCTCACTGCAGAAACTGCCCACAGTTAAGCCAATGCACGCGCAGCGCTAACCACGTCAAAGTACTTACCCGGCATGTCTGGCAGGACAGCAAAGACCGAACGGATAGTTACCGGTTAACCCCGTGGGGCAAGGCGCTCTACAAACGACGACAGGAAACCGTGGAGCGGTCGTTCGCCGATGCCAAACAGTTGCATGGCCATCGTTACGCTCGCCTGCGAGGGCTCTCGAAGGTGCGTGAACAGTGCCTGTTGGCCGCCGCTGCCCAGAATATGAAGAAGATCGCGCAGATCCTCGCGCGTCTTTTATGGCTCAAATCCCTTGGAGTACCTGGCTTGCAGAGCCAAATTCCGAAATGGGGCCGGAAATTGGCTTATCTGGCCGATTGGCAATTTCATCAGGAATACTGGACTAGACCCGTCGCCAGCTGAATTTAAAACGCCCAAACGCAACAAACCCCGGAAAAAACCGGGGTTTGTCAGCAATCTGATGCCCCTCCAAGGAGGGGCATTTCTATTATGATGCAGGATTTTCTGAGATCAGACTTGGTAAAAATCACGATACCAGTCAACAAAGTTGGCTATCCCCTCTTCCACGCCGGTGGCTGGTTTATAGCCGACATCGCTGATCAAATCATCAACATTTGCGTAGGTGGCTGGCACATCGCCCGGTTGCATAGGAAGCAGATTTTTTTGGGCCTTTTTCCCGACTCTTTGCTCAATAATTTCTATGAACCTAGAGAGCTCCACAGGGTTGTTGCTGCCAATGTTGTAAATGCGATACGGGGCCTTGCTGGTGCTTGGGTCAGGCGCTGCGCCACTCCAGTCGCCGTTAGGCTGAGCGACTTGATCGAGAGTACGGATAACACCTTCCACTATATCGTCGATATAAGTGAAGTCGCGTTTGTGGTTGCCATGATTGAACACATCAATCGGTTCACCAGCCAGAATCTTCTTGGTAAAGATAAACAACGCCATATCTGGTCGGCCCCAAGGGCCGTAGACCGTAAAGAATCTTAAACCAGTAGTGGGTAAACCATAGAGGTGGCTGTAGGTGTGAGCCATCAACTCATTGGCTTTTTTCGAGGCTGCATACAAACTTAGAGGGTGGTCCACATTGTCATGGACTGAAAACGGCATGGCCTCGTTAGCGCCGTAAACCGAACTGCTAGAAGCATATACCAGATGTTTCACATCGTTGTGGCGACACCCTTCTAGTATATTCATGAAACCAACGAGGTTGGCATCCACATACGCATTGGGGTTTTCCAGCGAGTAGCGCACACCAGCCTGTGCAGCTAGGTGCACGACTCGTTCGGGACGATGTTTTGCGAAGATATCGGCCATCACCTTTCGGTCAGCAACGTCTTCACGCACTTCGGTGAAGCCTGCGTGGTCGGTAAGGCGCGCGAGACGGGCTTCCTTGAGATTAACATCGTAATAGTCGTTAACGTTATCAACGCCTATTACCTCATCTCCCCGCTCAAGCAACCGGTACGCCAATTGCGAACCGATAAACCCTGCGGTGCCCGTTACCAGTATCTTCAAGTCTATTACTCCTTTTTAGACAGCCGTGACTACTCTTAGAAGACAAGACCCGCGCTGATAAATGGCCCATCGATCTCTACATCGAATTGGTCCTTGCCATCTTCATAATCAACTGCAATCTGGCGGTAGCCTGCACGAAGTTGCAACACTGAAATGTTGTACTGCCCGTACACGTTGAAGTCGCGCATGGAATCGCCATCAAAGCTGATGAAGTTACCTTCTGCACCCACAGCTACACCAGTGAGAGGCAAATCAAAGCGAGCTGCGATATAACCGAGCGGTAAAACGGCGTCGGCTTCCGTGCGGCTGACTTGAGAATTGTTCTGAACTAGCAGCTCGCCTGAGAAGTCTCTTATGGTTAGTCCCAAGTCCAGATTTACCCAATTATCTAAAAGCTCGTAGTAAAGAGTGAGGTCTAGTTGCTCGAGGTCCAAATCTGAACGCACGGGGCCTGAGCTTACGCCATCATAGGGGTTTGTCAGGGTGCTATTGCCGCTTTGCTCAATCAGTGTGTAAGCCAAACGCACATTCGGCAGAACCGGCACTGGGTGCTCCACATAAATGCTGGCGTTCGCGTTGCCGTCGTCTTTCAAGCGCAACTCGTCATCCACATCGACCGAGTTGCCGCCCGAGGCAGCGTTGCCGGACAAGTTAGAATCCCAGTAGCCTACGCTGGCACCAAGGCCAACCACATCGGCCTGAGCCAACGACGTAGCCAAAAGAAGAGAACTGCCTACCGCGAGTGTGAGCTTATGCATGGTGCACCTGTGCCGTTATTGTCTGCTTGAATTAATGGCCAATAATCAGTCGAAGTTGATTCCAATGCGGCGACCCACTTCTTCATAGGTCTCGATAACATTGCCCAGACCCTGCCGGAAGCGGTCTTTGTCCATTTTCTTTCGGGTTTCTTTATCCCATATCCGGCAACCGTCGGGACTGAACTCGTCGCCTAGAACAATCTCATCGCCGCTGCGACCGAATTCCAGTTTATAGTCCACCAGCAGCATTCCGGCTTCATCGAATAGGTTTTTCAGCACGCCGTTTACCTTGTAGGTCAACTCTTTCATCCGCGCCAGTTCGGCCTCCGTGGCCCAATTAAAGCTAACAGCCAAGGATTCGTTCACCATTGGGTCGTGCAGTGCGTCGTTCTTGAGGAACAACTCATAGGTCGGCGGGTTGAGTTCTAGTCCTTCTTCCACGCCTAGACGACGACACAGGCTGCCAGCAGAAACATTGCGCACAACGCATTCCACTGGAATCATATCGAGCTTTTTAACCAGCGATTCGGTGGCAGACAACAAACCTTCGTGGTGAGTAGGCACACCGGCGGCTTCCAGTTTGTCCATGATGAACGCGTTAAAACGGTTATTCACCATACCTTTTCGGTTAAGTTGCTCTTTCTTTTCACCATCAAACGCCGAGGTATCGTCACGGAAGACAAGAACAAAGCGCTCCGGGTCGTCGGTGCGAAATACGGATTTGGCTTTGCCTGCGTAGAGTTCTTCGCGTTTTTCCATCAGTAAGTCTCCGAAACGGAGGCCTGCATAGCAGGCACCCCTTCTAATCAGTATAGGTAATCAAATAGCTGTGTCAGTAAATCCTCAGCACGCGTCTCACCGCTGTAGCCCTCAGCCGCTTCAGCCGTAACTTGAACCTGACCTTCGCCCCGTACCAGACTAATTGTATGGGTATGGCGAGGTTCTTCCTTATTGCTAAACCAGCTAAACCAGCCCGGATCACGCTCATCGGCGGTGCGGAAATCTACAAAGAACCAACCTTCGCTGCGATTCAAATCCAGTACCGCGGTACCCAACTCGCCCAGTGCACGATTTATCTCTGCCCAGGAACGGCCGTAATCGAGGTCCATACGAATGGACTGTGCCTTATCGTTTTCCGATACAAGCTTTACCAACGGCTTAGCCACCATCACCGAAGCTGCACGAGAAAAAGACTTGCTCTCTTCACGGGCTTTCATGAACTCACCCAAGTCAGCGAGCAGGCGCTTCTGTAGCCTCAGCTGATCTGCGGACGGATCAGAAATTCCGCGCCATGAAATCAGCTCCCCCGGCCACGCAGCGTTCTCCTCTGCATTTCCTTCCGAGGTAAGCTTGCGCAGCTGAATTTCAGTGGTTTTACGGCGAACACCGGGTGCTATGCGAATCTGCAAAATCGCTTTCGGCTCAGCTGCAGTTGCATCAGCTGGCGTGCTGGAAAGCTCAAGGAGTTCACGGGCACGCACGCTGAAATTAGCCAAATCACTTTGCAGCAGGCCCAACTGCGGATTGTCATAGGCCACGCCTAAGCCTTGCTCATTCATGTAAGCCGTTACGACAGGCCAGATACGCCCCGGCACATCGTTTACCAACAACCATGCGCGCCCGTCCAATTCTTCAACCACATAATTCTCTTCGAGAATTTCCGATGTCATATCGGGAGGCCGAGGAAGATCAGACGGGTACATCTTGCTGGAGTCCGCGGGCTTCACTTGTCGAATAGGCATAACCTGAGCAAAACGCGAAGTATCAGCTGTTTCCGGAAGAACCAGCTGATCACCTTCTTTTGCACTCACGTATCGCTCTGAGCGATCCTCCATCAGGCTGCAGCCGGACGTTGCAACGGTCAGCAACAGCCCGGACGCTACAACCACATGTCGAAATGCAAAAAACTTACGGGTTCCTGAAAGAACCGGCATCGGCCTACTCTCTGTTTGGGACTGTTTCACGATTGGTATCAACAAACTCAGAGCACACCCGAGGCTTTCATCGCTTCTTCCAGTTCACCGTGGAATTTCTCACTGAACTGAGTCAAAGGCAGGCGTATGCCCTCGCCGATCATATCCATACGTTGAAGCGCCCACTTAACCGGTATTGGATTCGCCTCAAGGAACAATTTGCGATTCAGCGGCATCAAAAGCTCGTTCAGGCGTTCCGTCTCTGCCCGGTTACCTGCAATGGCTGCTGCGCATAGATCGGCCATACCTTTAGGTGCGACGTTTGCCGTAACCGATACATTACCCTTCGCGCCAGCAAGCATCAGTTCAGCGGCTGTGGCGTCATCCCCGGAATAGACCGCAAGACGACCATCAAGAGCTTCTATAAGCTCCGCACCACGAGGAATATTGCCCGTGGCATCTTTGATGGCAACAATGTTGGGAATATCAGCAAGACGCAGTACGGTTTCATTGAGCATATCGCAAGCGGTACGCCCCGGTACGTTATAGAGCATCTGGTTCATGCCCGGCACCGCCTCTGCGATTGCTTTGAAGTGCTGGTAAAGCCCTTCCTGAGTCGGCTTATTGTAGTAAGGCACTACCAACAGGCAGGCATCTGCACCTAGCTTATGGGCCTCGGTTGTCAGATAAATAGCTTCACGCGTGCTGTTACCGCCGGTGCCAGCAATAACAGGGATCCGCCCGTTCACGCGTTTGATGATATAACCAATTACCCGGCAGTGCTCTTGCTGATCGAGCGTTGCGGATTCGCCGGTGGTTCCCACAGCAACGATACCATTGGTACCGTTATCCAAATGAAAGTCCACCAGTTTGTCCAGATGCTCCCAGTGAATGTCACCGTTTGGATGCATGGGCGTGACCAGTGCGACAAGGCTACCCGTAATCATAAAAGCTCCGTCCGAATAAAACGGATATGGTAATGTTGGGCACGTACTGACACAAGGGAATTAAAGGAGATGTCATGTCATCTGTTGAAGTGAACAAGCAAGTACCGGACTTTGAAGCTGCCGCAACAGGCGACCAAACCGTCCGTCTGGCGGATTTACGCGGCAAAAATGTGGTTATTTATTTCTATCCGAAAGACAACACACCGGGCTGTACGACTGAAGGGCAGGACTTTCGAGACAATATGAAAGCCTTTACCGAACTGGATACAGAAATCTTCGGGGTATCCCGAGACGGGCTCAGAGCACATGAGAACTTTCGCAAAAAATTCGAGTTCCCGTTTCATCTTATTTCCGACAAAGACGAAACACTTTGCGAGCTTTTCGACGTTATCAAGCTCAAAAAGCTTTACGGGAAAGAATATATGGGCATTGATCGCAGCACTTTCCTGATTGATCAGGATGGCGTGCTGCGCAAAGAATGGCGTGGAGTAAAAGTGCCAGGGCACGTTGAGGAGGTACTCGCTGCCGTAAAAGCGCTCTAAAGCAAAGTAGCGCAGTTACCCTTGATCTGGCGCGGTGGGGGAAGCCGACTCCTTCACCGGCCAGGCGAAGAACACAGCCTTCAACATGGTAGCCAGCGGAATGGCAAAGAAAACGCCCCACAAGCCCCAAATACCACCAAAGAACAGCACCGAAATGATGATCGCAACGGGATGCAGGTTGTTCACCTCTGAAAACAGCACAGGAACGAGCACGTTGCCATCCAGCGCCTGAATAACACCGTATATCACCATCACCCAGATAAAGTGGCTACCCCACCCGAAGGCGAAAAGCGCAATTACGGCCACCGGAATCGTCACCACTGCTGCGCCAATGTACGGAATGACCACACTCAGGCCTACGAGAAGCGATAGCAACGCGGCATAGGGCACACCCAAAAGCTTGAAGGCAACATAGGTGGCTCCGCCCACTATCAGGATTTCAACCGCCTTCCCGCGAACATAGTTCGCGCACTGTAGATTCACCTCATGCCAGATTTGCAGCATCATCGGGCGCTGGGGCGGCAATAATCTGGAGATGGAACCAAGCAAGACCTCACGATCTTTCAGGAAAAAGAATACAAGGATTGGCACCAGCACCATATAGATAAGCAAAGCGACAAGGTCTGGAATACTCGACAAAGAGAAGGATACGAGCCACTGAGTCATGTGCCCTACTTCTGTATTCACTTGCTGATAAAGGCTGCGCACCGACTCAGCCGAAATAATATGAGGGTATTCTTCTGGCAACAGTTCAAGATAAGACTGCAACTGGCCAATGATTCGGGGCGCCTCGCCTGCAAGGGTGCTGACCTGAGTCCAGATGAGCGGCAGAAGAACGAAAATAAACCCCACCAGCACGCCGAGGAACACCAAAAACACACCGACAATGGCAAAGCCTTCGGGAACACCAAGGGCATTGAGGCGAGTAACCAATCCTTGGAGAATAAATGCGACAATAAGCGACGCGATAGCGGGCGCCAACATGGCACCGAACCAGATGATAAAAACAGTGCTCGTCACCAGAATCAAGAAAAGAATGACGGCTTCTTCATCTGAAAAGTATTTGTGCGCAAGACCGCGTAAAATTCTGAACATCAAGGACTCCGGAGAATTAACCGCCGCACTCTATCACAAACCGAAAGTGGCCATCAGTTTCTACGGAGTTCACCAAGCGGTGGCGGGACAACTCCAAAAAGGCCGGGATATCGCGAGCGGAGCCCGCATCCGTGGCAATCACCTCAAGCTTTTCACCGGGTGACATGCCGTTAAGCTCGAGCTTGGTTTTCAGTAGGGGCATTGGGCAACGAAGCCCAGATGCGTCCAGTGTACGATCAGCCATAAAGAAGGTGCACCATCACAAGACATCAAATTCGCAAGGCGGCATTATGCCCCCAGCAATACTGTATTGCATCACAATAACTGTTAATGAGCGGTTCAGGACTTTCTCGCAACATTTGTTGTCACAGTAGCAGTTCGAATCAGGAGCTTTGCGCACTACATGAATCACGTTCTGACTAGATTTCGCTGTTACCGAACTCTCTCTCTGGCTTTTGCTCTGGCTTTTTCGCTGGCATTAAGCTCAGCGCCACGAGCGCAAGACGCCAACCTGCCAAATATTGGCGGAACCGGAGGCGGGCTTATTTCTGGACAAAAGGAAAGTGACATTGGGCAGCAGGTTATGGTTTCGATTCGCCGGTCCGCACCGCGCATCACAGACCCACTGGTTTACGATTATCTCAGCGCTATTATATATCGGCTTGTGCCTTCCGCACCGCTGGAAAATCGCGACATAACCCTTGCACTTATAGACAGCCCTGCCCTCAATGCTTTCGCTGTACCGGGAGGGATCGTAGGCATAAACGGGGGGCTGTTTCTGAATGCAGCCACGGAGCAGCAATTTGCATCTGTGCTTGCCCACGAGCTCGCCCACCTCAGCCAACGGCACTTTGCGCGGCGCCTAGAACAACAGGAAAACAGTGCACCTTTGACTCTTGCCGGAATGATTGCAGGCATTGTGCTGTCTGCGGTAACCCAGTCAGACATCGGCATTGCCGCCATTGCCGGCACTCAGGCGCTGGCGATACAGAATATGCTGGCCTACAGCCGCTCCCACGAGCAAGAAGCAGACCGGGTGGGGCTGGACATTCTGGCGACCGCTGGCATGGACCCACGCGGCATGCCCGAAATGTTCGAGATTATGATGCGCCAGAACCGGCTACAGGGAAACAACGTACCCGAGTACCTATCGACACACCCACTGACCCAAAGCCGTGTAGCCGACACCCGCAATCGAGCAGAGCAGTACCCAGCGAAAACCATCCGGGACGGTCAGGAGTACCACCTAATCCGCAGCCGGTTGCAAGTGCATTACGCAGCGTCACCAGAAATTGCCGTGGATACATTCGAAGGTTATCTGAATAAACCCGATGCTCAAAGCAATGAAGCCATTCGTTACGGATTGGCTTTCGCCTACCTGAACAATAAGCAGTTCGAACAAGCGGCCGACATTATCAGCGAGCTACTAGCAAGCAATCCCGGGCGGATTACTCTTCAGGTAACGCTGGCTGAGATTAGGATTCAGCAGAACAGGCTGGAGGACGCGCGCTCCATACTTAGAGATGCTTTGAGCCGAAACCCGGGCAACTATCCCATAACCTCAACCCTTGCTGACGTGGAAATCGCTGCAGGTAACGGCACTCAGGCAGCCGAGTACCTCAATCAACTAACACGTAGGATGCCGCAACAGGAATATCTATGGCTGCGACTTGCAGAGGCCGAAGGTATGGCCAGAAACATAGTGGGCGTTCATCGCGCTCGGGCAGAGTACGATGCACTGATGGGGAATTTAGAGTCTGCCCAGAGACAGCTTCGGCAAGCTCAGGAGAAACTGCCCGCGGGGTCTGCCCAGCGGCAGGTGGTAAGTGAGCGGCTGAGCGAAATCACCAGCCGCCTACAAGCGCGCAGAAACAACTAGAGTCAGGCGTTGCCTGCTGCTTTCAGGTTCATTCCTGCGGTGAAGTCCAACATACGCCGCAAAGGCCTGAGAGCACCCTCACGGGTTTCGGGGTCCACAAACACCTCTTGATCCCCCTCTTCAATAACACGCAGAAGGTTTTCCAGACCGTTCATTGCCATCCACGGGCATTGCGCACAACTACGGCACGTAGCGCCGTTACCGGCTGTCGGCGCCTCAATAAGCGTTTTATTGGGTGCCAGTTGCTGCATTTTGTAAAAAATGCCGTTATCCGTCGCGACAATGAATTCCTGATTCGGCAATGTTTGCACTGCGTTAATCAACTGGGAGGTAGAACCGACAACATCCGCCAATTCTACGACAGCATCGGGAGATTCCGGATGAACCAGAATGGCGGCATTTGGATAAAGGGCTTTAAGATCTTCCAGACCACGATGCTTAAATTCTTCATGCACAATGCAAGAACCATCCCATAGCAACATGTCGGCCCCAGTGGTTTTCTGAACGTAATGGCCAAGATGCTTATCCGGCGCCCACAGGATCTTCTCCCCTCGCGCGTCTAGATCTTCTACGATTGCCTGAGCGCAACTAGACGTTACAACCCAATCCGCACGCGCTTTTACAGCGGCAGACGTGTTTGCATACACCACCACGGTACGATCACTGTGCTCATCGCAGAAGGCTTTAAACTCATCTGCAGGGCAACCCACATCCAAAGAGCAGGTAGCCTCCAGCGTTGGCATCAAAACGCGTTTTTCCGGATTCAGAATCTTCGCGGTTTCACCCATAAACCGAACTCCAGCCACAACAACCGTTGAGGCGGGGTGTTGGTTCCCGAAGCGCGCCATTTCGAGCGAGTCTGCCACGCAGCCTCCGGTCTCTTCCGCAAGACGCTGGATGTCTGGGTCTGTGTAGTAATGCGCCACAAGTACAGCGTCTTTTTCCTTGAGGACAGCCTTGATACGGCTTTCGAGCCGCGCCTTCTCGTCTGCACTGAGTGGCTTGGGCTCCGCTGCGTGAGCCAGATGTTCCTGAACAAGGATTCGGTCTTCAGCTTTAGTCATGTACGGATACTCTCAATTTCTCTCAACTACTAGTATTTACTAGCAATTACTAGGCTCAAGTTATTGTCCGCCGATTACATTCTGTGCTCGAGTATACCATTTCAAACACCAATAGCGCTTTACGGACTATACCGAGACTCGGGGAAACTGTTTTTATCTGGAGCAAAACCGCCAACCAAAAAAAAAGGACTGCATCTCTGCAGCCCCTTAAGCTTTAACTCTAATTACAGACCTTCAAAAACTAATAATGGTGGGTCGTGATGGATTCGAACCATCGACCAATTGGTTAAAAGCCAACTGCTCTACCAACTGAGCTAACGACCCAAAAACTTGTGATCAGTGCTTGGACCCTGATCGATTCCGGAGCGGCTCAGCAACTGCCCCGAAATATCGAATATGGTGGGTCGTGATGGATTCGAACCATCGACCAATTGGTTAAAAGCCAACTGCTCTACCAACTGAGCTAACGACCCAAGCGAGGCGCATATAGTAATGATTTTTCCCTGACGATCAACCCTTTCTCGCCATGTTTTTAATATTTTTACGAATCGCCGTGTTTCCGCCCTAATTAGAGTTCAAATATTTCCGGGCGAGCCCGGCTGCAGAACTCTCAGGGTAGTCACTCACAACCTGCTCCATTTGCCGACGAGCTTCGGTTTGCTTATCAAGGCGATCAAGCGCGACGCCCAATTTATAACCGGCATCTGGCGCTTTACGATGATCCCCATAACGCGTTGCTACAATGGAGAAAGCTTGGCGCGCCTGCTCCAGTTGTGGCTTCACAAGATAAACCTCACCAAGCCAATAGTAGGCGTTCACCGTCAGATCCCCTTCAGGATACTTATCTAAAAACTCATAGAGGCGGCTGATCGCTTCGTCGTACTTCTTTTGGCCATGGATAAGGTCTTGGATAACCTTGTATGCCTTACGCTCTTCAGCATCGGGCTGGCGATATTCACGCATTTCTGTAGCACGCTTACTGGTGCCAGCATCTCCTCCTGATGGTCCGGCAGCCTGTGGTTGCGCAGACACTTTCTCTGATAAATCGAGAATGCGCTGATCCAAGTCGATATAGCGATCTCGACCCTGATCTTGCAACCGCTTAATTAGGTGTCTCTGCTCTTCCGACTCTCCCTGTAGCCTGCGGACCTCGCCCTGCAATTGCTGGATCATATAGAAGAGCTCAGACGTAGCCTGATTCGTGTTGGCCTTACGTTGGGCTTCTGAGGCATTACTTTGGAAAGCGGGCGTAGATGATTGCGCCAGCGCCGTCCCCGCCTGCCCGAGGGCAAGCGGAAACATCACTGCCGCCATGAGCTGTTTTCTCATGGGCTTAACCTGATGTTGTATGTGCGTTTACTCGAAAACGAGCTCCACACGGCGATTCTGTGCCCATGCACTCTCTGACGAGCCCATTACCGCCGGCTTCTCTTCACCATAGCTTACGGTTTCCATTTGGCCCCGTGAAGCACCATTCACAATTAGGAAGCGCTGAACCGCATTGGCACGACGCTCACCAAGTGCCAAGTTGTATTCCTTGGAGCCACGCTCGTCACCGTGACCCTCAAGGCGCACCTTCTGACCCGGGTTGTTGGACAAATAGCGGGCGTGTGCCATGAGCACGTCGCGGGCTTCCGGCTTAATTTCAGACGTATCGAAATCAAAATAGAAAGTCGTCACTTCGCGTAGGGCTTGCTGTTCGGTTTGCTTCTGGATTTCCATTCGCTCTTCTTCGGTCATCGAGGACGAAGAAATACCACCCTGATCGCCACCGCCATACACGGTAGAACCACCATCTTGATCAATAGGCTCAACATCGGAGCCATAACCGCCATCTTCCATGTTCTCACCAGTTGTACTACAACCGGCGACCAGACCTACTGAAAACAACAGTGCAATTACTTTGGCTTGAGCTGACAATTTCATATTTCATTCCTTTTCGTTGGTTGACGTAAATTCTTGCCGTTTCCGACAGGTGCTCTCACACCCACCGGCTACCGAACAATTGGTCCCCAGGCCGGGTCACGAACGTCGCCTTCCGATGCAGGAAGGCTATACGCCGCACCACCGTCTGCGGAGATAACAGTCAGTATGCTTTCACCGCTCTGTTTAGTAGCGTATATCAGCATTCGGCCGTTAGGCGACACACTGGGAGACTCATCGGATTCTGTGCGCGTGAGCACTGTTTCCTCACCGCTTTCGAGGTTTGTACGGGCAATAGTGAACGCCCTATCGCGCTGATGAACGTAATACACATATTTTCCGGTGCTGTCGGGGCGAGGGCGAGCATTATAGCGACTGCCGAAAGTTAAGCGCCGCGGCTCGGCGCCCGGCTTTTCCATGTAATAAATTTGTGGCCCGCCTGAACGATCCGACGTAAAGAAGATACCCTTGCCCGAACTGTCCCAAGCGGCCTCGGTATCTATCGCCCAGTGGTTCGTGAGCTTGGTAACCTTGCGGGACTGCAGGTTCATCTGATAAATCTCGGCATTGCCATCTTTGGACAAGGTCATTAGTAGTGATTGCCCATCGGCAGACCAGTTAGGTGCCGAGTTCAAACCGGGGAAGTCCGCAACTTTCGTGCGCTCGCCCGAGCTAAGCTGGTGGACGAAAATCGCTGGCTTACCCGTTTCAAACGACACATAAGCCAGCTTTTTGCCATCCGGTGACCACGCGGGGGACAAAATAGGCTCTTTGCTTTCCAAGCGAATTCCCGCACGCTTGCCATCAATGTCGCTTACCTGCAACCGGTAAAGCGCTTTTCCATTTGCTCTCTGAAGCGTTACATAAGCCAATTTGGTAGAAAAAGCGCCGGGAACGCCGGTAATCGCCTCATAGACTTTATCGCTTACGTGATGTGCCAAAGAGCGAATATTCGAGGCTGGTGCGGCAGCAGTTTCACCAAGAATTCGCTCTTCACGATTGACATCAAATAGCTCATAACGAGCCTGCACTCTGTCGCCGTTGCGGGTTAACTCGCCCACCAAAACATAACGCTGGCCAAGCATGCGCCAGTCTCGGAAATACACATCAGAGCGCTTTGAAGGAAGGCTTAGCATTTTCTCGGGAGGCAAGGGGCGGAACTCACCGCTCAGTGCCAAATCTGCCTGTACAATGCTGCTCAGTTTGTCTCCTGCAGGCATGCTGCCGTTTTCTGCAAACGGCACCACAGAAACAGGAATTGCGGAGTCTGCCCCTTCGGTAATACGAATCAGCAGTTCGGCCTGAGCGCTGGTAACCGCTGCAAACATCAAGGCGACCGCTGCAAGAGTAGCTTTCATTAAGCTGAACGACATTTTCTGCTTCATGGTGTTACCCGCATCCTTATCTCAACCTTCGAGGATTGAATTCAATCGTAAACTGGCGGAAATAGGTCTCAAACGTGTCCCGCTCAGAGGGTACCGGGTACCTGTTCAGCGACCTGACTGCGCTCAGTGCCGAGTTATCGAACGCGGTATTCCCGCTACTGGCAACCAGTTTTACACTGGCCAACTCGCCCGTTGGAAGCAAGGTGATCTGCAAGCGGGCCGTCATATCTTCTGTCGCTGAAGAAGGTGGGTACCAAGCTTGGCTAAGCCTTTCACGAATCAGCGCCTGATATTTCTGGCTCTCAGACAACATCTGGGATTCGCGGGCTTTTGCCGCTGCCGCTCGCTCTCTACGTAGCTCTTCATCCGCACGGGCTTTTCTAGCTTGTTCTGCTTGAGCCTCAAGCTGCTGCTCTTGAAGCCGACGCTCGGCCTCCATACGCTTGCGCTCAGCTTCTTTACGAGCCTGCTCTTCCTGCTTCTTACGTTCAGCTTCTTCGCGCTTACGCTGCTCTTCCTGACGGCGTTTTTCTTCTTCCGCCTTACGCTTGGCTTCTTGCTGGCGCTGCTTTTCAGCTTCCGCTTCTGCCTTGCGACGCTCACGCTCTTTTGCTTCCGCTTCTGCTTTCTGCCGTGCAGCCTCTTCTGCTTCACGCGCCTTTTTTTCTTTTAGCTCTTCTGCCTTGGCCTGCTCGCGCTTACGCTCTTGCTCTTCAGCTTTGCGCTTGGCTTCTTCGCGTTTTTTCTGATCCTCGAGCTTACGAGCCTCCTTTTCTTTCTGACGCTTTTGCGCTTCAGCCTGCTTCTGTTTTTCCAGCTCTTTGCGCTCTTGCTCCTGATCCGGCTGATCTACCGGATCAACAACCGGGCTCGGCTCCGGTTTTTGCTGGGTAATAAGGCGCGCAGAAATACTGCTGGGGGGCGGTTCGTGGACAGGAGACGACCACGACCAGCCTGCCAGAGCGACGCCCGCAATGAGCAGGTGCAAAGCCACAGAAATCGCGAAGGGCGATTTCCAAGGCGGCACTCCGGTGCTGGTATATTCCCGCTCCTGACCTGTCACAACAATTTTTCCTGCTCTGATATCACGTTTCGTCCGGGGCCGTATCGGTAATCAGGCCAATACTGGTTGCCCCTGCACCCTGAAGAGCCGCCATCAAACGAACCACAGTGCCGTAATCAACATTCTCATCGCCACGCACCAAAATATCGCCGGATGATCTTTGGGACAGTATTTTTGCAACCTGAGCACGAACCTCAGCCAGAGGCATGGGGTCACTGCCTTTATCCCCAACTTCCACGTAATAGGCGCCGTTGGAGTCTACCGATACGACGATGGATTCCACATTTTTATCTGCCTGAATCGGGTCAGATGCTGTTTCAGGAAGGTCCACCTTCACGCCCTGAGTAAGCATAGGCGCGGTGACCATAAAAATAATCAGCAGTACCAGCATCACGTCGATATACGGAACAACGTTGATTTCCGACATCGGCTTCTTCCGATTTTCAGGCATCATCCCCATGCCTTTCATAGCGGCGTGCTCCGTTTGTTAACCATAAATACCATCAGGCTGCGCCCTTCTCGGCGCTATGAACACGACGATGCAAAATGCTGGAAAACTCCTCCGCGAAGGTTTCGTAATTTTTCAACAATGCATCTGACTTCGCTGAGAAGCGGTTGTAAGCGATAACAGCTGGAATCGCCGCAAACAAACCCATGGCCGTAGCAATCAGCGCTTCCGAGATACCGGGAGCCACGGTTGCGAGTGTTGCCTGCTGAACCTGCGCCAAGCCGCGGAACGAGTTCATGATGCCCCAAACGGTTCCAAACAAACCGACATAAGGGCTGGTGGAGCCCACGGTTGCAAGGAAGGGCAAATGAGTTTCTAAACGTTCCTGCTCACGGGAGAAAGCTACCCGCATGGCCCGCTGCGTGCCCTCCATAACTGCATCCGCATCACGGCTTTGCTGACGTAATCTGGAAAATTCTTTAAACCCGGCCCGGAACAAAGCTTCCATACCGGAGAAAGGCGTGGGCTCTGCGTTTACTTCGCGATAGAGCTGCCCCAAGTCCATGCCTGACCAAAAGCGCTCCTCAAACGCCAACTGGGCCTGACGGGCTTTGCGAAAAACCTGTAGGCGCTGAAAAATAAGCGCCCAGGACATCACCGATGCAGCGGCAAGTAACAACATGACCAGCTGAACCAACACACCGGCATTTGCAATCAGACTCCAGACTGACAGTTCCGAATCCACCACTTACTCCTGGGTTATTTCGTGTTTTGTTTGGTTATCTTTTTGAAGGTGCTGGCTATGCTGCGCCAGCAGGTCTCGCATGTTTTCAGGTAAACGTCTTGGCCGCCCGCTATCTAAGGCTATACAAGCAACTCTCACATTCGCTTCACACAGTGTTTTGCCATCTCTTGCCCGCACGACCTGCTGCCTAAAGTCCATCCAAACGCGCCCGAAGGCCACAGGCTCTGCAGTAACGGTAATCTCATCATCCAGCACGGCGGGCACTGCATAGTGAACGGACAACCGCTGCACTACATAACTTATGTTTTCAGCCAACCCAGCCCGAAGACCAACTCCGCAGCTTCGAACCCACTCGGTACGAGCACGCTCCATGAAATGCAGGTAACGCGCATGGTAAACAATGCCGCCAGCGTCTGTATCTTCAATATAAACGCGAATTGGCCATTCAAATTTTGCAGAAGCTTGGCTGTCACTCAAAGACCGCCTCCTTCAGCATTCGGGGCCTCCGAAACCTTCGGTACAATTCCGAAGTGCTGGTACGCATGAGATGTCACCATGCGACCGCGAGGCGTGCGCACCATAAAGCCCTGCTGAATCAAGAAAGGCTCAAGAACGTCTTCGATCGTTCCGCGCTCTTCACTGATCGCTGCTGCCAGACTTTCGACACCCACGGGCCCGCCATCAAATTTTTCAATCATTGCAAGCAGCAAGCGCCGATCCATGTGATCAAAGCCCTGACTGTCCACCTTCAACATATTCAGAGCCTGATCAGCAATGGCAGCGTTAATGTGGCCATCGGCTCTCACCTCTGCGTAGTCTCTCACCCGCCGCAACAGGCGATTGGCTATGCGGGGCGTCCCTCTTGAGCGGTGCGCTATTTCGTATGCACCGTCCTCATCTATATCAACACCTGACAATCGCGCGGAACGAACAATAATGTGTGTCAGATCCGCCGTATTGTAAAACTCTAGACGCTGGACTATGCCGAATCGATCCCTAAGCGGAGACGTAAGCAGACCAGCACGAGTGGTTGCGCCTACCAAGGTAAAGGGCGGCAAATCCAACTTGATCGAACGAGCCGCTGGCCCCTCGCCGATCATAATATCGAGTTGGTAGTCTTCCATTGCCGGATACAGTATTTCCTCCACTACAGCACTGAGACGATGAATCTCATCAATAAAGAGGACATCACCCTCTTCCAGGTTGGTGAGCATGGCCGCAAGATCACCGGCTTTTTCAAGCACTGGCCCAGACGTCGTCTTTATCGACACACCCATTTCGTTAGCAACAATATTGGCAAGCGTGGTTTTACCCAACCCCGGAGGCCCAAAAATCAGAACATGATCCAAGGCTTCCCGGCGACCACGAGCCGCGGAGATAAAAATATCCATCTGTTCCCGCACCGCGGGCTGCCCCACATACTCCGAAAGCAACGTTGGCCGGATAGCTCGATCCTGAACCTCTTCGTTGTCACCGGCCCGGGCTGAAATCAGTCGGTCGGATTCGATCATGTACTTATCCGTTTATAGGGAATCAATAAATTGCCACGTGAAGACTGAAGTTAGCCAATTGTACAAACAGCCCTCTACGTGTCACGTTACGCTCTCTACAGGTTTGGCGCTATACAGACGACCGAGCAAGCTAAAAAGGCAAAGTCGCGTCATCAAGCCGGGATCATGTTGCGCAAAGCCAAACGAATAAGCGCCTCGCTGGTCATTCCTTCTTCTGCCACCTTGCTAATTGCCCGGGCGGCCTCCTGAGGTTTATACCCAAGCGCTATAAGCGCTGCCTCTGCTTCATCGGCGGGGTTGTGAGCGGAAATAGCAAGCTGGGGAGATGCGGTGACACCACCGTCTATGCCTGCTGTGGCAGGTATAAACTGCCCCTCCAGTTGTTTAATTCGGTCTGTCATTTCTATCAACAAGCGCTCTGCAGTCTTCTTGCCAACACCGGGAAGTTTTATCAAAGATGCTATATCCCGCCCCTCCACACAACGAATGAACTGCTGCGCATCAAGACCGGACAGAATACCGGCAGCCATCCTGGGGCCAACACCATTAACCTTGATCAACAAACGAAACAGATCCCGATCCAGCCGAGATGCAAAGCCGAACAGACTTTGTGCATCCTCACGAACCACGAAATGTGTATGAAGGGTAACCTCCTGCTCGGGGTCCGGCAGGTGATAAAACGTAGTGAAAGGGATATCAACTTCGTAACTCAAGCCGCCGCATTCAACCAATGCCTGCCCCGGTGTTTTTTCAACCAGAATACCTCGGATACGACCTATCAAGGATTGCCTCCTGCCGCTCCGCAGAGCAGTTTATTGTTGTCGCACACGCCCACTTCGCGCCTTACCCGTGCTGCCGGCCACTCGAAGAATACTCTGATTCATGTGTGCGTGGCACAACGCGATGGCCAAGGCATCGGCTGCGTCAGCCTGAGGTTTGCGAGAAAGTGACAGCAACACCTGAACCATGTGCTGTACCTGAGATTTTTCGGCACCACCTTTGCCCACCACGGCTTGCTTTACTTGCCGTGCAGAGTATTCATGCACCGTAAGCCCGCTGGTTGCAGCGCCGACAATAGCAGCACCTCTAGCCTGTCCGAGCTTGAGCGCAGAGTCCGGATTACGCGCCATAAAAACCTGCTCAATAGCAAATTCCTGTGGTCGGTATTCGCCAATCAAGCTCACGAGGCTTTGGAAAATAATTTTCAGGCGCTCCGCCATGGGCTTTTCGCCCACGCGGATACAACCACTGTCGATATATTCTATGTGCCGGCCATCGACTCGGATAATACCGTATCCGGTTATCCTTGAGCCGGGGTCGACACCCAGAATAATCGCCACATTAATGCCCTAATTACTTCTCGTCAGCTTCGGAAGCCTGCTCACCCGACGCTTTAGCCGGTTTTTTGCGCAGACGGATATTTAGCTCACGCAACTGCTTTTCGTCTACCTCACCCGGCGCCTGAGTCATCAAACAGGTTGCACTCTGGGTTTTCGGGAAGGCGATTACATCGCGAATCGAGCTTGAGCCTGTCATCAGCATAATCAGACGGTCAAGACCGAATGCCAAACCACCATGCGGCGGACACCCGTATTTGAGCGCATCGAGCAGGAACCCGAACTTAGCGCGGGACTCCTCTTCACTGATACCAAGAATGCGGAAGACCTCCTGCTGCATCTTGTCACTATGGATACGAATAGAACCACCACCCAGCTCGGTGCCATTAAGAACCATATCATAGGCACGAGACAAAGCCGTTTCCGGGTTCGCCGCCAGCTCTTCAGGGCTACAACTAGGTGCGGTGAACGGGTGATGAATCGCGGTCAGGCCGCCATCCGGCAGAACTTCAAACATGGGGAAGTCGACTACCCACATCGGTGCCCATTCGCAGGTCAGCATCTTCAAGTCGTGGCCAACACGAATACGTAGTGCACCAAGAGCTTCGTTCACAACTGTGGTCTTATCGGCACCGAAGAAGACGATATCGCCGTCTTCAGCTCCGGTCCGCTCGATGACAGACATGGCAACTTCATCGCCGAGGAACTTAACGATGGGCGACTGCAAGCCTTCTACGCCTTTGGCAAGCTCATTCACCTTAATGTAAGCGAGACCTTTGGCGCCGTAGATGCCGACAAATTTAGTGTACTCATCGATTTGCTTACGGCTCAGCTCGCCACCCTTGGGAACACGCAAAGCCGCCACTCGGCCTTTAGGATCATTCGCAGGCCCAGCAAACACCTTGAAATCAACGCCAGCAACCAAGTCACCCACATCTTGAAGCTCTAGCGGAATGCGCAAATCCGGCTTATCACTACCGAAACGATCCATAGCTTCTGCGTATGGCATGCGGGGGAAGGCCGGCAGTTCAACGTTCATGACATCTTTGAACAAGGCACGAATCATGCCTTCATTCAGGTTCATGAGATCTTCTTCACTGATGAACGAAGCCTCAATATCTACCTGAGTAAATTCTGGCTGACGATCTGCGCGCAAATCTTCATCGCGGAAGCACTTGGCAATCTGATAGTAGCGATCCACACCAGACACCATCAACATTTGCTTAAACAGCTGCGGCGATTGTGGAAGTGCAAAGAAAGCCCCTTCGTGGGTGCGGCTCGGCACCAGATAATCACGGGCACCTTCAGGTGTTGCACGGGTTAGGATCGGTGTTTCCACGTCCATGAAGCCGTTGCTGTCGAGGTAGTTGCGGATGTAGCTGGTTACCCGCGAACGGAACCGCAGGCGGTTGAGCATTTCCGGGCGGCGCAGGTCTACAAAGCGATAGCGCAGGCGTACGTCTTCGCCTACATCTACGTGCTCATCCAGTGGGAACGGAGGAGTTGCAGCGGCGTTCAGAATTGTTACGTCTTTACCGAGTAGCTCAACCTGACCTGTGGACATGTTGCTGTTCTCGGTTCCAGCAGGCCGGCGGCGAACCAACCCGGTAACCTTCACCACAAACTCGCTACGCACTTTTTCCGCGAGGGCAAAGCTTTCCTCGGTGTCTGGGTCTACAACGACTTGCGCAATACCATCTCGGTCGCGCAGGTCCAGAAAGATAACTCCACCATGGTCCCGGCGGCGATGTACCCATCCGCAAAGTGTAACTTCCTGATCAATGTGGGATTCGTTGATCCCACCGCAATAATGACTGCGCATACCGGTTCCCGTAGTGTCTGGTGTCTGAGATTAGTGTTTGTGTCTGGTAAAACTTGCAAGCAATCGGGCGTGTGGGGCCTTCCGAAACACGCTGTGAATACATCCGTGTACGCTCGGCTCCGCCATCCATGGCTCCGCACGGTTTCGGAAGGCCCCACACGCCCGCTTGCGGCTAGCTCTGTTCTTGCCTGCTAAATATGGCAGGACCATACTGTAAAAGCCGCTTATTATAAACATAATGGCCACGAAAATCAGGCTTGTTTCCCACAAGACAAGAGTCACCCGCGAGGATCCTCCAGACAACCAATAGCGGGTTCCCTCATTGGTAACAGACGGCTAGACTACGGCACTCACTTATTGCTGGAGCCCCAACCTTGTCAACCAGAGCCGAGCAGAAGCTTGTCACCCGGCGCGCACTTATGGATGCGGCCCTCGCCCAGCTGAGTCCGGACCGTGGATTCGGAAGCCTTAGCCTACGTGAAGTGGCTCGGGAGGCTGGAATCGCACCCACGTCTTTCTATCGCCATTTCGCAGATCTTGATGAATTGGGTTTGGTATTGGTAGATGAAGGCGGTGTGGCTTTACGGCAACTTATGAGACAAGCGCGCAAGCGGATTGCCCGGGATGGCAGTGCTATATCGACCTCTGTAGAGACGTTTATGGAGTATCTTGGCAATAACGCTAACTTATTCCGATTGATGCTCCGGGAACGTACCGGCGGGTCCAAGCCCTTTCGAACCGCAATCAAAGCCGAGATTGATCATTTCGTAACAGAGCTTGCCGACGACCTTCGACGTTTTGCAGATGAACAACACAAACCTTTGGCGGACGCCCGCTTAGTTGCAGAAGCTATGGTTACACTGGTGTTCAACCAAGGATCGGAGGCTCTGGATGCAACGCCGAAAGAGCGGGAGGAGCTAAAAATAAAATTGAAAACCGAGCTCCGAATGATTCTGATTGGCTCACAAATGATGGCCAAGCATGTATCAATCCGATAATTGGCAATAATAAGCGAAGCAATTTAGGCGCTTCAAACAGTGCAAAGCTGTGAAAGGACAGGTGCCATTGCCTTTTTAAACTCTGCAAGTCGAGCCTCATCGTAAGGCATAGGCGGCTGCCTACCCCAAACCGGGGCTGGCCAAGCAGGATCACCCTCAAAACGGACGATGTGGTGAACGTGTAGCTGGGGAACCATGTTCCCGAGTGCCGCTACGTTCATCTTGTCGCCACTAAAGACGTCCATCATCCCACGGCTGAGCGCAGAGGATTCTTGCAGCAGAAGGTGCTGCTGCTCCGGGCTTAGGTCGTAGATTTCACGCATGTCTGCAAGCGCTGGCACCAGCAACACCCAGGGCCATGTTTGATCATTCATCAGCCGGATTTCACACAAATTGCTCCGCCCAAGGCTGATGGTGTCCTTGGCCAACCGTTCATGGAGGCTGAAATCTTGATCCTGAGTCATTGTGGCACCTCTGTTCGAACGTACTGACGGCCGAGCGCGCCCCTTGTCGGGTGCGCTCAAAACCTTGTCACTAGGAGTGGAATTGATTCCGGCCGCGCCCAATGGCGTAGTAAATCAAGCCATGACGTTCTAGCATTTCGGGCTCGTAAAGATTTCTGCCGTCAAACACAACAGGCTCGCGCAGAGCTGATGCAATAGCGGCAAAATCCGGTGAACGGAACTCTTTCCACTCAGTACAGATCGTCAGCACATCCGCACCACGAAGCGTCTGTTCCTTAGTGCCGCAAAGCGTCAAGCCTTCGTGGTCGCCATAGATACGCTGGGTCTCTTCCATCGCCTCCGGATCAAACGCCTGAACGGTCGCACCAGCTTTCCATAGGTCTTCCATCAAGGTTCTGGCAGATGCTTCACGCATATCATCGGTGTTTGGCTTAAACGCCAAGCCCCAGATAGCCACCACCTTACCTTTCAGATCTCTACCAAAATAATGGCTTATCTTATCGAAAAGCACGTGTTTTTGAGCATAGTTGACGGCCTCTACGGCATTGAGCAAGCGCGCATCGTAGCCAACTTGTTTCGCCGTGCGGGCCAAAGCCTGTACATCTTTCGGGAAGCAAGAGCCGCCGTAGCCACACCCCGGATAAATAAAGTGATAGCCGATACGGGGGTCTGAGCCAATGCCGCGACGCACCGCTTCAATATCGGCATCTAGACGTTCGGCAAGATTGGCAATCTCGTTCATAAAACTGATTTTGGTAGCCAGCATAGAATTGGCTGCGTACTTAGTCAGTTCCGCAGACCGGATATCCATGAAGATCATGCGGTCATGGTTGCGGTTAAACGGGTAATACACTTCCCGAAGTACATCCGCCGCCTTATCGCTGTCCGTTCCAATAATAATGCGATCCGGCTTCATGAAATCGTTGATTGCCGCGCCTTCTTTGAGAAACTCGGGGTTGGAGACCACATCAAACTCAAGCTCCAAACCACGGCTATCAAGTTGCCCACGAACCGCCGCCTTTACTTTGTCTCCCGTGCCGACCGGCACCGTGGACTTGTCCACAATCACTTTGTAGTCGTCCATGTACTGACCGATGGACTTGGCTACAGCAGTGACATACTGCAAATCTGCCGAGCCATCCTCATCGGGTGGTGTACCCACCGCAATAAACTGGAGTGTGCCGTGTTGAACGGCTTCTTCTACATCGGTGGTGAACGCCAGACGTCCAGCTTCTACCGTGTGCTTTACAATATCTTCAAGGCCGGGCTCAAAGATGGGAATTTGCCCATTTTTCAGCTTGTCGATCTTTGCCTGATCAACATCCATGCAGAGTACGTGATGGCCGACATCGGCCAGACAGGCTCCGGTAACAAGCCCGACATAACCGGTACCAAAAATCGTTATTTTCATCCGTTAAATCCCGACATTTTAATGTATAAACAAGTTATTACTGGCCAGCCGTAGCTTTCTTCTTTTGCCAGATCGCTTCCCAGGCCAGCGCAGTGCTAACAATCGTTTCCAGATTGTCGTAGGCAGGCTGCCAGCCCAGAGTCTCTTTAATCAATGCATTATCTGCCATCAATGCGGCAGGGTCACCCGCTCTGCGGCCTGCTTCCACTACCGGGAATTCGACACCGGATTGCTCGCGCACCACATCAATCACTTCCCGAACGGTGAATCCGCGGCCATAGCCGCAGTTCATAATCTTTGATTGACCACCCCCCGCCATATAATCCAGCGCCATAACATGGGCGCTGGCGAGGTCTTCCACATGAATGTAATCGCGCACGCAGGTGCCATCGCTGGTGTCATAGTCCGTACCAAAGATGCTCATACCATCCCGCTGCCCGGTCGCGCATTCGCAGGCCACTTTGATTAGGTGGGTCGCTTCCGGCGTCGCCTGCCCGAGCAAACCATCCGGGTTGGCTCCCGCCACATTGAAGTAACGCAGCACAACGTAATTAAGGTCAGATGCAGCTGCATAGTCGGTAATCATCCGCTCGCTCATCATCTTCGATGCGCCGTAGGGATTAATTGGTGCAAGAGGCAGGTCTTCTGTGAGGACCGTCTGCTCTGGCATTCCGTATACCGCAGCCGTTGAAGAAAATACCATATAGGGCACTTTATACTTATCGACAACTTTAAGTAGATTGAGCGTATTGCGGGTGTTGTTACTGTAATATTTCAACGGGTTGGCAACCGACTCCGGGACCACAATGTTGGCAGCAAAGTGCAAAACCGCTTCGAATTCGTGATTGGAGAAAACCTGATCAATCTCTGCTTCGTTAGCGAGATCACCCACCACCAATTCCCCAGCCGTTACAGCCCAGCGGTAACCAGTGGACAGGTTATCGAATACAACAATATCGTGCCCTGCTTCAGCCAACTGACGAACAACATGACTACCGATATACCCGGCACCGCCGGTTACCAATACTCTCATGCAGAATTACTCCTTCCCTGAACTTTGTTTACGCCGCCGGATCTCGGCCCGTCGATGGCTAAAAAAGTTGCTGATAATCTGACTGCACTCGTCTTGCAGGATGCCACCCACAACGTCCACTTGCCAGTTCAAATGAGGTTCGTCCAATGTGCGCCGCGCCGATTCCACCGCCCCGGCCTTCGGTTCGCGCGCACCGTAAACAAGCCGGCTAATGCGACTGTGTACAATGGCACCCACACACATAGTGCAGGGCTCTAGAGTGACGTAAAGGGTGGCCCCTGTCAGCCGATAATTCCCCACTCTCGCCGCTGCATCACGCAGCGCACATATTTCTGCATGAGCGGTAGGGTCACAGCCGGAAATTGGCAAATTAAAGCCTGTACCCAACTCCTTACCATCCCGAACGACTACTGCGCCGACAGGCACCTCGCCTAAGGATGCGCCCTGAGCTGCCAAGGTAAGAGCCCGAGCCATCCAGTAATCATCGTCTTTGTGTAAGTCGGGCATAACACGGCTCAGCGGAGAACTTGCGGTGCGAGTGGTTTATTGAGTGACCTATTAGGAAGGCTTCACAGGGCCGAGAAAATACCATTATTCACTTTTTTTACCAAGTAAACCAAATTGGCCCTCCCTGATTCACACAAACCCAGACGGGACACTAGCCCTCAAACTCTTTACAGATAATTCCACGGCGGTAAATGGCAAACACACCTGGGGCGGCCCGGCGCATTTGCTCCATGTCACCAGAAATCAGCGACTGCATGATCAACCCCTGAATGGTGCCGATAAACAATGTCGCTGCAGCCTGATTATCAAGCCCACTCGGAAGTTCGCCGCAAGACTTTGCCGCATCAATAAGCTCGTATAAATGTTCTGCGTAATGCTTTAGCAAAGCATGTGCCAAACGCTTGGCCGGTGTGGCTTTAGCGCCTTGAAGCTCACCAAACAACATGCGAGGCGCCCCGGGGTGCTCCGAAACAAAATCAATATGAGCCATAAACATGGCCTGCATTGCTTCGAGAGGTGATTTAATGCCTTTCGCTGCCTTCTCAATCCGCGACATCAGTCGTTCGGCAACCCAGCTCATTACCGCTTGCCAAATCGCTTCTTTATTAGGAAAGTGCCGAAACAGCGCCCCTTGGGTCAGCTGCATGTGTTTAGCAATCGCCGCTGTCGTTATATCGCCCGGGTTGGTCGTTGCGGCAAGCTCAATCACCGCTTCAACCGTTACGTTGCGCCGCTCTTCGGCGGGGAGGTTCTTTTGTCTGGCTTTATCCATCAAACGCTCTCATACGTAGTTAAAAGCTACTCTGCCTCAGCAGGCTCTATTCGGGTCCAGCCCCAGTCGTCAAATAGCACATAGACCGCCGGAATCATGACCAACACCAGCACAGTGGTTGCCAGCAGACCAAATACCACAGAAATCACCAATGGCTTGATGGCGGCAGACTGTACGCTGGTTTCCGCCAGCAAGGGAAGCAAACCGGCAATCGTGGTGGTGGACGTAATCAAAATGGCTCGAAGCCGGTCGCGACTGGCCTGCCCTGCCGCGACGATTGCGCTCAAACCCTTGCGGCGGTTTTCTTTGATAAACTGCACCAACAGTATGGAATCGTTTACCACTATGCCTGCCAATGACGCAGCACCAATCATCGACGGCATGGAGATGTACCACCCCAGCAACACGTGCCCCCAAAGCGCACCGACAAAGGCCAAAGGAATGGCCAGCATAACGATAAGTGGCTCGGCATAGCTGCGAAACTGAAATGAAAGAATCACAAATACACCCAACAACCCAATCAATAAGCCACGAGCAATGGAGCCGCCGGTTTCTGCAGAGCGTGCCACCTGTCCTTCAAAGCTGACCTCGACATTTGGATGGCGTTGCTCAAAGCCCGCTAGCCACTGACCACGCATGTCGTCAACAACAGCCTGAGCGCTTGCCTTGCTCGCATCCACATTGGCTTGAACCGTTACAGTGCGACGGCCGCCGATACGGGTAATCATGGCCCAGTCCCGTTGTTCATGAATATCGGCTACAACTTCTAACGGCACCTGACGCCCACCGGGCAGCAGAATGGTTTGGTTGGCCAGATCATTCAGGCTGGATCTGTCACCCTCAGCCTGACGCACCAGAATATCCACATCGCGCCTACCAATACGCTGGGTACCTGCAACCTCCCCCAAAAAAGCCGCACGCAATTGGGATGCGACCATTTCGGCGGTTAACCCTGCCGCAGAGGCCCCGTCTTTTAGCGTGAAGGTTCGTTGTGGCTTACCGGGACGAAGGTCATCAATGATGTTGTAAACCGCATCGTAACCGCTCAGGTAATCACCTACGTCTCTTGCGGCCAACTTAAGATCTTCGAGATTTGCCCCTTGTAGCCGCACTTCAATGGGTATGCCAGCCGGGCCGAACCCCGGCTCCTGAATAATCAGGCTAGAGAGCCCCGGAATCACACCTATCTGCTTGCGCCAGGCAATCGTCAGCTCATCCAACGTCATGGTTCGGACCTCGGCACTGAGCAAATCGACCATCACCGTCGCAACATGCGCGCCAGTCTCTTGCGCACTGGGGTTGTGATTGAAGCGGACTTGGATGGCATTGACCAACGCAGACGCAGCGGGTTGCTCCGGCGTCAGAGCGTCATTGAGATGCCACATGGCATCTGCAACCTGTACGGCGGCCAATTCTGTGCGCTCTAGTGGCGTACCCTGAGGCAGTAAAAGCCGTGCTTCCAGTGTGTCGCCGTCGAGATCCGGCATGGCTTCTGTGCTGACATGGCCACCCCTCATAAAGCCAGCCGTACCCAGCAAAATAAACAACACACCACCCAACACGGCATAGCGCCAGCTCACTGCTGTATCTGCGAGCCTGCCGACACGTTCCTGAAACATTCCAAAATGCCGATCAAAGGCTGTACGAAAACGGGATTGAGTTGGCGCCTGTATGGATAAAATACTGCCCCTCAAATGATGCGGCAGAATCCAGAGGGCTTCGATAAGGCTCGCGAACAGAGCAGCAATCAATACAACCGGCAGCACTTTGAGCACCGAACCCAACTCGCCCACTAAAAACGCCAGAGGCGCAAATACCCAAACGGTTGTGAGGAAGGACGACACCACCCCGGGCAACACCTGCCGGGTGCCTTCAACTACCGCGTCCAGAGGCGACGCGCCCGCTCGGGCCTGTACAGCAATGTTATCGGCGATAACTACGGCATCGTCCATTACGATACCAATCGCCATCAAGAGCGCCACCAAGGTAATCATATTCAGCGATAAGCCGACCAGACTCATCATAAAAAATGCCCCTGCGAAGGCTACGGGGAGCCCCAAAACGGCCCACAGTGCGAGGCGCGGTCGGAAGAACAGGCCCAATACCACAATCAGCAGCACAAGCCCTGCTATGCCATTACTCACCAACATTTCTAGGCGATCCCGAACAATGCTGGTCATGTTCTGGGTAAGGGTTAGCTGCAAAGGCCCGTCGATACGCTGGCGTTCGAAATCTATTAACCTCGTAAGTTCCTCTAGCACATTCAAAGAGTCATCACGAAGTGTTTTACTGACCTCCAGAACTATCGCGCGTTGGTTGTTGAAAAGAATCTGCGCTTCCGGCCTTTCGCCAGCTTCCCGAAGGGTAGCGATCTGACCCAGAGTAAGCTCACCACCAGCGCTGCCTGAAACCACCACCAGATCTGCAAGTTCCTGCAAGCTACGCCGTTGATCGGTAAAACGTAGCAAAATATCGCGATCCGCGGTTTCCAAAGTGCCGAGAGGCACATCGATACTTTGCTGCCTGAGCCGCACCCCCAAATCACTGGCCGACAACCCATACTGCGCCAATACCGCCCGCGGCACCTCCACCTGCCACTGTCGTTGGGAAAGCCCCTGTAGGTTGACCTGCGCCACTCCGGGCAACGCCATGATGCGCTCTTCCAGCTGCAGCGCGTAATCTTCAAGCCGGTTTGATGCCATGTCGCCATGAACAGCAACGGCGGCTACAAGGTCACTGCGATGCAGTTCTCGCACTACGGGCCTTTCAGCTCGCGCTGGCAGATCGGTGAGCGCGTTAACCTCGGTATCGATATCGCTCAGAAAGCGCACCGATTCACCACTCGCATCCATGGAGGCTACGGCGCGGGCCAGATTATCCTGTGCTACACACTTTACTTCGTCGAGATAATCAACCCCCTTGACGGCATCGTACAAGCGCCGACAGATGGCATCCTCTACATCCACAGCACTCGCGCCGCGATAGACAACATCGATGCTAACTTCAACAGGCCGGTAATCGGGAAAGGTTTCACGCTTGAGACTTGGCGCCGCATATAACCCCGCCGCCAGCATGAGTATCAGCAGCAAATTAGCAGCTGTTGGATGTCCTGCAAACCAGCGGATCATTGCTCTGCACCGAGAGCCAATTGCTTCAAGTGTTGCTCGAGAGCTTTATTGCGATGAGGCGCTACTTTCATTCCTGCAATAGCGGGTACTGGATCATCGGTAATCAACAATTCGCCAGCAGCAAGGCCCGTTTCAATGACAGCTAGACCACTTTGTTGGAAAGCTATGGTTACCGGGCGCCGTTGCAACAGGTTGTCCTCGCCCAGCATGTAAATTTCGCCCTGATGAACTGCTGAAGACGGTATCGCCAGCAAGGATCGGGGGCTGTTTGCACGGAACACAACCTGCACATGCACATCACGCTGAAGCGCGGGCCGCTCGGGCACTCTGGCGAGGCTATACGGTTGGTCTACCGTCACCACCACGCGCCCACTGCGTGTACCGGGATCCAAGCCACTGGCTACCCTGCTTACACTTGCCGGCCAGCGCTCGCCCGGAAAGCCAGTCAACTCCACCTCGCTGCTGATAGCAGAAAAATCAATGCGTTCGGTAATATCCAATGCCGTTCGACGTGCATCAAACGGTATCGACACAGCGCTCATAAGCCTGCGCAGCATGCTCAATGGTACCTGAGCTTCAACCTCAGCCTGCTCAATACTGTCCGCAAGGAATAATGGTTGGCTTAGGACGGCATACTGATGCTCCTCAACTTCAACGGAGCGTACACGCAAGTCATAGGGGGCAACAAAGCGCGTATCCTCAAGGTCTTGCTGTCTCTGATTCAGTCGCGTACGAGCGCGCTGAGTCTGGGCTTCGAGATGCTGTTTTTTCGAGGGCAACAACGAGAGCTGGTTATCCAGAGACTGTACAAGTTGGCGTTGCGCCAGAGTGGCACGGAGCTGCTCATCCAGTCGTGACCGAGATACAGCGCCGGTTTCAAGTAGCCGTTCAACTCGCTTGAGCTCGCCTTCAGATAACTGCAGCCGCTCAGTTTCAAGTTGTAGCAAATGACGAGTATTTTGTGTTTCGGCCGCAAGCTGGCGCTGTTCGGCCATCAAAGAGGCCAGCTCAGCTTCGATTTCTGCAATCGCCAACTGGTAGCGCCCGGGATCCAACGCCAACAACAGTGTACCCGCGGGCAACAATGTACCGCTGTTAAGCTCGGGATGGCGATAAACAACACGACCGGCAACATTGGCCACAGCCTGCCAGGCCTGTGCCGGACGGGTAATCCCAAATCCACGTGCCGTTAGTACAAATGGTATGGGCTGGGCTTCAATGACCGTAAGAGACATAGGAGACGCAGTCGATTCACTGCGTGCCGGCGTCTCCTTTAAAAAAACCAGAAGGGCAATCAGCAGAACTCCACCCACCAGACCGACAAAAGCCAACATCTTTGTATTGCGGAACCGAGCCCTAGCCATTGGATTCTCTCTTCAATAAAGTTCTTCACCCTCAAGATAGTAATTAGTTACTATCTTTTCCGCAAGTAACGCAATGGAATCACCCTGCTTCGGGCAACACACGGCGCTCGGAATTAACGCACTTAAATAACGAAGGGGGTGTCCAGCCAACAAGTGCTGAGCGGGTAATACTGAATTATGGGAGGCTTTGCTCAACCCACGGGAAAACGTCAGAAGCTAAAGATACTTCTCCATCGGCAACAAGCTGAACAGGCCGGACTTGAAGCGCCGCCAGAATCCTGTGGCCGGTTCGTGGGTCCAGAATTGTTCCTCACCGGCCGACCAGAACAGCTGCCCACCAGCCTCTCGTGTCACCATCCAACTGTTTTCAGGCGTCATCGCGGCTTCGATATCCTGCGCAAGCCGCTCAGCCAGTTGGGCACTATGTATCACCAACACGGTTTCGGAGTTTAAATAGATCGAGCGAAGATTGATGTTGAACGAGCCGATGTACAAGGCTTTGCGATCGAATACCGCAGATTTAGCGTGTAAACCCACCGAACCGCTACGGCAAAAGTCTGGCATGGCAATCCAACTCAAGCAGGCTTCTGCATCGGGCCGCAGCTCATACAACTCCAGTCCGTTGGCGAGCATTGCACCGCGTCGACGTGCGTAGCCAGCATGATTGGTGGTGAGATCATTGGAGGCTAACGAATTGGTCAGAGCCAAGACACGAACGCCTCGCGCCTTCACTTGCCTCAGTATATCGAGCTGGTCATCTCCGAGAATGAGATACGCAGATTCCACCAAGATTTCCTTGCCTGCCTCCTCAACCAGTTGGTACAAAGCTTGAGCGCTGCGCTGGGGGCTATCCGTAACGTCTTGGCCATATACCGTGGGGGAGTCAAACACCAACTCCCCTTCGGCCCAGACGAGCGCAGGTAGGATTTGCGATATATACTCAAGCGCCGACGCAGAATCTTGTGGCGGCACCCGGGTAAGCCCAGTGCCATCGGAGGCTGCCGCACGGATCTGCTCTAACTCTGTACTCAGTCCCAGCTCTTGCGCAGCATCTGGCTCCAGCTGACTCATTAGGTAGCTTGACCTGCTGTTCCAAAAAGCGTCGAAATTGGCAGTCAGGTCAGCCACAACTGGACCGGCAATCAGAACATCGCGATCGCGAAAGTTCACTTGTGGGTGGAGATCGAAGTACTCATCCCCGATATTTCGGCCACCCATAATGCCTAGCGCACCATCGACCACGAATGTTTTGTTGTGCATGCGCTGATTGAGGCGCTGGAAGTCCGAGATGAAATTCAGCCATTTACCGATACCCGAGCGGATCGCGAAGGGGTTGTAAATGGAAATTTCAATATTGGGGTGTTGATCCAAGGCGGCAAGCAAGGTATCGCGCCCATCTAGATTGACATCATCCAACAACAACCGCACCCGCACACCACGGTCGGCAGCCACTAGCAGACGTCGCGCCAGATAAGATCCCGACACATCGCTGTTCCAGATATAGTATTGAGCGTCAATACTTTGCTCGGCTGCCTCAATCAGCGCGGCACGCTGAAGAAATGCCTGACGGCCGGCATCCTGAATATAAAACCCGGAATAACCTGATTGATCCGGCAGATGGGGCTGAACCTGACGGCCCAAACGCGTTTCATCAGGACGATCAAACGCGTAGGACAGCGGCGGTGCATTGTGAGGCGGCAGCTGGGCGCAACCCTGCATGAACAAGATGACGAACAGAATACATAGAGTTTTGGCACACAGTGCGCGCCTTGAAACTGTCGCTATTCTGTCAGGCAATGGCTTTATCCCAGTTTATGCGCCTGTCTTTGCGAGACCTAACTTACTCCCACTCAATCGTCGCAGGCGGCTTGGAGGAGACGTCATAAGTAACCCGTGATACACCGCTGATTTCATTGATGATGCGATTGGATACGGTTTCCAGCAAGTCGTACGGCAGGTGCGCCCAGCGTGCTGTCATGAAATCTACGGTTTCAACAGCACGCAATGCAATTACCCATTCATAGCGACGCGCATCTCCCACAACACCCACAGACTTCACCGGCAGAAATACGGCAAAGGCTTGACTGGTTTTATGGTAGAAGTCAGCGCGGTGCAGCTCTTCCAAGAAGATAGCATCGGCGCGACGTAGTATGTCCGCATACTCTTTTTTAACTTCACCCAAAATGCGGACACCTAAGCCCGGCCCGGGGAAAGGGTGGCGGTAGACCATGTCGTAAGGCAGGCCCAACTCCAAACCAATGCGGCGAACTTCATCTTTAAACAGTTCACGCAGCGGCTCTACCAGCTTCAGCTTCATGGTTTCCGGCAAACCACCCACGTTGTGGTGAGATTTGATCACATGGGCCTTGCCGGTTTTCGAGGCTGCAGATTCGATCACGTCGGGATAGATAGTGCCTTGGGCTAGCCAGTTCACATCTTTAATGCGCGTGGCTTCTTCGTCGAAGACGTCAATGAAGGTGTTACCAATGACCTTGCGCTTCTGTTCCGGATCGCTTACGCCCTTGAGGTTAGTAAGGAAACGCTCTTCAGCGTCAGCACGGATCACCTTCACGCCCATGCTGCTACCGAACATGTCCATCACCTGGTCGCCTTCGTTCAGGCGAAGCAGGCCATTGTCTACAAACACACAGGTAAGCTGATCGCCAATGGCCTTGTGCAGCAGCGCAGCGGTGACTGACGAATCCACGCCTCCGGAAAGGCCTAGCAGCACTTTGTCGGTACCGACCTGCTCACGGATTTTGTTGACTGCATCGTCAACAATTTTGGCCGGTGTCCATAAGGCTTCGCAGCCGCAGATGGACATTACGAAGTGCTCAAGAATCCGTTTGCCTTGCAGAGTGTGGGTCACTTCCGGGTGGAACTGCAGACCATAAAGATTGCGCGACAGGTCTTGCATCGCTGCGATTGGCGCACTTTCGGTTGACGCCAACAGCTCAAAACCCTCAGGCATGGCTACCACCTTGTCACCGTGGCTCATCCACACATCAAGCAAGGACTCACCGATCGCTGTCAGGTGGTCGGTAATATCTTGCAAAAGCGGACCTTTGGCACGCACTTTCACCTGAGCGTATCCAAACTCGCGCTTCTCCGAGCTGGCAACCCGGCCACCCAGTTGTTCGGCCATGGTTTGCATGCCGTAACAGATACCCAAAATTGGAATACCGCTCTCAAACAGCCCTTCCGGCGCACGCGGGCAGTCCAGCTCTGTGACCGATTCAGGACCGCCAGCCAGTAGTATGCCTTTGGGGTTGAACTCTTTTAGCTCTTCATCGGTGATATCAAACGCGCGGACTTCGCAGTAAACGCCTATTTCGCGCACACGGCGTGCAATTAGCTGAGTGTACTGAGAACCAAAATCCAGAATCAGGATACGGTGGTCGTGAATGTTGTGGGCCATAGAATCCTCGAAAAAATAAGCTGCGCGGCTCTGATATGAGCCGCACTCAGGCTGTCTGTTCTCAGCTAACGCGGTAGTTCGGCGCTTCTTTGGTGATGGTTACATCATGTACATGGCTTTCGCGCATGCCAGCACCGGTAATGCGCACAAACTGCGGCTTGGTGCGCATTTCAGGCATGTTCGCACTTCCGGTATAGCCCATGGATGCACGCAAGCCGCCAATCAACTGATGGATGATGTTGCGCATTGGGCCTTTGCAGGCAACACGACCCTCAATGCCTTCCGGAACCAGCTTTTCAATACCTTTACTGGCGTCCTGAAAGTAGCGGTCGCTTGACCCCTGCCCCATGGCACCGAGTGAACCCATACCGCGATAGGCTTTATAGCTGCGGCCTTGATACAACTCGATTTCGCCGGGTGCTTCGTCTGTACCCGCCAACAAACTGCCGATCATGACGCAGTGGGCGCCAGCAACAATGGCTTTGGAAATATCGCCGGAGAAACGCACACCACCGTCGGCAATCAATGGTACATCAGTATCTTTCAATGCTTCCGCTACGCTGGATACCGCAGAAATCTGTGGTACACCCACCCCAGCAACAATGCGGGTGGTGCAGATAGAGCCTGGGCCTATGCCAACCTTTACGGCATCTACACCCGCATCAGCCAGCGCTTTGGCCGCTTCGCCGGTAGCAATATTGCCACCAATCACCTGAAGGTCTGGATAGTGCTTTTTGATCCAGCGCACACGCTCAATCACACCGCGTGAATGACCGTGGGCTGTATCCACAACAATCACATCCACACCGGCATCTGCTAAGGCAATAATACGTGCTTCGGTGTCGCCACCGGTACCAACTGCAGCACCCACTCTTAAGCGACCCTGACTGTCTTTGCACGCCAAAGGGTAGTCTTTCGACTTTTGAATATCTTTAGCGGTAATCAAGCCACGCAATTGGAAGTCGGCGTTTACCACCAGCACTTTTTCTATGCGGTGGCGGTGCAGAAGTTCTTTCACCTCATCCAAGCTAGCACCTTCTTGAACGGTTACCAGCTTGTCTTTCGGTGTCATAATCTGGTGCACCGGCGTATCCATGCTGCTTTCAAACCGGATGTCGCGGCCTGTCACTATGCCAACCAGCTCGGTTCCATCAACCACTGGCAAGCCGGAAATATTGTTGGCCATGGTGATTTCCACCAGCTCGCGCACGGTGTTTTTCGGGCTAACGGTAATCGGATCTTTCACCACGCCACTTTCAAACTTCTTAACCCGGCGTACTTCAGCAGCCTGCTGTTCCGGGTTCATGTTTTTGTGCATGATGCCAATGCCGCCTTCCTGAGCCATGGCAATCGCCAGCTCTGCATCGGTTACTGTGTCCATAGCGGCAGAGACAAGCGGTATATTCAGCGTAATCGTTCGAGTCAGTTTGGTGCGCAGATCCACTTGGTGTGGCAAAACCTCGGAATAACCGGGCACTAACAGAACATCATCAAATGTGAGAGCTTCTTCGGCAATTCGCAGCATTGGGATCGGCCTTTTGAACGTGCTAAATTTGAACCTTTCGAACGGAGCCTTTCTACCTGAAGGTGAAAGAAGAAAGGCTACCGCCGCAAAGTAAAATGCGTAATCGGCCTATTATAAAGAGGTGTCGCAAGTCAGTAAACTGCACAGTTTCCTATCATTTACCGCATGCGTTTGAAATTCCAGCAATTTACACTCATATTTTTCGGCTATTGCGTATAAGCCGGTTAGGAGATTTTGGTGAATAACCTATTTCAGGATACCCGGCTCAGAGCGTTGTCCGTCAGCGAGCTGAATCATCAGGCCAGGCATCTGCTGGAATCCAGCTTCATGCAAGTGTGGGTTGAGGGTGAGTTATCAGGTTTTTCCCGGCCCTCGTCCGGGCATTGGTATTTTTCCCTAAAGGACCAAAAATGTCAGGTTCGCTGTGCCATGTTCCGAGGCCAGAACCAACGTATTCGCCCACTACCTAAGGAGGGGGATCAGGTTCGCATTCGAGGCAAAGTGACTCTTTACGAAAATCGTGGCGACTTTCAGATTATTGTCGAGCACATGGAGCCCGCGGGCCTCGGCGCTCTGCAGCAAGCTTTCGAGGAATTAAAGCGTAAGTTGCAAGCAGAGGGTATGTTCGAAACAGGCCGAAAAAAGCCGATTCCTGCGATGCCCAAACACATTGGTGTTGTCACCTCCCCTACCGGCGCCGCAATTCACGATATCCTCACGGTTTTGGCACGGCGTTGCCCCGCTATACCGATCACACTTTACCCCACAACGGTTCAGGGTAAACCGGCTACGGCGGAAATAGTACACGCTATCGAGGCGGCGCAGGCCCATGGCGTGGCGGATGTGCTGATTATCGGTCGCGGTGGCGGCTCACTAGAAGACCTCTGGTGCTTTAACGAGGAAACCGTAGCACGGGCCATTGGAGCCTGCACCATCCCCACAGTTAGCGCCGTCGGGCATGAGACTGACGTTACCATTGCCGACTTTGTGTCAGATCTCCGGGCACCCACACCCTCTGCAGCGGCTGAAAAGGTGTCGCCGGATCAAAACGAGATGCTAAGACAGGTGTATGACCGAGAGCACCGCTTGGCTAACGCCGCCAAAAGAGTGCTTCAACGCCTGAACACAAAACTGGAGCACCTCCGTGCACGCTTGCGCGACCCGAGACGAGAGTTGCTGGATAAAGCC
Organism: Marinobacter sp. S6332; assembly: GCF_023016045.1. Lineage (GTDB taxonomy): Bacteria > Pseudomonadota > Gammaproteobacteria > Pseudomonadales > Oleiphilaceae > Marinobacter. The sequence continues at coordinate 206,187 of NZ_JALKAP010000007.1, read as the reverse complement.
CAGCGACTTGACGAATTGGAGGTCCGGCTGGGCAAAGCCATTGCACAAAGTTTGGATCGTTCGCAGGTGCGCAGCACCCACCTGGCGCAACGGCTGACCATGCAGTCTCCCGGAAAACAGCTCACAAACAGCCGGGAAGCACTGGATCGATCTGCTCTTCAACTGGAGAAAGCAATACAACAGACTCTAGCGAGGTTTAATGACAAGCTGGGCCATACAGCCAGCACCCTTAACCTTGTGAGCCCTCTGGCCACACTGGGGCGTGGATACGCTATTGTTCGCGACCAACAAGACAATATCGTCCGCAATGCAACTGACGTAACCACCGGCGGCCAAATTTCCGCACACTTGGCAAATGGCAGCCTTACAGCCGAAATAAAATCCGTTAACCTGAACAGCACTTGGCCCAAAAACTCCGCTGACTAATCCTATGGTCTACTGGTTCACTGCCTCAAAGCGCCTAAAGTTGAAATATCTGACAACAAAATAACAGCAGGCATTACGAGGCAGATTGTATGGACTACAACTCAGAGTTCCGGAGATCCATTGATAAACCGGAAGAGTTTTGGCGTGAGAAGGCAGGCAGCATTGACTGGATTCAGACGCCCGAGGCCATCTGGCAAGCCACTGATAACGGCCACGGCAAGTGGTTCCCTGACGCAACACTCAATACCTCTGATGTAGCTCTGGATGCCAACGTACGGGCAGGCCGGGGCGACCAGAAAGCCCTCATATACGACTCACCGGTTACAGGCACCAAGTGCAGCTATACCTATACGGAGCTAACCAACGAAGTCGCACGCTTTGCTGGAGCCTTGAAAGCAAAAGGGATTAATAAGGGCGATGTGGTTATTATCTATATGCCCATGATTCCTGAAGCCGTGATTGCGATGCTGGGCTGTGCCCGCATTGGAGCGGTTCATTCGGTTGTCTTCGGTGGTTTTGCCGCTCACGAACTAGCAGTACGTATCGACGATGCGCAACCCAAGGCGGTGATTACCGCATCCTGCGGGATAGAGGTGGCGAAGGTCATCGAATACAAGCCTCTCGTAGACAAAGCCATTGAACAAGCGTCTCACAAGCCTGATTTTTGTGTGGTCTACCAGCGGCCGCAGGTAAAAGCCCACATGCAGGATGGCCGCGATTACGACTGGAGCGACCTAATGGCCAGCGCCGAGCTAGCCAGCCCGGTTCCTGTGAAAGCCACAGATCCGCTTTACGTTCTTTATACCTCTGGCACTACCGGTAAGCCTAAAGGTGTAGTTAGGGACAACGGGGGGCATGCTGTCGCGCTTAAGTACAGTATGAAGTTAGTTTATGACGCAAACCCGGGTGACGTATTCTGGGCCGCCTCCGATGTAGGCTGGGTGGTTGGGCACAGCTATATTGTGTATGCGCCCCTATTTGCTGGTTGCACAACCATCCTTTATGAAGGTAAACCAGTGAGAACGCCGGATGCCGGTGCTTTCTGGCGAGTGGTTCAGGAACACAGTGTAAACCTACTGTTTACCGCCCCTACAGCATTCCGCGCAGTTCGCAAGGAAGACCCTGAGGCCGATCACCTTTCACGCTACGACATTAGCTCCCTGAGGCAGATATTCCTTGCGGGCGAGCGCTTGGACCCGCCAACATATGAATGGCTCAGAGAGCACACCCAGCTACCCATTTTGGATCACTGGTGGCAAACCGAAACTGGTTGGGCCATTTGCTGCAACCCAGTCGGGATTGAGACGATGGCTACCAAGCCTGGTTCAGCCACTGTGCCATCCCCCGGCTATAACGTGCAGGTTGTCGACCCCCGTGGCAGCCAAGTGCCTGCGGGGGAGCAAGGCCAGATTGCAGTCAAACTGCCACTCCCCCCGGGGTGCCTGGTAACCGTATGGGGAGACGACCAGAGATTTCAGGACAGCTACCTTAATCCCATACCGGGCTTCTACAGCTCGGGAGACGGTGGATACATTGATGACGACGGCTATGTCTTTGTTATGGGTCGCACGGATGATGTGATCAACGTTGCTGGCCACCGACTTTCTACAGGCGAAATGGAAGAGGTGGTTGCATCTCATCCGGCCATTGCTGAGTGCTGTGTTGTTGGTGCCCACGACGATATGAAAGGCCAAGTTCCACTCGGCCTCGTGCTTATTAAAGATGGCGCTACCATTGATCATGACGAGCTAGAGGAAGAGCTGGTTGAGATGGTGCGGGACAAGATCGGCGCAATTGCCTGCTTCCGTAGAGCCTTGGTAGTAGACCGCCTGCCCAAGACACGCTCCGGAAAAATACTGCGACGGGTGATACGGCAGATTGCCGATGGCGAAGAGTATGTCGTGCCAAGCACGATTGACGACCCGGCAATTCTTGAAGAGATCAGTGAGCAGTTTCGGCGCTGAGCATGGTTGAACCGACGACCAAACACCCACTCTGCAAAGCCGAGTGGGTGTTTTTTATCAAAATAAATATAACCACCTGTTTTTAAAAGACTTAAAAGCTCAGCAAAACGTTGACGACCCCCAAAGTCGGTCTATACTAAAATTGCTGTGGAAAATCTACAGTGCCCCGTGAGGGCAAATCTCAGAAATACAGGAAAGTTCAATGTCTGATATAAAAACAGGTAGCGTTAAGTGGTTTAACGAATCCAAAGGGTTTGGCTTCATTGCTCAGGAAGGCGGCAGTGATGTCTTCGTCCACTACAGCGCTATTACTTCAAGCGGCTTCCGCACACTGACCGAAGGTCAGCAGGTGCAGTTTACAGTAACACAAGGCCCTAAGGGCCCGCAGGCGGAAAACGTAACCCCTGTCTGAGGTTATTTATTCGCCCTCTGCCCCTCACGGGCACGAGAAAAGCAACAAGCCAGCGTTCAAGCTGGCTTGTTGGTTTCTATTCAGGCACTTATTGCTCTTTCCCTATCACTAGCCTTATCACCAATCTTTGCTTCAGCACCACCAACCGCTTGCGCAACCGCTGAAAACAGCGCCTGTAACGTTGCGGACGTTGTATCTTCAGCCAGCGCAGCCGCACTGCAGTGTTTACCCCCTGCGGTCAGTCGTATGCAAGCAAGCGCATTGGCACGGGTGCCTTCGCCCAACGCGAACTCATCGTAAGCTTCTACCGCAATTTTAAAGCCGAAGCTTTTTTCCAGTGCTGCAGATACCGCCTCAACTGCTCCAAGACCTCGACCCTCAAGGCGCGCTGGCGCGGATTCGTTACCAAAGGTTACTTCAGCATGCACGCCCTGCTCGTCTCTATGCAGGTCATAGCCCCGCAACGCCCAATTATCGTGAACTTTTAGGTAACGCTGTTCAAACAGGCTATGAATGGCCATGGAATCAATTTCGCCACCATTGGTTTCTGCAGCACCTTGAACGACCTTACTGAACTCGATCTGCAGCCAACGTGGCAGGCTAATGTTGTAGTCCCGCTCAAGAACATAGGCTACGCCGCCCTTGCCCGACTGGCTGTTGATACGAACAACCTCTTCGTATCGGCGCCCCAAATCGAACGGATCGATTGGCAGGTAGGCGACATTCCATACATCCCCCTCTTTCCTGAGTGCAAGGCACTTGCGTATCGCGTCTTGATGGCTGCCGGAGAATGCAGTGAACACCAACTCGCCAGCGTAAGGATGGCGCGGATGGGTGGAGATTTCGGTACAGGCTTCAACCACCTCCGTTATTTCCGCCATGCCAGACAAATCCAACGTAGGATCAATACCCTGCGAGTAAAGATTCATGGCCATGGTCACCAAATCCATATTGCCGGTGCGCTCACCATTACCCATCAAAGTACCTTCCACACGATCTGCACCCGCCATAACTGCCAACTCTGCCGCAGCCACACCACAACCCCGATCGTTGTGGGTGTGAACGCTAACGCTGATGTGCTCTCGGTGGCGGATGTTGTCGCACACCCATTCAATCTGGTCTGCGAATACGTTTGGTGTAGACATCTCTACAGTGGCAGGCAAATTAATGATCACCGGCTGACCTTGATCCGGGCGCCATACCTCGGATACCGCATCAATAACCTCAACCGCAAAATCCAGTTCGGTGCCCGTGAAGCTCTCGGGGGAATACTGGAACGTCCAATCGGTTTCCGGGTGCTGGGCAGCCAGATCTTTCACCACTTGTGCGCCATTCACTGCAATGTTGCGAATGCCCGCACGATCCAGACCGAACACCTGCTCACGCTGTACCGTTGAGGTAGAGTTGTATACGTGCACAATCGCTTGCTTGGCACCTTTAAGGGCTTCGTAGGTACGCTCAATCAACTCAGGGCGAGCCTGGGTGAGCACTTGGATTTTCACATCATCCGGAATACGGTTTTCTTCAATCAGTTTGCGGCAAAAATCAAAATCGGGCTGGCTCGCGGCCGGAAAACCAATTTCGATTTCTTTAAACCCAAGCTTTACCAACAGGTCAAACATGCGCTGTTTCTGAGCCACATTCATAGGCTTTACGAGAGCCTGATTACCATCGCGAAGGTCAACCGCGCACCACGTAGGTGCCTTTTCGATAACCTTGTCGGGCCAACGGCGATCCGTTTTAGCGATCGGCCGGAAGGCAACGTATTTGCGATGATCAAAAGCCATGTTTGTCGTGCTCCGTCGTAATTTTAGGATTTCTAACAAGAATGAATAGTTTAACGCGTCCTGTGCGATAGGTGATTGCGAAATCACACTCGAAAGCGTAATTTATTGGCCATACATACCTATAAAATCCTTTTTCTGGCAATTTTATGCTCCAAAACAAAGAAACTCTCGTACAAATTGACAAAATCGACCGCCGCATTCTGGCCCAAATACAAAAAGACGCCTCCCTGACCAACCAACAACTCGCAGAAAAGGTGGGGCTGTCCCCCTCCCCCTGCCTGAGACGGGTTCGTGCGCTTGAAGATGCGGGAATTCTTGTACGCACTGTCACCGTGCTTAATCACAAAAAACTCGGCCTCTCGCTTACGGTTATCATTCTAATCGGGATGGACAGGCACACCCCTGAACGCTTTGCTGCGTTTGAAGAACAGGTAAGCGAGTACCCGGAGATTCTGGAATGCTATTTGGTGACCGGCCATGATGCGGATTACATGTTGAAGGTAGTGGTGCCGGATATGGATCACTACCATCACTTTCTCCTCAATCGCATCACCCGAATTCAGGGAGTTAGCGGGGTTCACTCAAGCTTCGTGCTCAAGCGTGTTATTGATAGCACTGCCTTGCCTTTAGGGTATTTATCCTGATGCTGCGCTTGCTTGGCGGATAACAGTGCTCACTATCTGTACCTTGCGCGACAGGCTCCGTACAATAACCGCCACTTTACGACTTACCCTTCTACGAAACATCACTGAACGGAAACCACAATGCGAGCAAGCCGTTATCTGATTGCAACCCAGAAAGAGACGCCTTCTGACGCGGAGATTATCAGCCACCAGCTGATGCTGCGTGCAGGCATGATCCGCAAATTGGCAGCAGGCCTTTACACTTGGCTTCCCATGGGCCTGAGAACCCTGCGCAAGGTTGAGCGGATTGTTCGTGAAGAAATGGACAAAAGCGGCGCTCAGGAAGTTCTCATGCCTGCAGTTCAGCCAGCAGAGCTGTGGCAGGAGTCTGGCCGCTGGGTAGAGTACGGCGGCGAACTACTGCGGATGAACGACCGTCACGGCCGCGATTTTTGCTTCGGCCCTACTCACGAAGAAGTCATTACCGATCTTATCCGTAATGAGCTGAACAGCTACAAGGAGCTTCCAGCTAACTTCTACCAAATCCAAACCAAATTCCGCGATGAGCGTCGCCCCCGTTTTGGGGTAATGCGTGCTCGGGAATTCATCATGAAAGATGCTTACTCCTTCCATGTGAATGCCGAATCACTGGATGAAACCTATCAGGTTATGCATCGCACTTACTGCGCCATCTTTGACCGTTTGGGGCTGGACTACCGCCCGGTTCAGGCCGATTCAGGTGCCATAGGTGGCAATGCATCCCACGAATTCCACGTACTCGCTTCCTCCGGGGAAGACGACATTGTATTCAGCACGCAAAGCGATTACGCCGCCAATATTGAAAAGGCCGAAGCCGTTGCTCCAAGTGGCGAACGCGCCCTACCGGCTGAAGAACTGAAAGAAATTGCAACGCCAGATCAACGCACGATTGAAGCAATCTCCGAATTCCTGAATATTGACGCCACTCGCACGGTTAAAACACTGCTGGTTAAGGCAGAAGCGAAAGAAGAAGGTGACGATAGCAATGCCGGTCTAGTCGCTTTGGTCCTGCGCGGTGACCACTCTCTAAACGAAATCAAAGCGGAAAATCTGGAAGGCGTGGCAGACCCCCTGACCATGGCAACCGATGAAGAAATCGAGGCCGCCGTAGGTTGCAAAGCCGGTTCCATTGGCCCGGTTAATCTGAACATGCCGGTTATTGTAGATCGCAGCGCAGCCCATCTTGCTGATTTTGTCTGCGGCGCTAACAAGGAAGGCTATCACCTGTCCGGAGTGAACTGGGAACGGGATCTGCCTCTTGGGCGCATTGAAGATATTCGTAATGTCGTTGAGGGTGACCCCAGCCCTGATGGTAAGGGAACACTGGAGATACGCAGGGGCATTGAAGTTGGCCATATCTTTAAGCTGGGCAACAAGTACAGCACCGCCATGAATGCCACAGTACTTGATGAGAACGGTAAAACCGTCATCATGGACATGGGCTGTTATGGAATTGGCGTTTCTCGCATCGTTGCAGCCTCGATTGAGCAGAACCACGATGACAAAGGCATAATTTGGCCGGACGCCATCGCCCCCTTCCAAGTAGCTATAGTTACGCTGAACGCCCACAAAACGCCCATAGTGGCTGAAGCCGGTGAGAAGCTCTATGAGCAGTTAAAACAAGCTGGCTATGATGTGCTGCTGGACGACCGTAAAGAGCGTCCCGGTGTAAAGTTTGCCGATATGGAACTGATCGGAATCCCCCACCGCTTTGTTATTTCGGATCGCGGGCTTGCCGCGAGCACTTTGGAGTACAAGGGTCGCAGGGACGAAGATAAGCAGGACATTGCCATTGAGGAAGCCCTGCCGTTTTTAATCAACGCATCGCCTCGCAAAGGCTTGTAAAGAAAACTCTGATTCAAGGCCTGTAGCAAGGCCTTGAATCACCGGGTTAATTCTCGAAACCTCATTGGCGCCATTCAGCCCCCTACAACCCCCGGCTCCATTTCCAAAGTAACACCGAAACGCTCCTGTACCGACTTGCGGATTTCCGCCGCAAGTTCCAGCACATCACGTCCTGTTCCACCTGAGTGGTTAATCAGTACAAGAGCCTGCCGGTTGTGAACCCCTACCCGGGCATTTCGGTACCCTTTCCATCCACTCTGGTCAATCAACCAAGCGGCTGCCAGCTTTACTGTGTTGCTTTGAGGGTAGCCCACAACGTCTGGGTACCTCGCCTGAAGGTGATTAAACTGTTCAACGGGTACAACCGGGTTTTTGAAAAAGCTGCCTACGTTTGGAATTATCTCGGGGTCTGGCAACTTTCGTCTGCGAATTGCCATCACAGCTTCGGCCACTGTCAGCGCATTCAAATCCTGAGCAATCGCTCCGCCCAAATAGTCCTCAATATCTTTGTAGCCCAGCTGCAAGGGCTTTGAGCGCGACAGCCTAAGGCGAATTTCAGTGATGATATAGCGGCCGGGTGAGCGCTTAAACAGGCTATCTCGGTAGGCAAAACCGCACTCCGAGTTATCAATGCACACTAGCTGATTGGAGTCGCGATCCAAGGCTGTAACAGAAATCAAGGTATCGCAAAGTTCAACGCCGTAAGCACCTATATTTTGAACCGGTGCTGCACCTGCTGTGCCGGGGATAAGTGCAAGGTTTTCAATACCCCGGTACCCCGCCCCAGCGGCGTAGAGTACAGCGTCGTGCCAGTTTTCACCGGCACCCAAAACCAGTGTGGCGCCTGTGTCGTCAACCTGCTCCCAATAACGCGCAGCGATTTGCATGCGAATCACTAGGCCGTGAAAATCTCCAGCAAAAACCAGATTGCTGCCACTACCAAGCACCAGTGTTTTTTGCCCTTTATCCTGCGCCCATGCCAGCGCAAGGCGTAGCTCATTCAGGCTAGCAACATCCGTGTAGTGTTTTGCCGTTGCGGACACGCAAAGAGTATTGAGCTTTTTAAGCTGAACATTCTCGTGAGGTTCCGCCTGCTGGCTCACGCCATACTCTCCTGAACTTTCTTAAGCAGGCCAACACTGGCGTCTTCAATCAGATCGAGCACATGCTCGAAACCATCTTCACCGCCGTAATAGGGATCGGGAACTTCTGCGAGCTCAGTGCTGCCGTATTCAAGAAAAAGTGTGGGCCTAGTGCCGCCATTTTGGTGCCAAATATCTTTTACGTCGGCAAGATTCTGTCGATCCATAACCACCACGTAATCAAAGGTGTCCAGATCTTTCTCGGTAAACTGCCTTGCCTTTAGCGTACTTATATTAATATCTCGCTTGCCGGCAGCTTCAACTGACCGGGAATCTGGGCCTTTTCCGATGTGCCAGTTACTGGTTCCACAGGAATCAATATGGATTTGCTCCTGCCATCCAGCCTGCTCCACCAGCTTGCGGAACACACCTTCTGCGGTTGGTGAACGGCAAATGTTGCCAAGACACACAAAAAGCACACTGGCGCGCTTACTCATACCCGATTTACTCCCCTTTCAATGTATTTGGCCATCCACCCTCTAACCCGCTGCAGGTCCTCGTCGGTATCAACTCCAGCCGGAGGCGTTCCGGAAGCGACCTCAACGTGAATTCGTGCGCCATTGTACAGCGCCCGCAACTGCTCCAACGACTCCGCCAGCTCTGTCGGCGCCGGGGGCCAGCTGACAAATCGACTGAGTACGCTGGCACGATATCCATAGATGCCGATGTGGCGAAAATATCCGGTACCGTCTTTTAATGCAGCGCTGGCATTCGGAGCCGCAAGGTTGTCTTTACCGATACTGCTCCAGTAATCGCGGGCCCAAGGTATGGGTGCACGGCTAAAATAATGTGCCATGCCCTGTGAGTCGAAAACGACCTTTACCACGTTGGGATTAAAGATCTGTTCCATTTCGTGGAGGCGCTCGCACAGCGTTGAAATCGCAGCATCGGGATAGCGTTCGAGATTGTCAGCTACCTGATCTATCAACTCGGGCGGAATCAGCGGTTCATCCCCCTGCACATTCACCACGCGATGATCGGCATCAAGCCCCAACTTACGCACCACTTCTTCAAGACGGTCTGTCCCACTCACATGATTGGGCGATGTCATGACCACTTCGGCACCAAAGGCTTCACAGGCATCGTGAATACGAGAGTCATCCGTAGCAACAACAACACGACTGGCTTGGCTTTCAGAGGCGCGCTCGCAAACGTGCTGAATCATCGGCTTGCCACAAATATCCAGCAATGGTTTTCCGGGCAAGCGGGTGGACGCGTAACGGGCCGGTATCACAACCGTAAAAGACATGGGGCTTCGATCCTGCAGAGAGCTTACTCAGCTTTTGTGAAGACGTTCGTCGGTGGAAAGTGTACGGGCTTCAGTCGCGAGCATAACCGGAATACCTTCACGAATGGGAAAGGCCATGGCGTCCTGATAGCAAGTCAGTTCCGTTTTCGCTTCATTCAATTTCAATTCACCCTTACAAACAGGGCAAGCAAGCAAAGCCACGAGTTTTTTGTCCATAATGCAATCTCACTAACGGTTAAGAAGCAGGCTCTTCGAAGCTAGCCCGCAGTTTTTCTAGAACAGCTTCTGAAAATGCCTCTGGCAAGGACGCTTCAACATAGAGCACCCAGGCATTATCCGGTGCAAAACCGCTGCATTTAACGCCGTCTTTGGCGGTCATGACGAGCATGTGACCGGATTCGGAACCGAGATCCTCAGGGCGAAACCGGTGATGATCAGGAAATGGCACAGCAATTAATTTCGCGCCCAATCCTTTGAGTGTATCGAAAAAGCGTGTCGGATTACCTATACCGGCTATCGCGCGAATTTTCTGACCTTGGAGGCTCTCGGGGGCTCGAACCTCACCGGTTTTGAGGTTAACCAAACGTGTTGGCTTGAGGCTCATGGCGTACATTTGCCGGTGCCGGATGCCCGATAGGGCTTCCGGTGGCACCTTGCCTTCATCATCCGTTGCCATGGCACCGTTCACTATCACGAAATCGACGGAATCCAGCCTACTGATCGGCTCTCGCAGAGGCCCCACTGGAATTAAGGCACCATTGCCGATACCGCGACTGCCATCAAATACAGAAAGCTCAATATCCCGAGGCAGTCTGTAGTGCTGAAGCCCATCGTCGCTGATTAAAACATCGCCTAAGGCATTATCAAGCGCAAATGAGGCTGCCCTGCGCCTATCCGGGTCAACAATCACTGGTACGCGCCCTGCCTGCGCCAACATAACTGGCTCATCACCGGCAAGGGACGGCAATGTATCTTCGGTTACCAGCAGGGGATAATCCGAAGCCTTGCCACCATAGCCGCGACTCAGTACCACAGGTCGCCAGCCTTCCGCCTTCATGGCGCTGACAAGCCAAGCGGTTAGCGGGGATTTTCCGGTACCTCCTGCGGTAATGTTGCCCACCACCACGACCGGAACACCCAACTTCTTGGTTTGGACTTCCACTGCCTTGCGTCGTCGCGCTTCAGCGATGGTGCGGTACAGCCATGAAAGCGGCGTCAACAAAAGCAAGGGCCGACCCTTGCCATACCACAGGCGATCCACCAAGGAGGTCATGAGTACTCGCTGAACTGCATTTGATGTAGTTGGGCATAAGCGCCATTGCTGGCAAGCAACTCGTTATGCGCGCCGGACTCCACTATGCGACCGTTGTCCATAACCAAAATCCTGTCGGCATTTTCAATGGTCGAAAGCCTGTGGGCAATAACCAAGGTAGTGCGGCCTTGAATAACGGTTTCCAGAGCTTGCTGAATGTGCCGCTCAGATTCGGTATCCAAGGCGGAGGTGGCCTCATCCAAAATTAGTATGGGAGCATCTTTCAACAGCGCTCTGGCAATGGCCAGTCTTTGCCGCTGACCACCTGAGAGCATAACGCCGTTGTCACCGATCATGGTGTCTAGCCCCTCGGGCATGCGGTCGATAAATTCCAGTGCATGGGCTTTCGCCGCTGCTTCACGTATTTCTTCCCGGCTGCAATCTCTCAGTGCGCCGTAAGCAATATTGGCTGCTATCGAGTCGTTAAACAGCACAACGTTCTGGGTAACCAGAGCAATTTGGGCTCTCAACGCTTTCAGAGAAAAGTCTTTGAGGGAGTGTCCGTCAATACGAATATCGCCACCAGTATATTCGTAGAATCTGGGCAACAAGCTCACCATGGTTGATTTTCCGCTTCCCGAGCGCCCTACCAATGCAACGCTCTGACCTGCTGGGATATCAACGGATATGCCCTCTAACACATTGTCGAGTTGGTCGCGGTAACGAAACGACACTTCATCAAATTCAATGTTGCCTTCAACGCGCTCGGGCGCAAAGGTGCCGAGATCTTGTTCGGGGGCTTCATCGATGGTTTCGAATACATCGTAAGCGGCTGCCACGCCCTTCTGGATCTGAGCGTGAACCGAGGTAACCTGACGGATGGGCTTGGCCATGGTGGTAGCTGCGGTAATAAACGCAACCAACTGGCCGGTTGTCATTTCACCCCGTATCTCTGGGGCTAACATGGTCCAGACCAAGGCGGCAATAGCAACGGCTACCAGCGTCTGAATCACCGGTACGCTGATCGCTTGGGTAGAAGCCATTTTAAGACTTTGCTTTAAGTTTCTGTCATTAACCTTTTGAAAACGCTCTTTTTCATACCCTTCACCACCAAACGTACGCACCACCCGATAGCCGGTAATAGATTCGGAAGCCACGTGGGTTATATCACCCATCGAGCCCTGAATACGCTGGCTTATCTTGCGAAACCGCTTGCTTGCGTACCCAACAACGGCTCCAATCAAAGGCCCGACAGCGAGAAAAATCAGGGTCAGTTTCCAGTTGGTGTACAGCATAAAACTGAGCAGACCCACGATTGTGAGGCCTTCCCTAAGGGTTATGGTTACTGCATTTGTGGTGGCTTCAGCGACCTGCTCTACGTTGAAGGTAAGCTTGGAAACCAACCTTCCCGCGGCATTGTCGTCAAAGTAACGGGACGGGAGCGTCATTAGCCGATTGAACACATCGGTGCGAAGTGAATTTATGACCTGTCGACCGACATAGCTGATGAAGTACTGACTTAGAAATGTTCCGACCCCACGAAACATGAACATACCGATGATTAGCGCAGTCAGCAGAATCCGATTTTGCTCGGTGGGATTCTCAATAGCCGCTATGACGTATTCCATAGCGGCGGCCATGCCCGTAGAAGCTGCCGCGTAAATAATATTACCGACAACCGCAAGCGAAAAGGCCAACCAGAAAGGCTTCACATACGCCAGCAGGCGTTTGTACGTCTCCCAACTTTCGCCTGGTTGGACCTTTTTGGGGCCTGTTGGCGGTACTGGCTGACTCACTGGCTTTCGGTCTCACGTTCGGTAGTAATACTCAGCCGGGCAAAGCCCAAACGACCTGCAACGTCCATGGCTCTAACCACGTACTCGTGGGGTGTGCGTGCATCCGCGGTAATAACGAATGGTAGGCTGTTGTCACCTTCGGCCAGCTCGCCCACACCCCGCTCGAGGGTCTCACGACGGTTATTGACCAGCGCCTTATCGTTCAGGATGTACTGACCTTCAGCGTTGATAACAACATCTATCTGTTTAACTTCCGAAGGCGCGGACGGTTCACCGCTGGCCTCTGGAAGCTCTACCTGCAAGTGGCTTTCCCGCGTGAAGGTAGTCGAGACCATAAAGAAAATCAGCAGCAAAAACACCACATCGATCAGCGGCGTCAGATCTACTCCGACTTCCTGGCTTCTCTGGCGTGTGAACTTCACGGCGCTCAAGCCCCTTCCACGTCAATTTCACGGTCACCATGCACCACTTCAACCAGCTTGATGGCTTCCTGCTCCATGCTAACCACCAGCTCGTCTACCCGCCGGATGAAATAGCGGTGACATATCAGAGCAGGAATCGCGATGCTCAAACCGGCTGCCGTGGTAATCAGTGCTTCGGAAATACCACCTGCCAGATTGCCTGCATTGCCTACGCCTGCCAGTTGAATCTCGGCAAACACTTTAATCATGCCAATAACCGTGCCCAGAAGGCCCAATAGCGGCGTTATCGTTGCTACGGTACCCAAGGGGTTCAGGAAGCGCTCCAGTTCATGGATAACCTGGCTGGCCTCGTGCTCAATGCTCTCCTTCATGATCTCACGGCCGTGCTTGGCATTCATAAGACCACCCGCGAGGATACGCCCCATGGGCGAAGAACCTTGCAGTGCTTTGAGTTTGCGGCCATTCAGCTCTTTTTTCTTGATCCAGCGCCAAAGCTCATTAATCGTCTGAGGCGGTGCAACGCGCGACGCCCGAAGAGTCCAGAAACGTTCCAGAATAATCGCAAGCGCCAGAATGGAACAGGCAATAATTGGCACCATCAAAATGCCACCAGCTTTCAACAGCTCGAACACGCTTGATCTCCCTGATTGTTTACAAGCCGCGCTACTTTAGCATAGCTGCAGGTCGAGGCCACACCCGCAATGTCACGGTATTTTACACCTATCCCTTGCCAAACCGCGGCCGCTAATCCAGAAGGGTGCTTTGTGGCGTGCTTCGGTGGTTTCCACGATGCCATCTGCCACCTTCATGATCAGGCTGCCCGAGCAAGCTGTGTTAAGCGCCCGAGCACCAACGCTGCGGTAGCGCGCCGTTACGTCTTTATGAGGATGGCCGTACCTATGCCGATATCCAGCGGTATAGATTACTAAGCTCGGGTTGAGCTCGTTGACCCAAACTTCGGAAGATGAGGTTTTACTGCCATGGTGGGGCGCGAGAATAATACGCTCACGAGGCTTAAAATCCGGAGTGTCAGCCTCTGCAGCTTCCAAATACAGCGGCTCGATTCGGGAGCTGATATCACCTGAGAACAGCCACTCTGCGGCCTGACCCTGCCGGGCAGAAAGAACGCAGGATGCGTCGTTGCCTTTGAAATCTCCGGTTGCCTGCCAGTAGAAAAGCGAAAATTCGTTACCAAATAGAGATTTGCCCGCACACCCGTGGACACTCACCGCTGCGCCCTGCTCCAGTTTTTCCCGAACGGCCGCAGGCTCACCTGTAACAATGCGGCCAACCTCAAAGGCCTCCAAAACCCGATTAAGCCCGCCGGAATGATCACTGTCGGCATGGCTTATAACCAAGGTGTCGATACGATTGACACCCAACGCCTTGAGGTTCGGTATGAGCACAGATTCTGCCGCAGAAAAGACACCTTTTACCTCCGGCCCTGTGTCATAGAGCAGAACTTCATCGCCCGCCCTGAGCATGGCCGATAGACCTTGCCCCACATCCCAAACCCTTACTTCGGGCTCTGCAACACGTGAGTTGCCTGCATCGCTCGGCAGACCCGCAGCTGCAGCCCAACTCAGCACAACAACAAGCCCCACCGCCTGAAACGCACGAATAGGCACTGTTGCAATCAGCAGCACCAAGACTGCAAAGCCACCGATTTCAATCGTGTTTCCGTTCAGATCAGGCCATTTCATATGGGCAACCCAACCTAGGAAGCCCCAAATTATACCGAGCACAGCGTCCATCAAGGCAATAGCCAAATCCAACGCCGGCGGAAACAAAGCGACCAAAATTCCGCTAACAACAAGCACCGGCATAACCACCAAAGAAACCCAAGGAATAGCGAAAATATTTGCAAGTAAGCCTGCAACCGGCTGCCCCTGCCCGACCAGCTCAAGCAGCGGCCAGAGCCCGGCAAATACTGCCCCTTGAGCCAGCAACAAGCCCGTCAGCCAGCCTGTGCCGCCCAGACGACCAGCAAACACACAAAGGAGAACAGAGACAGCCCCGAACGACAGCCAAAACCCCTGATCCAGTGGTGCAAAGGGATCAAGTAAGAGCACCAGCCCTAGCGCAATCACTAGCGAATGCCAAGCAGGCTCATGCCGGGCTTTGAGCAGAACCCAGCTGCCAACCGCAACCATAATCAAAGCCCTGCGGGTTGGCACTGTGAAGCCTGCCGCCAGCGCATAGAGCAGACAACACGAAAGCACAACACCAAAGGCGGCTAAACGAACAAAGCGCTCACTAAGCCGATAGGACGATATAACCAATAAAAATCGGCGAGCAATTAGCCCGGCACCTAATGCCACCAAGCCTAAGTGAAGGCCGGAAATAGCAACCAAATGGATCGTGCCCGTCGCTTTTAAAACATCCCAGTGCTCCGAAGACAAATGCCCTCGGTTCCCTATAAGCAGTGAGGCAATAAGAGGGTGGTAGCTGGATTTAACAAACTGCTCATCTACCCAATCTGCAAGTTGCATGTGAAAACGATGGTACTGGCATTCGAGTGCACAGCTGACAGAAGGGTCCGAAGCGGCACTTCGAACACTGCCGGTAGCTCGGTAGCCTTTACGAAACAGCCAATCTTCGTAGCGAAAGCCTGCGGGGTTCAAGGCACCATGGGGCTTTTTTAGCACCACCTCAAGGCGCAACCGGTGATCTGGGAGCCGTGTTTCAGATAGGCCGTACCAAGCCAAACGCAGTGTTTTGGGTAGAGAACTGTTAGCCTGCTGGGTCAGGGAAACCCCGTACCAACGTGTTACGCAAAAGCTGAACCGGATGCTATTGAAACTACCAGCTGCTGGAAGGCTACATACGTAGCCGGACACATTGGCCTTTTCACCCTCAAGCCCATCAGGAAGGCGCTGATCAAGGCGTTCGTGAGCCCATAAGGCGGCCCAAAAGGCCCCCAATGTAAAACCAATAATAAGCGGCCAACATGCCTCGGGAAGCATTCGTCTAACTGGAAAAAGTAGGAATATAGCCGCGACTGTAGCCAGACACAGCCACACTTGAGCTGGCAACACCGCCAACCTATAAAGTAAGATGACGCCGCAGGAAAAAGCGAAAACGCTCAGCACTGTAGATCTTCCGGACAATCCATGTCCTCCCGATGAGTTTATCCGTCGGCGACATCCTTGACGCCGGAGTTTCATTCTACTCGAAGGTAGACTTTCTTAATGCCGAAGAAGTTCATGAAACGCTATCTGCCATCACCTGAGAAGGTACAAGCGATGCAATCGCTTGGATTCCTTGGCGATATCCTTAATGAACCCAACCTATGGCACATAAACCGTCACAGTGTTTCCCGGGCGTTTCTGATTGGCGTGTTTTTCTGTTTTATCCCCATGCCATTCCAGATGCTTGCCGCAGGTTTTTTTGCCATCTGGTTTAACGCCAATCTGCCCCTCTCTGCGGTACTGGTGTGGATCAGCAACCCGATTACCATGCCGCCTATTTTTTATTTCAATTACAAGGTTGGTGCATGGGCGCTTAACCGGCCGGTACTTAGCTTCGACTTACAGCTCTCGTGGCCATGGCTTAGCGAGCGCCTGTTGGACATTGGCATACCGCTATATTTGGGTTCGCTGATTGTCGCCACCGTTTCCGCATGCATTGCGTATTTAGGAATACAGTTTATTTGGCGCAGAAAGATCCGAACGGATTGGCAACTTCGTCGCAAGGCTCGCCGGGAAATCCAGCGAGCCAGTCGCGATCACACCTCTTGAACCAGCCGCCCCTGCTCCAGCCTCAATACCCGCCCCAAGCTTCTAGCCATCTTCATGTCATGGGTTACCATGACAAACGAAATTCCTAGCTGGTCCCGCAAAGACTCGATAAGTGCCCGTACACCCTCGCCCGTGTGCTCATCGAGGTTACCGGTGGGCTCGTCCATTAACACGCAATCAGGCTCATTCACCAACGCACGGGCGATGGCCACACGCTGGCGCTCGCCACCGGACAACTCCCCGGGTTTATGCTCCAAGCGCTCGGCAAGTCCGACCCTTTGCAAAATTGACTGCGCGCGGGAACGTGAATCGCTCACCGATATGCCTCCAAGGGCGCAGGGCATCATGACATTCTCAAGCGCAGTGAATTCAGGCAGCAAATGATGGAACTGGTAAACAAAACCCAGATGCCGGTTTCGAAAGCGCGCGCGCCCAGCCTCAGACAAGCGGTGAATATCCTTGCCACAGATAGAGATCTGCCCCGTTGAAGGCTTGTCTAGCCCACCAAGGAGGTTTAGCAGTGTTGTTTTACCCGCGCCGCTGCTGCCCACAATCGCCACAGTTTCACCCGCCGTCACTTCCAACGAGATATCAGAGAAAATGGTCAGCTTTTCCGGTCCCTGAGTGTAGGTTCGGGTCACTTTCCGACAGTCGATCACCAGGGGGACATCCTTCATGGCACCGTTTTCCTTATTCATAACGAAGAGCCTCCGCAGGGTCAACTCGTGACGCTCTCCACGCCGGGTAAATGGTTGCCAACAAGCTCATGGCAAGCCCGGCGCCACTGATAATGGCTACGTCTTGCCATTGCAGCTGGGAAGGTAAGTAACTGATAAAATAAACATCTGCACTCAGGAACTGCTGCCCGATGGCACCCTCCAGCCAGGCAATAAATGCACTGATATTAAGTGCACCCAAAACGCCTAGCGTGGTGCCAATCAAAATGCCAAAAACCCCAATAACTGCACCTTGCACAATAAAGATACGCATAATTCGCCCGGGGGTTGCCCCCATGGTTCGCAGAATCGCGATATCCGCTGTTTTGTCGGTGACCACCATTACCAATGTGGACACAATATTGAACGCTGCCACTGCTACAATGAACATCAGCAACAGGCCGATCATGGTTTTCTCCATGCGAATAGCCTGGAATAGGTTGCCGTGGGTGCGGGTCCAGTCTGAAATGTAGTAGCGGCCTGACAAGTTGCCCGCCGCCTCTTCAGCCACCTTGGGCGCTGCAAAAAGATCATCTACCAACAGCCTTACGCCCTGAGCTTTGCCTCCAGTGCGCATGAGTTTTGCCGCATCATCCATGTGGATAAGCGTGTAATTACCATCCAACTCTGCACCAACACTGAATATGCCTTTCACTGTAAAACGCTTGAGACGCGGCAACACACCGGCGGGCGTTACAGACGCTTCGGGGAGCACCACGGTTACTTTATCCCCCAACTGTAAGCGCAGGCTGGACGCCATAGTGCGCCCTACAATGATGCCGAACTCTCCTGAAACCAAATCATCCAGTTTGCCATCAATCATGTGATTTTCGATGATGGAGACCGAACGTTCCTCCTCAGGCAATATGCCGTTTAGCATAACGCCTCGCACATCACCGCCTCCGGTAACCATCCCCTGCCCCTGAATAAACGGCGCAGCTGCAAGTACTCGTGGGTGTTGCTGCACTTGGGCATCTACCGATTCCCAGTCATCCAGCGGCCCACTGCCTTGGATGATGGCATGGGGAACCATGCCCAGTATTCGCTGTTTGAGTTCACGATCAAAACCATTCATAACGGAGAGCACAATAATGAGCACGGCAACGCCGAGCATGAGCCCGATCATGGATGTGAGGGAGATAAAGGATATAAAGTGATTGCGCCTTTTGGCTGCGGTATAACGCAAGCCGATATACAACGATAAGGGTCTGAACATGGAGGGTTGCCTGTCGCTACCTTCAGGTCGATCGTGGTCTGGAATTCCCCCTCGCAGCCTTTCAGCACGGAGGGAAACTGCTAAACTTTAACTACTTGCTATATTTCTCAAACGCGGAGCCCCGAATGCACACCCGAGACACGCCTTCTGATCCGGCAGACAATCTACCTGAGCGTCGGGAATTTTTCCGCATCGAAGACCGTATTGGTCTGGAAGTTCGTAAGCTTTCGTCCCCCGAAGAATTCGATGACAACCTCTTTGGTGACGATCACCTCGAGAGCCTGAAAGCTGATTTCAGGCGACTGGACCAGGACATCAAATCCCAGCTTGCCAGCCTTTCGGATCAGGACCGCCTACTTACGGGGCTGGTTAAGTCCCTCAACGGCAAGCTGGACACGCTAGCGCGCATTATGGCCTTTCAGCAAAATCCCTTGCAACCGGACGAGTGGCAGCAGGTCACTCTGAGCGAAGGCGGTCTGGCCTTTTCCGGGCGTATACACACATGGCACACTGGTGATCAGCTTGCGGTTCGCATGACCCTACCACCAGAACTGTTCCAACCCCGCGCCATTGCGGAGGTGTTGGACGTACAGGCCAGCGAAACAGGCAGAGCAAGGGTTCATACCCGCTTTATTAAGATACAAGATAGCGACCGCCAGCAAATCGCCCGTCATGTGATGCGTTGGCAGATACGCCAGCGACAAAAGGAGTAGACTGGCGAAAACATGTGACTTTTGTCCGTAATTCTCGGATATTACGTTTTATCCATGTCCCCGGGAGCACTTGCCGGAGACCTGTGCATGAATGGAGAAGCTTCAATGACAATAAAGCGAGTGGTAACTTGCACCTTCGCAGCCGCCATAATTCTCACTCTGGCTCCAGTATCTGGCGCCTTGGCTGAAGATCTGCGCGTGCCGGTTGGCAACCAGGCAGATAGGAGTCAGCAGAGTATGCCTCACACAGGCATGTCTCAATCATCGGTACGCGCCTCTTGGGGCCAACCGGATTCCGTGGAAGGTCCTGTCGGGCAGCCCCCTATTAGCCAGTGGCACTACGGCAAATTTGTGGTTTATTTCGAAAGCGACAAGGTCATCCATTCGGTGTTGAAACCCCGGCGCTGAGATCTCTAAAGCGAACGTTTTCGCCCGGCACGCCCGGACACACATTCTGACGATACGCCGCCCTTTGTTTAGAATGGCGGCTTTTGCAATTTTAAGGTGACTATAACGTGACATCTCGACGCGTGTTGCCCGCTGAGTGGGCACCCCAAAGCGCCGTTGTGCTTACTTGGCCTCACCCAGGTACCGACTGGGCAAGGATTATGGATGAGGTAGAACCGGTATTTCTCGAAATCGCCCGTTCGGTTCTTCGCTTCCAACATCTGGTTATCAACTGTGAACACGTGATTCGGTTGCAAGAACTGGAACGCGAACTCAACAACTGGGCAAGCGAACATAGCATTCCGGGGCGAGTTCGCGCTGTGCCAGCCCCGGCAAACGACACTTGGGCGCGCGATCACGGCCCTATTACAGTGCTTATAGACGACAAGCCGACCTTGTTGGATTTTCGCTTCAACGCATGGGGCGGCAAATTCCCCTGGGAAAAAGATGACGCCCTGAACCGACATCTCACCAATTTCGGCGTGTTCGGATCCACCCCCATGCAGACGGTGGACTTCGTTCTTGAGGGGGGCTCTATCGAGTCTGACGGCGAGGGCACGTTACTAGCCACCAGCGAATGCCTTTTGACCCCTTCACGCAATGCCTCCATGGACCGAGGAGCCATAGAACATACCTTGTCTGAAATGCTTGGTGCAGGCCGAATTTTATGGCTCAACCACGGCTATCTGGCGGGCGATGATACCGACAGTCACATAGATACACTGGCCCGCTTTTGCGCTCCAGACCATATTTGCTACGTTGCCTGCCCCGATGTCGCAGATGAGCATTACAGCGCTTTGGCCGCCATGGAAGAAGATCTTCAAGAGTTTCGTCAGCGGGACGGCTCTCCCTATAAACTGACCGCGTTACCCTGGCCAGAGCCCGTATTCGGTGGCGAAGGCGAACGCCTCCCGGCAACCTACGCCAACTTCTTGATCATCAACGGAGCAGTGCTGTTGCCGATATACGATGTTGCGCAGGACGAAGAAGCCATTCGCATTATGGGCTGCATTTTCCCAGACCGGGAAATCATTCCTATCAACTGTCGCCCGCTGGTAAAACAGCACGGCAGCCTGCACTGCGTCACCATGCAAATCCCCGAAGGAGTTGTCACTTTATGAGCGATCATTCCGGCAAAACTCAAGTGACAGGGCAACTCGCAGTTGCCGCTATCCAACAGGCGTGCAGTCAAGACAAAGCCGCCAGTTTAGCAACGACTGAAATGCTGGTTCGAGAAGCTGCCGCAGGTGGTGCTCAGCTTGTCGTGTTGCAAGAACTGCATGCTACCCAATATTTTTGCCAGACCGAAGACACCGGCGTATTCGACCTTGCCGAACCCATCCCCGGCCCGACAAGCGAACGGCTTTCAGACCTTGCCCGGGAACTTAGCGTGGTGATCGTTGGCTCTATATTTGAGCGCCGCATGAACGGCGTATATCACAACACCGCCGTTGTCATCGAAACCGACGGCTCGATTGCCGGCCTGTATCGAAAGATGCATATCCCCGACGACCCCGGATTCTATGAAAAGTTCTACTTCACGCCAGGCGATGCTCAGTTCAACGACGGCCGCAATGGGTTTTCTCCCATCGAAACCTCTGTAGGTAAGCTAGGCGTTCTCGTATGCTGGGATCAATGGTATCCAGAAGCTGCCCGATTAATGGCTCTGGCTGGCGCTGAAATACTCATATACCCCACCGCGATCGGCTGGGATATTACCGACGAACCAGATGAACAGGCGCGGCAACTAGAGGCATGGGTCACCGTTCAGCGAGGCCATGCAGTAGCAAACAACCTGCCAGTAATTGCGCCCAACCGCGTAGGTACTGAACCAGACCCCACCGGGCATTCCGACGGCATTCGCTTTTGGGGCAACAGCTTTATATGCGGCCCTCAAGGCGAGTTTCTTGAACGCGCCGATGACAGCGCAGAGTGCATACTGAGCGTAACCCTTGACCGCCATCGCAGCGAATCTATTCGGCGCATTTGGCCGTATTTCAGAGACCGGCGCATCGACGCTTACGGCGACATTCTCAAGAGAGTGAGGGACTGAACTCGGCATGAAAAACCTGGTGGACAACGTTGTTACCGAATTGAATCAAATCCTGCTTGGCAAAGAGCGTCAGGTTCGCTTGGCTCTCTGTGGCCTGCTTGCCAGTGGTCACTTGTTGATTGAAGACATTCCCGGCATGGGCAAAACCACACTATCCCACGCCTTGGCGAAAGTTATGGGCTTGAGCTATCAACGCATTCAATTCACAAACGACCTACTGCCTGCCGACGTACTTGGCTACTCCATGTATGACAAACAAGCCGGTAGTTTGGTGTTCCATCCGGGGCCTATTTTTGCACAAGTTGTACTGGCGGATGAAATTAACCGTGCATCGCCACGAACACAGAGCGCCTTGCTTGAAGCCATGGAAGAACGGCAAGTCTCCATCGAAGGCGAGACCCGGCCGCTGCCTAATCCTTTCTTTGTGATCGCCACACAGAACCCCACAGAGCAAGGCGGGACCTACCCACTGCCCGAGTCGCAACTTGACCGCTTTTTGATGCGCATAAGACTTGGATACCCTGACCCGAGAGCTGAGCGAGAACTATTGCAAGGCGAAGACCGACGGGTAATGACAGACCGGCTTGGCACCCTGCTTTCAGAAGCTGACTTGGCGAAGCTCCAGCAAGAAGTCACCCGCGTGACAGCAAGCCCGGCGTTGCTGGACTACATCCAGCGCTTGCTGGAACAAAGCCGCCGCATGCCCGGACTGCTTTACGGTTTATCACCTAGAGCGGGGCTCGGACTGCTCAGAGCCACCAAGGCCTGGACTCTAATGGAAGGCCGACATCACGCCTTGCCCGACGACATTCAAGCGGTGTTTCCAGCCGTTGCCGAACACCGCATTGAACAAGGTGAATCCGGAAAAAGTGCTGAACGGGTGCGCCAACTGCTCGCCACCGTATCCGTACTGGAATAACCGGATAGATAGCATTGCTTTATCAGGGGAATTGACCAAAACAAATGGCAGCCGTCTGCTTTCATGGTAGCCTTTTGATCTTCCTCGCAATACTGGCTCTTAAAGAGCCCGACACGCACCGAATTAACGAGAGACACCCATGAGCGAAACCAAACACTCCCGGCTGATCATCCTCGGCTCCGGCCCCGCCGGATACACCGCCGCCGTTTACGCAGCCAGAGCCAACCTAAACCCGACCTTGATCACCGGCATCGAAGTCGGCGGCCAGCTCACTACCACCACCGACGTAGACAACTGGCCCGGCGACAACGACGGCGTACAAGGCCCTGAATTGATGCAGCGCATGCTTAAACACGCCGAGCGCTTCGAAACCAACATCGTGTACGACACCATCAACGAAGCCGACCTGAAAAACCGCCCCTTCCGCCTCAAAGGCGACAGCGGCGAATACACATGCGACGCCCTCATCATCGCCACCGGCGCATCTGCCATGTACCTTGGCTTGGAATCCGAAGAAAAATTCAAAGGCCAGGGCGTATCCGCCTGTGCCACTTGCGATGGATTCTTCTACAAAAAACAGAAAGTCGCCGTAATCGGCGGCGGCAACACCGCCGTTGAAGAAGCCCTGTACCTCTCCAACATCGCCGCAGAAGTGACACTGGTACACCGCCGCGACAGCCTACGAGCAGAGAAAATCCTCCAAGACAAACTCTTCGAAAAAGCCGAAAACGGCAACGTTAAAATTGTCTGGGACCACACCTTGGACGAAGTTCTGGGCGACGGCACCGGCGTAACCGGCATGCGCATAAAAAGCATGAAAGACGACTCCACTCAGGAATTCGACTTGGCTGGCGTCTTCATCGCCATCGGCCACAAACCCAACACCGGTTTGTTCGAAGGCCAGCTGAACATGGAAAACGGCTACATCAAAATCCAGTCCGGCCTCGAAGGTATGGCCACACAAGCCAGCATCCCGGGCGTATTCGCTGCCGGCGACGTAGCCGACCACGTTTACCGCCAAGCTGTAACCTCCGCCGGTTTCGGCTGCATGGCGGCGCTGGACGCTGAGAAGTTTTTGGATCAGCAGGTCTAGACCTAATGAGGCTAGGCAACTCCCATGACAAGAAGGTGGGGCGAGGCCAGCTCTCTGAAACTATTGGTCTTCACCTTCACTAGATGAGGCAGGCAGGAAGCCCCTTCTGAAACTGTGCGAAGCCATGGATGGCGAAGCCAAGCGTACAAGGACGTATCCACAGCGTGTTTCAGAAGGGGCTTCCTGCCTGCCGGTACTCCCAAGTTAAAACCAGCTCGGTAAAAACTGAAGCAGAATGACCTCACTACCCTGGCTAGACCCCGACCACCTGTGGTTCCCCCCAGCCGAAGAAGCCCTCGACGACCCCGATGGCCTACTGGCTCTGGGTGGCGACCTCTCCACAGAGCGCCTAATCCTCGCCTACCGCAGCGGCATCTTCCCCTGGTACAGCGACGACCAACCCATACTCTGGTGGTCCCCAGACCCCCGGTGCGTGCTCTTCCCTGAAAACATACACATCTCCCGAAGCCTACGCCGAACACTCAACAAACGCCGCTTCCGAGTAACCACAGACCAAGCCTTCGGCCGCATCATCCGCCTATGCGCCTCCACCCGAAGCGAAGGCACCTGGATCACCGACGACATGATCGCCAGCTACTCCGCACTGCACCGCCAAGGCATCGCCCACTCCATAGAAGTATGGAACCAAAATGACGAACTGGCAGGCGGCATGTATGGGCTCGCCATCGGGCAATGCTTCTTCGGCGAATCCATGTTCTCCCTTGAAACCAACGCCTCCAAAGTCCTCATGGTCCATCTGGCCCACCAGCTTCAGGATTGGGGCTATCGCATGATGGACTGCCAAGTGGAAAGCGATCACCTTCTTACCATGGGTGCACACACCCTACCCAGAAGCGAATTTTTATCTATAATCAATGAATACTCAGATCGAAAACCGGATCAGCCCGACTGGACATTCCACTGGCAATGGCCCGGGCCGGAGGCCTGAATGAGTAGTCTCAAAACCCTGGTATTCTTTGCTACACCAGCCCACGACTGCAGCTACCTGCCCGATCGCGAAGCTACAACCATGTTCGTGGATCCGCGTGCCCACATCGACAAAAAGCTCTACAGCCAACTTACCGCACTAGGATTTCGGCGTAGCGGATCGCATTACTACCGGCCACACTGTGAAACGTGCAACGCCTGCATTCCAGTACGGCTGAATGTAAACAACTTTCGCCCGGATCGCAGCCAGCGCCGGGTCATGAAAAAGAACAACGACCTTCAATGCACTCTGGTGCCCGCAGAATTCAACGAGAGCTATTACCAGCTATACGCCCGTTACGTCGAACTCAGACACAAAGATGGCGATATGTACCCTCCTTCTCGAGAGCAGTTCATTTCATTTTTGGTAGAAGGCGCCACAGATTCTTGGTTTTTGGAGATGCGCAAAGATGGAGAACTCCTCGCTCTGGCGGCCATAGACATGCTTGATGACGGGCTCTCCGCCATATACACCGTGTTCAACCCGGCCCATGAGAGCCGCAGCCTGGGCACCTTTGCGGTACTCTGGCAAATTGAAGAAGCCAAAAATCGTGAACAGCCTCACCTCTACCTTGGCTACTGGATAAAGCAGTGTCAGAAAATGAATTACAAAACCCGCTTCAAGCCCATGGAGGCCTTCCATGATGGCCAATGGCGTGAAATCAACGCCGAATAAGCTAATTTAGCGTTATAAATAGCAGTATAAGGAGTCAATAAGCTTCTTTTTTGCAGTCGTTAGCGAACTCACTTTGCCAAACGCTCATAAATCAGGCAAAATTGCGCACTTTAAAATTATAGAAAGTATTCCCAATAGAGGTTTTTACTGAATGGCGAAGACAGATGCTATTGAAATGGAAGGCGTTATTCTTGATACCCTTCCAAACACCATGTTCCGGGTTGAGTTGAGCAATGGACACGTTGTTACCGCCCACATTTCCGGCAAGATGCGCAAAAACTATATCCGCATTCTGACCGGCGACAAGGTCAAGGTTGAATTAACACCTTACGACCTGAGTAAAGGTCGGATTGTGTACCGCGCCCGTTAAAACGACGGCGATATCGAAAAATAAAAAAACCGCTGCATCACTGCAGCGGTTTTTTTGTTACTGACTTTTTTCTAGCCTACCCGTCTCTCTTAAACGGCTTCTGCAGGCTCATCTTCATAGTCAAATACCAGATCATCATCTTTAAGATGGATAAACACATCCCCACCCTTCTCAGACAAACTACCAAACAGAATTTGTTCAGCTAGAGGACGTTTAATCTTGTCCTGAATCAGACGCGACATCGGGCGGGCGCCCATCGTCACATCGTACCCCTTGTCTGCGAGCCAAGACTTAACGTCATCATCCACATGCAGAACGACATGCTTCTCGTCTAGTTGCGCTTGCAGCTCTGTGAGGAACTTGTCCACTACATGAGTGATGGTTACCTTCTGCAAGTCACCAAACTGGATAATGCTATCCAGACGGTTACGGAACTCCGGCGTGAAGGTTTTGCTTATAATCTCCATACCATCACTGCTGTGATCCTGCTCGCTAAAGCCCATCGAACGGCGAGCCATGCTTTCAGCCCCAGCGTTGGTGGTCATCACGAGAATCACGTGCCGGAAGTCAGCCTTGCGCCCGTTGTTATCAGTCAAAGTACCGTGGTCCATAACCTGCAACAACAAGTTGAAGACTTCCGGATGCGCCTTCTCGATTTCATCCAGCAACAAAACACAGTGTGGATGCTTGTTAACGGCTTCTGTTAACAGGCCACCCTGATCGTAGCCCACATAGCCCGGGGGCGCGCCAATAAGACGGGAGACCGTGTGGCGCTCCATATACTCGGACATATCGAATCGAACCAACTCGACACCGAGTGCCTTGGCAAGCTGCTTGGTAACCTCTGTTTTACCAACACCCGTAGGCCCGGCAAACAGGAAGGAACCATCCGGCTTTTCTGGTGACTTCAAACCCGCCCGCGCCAGCTTGATTGCCATTGTGAGGGATTCAATGGCCGGGTCTTGCCCGAAGACCACCATCTTGAGATCCCGCTCCAAATTCCGCAGCAAGTCTTTATCGCTACTGGAAACGTTTTTAGGCGGAATACGGGCAATTTTCGCAACCACTTCCTCGATTTCCGGGACATCAACCGTTTTCAGACGCTTGTCCTCAGACACCAAACGCTGCCTGGCTCCGGCCTCATCAATCACATCAATGGCTTTATCCGGGAGGTGGCGATCTGTAATGTAACGATCTGCCAATTCCGCAGCCACTCGCAAAGCCTGATCCGTATATTTCAGATCGTGGTGCTTTTCAAAGTTTGGCTTCAGCCCTTTAAGAATCTGGTAGGTATCCTCAACACTGGGCTCGTTCACATCAATCTTCTGGAAGCGACGGGCCAGCGCACTGTCCTTCTCGAAGATACCCCGGAATTCCTGATAGGTGGTGGAACCGATGCAGCGGATCTCACCCGAACCCAGCATAGGTTTGAGTAGGTTGGAGGCGTCCATCACGCCACCAGATGCGGACCCTGCACCAATAATGGTGTGAATCTCATCAATAAACAGAATCGCGTGCTTCTGTTTTTTCAACTCCGCTAACAAAGCCTTCAAGCGCTTTTCGAAGTCACCACGGTACTTGGTTCCTGCCAGCAAAGCGCCGAGATCCAATGAATACACCACGCCATCGGCGATAATCTCTGGCACTTGGCCATCAACAATGCGCTTGGCAAGCCCTTCCGCAATGGCGGTTTTGCCTACTCCGGCTTCACCCACAAGCAACGGGTTGTTCTTGCGACGGCGCACAAGAATCTGCACCACTCGCTCAACCTCGTGCTCACGCCCAATTAACGGGTCAATGCGCCCTTGGCGGGCCTGTTCATTTAGATTGGTTGCGTAGGTTTCCAGCGGCTTGGACTGCCCGCCCTCTTCGCCAGCCTCCTCATGTGAGGCTTGCTCACTGCTATCCGGGTCTTCAGCGCCTTGAACACGGGAGATCCCATGAGACACAAAGTTGACGACATCAATGCGCGCGACGCTCTGTTTTTTGAGCACGTACACGGCCTGACTTTCCTGTTCACTGAAAATGGCAACCAGAACGTTAGCGCCGGTTACCTCTTTCTTACCGGAGGATTGCACATGGAACACAGCGCGCTGTAGCACTCTCTGAAAACCGAGAGTGGGCTGAGTCTCGCGCTCATCATCGCTACCCGGAATCAAGGGTGTTGTGGAATCCACAAACTCAACCAACTCATCATGGAGCTGCTTGAGGTCTGCACCGCAGGCTTTGAGAACACCCACAGCAGACTCATTCTCCAGCAGAGCTAACAACAAATGCTCTACGGTCATGAACTCATGGCGCTTGTCGCGGGCACTTTTAAAGGCCGTATTCAGCGTAATTTCAAGATCTTTGCTCAGCATGGGCCACCCCAACGTCTATCAGTCTGCACATTCAATCTCGCAAAGGAGCGGATGTTCGCATTCCGAGGAATACTGGTTCACCTGTGCCGCCTTTGTTTCCGCGATGTCCCGGGTATACACCCCGCATACTGCCTTTCCCTGCGTATGGACGAGCAGCATCACCTGCGTCGCCTTTTCTTCATTCATACCGAAGAAGGTCATTAGCACATCCACAACAAAATCCATGGGTGTGTAGTCGTCGTTAAGAAGCATCACCTTATATTGAGCCGGACGCTTCAGTGCAGGCTTTTCGGGAGCAACGCTGAGCTCATCGTGACGCCCGGGCAGTTCTTCCTCCCCCTGATTTAATACTAGTAGAGAATTTTCGATAGTCCGCATCATTCTTTACCGGTTATCGGTGCCTTTAATCAATGTGGTTGTCTGGACCCGGGTTTTCAAGTCAGATTCAAACCCGAGCGTGAGGTATTTAACAATACGAGCATGATACCGCTTCCGGACTGCGTTCAACCACACATTACCGTAATAGAGGCTATTGACTCGACCCCGGGTTTGGTCGACAGTTACCCAAGAGTGTTAAATAATGTAAATACACGTGCATTTTTTGTAACTGAAGACCGGTGAGGTACAGACGCGTTTGCCGGTTGTTTTGGAATCTACAACAACAAGTGACAGCGAAAGAACAGGGGAGTTCATCATGCCAAGAGGCAAAGTAAAATGGTTCAACAATGCCAAAGGGTACGGCTTCATTATTGAAGATGGCTGCAGTGACGACCTGTTTGCCCATTTTTCATCCGTTCAGATAGACGGGTATAAAACATTAAAGGCAGGCCAAACAGTCAGTTTTGATAAAAAGCCTAGCGACAAGGGTGTGCACGCCGTCAACATAGTACCGGATGAGCAAGCAGCCACCTCTAACGAGGCGTCGGATCATGCAGACTACTCACCTCGCGCTGCGAACGGCTAACCAACCGACTCTACCATTTTGTTATTTAGAAGCCCTCTTGCTGAAGTAAAGCTGGGGGCTGTCTATTTGCTGAGCGTTGGGCACGGGATCTATCCCGCGCTTTTCAATCTCACCTTTTCTACGTAATCTTTCCCCTGCTTTTAATTTCTCCGCTCTGGAGCTGCCTCGATGGCCGATCTTATTCTATTCAACAAGCCCTTTCAGGTACTCTGCCAGTTCACGGATGAACCGGCTAAAGACGGAGAAAAACGGCGCGCCACTCTAGCCGACTGGATTCGCATCCCGTACATCTACCCTGCCGGGCGGCTCGATTACGATTCCGAGGGTTTACTGCTGCTAACCAGCGACGGGGCCCTACAGCACCGAATAGCATCCCCCGAACAAAAGATGCCTAAAACCTACTGGGTTCAGGTAGAAGGCGAGATTTGTGCAAGCGCAATAGACCAACTCGCCGCAGGCGTTTCACTTAAAGACGGGCGAACTCGACCCGCTAAAGCCCGCATAATGGGTGAGCCAGAGCTTTGGCCCAGAGTGCCGCCAGTGCGCCAACGCAACACGGTGCCCACCAGCTGGATCGAGTTAACCATTACCGAAGGTCGCAACCGGCAGGTACGACGAATGACCGCTGCGGTTGGGTTTCCAACGTTGCGACTGATCCGCTATCGTATTGGCGACTGGTCGCTGGATGGGCTTGAGCCGGGCAAGTACCGCAAAATACCCGTTAACTTGCCTACAACACCAAAATCCGCAAAGCGCCCGACACCTACTAAATCAGGCAATACGCCAAGGAGACGACGACGCTCATGACCTGGACGCCACACGCCACGGTAGCCGTGGTTGTAGAAGACTCCGACGGCCGCTTCCTGATGGTGGAAGAACGCAGCAGCGGGAAGGTTGTATTCAATCAGCCTGCCGGTCACGTTGAAGAAGACGAGGCAATTCTCGATGCAGTGCGCCGAGAAGCTTTGGAAGAGACCGGCTGGGAGGTCGAACCTAAGCACTTTCTTGGTCTATACACCTATAAAGCCCCTGCAAACGGAGTAACCTATTATCGGTTCTGCTTTATCGGAAAGGCACGACAACAAGTCACTGAAGAGCTCGACACAGGGATCATCGCAGCTCACTGGTTGCCACTAGAAGACATCCGGCAGCTTGGCGACAAACTACGCAGCCCTCTGGTTATCAAGTGCATAGAAGATTACCGAGATGGCCGCTGCTATCCGCTGGATGTGATCGCAGACTCGCAGACGTAACCGGCACAAAATGTTAAACTCCCGCGTTTTGCACCGGTGCCAAGAATTGTCATGACGAATCCATCATCCGAAGCTCGCTCACCAGAGAAAACACGCGTTATCGTCGGCATGTCCGGCGGTGTTGATTCATCGGTGGCGGCCTGGTTACTCAAAGATCAGGGCTATCAGGTCGAAGGCCTGTTTATGAAGAACTGGGACGAGGATGACGGCACAGAGTACTGCACCGCCATGACCGACCTAGCAGACGCTCAAGCGGTCGCGGATGAAATGGGCATAAAACTTCATACCGCGAGCTTTGCCGCTGAATACTGGGATCGTGTTTTCGAACACTTCCTTTCGGAATATCAGGCTGGTCGCACGCCCAATCCGGACATTCTTTGCAACAAAGAGGTCAAATTCCGGGCCTTTCTCGATTACGCCATCACACTGGGTGCCGACTACATTGCCACCGGACATTACACTCGCCAGCGACCGCTCGCGGATGGTTCAAGCAAAGCATTGCTGCTGAAAGGTCTGGACGGCAACAAGGATCAGAGTTACTTCCTTCACGCTGTGTCCGGTGAGCGCATTGCCCGCACACTCTTCCCTGTGGGCGAGCTGGAAAAGCCCGAAGTTCGCCGGATTGCCGAGCAGCAAGGCTTCATCACCCATGACAAAAAAGACTCCACCGGCATCTGCTTTATCGGCGAGCGTAAATTCAGCGATTTTCTGAAGCAGTATTTGCCCGCTCAACCGGGTGATATTGAAACCCCGGAAGGCAAAAAGATCGGTCGGCATCAGGGGCTTATGTACCACACGATTGGCCAGCGTCAGGGCCTCGGCATCGGAGGACTCAGTGACTTTGGCGACGATCCTTGGTACGTGGCGGGCAAAGACCTGAAGCGAAACGTACTGACTGCCGTACAGGGTAAGCAGCACCCACTTTTGTTTTCTCGGGGTTTAGTCTCCGACCCAATCGACTGGGTTGCCGGTGAACCTCCCTCTAAGTCCTTCCGTTGCAAAGCGAAAACCCGCTATCGCCAGCCGGATCAAGACTGCCAAGTGACTGTTATTGAGGGTGGCGTAAAAGTGGTATTTGACGACGCCCAAAGAGCCGTAACACCGGGGCAATCTGTGGTTTTCTACGATGGGGACACCTGCCTTGGTGGCGGAGTGATTACAGAAACCTGGCGCGATGGCGAAGCCCTTCCCGACCGTATTTCGCAGACTCAGTTAACGCAGGAACTACACCAATGAGCCGGTCGCTTCATGACCAAACCCTTGCACTGGCAGGCGTATTTCAAGCGGCCAACCTGGTTCAGCAAATCGCTAACAACGGTACTTGTAATCAAACCAGTTTGGAAACCTGCCTGCGTTCACTGTTTGCTACCAACCCTGCCAGCACTTTAGATGTATATGGCGGTGAGCTTGCAGATGTACGTGAAGGCCTCGTGACACTTGCGACAGTCATGAGCGATCAAAAAAAGCAGCAGGATATTGAGGTGCTGCGCTACGTTCTCAACCTCATTCATCTAGAATCCAAGCTCAACCGACACAGCGACATGCTGGAAGTGATCGGTAGCCGCATCGAACAGGCTCGGCACACCGCCAGCCACTTTGGCTATGTGCATTCAAATTTGATCAGCAATCTGGCTTCTATCTACACCGACACCATCAGCACATTCAGCCTGCGTATTCAGGTAAGTGGTAACCCTTCACTACTTCAGCGCGACGAGAATGCTGCCAAAGTTCGAGCGCTTCTGCTGGCAGGCATTCGATCAGCCGTGCTCTGGAGACAATCCGGTGGGCGTCGCTGGCAGTTGGTACTGTCGCGCCGCAAGGTGATTGCGCATGCGCGAGAGCTTGCAGAGAAGGCAAACCGCTCGTTCGATAGCTAATGTGTCACCACTGATTCTGTGTCGCCACTGATTCGTCAGCCATGCTGGTGTATTATAAGTACCATTATTTTCCAAACCCTTTTTTCTAAACCCCTTTTCTGAACCGATTATTTGTGAGGTTTTCGATGGAACTCAACGCCCTGACCGCCATTTCTCCGGTCGATGGACGCTATGGCAGTAAAGTCAGCGTTTTCCGTGATATTTTCAGTGAGTATGGCCTGATTAGAAACCGCGTGACGGTGGAAATCCGTTGGCTGCAAAAGCTGGCGGCACATCCGGAAATCACCGAGGTTCCAGCATTCAGTTCAGAGGCTAGCGCCTTTCTTGATAAAATGGTCACAGACTTCAGCCTTCAAGATGCTGAACGTATCAAGGAGATTGAGCGCACCACAAACCACGATGTAAAAGCGGTTGAGTATTTCATTAAGGAAAAAATTGCCGAAGTTCCGGAGCTGCATGCGGTTACTGAGTTTGTCCACTTTGCCTGCACTTCAGAGGATATTAATAACCTGTCCCACGCCCTGATGCTGCGCGAAGGCTTGGACAATGGCTTGCTACCGGCAATGGCCCGCGTTGCCGACAAGCTGGGCGAGCTCGCGAAAGAACATGCCGAACAACCAATGCTCTCGCGCACCCACGGCCAAACGGCGTCCCCCACCACCGTTGGTAAAGAATTAGCCAACGTGGTGTATCGACTGCACAGACAGATCAAGCAAATCCGCAACATTGAAATTTTGGGCAAGATCAACGGTGCGGTGGGCAACTACAATGCGCACATCTCTGCTTACCCTGCAGTTGACTGGGCGGCTAACGCCAAGGCGTTTATCGAAAGCCTCGGTCTGGACTTCAACCCCTACACTACCCAGATCGAACCTCACGATTATATTGCCGAGCTCTACGATGCTGTAGCCCGCTTCAATACTATTTTGATTGATCTGGACCGGGACATCTGGGGCTATATTTCACTGGGCTACTTCAAGCAAAAAACCATTGAAGGCGAAGTGGGTTCCTCAACCATGCCCCACAAGGTTAACCCCATCGACTTTGAAAACTCCGAGGGTAACCTCGGCATTGCAAACGCCCTACTTGGCCACCTATCAGCGAAGTTACCTATCTCTCGCTGGCAGCGCGATCTAACCGACTCCACGGTACTGCGCAATCTAGGCGTCGGTTTCGCCCACAGTTTGATCGCCTATGAAGCCACGTTGAAAGGGTTGGGTAAACTGGAAATCAACCCCGAGCGCCTGAACGAAGATTTGGACAAAGCCTGGGAAGTGCTTGCAGAGCCCATCCAGACCGTCATGCGCCGGTACAACATTGAAAAACCCTATGAAAAGCTGAAAGCTCTGACTCGTGGCAAAGCCATGACACCAGACGTAATCAGAAGCTTTGTAGAAAGCCTTGAGATGCCAGAAAGCGCAAAAGCAGAGCTGATGGCACTCACACCGGGCAACTATATCGGCAACGCCGTTGATCAGGCCCGAAACATCTAACTTGAGGAAGCATCCCATGGATATGCTTGGCGGACGTTCACCTTCGGAATTTTTAAGGGACTACTGGCAGAAAAAGCCTCTGGTCATCCGTCAGGCATTTCCCGGTTTCCAATGCCCCGTGGATGCCAACGAACTAGCAGGCCTTGCCTGCGAAGAAGGAGTGGAGTCGCGCATCGTTATCGAAAACGATAACGGTAAACCTTGGCAGCTGCATAACGGCCCCTTCCCGGAAGATCACTTCAGCAAGCTACCGGCGCAAGATTGGACACTGCTGGTTCAGGGACTGGACCACTGGGTTCCGGAAGTTGCCGACCTGCTTGAGCATTTTCGTTTTGTGCCCAACTGGCGCCTTGACGACATTATGGCCAGCTACGCACCCAAAGGGGGCAGCGTGGGGCCTCACTACGATCAATACGATGTATTCCTGCTGCAAGCACAGGGACACAGGCGTTGGACCTTCGGCGGCCGCTGCGACCAAACCTCTCCCCGTGTAGAGGGCACACCCCTGCGCATACTCAGCAGTTGGGAAGGTGAAGAAACCGTGACCCTAGAGCCAGGCGATATGCTGTATCTGCCCCCCGGAATTGGTCATCACGGGGTAGCCGAGGACGATTGCATTACCCTCTCGGTAGGTTTCCGTGCGCCGACAATTGACGACCTGCTTACGGGGTTCACAGACTTTCTGTGCAACCAACCGGGCGCCGACGAGCACATGAATGATCCGGATCTCCAGGTACAGGAAAACCCGGGCACCATCGCACCCGCCGTGATTGACAGATTACAAGCCGTGCTTTCAGACAAGCTTGAGAACAAGCGCCAACTGGCTTTGTGGTTTGGCCAATACGCCACCGCACCGAAAAACATGGATGTAGTTGTGCCTGCCGAGGAGCCAGCTTCAGATGAAGACTTCGCCGAAGCGCTTCGAGCCGGAGAACAGCTGCGGTGGAACGAAGGCTCTCGTTTTGCGTACCATGAAGTAGGCGACGAAACCGCCTTGTTCGCAGACGGCGAGCAATTTCTGCTCAAGGGCGATGCTCGACCACTGGCACCGTTACTATGTGCGGGCTCACGCATCGATATGAGTGCGCTGGCGCAGTTTGCCGGAGACCCGGCCCTGCTCGGCCTGCTAACAAATCTTTATAATCAGGGTTCTGTGTATTTCGAGTGATGCCATGACCATCCGAATTCGCAAATACAGCTGGCAGCTCGCTCCGGCGCACATCCGGAGTATCCGCCAGAAGGTTTTTGTTGAAGAGCAAAAGGTACCGCCTGAGCTTGAATGGGACGATACCGACGAAATTGCCGATCATTTTCTTGCGGTGCTGCCCGACAATACGCCCGCTGGCGTCGCCCGGATGTTCTCGACGCTGAACGAAACCGGTCATATAGGGCGGATGGCCATACTGCCTGAATTCCGTGGCCAAGGTATCGGTGACGCCCTACTCCAACATCTAATCACTGAGTCCGCCGGACAATATCAGGAATTGAAGCTCTCGGCTCAACAACACGCCATACCCTTCTACCAACGCGCAGGGTTTCATGTCTGCTCAGAGCCATATGATGATGCAGGTATACCGCATTTAGATATGCGTTGTTTTGCTCCGACCCTTCTTGCAGGGCAGCCTCAGCCCGGACGGCCAACGCCTCTCTTGCTTGGCGCAGACACAAAGTCTTGGCTCTTTGATAGCGAAAGCCATCTTCTGGATTTGATGGATTCGATGGTGGGGCAAGCGAGCCAACGGTTGTGGCTTTACGATCGCATACTGGATCACGACCTTTACGATCGCCATAGATTCCGAGAGCTAGTTTCTGGCCTTGCGCGCCAGCACAGGCTCAGCGAAATTCGGCTGTTAATCCACGATGACCAGCCCCTTGTAAAGCGCCGCCATCAATTGGTCGAATTAATGCGCAGACTACCCAGCCGCATTGAGCTAAAGCTGGTCAACAATGACTATCCCCACGAAGACCAGCCATTTATCCTCGCAGATCGCGAAGGTGTCATATATCGGCACGATTTTAGCCAACCAGCAGGGTTTGCGGGCTTTGCTGACGGCGGAAGGGTTAAGCTGCTTTCCGATAATTTCCAGCGTATGTGGGACACAGG
Organism: Marinobacter sp. S6332; assembly: GCF_023016045.1. Lineage (GTDB taxonomy): Bacteria > Pseudomonadota > Gammaproteobacteria > Pseudomonadales > Oleiphilaceae > Marinobacter. The sequence goes on along the minus strand of NZ_JALKAP010000007.1, from coordinate 170,249 downwards.
GCGCAGCTCCCTTGAGCTGCGCGAGCTACCGATTTAATGGGCGCCTTAATCAGTATCGGTAACTTCGATAGACTCAAAGCGAGCGCCAAAGGGCGCGAACTCCTCATCCACCTCTTCCGCCACATCTGAAATTAACCGTCGCAGCCACTGATGATCCGCGTTGTGCTGGAGCAACGGGCTCCATGCCATTTTTAGCTCAAAAGGTGGGATCTCGAAGGGTGGAATCTTTACCACAAGATTTGCATTGTCTTTTTGCAGCCAGGCAGCTCTGGACGGCAATGTGGCGATTAGATCATGCTGTTCAGCCAAAAGCATAGCCGACTGGTAATGCCGGGTGAATACTGAAATTTGGCGTTTGCTACCCATCCGGGACAAAGCTTCATCAACCCAGCCAAGCCGCTGTACGTCTTTCGGGTTTACCCCAACACCGACACCAAAGCCGGTTTTACTGACCCATATATGGCTCGCATCCAGATAGGTGTCCAAGGTGAACGGCTCCCTGAGTATTGGGTTGCGGGCGTTCATCAGGCAGGCAAAATACTCAATCCACAGAGTTTTTTGATGAAAGGACTGAGGGATTTTATCAAAACGGTTGATCGCCATATCCAGACGACCCTGCTCCACGTCCAAAAAGCTCACATCACTGGGAGTCAAAACATCAAGCGTGACATAAGGCGCCTCCTGCCGGATGCGTCGCAATACCCGTGGCATTAAGCAGGATTCAGCATAATCACTGGCCATAATGCGAAACACCCGCTGGCTTTCAAGTGCTGCAAACGGCGTTTTCTCCTGCACGGCTTGCTCAATATCTGAAAGAATCCCTCTCACCAATGGCTGCAATTCCTGAGCGCGTTCGGTGGCAGTCATGCCTTCGCTTGTCCGCACCAACAAAGGGTCACCAAATAAGTCCCGCAAGCGTCGTAAGCTATTGCTCATGGCAGGCTGGGTGATGCCAAGGTGGTTGGCAGCTTTTGTTACATTGCGCTCCCGCAATAAAACATCAAGATAAACAAGCAGGTTGAGATCAATGCGTGAGAGATTCATAAAAACTCCAGAGCACAACGAAAACCATTAGTTGGGCGAAAAACTCGCAAGCCATTCACCGATTTAATATACATAAAATTTTAAATTCATAAAATAAATAAGAAAAACGAACTTTCACATTTGATTCCGGATTCAATTCAGAATTTCTGCTAATCTTTCTGATACTTGCCGGTAATATCGGTAACTCGGGTCAGAATTCTTTAGCAGGCATGACTTGCCCAAAAGCCGGAGTCATTACACAACTAATGAATACCATCACAATTGTTATTGCTTTGGCGGCCATCGTCGCTGCCTCGATTATCGTTATTGTGTTTAGCCAAATGCGTGAAAAGGCCCGTATTGAGCGTGCTCGTAAAATCACGTCTCTTCAAGATAGCTATAAGCGGTGTGACCGCTTGCTCTCAGAAATCCCCGGGCAATACCTGACACCCGACCTGAAGCTTTTACTACTAAAGCGCATGGAAGACATCTGCAACGATCTGACAGGGCTTAAATCCGGCCTGCCCGTTGAACAATGGCGCGAGGCCGCCGTACAAAGAAAAACACTGATTCGGGAAAATCGCGACGAGGCACGCCCGGTAAAGATCGATTCGGCGGAGAAGTCGAACTACGTTAAAGAATTGCTGCAAAATCTGTTCAAGATGATCGAGGCCATGCATAAAAGTGGCCGCATAGATGGTGCCACCGCAAAAAAGAACCTGAAGTATGTTTTGTTTCTGGTGCACAAAACCCACGCGGATCTACACGTTTTTCAAGCGCGAGAGCATATCCGGCAGAACCAGACACGCAAAGCCATACACGCCTATCATCTGGCCAGCACAGAAATGGGCAAATCCCGGGATAATCCTCTTGCCATGAAAGCCGTAAAAAGCTTCCGCATCCGCATTAAGGAACTGGAAGCCATGAGCTTGGAAGGTAAGGATACCAAGCCAGCGGATTCCGAGTCGCAGCTAGACAAACAGTGGGACAACTTTCTTCATGATGAAGAGTGGAAGAAAAAAGCCGACTACGACTGAAAGGTTAAACCGGGCAGTTTAATCACTCCCGAGTACAGGTACAGTGACACCCGTGACCCAAGGCTTCAAACACCGCCTTTCCTACCGACTCACTCGCGATACAGTCCTTATCGCTATGGTGCTGGGTCTTATCCTTAATATCGTACAAATTACTCTGGACTACTTTGCCGCCCACAAATCGATGAATGAGGACATTCAGGCGCTAATTGAGATTAGCCATAGCCCTGCCTCTCAGATTGCCTACAATATCGACGTACGTTTGGCTGAAGAACTGCTGGACGGCCTCCTAATGCACCCTGCAACCATTGACGCCAGAATAGTTGATAGCGACGGCAGCACCATGGCAGCCGCGAGCAAAAGTAGCCCTCTATCGCCCTATCGCTGGATAAGCGACAAACTGTTTGACGAAAGCCGGGTGTTCAGCCGTGAGCTGCAGGTTTCCCAGCTGAACAACCTACCTCTAGGCCAACTCGTGGTCACCGTCGACACTTACCACTACGGCCTGCAATTTTTGGAACGCTCCAGTTACACGTTGCTTAGTGGGCTCCTGAAAAGCTTGATTCTCTCGGTATCGCTGCTTGGAATTTTCTATCTGATACTAACGCGACCTATGCTCAGCGTTATTAGTGCCTTAAGTGAGGTTAATACGCGGTCTCCGGAAAAAATCCGCTTACCTGTTCCCTCAAGCCATCAGCACGATGAAATAGGCACTATGGTAGGGATTATTAACCAGCATCTGGAAACCATAGACTTCACTTTGGCCCAGCTCCGCATGGCGGAAAGTGCCATGAAAAACTATTCGAGTGAGCTGGAGCATGAAGTCGAGACCCGAACCCGTGAAATATCCGAAAAGAATCAGGCGTTACAGCGCGGCAACCGAGCGCTGGTAAAAGCCAAAGAAGACGCCATGCGCAGAGCCAGAGCCAGAGCGAACTTTCTCGCCAGCATGAGCCATGAAATACGCACCCCGCTAAATGGCGTTCTGGGAATGCTTGGGCTTGCGGTGGAAGCTGAGCAGGACGAATCCAAACGCCAGCGCCTTGAAATCGCCTTGTCAGCAGGTCAAAGTCTACTCGGCATACTCAACGATATTCTGGATATCTCCAAGGTTGAGGCCGGGAAACTCAATCTGGAAAACATTCCCTTCGATTTGCAAGGCTTGATTAAGGAGTGCTCAACTCTGCACACCCAGCAAGCACGCAAGAAAGGCATTGAGCTGATTGCAGAGACTGAACCCGAATTCCCGGATCAGTTTTTGGGTGATCCAACGCGCATTCGTCAGATTTTAAACAACCTTCTCAGCAATGCCGTCAAGTTTACCGACTCCGGCAGTGTACGCATCACAGCAGACTATTCCGCGGGTGTTGTAACAATCAAGGTGAGCGATACCGGTATAGGTATGAGCAAGGAGGGCTTGCGCAAGATCTTTTCGCCCTTCTCACAGGCTGACACGCAAACCACACGCCTGTATGGCGGCACCGGGCTGGGTCTGACGCTTTGCCGTCAACTGGTTGAGCGCATGCAGGGTGAAATCAAGGTCGATTCGAAAGAGCATCAGGGAACCCGCTTCACCGTCACTCTGCCATTACCGGTTCACGACCATCAGGGCGCAGGCAACTCCCTCATGCTGCCCGAGAAGGCCGAGATACCCGAACACACAGAGCCAGCGCAGAACTCTCTCCAAATACTTCTGGTTGAGGACAACGAAGTGAATCAGATGGTCGCCTGTACACTGCTGAAAAAGATGGGGCACCAAGTAGAGACTGCGGAAAACGGCATTGTGGCGATCGAAGCCCTTGAACAAGGACATTTCGATCTGGTTCTCATGGATTGCCAAATGCCGGTAATGGACGGTTACGAAACCACTCGCAGAATCCGCAAAAATCCCGAGTGGCGGAATCTGCCAATCATTGCCGTTACAGCCAACGTGATGCAAGGAGACCGGGATGACTGCTTTGCTTGCGGCATGAACGATTATATTACCAAGCCTTATAACCGAACCCAGTTATCCGAGGCCATTACTCGTTGGGCGCCTCCCCCTACCCTCGAATCTCCATAGCCTTTAGCACCGCATTTAGTTCATTTCTCAGGGCAAGCAAGCGCTCTGGCGCAACATCCAAACCACACAAGAGCTTTTTCGGTACCTGTATAGCCAATTCCCTGAGGTCAGCACCCTTTTCGGTCAGCGATATGGTCACCACACGTTCATCAACTAGGCTGCGGTCTCTGCTAATCAGGCCGCGCTGAGCCAAGCGTTTTAATAGTGGGGTAAGCGTGCCTGAATCAAGCCTCAACCTCGCTCCAAGATCTGAAACCCGAGTAGGCCGATCCGCCCGGGCGCGCTCCCACAACACAAGCATCACTAGGTATTGTGGATATGTCAGATCCAATTCGGCAAGTAGCGGGCGGTAACGCGAAGTAACAGCCCGGTTAACGGCGTATAAACTAAAACAGATCTGGTTATCCAGTGCGAGTAGATCGTCCAAAACTGCGCCCTACAAAAGTTTTTCGATGTCTGCTTTGATATCTTCGGGCTTAGTGGTAGGCGGATAGCGACGCACAACCTTGCCATCCCGGCTTACTAGAAATTTCGTAAAATTCCATTTTACTTTCTCAGACCCGAGGAGCCCTTTCGCTTCGGCTTTTAAAAATCTGAAGAGAGGGTGCGCAGTGGGGCCATTGACATCAACTTTCGAGAACATCGGAAAGTCCACACCATAGTTCAAACTGCAGAACTCACTGATGGCCTTGTCATCGGCAGGATCCTGGTTCAAGAATTGGTTGCAGGGAAATCCAAGCACTTCCAAACCCTTGGCACCAAGTTCTTTGTGCAACGACTGTAAGCCTTCGAACTGCGGCGTTAAACCGCACTTACTGGCTGTATTCACAATCAAGAGCACCTGCCCCTGATACTCAGCCATCGTTTTTTCATTGCCCTTAATATCTTGAACGGTAAAGTCATAAATTGAATCTGTGGCCACGAGCTTCTCCTCAACAGAACCATAAACACCTGTAACTGACAGGCGAATTCTAAATTTTGCACATTTATATTGTGCACAATGTAATTAGAGGATATCGGGTTATGATGAGCCACGCAACAGTTTTTGGGTCAGCTCAGATTCACTATCACTGAGAGCTCGGGCGGGTTACTCGGTCAACCAAATACACCAAGCTGTGATAATCCACGCCACTGTGACTGCTCAAACCAATTTCACAGGTTCGGCTAGTTGATACCCCTTCTGTACAGTGCTGAGCCACAGGTTTTAAAGAGCGCAGTGCATGATCGTTTAGTTCCGGAAGGGTAAAGCCCTTGTCTCCCGCAAAGCCGCAGCAGTGTATATCTTCCGGCACCACTACGTTCATGCTGCACTTACGGGCAATCTCTATGAGTGCCAGCCCTTCGCCCAAGTGTTGAGTGCTGCAGGTAACATGCACCACGACTGATTCAGTCTGCGGTGTGAATTCAAGTCGGTCGAATAGGTGACTACGAATAAAACGCACCGGGTCGTATATATCCAGACCTTGATTCTGCTCTTGCAGCAACCGCAGTGTGCAGGGGCTGGTATCACAGTAGATTGGGTCCAAGCCCTCACGGCTGGCACGTTTCACCGCTGCCAGCATTTCAGCCCGTTTACGGTCCGCTTGTTGTGGGTAACCTTTAGAGGCGAAAGGCTGGCCGCAGCACAGCGAATCCATAGCGTCTGGAAACACCACCTCGTAGCCAGCTTTTTCCAACAGCTGACGGGTTTTCGCTAACAATGGAACCTGCTCGCTGTCGGAACGAGATGGCCCCAGGGTATGGGAGGCGCAGGACGGCAAATACACCACGCGAGGGCGTGAAGTATCGGCCGGCAGTTTTGTGTGTTCCACCCATCTTACCGGTTGCGGCATAGCTGGATTCCACGACGGAACGCGACCGCCGCTGAGTTTTTTACTGGTTTCGGTCCAACGCTGCAAACGCGGTGCGCCCAAAAGTCGGTTTGCGTTATCCGCCGCCGCAAGAACCAACCGAACCCCTTTTAACGCACCGGCGAAGTGTTCTGCCAGCCAGTCGGCGCGTCGGTGAGCCTGCGCCTGATCGGCGCGCAGCTCACGCACCAAGTCACCGGTATTAATCCCAACCGGGCAGCGCTGGGCACACAGACCCGTGGCGGCACAGGTGTCTATGCCCTGATACTGGTAGGCTTTTTCGAGCTCATGCGTATCTACGCCCATTCGCTTTTTAGCCTGAATGTCTCGCCAAATCACTATGCGCTGACGCGGGCTCAAGCTTAAGCCGTGGGACGGGCACACGGGCTCACAAAAGCCGCACTCTATGCATTTGTCGATAATCTCATTGGCCACCGGTAGCGGTTTGAGATTCTTTAAATGAATATCGGGATCCTTCGACAGCACCACATCCGGATTAAGAATGCCTTGTGGGTCCAGCAGGCGCTTTATTTTCCACATCAGTTGATAGGCATCACTGCCCCACTCCAGCTCCACAAAAGGCGCCATATTCCGCCCGGTTCCGTGCTCCGCTTTTAACGAGCCACCAAACTCCACAGCCACCATTTGGGCAACTTCACCCATAAATGCTTCGTAACGGGCCACTTGAGCAGGATCTTCAAAGCTCTGGGTAAATACAAAATGCAGGTTACCTTCCAGAGCATGCCCGAAAAGGATCGCTTCATGGTAATCGTGTTTTTCAAACAGTTTGGTCAGCCGTTTAACACCTTCGGCCAGCTGAGGAATAGGAAAAGTAACATCTTCGATGATTACCGTGGTGCCATTAGGGCGCACCGCGCCAACAGCGGGAAACGTACCTTTGCGAATGGCCCAGAGTTTGTTCGATAGCGTTGCATCCTCGGTGAACGCCACCTGCTTTTCCACCGCGAAAGGCGCCAATACCGAGCGCACCCGCTCGATCTGTTCGTGCAGTATCGACTGACTGGCAGCACGGGTTTCAATCAGCAAGGCGCAAGCATTCTGCGAAAGCGCTTTTACCCACTCGGGTAGACCATCCTGATCTTCCACGGCGCGCATGCTTCGCCGGTCCAAGAGCTCTACCGCATCTACCGGCTGTTGCTTCAGTAGCGGCACAGCACGGCAGCATTCCTCTACACTTTCGAACACCACCAAGGCGGTAGCTTTGTGCGGGTACTCTGGCACTGTGTTGTAAGTAACCGAGCTAATAAAGCCCAAAGTCCCCTCGGAGCCCACCATCAGGTGGAGCAGAATATCCAGCGGGTCGTCAAAGTCTACCAAGGCATTCAGTGACAGACCGGTGGTATTTTTCATCCGGTATTTATGGCGAATACGCTCAGCTAACGGACTGTTGGCTCGGGTGTCACGGCCCAATTGTTCCAACTGAGCTAGCAATTCACGGTGACTGCTGCGGAAATCTGCCACGCTGTCGGGGTCTTCACTGTCGAGCACTTTGCCATCTGCAAGCACCAGCCGCATAGCATGGAGGGTTTGGTAGCTATTTTGGGCAGTGCCACAGCACATTCCACTGGCATTATTGGCGACAATACCGCCAATTTTACAGGCATTGATCGAAGCGGGATCTGGGCCAATTTTGCGACCCAAGGGGGCCAGCGCGGCGTTGGCTTGTGCTCCAATAACGCCGGGCTGAAGGCGAATGCGCGCCCCCTTATCCAAAACATTCCGCTGGCTCCAGCCGTCACCCAATACAATCAGCAGCGAATCGCTAATGGCTTGCCCCGAAAGGCTGGTGCCCGCAGCACGAAAAGTCACGGGCACTCCATGTTCGCCAGCCAGCTGCAACAGCGCAACAACCTCCTGCTCTTCGCTCACCCGCACAACCAGTTTCGGTATCAAACGGTAGAAACTAGCATCCGTTCCGAACGCCAGTGTCGATAACGGATCATCAAAACGGCGCGTTGCAGGAATTATTTGATTTACGGCACTCACAAAATCGGCTGGCAAACTCATAACAACCCTCTGATCACTCATCTATGGCTGAACCAGCAACTCAGAGCTTGCATCAGCGATGGTTCGCGCTCCGGTTAGCACCATGGCAACGCGCATTTCGTTTTCAATCAGCTTCAGCAGATTGGTAACGCCAGCTTCGCCATCGGCAGCCAACGCATAAATATAGGCGCGTCCTAGCATGGTGCAGTCAGCGCCCAAGGCGAGCATTCGCAGTACATCCAACCCTGTGCGAATGCCAGAGTCGACCAGTATCTTCATGTCGCCTTTTACCGCATCTGCTATCGGGGGCAATGCTCGGCAAGTAGAAAGTGCGCCGTCAAGCTGGCGACCTCCATGATTCGACACAATAATGCCATCTGCACCAAAGCTGCGTGCATCGCGGGCGTCGTCAGGATCCAATATGCCTTTGATAACCATAGGCCCATCCCAAAATTCGCGAATCCACTCAAGATCTTTCCAGCAGATGGAGGGATCAAAGTTATCTCCCAGCCAGCCAATGTAGTCCGCGAGGCCCGTCGGGTTGCCCCGATAGGCAGAAATGTTGCCTAGATCGTGAGGCTTACCAAGCAAGCCCACGTTCAGCGCCCAGTGTGGATGGGTCATTGCTTGCAATATGCGCCGGGGCGCTGCACAGGGCCCACTCATGCCGGAGTGAGCATCCCGATAACGAGCGCCCGGCACCGGCATATCCACCGTAAACACCAAGGTTGTTACACCGGCAGCTTTAGCCCGCTCCAAGGCATTGCGCATAAAGCCCCGGTCTTTCAAAACATACAGCTGAAACCACATGGGCCGACTGATGGCGGGGGCGACCTCTTCAATCGGACACACCGAAACAGTCGACATGGTGAACGGCACGCCCAAATTAGCGGCAGCACGGGCAGCCTGAACCTCTCCGCGCCGAGCATACATGCCTGTCAGACCCACCGGAGACAAAGCCACCGGCATAGACAGTGCCTCATCGAACAAATCAGTGGTTAGGTCTAGCTCGGTCATGTCATTGAGAACCCGCTGACGCAGAGCAATCCCCGACAAGTCGTCAACGTTGCGCTTAAGCGTGTGTTCGCTATAGGACCCGCCGTCGATGTAATGGAACAAAAAGGGCGGCAGCCTGCGTTTGGCGGCGGCACGGTAATCAGTGGAAGCAGAAATGATCATCAGGCGCTCTCTTTCGTTGATGCGAACCAGCACTGCAAGAAAAATAATTGGTAATACCAATTTACAAATCAATGTTTATAGGTTAAAAAACATTCAAGCACTATGTCAAACAAAACCGACTTTTCATTGGTCTATAGTGTAATGCTGGCGCACCAACACTGTAGCCTGAAATTGGATCTAAAAGATTTTGGTCTTACCAAAGTCAAGGTAGGTGAGAATGTCACTAATTCAACAGCGTAGACTGTCAGACACCATCGTCGAACGGTTGGAGACCATGATTCTGGAGGGAGCCCTAAAACCCGGCGAACGCCTACCCCCGGAGCGGGTGTTGGCTGATCAGTTCGGCGTATCACGCCCTTCGTTGAGGGAAGGCGTTCAAAAGCTAGTGGCAAAAGGACTTCTAGTTAGCCGTCAAGGCGGCGGTAACTTTGTCAGTAACAAACTCGGTTCCAGTTTCAGTGATCCACTATTGGCACTGATGGAAAACAGCCCGGAAGTACACAAAGACTTGCTCGAGTTTCGCCACACACTGGAAGCGGATTGCGCATACTACGCCGCTTTGCGCGCCACTGATCTTGATCGACAACATCTGCAAGTAGCCTTTGACGACCTCCATGCCTGCTATAGCGCAAGCCCTCAGTCCAGCGACGCACGCGTCAAAGAAAGCGCTGCAGACGCCCGGTTTCATATGGCCATCGCGGAAGCCAGTCATAACATGGTTTTAATACACACCATGCGCGGACTACTCGATATGCTTAAACGTAATGTGGCCACCAACATTGGAGGCATTTATCAATTACGGGATGAAGCACGCGAACGGTTGGTGAAACAGCACTTTGAGCTGTTCACGGCGATCATGGAAAACCAACCCGACGAAGCTCGACGCATCGCCGGTGAGCACATTAGCTATGTACAGGAAGTATTGGCACACAGCCTTGAAGCAGAAACCAGAACAGCCCGAGCGGAGCGCCATCGCTTTTTGGATGAATTCGATAAAGGGCAATCACCACTCAAAACATAGAAAACACTTCACAAAAATGCGGCTAATGAAAAGCGCCGCCGTTAACGCAAGTGTAAATTAATAGGATATAACGCTAACTTGCCATAATTCATCACAATTACCCTGTTGCCGTAGCCCTCGCCTCCGCTAGAATAGTCGCTTGCCTGAATTGCAGGTGCCTGTATTACGTTTACTGACTGAGGAAGCCCGGGTCTTATGCAGAACTACTACAAATCCGCCAAATTGGATAACGTGTGTTACGAAATACGTGGCGTAGTGATGCGTGAAGCGCGTCGGTTGGAAGAAGAAGGCCACCGGGTACTTAAACTCAACATCGGCAACCCTGCGGCGTTTGAGCTGGACGTTCCTGAGGAGATTCAGCAGGACGTTATCTATAACATGCATCAGGCGCAGGGCTATGTTGAGTCTAAGGGCTTGTTTTCGGCCCGCAAAGCAGTGATGCATTATTGCCAGCAGAGGGGCATCGACAAGGTCGATATCGACGATATCTTTCTGGGCAACGGCGTCAGCGAACTCATAGTGATGTCGATGCAGGCCATGCTTAATACCGGCGACGAAGTACTTATACCAGCCCCGGATTACCCTCTCTGGACAGCCGCTGTAACGCTCTCTAGCGGTAAGCCCGTGCACTATCGCTGCGACGAGGAGCAAAACTGGTTTCCGGACATTGACGATATCCGTAAAAAAATCACTCGTCGCACCCGCGCCATTGTATTGATCAACCCCAACAACCCCACAGGCGCCGTTTATAGCCAAGAGCTTCTTGAGCAGGTTATTGAACTGGCTCGTAAGCATAATCTGATTATTCTCTCTGACGAGATTTACGACAAGATTTTGTACGACGGCACCCAGCACGTCTCCACAGCATCGCTGGCCGACGACGTGCTATTTTTTACCTACAACGGGCTGTCAAAGAACTATCGCGCTGCCGGCTATCGTTCTGGCTGGATGATTATTAGCGGCGCAAAGCACCGGGCTAAAGACCTGATTGAAGGCATAGACATGCTTTCGAACATGCGCCTGTGTGCCAACGTTCCAGCGCAACTGGCGATACAAACAGCGCTGGGCGGCTACCAGTCGATTAACGATTTGGTGGCCCCTGAAGGCAGGCTTTATGAGCAGCGGGAAACCGCCTGGCGAATGCTCAATGATATTCCCGGGGTTAGCTGCGTAAAGCCTCAGGGCGCTCTGTACCTGTTCCCCAGACTAGATCCGAAAAAGTTCCCGGTCGCAAATGACGAAAAACTGGTTCTAGATTTACTATTGCAGGAAAAAATACTTCTGGTTCAAGGCTCCGCCTTCAACATTGATGACAAACAACACCTTCGGGTTGTCTTCCTGCCCCGCAAAGACACGCTTGAAGACGCAATGGGTAGACTGGGTAACTTTTTGGCAAACTACCGACAGTGAAGCGCACCGACAGTAAAATGCACAGGCAGGACGGATTCGCTCATGGCCGACATCCACGTTGAAGAGTTTTACAAAGATGCCGCCATAGCTCTGGTTCAACTGTACGGGGCTTTTCCGAGGCGGGTAAATTTGTTCGTAGAGGATATCGCTGGCCCGGACGAGCCGGATGAGTTTGGCTTACACAGCAAGCGCCACATGGCCTGCTTTGGCACATTGTTATGGCTGGCAGAAGAAGGGTTTCTCCGGTACGTTGACACCATCCGGCAGGAGGCCCTTGACCAAGCAGTTCTTACCCAAGAGGCCTTTGTACGCCTTAGCTCGCCTGCGCCCGACGCGCTCGTTCAAGAGCTGAGCCACCCCGAAGACCTCGCTGTAGAGCCTTTGCCACCATCTTTAAGAGAAGATCTCTCTAGCCATGTTCATCTGGTGCGAACTGCACTTAAAAGTCGCCACTCCCTGCGCATTGGCCATGCTGTTCGGGCGACTCTCTTCGCCAGCAAGTAAACCCGGTAAATCACCGCCTTAGAAAAGCAAAACGGGGGCTTAAAGCCCCCGCCCATTCATAGCAACCCATTATATTTTCAGCTTAAAACCGATAGCGCGAAAGCTGTCCTGCAAGGATTTGCTCGTACCTTTGAGCTGAACTTTTAAGCTCGAGCACTCCCGCCGTACAGGGTAGTCGCGGCGCAGACGGTCAAAAGCCGTTCCCCGATCATCAGCTGAGGGTTTCTTCATTGCATTACGCAAGCGCGCATCATCCTGACGCGGGTCATAGCAGGCACGCAATGCAATTCGGACTGCCGCATGTTCATCGGCGGCGCTTGTAAACGATACTTTGCTTAACGCTGGCTCGGGCAGAAACTGTCCGGCCTTTTTTCGCGTTGGTAGGCCAAGAAACTGGCATGCAGCCTGATAAATCATCTCTGTTCCCTGCACCTTGCCCTCTAAGCTATAACCTGCAATATGGGGCGTGGCCAACCAAACTTTACTCACCAGATCCGGGTTTATCCTTGGCTCCTGCTCCCAAACATCGAGAGCAACCAAGGGTGCGTTAGCCCCCGCCAGACACTTCCCAAGTGCAGCGCAGTCAATCACCTCGCCACGCCCGGAATTAATAAGAAGCTGTTCCGAGTTCATCCCGGCAAGTTGCTGTTCACCCACCATGTGATAGGTTGGATATGCCGAGTCACGGGTCAGTGGGGTGTGCAGAGAAACAACGTCACAAGCCAACGCCTCATCCAAAGCAACAAACCTGTGTTCGCTCTCAGGCTCACGGTCGGCGCGTGGCGGGTCGCAAAGTTTGACGGTAAAACCGAGACGGGACAGCTTTTCCGCAAGTTCCCCTCCAACATTCCCTACGCCGACAATGCCGACGCTGAGTTGTGACCAGTCGTCCAGTGCGCAGCGCTCTGCATACAAGGACAAAACCGCAAGCACATAATCCACAACGCTATTGGCGTTACATCCTGGCGCGGCAGAAAATCGAATCCCCTTTTCCTTAAGCCAACCAAGATCTACATGGTCGGTTCCTATGGTCGCGGTGCCGACAAAGCGCACCCGACTGCCTTCAAGCAGATCGCTGTCCACCCGGGTGACGGACCGAACCAGAAGCACATCAGCATCCTTAACATCTTCGGAACTCATAGTACGCCCGGAGACGCGGCGGATTTCGCCTATGTCACCGAAAAATGCGTCCAAAAGCGGAATATTCTCATCTGCGACAATCAACATGCGAAGGCTCCGCCCCATCAGTTCCTGCGTGGACGTGGGCCACCGCGCCCGCCCGGACTCCGGCCACCCGCGCCTTGCGACGGACGACGGCCACGCTTACGGGTAATTGGCGGGTTAGGCATTTCAGCCATCAACTCTTCTTCGGGCACAGTTGTTTTCAGTTTCTGGCCGATATATTTCTCGATAGCCGGAAGCCCGAAGGAATCATCCTCGCCCGCAAAACTGACTGACACGCCAGTTTTGCCAGCCCGACCGGTACGCCCGATTCGGTGCACGTAATCTTCAGCGCTGTCTGGAAGGTTATAATTGAATACATGGGTAACGCCGTTTACATGGATTCCGCGCCCGGCAACATCCGTAGCCACTAGCACTTGAATGCTGCCGGCTTTGAACTGATCAAGCGTTTTCAAGCGCTTTGCCTGAGCAATCTCTCCAGACATTAGTGCAACTTTAACGCCTTGATTGCGCAAATCCTCTTCAAGATCCCGACACTGATCACGGCGGTTGGCAAACACCAAGGCTTTTTCAACCTCAGGACGCTTGAGATAGTTCACCAGCACTGGCAGCTTTTCGTCATCACCAACCATGTAAACCGTTTGCTCAACCCGTTCAGCGGTTTTCTGTTCCGGCTCAATTTCGACAAACTCGGCATTACTGGTCCACATAGACGCAAGGTTCAGAACGTCCTGATTGAACGTGGCACTGAACAGCAGCGTCTGGCGTTCATCCTTGGGTGTGCATTTGCGGATAATGCGCTTAACGTCTGGTATGAAGCCCATGTCCAGCATCCGATCCGCCTCATCCAGAATAAGGATGTCGAGCTGATCGAGAAACACATCCTGAGAGCCGAGAAAATCAATCAAGCGGCCGGGGGTTGCCACAAGAATATCAACGATTCCGTTGTGCAGCTGTTCCCGCTGTTTGTCGTAGTGCATTCCGCCCACAACGGTAACTACGTTATGGCCTGTGTGCTTGCATAGCTCTTCAGCATCCTTAGCAATCTGCATGGCCAATTCACGGGTTGGCGCCAACGCCAGCACACGAGGTTCCGATGCAAAGCGGTCTCCCTCAGGTATAGGGGTCTCCAACAAGCTCTGAATGGCGGTAATAAGGAAAGCGGCTGTTTTGCCGGTACCTGTCTGGGCTTGGCCAATCAAGTCTTCACATGCCAGCGTCCAGGGCAGAGTTTCAGCCTGTATTGGTGTGCAGTATTCAAAACCAATGGCAGCAATGGCGTCCAATAGGCGCTTGTCCAGATTCAGGTCAGTGAATCTTAGATCGCCGGTGTGCTTTGGGTCAGATGTCATGGGGTCTCAATTTGCCTCAAAATGTTCTTTTGCAAAATATAACGGAACCACACGTCTGGCGTCTTCACGCCAAGCTTTACTGAAGCTTGCGCCAGTCCCGTAAAACGATTTAAGCGTATCAAAAAAGGCCTGCGCCCGCTCTGGCAGACCGCTGGCTAGATAGTCCTCTGCCTGAGCCAACACCCTGCACCGAAAGCCGTGCTCATCAGATGCACCACCTCCAGAGAGGTTGTCTACGCTAATATGAAAGCGTGAGCCTGCAGCTGCAGAAAAAAGCCATTCAATCGCTTGCGGCTTTACTTCAACCTGCTCAAAAGCCTTCTGTTGCGCAGATGTTCGGCCATCAGGACAGTACCAATACCCGTAATCGTGGAGTGTGCGCCGGTGCTCACCTGCAATGCACCAATGGCTAATTTCATGAAGCGCGCTGGCATAATAGCCGTGGGCGAACACAACCTGCGCAACGTCATCGGTACCGCCTGCTGGCAGGTATTCAGGTTCGTTGTCGCCTTTGACCAAAATAGTCCGAAATGCTTCCCGGAACAGGCCATTAAACAACATGATAAGATCGTTGGGACTGTGATTCATTGGGACGCTATTGTGCGACTTTAATGCGCCCAATGCCAGAGGGAACTTTCTAGGGGCCACTGTGTCCACTCCCTCGCAAGCATCGATCGGGGCACTGGCATACTTTGTATGATCAGGCCCTTCTCTACCAAGACATTTACCGGGAAACTGTGGACTCAATGACAGCCCTATCCATCGCATCCAGCAACGCTCGCCACAAGATCTCCCTCGCAAGCCTGTTTTTTCTTGTTCTGCTGCTGCTCATTACAACCCCATCTTGGGCTTTTGGCAGCAGCAACTCTCTTTTCGGTGGCCAGAGCAACCAGTTTCTCCCTGTGGACGAAGCGCTTCCTTTCAGCCACACCACGGATGACAATGCGATCGTATTATTCTGGGACATTACACCCAAACACTATTTATACCGAGACCGAATCAGTATTAAGGCGTTAGATGAGGGCGCCAGTGCCGGCGTACCTATTTATTCCAGCCCGGGCACTGAGACCGAAGACGAGTTCTTCGGTAAAACCACCGTTTTTTTCGACCCTATCGAAGCCCGTGTTCCGGTAACGCTTCCGGACAATACACGGGAAGCCCGTTTCGAAGTCACCTATCAAGGCTGCGCCGAAGCGGGCCTCTGCTACCCGCCGCAGACCCGCGAGGTACTGTTTTACCAAAGCCAAAGCTCAGGGCCCGGTGCACAGTCACCGGGAAACACCGGCTCCGGACTGGCGGGCACCTCCCCCAAGGTAGACACCAATTCTGCCACCGGGCTTGCGGGGTTTCTGGCTGAGCAGTCAACCTTGATGATTGCCGGCCTATTCCTGCTGTTGGGCTTGGGCCTGACCTTCACTCCCTGCGTGCTACCAATGGTTCCGATTATTTCATCATTGGTGTCTAACCAGAACACCAAAACCACCGGGCACGCACTGCTGCTTGCCAGCAGCTATGTTTTGGGCATGGCACTTACCTATGCGGCGGCTGGCGTTATTACCGGGCTGTTGGGGGCTAGCTTCAACCTGCAGGCACAGCTTCAGTCTCCTTGGGTTCTGAGCGTATTTGCGCTGATGTTTGTGGTGTTTGCGCTGTCTATGTTCGATGTGTTCGAAATACAGCTTCCACGGTTTATCCGAGAGCCCCTGAATGACGCAAGCCAGCGACTAACCGGAGGCCGTGTTATCAGCGTTTTTGGCATAGGCGCCCTTTCCGCTCTGGTTGTATCTCCCTGCGTATCCGCCCCGCTTGCTGGCAGCCTGCTTTATATATCCACAACACAGGATGCGTTCATCGGAGGCATAGCACTTTTTGCCCTTGGGCTGGGCATGGGCGTCCCGCTTATTCTGGTTGCTGTAGGTGGACGCAAGCTTCTGCCAACCACAGGACACTGGATGACCACGGTCAAGCACTTCTACGGCGTAATGCTGATCGCTGTTGCTATATGGCTGATTGAACGTCTGGTTCCAGGCTGGATTGGACTTACACTTTGGGGTGTTCTGATTGCTATCACTGGCGTACAACTGGGCGCTTTCGACGCAGCAAAAGCGGGCTGGGAGCGAACTCGCAAAGGCCTGGGGCTGATCTTTTTTGCCTATGGCATAGCATTACTGGCAGGAGCCGTTGCCGGTGCAAATGATCCACTCGCGCCGCTGGATCCTTTCGTCGCCAAGGCAAGTTCCACTGGCCTGCAAGTGAGTCCAGCCGGGTATAACAATGACCACGGGGGATTCAACCGGGTGGAGGCACCTTCCGACATCAAGACCAAGCTCTCGGAAGCTCGTCAAGAAGGCCGCCCGGTAATGCTGGACTTCTACGCAGATTGGTGCATTTCCTGCAAAGTCATGGAGCGCAACGTGTTCAGCAAAGCCGAGGTGGCCGCCTTACTAAACCCCTTCACTCTGATACAAATTGATATGACGGACAACACGCCCGCGCAACAGGCAATGCTCGATGAATTGGGCCTGTTCGGCCCCCCCGCCATTCTGTTCTACAACAGCAATGGCGAAGAGATGACACAACAGCGAGTTTTGGGCGAAATGAATCGCAGTCAGTTCATGGACCACGTGAATAATCTTATGCCGTCTATCTAACGACATAAACATAATGCAGAGCCGTGGAAACTTTTTTTACTCTCCGCGACGTATTAAATAAATGAACTGATCACCCTGCTCTACGTGGCTGACCAATTCATGCCCCAAAAACTGACAAAATCTGGGAATATCCCGGGTTGTTGAGGGGTCTGTCGCAATTACCCGCAATACTTTCCCGGGCGCTACATCACTGATGCGGTTATGCAACATCATCACGGGCTCCGGACAATACAGCCCGCAGGCATCAAGCTCGGCGTCATAATCGGTAGTGCTCACAAAAAACTCCTATTTTGCATGACCTGATTTTTTAGAAATACGTGCTAAATTACTGTTTATACCATTAAAACATCTGGAGGTTTGCATGATCCGGGTTCTGATCGAACGCCATATCGCCGAGTCACTTGAAACTGCTTATGAGGAGCGCTCCCGAAAGGTTTTGCAACGTGCTGTTGCTGCACCAGGATTCATTTCCGGAGAAACACTGGTCGACAGCAACGACTCCAATCACAGGATTACTCTGGCCAACTGGCGCTCAGAAGCTGACTGGAATCGCTGGTACCAATCTGATGACAGGCGCGATCTGATGGCAGAGCTGGTTCCCATGATGGATAAAGATGAAGCCATAACAGTACTTGCACAAAGCGGCGTTTGACCTTCGAAGCGAAAGCCTGTGATAGTTCGCATAATTTTAAACAGTTTAACAACACAGCTTGCGCACATTCGCTACACTTTCGAAGTCTAATGCTCTCGGAAAATGCTGATGTCACTCTTAGCGCGCCTAGCTTTTCTTATGATTTGCATCACTACTCCGGCACTTGCTCTTGCCAACGTCGCCGTGGCAAGCTCCGAGTGCCCAGCAGTCGATGCAAATGACGCGCAGGCACGCAACTCATTAATGTACTATGTTTGCTACCACCAATCTTCGCCGGGCGAACCGGCGCATACCGCAGCAAATCCGGAGGAATTGCCGGAGCACATCAAATGGACACCCTCTCAAGGGCACGAGTTGGTTTTTAGCCAGACTCGTTCGGTGTACTGGATACGGCTAAATATCCGAAACAACGGCAGTGAACGGCGGCTCTGGTATCTCAATCTCCACTACCCATTGCTGGACGAAGTCACTTTCTGGCGAGGCAATCAGCCTGAAGACACACTGGTAACGGGTGACCAACATCGCTTTGGTTCAAGACTTGTAGATTACCGTTATTTCCTTTTGCCAATAACCCTTAACAGCGGCGAAACCCGTTCTATAACAATCCGGGTTCACAGCAGTGGTGCCTTAAACATCCCGCTAAAGCTGGAAACCCCAGAAGAAGTTATCGCTGAAAGTAATCATCTGGCGGTGACCCACGGATTATTTTACGGCGCCATTCTGATCCTTGCCATTTTCAACCTACTCCTATTTTTCAGTTCCGGAACAACCTACTATTTTTACAACGCCCTTTATATGGTGGCTATGGGACTCTTTCTGTTCGCAATGGGTGGTTTTGCCAACCAGTATTTTTGGCCTGAAAACCCCAAATTCGCGAACACATCCATTCCTTTGACTCTAGCGCTCTGCGCTTTAGCCATGACCTTTTTCGGGCGTTCGTTCCTCGAAGTAGCAGCACACACGCGAGCAGATAAAACCCTGAAAGCAATTCTTTGGATTTGTGCCGGTTTCACCGGGCTGACAATGGTCATCCCATACAGCCAAGCCATCCTTATCAATACTGTACTTGGGCTGGTGATCATATTCATTCTCTCAATCATCGCCATAAGCCGTTGGCAGCAGGGCTACCAGCCCGCGAAGTGGTATGTGCTTGCCTGGGCGGTCATGGCGGCTGGGGCGCTGGTTTATGCGGCTGCAGCCTTTGGGTATTTGGCCGATTTTCTTGCGCGGGAGTCGTTGATGCAGGTCGCAATCGGTGGGCAAGTTCTCCTGCTGAACTACGCTATGGTCCAGCGCTGGCGGCTACTAACTGACAAATTGTTAGAAGTGGAGCAGAAAGCCAGAAATGACTTGGAATACAAAGTTCACGAGCGCACTGCGCAATTGCGCTCAACCATGCGAGAGTTGGAGAACGCCAACCGCAAACTGGCGACCCTAAGCCTGAACGACTCCCTCACAGGCCTTTACAATCGCCGCCACATGGACAATGTTTTGCCAGAACTATGTGCCGAAGCCCGCAGAACCGGGCAGCCTCTAACAATAGCTCTTCTGGATGCTGATCACTTTAAAGCCGTCAACGACACCTGGGGCCACGGGTTTGGTGACGCTTGGCTAAAGTTGATTGCTGACATTTTAACCAAACACGCAACGCGCCCGAGGGACACTTCTGTTCGCTTTGGCGGTGAAGAGTTTGCATTGCTACTGCCAAGCACGGACCTTGAGGGCGCACGAAAAGTTTGTGAAGCCGTGTTAGAGGATGTTCGCGCTACCTCAGTTGAAGCCCCGGACGGTGCAAACTCTCGCCTTACCATGAGCGTCGGCATCGCAACTCTGCTGCCTAATGAGAATCAGCAGGAGTTTTTTGAGCGCGCAGACAGCGCTTTATACAAAGCCAAAGCCCAAGGGCGTAATCAGACCGTAATAGCCGATATTTAAACCGCATTCTTTCGCTTCAACGCTGCGTTTTTTGTTCTTAGTCAATTTTGGCAAGTTCACCTTGAACAACTCTGGAGCTATTATAGGGCTTCGGCTGGTGTGGCGTTTGCCAAAAGGCGCCATGCCACTGATTCGGGTGCATTTGACGGATGTCAGGAGTTGACCCGCGTCATTGCAAACAGGCAATGGTTTCTCCATACTTGCGCTCGCATAATTCCCCACTCTGAACCCATTGGTAAGGCTATGAGCACACAAAATCCGAACCTGACATATAACTACAAGGTGGTAAGACAGTTCGCCATCATGACAGTGGTATGGGGTATTGTAGGCATGGCGCTGGGCGTGTTGATTGCAGCACAACTGGTTTGGCCATCCCTCAACCTCGATTTACCATTTACTCACTTCGGTCGCCTGCGACCGCTGCATACCAACGCTGTTATCTTCGGCTTTGGTGGTAGTGCACTGTTTGCAACATCGTACTACGTTGTACAACGCACCTGTCAGGCGCGCCTGATTTCGGATCAACTAGCAGCCTTCACATTCTGGGGCTGGACCGCAATCATCGTTGCTGCAGCAATTACGCTTCCATTGGGCCTTACCAGCACCAAAGAATACGCGGAATTGGAATGGCCGATTGATATTGCCATTGCAGTGGTCTGGGTTACCTACGCCCTAGTATTCTTCGGCACGATCATGAAGCGCAGCACCCCGCACATTTACGTAGCCAACTGGTTCTACGGGGCTTTCATTATTACCATTGCAGTTCTTCATATCGGTAATAACTTGGCGTTGCCGGTAAGTGCGTTCAAGTCATACTCTGCTTATGCCGGTGTAACCGATGCGATGATGCAGTGGTGGTATGGCCACAACGCAGTAGGTTTCTTCCTGACTGCTGGTTTCCTGGGCATGATGTACTACTTCGTTCCCAAGCAGGCCGGGCGCCCGGTTTACTCCTACCGTCTGTCCATCGTTCACTTCTGGGCACTGATCGCAACATACGTATGGGCTGGTGGCCACCACTTGCACTACTCTGCCCTTCCAGACTGGGCTCAAACAGCCAGTATGATTATGTCCCTGATTCTGCTTGCACCATCCTGGGGTGGCATGATCAACGGTATGATGACCCTATCTGGCGCATGGCACAAACTGCGCACTGACCCCATCCTGCGCTTCCTAGTGGTTTCCTTGTCATTCTACGGCATGTCGACCTTCGAAGGCCCGATGATGTCTATCAAGACTGTTAACGCGCTTTCCCACAACACTGACTGGACTGTTGGCCACGTTCACTCCGGCGCTCTGGGCTGGGTTGCAATGATCAGTATCGGTGCGATTTACCACTTGATTCCCAAGCTTTGGGGCCTCAAGGAAATGTACAGCACCAGCATGATCAACGTGCACTTCTGGCTAGCGACAGTAGGCACTGTTCTATATATCGTTGCCATGTGGGTAAACGGCATCATGCAAGGTTTGATGTGGCGTGCAGTTAACGACGACGGCACCCTCACCTACAGCTTTGTAGAAAGTCTTGAAGCATCCTACCCGGGTTACTTTGTACGCTTCCTTGGTGGCGTCATCTTCCTGAGCGGTATGCTGTTCATGGCCTATAACGTCTACATGACCGTACGCCAGAAAGAAGCAGCTGCTCAAGACAACGCAGCAATTCAGGCGGCGTAACGGAGAGAGACCAGATGAAACACGAAATTGTAGAAAAAAATATTGGCCTGATGATTGTTTTTATCATCTTGGTCATCAGTGGTGGTTTTCTAGCAGAGGTACTGCCGCTGTTCTTCCTGAAAAGCGTGAATGAGCCGATCGAAGGCCTTGAGCCACTTTCGGCGCTGGAACTGGAAGGCCGTGACATCTACATCCGTGAAGGCTGTCACGTTTGTCATACCCAGCAAATCCGCCCATTCCGCGCTGAAACCGAGCGTTATGGGCACTACTCCGTTGCGGGCGAGTTCGTTTACGAGCGCCCGTTCCTGTGGGGCTCCAAGCGCACAGGTCCGGACCTGGCCCGTGTTGGCGGCCGTTACTCTGATGCCTGGCAGCGCCAGCACCTGTATAACCCGCGTAGCGTAGTTCCTGAATCCAACATGCCTGCTTTCCCGTGGCTGTTCGAAGACGTAGTGAACCACAAAGGCACCGCTGCCAAGCTATCTGCTTTGCAGACGCTTGGTGTGCCCTACACTGACGAGCAGATCGCCAGTGCGGCAGGTGAGTTAGAAGGTAAGTTTGAGATCGAAGCCCTAGTCGCATACTTGCAACAGCTGGGTACCGTTCTTTCAGACAAACGGTGATTTGATGGATATTAACGAGTTACGCGGCATGCATACGCTTTTAGTGATGGCGGTTTTTATCGGCATCATCTGGTGGGCCTTCAGTGCGCACCGTAAAAAAGCAAATGAAGAAGCAGCCCATCTTCCCTTCGATGATGAAGAAGTGGAAAAGCGTACTCTTGAACAGGAAAAAACGGAGAAAAAACAATGAGTACCTTCTGGAGCATCTGGGTCAGTGTGATCGTGCTCGGTACCGTCTTTGGCTGTTGGTGGCTTCTATACGCTACTCGCAAGAGCCAGACAACCGATGTGGAAACCGAGAAAACCGTGGGTCACTCTTTCGATGGCATCGAAGAGTATGACAACCCGCTTCCAAAGTGGTGGTTCTACCTTTACTTAAGTACGTGCGTGTTTGCGCTTGGTTATCTAGCCCTCTACCCGGGTCTAGGTAACTTCAATGGGCTTCTAAATTGGACATCTACGAACCAGTGGGAAGCCGAAGTTGCCGCCGCTGATGAAAAGTATGGTGAAATATACGCTCAGTACGGGCAGACCCCTGTCGTAGAACTTGCGCAAGATGAAGACGCGCTAAAAATTGGTCAACGTTTGTTTGCTAATAACTGCTCTGTTTGCCACGGCTCTGCCGCTCGCGGACAGGTCGGCTTCCCGAACCTGACAGACGACGACTGGTTATGGGGTGGTACACCCGAGGCTATTCTGCAAACACTGCACAATGGTCGCATGGGTAACATGCCAGCCAAGGGCGTAATGCCCAACATGACTAACGAGCAGGTTGATCAAGTAGTGAATTACGTGCTGAGCTTCAGTGGTCGCGAAAAAGATGCTGCAGCCGCTGAAGCGGGTAAAGCTGTATTCGCACAAGGCTGTGTGGCTTGTCATGGTCCTGAAGGCAAGGGCATAGAAGCGATGGGAGCACCCAACCTCACGGATAACGTGTGGCTGTACGGTTCCAACTATGAGTGGATCAAGGAAACGGTTCTGCATGGTCGCCAGAACGAGATGCCGGCTCAAAGCGGCCGCCTCTCCAGCGATCAGATCCAGATTCTGGCTGCGTACGTTTACAGCTTGTCCAACTGACTTTCCTGCCGAGCTTTTGGCTCGGCATGGTCTGTTCAACCCTGTGTCTGCCCTTGCGGGCACAGGCTTGAAAAGATCAGCACCTGCCCCTAAAAAGGCACCGCGCCCGCTTTACTACTCCATCTGGAGGTACTCATGAGTAATGAAATCCCGGTCAAACAGATCGACCCCTCCTCAGAACCCTCGGGCGACAACAAGGGCACAAAAACAGTCGAGCTCTACGCCAGTCGCAAAAAGATCTACGTTAAAGAAGTAACGGGGCTGTTCCAGCGCATCCGAACAGTCAGCCTGTTACTCCTTATGAGTATGTATTTCTTGTTCGTGTGGCTTACTCTTGACGGCGCCCCACTGATTCATTTTGATTTGCCTGCTCGTGAGTTCCATCTTTACGGCGTAACCTTCTACCCCAAAGACTTCTTTTTACTTTCAGGCATGCTGATTATCAGTGCCTTTGGCCTGTTTTTTATAACCACGCTCTTTGGCCGTGTATGGTGTGGTTACACCTGCCCCCAAACGGTGTGGACCTTCATCTTCATGTGGGTGGAGGAGCGCATTGAAGGCAGCCGTAACAAGCGCATGAAGTTGGATAAAGCGCCCAACTCTAAAGAAAAAATATTCAAGAAGTCCGCTAAGCACACGATCTGGCTAATTATCGCACTATTAACCGGCCTAACGTTTGTTGGGTATTTCTATCCGATTCGTGAATTAATTGCCGACATCTTCACCTTACAAGCCAATGGCTGGGCCTATTTCTGGGTAGCGTTTTTCACAGTTGCCACTTATCTCAATGCGGGCTGGATGCGAGAACAGGTGTGCTTGTATATGTGCCCATACGCCCGTTTCCAGTCCGTTATGTTCGACCCGAACACACGTATTGTTTCTTACGACCCCAATCGAGGGGAGCCTCGTGGGGGGCGTAAAAAGGGCGTAAAGCCTGAAGAGGCAGGTTTAGGCGACTGCATTGATTGCGGGCAGTGTGTTCACGTGTGTCCCACTGGTATTGATATCCGCGACGGCCTTCAGTACGAGTGCATTGGTTGTGCCCTGTGCATCGACGCCTGTGATGAAATCATGGACAAAATGGACTACCCCCGCGGCCTGATTCGATACACCACTGAAAACGAACTCGAAGGCAAACCATCAAAACTTTTGCGGCCTCGCACCTTTGGTTATGGCGCCGTTCTCACTGCCATGATTGGTACGATTGTATTCGTGATCGCAACTCGTGTACCCGCTCAAATGGACGTCTTGCGGGACCGCGGTGCGCTATTTAGCTTCAACGGAGAGGGGCGCATTGAGAACTCCTACACACTGAAAATCGTGAACATGTCGGAAGTACCTCAGACCTTCAGCCTATCTGTGCAAGGCATGGATGGCATTCGTATTCTGACCGAGACTCAGGTTTCAGTGGATAGCGGTGAAAACCGTTCACTTCCAACCGTTGTAGATGTACCACCCGAGTCTATTCCGCAATCAAACAACGAAATAATATTCCATGCACAGTCTGAAACGGATGCTTCACTGAAGCTGGAAACCGAAAGCCGATTTGTCGGTCCAACGCAGTGATCCTCTGGGTCACCGCTGGCAACCTGTAAACAGACGAGACTGAGCATTATGAATCAAGAAGTACCTGTAGCACCTTGGTATCGGCAACCCTGGTTCTGGTTTCTGACCATTGCACCGCTATCCGCAATCACCTTTAGCATGTTCATGCTGTTTGTTGCGTCAAATATGAAAGATACGATGGTGACCGACGACTATTCGAAAGAAGGCCGTGGTATTAACTTAGAGATCGCCCGTGATCAGGCAGCAAGCGATATGGGTCTCAACGCCGACATGGCATTTGAGGAACGCAGTATTCTGCTAAATGTAAAAACGCAGCAAGGGCCAGCGGAATTCCCCTACCTGATACTCAACTTGTTTCATCCAACACTTGCCCAAAACGACCGTACCATCCAGTTCCGCAGCGACGGAAACGGCCATTACACAGGCAGCCTGCTTGATGACATTAAGGGGCGCTGGTATTACGAACTTCGCGGGCCAGACAACCAATGGCGCCTCAAAGGCGAAGCTTGGCTACCAACCGACGGCAGCCTTCATATGGGCCCGAAAGGATCCGCCCAAGGGTGACCCCTGTGGATTGCTTTCATTGCGGCGAACCGGCTGACGGTGAGCCGCGCATTACGCTGAAGCTTGATGGCCAAACACGACTCTTCTGTTGTCAGGGCTGTAAGGCAGTGTGCGAAACCATTCACAGTGAAGGCCTGACTGGTTTTTACCAACTCCGTACCGAGCCCGCAGTTACACCTCGCCAGCTGACGAGCTCAGAACTGGACCGGCTCAGAGAGCTGGATCACCCTCTGGTACAGCAAGCCTTTGTTTCTCCGGTTAAAGCTGGCCAAGAAGCCCAGCTTTTGATCGGTGGCATCACCTGTGCCGCTTGCATTTGGTTGCTTGAGAACCACATGAAAAAGCAACCGGGAGTGCTTTCTTTCTCCGTAAACCATACAACCCAGCGAGCGCGGCTTGTTTGGGCCCAAGATAAAGCAGTTCTGAGCGATTTACTGGTTGCCATTCATGAGCTCGGTTACACGGCCCGCCCCTATCAATCTGATGCCATTGAAGACCAACTGAAAGCAGAGCACCGCTCCATGCTGATTCGTCTGGCGGTTGCTGGCATTGGCATGTTCCAGAGCATGATGCTGGCCTTCCCGCTTTATTTTGAGCTGATCAGCGGTTTGTCGCCGGAGTTTGTATCGTTTTTTCGTTGGTTCGGGCTACTGGTCGCCACGCCGGTCGTGTTCTACAGCGCTGGACCGTTTTTCCGCAATGCGCAAAGGGATGTCAAAACCCGTCACCTGACCATGGATGTACCTGTCGCTATCGCCATAGGTCTGGCTTACCTCGCGAGCGCCTGGGTAACGGTTATGGGCGGTGAAGAGGTCTATTTTGAATCCGTGTGCATGTTTACTTTTTTCCTATTGCTCGGGCGCTATATTGAGGTACAAGCAAGGTATCGTGCAGGGCTTACCGGTAACGCGCTGGCAGGCTTCCAACCAACAGTTGCCACCCGGGTGCAAGGCGAACACACCGAGATCATTCCCGCACATCAGGTACAGCCCGGGGACGTGGTTCGCATTAGGCCCGGCGAAACCCTACCCGTTGATGGCACCATCCTTCGGGGGCAATCCACCCTCAACGAATCGGCCTTAACAGGCGAATATTTGCCCGAAACCCGAGTGCACGGAGACCTCGTACATGCCGGTAGCATTAACGGCGAAAACCCCTTAGACATTAAGGTAGAAAAATCCGGAGCCCAAACCCGACTCTCCGGCATTTTGCGGATACTGGACCGCGTGCAGTCAGAAAAACCACGGGTAGCCCTTATGGCCGACCGCATTGCCGGTAAGTTTGTCGGTCGCGTACTTATTCTTGCCCCGGTGGTATGGGTTGGCTGGTGGCTTGCCGGTGCCGACAACGCCTTTGACATTACATTGTCTGTGCTTGTGGTCACCTGCCCCTGCGCCCTGTCGCTCGCAACGCCTACCGCAATTACCTCTGCCACCGTAAAGCTGCGTCGTTTGGGTTTTCTGCCCACCCGGGGCCATGCACTGGAATCCATGAACTCCATCGACACGGTGGTCTTCGATAAAACCGGCACCCTGACCCGAGGCGAACTAAGCCTGATCGACACCCATATTGTAGGCAGTAGAGACAGAGACACATGCTTGCGTCTGGCATCGGGTTTGGAGCAGCACTCAGAACACCCGATTGCACGAGTCTTCCATAACCGCCCTGCGGCCGCCATTGATCAGGTTAAAAACCATCTTGGGGGCGGACTTTCCGGCCATTACGATGGTCAGGCACTATTCATAGGCCATAGAGACTTTGTTGCCGAGCATTTAAGCGCTCCGGAGCCAGAGTCTGAGCAACACTCGGGTATGGAGATCTGGCTAGCATCAGAAAACGAGTGGCTTGCCTGCTTCCGACTTGATGACCAGCCCAGAGAGGATGCAGCACAGGCCGTGAAAGCCCTTCAAAGCTTGGGCATTCGCACCCTGCTGCTGAGTGGCGACCGCTCCGGCCATGTGCGTGAGATTGCGGACATGCTGGGTATTGACGAGGCCATAGGCCAAGCCTCGCCAGAACAAAAGCTTGAGGTCCTCCAAGGACTGAAATCCGAAGGTCGTCAGGTTATGATGGTTGGAGACGGCCTTAACGACCTTCCCTCTATGGCGGGTGCGGGCATCTCGGTTGCCATGGGAACCGCAGCAGATCTCACGCAACTGAAAGCGGATGCCGTGCTACTTAATGGTCAGCTGATGCAATTGGTAGAGGCGCTGGATACCAGCCGTCGCACACGCAAAATCATCCGCCAAAACATGGCTTGGGCACTCATCTATAACGTCTGTGCCCTACCCCTTGCCGCTGCCGGTTTAGTAGCGCCCTGGCTAGCCGCTATAGGCATGTCACTCAGCTCTCTAATTGTTGTACTGAACGCGTTGCGACTGGGAACCCAACCCCGCGCAAAAGCTAGAATCAAAGCACCACAAGTTGGCGCGCAGGTTTAGCCCTGATACCGTAAACACCGAGCTCTAACTATGAGGTTTATGCCGTGGAAATCGTAATGTTTTTGGTACCAGTCATGCTAATTTTGGTGGTGATGGGTATCTTGCTGTTTTCCTGGGCGGTTAAAAATGGCCAGTACGACGATCTGGAAGGCCCCGCACACCGGATTCTATACGACGACGACGAAGACATGATCCCGGACGATGCACGCCAGAACAAACCACACAAAGCGGAAAGCCCAGAAGACAAACCTGATAGATCATGACGCCGGAACTTTACCTAAGCTACCCCAGTGCATTTCTCATCGGGCTGCTTGGCAGCACACATTGCCTTGCCATGTGCGGAGGAATCAGCGCCTCTCTGTCCATGGCGCTGCCCGTTGGCAAGGGCTTTCGTACGCGACAATCCTTTCTGTTGCTTGCCTATAACGTCGGGCGAATTGCAAGCTATGCACTGATCGCAGCACTTATTGCACTTTTGAGCACTACAGCCGCCAACCAATGGGCGCAGCTTGGCATGGTTTTGCGGTCGGTAGCGGGTTTGTTACTTATTGCTATGGGTTTATCCATGGGGCAATGGTGGCAAGGAATCCGTTATGTGGAACGAATTGGCGCACCCCTTTGGGAGCGTTTATCACCCCTCTCCCGACGGATTCTCCCTATTCATCACTCCGGTCAAGCTCTTGCTCTCGGCGCGCTGTGGGGGTGGCTACCCTGCGGATTGGTTTATAGCACCTTGGGTTGGGCCGCACTGCAGCCAACCGTTGGCTCGGCTGCACTCACCATGGTATTTTTCGGGCTGGGCACCTTGCCCTCCATGCTTGCAGCTGGCTATGCCGCCAGCTGGATCAACGGGCTAAAAAGCAATCAGAAATTCCGGAAGTTTACCGGTGCTCTGCTGATTCTGTTCGGGCTTTGGACTCTGCCTCTGATGGCGTTAATGGGCCACTAAAAGTGGCCTTCGCACAGGTCTCGGGGTTCATGGGTCTAGATATTTAATACATCCAAACGGCCAAAGCTCTGTTCGGGCTCTTGCCCGGGTGACGCAGTCTGTACCGCCTGACGCTTGCCACCAAGGCGTTTGCCTTCGCGAAAATCATAAAGGTTGGTATCAGCAAGGTGCGATGGTTCCACATTGCATAAAGCCCGGAACATGGTCTCAAGTCGCCCAGGGTGTTGTTTGTCCCAATGTTGGAACATATCCTTGATAACTTGGCGTTGCAGGTTTTCCTGAGAGCCGCATAGGTTGCAGGGTATGATTGGGTACTGCCTAAGCTCTGCATATCTGGCAATATCCTTCTCTCGACTGTATGCCAAAGGCCGGATAACGGTATTCCGGCCATCATCGCTGTGCAGCACTGGCGGCATGGTTTTAAGCTTGCCCCCGTAAAACATATTCAAAAACAGGGTTTCCAACAGATCGTCACGGTGATGCCCCAGTGCGATTTTGGTAACACCCTGCTCTTCGGCAAAGTTGTAGAGAATACCTCGGCGTAAACGCGAACATAAACCACAGGTGGTTTTACCCTCCGGCACCTTGTCTTTGACGATGCTGTAGGTATCTCTCTCAATAATGTGATACTCGATGCCTATGGCAGCCAGATAATTCGGCAGGATGTCTTCCGGAAAGCCCGGCTGTTTCTGATCCAAATTGACAGCAATCAGCTCAAACGATACCGGTGCGCTTTTCTGCAAATTCAGCAGGACATCCAGCATGGCATAGGAATCCTTGCCACCGGACAGGCAGCACATTACCTTATCGCCTGCTTCGATCATTGAAAAGTCTGCAATCGCCTGACCAACCTCTCGGCGCAGGCGTTTCTGCAGTTTATTCTGCTCCAGTTTCTGACGGCGTTCGTATTCTGAACTATAAGTTTGTTCGGGGCTGTCACTTATCGCTTCGGGCATATCAACTGTGTTCAGTGGGGAAATGATCGTGAGATTATACGCATCCACTTCTTTTAGGGACAGGTTACTGACATGGATATGTTGAGTTCAGGGCAAGAAGCCAAAGGAAAACGCGAACGCAACCGCCTGCGCAACCGCGCGGCGATACTCAAAGCCGCTCGCCTCTGCTTTCAGGAGAAGGGGTACGAAAATACCACCATACGTGACCTCATCCAACATACACATCTGGCCTCGGGTACTTTCTACAACTATTTCCGCAGCAAGCAAGACATCTTTGCCGCACTGCTGTCCGACTTTCTGGGCGGCCTCAACGAGAACCTAACCCACTCGCGGCGTTCGGCAGACACCGCGGAGGACTTCATTCATCAGTCCTATCTCGCCGTATACAGCGCCACTGCAAGTGACCCACTTGTTTACGAACTTGCCCACCGTAATGACCGTGCCCTGAAAGAGCTCTTTGGTTCCGGAATACTCGAACTTATCATGTTATCCCTTGAAGACGATGTTCGGGACGCGATTGACCAAAACATCTTGCCGAATGTCGATCAGGAGTACTTGTGCGCCGCGTTCTTCGGTGTGGCTTATGAGACCGGTCTGATGGTTGCTCGGCGTGTGTATCAACACCCAGAACGGGCCAGTATTGAAGTAGCGCGCGCGGCCGAAATGGCAACAGCGCTATTTAAAGGCGGGCTACCCGGGCTAGCTGCCCTTCCCTGAACGCATTGACTGGCCTAACATGGGCCTATGAAAGACACTTCTGCCTCCCCGCAGCTCTTGCACAGCCTACCTGCGACTGCGTCAGATGAAATATTGGATCAGCAGATCCAACATATGCTGATAGCGGTTGAACATGAGCTCCGTAACGCCCCTGAAGGCACTGATGAACTCAACCTCATTAAAACACTTCAGCGCCCACCGTGGTTTTTGATCGGTGACTTAGAGTTTCACGACACGCAAAAACTTTATCCTGTACATTTTTTGCTATTCCACGTGCTTTACCGCTTAAAAGACACCTTGATGGAAGCCGGAGAGCATCTGACGATATCGCCCTTACGCATTATTATTGAACCTCAGGATACCGTTGCTGGCACTGGCTTGCCCGGGGCAGTGGACAGCCTCCGTAATTTCTATTTGGACCTATCCCAATACAAGCTGCCAGAGGATGCCATTCAACAAATGATGGATCGTTTTTGGGCGGGCTATCAGGGCTTGGGGCCAAGTAAGCCAGAGACTCTACACGCGGCAAGAGTATTGGGTTTCGATTCAGTTCCCGATTGTTTTAACACCGTAAAACAGGCATTTCGTCGGGCCGTCATGCACGCCCATCCAGATCGAGGCGGGAAGACCGAAGAAATACAGTCTCTTAATGAAGCCTTTACCGTCCTGAAGACACATTTCAGTCAAATGATGGAGCAAACATGAAAGCCGGAAAATTTAGGATGTCGGGCACTCTATTTACAATGTTTCTAGCAAGCGCCACCGTAAAAGCTGATTTGGTCGTCCTTCAATACCATCACATCAGCGACACGACACCGCCTTCTACCAGTACATCCGCATCTCTATTTAACGCGCAGCTTGATCTAATCTCAGAACTAAGCCTTGAGGTTGCAGACCTGCGCGATGCCACAGAAAACCAGTTTTCTGATGACCCATCAACCAACCAGCGCATCGCAATTACCTTTGACGATGCCTATGAGTCGGTTTATAGCAAAGGCGCAGAGATCCTCCAGAAACGAGGCTTGCCCTACACCATTTTTGTCGATACAGCCGCCATTGGAAGCCATGGGTATATGACTTGGCAGCAACTCGAAGAACTGGCTAAACGGGATGGTGTAAGCATTGCAAACCACAGTTCCGGGCATGGCCACCTAGCGCGGCGCCCTGAAGAGGCAGAAGGCGACTGGAAAAAACGAATAACCCACAGTTTGGATACTGCGCAGGCTGAGCTAAAGCGAAGACTCGGAGCCGATTTACCTCTATTTGCATATCCGTATGGCGAGTTCGATGAAGCTCTTGAGGCAGAGGTAGCGAAAAGGGGCTGGTACGGATATGGACAGCAATCGGGAGCCATAGGCCCGCTTTCCGGGCAAACGCGCTTACCCCGATTTCCTATGGCGAATACCTACGGTCAGCTCGATGGCCTTAGAGACAAGCTGACCAGTAAAGCGTTTCCTGTAGATACTGGCAAGCTGCCTGACGGCGTCATGGATGAGAATCCTCCAACCCTTACTCTGCCGCTGGTGGACGAGATTCAGCCCAGCAGGCTAACCTGCTTCGCATCGGGTATGGGACGGATTGATTTTGACGTATTGGATGACTCGATTTCGATAACGGCACCGGGACCTTTCAACAGCCGTCGGTTCCGCTATAACTGCACCCACCCTGCTCAAGGGGGCGGCTTTTATTGGCTATCTCAGCAGTGGCTGGATTTGAGCCAACCGGAAGATTGAAGCGGACTCAACGAGCTTCTACCAAGATCAGGCCGATTTCGCCGTTTTTTACGTGGGGTATCTTGCGAGGGCCACGACGGGTTTCAATAACCGTCTGGCCTTCGAGATCATCGTTGCGCGTAAAGATGAGCATCCAGCGCTCTTTTCTGGCGCTTGAAACCGGGATCCGCGCTTCAAGGTAGCCGCGACGATGCCAATTCTCCGGCTCAAAATCCGAGACCATTTCTGTGACCAGCCTAACCGGTCTTAATTGGCCATCAAGAAATACCACCGATGGCACAAACACACCTTTGCTAGCGTATGAGCGCAAACGGAACACCCGCTCCTCGCCCGGCTCCTCTTGGGGCAGCGCAATCAGTTGGTAGGGGCTTAGCCCAGTAAGAAATTGGTGTTCCGGAGAGTTTTCAGTCAGCTGTACGCCAAATTCGCGACCTTCCTGCCAGCGCTCATGGTTCTGGGTATCTAGTGTCTGGCAACAAGTTTCAGCGAAGCGTGTTAGATAGGCGTCGCCGCTGTCTTTAATGCCCAGAATGGCAAAAGCGTTGGGGTCGTGGCCTTCCACGGGCGTTGACTCAAGGAGTGTATCCTCTGCGTGATATACCGTTGCCGGAGTTGTCTCAACAGGCAGTGCTACACGCCCTTTTTCTTCATCCGTGCGAGTGTCAGGCTGGTAATAACTGGTTCGGAGATTACCGTCAGCATCGCGCCAGATAAAATATGGCTTACCATCGCCCTCTCGCACGTACCCCTTGCGCCGAAGCTCTTCCGCGTCTGGGTAGTTGTCGGTGGTAAATTCATCCTCTGCCACAGCCTGACTGGCGACGGGTTTTTCCTGAGCAAGCGCTTCTACGATAGGCGAATATCGCACGCGCCCCTGCTCATCCACCCAAGAAAAATAGCCTTCCCTATCTGATACTATTGAACCGCCAACCTGACAGCCGGACAGCAGTGCGCCCAAAAGCATGCTAGTAACTGCTGTCAGGAGTTTATGTGTTGTCACGGATATGCCCTTTTGAGCACGAAGCAGCGTGCAGTCAGAATTTCTTCCGGAAGCTAAGACCCGCCATAACAACCCGCAAAGAGGTTTTCACATCCAACCCGGCATAGGGGTTGTAGATGATGTTGGTAATATTATCGCAGTTAATGTTGCAACTGGTATTCGCCGGAATGCTTTCAACAGAATGCAGATAACTGAGGTTCATATCAATTTCCGTATTTTTGTCCCACTTATACCCCATACCGACACTGTACAGGTTAGCACCACCAAAGGGTGCCATTACCGAACGCTGGTCGTCCGGTATAACAGAATCTCGGATTTCAACACCTGCTCTCAAATCAAGCCGCGATGAAGCATGGAACTCTGCACCAAATGCCCAGTTCCACTGACTACTAAAGCCCAGCGGCAGCTTGAGTGTGTTCGGTGTGGCGTTGTCTGGAGACAAAATCCGCGCAGCGTTAAGAAATTCAAGGTTTCGATCAAAGCGGAACAGAAAGGCATCCCACTGTTTGTAGTCAGTCCAGCCCACATCAACATTAAATGTCAGCTTCGGGTGCAGATCTACACTAATGCCGGTTTGAAAATGTTGCGGGTAAACCAAATCCATACTGACGTTACCGGCCTCCCGGGGAGCACCGGACGGCAAGCTAAGAATGGCGGAAGTAATGGCACCCAGAACCGATCCGTTAACACTCTGCCAAAATCCAGACCAGTTATCGGTGTACTCGATCTCGAAGGTGCCCTTCATGTTCATTTCAGCTTCGGAGGTATAGCTTGCCCCCCAAGTGAACCAGTCCAGAGGATCCCACATCACCCCGAGCGTATAGGTGGGTGACAGAGTTTCCTGAACGTTAAGGCTCATGGCTCCAATGTCATCCCAAGGACCCACGTTACCGCCGCAGAGAGCAAGCCAGGGCTGCAATGGTTCGTCACCGCTTTCACAGTTGAATGCGTCCTGCAGAATTTCCGCAACGCCCAGCAGCATGTTGGGCGCACGCATATACTGGTCAGCAGCAATGCCCATGTGGGACAGGTGAATCCCGGCACCCACCGACCACTCATCGTTAATTTTGTAACCCACGGTTGGGGCCAGGTAGGTTGTACGCTGCAGTGCTGCAGCCTGAGGCTGGTAACGAGCGGGATCATTTTTGTCCCGATAGAAGCCCGCCGCCATTGGTAGATAAAAAGCATTGCCAAAGGTCAGCTTAGATCCTGGCGGATTGATGCTAAAACCCGCAGATGGCGCGACCGCGGGCCCTGAAGGCGTGCGAAGAATACCAAAGCCGGGAACATACAAAGCAACCGTATTGGAGTGGCTGTGTGAATTTGCAACTGGATCCCGCTGCTTGCCCGTATTAGGGTCAATCTCAAGGCCGTCAATGCCAAATATTTCATAGCCTTCAGGAGCTGTAAAATCAGCATCGACATCAAGGTATATACTCAACAAATTGACTTCAAACTGGCGGCCGTCCAGCTTTGTCAGACCTGCCGGGTTGTAGTGAACCGCCATAATTCCGGGTGGGTCCGCGGTTACCGCATTACCCAGCGCCAGTGCCTTCGGGTGAATGGTCAAGTTCTGCGCGAGCTGAGCCTGAACCCCACACGATAAGGTTGTGGCTACCATTGCCGCGAGAAGTTGCCGCTTGTGGCTATTATGTCCCATGAAATCCTACCCTTCCCGTTAAAACGTCAGCGGCGCCAATCACTCTTTTAGGCCGGAGAAATTGATGGGTAGGGATACACCCAGAGAGAAGTCCGGTGCGTCCTCAGTCAGGCCGATACCAAGACTGGTGTTCACGATAGTGGTATCGCTAACCCGTGTCCCTAGCGACATGCTCAGGAAACCGGTCATCTGATCCTGCGCCATTGCTTGGTCACCGTTCGTGAATGTGAGAACAGTTTCGTCGCTGTAGCTCAACTGAGCCGAAATGCTCAGGGAGATATCGTAGGAGAGCGAGTAGGCAAACCCGGCAGAGCCGGAAAGACCAAACCCTGGTTCAACCTTGTCGAGCAGCCGCGCACCACGTACTTGCTGTAGATCCTCAGCAGGCAGGTTGTAGGTAACACTTATGGATCCGAACACCACAACCGGATCAAGCACTTTTGAGAGGCTTGCACCACCGCCAACAGAGTAGTAACCGCTACCGGTTGAGAGCTGCTCATTGATATCTATTTCGTAAGGGCTAACACCAGTTTTACTGGTAAAGGTGCCGAATAGAGTGGTCGACATCTTGCCCGGCACGTAGGAGAAAGGCTGCCAACGACCTGTGAAGGAGATATCGCCAAAATCGTAAACGTTCAGTTCGTCTTCAGTATCGTACTTCACGACCAAAGGTACTCTGGCACCAACCGTCAGGTTGTCCAAAAGACCGAAATCGTAGGAAAAAGAATTAGTGAAGTTGTGGGTTGCGGAGGGCACCACATCCAGATTCCGCACAGAGCCGTTTGTAATCGCAAGATCCAGCCGCTGGTCGGCGGTATAGGAATAATCGAACGAATAGTTAAGGGAGTGGGTCCCTTTTTTCTGCAGGGAGTAGTTTTTCTCCGCAGCTTGAAACACTTCCTCAAGCTGGCGCGAAGAGTCTTCATCCCCCTCCTGCTTTGCGAGTGCATCCCTCGCCTGACCTACATTGTCGTCCTGCGCCAGGGCCATGCCCGGAAGCAAACCTGCCGCGGAAACAAGGATAAGACCTCGCATAAACCAACGATTCATCCTAACTCCCTTAATTTTTATTGGTAATAGTTCTAAGCCAGACAATGTGCCGGGCAAATGTTAATTGCGACGGTAATGCAATTGCTTTCGGGTATTCTCAACACTGCCGTCAGGGTTGTTTTTCTGACGTTCGAGTACGTTCTGGATACGTCTAGCTGTCGATTCATGAAACACTGGCATTCGTTCCAGAGCCAGTAGCGTCATGGTTTGGTCATCTACAAAGCGCAGGTCTTCTTCCTTGAGTTCCAGATTGTCTAGCGGCTTATCACTGCCCGGGAAAACGATGAACAGAACGTTGTCGTCCCACTTTTCCTCAAACTGAGCCAGCGTAAACGACAAATTACCTACGGCCGGATCCGCCATGTATACACGCCCGTCACGAATGGTTCTGAGCACAACAAAGTGCTTAAAGCCCGCATGGTGTATTGGAACAATAGCCGGGTGGTCAAGATCAATCAGATCGTCAATGGTCGCGCGGAAGCCGCCCGACGGATAACCAAGCGCCGTCACTAGGCGTTTCATATCGAGCATGGAAAAGGCCCGGCGCGAGACGATACGGTCGCTTTCGCCGTAATGCAGCAGGCCTTCCATTACTTGGCGCTCAGATAAAGTGCGCCCCAAATAAAAATTGAGAATGGTCGTCAGGGCTGCACTTCCGCAACTGTAGTCGTAGGCCTGACGCACAATATTCCGGAACTTCTGCTCAACCAGCGGCTCAATGCGAAAATCCGAACGCAATTCCACCGGGCTAGCATCGACCTTTTGTTCGATGACAACAGAACCCTTTTCAAAGGGTTCTACCACAGTAGCTTCTTGCACTATGGCGAATGTAAGAATGGACCCAGCGAGCACCATTAGCATGTCAGACGAAATCCCTGTTTGTTGTTATCCGTAGCATTTATCGGATTACATATTGTTACGGGAAGATACCGAAATAGCAGCGTGTTTAAAGATAACTGTGCCTCAAATCTGGCGCCGCGACAGCACTGCGGTCACATCTTGAAAACAAAATCCATAAGCAGATAACACAGCAAAGTTACAACCACAATGCCCATAACATTCAGCGCAAACCCGGCTCGGATCATATCGCCGATTTTCATATGGCCACTAGAGAACACTATAGCGTTGGGCGGCGTTGCGACTGGCATCATAAATGCGCAACTCGCAGCAATAGCCGCTGGAATTGTCAACAGTAGAGGCGACGCGTCTTGAGAGAGTGCCAGCGCACCAAGAAGGGGCAAAAAGGCAGCTGCAGTTGCCGTGTTACTGGTTACTTCCGTGAGGAAAATAATGACCGCCACCACCAGCATAATCATAACAATCACCGGCAGTAAACTTGCCGCGCCCATGCTCGCAGCAATCCAGCTAGCCAGCCCGGAACTGCTGATAACTCCGGCCATGGCAAGTCCGCCGCCAAACAACAAGAGCACACCCCATGGAATCGCTTTGGCCGTGTCCCAGTCTAGAACAAACGTTTGTTGGCGCACATTGACCGGAATAATAAACATGGCAATCGCTGCGGATATAGCAATGCCGGTATCCGTAAGCCAAGGCATGACACTGGCAGAGAGCAGTGGCCTGAAGATCCAGGCACTGGCTGTTAGCACAAACACCGCAGCCACCAGTTTTTCGCCTCGACTCATGTCGCCGAGAGCCGCAAGCTCATCATCAATAGCCTGACCGGCACCTTCCTGTGCAGATAGGCCAAAATCTCTACGGGTTAGCCACCACCAAATTAGAACCAGCATGACTGTGGCAACGGGAACACCAAGCAGCATCCACTGGGCAAACCCCACAGATACCCCTTGGGTCTCGCTCAGGTAGGCTGCCAGAAGTGCGTTGGGCGGAGTACCAATAAGAGTGGCAATGCCACCTACACTGGCGGCGTATGCTATACCCAGCAGCAATGCCGTAGCATAACGCTGGACATTCTCCGACTGGCCATTACCCATCATCGAAATAACCGACAAACCTATCGGCAGCATCATGATTGCGGTTGCGGTATTGCTCACCCACATGCTCAGGAAGGCCGTCGCCAACATGAAGCCGGCAATTTGGCGCTTCGGTTGATTGCCAACTGCCTTGAGCGTCATTAAGGCAATGCGGCGGTGAAGATCCCAACGCTGCATAGCCAGACCCAGAGTAAAACCACCTAGAAAAAGAAAGATGATGGGATGGGCGTAAGGGGACGTCGCCTGAGACACACTCCCTAAACCGAGCCCTGGCACCAACACAATGGGCAGTAGAGCCGTGGCGGGTATAGGGATGGCTTCTGTTGACCACCAAGTTGCCATCAGCAGCATCAAGCCAAGTGCCGACCAAGCCTCTACCGCCATGGATTCAGGTGGTGGTACAAGAATTGTCATCAAAAGAAAACCGGCACCCAGAATCAAACCGATCAACCGGCTTTTGGGATAGCCCTGCACGACATCTAAATGCTGCTCAGACATGGAAACACTCAGCTCCGCTTCTTAACTAAAAGTTATAGGTCTCGCCAGAGTATAAGCAGACCCTTTAGTTGATGTTCGTCATGATTATGGCATGCTGGAGCAGTCACAATAAGGATGATGCAATCATCATACACAAAGGAGCTGTTCTAATGACCAACGATATGTTTGAAAAAGCTACACGCATTAATCAGGCACTTTTTGAGCAATTCAGCAAGGCTGCAGAAATGCAGATGAGCGCCTTCCGTCGTTACGCTGACGTAACCATGGAGCAGGCGAAGAAAGTATCGGAAGTACGCAACCTTGAAGACCTCAAGACGGTTACTGGCGACCAAGCAGAAACCTTGAAAACTATGAGTGAACAACTCACTGAGGATTGGAAGGCATGGCAGAGCTACCTTAAGGAAGCCCGCGACGAGATGCAGCAAGCCGTCTCTGGTGAATCTGAAGAAACCCCCGATACCAAGTAGCTGGAGCACACTATGCTGGGATTGGATCTGCTAGGAAAAAAGACCAACCAACTGGTTGGTACATTTGAGAAAAAAGTGCGCGAAGGTCAAAAGCAGCTCGAGAAACTGCTTGGAGATTCCGGCATGATGGATGCCGCCAAACTCTCCACCTTGACTGAAATGTCAGATGCCTATCGAGCCATGGCTGAAGACCTGCTTCTGCATCCGTTACGCTTTGTCGGCGCTGAAGTAGATCTCGCCCGCAAGCACGCGGCCCTTGGGGCTTATGCTCTAGCCCGGCTGACCGGTCAGGAAAAGGAGCAGGTAGCCAAAGCAGATCCAGATGACCGGCGTTTTAAAGCAGAGGAATGGCACACTCGTTTGCCCTTCGATGTCCTGCACCAATCTTACCTGATCAATTCCAGAGCATTTCTTAATTGGGTTGAAGAGATGGAAGGCCTGCCACCCGCAGGCCGTGAGCAGATGATGTTTTATGCGCGCCAACTCACCAGTGCCCTCTCCCCTGCCAACTTTCTTATAACAAACCCCGAAGCGCTGAAAATAACCTGGGAGCGCAAGGGGATGAATCTGGTCGATGGCACACGGCTGCTTATTGACGATTTCCGCCAAAACCCTTCGCTATTCAATGTCGGCATGACTGATAGGTCGGCGTTCGAAGTGGGCGGTAACCTTGCTACCACGCCAGGCAAAGTGGTGTATCAAAATGACCTGATGCAGCTTATCCAATACACGGCGACAACAGAAAGTGTGAGTAAGCGCCCCTTGCTTATTGTGCCGCCATGGATCAACAAATTTTACATCCTCGATCTCACAGCCAAAAACTCTTTCATACAGTGGCTGGTTAATCAGGGCCAAACAGTTTTTGTTATATCCTGGCGCAACCCCGGGCCGGAGATGCGAGATAAAGCTTGGGAAAACTATATGCTGGAAGGCCCTTTGGCGGCTATGGAGGCAGTAACTGCGGCCACCGGCGAAGACGAGATGAACCTTCTCGGCTACTGTATTGGCGGAACCCTGTTGGCTTCAACTCTGGCTTGGCTAAAGAAGAAAGGGAAAGAGCCAGTCGTTAGTGCGACTTACTTGACCAGCCTTTTGGACTTCTCCGATCCAGGCGGCATTGGCGTGTTCATCAATGAGCATTCAATCCGCGGCATTGAACGCATGCTGGAACACAAAGGCTATCTCGATGGCCGCGCCATGGCATTTACCTTCAATTTGCTTAGGGAGAACGAGCTTTTCTGGTCGTTCTGGACAAACAGCTATCTGAAAGGGAAAAAGCCATCGGCCTTTGACCTACTGTACTGGAATACGGATGGCACCAACCTGCCCGCAGCCATGCACAGTTTTTATTTGCGTGAGATGTACCTCAACAACAAGCTAGTTGAACCAGATGCGCTTAGCTTTGCAGGGGAGAGCATTAACCTGAAGGAAATCGATGTGCCTTCGTTCTTTCTTTCGGCACGGCAGGATCATATTGCCAAGTGGAAAACCACCTATAAGGGCGCGCTTGTTCATGGCGGCGATGTGCGTTTCGTCTTGTCTGGTTCAGGCCACATTGCGGGGGTAATTAACCCGCCATATAAAGAAAAATACGGCTATTGGACAAACGAAACCATGAGCGAGAACCCCGATGAATGGCTTGAAACCGCAGAGGATCACCCGGGGTCCTGGTGGCCTCATTGGCTGGAATGGATACAGCAATATGCAGGTGAGCCTGTCGCCGCTAGGGTGCCCGGGGATGGCGAACTTGAAGTCATCGAAGACGCACCCGGTAGCTATGTGCGGGTGAAGGCGGCAGAAGCCGCTGGGTAAAACCCTAAAGCAGGAAAATTTGAAGCTTAGGCGCTCTCCGGTGTATTGGGCTTTCCAATAAATTGAAAGCCGTCAGCCGGGCAGCAACTCAATCGGGTAACGGATCGTTGTCTGGCCTATTCCGGGCCGCGATCCGAAATTCACAAGCTTTAGCCGGTTACAGATTTTATTCTCCAGTCCCGGCTCACCCAGTGTCGATTCAACCACCGAGCATTTGGACACAACGCCACTGGGCTCAATAACCAACTCAGGGGTAATGCTTCCCTGCAGTGACGGTTTACGCCGAAGTTCACGGTTGTAGATGCTGTAAATAGCGGACTTGTTCGTATCCATTGTTCGCCTCATATCTTCCTTGCTCCGTGTTCTGGAGGCGGTTTCCTGCTTTTCGCGCCGTACAACTTCTCTAGCTTCGGCAACACGTTCAGCTTCCGCTACTTCTGCCCTTTCGCGCTCTGCCAACGCAAGCTGACGGCTTTCGCGCTCAAGCGCAGCGTCCTGAACACCTGCACTGCGCGCATTGGTGGTAGCTCTAGCAGCCAAAGTATCTTCGGTTTTTCTGGTGATTGGCTCGGCAGTTTGCGCCAACGGTGTATCCAGCTTTATCGAGTTAGCCAGTGAACTGAGCTTTGAAAGCTCGTCACCCATCGCCAAAACACCTGTGTTTTTTGCTTTTTCACGGGCTTGGGCAACAGCTTCAGGCTTCGGTGCTTCTTTTAGCTCTGGCTCAGGCACCGGAGGCTCGGGTTTAGGTTCGGGCTGGGGTTCCGGTTTAGCAAGCTCTACCTCAACCGGCTTTTCTTCCGGCTTTATTTCAGGTTCCGGCTCTGGCTCAGGTATGGGCTCTGGCTCGGGTAAAACCGGCTTGGGGGGCTCTTTCTTCTCGATCACCAATTTGGCCAATTGCGGCGGTAAGGCTTCCGCCACTTGCCTATCTAGTTCAGGCAACTCAATCAAGCTGACGTAACCGGCAAAGGCGACGAACAACGGGGCCACAACCAGAGCAGTAGAAAGCAACCGCTTGCGCTCTCCACTCTCCTGACTCCAAGGCAACCTATACCGATACTCAGCCTGATTCCGGGTCATACCCCGGTGCTCTCTTTAGAGCGTTGGTTAACCGCTAGCGATATGCTCGCATACCCTGCATCCACACAGGTCGACATGATTTTTTTGAGTAGATCGTAGGGCAGTTCGCGGTCTGCCAAAATGGTAATCGCCCGCCCAGCTTCCGGTGCGGGTGCACCCGACCGGCTAGCCTGATAATCCAGCTCCTGTTTAAGCCCCGGCTCTACCTGCCCTTCAAGGTTTTGCAGCGCTTCGCGCTTGATAATTAAGCGGCCGTTGATGAGGATGTCCTGATCGGTCACTATCAGTGCCAGCACATCATCCGGCGGTTGCACAGCCGAAGAGTCCGGCAACTTGATAGTACTGCTCTGGTTAAGCACCTGCACATCAGACGATGAGTTAACCATCAGGAAGAAGACAAGAATCGTAAAGATGTCCATTAACGACACCAGATTCATCTTACTCTGGCTCTTGTTGCGCCTATGATGGCGCTTCAAACGGCGGGCTTTTGCGGATTCTTTCATGATTGGCCCCCGGCTTCTTGCGCTTCGTCAGTATTCACTACCGGCGCATCACCCAGGGAAATCTCGGGAAACAGCTCTGCTTCCACCAGATTGCCTGCAACCACGGCATCGTAGGAGCGAACCGTATCCATCACGCTGACCAAAACCTGATACGAGGTTTCCTGAGACGGC
Source organism: Marinobacter sp. S6332 (assembly GCF_023016045.1). GTDB lineage: Bacteria > Pseudomonadota > Gammaproteobacteria > Pseudomonadales > Oleiphilaceae > Marinobacter. The sequence continues at coordinate 127,891 of NZ_JALKAP010000007.1, read as the reverse complement.
ATGATGATTACATCCCTTTTCTCGGGAACGCGGCTTTTCAGCTCCTTCATAACGTCTTTGAGTACGGCGAAATCGTACTCGCCGTTGTTTTGCGCAATGGCTTTGATAACGCCGCCCTGATTATCCGCAACCACAAAACGATCCTCATGGATCACCACCTGTATTTGCAGCTCTTCAGCCTGCTCTGTCGCAAGACTCTCGCCGGTGGGGAAGTTGAGCTCCAGAACACTGGTGTGTGCAAACACCATGTTCAAAAGCAACACCGGTACAAGCACGATCATGAGATTCATGAATGGCGTGATGTCGAGATCCGGCTCGCTCTGTAATCGACGATGTTTCCGTCTCATAGCCTGAAATCCTTCAACTGGTTATCAGGCCGACGCTGCCGCCGGGGTAGCAGGTGATGCAGCTTGCACCGGGGCACCCGGGCGCGATCCCGAGCCATCGCTGAGCAGGTTAAGAACCTTTATACCGGCCATTTCAAAGCTGTCTACAATTTCATTGGTCTTGGTTTGCAGAACGGAATGAACCAACAACATGGGAATTGCCGACATAAGGCCAAAAGCAGTGGTGTTCATGGCCACGGAAATACTCTGGGACAGCAAACTGGCTTTTTGTGCAGGGTCAGCGGCTGCAACCGCCGTAAACGCGGCAATCAAACCAATGATGGTGCCCAATAGACCAAGCAGTGTTGCAATATTGGCGAGGGTTGCAAGATATTGAGTGCGCTTTTCAAGGCGCGGAATAACATCCAGTAGCCCCTCTTCCATCGCGTATTCTATGTCTTCACGGCCCTGACGACGTGCTAACCGCTGAAGTCCATAGCCGATCATGGTCGACATGCCGGTACCGGATTCCTGAGCGTAATTGAGCGCCCCCTTGAAATCCCGCTTTGCAATCATCTGGTGCAGACGGTTGAAATCCCTGCGATTGGTTATCTTTTGAGCAGATAAGTATACGTATCGCTCAATGGCTACAATGAGTCCGATGATCAGCACAACGGCGATCGGAAACATAAAAAAGCCACCTTCCTGGAAGAAGCGAACGGCGGTATCGATCATATTCTGGGCACTCCATAGTCCGAATTTTGAGATAGTCTAAGCGCTGCTCTGCCTTAAAGGGGCTAAGTTAGCAGAAGTCTTTGTTGTGGTTTGTTGTAGTTTGCACTCGGGCACAGATACACTGTGACACACATCTCACTGAACCTCCGGTTTCACTGCGCCCTGCTCACTATTGAATGCGTCATGATAGCGGACAAACCGTTGAAACTCGTAGCGCTCTAACGGCGCAAATTGGTGCTCCACTATTAATTGCTCGTCGGGTGCCCGGAGCTCCTCTACTTTTGCTGGCTGCCAGGGCACCAAATACATCACAGTAGGCACCTCCTGATCGCCCCGAATACGGGTGCCTTCAATAGTCACTATGTTCGACTCCTGAGCTTGGGCAAACGAACCACTAAGCAATAGCAGGCCCACAAAAAGGATTCTTTTTCCTATTGGACTCACACCCTGTACCTCGCATTAAATTCTGCTTTTTGCATCGAATATCCAGTCTTTCAATCGTGGGTCCGGGTCATCTGCAAGTGCTTTATATTGCTCATACAACGGCAGAGCCTTGGCTGGTTCCCCAAGATATATGTCCAACAAAAATGCCAAATTGAGTATTGCGGGCAAGTACTCGGGGTTTGCAGCAAGCGCCTTCCGGTAATGTTGTTCAGCTACCGGGAAATCACCGGTCATCCGGGCAATAACACCAAGATGGTTGAGCGCAACGATATGGGCCGGGTCCATGTCCAAAACCTGTTCAAACCGGTTTCGGGCGAGTCCCATGTCACCTGCCTGAAAGGCCAGCAAGCCTAAATTGGCAATAGGGCCAGGCCGCTGGGGGTACTGTGCAGCCATCTGCTCAAAGCGGGCTTCGGCCTCATCCGTATCGCCATTTTGCATCAACACAACGGCTTCGGCGAATGCCGCCTGCAATTGCGCTTCCGATTCTTTCAGAGCGTCCTTGTTTTCTGGTGTATCCACCCCCCCGGGCCCCAGCGCACAACCAGACAGAAGCAACAGTAGCAGAAGCGTCGCGCTTAGATTCTTATCCCAGTTCATGAACCACCCCGGCGGTAACTTCAGGCTTGTTGTAGCGGCCGGGAAGCAAGCGACGCAAGGATTCATAGCTACGTTGTACCCACTCGTCAAAAATACCCTCACGGGCACGGAGTATGTTTTGTTCGTGGATATCTATAGCGTTGTCTTCGAATGGATAAGCCTGCTCTTCCAACAAGAGCTCGTATTGCGAAAGCTCCAGTTCGCTGAGGCCTTCCGGACGTTCGGAATCCATCAAATCTGCGCCGAGGCGGCTGTATATGTGAGCAATCTGAAAGCCAGCTTCTGTGGCATACGACGACAGCCCATAGCTCGCTGTTTTTTGGTAGGCACGCACAGCCGTTTCCAATGCATTCGTTTTGGCCACCATGCTTTTATTCAGAGGTAAGGTCAGGCGGATACTGTCGTAGCGTGCCAAAGCATCCCGCGCCAGAGTTGCGGAGGCAGATGCGGCCAAGTAGCGCATGCGTTCATCTACAAGCTCGGGGTTTTGATCAACCTTTTCCATTTGCCGGTTTAACCAGAAATTACGCTTCTCAATGTCACCACGGATTTGGTAAAGCTCGGCCAGTCGGTTAGCCGCTTCCATATAGATGTCCGCTGGCTCGGGGTGACGATTGGCGTATTGCCGCCAGGTATCTATAGCTTTGGCGTGATTACCGGCCTGATCGTAAAGCTCTGCTGCTATCTGCAGGTTTTGCCTTCGTTCCTCTGGTGTGGTGGCCATTGCCACCATTAGATTCAACTCGTCTCCGGCCTTTTCCCATTGTCCCGTTTCCCGATAAGCAAGGGCCAGTTTTGCTGGCACAGTATCAACCAGCTCATGCTCGGGAAAACGCGAGCGAAACCCGGTTAGTACGTTAATCGCTTGTTCCCAGCGTGCGGCGCTAACCAAAAGAGAGGCCGCATCGTATTGCGCATTGGCATTCAGTATAGAAGCTGGCGCAACGGCGCCAACACGCAGGTACTCACTTACGGCAGCGTCTAAATTTCCAGCCTTTGCCAGCTGATCTGCTTGACGAAATACCGCTGCCGCCATGTTTTCTTCTATGCCGGATCGCCTGTCGTCTTGAGCGGCCATCATAGCCAATGCATCATGGTAGGTTTGTTCGGCTTCAGCGTAGCGCCCAAGCTCAAACAGACTGTGGCCCGCCAGCAGTAGAGCCTCGGTAACCAGCATAGGATCTGCTGCTGGCGCCCAGTTGGCCAAGCGCTCGGCCATGGGAATGACCTCTTCAAGGTTTTGCTGGTCAAATTCCCGTTGCAAAGCGATGTAATAAACGCTTGGCGCTCGGGGGTCTTGCGGGTGAGCATTGACGAATCGAAGGCGATTAAGCTGTTGCATCTCCTGCAAAGCAAAAAGATCCACCGTTGTTTCACTCATCCAACTGCGGGCATATTCCCGGTATGCCAGCACCGAGGCATAACCCGCCTCCGCAGCACGGTCAGATACAGTACCAACAGCTGGAAAATCATAGGCAACGCGCTCAAATGCGCTGATGGCATCTGGCCACTCTTGTAGCTCTACATAGGTTTCAGCCAACAGAAACAACCGCTCCGGCGTACGCAGGTGGTTCGGAAAAGTAGCGGCAAATTCCGCGTAGTAAGCCGCAGCCTGTCGGTAATGCTCCTCAGCACTCAAGCTTCGTTCCCCTCTATCTGCCTCGCGGTTCTGAGAAATTTGTGGCTTGCGCCCTTGCCGTCGCTTTTCCCCTGCCAGCAAATAGTGGCGGTCTGCTAACTCTGGCAGCAGTATTTCAAGTTGGCTTTCAATATAGGCCTGCGTTTCAGAATCAGCCTCCGGCCAGAAGTCGCTGTATATTCCATAGCTTGCAATAAACCCTGCTTTACGACCAGGAACAAACTTATCAAAACCGGCTAACTCGAGCGTGTCGATTGCTCGCATAGAGTAACGTGGGGCCCACCGGCTTTGCGGACGCTCTTCAATAAAAGCATCAAAAACCGCAATCGCGTCGCTGTATCGTTCACGCGCAACAAGCAAGGTGGCGTAGCGCTCGTACACCAGTGTTTCGTAGGGTCGGCTGCCTGTTTGGCGAAATAGGGATTGAAGGGTTTCAGCGCCATCCAGATAAGATAGTGAAAGGCCAAAAACCCGGAACAGGTCTTCAGTAAGGGTTTGATAAGGCTGATCCGGCATTTCTGCCACCCTTTCAGCTGGCATGATCAAATCCAGCACAGCGATGTAGCTATAAAGTGCTTGCTGATAGTCGCCCTGTTTAAACTGACTCCACCCTTTCATGTAGTGGGCATTCATTAAGAAGGATGAATCTGAGTTACGCTCGATTCTCGCCTGAGTAACCCTGTTAAACGCTTGTTCCGCTTCCGGATAGCGGCCGTTTATAAACAGGATATCCCCACGCCGAAACTGGGCTTCTTCCCAGTAAGCTGACCCCGGATAATTTGCTACCAAAGTATCCAGCGCACTCAGCTGTTCGCTGGTCATGCCCCGCAACTCATAGGCTCGGGCCAACTGGTAGTAAATCTGATCGTTACCGTCACGCTCCGGGTAGTCCGACAGCAAACCCGTATATGAAGCGATGGCACCAGACAGATCATCCTCTGCGGTTTCAGTCAGTACGCGTTCGGCCCGGGTGAATTCGAGATCGGCAAGCCTGTGTCGAATCGTGACCTGTTTGTTGGGGTCTTCCACCAGCGGCAGTAAATTCTGATAACTGCGCATCACGGCTTCAAGGGAGACCCGATCCGCTGGTAACTGATCCGGCGTTGCCCCACGCTCTTTAAGCTCTGAAGCGGGTTCTGTATTTCGAGAAGTAAGAGAAGCAAAGGTTCCCGGCTCGGCAACGGGGATATCGCCATCGCTCTGCCCCCACCATAGAGTCTGACACCCAGTAATCAGCAGAGCCGACACTATCGGCGTTAACGCTCGGGCAGCTTTGAGAGAATAATTGCAGGCCGAAAACTCACAGGTTAGGCGCCTCTTACTCATTAGCGGCCTCCGTGCTCTGGCCTGCCCGGAACAGTCGATCCGCCAGCCGTGCTTGAGCATGGCGTGATGCCACCAGATAGCGCCGCAAATCCCTGCCCTGCTGTTCAAGCGCCTTATCCAAGCGCCCCACGAGAATGCTGCGTGCTTGCGCGATGGCTTCTCGTACCTGCGCTTTCAGCGATTGAATGTCCTCGCCTTTGCGGATGAGCCGACCAGCCAACTCGTTATGCTTTTCATCCCCTGCCATCAGAGCTTCTATGGCCGCTCTTTGATTCTCAAACTGTTGCATTTCCGCGTTCAGTTCACGCAACTGTTTCTGGGCGGCCCAGCGATTTACGCCGTAATCGTTCGCGAGGGTCCAATCGAAGTAGGCTTTCATTCGCGCATACTTATCGCGCTGGCGCTCAGCACTCTTGTCGTTGCCAAGTGAGCCGTCACGAAGCTGTGCAAGGGTCGCGGCAACCCTCTCCAGCCTAGCCTTGAGTTCTTTCTGCTTCGTTGTCATAAAGAAGCCGACATCTTCAGCCGCAAGGGCAGCTTCAATCTCAACGCGAAAGGAGTTTTTTTGCTCCACCCATTCATCCGCCTTTTGCTGCTCCAGCTCAAAGCGCGCCTCACGACTTCGGCGTTCGCGCTGCACCCGGCGGGTTTCCAACATAGTTTCAAAGGTGCCGAGTTGGCCTTCCCGCTGTATCAGCAAGGCCTGCACCTGGTAAAGCTCATTGAGTTCGCTCAAGGCCTGCTGGAAAGGCTCCGTTGCCAGCACATCTGAAATGCCAAAATCCGAAGGCATCACCCGCAGGCGACCGTAGGCGTCTGTTGCAATGTCGTCGTTGTTCCGGAGAAAGCTCAAGCGCGCCATCAAACTCTCTTCAGTCAGACTCTGACGCGCCGCAATGAGCTCTCGACCACGAGATTCGTAGTGTTCGGAAGCCTGAGCAAAGGCATTTAGCGCCTTACGGGGCTGGTTCAACTGTTCAAGCACGTATCCCCGGGCGTAAGGTACCTGCTCCCGCCAGGATAAAAACAAGGTGCGTTGCGACAGTGCCTCCAACGCATCCAAAGCCCGTTGCAACTGCCCCTGCTCTGCCGCTGCAACTGCGTAATCGTATAATGCTGTATCGGAAAATACGCCGTCCAGAGGCATTGCGCCTAATAGCCTCAATGCGTCATCAAATCGGCTTTCTCTCAGGTATAGCCGGGCGAGCGATAACCGACTTTTATCCAACAAAGCGCGATACTCTGAACCCCTATCGCCTGTTGGCGTCTCGCCTTCCATACCGGAAATCAGTTCTCGCAGACTTTGCTGTGCTTTCTCGGCATCACCGGCCGAAACCTCTGCCATAGCTATGTTGTAACTCAAATAGTGAGCCCATAAGCCTGAGTGTTTTAGTTGTGCGCGCAAGTGCTCCACCAGCGTCTCGCCGCTCGCATTCATGCTAGGGTTTTCACGAGGGTTTTCACGAGGGCTTTCATGAGAGCTTGCGTAACTGCCGTTATCGCTATCGGACAACATGGCTAACCTTGCTCTCAGGTAGAGCCACTCTGCGTATAACTCTGAGTTACTTTCTTCTAGTACCAGAGCATCCACCTTTTGAAAGTTTTCATGGGCTTGAGGGTAGTCACCCTCTAAGTAGAAGACTTTACCGAGATAAAACCACGCTTGGCTGCGTATACCGGGCGCCAGAGTTACGCCAGAGTCTGCGCCGCGCTCACCTGCACTGCTTTCATTTATGTCAGGTTGAGTGTCAGTAGCCTTGGTCTCTTCAAGTAACCGGGTGAAGAGATCGCGAGCTTCCCGCGGCATTCCGTAGGAAAGCATTAGCCCGCCTTCGACTAATTCCGGATAGGCTCCATGGCCACGAATGCGGCCACGTTCACGGGCAACCTCCAGCAAGGTTAGCGCTTTGAGTGCCTCGCCTTGATGATAGTTATAGAGTACCCGGCCGTACGCAGGATCCTTAGCCCTTGCTGGTGCTACATCAGCATTAACCAAAGCCGCATCAAGCATAAACAACAAGCACACGGCAGCTAACGCGACTAGACGCGCGCCTATATCAGTCCTAGTTGCTCTTGCGAGGAAAACCACAGGCTGGGTCACTCCCACTCCACAATAGAAACCACTGGCTGGTAATTCGATGAACGATCTTGAATACGAATTTCCAGAGCCGCCGTCTCGGTACCCTTATCAAACGCCAGAGTGGCTGCTTGCTTGTAGGCGCGATTGTCTGGCCCCATACCTTCTACAAAAACCGTGACCTCGTGGGTTCCGGTTTTGAGGTTACCCATATACAAACGCTGCATGCCGCCCCGTTCAAGAGCAGTGACCTGACGCTCCGTATAGAGGTGGGAAGCTACAATCTCGCCGTTAACTTTTAACTTCACCGCGTCCAGCTTTAAGAATTCACCTGCGTCGACGCTTAGGAAAACGGCAAATTGGGTGCTAGCGGGAAACAACAGATCCTCTTCCAGAATAAAAAGATCCCGGTTAAGGCGAATGACTTTCTTTTTGAGATCCTCAACGCGCTCCGCAACGGCTCTGCTATCGTTGGCTGCATCAGGTTCGGCTGCCAAAGCAGCACCCGTGAGCAGCATCAATGCAGCCAGTAAAGCGGCGGCCAAGGTTTTCAATGAATCCGTCATAATCTGGTTTCCTGCTTACTCAATATTCAAGAATCAGTGATGCTCTGGTCACCAGTGCATCAAATGAATAAAGCGGCTCCTCTCCCGGCAAGTAATTGCCCGAAGCGGTTACATCCCGGAAATTGTCATAATCGAAATTCAGCCAATCCAGCAGCAAGCTGAATTGCAGGCGTTTGATGCCGGGCAAGGATGTTTGCTTCCACTCATAGACCGCACCGGTTGCCAGAGTTGTGCCCGAAAACGCACTCATTTCCTTGTCTCTCGCCAAATGGTTCTGTGAGTTTTCATAGAGAAATAGATCACTGTAGAAATCCGCCTCACTCTGGCGGTAATAACGAACCGAGCCTTCCAACGACCAGTGTTGGTTCAGACCGTGCACATAGCCCAATTGAACCGTATGGGCCTGAATGCCCCAGGTATCCGTAAAATACCGGTACTCGCCACGAATGGAGGCTCGATAAGGCAGGTGATAAATCGCTCGTGCAGCCACCGCTGTACTGGTTCGGGTTTCCGGGTAACGCTCGGGCTGGTAAAGAAATGCAGTGGCATCATTCGGATCCAAATACCGGTTCTGGCGATAGGGGTTCTGCAAAAACCCCTCATCTGTAACCACTTCCAAATCCAGCCCAACCAGCATGTTGCGGGTTAGCACCTGACTCAAACCGAGTTGGAAGTTGCGGCGGTCGGCGTCTTCACTAAAACTGTCGTTACCACGCTTGCCAACTTCATCCCAGCCACCTGCATAGCCAAGAGTGAGCGTAGACATTCCGCCAAAGAACTCTTGGCTTACAGTGAAGTAGAGGGTATTGGCTTCGTAGTCGTTCTCCGAGCTGTTGGTAAAGCCCAGACTCATAATCGCCCGGTCGTACAAATAGTCGACACCGAGTGTGTATTCAGTGCGTTCTTCTTTGTACGCACTTGCGGTTGCCAGTACATCGACAGAGGCCGCAGACACCATATCCACGTAATACTGCCCAGACACCGACACTTGCGGCCCAACACTTTTGCGCGCTAAAAGTACCGGACCGTCGATCACCATTCCGCCGCCATCATAGCGATGGTATAGCATGTCTACGCTATCAACCGGCAGGGTTGCAGCATGGGCAAGCGGGCCAAGCGGGAATAGAACCATGGCTGTGAAACTTGCCCACAACAGCCTGAACAACCTGCGGCCATCAGTTACACCCACAACCACCTCCCGCGCCACCTTCCGCTCCACGGGCAGACTCTCTGGATTGATACACATGGTTCATGTAGGAATCCGCTTTGCCGTGGCGGCTCAGGCTCATGATTGGGTCGGCTAAGCGATCCCTTTCATAGGGTTTTACCCAAGGCTCTATAGAACTACACCCAGCGGTCGCCGACAGCATTAATGCCACAAGCAAAGGCATAATGGCGGTTGTTTTAAACATTACACTTGCCCACCCGGGAATCACTCTCGCACCAACTCTCTAATTTGGGCTTCATACTCGTCTTCGTAACCGGGTTTGTAGCCATAGTGAATGTAGCGGACGTTGCCATCGCGATCGATCATCACGGTCGTTGGCATGGCAGGCACCTCGTAAAGCTCGCTAACTGAGCTTTCCGGGTCGTACAAGATCGGGTAGCTCACCGGAACCTTGTCCAGAAAACGTAAGGCCTCACCCCGGTTTTCATCTACATTCACCGCCAAAATAGTAAAACCTAAATCCTGATAACGGCCGTAGAGATCGTCCATTAATGGCATTTCCTGTCGGCAAGGGCCGCACCAGGAAGCCCAGAAATTAAGCATAACCACTTCGCCGCGATGATCTTCAAGCCGAATATTGTCCCCAGCTCGGCTTTCCAACGTAAAATCCGGAGCCGGAACGTTAATCGCCTCTGCCTGCGCCAAGGTTGCAACGCCAGACAATGCCAGTACCAATGCAGCAGCTTTAACGGGGTTGTTCATTTCAAGGCTCCTGTGTTTAGAAAAAGACCGACAGCCCGGTGCTGATCTCAGTGTTCATGGATGTCTTCTCCGCGCCCACCACATCAATCTGGTAATAGTGCTGGCGTACACCAAGGTGTATCGCAAGGCTGTCTGTAAGCAAAATTTGGTAGCCAGCTCCGGCGTTGATAGTAAATCGGGTATCGCCTCCAAACTCGGTTGCACCAGTACCGCCAATCAGATAGAAATTGGTATTGAACGCATAGTTTTCAGTAAGAAACGCCTGCCCGGGCAGAATGTTGTAGCCCAGATTGATGTTGTAATAGCTGCAATCACGCTCGCTATCTGTTAGCACCTGTACGTTACCCGCAAGATTCTCGAAACTGGTTGCACCGGCCTCGGCAAAGCCTAACCCAGCCTCGAAAAAAAACGATTCACTCAGGTGGTAGGTAAGCTTGCCGCCGTACACAAACGACGATTCAAAATCCTCAATGTTGAGCACACCCGCAAAGGCGCCTATCTCGAAGTTTTCGGTATCAATGAGCGCTTGATCAACGGGCACAGGCTTTACATCCGGCTCGATTAAAGGCCGGTCGTCGCGCTCGGTTTCATCTGCAGCTAACACCGAAGGCGCAATAGCCATAAGGTGTGCAAGGCAAAACCCGGTCAGAAAAAGATGCTTAGTCCGATTTTCCATTCTGTCGCTTCTTCATTGGTTGATCGGCTGGTAAAGACTTTGTAGTCCTTAACCTCGGCCCGTATGAAATAACGCTCTGAGATGTAGGCTCGCAACCCCACACCAGCATGGCCAACGCTGTTGTCTCGTTCCTCTGGCACCGCCAAGGTTGCTTTCGGGTCCACCCAAATATGTCCTACCCCGAGGGTGAAAAACGGCGACACCCGCCAATGGGGAAATGGCTGATGCACAATGTTGGCGTTTACCATCAACATTTCCGAAGCGCTGCCCAGCATCTGCGAACCCCAGAGCTCTGCGGCGAGATTGGGCGTAAACCAGTAGCCTCCATAACCGGCGGTTACCGGCGCACCTTGGAACCTTCCCATCATTATTCCGGCTTCAACATTCCGCTCACTGAACGCGGCTAAGTCCGGCACACTGAGGGTAACCCTTTCACCGGTTGCATCCCTTGTTTGGGCAATATCGGCCACCGCCACCCAACCCTCACGGTCTTTGCGGTCCCGTACTTTTACCCAGCCGGTTTTGCGTTGTAAAAGTGTCAGCCATTCGCCCTTTTCACTGCTGTGAAATACGGGATACCCCACCGCCGGGCCTGTGCGCCAAGCAACAAACGGCTCCACAACCTGAACCACCTGCGCAGGTTCATCGTCACTCCACAACCAGCCCGCCCATACAGTCGCAGGTAAACAGAGCATAAGTAACACAATGACAATGGGCATGAGTGTGTTGTGGGTCCCGGGTCAGTTTTCTGGAGCAGCGAATGGGTTGTTGTAATACTGGGCACCTAAATCTAGCCATTCCGCTACAAGACGCAATTCCGCAGGTGACAGGAAACCTCTATGGGAGCCCTCCGCTCCGAATGCACCCCGAAACCCATCGCTGGCAAGGGCACCATTGACAGACATGCTGGACCTCACCGGCACAGGAACGAGAATAGGTTGCTGATTACCATTTTCATCCAGAATAGGCACGCCCTCTTCATCTCTAAGCACCTCGCCCGAGTCGATCAGCCGGTCTCGCAAAACACCGTCGCTGAGCTCTTGCTCGTTATCAGGAAAGAGCAACTCTCGATAGGCTTTAAAATGCAGCGGCTCGGCATCGGAAGGGCCGTCTGTAAGGTCCAGTTGTGCCGCTGCAATGGATGGCACACCGGCAGCGTCGGCGTTGGTATGGCAGCTAATGCATGTTGCATCAACGCCTAGAACATCGCGGTTCAAGCCCCAAAGCGGATGAATATGGGCTTCGTAGTTGATAACCGTCCGGCAATTGGCCGTCCAATCGTTGGCACACACTGCGGAAACAGGAGGCGGTGTTTGCAGGTTTTCATAGGCCAGTGTTCGATCCTCTACACTCCCGGCAAGGTTCGTCCACTCACCTTCGCTGTATATCGGATCTGGTAGTGGCCGACGCAGCTGCTGTGTCCGCGCATAGACCTCTGCCATGGTTTCGCCCATATCGGCAAACAGGGCCGGGTCCGTCCCCGGAAAAGGCAGGCCCGTTGTGCTCGCACCAGCCCACACAGGATCCGGACCCGCCCCGGGGCGGCCATGGGGAATGGACGATTGGGAATCGTGACAACCCTGACATTCCACAGTTTCACCGGGGCGCACCGACAGCCAATTTTGGTGGCGATCGCTGATCCTGCGCCCCTGAGCGTCCAACACGCTGACCGCAAAGGCGACATTTGCCGGCACAGCTACTTTTACCGAGCCATCCGGCTCTACCGGCACATACCCGAGAATTTCCCGCATAAGCTGGCCACGGCTGCGGCCAAACGCGCTGTTATCAAAGTCCCATACGTTGTCATCAGGCATGGAAACAGGCTTTTCCAAGCGCAGGAACCGGGCCGGGCGCTGCGCAGCTGGTGTGATGGAGGGATTTGCCGTTGTCACGATACCGTTTGGCGCCATATCGACACCGTCTACATCGTACACACTGCGAATGTGTAAAATACCGTAGCCTGAATCCGCTAACTGAGCGGCCTCCCCCGTATACTGTGAGTCAGGAATATAGTCTTCCAAGGGACGATCCCGCATTAGAACGGCCTCGTCAAACTGCTCACCCTCCAAGGGCACCACAACGGGCTTTTGGGTTCCGTTTGTAATATCCAGAAGCCAAATACCGTATACCGGCGGCGCGGGAACATAGGCGTCAGATGCCAGTCGCGCCTCGGTGCAATTCACGATTCGGCCAGATGCTGCCTCTTCGAGTCGGCATGGAGTCCAGCTCACAAGATACCTGCCGGTGCCATCCATAAGGGGCGAAATGGAGCTATAGCGCCCCTCCAGCGTCAACTCGCCATCAAGCCTGACACCCGCAACCAAAGGAACTTGGCCGTTTCCTTCAGTGCCGTCGATACGTATTTCGGCATCCACATAATTGTCGACATCAATTTCGACCGGCATGGAGGCATAACTGTCACTTGCAAAAGGACGCAAGGGCACCAGCACAGAATCTGAGTCGGTTTTGCGTACCTTCAGATACTCGATGTCGGGAGCCGCTGGAACAGAATCGTGAGAGTTTCGCCCGTAGAGATAAGCCAGTCCTGTGCCATCGGGATTTACACGATAAAGGTTAACCCCGTTGTTGCGAGTTTGACCCGCATTGTCCCAACGACTGAATAGAATCGAGCCATCATCAGTTACCAATGGGTATAGGTCGTGGCTCTGGTTAAACGTAATCTGTTGAATATCGCTGCCGTCGTCGTCCATGGTATGAAGCACAAACGCTGGCGCATTCCGGTTCTCATCCAAGCCCGCAAACTGGCCTTTACCTTCATCCAACAAGATGGCTTTGGATATAAGCTGTCGGGTGGAAGAAAACACAATGCGCCCGTCCGGCAGATAGGCCGGTGCCACGTCCTGACCTGTTTTGGCGATGACGTTTGAGGTGATGATTCGGCGCAGATAATCGTTCGCGTGATTGTATTCCCAGATGTTCCATGTGGGCTGATCTTCGTCATCGGCGCCTTCTATTTCCGGAGCGCGCATGGCAAACAGCGCGCGATTGCCATCATGGGAAACGTGCAAGTCTTTCACGTCGTAACGCAAGCGGCCCGTATCATCTAGAAACTCCGGGCTAGCAAAGGCTCTAGAAGATACATCGACTGCACTGGCGTCAACGGATGCATTGGCTTTTAAATACAACTGGGCGCCCGGGCGGAAGGCCGAAGGATCGGCCAGATTATCTCGAGCCAGCGCCCCATTGCCGTCGACCAGCAATGGCCGCTTTACAAAAAGAACCGGATTCTCAAGCACTACAGGGTCAGTCTGCTGGCTATCCGTGCCCGACAAACAGCCTGCAAGAGAAGCTACAAGGCCAAGGCAAAGCAGTGCTCTGAAGATAGAAAGTATCACCCCAATGAGCTCTTTCGGTATGTAAGGCACGCGCCCTAGCTCCAGTAAAAAACGTTGTCACTGCTCTGCAGCGAACGAAATGCATGACATAAACTAAGTCTGTGCCGCTGTATATCTCTACGGGCTTTGCGTAAGCAAATGTAATTCCGTGGCGCACCCCACAACTACCGTAGTAAATTGCAAGTATAAACTATTAACAATTGTAAAATTGACCTATTGTGCACCAGCTAAAATTATCGAGGACGGCGACATGAAAGCCAAAGTGGGAGTGCGATTCAGCGCATTCAAGGCGTGCGGTATGTCACTCCTGATTTTGTTTGCCGCTACACATGCAGGTGCGGCTACCGCCGGAGCGCGGGAACAAGCCAAGCGAATTCATGACCGAATTGCAGGCGTACCGCCAGCGCCCTCTGTGCTTAATAGTATGGAGCAGGACATTTTGTCCGGTCGCAAACTTGATGCGGCCTATACCGCATTGGCTGATCCAGCTTTTTACAACATAACTCTGAAAAATTTTGCAGCACCTTGGACGAACGAGGCGATGACGCCTTTCGTGCCGCTAAACGATTACACCGCCACGGTGATTGGCCTAGTGAGGGACGGTGCAGATTTTCGTAAAGTGCTATATGACGACACGCTATACGTCGGCATCTGGAGTGGTTTGTCGCCCTATTCAAATTCGGACAACACGCATTATGAGCAGATAGATCAGCTTGGTTACGACCTGTCTGACACGCAAAATTTCAAAGGTGTAAGCCAATCCGCCTATAACGGCCTGCCCACGTCAGCAACCGCAGGCGTACTGACCTCCCGTGCGGCAGCCAGAGCCTTTTTCAGTGCTGGAACCAACCGCGCCATGTTTCGGTTTACGCTCATCAACCACATGTGCCGCGATCTGGAGCAAGTGGCCGATGTAAACCTGCCGCCGGACAGAATTCGTCAGGACGTTTCCCGCAGCCCTGGAGGCGACAGCCGCGTATTTTTAAATAACTGCGTGGGTTGCCACACAGGCATGGACCCGATGACACAGGCGTTCGCTTACTACGATTATGATTACAACCCCGACAACGACCCGGATGGTACTCTAGGCCAGCTGGTGTATAACACTGTCAACGACATCGACCCGGATACTCAGTCGCGGGTTCAGGGTAAGTACCACATCAATTCGACAACCTTCGAACAAGGCTATGTAACCCCTGACGATCAGTGGGACAATTACTGGCGTCAGGGTGCTAACCGGAGAATGGGCTGGGATGCAAGCCTGCCCGGCTCAGGCAGTGGTGCAAAGAGCTTGGGTAAGGAGTTGGCGCACTCTGATGCGTTCGCCGAATGTCAGGTTAAAAAAGTGTTCAAAAATGTGTGTCTCAGGCCACCCTCCACCAGCGCGGATCACTCACAGGTCAGCAACATGGTGGCGAGCTTCAGGTCCCATAATTTCAATCTGAAGCAGGTGTTTGCTGAATCTGCTGTTTACTGTGCGGGGGATTGATACCTGATGAGACCACTAACCTACCCCCGTTCAGGCCAACGCCAATCAACACTGTCCATTGCCTCAATGGTATTCGCTGCTCTGCTGTTAAGCGCTTGCGGCGGTGAGGCCACAGAAGCACTGCCCAACACGTCATCCGGTTCCGGCGCTGCAAATTACAGTGGCCCGCCACCCGCCACAGGCGATGTACAAAGTTTCAAACTCAATGTTTGGGATAAGCTTGTACAAGATAACCGATGCGGCTCTTGCCACGGTGCTGGTGGCCAATCGCCTACGTTTGTAAACCAGCAAGACATCAACAGCGCCTATGCCCAAGCAAATAGCATTGTGAATCTCGCTACGCCTTCGCAGTCGCAGATGGTTACCAAGGTCGCCGGTGGCCATAATTGTTGGACAACCAGCGATTCAGTCTGCGCCGATATTATAATCACCTACCTTTCCAAATGGGCTGACGGGGGAACCGGCTCCCTTAAAACCATTGAGTTAAAGGCACCCGTTCTGAGGCCTCCGGGAGCCACCCTTGCCTTCCCAACAGACAGTAGTGCTTTTGAAAACACCGTGTACCCGGTTCTGAAAGCACACTGTACCGACTGCCACGGCGACGGCGGGCAAACGCCTTACATTGCTAGTGAGAATCCGGACGTTGCCTACCAACAGTCCAAGAGCCGAATGGACCTAAACACTCCTGAAAACTCCCGTTTTGTTGTTCGCTTGAAAAGGGATTTCCACAACTGCTGGGCGAATCAAGGCGAAGCAGACTGCGATTGGTCGGCAGGCATGATGGAAATGGCGATCGAAGAATTCGCTCAACCTTTATCACCCACTCCAGTCGACCCAGCTCTGGTTGCCAGCAGGGCACTAGTGCTGGAGCAGGATGGATTATTGGCGAATTCCGGCGGTCGTTTTGAAGACAACATCATTGCGCTCTACGAGTTCAAGGCCGGACAAGGCCAAATCGCTTATGATACCAGCGGCGTTTCCACGGCTCTGGACCTTACACTCAGCGGCAACGTGGACTGGGTGTTGGGTTGGGGCATCAATATTGGCCCCGAAGTCCAAACACAAAGCGGCCCTGTAACACCTGCAGGCAAAGCTCAGGGCTCTACCGCCAACAGCCGCAAACTGCATACCATGCTAACCGGCTCTGGTGAATATGCCATCGAAGCCTGGGTCGCGCCGGGCAATATTACTCAGGAAGACGCACGAATCATCACCTACTCCGGCTCTGCCACCACGCGTAATCTTACGCTAAGCCAAAGCCTGCAACGCTATGAAGTGCTTCATCGCAGCACCACCAGCGATGAGAACACCCCATTCGCTACTCAAGACGGCGACAAGCTCCTGCAAGCCACACTGCAGCATGTGGTGATTAACTATGCCCCGGGCACCGGACGGCAAATCTTTATTAACGGCCAGCACTCTGGCGATGTCGACCCGGACAATGCAGGCCTGCTGTCCGAATGGGATAACAGTTTTGCGCTGGTTCTAGGCAACGAAACCGACGGCAACTCACCTTGGCAGGGTGCCATTCGCATGGTTGCCTTTCATAGTCGGTCGCTGACGCCGGAACAAATCAGAACCAATTATGATGTGGGTGTGGGGCAGAAGTTCTACTTGCTGTTTGGCGTATCCCACCTGATTGACGTGCCTGAAAGCTTCGTTGTTTTCGATGTTAGCGTATTCGATAACTACAGCTATCGCTTCACGGCCCCCTTCTTTATCAGCTTGGATGAGAATGCAGAGCCGTCGAATATCCCGCTTCAGGGCATGCGTTTGGGTATTAACGGCAAAGAAGCAACCGTGGGGCAATCTTGGGCAAACCTTGATGTAACTCTTGATAGCGAAACATACCTACCCGGAACCGGCCAATCCTTATCGCGGCTAGGTACGATCATCGCCCTAGAAAATGGCCCTGCCAGCGATGAGTTCTTTTTAACCTTTGATCGACTCGGAAGCAGCACGTTCTCGCGCTCTGAGCCTCCCTTGCCCGGAACCGTAGCGCCGCAAATTTTGCCGCCTTCATCGGACATTGGACTAAAAACCTTCGATGAGATTAATGCATCCATGGCACGCATGACGGGCATTCCCCGGACCAACGAGGCAGTTGCAAACACCTTCAACACCGTGAAGCAGCAGTTGCCAACCGTGGAGAATGTTGAGGGCTTTCTTTCCTCACACCAAATGGCCATCACTCAAATGGCCATTCAGTATTGTGACGCGTTGGTTGCAGACGCTTCGAAAAGGCAGGCCTTCTTCCCAGATTTCAACTTCTCCGCCTCTGCAGCCACTGCGTTTAATACCAGCGGCAAGCGCCAGATTACCGGCCCTCTGTTGAAGCGATTTGTGGGGGACAATCTTGGAACTCAGCCCAGCACACAGTCAATCGAAGGGGAGCTGGACAGCCTCATAGACACCCTGTCGCAGTGTGGCGGCGCCACCTGCCCGGCGGACCGCACCGAAACCATTGTTAAAGCAAGTTGTGCCGCGGTGCTTGGCAGCGCCACCACCTTGGTTCAGTAGAGGACAACGCTCATGTTTATACGCAAATCTCGTAAACGGCCCCTGGCCAATGGTGAGCCCCTCCTCCACAGCGACCACTCGCGACCAAAGACCCGGCGGGAGTTCATTGCCCAAGGCATGATGGCTGGCACTGCCACTGTGTTAGGCGCATCCATGTTTAGCCTATTCGCCAATCCAAGAATGGCCGCCGCAGAACTATCGCAGGAGCTAAAAGACAGCTGTGGCATCGGCATACCCGGTGCGGGAAAAATCCCCTTTATCTGTTTTGATCTTGCCGGAGGCGCCAGCATTGCAGGCTCAAACGTGCTTATGGGTGGAAGCGGCGGCCAAAAGGACTTTTTAAGCACTGCTGGGTACAACAAACTGGGGTTGCCTGGAGACATGCTTCCTAATGACCCAGCTTTTGTGAATGAGGAGCTTGGGCTTGCGTTCCATTCCGACAGCGGCTTCTTGCGGGGAATTCAACAAAGCACCAGCGCCGGAACCCGAGCGGCAATCAATGGTGCCGTTATTGCTGCACGCTCCGAAAACGATACCGGCAACAACCCGCACAATCCTATGTATGGCATCTATCAGGCCGGTGCCGACGGATCTCTACTCTCGCTGATTGGTTCTCAAAGCTCGCAATCAGGCGGCAACTCCATGGCGCCAATGAGCATGATCAACCCGAAAGTGCGCCCCACTAAAATAGACCGCCCGTCGGATGCAAAAGGTCTGGTGGATGTGGGCGATCTGACGTCTATCCTGAATCAATCCGATGCCGTCTCAGTGATGGAGGCTGTTCAGCGCATCAGTGATGCAAAAATGGATAAGGTGAATACCAAACTCGGTTCTGGTGCCGACGCAGACATCAAAAAGTTGGTGCGCTGCGGCTACGCCAAGAGTGCGAACCTAATCGAGAATTACGGCAACCCAGCCATTCTTGACCCTATGCTGGATACCGATATTGTGGGCCCCGGCGGGATATTCTCGAGTACCGAATTCGAAAGCAACCGAGAGTTCCAAAAGACTGCCTCTGTAATGAAATTGGTTATGAACGGCTACGCAGGTGCCGGCACCGTAACCATGGGCGGCTATGACTACCATACGGGCGAGCGGGCAACCGGTGAGCGCCGCGATGAACTGGCTGGCCGTTGCATGGGCGCCTGCCTCGAATACGCGGCAAGGGTTGGGGTACCACTCATGCTGTACGTGTTCAGTGATGGTTCCGTGTCCAGCAACGGTCGCCTGGACGATTCTGAAGACGGCCGTGGTAAAGGCGAGTGGACCGGCGATAACCAGCAGACCGCAGCCTCGTTTTTCTTGGTTTATAACCCCAACGGGCGCCCTACCCCGATACGCAACCAGATTGGCTTTATGCGCCCCGACGCATCTGTGGAAACCGCATCCAGCCCGGCTGCAAACAATGTAAACCAGTTGGTACAAACGGTTCTGCTGAACTATATGGCACTTCACGGAGAGCAAGGTGCTTTCGCATCAAAGTTTCTTGGCCATGGGTTAGGCAATGCGGCTAGTCAGGACAGGCTGATTGCATTCTCTGATGTGGTCAGCGGAACCATTCCACCGAGGCGCTAACGCATTGAGGGGTGAAAATGCCTCGGAATCAGTGTTCTGACTCCGGAGGCGCCAGCCCTTCAGAAAAGTGCATTACACGCTGATCATCAATAATGATCGCATCAACACCCGGCAGTTTTTCAATCATCTTCAAGCCCTTTTCCGGCCCGAGAACAAAAACGGCCGTAGACAACCCGTCCGTTGTGAGTGCGCTCTCGCCAATAATAGTCACGCTCTGTACGCCGCGCACAGACTTTCCCGTACCGGGTGACAGAATATGATGCACCCGTTCGCCTTGCCCGTTGATGAAAAACCGCTCGTAATCGCCAGAGGTGGAAATGGCAAGGTTCTCAAGAGGTAACACCACCGCATTGCGCTTCTCTGAACGAGGGTCGCGAACCCCCACTAACCAAGGTCGGCCACGTTTGTCTCCAAGCAGCCGGAGATCTCCGCCAGCACTGAGCCGAGCATGGCGAACCCCAGCCCGTATCAGTTGCTCGATCCCAAGGTCTACCGCATAGCCTTTTGCAATGCCGCCTAAATCAATCAACAGCCCTTTTTGCCGATACCAAACCGTGTGTTCGGCCTTATCCAAAACAATATCCTGATAGTTAATATGGCTTAGCCTTGCCTGAATATCTTCTTCCGACGGTTGCTGATGCTCACGGAAGTCATAAAGATAACCAACAGAGCCGAAACTGATATCGAATGCCCCATCACTGAGCACGGCTACGTCTTCGGCTCTTTTGAGTACCCGAAAAAGACCGGCGCTTACGGGCACTGGGTGCTCCGCAGCTTGGCGGTTAAGAGCGGAAAGTTCGGAATCCTCCCGGTAGCGACTCATATCCCTATCTACTTGATGAAATACCGCCAGCACGTCCTCCGCAATTGCATCGGCGGCACTCCGGTCAGAAAACCAGAACTCCAGCTCCACGGGCGTTGTCATGGCGGTATCTGTATACCGAAACCACTGGGCATACGACGTCACGGGCAGCAGCAAACCAAGCATGACAAGCGCAGAGGGAAACGCGCCAAACAGTCGGCGAATCTGAAGGAGATACAAAGTAGGGACCGACATTATCGTTCAGACAGCCCCTGCTCATGGCTAAGCACCGCTTGTTTGCGCTTAACACCCCAGCGATAGCCAGAAAGGCTGCCATCGCCACGGAGCACACGATGGCACGGCACCACCACCGCAAGGGGGTTGGCGGCGCAGGCTCCGGCTACTGCTCTTGATGCGGTAGGCATTCCCATGCGCCGTGCAATGTCGCCATAAGTGGATGAACTGCCCGAAGGTATCTCCTGCAACGCCTGCCAAACTTTGCACTGAAAATCCGTTCCACGAAGGTCAAGCTGAGCGGTGAGCGGTTTGCGGCTATCAATCAGATAACTCATCACGCTGGAAAACCACTCTGCGCGGGAATTATTTGCATGAGCAAAACAGGCGTTGGGGAAGCGACGAGCGAGATCTGCAGTTAACTCTTCTACCGAGTCACCCGGCAGAACAGCACATACGCCCTGAGATGTGCAGGCAACTAGAATTTCACCGAGATAGCAGTGGCCAGTCTGCCAGGTGATCGTTTCGTCCTGCGCATTCTTACCCGTCATGGAAAGCTCCTCGGTTTCGGTTTCCCGGTTTTTCAATCGCTCTCGACACCAGCAAACGCAGTATGACTCATGTAAGTGAGTGTGCAAACGTACAAATATTTACGCAAATTCCCACTTTTGTCTGATTGCCGCGCTCTGCCTCAAAAAAAGAAACTAACCCTCAGCCTCACCAATAATCAAACCAAAACAACCAGAGCGCTGGCCCGAGTGTTTCTCACTTGGCCACCCCCTAAAGCTGGAGCCATTTATGCTACCCGGAAAAGCCCTTTTAACCGTCTGTTTGCTTCTGCTTTCGGCAAGCACCCTTGGTGCTGAAACACTAAAAATCGGCCTGAATTATCCGCAAACAGGTCGTTACAAAGATCAGGGCCTGCAACAAAGGCTGGGGGCATTTTTGGCGGTAGATGAAATCAACAAAGCCGGCGGTGTCATGGGGCAACCTCTGGAACTGGTGATTCGCAACACCCGCGGAAAGCCCGCCCGAGGTGCAAGAAACACGGCTGAAATGATCGACAACGAAGGCGTTCAAATGGTGTTTGGTGGCGTATCCAGCTCCGTTGCAATTGCCTCGGGAAATGCCGCCCGCGAGCGCGACCGGCTATATTTCGGCACCCTTACATATTCTAATGCGACCACCGGAAGCGCTGCACACACTCACATGTTCCGCGAACCTTATAATGCCTGGATGACGGCTAAGGTTCTCAGTCAGTATCTAAAACAAAACCATGGCGGTGAGAATTATTTCTATATTACGTCTGATTACACATGGGGTTGGTCGGTTGAGGAGTCAGTGCGCAAATTTTCTGATACGGAAGACACAGAACGCCATCCCGGTGTAAAAACTCCCTTTCCACGAGCTCTGGTAAACGACTTCCAGAATGCTCTGGAACAGGCCGATGCAAGCGGTGCGAAAGTGCTTATGCTGGTACTGTTTGGGGATGACATGGTTCGCGCCCTCAACGTAGCTTACGAAATGGGCCTGACTAAAAAAATGCAGATTGTTGTTCCCAACCTTACTCTGGGCATGGCAATTCAGGTTGGCCCAACCATCATGGAAGGTGTTGTTGGTGGTAGCCCATGGGTATGGAACGTCCCCTATGAAATGAACTATTCACGGGGTAAAGAATTTGTTGAAGCCTTCTCAAAGCGCTATGAAATGCGGCCATCGACCGCCGCTGCTTCCGCTTACAGCATTGTATACCAATACAAAAGCGCGGTAGAACGCGCCGGAACAACCGATACCCGAGCATTGATTCGAGCCCTTGAAGGGCATAGATACACGTTCCTGAAAGACGAACAGTACTGGCGTGACTTTGACCACCAAAACGTACAGTCTGTTTACGTGGTTAAAGTTAAGCCCCGGACAGCTATTATGGCCGACGAGTATGGTGCGGATTACTTCAGCATCATCGGCTCTATGTCTGGCGATAACGCCGCACAGACCCGTGAAGAATGGGAAGCTCGTCGCAGGGAGGCGGGCAAGCCAGTGACTTTGTGAACTCACCAACTCTTATTAGAGCAAGGCTACTTAAGACCAATATGACAGTACCCGCCGCAACAGCTAAACCTGTTGCGGCGGGCATTTCATTTTAAAACTAAGCTTTAGCGATCATTCTCCCACGTTTTAATTAGCTCATCGTACGAAACGGTTTGGCCCTGAACTTTCTCATTAGCCAATTTCGGCTTAGGTGCGCCAGGCTGATCGAACCAGTATTGGGGATCACGAGGCTCATTCAGTTTCGGTGCACAAGTGGCCAGAATATTAGCCCGCTCAAGCCGCTCCATAACTCTATCCTGCGCCTTTGCTAGACCATCAAGTGCTTCCTGAGCTGTGGCTTCACCACTCGCGGCTTGAGCCACGTACTGCCACCAAAGCTGGGCCATTTTCGGATAATCAGGAATGTTGGTGCCCGTAGGCGTCCACTGAACACGCGCTGGGCTGCGGTAGAACTCAACTAGGCCGCCTAACTTCGGGGCCATCTCGGTCATGACATCTGAATTGATATCGGAATCACGAATAGGTGTAAGGCCAGCAACTAGCTTCTCAAGAGACACTGTTTTCGAAACCGTGAACTGCGCATACAACCACGCTGCCAAGCGACGTTTCTCCGGGGTTGAATTCAGGAATGTCCATGATCCCACATCCTGATACCCAAGCTTCATGCCTTCTTCCCAGTATGGTCCGCGGGGGGAAGGAGCCATGCGCCACTTCGGGGTGCCATCTTCATTAACCACTGGCTGACCTTCTTCGATCATGCTGGCTGTAAAGCCGGTATACCAAAAGATTTGCTGCGCAATATTCCCTTGTGCCGGAACTGGCCCAGACTCAGAGAAAGTCATACCTGTGGCCTCTGGCGGTGCGTATTTACCCATCCAGTCAATGTACTTTTGAGTTGCGTACACCGCGGCTGGACTGTTTGTAGCACCACCACGAGAGACATCAGAGCCAACTGGGTGGCAGTCCTCTACCCGAACACCCCATTCATCTACAGGCAAACCGTTAGGCAATCCTTTGTCGCCTGCTCCAGCCATTGAGAACCAGGCATCTGTGAAACGCCACCCCAGAGAGGGGTCCTTCTTGCCGTAGTCCATGTGGCCGTATACTTTTTCGCCGTCTATCTCTTTAACGTGAACCGAGAAGAACTCTGCAATGTCTTCGTAAGCGGACCAATTGACAGGAACACCCAGCTCATAGCCGTAGATTTCTTTGAATTGCTTTTTTAGATCTTCACGCTCAAACCAGTCAGCGCGGAACCAGTAAAGGTTGGCAAACTGTTGAGTTGGTAACTGGTAGAGCTTGCCATCAGGCCCTGTCGTGAAATCAAGACCGATGAAGTCTTCGAGGTCCAGTGTAGGAAGCGTAAACTCTTTTCCTTCACCGTTCATTATGTCTTCAACTGCTACGACTTTGCCGTACCGAACGTGCGTACCGATTAGGTCTGAGTCATTCACATAACCATCGTAAATGTTACGCCCAGACTGCATTTGAGTCTGTAGCTTTTCAATCACATCACCCTCCTGAATCAGGGTGTGATTGAGTTTAATACCCGTAATTTCAGTGAACGCTTTGGCCAGCACACTAGATTCATATTCGTGGGTGGCAATGGTTTCAGAAACAACATTGATCTCCATGCCACGGAAAGACTCCGCGGCCTTGGTAAACCATGCCATCTCTTTCATCTGTTGTTCTTTTGTAAGAGTCGACTTTTTGAATTCGTCGTTTACCCACTTTTCAGCCGCGTCTGAGTATTGATCAGCACTAGCCTGCAGGCTCAGTCCCATACTGACAGCACCGATTGCAGCGCCCAGCAGTAGCCTCTTCGGATATTTGTTATTTTTGAACATACCCAACCTCGTTTACTTTCTTGTGAATGGAGCGAGGTAAATCCGCACTCCGTTTAGGCTTGTTACAGCACTTAAACTGATGAAAATTGCCTTTGCGAAAAGCAATCGGTGATCGTTTTCGATCATGGCTTAAAAACTAGTTCGCTTTCGAATTCTTTACAACCTTTAAAACGCGCTTCCGGCCGTTTTTTAACCCCAACGCAACAGTACCAGTAGCCAAACAACAGAGACCGCCAGCGCGACCCACAGTGTTATATCGCTCACTGCAAGAAACGTTAGATGGATATAGGCCGCCGAAAGCAACCCGATAAACAAACGATCTCCGCGCGTTGTTTCAATCGGCAGAAAGCCTTTTCGCTCCGTGCAGGGCGAAACAATTTCGTAAACGGTCATTATCGAAAGAATCGCGGCAATAACGGCAAAAAACACTATGACGGTGGGTGTCCAGTTCATCCAAGCAATCATACAAATTCTCCTTAAACGCGCCCAAGAGCGAAGCCCTTGGCCACATGGTTGCGAACGAACCAGATAACCAGCAAGCCGGGGATAATTGTTAGAACGCCAGCTGCCGCTAGCACACCCCAATCAATACCACTCGCCCCAATGGTACGGGTCATGATTGCACCTATAGGCTGGGCATCGACGGCAGTTAGTGTTCGCGCGAGAAGTAACTCCACCCAAGAGAACATGAAGGCAAAGAACGCTGTTACGCCTATGCCAGATCGAATCATCGGCAAAAACACTTTGATAAAGAATCGCGGGAAGCTGTAGCCGTCGATGTAAGCCATCTCGTCGTATTCACGCGGAACACCCTTCATAAACCCTTCAAGTATCCACACCGCCAATGGCACGTTGAACAGACAGTGCGCCAAAGCGACGGCAATGTGGGTATCGAAAAGACCGATGGATGAGTACAGCTGAAAGAATGGCAGCAGGAATACTGCAGGTGGCGCCATGCGGTTACTGAGCAACCAAAAGAATAGGTGTTTATCACCTAGAAACTTATATCGGCTGAACGCGTAAGCCGCAGGCAGGGCAACCAGCAGTGTAATGACGACGTTGATAGAAACATACGCCATTGAATTTAAGTAGCCGTTGTACCAACTAGGGTCTGTAAAGATCACAACGTAATTATCAAATGTGAAATTCTGCGGCCACAGGGTAAGCCCTCCCAGAATTTCCCTGCTCGTCTTGAATGACATGTTCAACAACCAATAGACCGGCGTGAGCAATAACAGGATGTATATTGTAATCCCTATATTTTTGGAACGTGTCTGTCTCATCGCTCTCTCCTTATTTTTCTTTGTCGGCGTGAGTAATGGCAGTGAAGAACAACCAAGAGATCAGCAATACAATGAGGAAGTAGATCAAAGAGAATGCGGCTGCACGCCCCAGGTCGAACTGCCCTATTGCCATGGTTGTGAGCGTCTGGCTCAGGAAGGTTGTCGAGCTCCCGGGGCCGCCACCTGTAAGAACGAATGGCTCGATATAGATCATGAAGCTGTCCATAAATCGCAACAGCACAGCAATGATCAATACGCTCTTCAGACGCGGCAACTGGATGTAGCGGAATACTGCCCACTTGGAAGCACGGTCGATTTCGGCTGCCTGATAAAAGGCCTCAGGGATAGCGCGCAGGCCGGAATAGCAGAGTAGCGCAACCAAAGGCGTCCAGTGCCAGACATCCATCAAAAGCACCGTCAGCCAGGCGTCCAAAGTGTCGCCGGTGTAGTTGTAATCTATGCCAAGCTGGTTGATACCCCAGCCGAACAGCCCAATATCGCCGCGGGCAAAAATCTGCCAAATCGTGCCTACCACGTTCCAGGGAATCAACAATGGTATGGCAATTAGGATCAGGCACAAGGAGCCCTTGATGCCGGATCTCGGCATCATCAAAGCCACACCAATACCCAATGGAATCTGTATCAACAATACGAAGCCAGAGAACACAAACTGCCGAACCAGAGAGTCCCGAAGACGTTCATCCGCCAGCACTTCTTTGAACCACTCGGTGCCCACATAGTAGGCCTGACCCGGACCGAATATATCTTGAACCGAGTAATTGACGACCGTCATAAGAGGAATAAGTGCCGAAAAGGCAACCAAAAGGAAAACCGGAAGAACCAGCCACCAGGCGCGGTTATCGGGTATTTTATTCATGGCTGCTTCTCCTGTACCAGAAATTCATCCACATACAGCAAGAGCCACTGCTTTGGGAATAACAGGTCTATGCGGGCACCAATAGTGGCATCAAACTCTTCATTCTGGCGCACTTTCATCTCCTGCCCGCCAAGCTGTGTAGTCACAATTTTATAGGTGCCCAGATCTTCTATATCCAGCACTTCCGCCGCGTAGGTTTCATCAGAGACTACAGGTGAAATCTCGATAAACTCGGGCCTTATGCCAACCTTCACGTTTCTGGATTTGATGCGCTCGAGAAGTTCGAGCTGCCATGCTTCAAGCGGCAACACGATAGAGCCGAAACGCACACCTCCAGAACAACGCTCAACCTCAACAATATTCATACCCGGACTTCCGATGAAGTAACCGACAAACGTATGATTGGGAGCCTCAAAAAGTTCTGTTGGCGAGCCGAACTGCACAATTTGTCCGTCGTACATCACTGCAATTTTGTCGGCAAATGTCGACGCCTCAAGCTGATCGTGCGTGACGTACACCATAGTAATGTCGAACTGCTCGTGAATCTGTTTGAGTTTCCTGCGCAACTTCCACTTAAGCTGAGGGTCAATTACCGTCAAAGGTTCATCAAACAAAATTGCCGAGACATCTTCTCGAACCAACCCCCTCCCCATAGACACCTTCTGCTTTTCGTCTGCCGTCAGGTTCTTCGCCTTTTTATGCAGCTTGTCCTCGATCTCCAGAACCTCTGCAATTTCTTGTACTCGCGCTTTGATTTTGGCTGCGGGCACTTTGTTGTTTTTGAGCGGAAACGCGAGATTCTCGTAAACGGTCATAGAGTCGTAGATCACAGGGAACTGAAACACCTGTGCAATGTTTCTGTCCCGCGGTGACAGCTCATTGACACGTTTCCCATCAAACAGCACCTCACCTTCAGAGGGCTGAACCAAGCCGGAAATAATGTTCAGCATAGTGCTCTTGCCACATCCGGAAGGCCCAAGCAGTGCATAGGCACCCCCTTTGTGCCAAATGTGGTCAAGCTGGCGAATGGCGTAATCATCAGGTCCTACTGGGTTTGCGATGTAACTATGAGCCAAAGCTTTTAATTGAATTTCAGCCATTAGAGCGCGCCTCCTGAAACCCGGGATGGTGTATGCACCAACTGCTCACTGCTATCGAAAACAAAGAGTTTATTAACGGGCAAGTAGACCTTTACAGGAGCACCTGTGTGGTATTGGTGAACACCCATCAGTTGCATGACCATCTCAAAGTGACTGTTTTCAACATGCATAAAGGTCTCGGAACCGCTGATTTCGCTCAGCGCGACCTCCATGGACATTTCTAGGTCGTCATCGTTGGTGGGCACCAATGAAATATGGCTGGGGCGAATGCCAAACCAATAATCGCCGGGCGTTAGTTTCTCCAGTTCCTGAGTCAACGCGTGATGAGAGTACTCATCGAAGGTCACTTCCGTAGACGTCACACGCCCGCGGATCATGTTCATCGGTGGTTCGCTGAACAGCTGCGCAGCCAAAGTGTTCGTCGGCGCACGGTAAACATCCATAACTGGCCCGGTCTGAACCACTCGACCTTCATGTAACAAGGTGGTTGTGCCACCCAGAGCCAAAGCTTCGTTGGCTTCAGTGGTTGCGTACACCGCAATACACTGCCGCTCCCGAAACAGCTCCCTTAGTTCGGCGCGAAGTTCTTCCCGCAACTTGTAATCCAGATTTACCAGAGGTTCGTCGAACAACACCAAAGTTGCATCTTTTACCAGAGCGCGGGCCATAGCGGTCCGTTGCTGCTGGCCGCCGGATAACTCAAGGGGGTAGCGCTTGAGAAGTGGTTCAATCTGTAGCATTGACGCCGTTTCTTTGACTCGGCGATCAATCTCGGATTTTGCCATCTTAGCCAACCGCAGTGGGGAGGCGATATTTTCGTAAACGGTGAGTGTGGGGTAGTTAATGAATTGCTGATAAATCATTGAAATGTTCCGGCGTTGTACGCTTTGCCCGGTAACATCTTCACCTCTATGAAGCACACGACCTTCCGTCGGCTTATCAAGGCCGGCCATCAGCCGCATCATCGAGGTTTTACCAGCCAAAGTTCGGCCAAGCAGAACATTGAAGGATCCCGCCTCAAAAGTGAGGTTGGCATCCCGAACATAATCAATACCGTCAACCGTTCGGGAGAGGTTCTCCAGCGTTAGGGACATGTGCATTCCTTGTTGTTCTTATGGAAGCGTGCCCGGGTACGAAAACGAACGCCCGGGAATTCAATTTCTATTTTTTGAACGCAAAGCTCGTACCAAACTCATATAGAGGCTAGGTGTTTACCCCTACATCTTTGATTTAAAAAGCAATTTAATTAATGACCCATTTCTAAACCGAAAACACAAATGTTCGTTTAACACTACTTTGTTCAAATTGAACATTGACGCAAACACTATTTGCACAGAGTATTGAACAGTTTCAGATAAGAAAATGAACACAGGGAAGTAACCTGATGCGGAAGAACAAACATTTGGATGACCGAAATGACATTGCGTTATCTTGGGAGCGCTGTATTGCGTGGGGACTTGACCCGGAACACCAGCCCACACCACCAGCATTCAGTGATATGCGGCTGGAAGACCTAAGCTGCCAACACAATGAACTGGTCTCCAGCACAGAGGCGGAGGTAGTTCCCTATTACGCCAATGTGCTCTCCAGCAGCCGGTGCTTAATCCTTCTGGCAAACCAACATGCCACCGTATTGAAAGTCTGGGGCGACCAGCGCATTACGGAGTCCGGCCTCAGGCCCTTTTTTCAGGAAGGTGCCAACTGGCAGGAACAACAGTGCGGCACCAACGCCATCGGAACCGCCATTGCCAGCGGCAAAGCGATACAGATCCAGAGAAACGAGCACTTTCTTAAATTCCACCGAAGCATTATTGGCTCTGCTGCTCCTATTTTTGACACCCGAAAACAGCTTACCGGTGTGTTGAGCGTTTTCAGTGATGCCTACCTACCGCAAGCCCATACCCTTGGCATGGTAAAATTGCTTGCCCAGTCGGTTGAAAACCGCCTATTAAACCGGCAGTTTGAGGCGGACTACTTTCAGATTACGCTAAACACAACTGCCGACAACTTTGACAGCCCCTGGTCAGGCATTCTTATATGCGATGAGTCGGGCAAGGTTGTTGCCAGCAATCAGCGTGCGGATCAACTTCTAGGCACGCAAACCACAGACGTCTGGCTTGATGACCTCTTCACCACTCACCGCAACGATATTCTCGGGTATCCGGAACATTCGCCACTTCAACTAATGACCAAAGGCAAGGTGAGGCTAAGCGCCCGTGTGAAGCGGCCTTCCCCAGTTGAAACAATGCCCTTGGAGGCTGGACGAGGCACTCAGAAACCAGACCTCCGGAGCAAGCCGGCCAGCTTTTCTGGCCTCGAATACGGTGATGTATCAGTACGTCGCTGTGCCGAGCAAAGCTTGAAAGTCCTCGAACGGGGCGTGCCAATTTTGATAACCGGGGAGACCGGTGTTGGCAAAGAGGTTTTGGTAAATGCTCTGCACAAGGCAACACACCGCAGAGACCAGCCTTTGGTTGCAGTGAACTGCGCCGCTATCCCACCAGAGTTAGTGGAATCGGAGCTATTCGGCTATGAAGCCGGGGCTTTTACAGGCGCCCGGGCGCAAGGCTCCCTCGGTTTCATCCGCAAGGCGCACAAAGGCATTCTATTTCTTGATGAGATTGGCGAGATGCCCCTATCCGCCCAGTCAAGACTTCTTCGTGTGCTGCAGGAGCGTGTGGTGACACCGGTTGGTGCCACGGAGAGCATCCCTGTGGATATCCTGCTTATCACCGCCACCAACCGCTCGCCGCTGTCCAGCATTGAATCGGGCCAGTTTCGTGCAGACCTTTATTACCGAATTAACGGGCTATGTGTTGAGCTGCCGGCGCTGCGGAACCGCACAGACAAACGCAACCTGATTCAGCATATCTACAGGCAGCATCGTGATCCGGTGCAGAGTGAATCTCTAACTCCGAGAGTATTATCAGCTTTGGAAAATCACCTCTGGCCAGGCAACATCCGCCAGTTGACCAATGTTTTGAGGGTGGCTATCGCTATTGCCGACGGCGACGATGTGCAGATCTGGCACTTGCCTGCGGATTTTCTGGCGGAATTTGACACCACTACCCCATCCACCCAAACGGAAACTAACGAGCTTCCTGTTGCTTCTACTCAAAATCCCAAAACCCCAACAGGACATCGACAGGAAAACGGGGATCAACACAGCAACGCTCTAACCTTACAGGTCTATCATAAGTGCAAAGGCAACGTATCAAGCGCGGCTAGAGAGTTATCCATCAGCCGAAATACGCTATACAAGCGACTCCGGGAACTGGGGGTTCGTTAACCCCCACCCCATCACAAGCCCGGCTTAGAGTTTATGGACAGCTTTAATCCAGCCCTCATACAAAGCGTCGCGTTTCTCCTTTGTCATGATCGGTTCAAAGCTCCGATCACATCGCCACAAACTGGCGAGTTCATCCAGCGACTTGTAAACGCCTGCTTTAAGCCCAGCCAAATAAGCCACCCCTAAAGCCGTTGTTTCTACCACTGACGGCCGATCAACCCTCGCACCTAAAATATCCGCAAGGAACTGCAAAACCCAGTTGTTCGTTACCATGCCGCCATCAACTCGCAGGTTGATTGGCCGCATACCATCTTTTTCCATGGCCTTTTGTAGATCTTTGGTTTGGTAGCACACAGACTGCAAACCCGCAGTGACGATTTCCTTGATGCCAGTATCTCTGGTTAAGCCAAAAATGGCGCCGCGTGCGTCTGGGTCCCAGTAGGGCGCACCCAAACCGGTAAAAGCCGGAACCAAATAAACACCGTGATCCACTGGCGTGCCCTCTGCCAAAGGTTCTGTATCACAGGCGTTTTGAATGAGCTGAAGGCCATCCCGTAACCATTGAATCGCCGCGCCGGCTACAAAAATACTGCCTTCCATAGCGTAAGTGGGCTTACCGTTTAGGCGGTAGGCTACGGTGGTTAGGAGCCTGTGTTCAGATTTCAGTGCCTTATCGCCGGTATTAAGCATCAGAAAGCACCCGGTGCCGTAGGTGCTTTTCGCCATGCCAACGTCGAAACAGGTCTGACCAAACAGAGCGGCCTGCTGGTCGCCTGCCACCCCAAGTACAGGTACCCCGTTAAGCGCCCCGCCATCCACAATTTCCCCAAAATCATCGGCCGAGTCCATCACCTCTGGCAGCAGCGATTCTGGTATATTGAATAATTCGAGCAGCTCTGGATCCCATTGCTGGGTATGGATATTAAAAAGCAAGGTTCGGCTTGCATTGGTGGCGTCGGTTTTGTGCTCGCGCCCACCGGTCAGATGCCACAGCAGAAAGCAGTCGACTGTTCCGAATGCCAATTCTCCACGTTCCGCGCGTTCACGAGCCCCCGGAACATTGTCTAGAATCCAGCGGATTTTAGTGGCCGAAAAGTAGGGATCAATTAACAAACCGGTTTTGCTATGAACGCCCGGCTCGTGGCTCGCGCTCTTGAGTGATCTGCAATATGAGGCTGTTCGTCGATCTTGCCAAACAATTGCGTTATAAACCGGCTTACCTGTCTTCCTGTCCCAGACGATAGTGGTTTCCCGCTGGTTGGTAATACCGACAGCAACCACTTCATCGCCCTCACCGCACTCTTCCGACATAAGGTCGTTGCAGGTTTGCTTTACAGAGGACCAAATGTCATCAGGATTGTGCTCCACCCATCCGCTATCTGGAAAATGCTGGGGAAACTCCTGCTGGCGAACGGCGTGTATATTCCCTCTCAAGTCAAAAAGTATGGCTCGAGAGCTCGTTGTTCCCTGATCAATGGACAGTAGGTACTGGCTCATTTCGTTTTCGTCCTCGCTTTCTTATTTGTTCGCATTTTTGCCTTTTTGAATATGAATGCCAAGAAGTTTTGCAAACCGCGCCAGCTACCGAGCAGATAAGCCTCTCAAAAGGCTGTAAAAAAACGCCAAAAAGACTAAACTTTATTCTAGCAGAGTTTACAAACGCTCATTATTTCGAATAAGAAAAGCGACAGAGTGGAGGTTAGTTTAATGGCGCAGCGGCGGCGACAGGATCTGATTATGGAGCTGATCCAGCAAAACGGTTTTGTGACAACCGAGCAGCTAGTAGAGCAATTCAAAGTAACGCCTCAAACCATCCGCAGAGACTTGAACGAACTCGCAAAAGAGAAGAAGCTCCGACGTCACCATGGCGGCGCCGGAATCGACTCGAGCACCGTGAACACTGCCTATCAGGCGAGAAAAATCATGGACTTGGAGGCAAAAGAACGCATTGCCTCTGCCATGATCGCACTCATACCAGACAATTCCTCAATGTTCATCAATATTGGTACCACTACTGAAACCATCGCTAAAGCCCTGCTGGAAAAAAATAACTTGCAGGTGGTAACCAACAATCTTCATGTTGCCTCCATCCTCTCCGCAAAAGAGGACTTCCACGTAATTATCGCGGGTGGCGAAGTGCGCAGTCGTGACGGCGGCATTGTAGGCGAAGCCACGCGGGACTTTATCAACCAGTTCAAGATGGATTTTGGCATTATCGGAATCAGCGGCATTCACAATGACGGCTCTCTACTAGACTTCGATTACCGGGAAGTCCGTGTCGCACAGGCCATTATTGCCAACTCAAGCCAAGTACTGCTCGCTGCAGACCACTCGAAATTTGGCCGCAATGCAATGGTAAGGCTAGGCAATATTACTCAAGCCGATCATGTATTTACCGACCAACAGCCCCCCGCTGAAATATCCCAGCTTCTGAACGAGCAAGGGATCAAGCTTCACCTCGTTTAACCAGCCCGACAGATACAGGAGATGTTTAGGCAGCTTGCCATCTATTGCTTCACGCTTAAATCTTCGTTTATTTTCTAAATTTTCCTTTACGAATATCTGCGTCTTTCGCATACTGTTCGATAACGCATTTTAATATCGAACATTTCACTTCAAAAAGATGCCTTTCGTTTGGCAGCAGGAGATGACCAGCAATGACTATGGGGCATGAACAGTATGACGTTGTCATCGTTGGGGGCGGCGTCAATGGAACAGGTATAGCGATGGATGCCGCAGGTCGTGGCCTCAAGGTACTGCTTTGTGAAATGAACGATTTGGCCTCCGCGACTTCGTCGAACAGCAGTAAGCTCATTCACGGTGGGCTACGCTATCTCGAGCACTACGAGTTTCGGCTTGTGCAAAAAGCTTTGGCTGAACGTGAGTCTCTGTTGAGAAACTCACCCCATATCATGTGGCCAATGCGCTTTCGCCTGCCTCACCGTCCCCACCTGCGGCCAGCCTGGATGATACGTACAGGCTTGTTTCTATACGATCATCTTGCAAAGCGTGAAATCCTTCCCGGATCGCGGTCGATCCGTTTTGATGGATCAGGTCCGCTAAAGCCCGATATTACCAAAGGCTTTGAGTATTCCGATGGCTGGGTTGATGATGCCAGACTGGTTGTACTAACCGCCAAGAAAGCTCAGCAATGCGGCGCAACTATCATGACAAGAACCAAGTGTGTTCATGCTGAGCGAGGGGACGAAAACTGGAAGATCACGCTGCGCAATACGGTGAGCGCGGAAGAGAAAACTGTCTCGGCCAAGGTTATTGTTAATGCATCCGGCCCTTGGGTGAGCAAGCTATTTGGTGAAACTCTCTCCATGCCTGCGCCCAAGATGATCCGCATGGTCAAAGGCAGTCATATTGTTGTGCCCCGGCTCAATAGTGAGCAGGAAGCCTATATTCTGCAAAACGAAGACGAACGTATTGTGTTCGTAATTCCTTACGAGGATCACTTCTCTCTGGTGGGAACTACAGATGTTGAGTACGAAGGTGACCCCAAGGAAGCGAAGATTTCACCGGAAGAAACAGACTACCTTCTGGATATTGTAAATGCCCATTTCGTTCGTCAACTGAGGCCCTCCGACGTGGTTTGGTCCTACTCCGGTGTGAGACCCCTAATGGATGGCGAAGAGGAAAACGCGCAGAAAGCATCCCGGGACTACTCTTTTGAAGTTAACCAAGAGAAAGGCAAAGCACCCCTGATTTCTGTGTTTGGAGGGAAAATCACCACTTACCGGAAGCTTGCAGAGGCAGCAACTAACAAACTCTGCCACTTTTTTCCGGAGGCTGGTGGCTATTGGACGAAAACCGCTATTTTGCCCGGTGGCGATTTCGATAATCAAGACAACCTCACTGCGGCGCTTCAACAGGAGTTTCCTTGGTTACCCGAGGCTGTTCTAAGCCGTTATGTGCGAACCTACGGCACGACTTCCCGGGACATTTTGCAGGGCTGCACCTCAATAGCCGACCTAGGTGAGCTTTTCGCTGGTACGCTTTATGAGAAAGAGGTTCAGCATCTTGTGGAAAACGAGTGGGCTATGACCTCAGAGGATATACTCTGGCGTAGAACCAAACAGGGGCTCTATGCATCTGCCAGCGATGTCGATGCGCTTGACACCTACCTTGGAAGCAAAGTTATAGCAACGACGCAATCTGTTCCTGAAGTGTCGGAATCACCTCTTTTTCAAACCAAGGATTCCGGCGCAGCCAAAGGTTGTTACGCGGGCTCGGGTGAGGCATAGGCAGTACATCTGGCCAGTATTGTCGCCAGTTCTGGACGTTTTCAGTAACGGATTTTTTTGCGCCTGAAAGATGCCAGGCATGAGCATACTGGCCAATCACCAGTGTCAGCCCTATATTGGGTAATCGCTGCAGCAAAGCGTTACGCCAAGCCGGGGCACACTCCGGCCTGGGCGGTAAATCACCGGATTTGCCTGTGCCCGGGTAGCAAAAACCCATGGGCAAAATGGCCAGCTTCTGGTCGTCATAAAACGCCTCTCGTGTTATACCCATCCATTGCCGAAGGCGGTCTCCACTGGGGTCATTGAACGGCAACCCGGTTTCATGAACACGCCTACCCGGTGCCTGACCCACCACCAGAATACGAGAGCCCGGTGATAGCTGCACCACAGGCCTGGGTCCATAGGGTAAAGCCTCCGCACAAATCGTGCAGGCTCGCACCTGTTGAACTAGTTCTTCAAAAGATAGCTCTTCAAGGGTTTGCGTCATAGGCTCTGCGTCATCCGGGCGATTGCAACCAAAGCGTTTTCCCGTAACCATATAGCTCAAAATTCAATGCAGCAAGCTGGTGCTGATCTCCGGAACAACTGCATAATTCAGGAATGAACAATGAACGCAAAAGTTGGTGAACTTTCCTTGCCAGAGATTGATGTTGAAGAGTTCCGAAAGGTTGTTCGCAGCCGCAGGTCTGTTCGGCGCTTCACAGATGAGCCCATCCCGGATGCCGTACTTGAAGATTGTTTGGAGCTGGCCACGCTGGCGCCAAACTCCAGCAATTTGCAACCTTGGGAATTTTACGTCGTAAGAACACCAGAACTGCGAAGCAAACTAGCAGAAGCTTGTCTGGGCCAGAATGCAGCCACCACTGCCCCGGTGCTGATCGCCATCGTTGCGCGCCCGGACACATGGCGCAAGCACGCTCAACTTGCGATAGAAGATTGGCCAAAGGACGAAAAACTGCCTTCTATCGTTGAGAAGTACTATAAAAAAATCGCACCCATTCACTACAATCAAGGGCCGTTCGGGCTTCTGGGCGTGGCCAAAAAGACCGCTGGGCTGGCTGTGGGCCTAGCTCGACCGGTTCCCCGAGGACCCTATTCAGTGAATGAAATGAAGGTGTGGGCAACCAAGTCCACCGCTTTGGCCGCACAGAACCTGATGCTGGCATTGCGCGCACACGGTTTCGACTCCTGCCCCATGGAAGGAATGGACGAATGCCGCGTGAAGAAACTGTTGAACCTACCCTCCAAAGGGCTGGTAACCATGGTATTGGCGGCTGGCCGTCGCGCCGAAAACGGCGTATATAACCGCCAGTACAGATTCGATCAGAAAACTCTCGTTCACTACTTGTAAAAAGCCTGTCGGCGGTCTGCCCCTGATTTTTCAGGGGCTACTGACACCCAAAACGCTGGCGCCCTCTTCCGGCGTGCTCACCGCGCGCCGCATCCAGCCAAACAGCTCTCTGCCGTAGCCCTGCTGATATGCCGATAAATCCGGCCTAGCTGGCTCTCGCTTTGCGAACTCGGCCTCATCCATCACAATCGATAAGATACCTCTATCGGCATCCAGACAAATCAGGTCGCCATCCTGAACCCTTGCAAGGGGGCCACCGTCGAGTGCTTCGGGATACACATGAATCGCCGCCGGAACCTTGCCTGAAGCGCCAGACATACGGCCATCGGTTACCAGACCAACTTTGTACCCGCGGTCCTGCAACACACCAAGATAGGGTGTCAGCTTGTGTAGCTCAGGCATGCCGTTCGATCTCGGGCCTTGAAAACGCACAATAACAACGCAGTCCTTATCAAGCACTCCAGCCTCAAACGCCGCTTTTAACTCGTTTTGATCATTGAATATGACAGCAGGTGCTTCAACTCGATGATGCTCTGGCGCAACCGCAGATACTTTGATAACGCCCCGCCCCAAATTCCCGTCCAATACCTTTAGGCCACCGTCTGGTGCAAAAGGCTCTGCCGCACTACTGAGCACGTCCGGGCGCAAACTCTCTCTGAGTGCTGGCTTCCAAACCAGCTTGCCAGATTCAAGCTCTGGCATTCGGGTATATCGCTCAAGACCATGCCCGACAACCGTCTCTACATCGTTATGCAACAGCCCCTTTTCAAGCAGCTCACGAATCAGAAATGGCGTACCACCTGCCTCGTGGAACGCATTAATATCTTCTTCGCCGTTGGGGTATATTCGGGTCATGGAGGGCACAACGGAGGACAGATCGGCGTAATCAGCCCAGTCAATGATAATGCCCGCGGCACGGGCAATCGCAACCCAGTGCAACGTATGATTGGTTGATCCTCCGGTTACCAGAAGCGCAACCAGTGCGTTGACGATGCTTTTTTCATTAACCATATCGCCAAGGCCAAGCTCCCCACCTTGAGGTTTGGACAACCGAATAACCTGCTCTGTCGCTGCACGGGTCAGCTGTTCTCTCAGTGGTGTGTTCGGATGGATAAAAGCGGCGCCCGGCAAGTGCAAGCCCATAACTTCCACCAGAAGCTGGTTACTGTTTGCTGTGCCATAGAATGTGCAGGTTCCCGGGCTGTGATAGGACTGGCTCTCAGCCTCTAGCAGTTGGCCTTCGTCAATTTTTCCCTCTGCATACAATTGCCGGATACGCTGCTTTTCCTTATTTGGCAGGCCTGACGGCATAGGGCCTGCAGGCACTAGAATGCTGGGTAAGTAGCCAAAACTAAGTGCGCCAATCAACAACCCCGGAACAATCTTGTCGCAAATGCCCAATAGCAGTGTGGCATCGAACATGTTGTGACTAAGTGCCACCGCTGTGCTCATGGCAATGGTGTCCCGCGAGAACAGGCTGAGCTCCATCCCCGGCTGCCCCTGAGTCACTCCGTCACACATAGCAGGCGTGCCACCGGCAAACTGTGCCACGGACCCCATGCCATGAGCCGCGTCACGGATAACGTCCGGAAAAGCCGCATAAGGCTGGTGTGCCGAGAGCATGTCGTTATAGGCAGAAACCATCGCCACATTGGCCTTGTTCATCAGCTTCAAGGTGTCTTTGTCGCTCTGGCCGCAGGCTGCAAAACCGTGGGCAAGATTACCGCAGGAAAGCGTGCCCCGATGGGGGGAGCGGGCTTTCAGCTCACGCATGCGTTCGAGGTAATCCTGTCGAGAAGCGCGGCTGCGGTCGATAATTCTTTGCGTTACTGATTGGACAGTCGGGTGCATGGTGGAGCTCCAGTCTCAAAACAAATGCAATCACAATAAATACTACGTAATTTTACCTTCTTTTTTCGCCCAACATCGCTTCAATGTTCATATTCGAGCATTATTTTGTTATATTTACTACATCACAAACATAACTCGAACAAAAACATCTAGATCAGGACTCAGACTATGACAATTCGTATCGCGATCAATGGTTTTGGGCGGATTGGCCGCAACACTTTACGGGCACTTTATGAAAACAACTACCGCGACAAACTTCAGGTCATCGCCATCAATGACCTTGGGGATGCAGAAACCAACGCCCACCTACTCAAATATGACAGTGTACACGGGCGGTTTGATGCTGAAGTCAGCCACGATGCGGACTCCCTCACCGTAAACGGCGATCGAATTGTCATTACTGCCACCCGCAACCCGGAAGAACTGCCATGGAATGACCTCAATATTGACGTTGTCTTCGAGTGCACAGGGCTCTTCACCAAGCGCGCTAAAGCAGAAGGCCACCTAAAGGCCGGAGCCCGAAAAGTCATTATCTCTGCACCAAGTCCGGATGCTGATGCCATGGTCGTCTATGGTGTTAACCACGACGTTCTTACAGCAAAGCACACTATTATTTCGAGTGCCTCCTGCACAACTAATTGTCTTGCACCGGTTGCCGAAGCCCTGCACACGACCATTGGTATCGAAAGTGGTTTAATGACGACAATACATTCATACACCAACGATCAAAATTTGAGCGACGTCTATCACTCAGACCTTTACCGTGCACGCTCTGCAACTCAGTCGATGATTCCAACTCAAACCGGTGCTGCAGCCGCAATTGGCAAAATTATCCCTGAGCTCTCGGGAAAGCTTGACGGGCTGGCAGTTCGGGTACCGACTATTAACGTATCTTTGGTTGATTTCGGC
This sequence comes from Marinobacter sp. S6332, assembly GCF_023016045.1. Taxonomy (GTDB): domain Bacteria; phylum Pseudomonadota; class Gammaproteobacteria; order Pseudomonadales; family Oleiphilaceae; genus Marinobacter. Next base: position 88,790 of record NZ_JALKAP010000007.1, on the reverse strand, counting down.
TTTATCGCAAGTAGAGAAACATCGGTAGAAGAGGTCAATGCAGCTGTAAAAGCCGCTGCTGAATCAAATCCGGTGCTGGGATACAACCTTGAGAAATTGGTTAGTATTGATTTCAACCATAATGCACTTTCTAGCATTTTCGACGCCAACCACACTCGCGTGCTGGGCTGTCATGTAAAAGTCATGGCTTGGTACGATAATGAGTGGGGCTTTTCAAACCGAATGCTAGACAACGCACTCGCGCTGATGAAGGCCAGCCAATAGAATCGATCAACCCGCAATCGCCCGCACACGTGGGCGACATTAACTCGAACATCAAAGGGACACGAAATATGCTCAGGCGTACCAAGATAGTCGCCACCCTCGGCCCCGCCACAGACACACCAGAATCGCTGGCTGCCATCATCCGCGCCGGAGTAGATGTTACCCGGTTAAACTTTTCCCACGGCAGCGCTGACGAACACTTGGAGCGCGCCAAACACGTGCGCAAGGCGGCCGCAGCACAGGGGCGGTTCGTGGCTATACTTGCCGATCTGCAAGGTCCAAAGCTACGCATTGCACGCTTTGCGAACAACAAGGTGACTCTGAAAACAGGGCAAACCTTCGTTCTGGATGCCTCAATGGATAAAGAGGCGGGTACGGAAGAGCGTGTAGGCATCGACTATGAACAGCTGATTAACGATGTAAAGCCGGGCGACATTCTTGTTCTGGACGACGGCCGTATCGAAATGGAAGTGCAGTCGGTTGACAGTCACAGCATCACATCTTTGGTTCTGATCGGCGGCCCCCTCTCCAATAATAAAGGGCTCAATAAGCGTGGCGGCGGGCTTTCCGCCGATGCGCTAACCGATAAAGACAAGCAGGATATCGTAACGGCCGCACGCCTTGGAGCCGACTACGTAGCCGTTTCATTTGTCCGCACGGCCGAGGACATGCACACCGCTCGCAGACTGCTTAAAGAAGCCGGTTCTGATGCAGGTTTGGTTGCAAAAATCGAGCGGGCCGAATTAGCCCACGATGTGGCAGCACTGGATGCGGTTATCGAAGCATCCGACGTTGTGATGGTGGCCCGTGGCGACCTTGCCGTCGAGATAGGTGACGCAGAGCTTGTGGGTGTGCAGAAGCATATTATTGCGCGAGCTCGAGTGCTGGATCGCGCAGTGATTACTGCAACCCAGATGATGGAGTCTATGATCACCAGCCCAATGCCGACGCGAGCTGAAGTATCCGATGTGGCCAATGCTGTTATGGACTACACAGATGCCGTTATGTTGTCGGCGGAAACAGCGGTTGGTGATTATCCGGTAGAAGCCGTAGAAGCAATGGTCCGAATATGTATAGGTGCAGAAAAGCACCCTACGATGCACCAATCGAACCACCGCATACACGAAAGCATGGAACACGTAGATGAAGCCATTGCTTTGTCTGCTATGTATGCAGCCAATCACCTAGATGGTGTCACGGCAATTATTTGTATGACGGAAACAGGTGCAACGCCCAGACTTATGTCACGAATCAAATCTAGCCTACCCATTTTCGCGTACTCCCGGCACCATTCAACGCAGCATCGAGTGGTGATGTATCGCGGCGTTCAAACGGTCCCCTTTGATTCCGCAAAGATACCGAATGAACGAACCAATGCGCTGGCTATATCGGAATTGGTAAACAGGAAAGCCGTAGGCAAAGGCGATTTAGTGGTCATCACCAAAGGTGACTATGTAAACGCTCAAGGCGGAACCAACACCATGAAGATTGTGCGGGTTGGCTCTGATATCAGCTGATATCACGCAAACTACCCGACGCAATCTCGGTAATCTTAGCCCAGTCTTTCGCTGCAACCGCATCGTCAGGGATCAGCCAACTGCCCCCTACGGTTTGCACGTTGTTCAAATCCAGATACCCTCTGGCGGTGTCGCGGCGAATGCCACCGGTCGGGCAAAAGATTGCATCCGGAAAGGGGCCGCTAAAGGCTTTCAACGCAGGAATGCCTCCCGCCACCTCTGCTGGAAAGAACTTAAACTCACGATAGCCCAAACCATAGCCCAGCATTAGCTCGGATGCCGTAGACACTCCGGGTAAAAGCGCCGCCTCCGACGTCAATGCAAAATCAAGCATCGCTTTGGTAACGCCGGGGGTGACGATAAATTGTGCACCAGCAGTTTCCGCCTGACGGTACTGGGCAATGCAAGTAACCGTACCAGCACCAACCCAGGCTTCTGGTAGAGCCTCTCGTACACTTTTAATCGCCTTAAGCCCATGCTCCGTTCGCAAGGTTATCTCCATTACTCGTATACCGCCCTCAAAGAGCGCCTGACAAAGCGGGACGGCATCGTCAGGATGCTTGATGGTGATCACAGGCATTATCTGTGAAGCACCCAGAACAGATCTGATGCGCTCGCGGTGAAAGCCGGATACATGATTCATGGTTCTCTCCACAGGGGCTTAGTAGGGCTAACTATGTTTTAGGGGCTCCAGAAAACTCGAAGGCCAGATTTAAGGAATCCACGAACCGGCATCTCGAGCACATCATTCGGTTCACTGAACGCACGCTTCAGCGTTTCTAGCTTATCTTCACCCTTAAGGTGAAGCGCGATGAAACGAGCCTCCCGCATTAAGGCATAGGTCAGCGTAATACGCTGGTGCGTCTGAGAGGGCGGGGTCATGGCCGCCAAGGCATTACGGTTTTCAACACTCATAGCGTGGGCAAGCTCGGGGGCGTCCGGAAATAACGATGCGGTGTGGCCGTCATTCCCCATCCCCAAAATCAGAACATCCAGCGGGCGCATTAGCTTGGAGAGCTCAGCTTCTGCGGCGCCCAAACTTTCCTCAGGCGTATTTCCTGATTGCTTGATAGATAAGAACTGTGCCACTGCAGCGTTTTTCTGCAACAGATTTTCTTTGACCAGCTTGGTATTACTGTCCTCGTCGGCCTCGTCTACCCAGCGTTCATCTGCAAGCAACACGTCTACCCTGCCCCAGTCGAGTGTTTTGCGGGACAATGCCTGAAAAAAGGGCAAGGGTGTAGAGCCTCCAGACACTGCAAGGCTCGCGCGTTCTGCACTATGAAGACGGCCTCTCAGGAGCTCGGCGACCGTGTGAGCAAGCTGCTGCCCAACCTCCTGTGGCGTTTCTGAAAAGTGGGTCTCTATACCAGACGGCAAATCCAGTTCAGGCGTCTTCATACCAACTCCTTCCATCACGGGTGATCATTGCTATGGACGCCACCGGCCCCCAGGTTCCTGCCGCGTATCGCTTAGGCGGATCACCACCATCGCTCCAGTTTTGAATAATCCGGTCAACCCAATGCCAAGCATGTTCAACTTCGTCACGGCGCACGAACAGGTATTGGTTTCCTTTCATAATTTCCCAAAGTAGGCGTTCGTAAGCATCCGGGATTCGCTCGGATTCAAATGCTTCTGAGAAAGTAAGCTCCAATGGCCCCTGCCGTAGGCGCATGCCTTTATGCAAACCTTGATCCTTGGTGAGTATTTTCAGCGACATACCCTCGTCCGGCTGCAACCTGATAATCAGCTTGTTATTCGCCAAATGCTTCTGATCCGGATCAAAGATGTAATGGGGGGCAGGCTTGAAGTGGATAATAATCTGCGACAACTTTTCCGGGAGGCGCTTGCCAGTACGGATATAAAAAGGCACGCCTGACCAGCGCCAGTTGTCTATTTCGACCTTCAAGGCCACAAAGGTTTCCGTTTCGCTTCTTTTGTTGGCACCCTCTTCTTCCAGATACCCCGGAACCGGCTTTCCTGTACTGGTTCCTGCTGTGTATTGGCCCCGAACCACATAGGTTTCCATCATATCCGGCGTAATCCTACGCAGTGCTTTTAGCACTTTTACCTTTTCATCTCGGATACTATCTGCAGACAAGTCCGAGGGAGGATCCATGGCAATCAGACATAAAAGCTGCAGCATATGGTTCTGGATCATGTCGCGAATCTGACCCGCTTTGTCGAAATAACCCCAACGCCCTTCAATTCCCACGCTCTCGGCAACCGTTATTTCCACATGGGATATATGGTTTTGATCCCATTGGGATGCGAACAGGTTATTGGCAAAACGCAACGCAATCAGATTCTGAACTGTTTCCTTACCCAAATAATGGTCAATTCGGAACAGCTGGCTTTCTCTATAAACCTCGCCTAATTCATCATTGATAACACGGGACGACTCCAAATCGTGACCAATCGGCTTCTCAACAACAACCCGGGTCTTTTCGGTACAGCAACTGGCGGAACGAAGGTTGCGGGCAATCACACCGTACATGGCAGGCGGGCTGGCTAAATACACAATAAGCTCGCTGTTCTCTTCGTCCCGCCAGCTGTTCAACACCCCAAATCCAGATTCGTTATTGAAATCCAGAATCTGGTACTCAACCCGCTGCAAAAAGGCTTCGACAACTGAAGAGTCAAACTCTTCAGATTTAACGTACTGCTTTAGTCCTTCCCTCAGCTCCTTGCGCACGTCATCTGTACTGAGCTCCCTGCGGGCAAGTCCCAGTATTCTGCTCCCATCGGCCAATAAACCAGCTCGTTCGAGTTGGTATAGAGCGGGAAACAGCTTACGCTGCGCCAGATCACCCAAAGCACCAAATAACATGATGTCGCAGCGGGTTGCTATTTTATTGGCCATTGCACGCTTCTCTCCGGTGAGTCAGACCACGCTTGTGGCTCACACTCGATAATAAATGTAGTAATTTTATCCAAATAATGGCACTTGAGCTGAATTATTCCAAGAGCAAGACCATCGCACTGATACGTTTACTACCCAAAATGCTTTAGAATCCCGCTATAATCATCAAATACTTAACAAAAGTTCCATCCAGATTTCAGGGAGTAGCTTTGATGGCCCCGAAACAGGCACATCGTGACGATAATCTGCTGGAGGATATCCAGTCCCGGTTGGACACTCTGAACAAATCAGAGCGCAAAGTCGCAGAGGCTATCCTGCGGGACCCAAGCGCAGCTACGCGTTATAGCATTGCTGCTCTGGCAAGAGCCTCAAATGTCAGCGAGCCCACCGTTAATCGGTTTTGCAGGGGTTTCTCAGCAACAGGCTTCCCAGATTTCAAAATCCGTCTCGCTCAGAGCATTGCCACCGGCACGCCCTATATTGGTCAAAACATTGAACCTGACGACACGGTTGCTGAGTTTGCAGACAAAATCATGCTAAGCACCATTGCAAACTTGGACAAAGCGCGCCAAGCGTTGGACCCTAATGCCTTGGCAACCGCAATCGACTATCTAATTCAGGCCAAACAAATCAATTTTTTTGGCATGGGCGGCTCCGCTTCTGTGGCGCTGGACGCACAGCACAAGTTTTTTCGCTTTAACATTCCCGTGATGTCTTACGATGACGCACTGATGCAAAGAATGGTCGCCGCAGGCGCAAGAGTTGGCGATGTCATCGTGATGATTTCTTACACCGGGCGCACCAAAGAGACCGTTGAAATTGCGCGCATTGCACGGGATAACGGGGCGACGGTTATTGGCATTACGACGCCAAACTCGCCACTCGCAGACGTTTGCACCACCGCTTTGGAAATTACGGCGCCGGAGGATATCGAGGTTTATATGCCCATGTCGTCCAGAATTATTCATCTAACAGTGATCGATATTCTGGCTACGGGCGTTACGCTAAAGCGTGGCGCAGACTTTTTAAGCCACCTCAAAAAAATCAAAGACAGCCTAATGCCTACACGTATTCCGTCTGCTCCCGGGTGATGAAATTGTTGCCTGAGGTTATTCAAGGCAATAAAAAACCCGAACAAACATTTTGTTCGGGTTTTTTATTGCTTCTGCCTTAGCTTACGGGCGAGATACCTCAGCCGTGTTTCTTAGGAACTGCTGGTAAGCGGCGTATTCACGCTGGCCTTCAAGTGATGCAAGAAAGCTTCGCAACTGACCTAGATCACTATCATTGGTTTCCGCATCGCCCTCGTTAACGGCGTCCAGCGCAACCACTTCAACGCCATTATGCGTCATTGCAGAACCATAGCTCGGCTCGCCATCTGCTGGCCGCTTTATAGAAAAGGCTGCCTGAATAACCCGAGGATCTAGCCCCGACGCATTACGTGGCTGATCCTCGAACGATTTCCAATCACCAGAACTCAGAGTACTCAATGACTCGCCTTCCTCAAGACCTGCGATGATTGCATCTGCACGTTCGTTTAGAAGCTCTTGGGTCTTACGTGCCTCTAGAGTCCTGCGAATATCATCGCGCACATCTTCCAACGCAAGCTGCTGAGCTTCGCGATATTCACGAACACGGGCAACAACGGAAACATTATCACCAACATCTATGAGCTCGGTGTTGTAGCCACCCTCAAGCACATCTTCGGAGAACAACTGACGCACCAATCCTGCGTGATCAAACGGCGCACGGCCGCCATCTTTGGTGATGCCATTAGCCTCACGAATTTCCAGACCTAGTTCTTGCGCCGGGCCAGCAAGATCGTCTGCCTCATATGCGGAATCCGCTAACTCTGCACGTACCTCAGCAAATTCTGTCGCAGCGCGTTCTCGAGCAAGCTCTTCACGGAGCTTCTGTTCCAAGTCAGCCAACGGTGGCACTTCGGAGCGACGAACCTCATCTAAACGAATCAGATGAACACCAAAGCTGGTTGATACCGGGTCAGACACCTGCCCTTCGTCAAGCGCAAACAAAGCTTCTTCAAAGGCTTCGTCGTAAACACCACGGCCAGCAAAACCGAGGTCTCCGCCTTCTTTTGCAGACACAGTATCCACGGAGAATTCTTTTGCTAAATCCTCAAAGCTCTCTCCGGCTTTCAGGCGCTCCTGAATCGAGCCTATGGCCTGTTCTGCGTCACCGGCTTCCACCAAAATATGGGAGGCACGACGTTCTTCCCGCGCCAGATCGCCAGCACGCTGCTTGTAATATGCTTCAAGCTCATCCTGAGTGATCTCGATGTTCTCGGCGAGAGAGCCCAAAGACAAAGTGATGTAGGCAGCATCAACCTGCTCCTGCTGTCTAAATACCGAACCGTTCTCTTGGTAAAACGCCTCGATATCTGCATCTGTGACTTCTACGTCATCGGAAACCGCACTCGCCGGAACCTGAAGAACACGGAAACTCCGGGTCTGGTTCTGGATTCGTAGAAGCTGTGCGGCATTCTCGTCGGCAACAAGGCCGCTTTGCATAAGACCTGCGCGAATCTGGTTGACCACATACTGCTTACGCATGGCCTCCCGGAATTCGCCCACACCCATGCCCAAATTGCGCACTGATGCGACAAATCGATCGCGGTTGAATTGCCCATCCACCTGAAATTGCGGCATTTGCGTAATCAGAGCATCAATATCCGCATCATTGAGTGAAAGGCCTTGGGCGCTGGCATCCTGAATCAAAACCTGTTCCTGAATCAGCTGATCAAGAACGTCTTTACGAATCTGGTCTTCATTAAGCAAAGCAGGATCTGGACGCTCCATTTCACCCAAGCGGCGCTGGCTTTCCAGCTGCACAACTCGCAAGAAATCCCGCTCGGTAATATCTTCACCGTTAACTGTTGCCACTTCCGGCTCGCCCGAGAAGCCACCAACAATGGCGTCCATTCCCCAAATGGAGAGGGACACGACCAGCAGACCGATGATGATCTTGGCAATCGTTCCCTGGGAGTTTTCCCGTATATCTTGAAGCATGTTTCTCCCAAACCCCTATACCGATTAACTTAACGTAAAAAGGCGCACCCTGTAGGAATGCGCCTTGAATTCTTCTTGGCGGCTCCTTTTAGCTGGAGCCGCCGGAGAAAGAACCGTTACTTAACGGCGTCTTTCAGGGCCTTACCTGCTTTAAACCCGGGCACTTTGGAAGCCGCAATCTTGATCTCGGCACCCGTTTGCGGGTTACGGCCCGTGCGCGCAGCACGGTCTTTCACGGAGAAAGTACCAAAACCGATCAGAGTAACCTGATCGCCTTTTTTGAGGGCACCGGTAATAGAGTTGGTCATTGCGTCCAGAGCGCGGCCAGCGGCGGCTTTGGAAATATCTGCTGATTCTGCAATTGCATCGATAAGTTCGGACTTGTTCACACTAAACCCCTTCGCTGTCAGGTTGAAGATGTTCTAGGTCGGATTATTTTTTTCTCGGATGCTCTCGACTATCGCATAAGCGGTCGGAGAATTCCATTCTTCGGTTTTCTTATTCCTTTCGGCGTTCAACCGGTGTTCGGAATAGGCACATATGGCGCGGGAGCCCTTGGTATTGGCTGCTTCACGGCGAAACAGTTATACCAATGGGCTCTCCGGCATGTCAACAACTCATGTTGGGTTTAATGTGTATTTATGCGTTCTGCACTGTCACTTTCGTCGTCACGAGGCTTGCTTGACCCTGCTTCAGACGATGAGCTGTCGTTGTGCGACTCGGGCGCATAGGCAAGCGCAATATCCAACACTTCATCAATCCACTTGACCGGAATTATCTCGAGTGACTCCTTGATATTATCCGGTATCTCTTTGAGATCCCTAACGTTTTCATCAGGTATCACAATCGTTTTGATACCACCCCTATGAGCTGCAAGAAGCTTTTCCTTAAGCCCTCCAATAGGCAGCACCCGCCCCCGGAGTGTGATCTCACCGGTCATCGCGACGTCTGCTCGAACCGGAATTTTCGTCAATGCAGAAACAAGCGCTGTACACATGCCAATACCGGCACTTGGGCCATCTTTTGGCGTAGCGCCCTCTGGTACGTGCACGTGAAGATCGTGTTTTTCGTGGAAATCGTCGGCGATACCCAGCCCCGGCGCTCGGCTTCTTACAACGGTAAGCGCGGTCTGGATAGACTCCTGCATCACGTCACCAAGTGAGCCTGTTTTAACCACTCTGCCCTTACCCGGCGTAAGTGCACACTCTATGGTCAACAGCTCGCCTCCCACCTGAGTCCAAGCAAGACCCGTTACCTGCCCAATTTGGTTGGTCTCCTCCGCCAACCCGTAATTGAACTTGCGCACTCCGGAATAGTGCTCGAGCATGTCAGGCTCGATGGTGATGACGGCTTTCTCGTTGGCTTCCACATGCTCACGCACTACTTTACGGCATAGTTTGGCAATTTCCCGCTCCAGGCCACGCACACCGGCTTCGCGAGTGTAATAACGCACAATATCCCGCAACGCGGCTTCGCTCAGAGTGAGCTCATCTTTACGCAAACCATTGGCCTTGATCTGTTTCGGTAACAGATAGCGCAATGCAATATTTACTTTTTCATCCTCGGTATAACCCGGGATCCGGATAATCTCCATGCGATCCAGCAGTGCTGCCGGGATATCCATAGAGTTGGAAGTACACACAAACATAACGTCGGAAAGATCGTAATCTACTTCCAGATAGTGATCATTGAACGTGTGATTCTGCTCAGGATCCAGCACTTCAAGTAATGCGGAGGCGGGATCGCCCCGGTGGTCCATACCCATCTTGTCGATTTCGTCGAACAAAAATAGAGGGTTTTTCACACCGACTTTAGACAGCTTTTGCAGCAGCTTGCCCGGTAAGGCACCAATATAGGTTTTTCGATGGCCGCGAATTTCGGCTTCATCACGCACACCACCAAGAGCCATTCGCGTGTACTTGCGGTTTGTCGCTCTGGCAATAGACTGTCCTAGAGATGTTTTACCAACACCAGGAGGCCCTACAAGGCACAGCACAGGGCCTTTCACCTTTTTGACACGGCTTTGCACCGCAAGGTATTCAAGGATACGCTTCTTGACCTCATCAAGGCCGTAGTGATCCTGATCGAGAATCTCTCGAGCCTTTTCGATATCGTGGCGCACCCGGCTGCGTTTTTTCCAGGGGACGGCCAGCATCCAATCGATATAGCCCCGAACAACCGTAGCCTCAGCAGACATCGGCGACATCATCTTGAGCTTATTCAGTTCAGATTCTGTCTTTTTGCGGGCTTCTTCAGGCAGACCAGCTTCTTCGAGCTTTTGTTCCAGCTCCTCAAAATCGTTATTACCCTCACCCAGGTTACCCATCTCTTTCTGGATAGCCTTCATTTGCTCGTTCAGGTAATACTCTCGCTGGCTGCGCTCCATTTGCTTCTTAACTCGCCCACGGATGCGTTTCTCAACCTCAATAAGGTCGATTTCACCATCCAGTTTCCCGAGTAGAAGTTCAACGCGAACATTAATATCCAGTGCTTCCAGAAGTTCCTGCTTTTCTGGAATGCGCATCTCAAGATGGGCAGCCATGGTGTCGGCAAGGCGCTCGAGCTCTTCGATTCCAGTCAGCGCATTGGAGACTTCCGAAGGGACTTTTCGGGACAGCTTCACGTACTTTTCGAATTCGTCCGTAAGGGTCTTCATAAGCACATCTTCTTCGCGCTCAGGAAGGCCCTCTTCGTCCATCAGGGTAGCCCCGCCGGACAGGTATTCCGCTTCTGTTATATTACTGATCGCAGCCCGGGCATTACCCTCGACCAATACCTTAACGGTGCCGTCCGGAAGCCGCAGCATTTGCAGCACGGTTGCCAGCGTACCCATTTCAAAAACGTCACCTGGACCAGGCTCATCCGTAGAGGCGTCTCGCTGGGCCACTAGAAGGATTTCCTTGCTTCCTTCCATTGCGGCTTCAAGAGCCTGAATGGATTTCTCGCGGCCCACAAACAGGGGGACCACCATGTGCGGAAACACCACCACATCCCGAAGCGGGAGTAGCGGGTATTCTTGCACAATATCTTGGGGTATCCGGGTCATAAGGAATCCTCTGACGATGTTTCTTTCAGCATACCACCCTTCATTGGGGCGACCTCTGAAATTGCAATCTTTTTACCAAACGACACAGCGTAAAGCGCTGTTGATACAAACCATTAAAAAAGGGGCGTTCCCGCCCCTTTTTTATTTCTCTAAGTCGCTAACCACTTTTCAGTGGGGCCTGATCAATCATCCGGCACTGCTTTAGCGTGATCGTTGTTGGCGTATATCTTGAACGGCTCTGAATCGCCCTTGATCACACTTTCGTCAATCACAACCTTGGAGATGTCGTGCTCCGAAGGAATCTGATACATAGTATCCAGCAGCGTGGCTTCCATGATGGAACGAAGGCCACGGGCACCGGTTTTGCGTTCCAGAGCCTTGCCAGCTACTGCACGCAGTGCGTCGTCCCGGAAGTCCAGCTCTACACCTTCCATATCAAAGAGTTTCTGATACTGCTTGGTTAAGGAGTTTTTCGGCTCTGTCAGAATTTGCACCAGAGCATCTTCATCCAACTCCATCAGAGTGGCCACGACCGGCAAACGACCGACGAACTCGGGGATCAGACCGTACTTAACCAAATCTTCGGTCTCGACATCCTTGATAACATCACCAGTATTTTTGCTTTCTTCTCGACTGGCGACTGCTGCCGAGAAGCCAATACTGCTCTTTTCAGTGCGGTCACGGATAACTTTGTCGAGGCCTGCAAACGCACCGCCACAGATGAATAGCATATTGCCGGTGTCAACCTGCAAAAATTCTTGCTGAGGATGCTTGCGCCCGCCTTGGGGCGGAACCGATGCAACCGTACCTTCAATCAGCTTCAGCAGCGCCTGCTGCACACCCTCACCTGAAACATCCCGGGTGATGGACGGGTTATCAGATTTGCGAGAAATCTTATCGATCTCGTCAATGTACACAATACCGCGCTGGGCCTTGTCTACATCGTAGTCGCATTTTTGGAGCAGCTTCTGGATGATATTCTCAACATCCTCACCCACATAGCCTGCTTCGGTAAGCGTTGTGGCATCTGCGATGGTAAAGGGTACATTGAGCATACGCGCGAGTGTTTCTGCGAGCAGCGTTTTACCGCTACCAGTCGGCCCAATCAGCAGGATATTACTCTTACCAAGCTCTACGTCGCCTTTACCTTCACCATAACGGAGGCGCTTGTAGTGGTTATAAACCGCTACTGCGAGTACAACTTTGGCACGATCCTGACCAATGACATATTCATCCAGCGTATTGCGGATTTCAGCCGGCGTCGGAAGGCGATCACTCGGCTCCTCCTGTGCGTTCTCCTGAATTTCTTCGCGGATAATATCGTTGCACAGGTCGACACACTCGTCGCAGATGAACACCGAAGGCCCTGCAATGAGCTTACGGACTTCATGCTGGCTCTTTCCACAAAACGAGCAGTAGAGCAACTTGCCGTTATCGTCGCCTCTGCCGTTTCTTTCATCTGCCATTGAAATACCTCTGATCTCGTTTTGCCAGCGCTTCAGATAGTCGAGCGCTGGCCAGGGGTGATGCTATTACTACCAGTATTATTTATTCGGCACGCGCTTATCAAGTATCGAGTCAATAAGCCCGTACTCTTTAGCCTGTGTCGGATCCATAAAATTATCGCGATCCGTATCTCGTGCAAGCGTTTCCAAATCCTGACCGGTGTGATGGGCCAGTATGGAATTCAGCGTATGCCGGATTTTAAGAATTTCACGGGTATGAATTTCAATATCAGTTGCCTGTCCCTGATAACCACCCAAAGGCTGGTGAATCATAACCCGCGAGTTAGGCAAGCAAGCACGCTTACCAGGCGCGCCGCCAGCCAAAAGGAAGGCGCCCATGCTAGCTGCTTGGCCAACACACAAAGTAGAGACGTCCGGCTTGATGAACTGCATGGTGTCGTAAATAGACATACCAGCTGTTACGGACCCACCTGGGCTGTTGATGTACAGGTGGATATCTTTATCCGGATTTTCAGACTCCAGGAACAGAAGCTGAGCCACGATCAGGTTCGCCATGTGATCTTCCACCTGCCCAACCATGAAGATCACCCGCTCCTTGAGCAGACGGGAATAAATATCAAACGAACGCTCTCCACGAGCGGTCTGCTCAATAACCATCGGCACCAGAGCGGATCTGGTAAGCATTGCGGGATCATCAATCGGTTTCTGCATCATGATGCGCCTGAACTCCTTATGGACAGATGGAACGTGGCTTCACACCACGGCTACTTCTTCAGTATTCTTGTACTGTGCCAGTGGCAAGCCAAGATGAAAACAGCCGGACATGCCGGCTGTTAGCTCTGTTCGGCCAGCCCGGGCCAGACGTATATCTGGCCCTGACACCAATGCCCCGGCTTATCAGCGCTGGGGCTGTCCTGCCTGAATAGCTTCTTCGTACTTAACTTTCTTCTCTTTGACCTTAGCCTGAGAGAGAACATAGTCAACAACCTGATCTTCCAGCACAGAAGACTCAATCTGGCTCTTTTGCTCCGGATTACCGTTGAAGTGAGCAATAACCTCGTCAGGTTGTTCATACGTTGACGCAATTTCTTGGATCTTTTCATCGACCTTGGCAGCATCAACTTTCAGATCGTTTGCCTTAACAACTTCCTGGAACAACAAGCCGGTCTTCACGCGGCGCTCAGCTTGCTCCTGAAAAATTTCTTTAGGCAACTGCTGAAAGTCTACCTGTCCGCCAAAGCGCTGAACTGCGTCCTGACGAAGGCGATCGATTTCCTGATCTGTTAGTGCAGCAGGAACCTCGAATTCAGTTGATTCGAGAAGACCGTCTACAACGTCATTTTTAACCTTGTTAGACACAGCCTGTTTGAGCTCGCGCTCCATGTTCTTTTTCACTTCTTCGCGGAACGCAGCTTCGTCTTCCGCCTCAATACCGAACTTGGTAAAGAACTCGGCATTTAATTCAGGCAGCTGAGGCTCTTCAACTTCGTGAATTTTGATTTCAAACTTCGCTGGCTTACCTTTGAGGTCTTCGTTGTGATAGTCCTCTGGGAAGGTCACTTCGATTTCCAGCTCTTCACCGGCCTTACCACCAACAATCGCTTTTTCAAAACCCGGAATCATTTGATCCGAGCCCAGAGTCAGCTTGTGACCCTCTGCAGCGCCGCCTTCGAACTCTTCACCGTCAATGAAGCCTTTGAAGTCAATGGTCAGCACGTCCTTGTTCTTGGACTTACGCTTCACAGACTTCATGGTGGCCTGCTGGCGACGCAGGTTATCGATCATGGTGTCGATATCCTTATCGGTGATCTCAGAAGTCATTTTCTCGATAGAGACATTGCTCAGGTCGCCCAATTCAATCTCAGGAAGCACTTCGAAAATGGCAACAAATTCCAGATCTTTGCCAGCTTCCATTGTTTTAGGCTCAAGCTTTGGCCAACCCGCCGGATTAATATCCTGCTCCTGCAGTGCCTTAATGTAGTTGTCGCGCATAATTTCGCCGACAATTTCCTGGCGAACACTGTCACCGAAACGACGCTTGACCACGCTCATGGGCACTTTACCAGGGCGGAAACCATTCAGGCGCACAGTGCGCGCAGTTTCCTGCAGGCGTTTCTGAACCGCCTGTTCAATTTCCTGGGCGGGCACACCAATCGTCATGCGACGCTCGATGTTGGAGGTCGTTTCAACAGACACTTGCATGGAAGATCCTCAAATTTCGGGTTCGGTATGTGAATGAAATTAAAACCAAAAGTCCGTTTCTGGGAGGTTTCCCCGGAAAGGACCCAAAATTAAAAGCCGACAGTTTATCACGGTTTACCCCAGTGAGAGAATCACCTACCGAGGTAGTTTCAGGGTTCGTGACAACAGCGACACACTCTATGTGTAGGAGTTTGGGGCAAAAACTGAAAAGAAAAAAGGCTCTTAGATCATCTCTAAGAGCCTTTTAATATGGTCGGGTTGGGGAGAATCGAACTCCCACTCCTCTCGGAACCAGAACCTAAATCTGGCGCGTCTACCAATTTCGCCACAACCCGGAATTCTAAGAAAAAGTGGGGTGGACGAAGGGGATCGAACCCTCGACCGCAGGAGTCACAATCCTGAGCTCTACCAACTGAGCTACGTCCACCACATAGGGAAATACCTTTCGGTATATTCCTACAGCTCTCTAAAGCTGCTGTTCAACTTACTTAGCACAAAAACATGAGTGCTAAACCAGCTTCGATCAAGCCGACGCTTTAATGGCGCGCCCGGCAGGACTCGAACCTGCGACCCTCGGCTTAGAAGGCCGATGCTCTATCCAGCTGAGCTACGGGCGCTTGACCGTTGGCCTAGCTGAACATTCAGAAAATGGTCGGGGTAGAGAGATTCGAACTCCCGACATCCTGCTCCCAAAGCAGGCGCGCTACCAGACTGCGCTATACCCCGTTTGACTGATCAATTCGTGCTTCAGCAAAGTTGGCGCGCATATTACCGTCGCCAATCCACTTCGTCAACAAAGAAAATCAATTTCTCTCTTAAATCAGTAATTTTCAAACTCGACTGACCGGCAAACCGCGACTTTAACCCAGAGCTCCACTAATTGGAGTTAGGCGACAAGCGTGAGACAATACTGCCCCTTTTATTTACCCATGCCAACCGACAAGACCAAACATGAGCGCCAAACTGATCAATGGAAAAGAAATTGCCGCCGCAGTGCGACAGCAAGTCGCTGCCGGCGTAGAAGCCCGCACCCGCAGGGGCCTGCGCGCGCCAGGCCTAGCTGTAGTGCTAGTAGGAAACGACCCGGCTTCCGAAGTCTATGTAGGCAATAAACGCAAAGCGTGTGACGCCGCAGGGATTCTTTCGCTGTCCTACGACCTACCTACAGACACCTCACAGCAAGCATTAGAAGCTCTGGTCGATGAGCTGAACGACAATCCTGCAGTAGACGGAATACTGGTGCAGCTTCCACTGCCCAGCCATCTGGATGCAGACCCGATCTTACTGAAAATTCGGCCAGATAAAGATGTAGATGGCTTTCACCCCTACAACATAGGGCGCCTAGTGCAGCGTAAGCCTGCACTCAGGCCATGTACACCGGCTGGCGTGATCACCCTACTCGATAGCATCGACACCCCCTACAAAGGGCAGCACGCAGTGATTGTAGGCGCATCCAATATTGTCGGCCGCCCTATGACCATGGAATTACTGCTCAAAGGCGCAACCACCACAGTGTGCCACCGCTTCACACCGGATTTAGAAAAGTTTGTCCGTGAAGCCGATATTTTGATTGCTGCGGTAGGCAAACCCGGCCTAATTAAAGGCGACTGGGTGAAGCCTGGCGCAACCGTGATTGATGTGGGTATAAATCGTATGGAAAACGGCAAACTGCAAGGCGACGTGGACTTCGAAGCCGCCTCTACCCGCGCAGCCTACATCACACCAGTGCCGGGTGGCGTGGGCCCCATGACAATTGCTACTCTCCTACAAAACACCCTGTACGCAGCAAACGAACTGCACAGCGAGTGATTATTCAGCACCCTTAACCTTCTCCCCTGGATAAAAACTAAAAAACCCGCCGAAGCGGGTTTTTTAGTGTCAGCCAATATTACTGGCCAAACTTCTCTTTCGCTTTGAGGCGATAAGCGTGCAGCAGCGGCTCAGTGTAGCCACTTGGTTGCTCGCGACCTTTCAAAACCAAATCCATTGCAGCCTGAAACGCAACGCTGTCAACGAAGCTGGGCGCCATAGCCCGGTAGCTTGGATCGTTTGAATTCTGCTTATCCACAACCTGCGCCATTCGCTTCATTGTTTCTTCAACCTGCGCTTCGGTGCAGATGCCGTGGTACAGCCAGTTAGCCAGATGCTGTGAGGAAATACGCAGGGTTGCGCGATCTTCCATAAGGCCAATATCGTTGATGTCGGGCACCTTGGAGCAACCCACACCACTATCAATCCAGCGCACAACGTAACCCAGGATACCCTGAGCGTTGTTATCCAGCTCCTGCTGAATATCTGCTTCTGTCAGCTTGGATGGATCTTCCATCACCGGCACGGTGAGAATGTCGTCCAGACTGGCGCGGACGCGGCTTTCCAGATCTTTCTGAATATCGGCCACAGACACTTGGTGATAATGGGTAGCATGCAGAGTAGCCGCCGTTGGCGAGGGTACCCACGCCGTATTGGCACCTGCTTTCGGATGACCAATTTTCTGCTCAAGCATTCCCGCCATTAAATCCGGCATGGCCCACATACCTTTACCAATCTGGGCAACGCCACGGAAGCCGGTTTCCAGACCAATATCCACATTCCACTGCTCGTAAGCGCCAATCCATGCCGCCTGTTTCATTTCGCCTTTGCGAATGAACGGACCAAGCTCCATGGAAGTATGCATTTCATCACCGGTACGATCCAAGAAGCCAGTATTGATGAATACTGCACGGTCCTTAGCAGCGTGAATACAAGCCTTCAGGTTAACGGTGGTGCGGCGCTCCTCGTCCATAATGCCGACTTTCAGGGTAAAGCGCGGCAGACCAAGGGCATCTTCAACACGACCAAAAAACTCATTGGTAAACGCCACTTCTTCTGGGCCGTGCATTTTAGGCTTAACAATGTACACAGAGCCGGTTGCGGTGTTCTGGAATTTGCTATTGCCCTTCAAATCATGAATGGCAATTAGCGAGGTCATAAGGCCGTCCATCAGACCCTCTGGCACTTCACTACCGTCTTTCAGCAAGATCGCCGGGTTAGTCATCAGGTGACCAACGTTGCGAACAAACATCAGGCTGCGACCCTTCAATTTGATCTGACTACCATCGGCAGCAGTGTATTCGCGATCCGCATTCATTTTACGGGTCAGACGCTCACCACCCTTCTCAAAGGTTTCTTCCAGATCGCCCTTCATGAGGCCGAGCCAGTTGCTGTAGGCCAAAGTTTTGTCGTCAGCATCCACAGCGGCAACCGAGTCTTCACAATCCATAATGGTAGTCAGTGCAGACTCCATCAGTACGTCTTTGACGTGAGCGCCATCATCTTTGCCAATCGGGTGGCTGGCGTCGATCTGGATTTCGAAGTGCATGCCGTTTTTAACCAGCAGGATACCGGTAGGTGCATCAGCCGCTCCTGTGTAGCCCACGAAACCAGATTCATCTTTCAGACCTGTCACGTCACCGTTCTGTAATTTGACAGACAGCTTGCCATCAGCAATCTGATACAAAGCTGCATCTTTGTGGCTGCCCGCAGCCAAAGGTGCAGAGTTATCCAGCAAGTTACGAGCAAACTCAATAACCTTGGCACCACGGACCGGGTTATAACCGCGCCCTTTCTCTGCGCCACCTTCTTCCGAAATGGCATCCGTACCGTAAAGTGCATCGTACAGACTACCCCAACGGGCGTTTGCCGCGTTCAACGCAAAACGGGCATTCATGATGGGTACCACAAGCTGAGGCCCCGCCATGATGGCAACTTCCGGATCAACATTGGCCGTAGAGATACGGAAATCCGCTGGCTCGTCGACCAAATAGCCGATTTCTTTCAAGAAGCTCTTGTAGGCTGCCATATCCAGCTTCTGGCCCTTGTGGTCGCGATTCCAGCTATCCATTTGTTTCTGGATGGACTCACGTTTGGCCAGCAATTCACGATTACGGGGCGCCAGATCGTTAACGATCTTGTCGAATTCCGCCCAGAATTTATCGGCATCCAGTCCGGTGCCCGGAATTGCTTCGTTATTAACGAAGTCATACAAATTCTTTGCGACTTGAATGCCGCCGAGTTGTACGCGCTCTGTCATCGTTTTTAGCCTCAGTGGGTTAGCCCTGTCCCGACAACTATTTGGCAGTCGGGCTCGAAAAATCGAAGGCCGCATTATACGGGAATTTCCTTACAAGGTCATTTCCCCGAGCACAACACGACCTTGGTATTGGCGTTAGCTTCGCCGCCAACTTGTTCCCTCACGGGAGTCATCCAGAATAATGCCCTGCTCTGCGAGCTCATCACGAATGCGATCAGCGCCAGCAAAGTCTTTGGCTTTCCGGGCATCCGCTCGGGCCTGAATTTTCGCCTCAATGTCTTCTGCGGTCAGCTCACCACCGGTATCCGCCTGAAAAAACGCATCCGGATTTTGCTGCAAAATGCCAAGAATATCGCCAAGCCTGATCAATACTCTCGCCGCTTGCCTTGCTTCATCTTCACGACCTTCACGGCGGTGTTGATTTATGTCATTGGCAAGCCCGTGCAAAACGGAGATGGCACCCGGGCAATTGAAGTCATCGTTCATGAGCTCAACAAAACGCTGATCATGCTCTGTCTCCGACACATCCTCTGAACGCATCGGCTCTATGCCACGCAACGCATGGTAAAGCCGGGCCAAAGAACGTCCCGCTTCCGCAAGGTTGTCTTCGGAATAGTCGACCTGACTTCGGTAATGACTTGAAACCAAAAAGAAGCGGACGACCTCGGGCGGATAGGTTTCCAGTATTTCCCGTATGGTGAAAAAGTTGCCAAGGGACTTGGACATCTTTTCCTTATTCACTCGGATGGCGCCTGCGTGCATCCAGGTATTCACAAACCTGTGCCCGGTGGCGCACTCGGACTGGGCAATTTCGTTTTCATGGTGGGGAAACATCAAATCCGGCCCGCCACCATGAATATCAAAGGTATCACCGAGACAGTGTGTCGACATGGCAGAGCATTCAATATGCCAACCAGGCCGACCATTACCCCAAGGCGAAGGCCAGCTTACTTCGCCTTCATCGGCCGCCTTCCATAACGCAAAATCCGCCGGGCTGCGCTTGGCTTCTTGAACATCAATGCGCGCGCCTGCCAGCAGGTCTTCGAGTTTTTTCTTGCTGAGTTTTCCGTAATCTTCAAAAGATTCTACGGAAAAATACACATCTCGGTTATCAGCCACGTAGGCATGATCGGACTCAATCAGAGTTTTAATCATCGCAATCATCTCAGCGATGTAATCCGTAGCACGGGGCTCTTTGCTAGGTGGCAGCACACCGAGTTTAGCTTCATCTTCATGCATCGCGTCAATCATGCGCTCGGTCAAATCAGTGAACGGCTCGCCGTTTTCCTCAGCTCTGCGAAGAATCTTGTCGTCAATATCGGTGATATTGCGAACATAGGTCACATCGTACCCGCGGCTACGCAAGTAGCGTGATACCACGTCAAACGCCACCAGCACCCGGGCGTGGCCCAGGTGGCAGTAATCGTAAACCGTCATTCCGCACATATACATGCGAACCTTGCCAGGCTCGATGGGCGTGAAGGTTTCTTTTTGCTGGGTGAGCGTATTATAAATTTTGATCAAAGCTGGTCTCCAGAATGCTATCCCTTACTTACCCCAGGAATCCCGCAAGGTAACGGTGCGATTGAATACCGGTTTACCGGATTTGGCAGTCAGTTCTTGATCGCAAAAGAAGTACCCTTCGCGTTCGAACTGGTACGGCAGATCTGTAAGCGGCGTGGCCAAATTCTGCTCTGCCCTCGCTCCCTTGAGCACTACCAGTGACTCTGGATTTACATGATCCAGAAAATCGCCTTCCTTATCACTGTCCGGTGATTCGTGGTTGAACAGGCGATCGTAAAGGTTGATATCGCAATCCACACTGTTGCTTTCGGATACCCAATGGATAACACCATTCGGCTTATAACCCTCTGGATTCACACCGAGAGTAGCCGGATCGTATTCGCAACGCAGCTCCACAATCTCACCAGTGGCGTCCCGAACCACTTCCTTGCAGGTCATCACATAGCCACCGCGTAGGCGAACCGCCTGATCCGGCGCCAAACGCTTCCATTTACGCGGAGCTTCTTCAACAAAGTCTTCCCTGTCGATAAACAGAGTCTGGCTCCAGACCACTTCCCGCTGACCCATATCCGGGTTCTGCGGGTGAACCGGCAAGCTGAGGGTTTCTGACTTGCCAGCCGGGTAGTTGGTGAGTGTCACTTTTAACGGGCGCATCACGCACATGGCGCGGGGAGACCGAGTGTTCAGGTCTTCCCGAATAGCGAATTCCAGCATACCCATATCCACAGTGCCGCCAGCCTTGTTAACGCCTATCATGTCGCAGAAGGTACGCAGGGATTCTGGCGTGTAGCCCCGGCGGCGCA
Source organism: Marinobacter sp. S6332 (assembly GCF_023016045.1). Taxonomy (GTDB): domain Bacteria; phylum Pseudomonadota; class Gammaproteobacteria; order Pseudomonadales; family Oleiphilaceae; genus Marinobacter. The sequence goes on along the minus strand of NZ_JALKAP010000007.1, from coordinate 68,010 downwards.
TACCGGAAATGGTGGGCATGCGCGGGTCGTTCCAGCCATCAACCAAACGCTCATCCACCAGACGCTTGAGTTTACGCTTACTGGTGATGGTGTAGTTCAGGTTCAGGCGGGCAAACTCTATCTGCCTCGGCTGGCAAGGAGCGGTAATATTTTCCAGCACCCAATCATAAAGAGGGCGATGGTCTTCAAACTCCAGTGTGCACAGGGAGTGGGTAATTCCCTCCATGGCATCGGAAATGGGGTGGGTGAAATCGTACATCGGGTAGATGCACCACTTATCGCCCGTCTGGTGATGTTCGGCATAGCGAATGCGGTAAAGAATGGGGTCGCGCATATTAATGTTGGGGGACGCCATATCAATTTTCGCCCGCAACACCAGCTCGCCATTTTGGAATTTTCCGTCACGCATGTCGCGGAAAAGTTTCAGGCTTTCCTCAACAGGGCGATCGCGGTATGGGCTATTTTTGCCCGGCTCTGTTAGGGAGCCACGGTACTCCGCCATTTCTTCCGCAGACAGTGCGCACACGTAGGCCTTGCCCTTTTCAATCAATTCCTCGGCAAAGTAATAGATAGAATCAAAATAATCGGAGGCATAACGTACATCGCCGTTCCAGGTATAACCCAGCCATTCAACGTCTTGCTTGATGGCATCGATATACTCCTGACTCTCCTTCTCCGGATTGGTGTCGTCAAACCGCAGATTGCATATACCGGAAAACGTCTGGGCAATACCAAAGTTAAGGCAGATGGATTTCGCATGGCCAACGTGCAAGTAACCATTGGGCTCAGGCGGGAAGCGGGTTACAACCTGACCGGTATGCTCGCCTTTGGTAACGGCGTCTTCAATCAGGCTCTGAATAAAGTTATGGGCTTTCTTCGGCTCGGCGCTCATACAATCTCTGTTAAAAGAAGTGGGTCGTAAACCGGCTATTATACTCACAAATTCGGGCCGGACTCATGCATCACCGGAAACTCTTGAGTACAATACCGGCTTTAACCGATTCTAACCCTACGAACAGGAAACCCTGATGATTCTGCTGACAACCAATCACGGCGATATCAAGCTCGAACTGGACTACGAAAAAGCACCCGAAACCGCCAAAAATTTTGAGCAGTATGTCCGTGACGGATTTTATGACGGCCTAATTTTCCACCGGGTTATTAGCAATTTTATGATTCAGGGCGGTGGCTTTGAGCCCGGTATGACTGCACGCAAAACCCGTGAGCCAATCAAGAACGAAGCCGATAACGGCCTGAGCAATATGAAAGGCACCGTTGCCATGGCGCGCACCATGGACCCTCACTCCGCCTCGGCGCAGTTCTTTATTAACGTAGAGAACAATGGATTTCTGGATCACACCGCAAAAAATGCAGAAGGCTGGGGCTACTGCGTGTTCGGCAAGGTCGTAGAAGGCATGGAAACGGTTAACGCCATCCGGGCCGTGCGCACAACCATGAACGCGGGTCATCAAGATGTACCCTACGAAGACGTAGTGATTGAGAAAGCCAGTGTTGTAGAGGACGGAGGCGCGGCGTGACCACGCTGTTTATTTCCGATCTACATATGGAAGAGTCACGCCCCGACATCACCGGGGCGTTTCTTAAATTTCTTGAGAGCAAGGCTCAAGGTGCCGAGCAGCTATACATACTTGGCGATTTCTTTGAAGCCTGGATCGGAGACGATGAGCGCACCCCGCTGCAAGACCAAGCTGCGGAAGCACTGCGTGCTGTGAGCGACAGCGGCACGGACATATTTCTAATGCATGGTAACCGGGATTTTCTGCTGGGCGAGGATTTCTGTGCTCGAGCGGGCGCCACCTTGTTGGACGATCCCACGCATATCGATTTATACGGCACACCTTCCTTGCTCATGCATGGCGATAGCCTTTGCACGGCCGATGTGGAGTACCAAAAATTTCGCGCAAAAATACGTAATCCACAGATGCAAAAAATGCTATTGGCCCGCCCCCTCGAAGACCGTCAGCAAATGGCACGGCAGCTGCGGGAAATGAGCATGGCAACGAACCAAGGCAAAGCAGAAGACATTATGGACGTTACGCCTGAGGACGTTGTGCGCACCATGGAGTCGTACAATGTGCCGCTATTGATTCATGGCCATACCCATAGACCAGCCGTGCACAGCTTAGAAGTGAACGGCGAAACCGCTAAGCGGATTGTTCTGGGGGACTGGGACAAAAACGTTTGGTGGCTGGAGGCAAACCCCGGGCAAGAGCCTGAGCTGAAAAAGGCCGCGATCTCAAGTTTCTGAAACCCGCCTGCTTAGAGGTTCGGAGGCGCAACCTACGAGGATTGCAAAACATGAAGCAGCGCCCGCCCCGCCATACTGCTCTGGCAACCTACCTAACCAGCTTGCTTCTAATCTGCATGCTGGCACTTTCTGCGCAAGCCGAAGAATTTGGAGACACCGCCAAGCAATCAGGTGAAGTGCAGGAGCAAAGCGACAACAAGGAGGAAAAGCCGGAAGAAGCTCGCCCAGCCGTTCAGCCAGAACTGAAAGCCAGCACAGACACCCCACCGGAAATAAAACTACCAGACACCGTTGATACCGACATACAAGAGCAGGTTCGGGCATTGCAGACCTCGCTCGAACAACGTCAGGCGGCAGTTAGAGAAAGCCGAGGACGGCTAACCTACGCCGAGTCTATTCTGACCCGGCTACAGGACGAATACGAGAGCTTTGAGCTGAGGCTTGAAAAGGCAGGACTTAACCTAACAGCCAACTACGCGGAACTTTTAAAGCAGCGGCTGGAGCGTTTGCAAAGGCAAAGCATTGCAAGCGACTTGATTGAAGGAATAGAAAACAAGCTTTCTACAGCCCGGGAAGAGCAGTTAAGGCTGGAAGAGTTTGAAGCCATAGCAGAACCAAATGAAGGTACCGGAGGGCAACTGAGAAGCCGCCGCTCCGTGCTGTTGAGGGAGCTTCATAAAGCGGTTACCGAACATATCAATGTGCTCAATGAATACTACAGCACGGTGACAACACTCCAGGACCAAGTACAAAGCTATCAAGAGCTACTGCAGCAACGACTTTTTTGGTTGCCAAGCGCTAAGGCAATCAGTGCAGATACAGCGGGCGAGCTGTACCAGTCTGCAAAATGGTTTGTTGCTCAGCTTCGCTATAGCGCTTTAAGCGAAGCGGTTACACTGTCAGTGAGTGCTCGTGGTACTCGCATTGCATTGGTAGTTTTGCTCTTAGCCGTGCTCCTATTTAGGCGCAGAGCCATCACAAACAACCTACTGACCAACAGCAGTCATATCGGCAATGTTGGCCATGACAGAACAGCATTTACGCTTCTGGCGCTCGTAAACACGATTCTTCTGGCACTACCGGGGGTTCTGGCCTTCGCTCTGGCAGCACTGCTGCTAATGGAAGGAAACGAATTTTTCTCTGCACTTTCGAAAGGTTTCACAGCAGCCAGTTTTGTCATGTTTTTGCTCGCTTTCATCCGTAATATTGCACGCAAACAGGGACTGGGAGAAAGCCACTTTCACTGGAACACCAACTCCCTGCTGGTTATCCGACGAGAATTACCTCTGCTAATGGCCTTTGTAATCCCCGTTGTGGTTATCACAACCTCTGCCAGCTCAACACCGGAAGGCGCAAAATTTGATGACAGCCTAGGTAGGCTTCTCTTCACTCTTGTTTCCATCGCGCTCGCTGTCTTTGCTCAGCGCATAATGACGACCGTAAGAGCCTACAAATCCCACGGGCGCTTTCTGCTTTTCTTGCATGTTATTGCAGTTGCGGCGCCTCTAGTGCTGGCATCCGCATCACTTATTGGTTACCACTACACAGCCCTGCAACTTGAGCGCAATCTGTTCATCACGATTTGCTGGCTAGCCTTTAACGCACTGCTCTACTATATAGGCTTGCGCGCGCTTTCCGTGCGCGAACGCAGGCTCACCCTTGAGCGCTTAAAGGAGCAGCGAGCGGCCGAGCGCAGACTGGCAGAAGCCAGAGAGACATCTGACTCCATTGGAGACGGAGCCCTCTCAAATCTGGACATGCCAGAAATGAACCTGAAGGATATCAGCCAACAGAGCTCCTCTTTGCTTAGGATAATAATATCGGCATTGGCAGTAACCGGCCTGTTATTTCTCTGGGCAAGCGTTATACCTGCATTGCAACTGTTTAACGAGATTACGCTGTGGACGATTGCCACAGACCTTAAAGGAGGCGATCCCTTACCCATAACTCTTGCCGACGCTCTACTCGCCATACTGGTAGCAACTGGCACGGTTCTCGCTGCGAGGAATCTTCCCGGAACTCTGGAAGTCACAATACTAAGCCGGATGAATCTAGAGCCTGGTTCTGGCTACGCGATCACCACAATCACCACCTATGTTCTTGTGCTTCTTGGCGTGATCACCTGCCTTGGAGTTATCGGAGTGCAATGGTCAAAATTGCAGTGGCTCGTTGCGGCCCTCGGGGTAGGGCTCGGCTTCGGGTTACAAGAAATCGTGGCCAATTTTGTGTCGGGCATCATTCTATTATTTGAACGGCCCATCCGGGTTGGCGATACGGTCACAATTGATGGTATTACCGGCACGGTTTCACGTATACGTATCCGAGCGACAACACTGGTAGACTGGGATCGAAAAGAACAAATCATTCCCAATAAAACCTTTGTAACCCAAGACCTTACCAACTGGACACTGTCTGATCCAATCACCCGTGTCGTCCTTCGCGTCGGCGTCGCCTATGGTACCGATATAGACAAGGTTCAAGAAATACTCACTCGGGTTACCCATGATAACGAGCGGGTTGTGGATGACCCCGCCGCCGAGGTCTTTTGTGTCGGGCTTGCGGATAGCAGCATCAACTTCGAAGTTCGGGTTTTTGTAAAAGACCTTTTGGATATCATGCCGCTGTCTCATGAAATACACGCAGCAATCACAAGAGCGTTGATGGAAGCTGGTATAAATATCCCCTTCCCACAGCGGGATATTCATGTTCGCACCCTGCCTGAACCCCAGAAGAATGGCTAAGGCAGACTATTCATATCAGCTTGAGGATACGCCCGGAACTGAACGCATATTTACGGGCTCCCGGTAGGTTTCCAAGCGCTTTAGCCAGCCGGCCAACCAGCGATCCCGCTCAACCGGATTTTCTGCGTTTTGAGCGCGGCGCGTAAGCACATCACCCGCCGCCTCACGAAACTCTTCCAACATGCTCGGGGCTGCTTTCACTGAATCAACAGCATCTGTACCGGGGGGCTTCGTTACCTTGACAGGTATAGCCAGCAAAACCTGCAACAACCCCCAACCTTCACCGTTGTAGCGTTCTTCGGGAGATAGCCCCTCCCCCTTGAAGTTCACGTAATCCATAATCGCGTAAACGCCGCCCGGGGTCTGGCTCAACGTCTGCAAATACCTTTTTACATCAGCCCGGCGCTCGTCAGGCGCTGCATCAATTATTTTGACCAGAGATTCCTTTGCCCGGCGAAATATAAACTCCGCCTGAACGCCCTGGGTTCCTGCGAGAAACTCCCTTAGCTCCGCCATTTCGGGGGAATCCGCCACTTTCAGGAAAGTCGCCCGGTCTGGCCAAGGTGCATCAAAAGGCTCTAGCTCCCGCAACCATTCAGGAATGTTGCGCTGGCGCTGCTCCATATACTCATAAAGGGCAGGGAAGCTCTCAACAAATCGCTCGTTAACCCCTTCCGGATACCAGATAAAATGACCAATACCCAGCGAAGGGAATGCCTCCGATTCATTCCAATGAACAAGGCACTCGTACTTGCCTGCGCACTCGTTCTGAAATATTTTTTGGCCAACCCAGTCTAACTGTGCAGGCTTGAGGGCAAGAGATATGTCACTAAAAGGTTGCTCTGAAGCCAAGCCAATTTCCTTGACTATAGCACCCGTTACTGCATCTGCATTTCCGGAATTGTTGTCGGAATCACAGCCCGAAAGCCCTACGATTGTTAACAAACAAAACCACCCAAGCACTCTAGTCAAATCACGTCCCTCACCCACGAAAACAGATGAGTAGTATGAAGAGATTATGGCTATTATAACAGCGTGAGCAACAGATGATTGAACATGCCAACTGTAGACTTTTTCGGTGCGCATTTACAAAAAACCCCAGCATTGGCCGGGGAAAATTTGTGTCTATGATAGAGCAAGAAAACCTTTAACCGGTGAGCTGTTCGCGCAGCACATGCTTTTGTAATTTTCCCGTCGATGTCTTCGGCAAATCATCTACAAAGATAATTTTCTTGGGCACCTTGAAGCCCGCGAGGTTTGCCCGGCAATAAATTTCAATATCCGATGCGGTGAGGTGATCGTTGCCGGATTTCAAGGTGATAAACGCACAGGGTATTTCACCCCAGTGGTTGTCGGGTGCCGCAACAACCGCCGCTTCCAGTACCGCAGGATGGTCGTAGAGCGTACTTTCCACCTCAAGGGTCGAAATATTCTCCCCTCCCGAAATGATAATATCTTTGGAGCGGTCTTTTATTTCCACGTAGCCGTCGGAGTGCCATACCCCCAAATCTCCAGTATGGAACCAGCCTCCAGCAAAGGATTTGGTAGTTTCCTCCGGGTTGTTCAGATACCCCTTCATAACGGAGTTGCCCCGAACAAACAACTCTCCAATCGCTTTGCCGTTCTGTTCCACTGGCTCGAGGGTCACAGGGTCCGCCACCATCATGTCCGCCATGGACAATGACAGTATCCCCTGCCGAGCCATCTTCGCCGCTTTGTCCTTGCCATCCAGAGAATGCCACTCATCCTGGAATTCGCAAATCAAGCTCGGACCATAGGTTTCTGTCAAACCATACAGGTGCACTACTTTCACCCCCATGGACTCCATAGCTGCAATCGTTGCCGCGGGAGGTGCCGCGCCACCTGTCGCGGCGGTTACCTGCTGACTGAACGGCTTTTTATATTCTTCGGGGGCGTTAATAAGCATATTCAACACAACCGGTGCAGCGCAAAGATGGGTAACCCCGTACTCGGCAATGGCATCATATATTGGCTTAGGTTGTGGAGAGCGCAGGCACACATGAGTTCCTGCCACAGCGGTTACCGCCCATGGATAACACCAACCATTGCAATGAAACATCGGGAGTGTCCAGAGGTAAACCGCACCTGATGGCAGCCCAAAACCGATGATATTGCTCAAAGCGTTCAAATGCGCACCACGATGATGGTAAACCACACCTTTTGGATTTCCGGTAGTGCCCGACGTGTAGTTCAGGGCAATTGCCTGCCACTCGTCGTCAGGCATATCCCACGCGAAATCGTCGTCACCCGTCGCCAACAAATCTTCGTATGTCATCTTGCCGATCAGTTCGCCGCCAGCGAAATTCGGGTCATCAACATCAATAACAATCGACTTGGCGTCACAACCAACAAGAGCATCACGGGACCGATCACTGTACTCCATGTCGGTAAAGAACACTTTTGCACGCCCATGGTTGAGCATGAAGGTCATGGTTTTGGAATCAAGCCGGGTGTTCTGGGCGTTCAGAACAGCTCCAATCATTGGCACTGCAAAATGCAATTCCAGCATTTCCGGAATGTTTGGTAGCAGTGCGGCCACTGTATCCCCTTTCCGGACACCCAACTTACGCAATGCCGATGCCATCTTAACGCACCGCTGATAGGTTTCCGCCCACGTACGACGGATGCTGCCGTGGATAACCGCGGTACGGGTTGGATGCGCCAGAGCCGTTCTCTGAATAAATGAAATCGGCGTCAGGGGCGTGTAGCTAGCATCTGTTTTATCGAGCCCGAGCTCAAACATGTTTTCCATTGTTTTAAACCTTTAGTTGTCCTTCCAAACAAGCTTTGTCGCGATCAATTAGTTTTTTCGGTTACTGAATCGTCCGCTGCCTCTCCACTGTCTTGGTGATGAGTTGCTACATAGGCGTCCGCAAACCAGTTCTTCTCGAGGAAGAACCAGAGTACAAGGCCGACTCCCAACCCCCAGGCCGCACCCTGCACGGCTAGCACCGAACCGACGATAACGGCAATGCCACGCTCAAGGTTGGTCTGGCGATCCAGCATTTCGATAGCCAAATACCCGCATAGATAACCCTGAATCAATAGCGTCAGCGCCATACCGATGTTCAGGCCCGGCTTGAACAAGGTCACTACAGGCACCAGCACAACAGCGATTGTCATACCCCAGTACAGACTGGTCGCACCACCCCAATAACTGTCCATCACCGAACGTGGGTTGTTCATGTAGCGGTTAATCACCAACGCTTGACCACCGGTCCACGCGGGGCCAGACAAGCTGATGAAGGGCGCAAAGATCGCGTGCACAAGGTTGCGAATCCCGACGATGAAACTGTTACGGCGTGGGCTAAATACCAGCTTTTCGTCCTTGCGAACAGCATCAGCATTTTTGAACAGGGAGTCCATTACCAGAATATCGCCAAAGGCAATAATGTAAGCCGCCAGCGCCAAAGGGATGGCATCAATAAAGTATTGAAGTGGCGGCATACCCAACCCAAAAATGCTGTATTCGCTCAAGATAGTGCCCATGGGAATGGTAGTGAACCCCCACTCAATGACCGGCGTATCTACCTCACCGATGATCATGCCCAAGACGTAAGCAAACAGGAAAGGCACAGCAATGCCGTATTGAGCTACAAAGCGGAAAAAACCGTAGCGTGCACGCAAGGGACCGGCAGTTTCCGAGAACAACATGAAGAACCCCAGCACCGCGCCGGTCAGAATGGTAATCGGCATAGTCCAGACCCGGCCGTCTGAGCCAAACTCACCCATAATGGCCGAAATACCCGCACCAATTAAAATCCCGGATTTCAATGACGCGGGCATTTTCCGCACCAGCGCGTCAGCCCCCTTGAACACCCCGAGACCAAGAAAAATACCTGAGACGGTTAGCTGTAAAGCAATTAACGCCAGTATTCTGGCGTCCCCCTCTGGATAGCTTGATAAAAAGGCTACATACAAGGGAATCCCGGCTGTAATCCAACCGGCAACCGTGGGATCACCGAAATGCGTGTGGACCAGATAGAGAATGTTGTTCAAGAGGACAAAAGCAACCGCAATTTCAAACGGAATCCCCAGAACAGATGTCATCAATGCGGTAATACTCAGCGGAACGACACACAAGATCGCACCTTGCAGAATATCGGGAATCTCTATTTTGTAATGCACAAAGGGCACACGAAGGTTTAGTGCGCCCAGGGCTGACGGCTGCTCACCGCCAGTTGATCTCTTTTTTAGGGACATTGTTGTTGTTCTCCATCCAACTGAATTTCGAATTGCATAGCGAAGAGACTATCTCCGCCCAAATACTAGACACTAACCCTTTTTCAATCAAGGGTTTTTACTCGGAAATTTGAGCACATATACTTAAATCCAGATGCCATTCAACAGCGCGAGCACATTTCTTGTCACTGACTAGGTGCTGCACAGGTAAAAAACTGGAGGTTTAGGAGCCCGGAACAGCTTCGCTACGGATTTTAGGCGGTGAAAAGGCACCCATCGGCATAGCCGACGCTTCCCCCTCGAACAATTCAATTTCCACGAGGCATGACAATGCACTCGGTCCCTGGGCCAGGCGTGATGTTCCTTGATCCCGGGTAAGAACATTCGGGTTACCATGCTGGCAAGATATCGCTGAGTCTCCAGGCAGTGGCGGGTCAAACCAGGCTCCCGTACTCAGCTGCAAAACTCTTGGGCGCACCTCGTCGCTCACGACGGCAGAGCATAAACAGGCACCGCGTCCGTTGAAGAGGCGAACCAAGCTGCCATCTACTATGTTTCTGGCCTTTGCATCAACCGGGTGGATAACCACTGGCTCTCGGCCATTTATCTTCGACTTCCGGCTATAAGAACCGTGATCCAATTGAGAGTGCAGTTTGTTTTTCGGCTGATTGGAAACCAGGTGCAAGGGGTATTCGGGGGATTCCTGCCCTAACCACTCTTTCGGCTCATTCCAAAATGGAAAGCCTGGGCATTCTTCATAACCAAAGCCCGCGACAGTTTCAGAGAATATCTCTATTTTCCCACTTGGCGTTCCAAGTGGATTCGCCGCAGGGTTCTCGCGGAAAGCTTTCAACAAATTCTGAGGTTCTTTTGGCATCGCGTTTTCAAACCAACCCTTTGTTTTAAATTCCTCAAAGGTCGGTAGATTAATACCACTACCACTCGCCTTCTTCCGGGTTCCGTCATAAATCACCTGCAACCACTGTTCTTCGTCACGACCTTCTGTAAAAACTTCACGTGCGCCCAGTTCTTCCGCCAGCGCACTGAAAATTTCATAGTCTGTCAGGCTTTGACCTACAGGCTCAGCGGCTTTTTGCATGTACACAAGGAAAGGATCCCGACTGGATGAAGCAATGTCATTACGCTCTAGAAAGGTCGCGGCCGGCAGCACAATATCTGCGTGTTTAGCCTGAGCATTCCAGCACCACTCATGCACAATAATCGTTTCGGGCTTCTGCCACGCCCTCCTCATGCGCACGAGATCCTGATGGTGATGAAACGGGTTGCCCCCCGCCCAGTAAACCAACCGAATGTCCGGATAGGTTCCAACCACGCCGTTGTACTCAAAGCGCTTACCGGGATGAAGAAGTAGGTCCGTAATTCTAGCGACAGGAATAAAGCTCTTTATCGGGTTTTTACCCTGGGGAAGAGAGGCACCGGGAATACCGTGATAGTTGGCACCGATAGCATTCATCGCACTATAGCCAAAACCAATACCACCACCGGGTAGCCCCAGCTGCCCCAACATGGAAGCAACTGCGATTGCGGCCCAATAGGGTTGCTCACCGTTGTCCTGTCGGGTAAGAGACCAGCTCACAGAGATCATTGTGCGCTGGCGAGCCATATCTCGCGCCAAATCCCGGATGCGAGAAGCTGCGATTCCCGTCTTGATCGCGGCCCAAGAGCAGTCTTTAACGACACCATCGGTCTCGCCCATAAAATACTGCTGAAAGCGTTCGTAGCCCACGGTATAGGTCGACAAAAACTCAGTATCTGCCAGATTTTCAGTATGAAGGATGTGGGCAATACCCAGTAGAAGTGCCACATCGCTGCCCGGATAAAGAGCGACCCAGTCTGCGTCCATTTCATCCAGAACATCTGAACGCAAGGGGCTAACATTCACGACCTTTACTCCGTTAGAAGCTGCATCCAGCATGCCCTGCTTCTGCACATGACGACCAACCCCTCCATTGGTCACCTGGCCATTCTTGGCGGGCGCCCCACCAAATGCCACGAACAGGCTTGTGTGCTCCTTGATAACGTCCCAACTGGTTGCGCCATTGACCATGGAATAGAAGTCCCCGAGCACGTGAGGCAAAGTGACTTCAGCCGCTGCATAGCTGTATGTATTCAGTGAGTAGGTGTACCCACCAACCGAGTTGAGAAATCTCTTTAGCTGGCTCTGGGCATGATGAAAACGGCCTGCACTGGACCAGCCGTAGGACCCACCATAGATGGCCTGGTTACCATAGCGATCGCGCACACGATTTAGTTCTTCCACCACCAACTTGATTACTCTAGGCCAGGATACCTCGACAAACTCCTCGGCTCCCCGAGCGCCCCCTGCATTTCCCGGCCCGTTTTCCAGCCATCCACGTCGAACCATTGGCTTTTTAATACGCATCGGCCCGTCCAGCACATCAACGATACCTTGTCCGATGGGCGATGGATCTTCATCCCGCTCGAACCCTTCTAAAGCGGTAATAGTTCCGTTATCTGCATGAACTCGATAGGTTCCCCAATGACTACTGGTAAGCGTCCCTTTTTTCGCGTGCTCAAATGGCATAGGTTGAGCCCTCTTCATTTTGTTATTAGGAAAAGACAGCATAGACCAAAAGCAAGTAGTTGTACTCGGTTTGTGCAAATTTAATTAAGCGTAAATACTCATACCTGTATGGGTATGCACTCAGGCACGACGGGGGTCGGCATGACGTACCTATGCCAAAGCTGGCTTACGCGCCAGGAAGGGACGGACAATTTGACATACATACTGCCGTGCGCAATGCTCCGACTCCTTTAGCCCAGACGAAAGGGGGAACCGAAAATGGCAGCTGACGCGACTAAAGATTGGACTCTGGAACAGTTTCCGCATCGCACCTACGACAAACTGCGCTATGCAGACACGGATCGACAGGGGCATGTGAACAATGCGGTATTTTCAACGTTTATTGAAACGGGGCGAGTTGAGCTGATCTACGATTCGGAAGCACCACTCACTTCACCTGGTACATCCTTCGTAATCGTCAATCTGAATTTGCAACTGCGCGCTGAAATTCACTGGCCAGGAATCGTAGATATTGGAACGGCCGTCACGCGTGTTGGCAACAGCTCGATACAGCTATATCAGGGCATCTTTCAAGATGGGGTGTGTTGCGCGACCGCTGAAACGGTGATTGTTTGCGTTGACGACAACATCCAAAGACCGATCAGGTTACCGGACGCTGCAAGAGAAAACCTCGCTCGGCTTTGACCCGTTGTGCGGTTGGATTTACAAGCTTGTAATACCCTGTACCAATCCTAGCGCGATGGCTACCTGTACCAGTTCCGCAAACGAATCTACTTTCATCTTTGCGGTCATATTGGCCCGGTGGCCTTCAACTGTTTTCCTGTTAATACCGAGTTCGTCTGCCGCCTCCTGGTTAGACAACCCCTTAACGATCAACTCTAGTACTTGGCGCTCTCTCCGGGTCAAGCGTTCATAACAGTCCCGTATACGAGACTGTGAGCGACGATGAACAGACCGGCTCCTATCTCTTTCCAATGCGTTATGCACATGATCGATCAGAGTTTGGTCATCAAATGGCTTTTCGATAAATGTAATGGCACCCTGAGTCAGGGCCGTCACCGCCATATCGACATTACCGTGGGCCGAAATCATGATCACCGGCAGCTCAATATTGTATTCCGGCAGCTTTTTCTGAGCGTTAATGCCGCTCAATCCTGGCATTCGCACATCCATCACGATACAACCACTCGCGCCGGTATCGAAAGCTTCAAAGAACGCCATCGCATTCTCGTAGGTTTGAACATTGAGACCTACAGACTCAAGCAACCACTTCAATGAATCTCTCACGTCCGTGTCGTCATCAATAACGAAAACTGTTTGTGCGTCGTTTTTAGAGGTCATGAATTATCAGTCAGTAATATTGAGAGTAAATGAAAAACGTGCGCCGCCCGTAGGGAGGTTTTCTGCCCAAAGCTCGCCACCAAGATTCTCTACCAATGAACGGCTTATGGCCAGCCCCATTCCTAGCCCAGTTTCCTTGGTTGAGAAAAAGCGATCAAAAAGACGAGACATATCTACCTCGGAAATCCCCCGCCCCTGATCCTCAACTTCTACTCTTAATTGCCCACTCTCATGAGGCACAACTCTGACTCGCACAATGGCAGCGTCGTCACGATCAGCAGAACCACTCGCCTCCACAGCATTCACGATCAGGTTCAACACTACCTGTTCCAACTGCACCCGATCACCTTTAACGTCTGGCAACTTCAAGTCGGGCTCAAAAACTACGGACACATTGTGCCTTTCCGCCGTACTCTCGCAGAAGTTGATCATCTCCCCGATCAAATCCCGTAAATTGAGGCGAGTAACGACTGGCTCCTGCTTTCTCGTGAAATCCATCATCCGATGGATGATCTCACCTGCTCTCAACGCCGTCCGGATGCTTCGAGTAATCGGCAGTTCCACATCGCTCCACGCGAGAGTGGGCTTGTCCGCAAAACGCCGTTCAATGCCCCGGAGATAATTCACCATAGCGGAGAGTGGCTGGTTCAACTCATGGGCCAGGCTCGATGCCAGTTCACCCATAGTGACCAGCCGGCTGGCATGATCAATTTCGGCCTGATACTGCTTGAGTTGGTCTTCAGCTGCTTTTTTCTCGGTGAGATCGTGAGCGACCAGTGAGAAATACTCAATATCCCCATGCAAGGAGCGGTGAGCCAAGAGCTCGAGCAGGACCGGTATGCGAGATGCGTTCAGGTTTTGCATCGTTAGCTCTCCACGCCAACTCCCTGTTTCCTTTGCTGCCGGAAAGCCTTCTTCCATCAAGGTGGCCAGGCCCTTCTCGGTCACAAGCCTCGAGAGCGGGAAAGAGCTGTATTCCATGCACTCCATTTCAAGAGCTTTCCGGGCGGCTTCGTTAAGGTGCGAAACGGTAAAATCCAGATTGGCAAATATAACCAGGTCCTGAGTGCTCTCCAGCACCCGCGCCAAACGCCGGCTTGCTTTATCTGCCATGATTCGATGGGTTGCATCCCGAGACACCACAAGGATTTCCCGGATATCATTGGTCTCCGGGTCTCGAATGGACCGGCTGGTACTTTCCAACCAGATGTAGTGTCCATCTTTACAGCGAAAGCGATAAGTATGGGTGTACAACCCCCGGTCATAACTCACCGTGGGTGCCCGTAACCGGAAGTCTTCAACATCGTCTGGATGGTAGAGATCGTAAGCCGAGATACCAACAATTTCTTCAACCGTATAGCCCAGCAAATGCGTAACCGCCGGAGACGCATAGATAAACAGCCAATCCTCCGGTGTGTGCCGGGAAATCATATCGGTAGACTGCTCAGCCATTTCCGCCAGCAAGCGGTTGCGCTCAGCGTCGTCGGTCAGGGCGGTAAGCCCTTCTTCCGGGGTGCGATTTTTCATGGGTAACGGTTTTTTCATGGGTAACGGGTTCTCGGAACGCGGGTTGCCTGGTCGGACCCTATTCTGACGGTCTCCGGGGCCCTTAGCCACAAGGCATCAGGACCCCGTGACTTACTAGCGCAGGAACTCTTTGCTGAAAGCCTTGAATTGAGCCGCATCAGAACGTCGTATCCACTCGAATCCGACCATTTCTTTTGTGACAATTCTGGCACCGGCCTGCTCCATACGACGCAGTGCTACTTCGGTATCGTATGAGTTACGTGCAGAAATGGCATCAGCCACCACAAATACGTCCAACCCCTTCTCCAGCAACCTGACGGCTGATTGCATCACGCAGGCTTGAGACTCCATGCCGCACAGGACAATCTGTTTTCGATCATGCGCCTGGAATGCTTTTTCGAACCCGGGGTCGTCAATGCAGGAAAAGTAAGCTTTGCCGTATATATTGGCCGGGCCGACCAATTCACGCAAACCTTCTTCAGTGGGCCCCAGCCCATCCGGGTATTGCTCCGATCCCACTACTGGGACATCCATCAGCTTTGCCAGACGAACCAACCAACTGCAGTTATTCACCAGTTTATCGGCTTCATGCACTCCACCCAATAGTCGGGCCTGAACATCAATAACCGCAACGATGGACTTCTCTATATCCATTAACATAATAGTCTCCAGACTCACGCAGGGCGGCGATCAACCATGTTGGTGGCGACACCTTCCGCAACAACCTTATCTCCCACCTTGCAGATGGTTTCCAACTTTACTCGGCGACGCTCTTCGTTTATCTCAATAACTTTTGCAGACGCAACCACCGTATCGCCAATGTGAACCGGTGCTTTAAATTTAATCTGCTGATCTATATAGATCGCCCCAGGGCCAGGCATACGCGTACCCAATACAGCTGAAATCAGTGCTGCACTGAACATGCCATGAACAATCCGCTCTTTGAACGGCGTGGTCTTCGCGTACTCAGCGTTAATATGTACCGGATTGTCGTCACCACTGATGCCCGCGAACAAAACCACATCTGCTTCAGTAATAGTCTTGGCGTAGAACGCCTCCATTCCAATTTCCAGATCTTCCAGATAGTACCCGTGTAATTCTTGCATTGTGCTTCCTCATGTTGATCCATTCACCGACTACACTACTGGTTTATATCCATCAAACCAAGTACTTTTACTTGGTTTTTTCAAAATGCTCTGGTAGCCTTCTCTCATCAATCCAAACAACCCCGCTTTGCACCAAGGGAGTCGCAGTCATGCAGAGGCAACCCGTAAGCATTTTTGAAAGGGCCTTCAAGAAGCTGGTTTCAGGTGGACTGGAATCCGTAGGCCGACGTGGCTCAGACATCCTGAGCGTTGCGGAAGACCTCCCGGAATCTGACATCGCAATCGTTAAGGAGTGGATAGACGACTGCCTCTCTGAGAATGGCGGTCAGGTAGAAGCTCGCAAGCGGGCCGCCTTGTTGGGCCGCGCCTATCTGAAGCTGACTACGACCGGAAGGACACGCTTCCTGGGATTGCTTGCAGAGCATTACGGCGTTAACGAGGCATCCGTCGAGAGCGCTATCGATCAATGGCACAACGCCAAGCACAACGAGAAAACAGAAGCCGCCCAGTCCTTACGCAAGGCTTTGATACCCAGCCGAACGGCACTATTGAAGCAGTTCAACGGGGTACCTTCCGGGGTGAAATTCCTGGTTGATATGCGAGAGGAACTGCTTCGCCTGCGCAAAGATTATCCACAGCTGAAGCCATTGGAAACGGATCTTCGCGACCTGCTCGCCACGTGGTTCGACATCGGTTTGTTGCAATTGGAAGAGATCAGCTGGAACTCCAGTGGTGCCATGCTCGAAAAGTTGATCGCCTATGAAGCCGTGCACGCCATCAAAAGTTGGAGCGACCTCAAGAACCGACTGGACTTCGACCGTCGCTGCTTCGCCTTTATTCACCCGAACATGCCAGACGAACCACTGATTTTTGTGGAGGTGGCTTTGGTAAATGGCCTTGCCGACAATGTTCAAAGGCTTCTGGACGAGCACGCGCCAACAGAGGACATCGATAAAGCCGACACCGCCATTTTCTACTCGATTTCTAACGCCCAACAAGGCTTGGCGGGTATCAGCTTCGGTAACTTCCTGATCAAACAAGTGGTCAGCAAGCTGCAAGTGGAGTTCCCTCAGCTTAAACAGTTCGCCACCCTGTCACCCATCCCCGGCTTCCGCCGCTGGCTGGACAGCACGCCAGCCGACCAGCTAATGCTGTTACCTGGGGGTGAACAGTGGCTCAACACACCGCCGCCACGTGATCCCGTGCTCGCTAGTCAGGGGGATGCCACTGGCACCCAGCAAGAAGCCATCATGAAACTGGCTGCGACCTATCTAAGCTCGACCAAGCCTGGCACCTCCCGTGCGAACGATCCTGTCGCAAACTTCCATTTGAGCAATGGTGCGCAACTCGCGCGGCTCAACTGGATGGCAGACACATCGGATAAAGGCCTAAAGCAATCAGCCGGGTTGATGGTGAACTATCTATACGAGCTTCCAAAAATCGTACATCGCAGTAACCAGTACACCTCACAGGGAACCATTTCCCTGTCATCCAATATCAAGAAACTTTTGAAATAAACCACCCTGAAAAGTAAGGAGAACACCATGACTAATCGTATCGCAGTTATTACCGGGGCAGCCGGTGGCCTGGGTACCGCCATGTGTAAGGCACTGGCCGCTCAGGGCCGGAAAGTGGTGGGCACTCACCTACCCGGTGAAGAGTTCACAGCCCAAGCAAAAGACTGGCAGGCCAACCTTCGTGAAGAGGGTGTTGACGTGGCTATCTACCCGCTCGACGTAACCGACTTTGAAGCCTGTAAAGCATTCACAGCCGCTGTAGAACAGGATTTGGGCCCCATCGACATTCTGGTCAACAACGCCGGTATCACCAACGACGCACCGTTGAAGAGAATGCAGCCAGAACAGTGGAATCAGGTTATCAATGTGAACCTGACTTCCATGTTCAATATGTGCCAGCAAGTGTTCGAAAACATGTGCGGGCGCGGTTTTGGCCGCATCGTTAACATTTCGTCGCTCAATGGAGAGAAAGGCCAGTTTGGCCAAAGCAACTATGCCGCAACCAAAGCAGGCATTTACGGATTCACCAAATCCATTGCTCAGGAAGGCGCCCGCAAAGGCGTAACTGCAAACTCGGTTTCCCCCGGCTACATCGACACCCCCATGGTGCGTCAGGTACCCGAAAAAGTGCTGAATAACATTGTTGCGGGCATCCCTGTTGGCCACCTTGGCAAGCCTGAAGACATTGCCCGAGCCGTTGTCTATCTCACAGCGGACGAAGCAAGCTTCGTGACCGGCACCAACATGTCGGTCAACGGCGGCCAGTACATGAGCTAAGGGAGTACACCATGACAGCGTTCAGAGCACCCACCCGGGAGATGGAGTTCACCCTGCAGCACGTCGCCGGGTTTTCAGAAATGGCCAAAGCCTGCGGTTATGAAGATGCCTCCGAGGATGTCGTCGCCGCCATTCTTGAAGAAGCCGCGCGTTTTGCCGGTTCCGTCATCGCGCCAACCAACGTCACCGGAGACCATACCGGTGTGCGTCTGGATTCGGACCACAACGTGGTTACTCCGGACGGCTTCCGGGGCGCGTACCAGCAGTATGCCGAGAGTGGTTGGGCCAGCCTGCAGTTTGACCCGGAGTTTGGTGGCCAAGGCCTGCCTTTCTCACTGGCCATTCCTGTTCAGGAAATGTGGCATGCCGCAAACATGGCGTGGGGGCTCTGTCCGTTGTTGTCTCAGGGCGCGGTTGAAGCGCTTTCAGAAAAGGGCAGCGATCAGCTTAAACAGCTGTTACTGCCGAAAATGATTTCCGGTCAATGGACCGGAACCATGAACCTTACCGAACCCCAGTCTGGCTCGGATTTATCGGGCATTCGGACTCAGGCCCGTCCGGATGGCGATGTTTACCGGATAAAGGGTCAAAAGATTTTCATCACCTGGGGTGAGCACGACATGGCGGAGAACATTATCCACCTTGTGCTCGCTCGCTTGCCTGATGCCCCTCCAGGGGTGAAAGGCATCTCACTGTTTGCCGTACCCAAATATCTCCCGAATGCTTCCGGAGAGCCCGGCGAAAGAAACGACTGCCAGGCGGTCTCGCTGGAACACAAGCTCGGCATCCACGCCAGCCCCACCTGCGTAATGAGTTTTGGCGACAATGAAGGCGCCGTCGGTTATTTGGTAGGCGAGGAAAATCGTGGTTTGGCATGCATGTTCACAATGATGAATAACGCCCGCCTGACCGTTGGTTTGCAAGGCGTGTCCATTTCCGAGCGCGCATATCAGCAGGCCCGGGATTATACCTTGGAGCGCACTCAGGGCACCGCTCCCGGCGAACAAGGCGTGTCACCTATCATCAAGCACCCGGACGTACGCCGTATGCTGATGATCATGAGAACCTTGACCGAAGCTGCACGCGGGCTCGCCTACACCGGCTGCGTGGCCGTCGATTACGCCAATACGGAAAGCCTGCCAGACAGTATCAGGGCTCGTTACAAGCGCCGAGTGGACCTGCTCACACCTCTGGTGAAGGGCTGGTGCACAGAAATCGCCCAGGAAGTTACCTCTTTGGGCATCCAATGCTATGGCGGCATGGGATTTATTGAAGAGACTGGCGCTGCACAGCACTATCGTGATGCCCGAATTCTGCCGATTTACGAAGGTACAAACGGCATTCAGGCACTGGACCTGATTGGTCGGAAAACCGTTCGTGATCAGGGTCAGGCAATGGCTGAACTGATTGGAGACATGCGCCCATTCACTGGCTCACTGCAACGCAATTGTGTGTTAACCGCTGAACGCCAAGCGAAATTTGACCAGGCAGTCGCCTTCCTTGAGGATGCGACACGCGTGGTTCTCGAGCGGGGTAATGACGACCAATTCACCGGTGCCGTTGCATTCGACTACCTTATGTTGAGCTCCACAGTAACGGCAGGCTGGTTGATGCTGAAAGCAGCTATCGCTGCGGCAAATGATCTGGGTGACCAGAGCACATTTGCAGCCAACAAGCTGGCGACAACCAGCTTTTTTATTGACCACATCTTACCGCGTTGTTCATCACATCTGAGCGCGATACGATCTGGTGACGATGCCATAATGGCGCTTCCAGAGATTGAATTCTAATACCAGCCAGAAGGTAAAGCCTCATGTACATAAACGGTGAATGGTTAACCGGGCGCTCTGAGCTCTCGGTCACCAATCCGGCAACGGGCGAGATCATCGGGCAAGTGCCCAATTGCACAAACCAAGACATTGAGGCCGCCATCGCGGCCGCAGATTGCGCCTTTAAAGAATGGAAGAAAACCACGGCTTATTATCGTTCCCAACTGCTTTACCGGGCTTGGGAGCTGATGATTCGGCAGAAGCGTGAGCTAGCTGAATTGATGACCCGCGAACAGGGAAAACCCCTGAAAGCATCACTCAACGAAGTACAGTACGGTGCAGATTTCCTGCTGTGGTTCGCTGAAGAAGCCAAACGTGTATATGGGCAAAGCATTCCTTCCGCCCGTGAAAATCAGCGCTTTATTGTCCAGAAATCGCCCGTGGGTGTGGTCGGCGCAATAACACCGTGGAACTACCCGATTTCCATGATTACGCGCAAGCTGGCACCTGCATTAGCTGCCGGCTGCACGGTAATACTGAAACCCGCTGAAAGCACGCCCTTGTGCGCTAAGGCCATGGTCGAGATCTTTGCAGAAGCAGGCTTTCCCGCTGGCGTCATCAACATGCTCACTGTGCGGGATCCAGAGCGGGTGGGCGATGCTTTTTGTACTGACCCAAGAGTCCGAAAACTGACGTTCACCGGCTCCACTCCCGTTGGCAAAAAGTTGAACGCGCTGGCGGCAGCCAACATGAAGCGAGTATCTATGGAACTTGGCGGACATGCACCCGCCATTGTGTTCCCCGATGCCGATCCAGTGCACGCAGCGAAAGGTCTGTCTCTGGTGAAGTTTCTTAATACCGGTCAGGCCTGCATTAGCCCTAACCGGATATTTGTGCACGAGGACCACCTGAAACCGTTTATTTCGGAACTAACCAGCCGGGCCAATCGCCTGATAGCAGGTAATGGGATGTCCGAAGGCGTTGGCATCGGACCGTTGATCAATGAACACGCCATCCAGAAGGTCGATGCTCAGGTTCAGGATGCAATTGCCCAAGGCGCGACATTGGAAACCGGTGGGCAGCGTTTAACAGAAAACGGCCTTTCAAACGGCTACTTCTATGCGCCAACCGTGCTCTCCGGCGTAACGCCAGCCATGAAAATCTACCGCGAAGAAACCTTTGGCCCAGTCGCTCCTGTGATCACCTATCGCTCAGAAGACGATGTGATTGCCATGGCCAACGACACAGAGTTTGGGCTGGCGGCTTACATCTACAGCAACAACATGACGACAGCGATGCGCGCATTTGAAGCTCTGGATTTCGGCATTATTGGTATTAACGACATCAACCCAACCAGCGCAGCGGCGCCATTTGGCGGCATGAAAAATAGCGGGCTTGGTCGGGAAGGTGCTCAGGAAGGTATTGGAGAATATCTGGAAACAAAGTTGGGGGGAATCGCGATCTGAGTTAACCGCTTCAATCTTCAGCGCCCAACGTGACGGCGAGCGCTTCTGAAAGCAAGCAGGGAGGAACTATACTCCCGCCCTGCTTGCACACTAATGCCACGCAGCGTTTGCCGTTACTGGCACTGAACTTCCGAGCTGCAGCCTTACTTCTCAACAAACGCCCGCTCAATCACGTAGTGCCCCATGTCACCGCCTCTGGCCTCTTTAAAGCCCATTTCATCAAGAATGGAGCAGGTATCCTTCAGCATGCTCGGGCTTCCGCAGATCATGAATCGATCATCTTCAGGGTTTAACTTAGGCAAACCAAAATCACTGGTTATCTTGCCACTCTGCATGGCCCGAGTAAGCCTGCCCTCGTTGCGGAAAGGCTCACGGGTAACGGTTGGGTAGTATTCCAGCTTGCCTTTAACCATCTCACCGAAAAACTCGTTTTCGGGTAATTCTTCAATCTCTTGCTGATAGGCAAGCTCTGAAACATAACGCACGCCGTGGGTGAGGATAACTTTATCAAAGGCCTCGTACACTTCAGGGTCTTTGATGATGCTCATGAACGGCGCCAGCCCGGTACCGGTACTGATCAACCAGAGATTTTTCCCGGGCAGCAGGTTATCCAAAATCAGAGTTCCGGTAGGCTTGCGAC
Source organism: Marinobacter sp. S6332 (assembly GCF_023016045.1). Classification (GTDB taxonomy): domain Bacteria; phylum Pseudomonadota; class Gammaproteobacteria; order Pseudomonadales; family Oleiphilaceae; genus Marinobacter. The sequence continues at coordinate 46,088 of NZ_JALKAP010000007.1, read as the reverse complement.
TCACCAGAATTTCATCACCGACCTGAATCTTCTGCAAACGGGACGTTAACGGGCCGTCTTGCACCTTGATTGAGAAGAACTCTAGCTCTTCTTCGTAATTTGCACTGGCGATGCTGTAAGCACGCATCAGCGGCTTGCCTTCAGACTCCAGACCAATCATTACAAAGTGGCCGTTTTTGAATCGGAATCCAGGGTCACGGCTGGTCTTGAAGCTGAACAGGGTATCGTTCCAGTGATGAACGCTGGTCACTGTTTCTTTTGCCAAGTTACTCATGAAAACCTCTTGCCTGTCCGGTTCGCTATTGACGGCGAATGTTGCAAATATGAATTGCCTAAAGTCTATCCCATCTCTAACCTATCGATGAAATGGGATATTCCCATAACCTTATTCGGCTACATCGATTTAGAGCATTTTGTTATGAAATACAGCTTCCGGCAACTCGAAGTCTTTTTAGCGGCAGCGCACTTCCAAAATATTACCCGTGCGGCTGAATCGCTGGCTATGTCTCAGTCTGCTGCTAGCAGCGCACTCAAAGAACTGGAAAACCAGTTTGATATCCAACTGTTCGATCGTGTTGGCAAGCGCCTGCAGCTGAATGAGCTCGGGCGGCTATACCGACCCAAGGTAGAAGCTGTGCTGGCTCAAGCGACGGAGCTGGAACAGGCTTTTAGCAAACATTCCGAAGTTGGCGCATTGAAAGTTGGCGCCACCTTAACAATAGGTAACTATCTGGCCGTTGGCGTTATGGCCCAATACATGAATACCCCTACTCAGCCCAGAGTGTCGTTGGAGGTGGCCAATACCAGCACCATCGCGCGCCGCGTCAAAGACTTCGAACTTGATATCGGCCTTATCGAAGGCGAACTGCAATCATCAGAACTTGAAGTCTTGCCTTGGCGCGGCGATCAATTGGTAGTGTTCTGTTCACCTTCGCACCCATTGGCGAAAAAAGGAACATTAACAGACGAGGATCTTCGCGATGCGACCTGGATCATGAGGGAGGAAGGCTCCGGAACTCGCCAGAGCTTTGATCGCGGCATGCACGGCCTGCTTCCAAACCTTAACGTTTTACTGGAACTGGAGCATACAGAAGCCATAAAGCGCGCCGTAGAAGCAAATCTGGGCATAGGCTGCTTGTCGGAGGTGGTACTTGAAGATGCTTTCAAGCGCGGCAGCTTGGTGCCACTGAAAACGCCCGAAAGCCGGAACTTTGAACGCCAGTTCTATTTCATACTGCACAAACAAAAGTACCGGAGTGCAGGCATTGATGCATGGATCGGGCTGTGCCGTGCGCTTGCCTGACTCTCTTCCCAAATGTCAGCTCACCGGCCCGCTGTGAAAGCGGAACTCGCTATCCGGTTCCAGAATGAGCTGCCGTTCAATTGCCGTGAACTCTGCAACCCGCTCATCTACCGGGCCTTGATTGGCCTGTACAGCCAACTCCAGATAGTCCCGGTAATGGCGCGCCTCGGACTTGAGCAAGCTGCTGTAGAAAGCCGCCAGTTCCTCATCCAAAAAGGGAACCAGAGCGGCAAACCGTTCACATGAGCGGGCCTCGATGATAGCACCCACAATCATCACATCCACCAGCCGCCCGGGGTCATCCGTGCGCACCTCCTTACGTAAGCCTGCGGCATACCGCGCAGGAGTCAGGTGGCAATAGGCCACGCCGCGCTTATCAATGATCGCCAAAACCTGCTCGAAGTGGCGCAATTCCTCCCGGGCCAACCGGGACATTTTATTGAGCAGATTGCTGTTATCAACATAGCGGTACATCAAGCTGAGCGCTGTAGAGGCGGCTTTTTTCTCGCAATGGGCGTGGTCTATCAGCATCAAATCCTGATTGGCCAGCGCGTTATCAATCCATTGCTGCGGCGTAACGCACGGCAGAAACTCATGGATTTCTTGGAGCGCTTGGGTCATGGAATCGGTTTTTTGGTTCATAGAAGCGGCAACGTCAATTCAAAGGGCCGGCGATTATAGCGCAGCTATCAGCTTTCTCCGACCTCTGTCCAGCTTAACTTTATAAGGGCTTTCCTATAGAATGCAGCGCCAACTTACGGTCTTTCCGCCATAAAACTCCCGCCAGGCGTATTGCCAAATGTGCGGGACATACCAACTGATGAGGGTTCATATCGTGTTAGAAGCTTATCGTGAACACGTTGCAGAACGTGCTGCCCTGGGCATCCCCCCCAAGCCATTGAACGCCGAGCAGACTGCAGCTCTGGTTGAACTGTTGAAAAACCCACCAGCCGGTGAAGAAGAAACTCTGGTAGACCTGCTGGAAAATCGTATTCCGCCAGGCGTAGATGAAGCCGCTTATGTAAAAGCTGCTTTTCTGAGCGCGATTGTTAAAGGCGAAGCCTCTTCCCCTCTGATCGACAATAAAAAAGCGGTACAGCTGCTAGGCATGATGCAGGGTGGCTACAACATTTCCACGTTGGTTGACCTACTGGACAACGCCGAACTGGCAGAGTTGGCCGGTGAAGAGTTAAAGCACACACTGCTGATGTTTGACGCATTCAACGACGTTAAAGAAAAAATGGATGCTGGCAACGCCGTTGCTAAATCTGTTGTTGAGTCTTGGGCCAACGCCGAGTGGTTCACTAACAAAAACAAGGTTCCTGAAAGCACCAAGATGGTGGTATTCAAGGTTACCGGCGAAACCAACACTGACGACCTGTCTCCGGCTCCGGACGCCTGGTCCCGCCCGGACATCCCGCTGCACGCCCGCGCTGCTTACAAAATGGAACGCGATGGCCTGAAGCCGGAAGAACCCGGTGTTACTGGCCCTATGAGCCAGATTGATGAAATCAAAGCCAAAGGCCTGCCAGTTGCTTTCGTTGGCGACGTTGTCGGTACTGGCTCTTCCCGTAAATCTGCTACCAACTCGGTGCTGTGGTTTTTCGGCGAAGACATTCCAGGTGTGCCGAACAAGCGTGCCGGTGGTGTTTGTATTGGTAACAAGGTTGCCCCGATCTTCTTCAACACAATGGAAGATGCGGGCGCGCTGGTATTCGAAGCACCTGTAGACAACATGAACATGGGCGATGTTATTGAAATCCGCCCATACGAAGGCAAGATTTTGAACGAAGCCGGCGAAACCATCTCCGAGTTCGATTTCAAATCTGACGTTATTCTGGATGAAGTTCAGGCTGGCGGCCGTATTCCTCTGATCATCGGCCGTGGCCTGACCGCCAAGGCGCGCGCAGCGCTGGGTCTGGGCGCAACCGACCTCTTCCGCCTTCCAAAAGATCCGGAAGCTGGAACCAAAGGCTTTACTCTAGGCCAGAAGATGGTCGGCAAGGCTTGTGGCCTGGACGAAGGCCAAGGCGTTCGCCCCGGAACCTACTGCGAGCCACACATGACCACCGTGGGTTCTCAGGACACAACTGGCCCGATGACTCGCGACGAACTGAAAGATCTGGCGTGTCTGGGCTTCCAGGCAGATCTGGTTATGCAGTCTTTCTGTCACACGGCGGCCTACCCGAAGCCGGTTGACGTTGAAATGCAGCACACCATGCCAGACTTCATTCAAACCCGTGGCGGTGTTGCCCTTCGTCCTGGCGACGGCATCATCCACTCCTGGTTGAACCGCATGCTACTGCCAGACACTGTTGGTACCGGTGGTGACTCCCACACCCGCTTCCCAATGGGCATTTCTTTCCCGGCCGGTTCTGGCTTGGTCGCTTTTGCTGCAGCAACCGGCGTTATGCCTCTGGACATGCCTGAGTCCGTACTGGTTCGCTTTAAAGGCGAAATGCAGCCGGGTATCACGTTGCGTGACTTGGTACACGCCATTCCTCTCTACGGTATCAAGCAAGGCATGTTGACCGTTGAGAAGAAAGGCAAAATCAACGAATTCTCCGGCCGCATTCTGGAAATCGAAGGCCTTGAGAACCTGACCGTTGAGCAGGCATTCGAGTTGTCTGATGCGTCTGCCGAGCGCTCCGCTGCGGGTTGTACCATCAACCTGTCTGAAGAGTCTGTAGCAGAGTACCTGCGCTCCAACATCACTATGCTGCGCTGGATGATCGCTGAAGGTTACGGCGACCCGCGCACTCTGGAGCGCCGTGCACAGCAGATGGAAGAGTGGCTGGCCGATCCGAAGCTTATGCGTGCTGACAAAGACGCTGAGTACGCACACGTTGTAGAAATCGACCTGGCGGATATCAAAGAGCCGATCGTGTGCTGCCCGAACGATCCGGACGACGCACGCTTCCTGTCAGAAGTGGCTGGCGACAAGGTAGACGAGGTATTTATCGGCTCCTGCATGACCAACATCGGTCACTTCCGTGCCGCTGGTAAGTTGCTTGAGCAACATAAGGGCAACCTGAGCACCCGTCTGTGGATGTCACCACCCACCAAGATGGACCAGGCCCAGTTGATGGAAGAAGGCTACTTCAACATCTACGGCACGGCCGGTGTTCGCACCGAGATGCCGGGTTGCTCCCTGTGCATGGGTAACCAGGCGCGTGTAGCTCCCAAGTCTACCGTTCTGTCTACATCTACCCGTAACTTCCCGAACCGTCTGGGCGATGGCGCAAATGTGTACCTGACGTCTGCGGAACTGGCAGCTGTAGGCGCAATTCTAGGCAAACTCCCTACTCCTCAGGAGTACATGGAGTACGCAAAGGATTTGAACAGTATGTCTTCAGAGATCTACAAGTATCTGAACTTCGACCAGATGGAGAACTACACCAAGAAGGCTGCTGAAGCGAACATTGCATAAGCAATAACCTTTAAGGGTTAGCTCCACGAAAAACGCCAACCTCCGGGTTGGCGTTTTTTATGGCCGCTGTCTCTGTTTCGTTAGTAGAACATCAGCCGAACCAGTATTGCGCCCGCCATAAACAAGGTAATCCACTTTACCCATTGCGCGCCCTTCTCACTCAAATTCACTTTAACGGCCACAAACGCGCCCGTGATGTTGCCAGCGGCGAGAACCAAGCCCATGCCCCACCGAACTTGATCATTAATGGCAAACACCATCAAAGCTGGGACGGTGTATAATAAAATAATAGACACCTTGAACACATTGACCTGCCGAAGATCTATGCGCAGCATGCGGTACAAAACAACGATAAACAGAGCGCCTACACCCACCTGAATAAAGCCACCGTAGACGCCAATCAAAAACATGGCGGCATAAATAACCGGTCCAAGCCGCTCTGGTGTTAGCGGATTGGTATCCAGCTTAGGCTGGGGCAGCAGCATAAACACAGACGCACCAATCATGGCAGCGATCAGCACCACCTCAAATACGGCATCAGCGACCCAAGTCGCTACCCAAGCCCCTAATAGCGACCCTAGAACAGCTGGCACAGCCAGATGCAGGCTTACCCGGAGATTGCCATGGCCGAGGCGTTTGAAGCCCGCCACCGCTGTTGTGCTCTGCAGAATGATTGCAACCCTGTTGGTGCCGTTGGCTACCTGTGGCGGCAAACCCAGAAGCATTAAAAGCGGCAGAGTTAGCATAGAGCCGCCAGCCGAAAGCACGTTAATGAACCCTGCAATACCGCCAAGCGCCAGCAGTGCCATTACATCAAGCGCTGTCATGCTGCGCTCGACTACTCCAGACCAACACTGTAAGAAAAACAATCAGCCCCGCACCATCAACCAATATCTGGCCATGGGGCCATAGCATAAGGGCGCCGAGGGGAAACATTAGAACCCGCACCAGCAGGTTGAGCTTGTGCTCAAGATAGCCTTCAAGGCCTGCAATAATGGCGTAGATACCAAACAGCCCAAAACAGAACACCTGAATCATTTCGGTGAAATCTCCGGTAATAAGAGGGGAGTAGGCAAACAGCAAAGGCACTATATACAAACCCTTGGCAAGCTTCCAGGCGGTAAACCCAGTGCGCATCTGTGGCGTTCCCGCAATAGCGGCAGCAGCGAAGGCGGTCAAACAAACCGGTGGCGTAACGTTGGAATCCTGCGACAACCAAAAAATAATCATGTGGGCTGCCACCAACAACATCGAAAGAGCTGCCGGAGATAACGCCTGTTCCAAAAGTTGGCCACTAAAGGTGTCTGGCACCAGAGCGAGCATCTCGCGGGCGGTTGCCACATCCATAGGCGCGTCTAACAGCGGCAGGCGCTCAGGGGCGGCAAGCATAAAAATGGCTTTCGCCTGATCCGGTAAATTGCCGTTTACCATGAGCTCCACCAACTGGCTTTGAGCGATGAGGTTGTAAATTGCCGGTGCCGAAAGTGTCGCGAGCACAATATAGGCAGCGGTTACAGGCAGCCCCATCCCCAAGATGAGCGAAGCCAAAGCCACTAGAAGGATGGTAATTAACAAACTTCCACCGGCCCAGTCGGTAATCATCAGCGAAAAGGTATTGCCTATACCCGTAGTGGACACAACCATCACAATGAGGCCCACTGTGATCAACAATATCGCAGTAGTGGTGATATTTCGGGTACCCATCGCCAGAGCGTCGAGGATATCCCTAAACCCCATAGGGTTCTTTGAAAGCCAAGACGCAACTATAACCGACACAATGGCTATCCCCGCCGCGTAAGTTGGAGTGAATCCATACACAAGGGCCGCAACCAAAACGATCAAGGGCAAGAGAAAATGCCAACCACCTTTGAGAACGTCTTTGAGTGACGGTGCGGCGTCGTCTTCCAATTTGACTGCATGGCTACGCTTGGCCTCAATACGAACAAACATGGCTACGGAAATGAAATACAGAAGTGCAGGCAGAGCCGCAACGCCAATAATGGTGAGGTAGGACACCTGAGTATACGAGGCCATGATAAATGCCCCTGCCCCCATCACCGGAGGCATAAGCTGGCCACCTGTGGAGGCTGCCGCTTCTACACCGGCCGCAAAACGCGCTGGAAAGCCCGCCTTCCGCATCAGCGGAATGGTAATCACGCCGGTAGAAACCGTATTGGCAACACTGGAGCCCGAGACCGACCCCATAAGGCCGGAAGCAAATACCGCGACAAACCCAGGGCCACCCACAAAACGCCCCGCCGCGCAGCGCGCCAATTCTATGATGAAATCCCCTGCCCCAGACTTAACCAGAAAAGCACCGAATAAGATGAACATGAACACGTAGGTCCAGGAAATTCGGGCGATGGAGCCTAACATTCCTTGGCCGCCGATATAGGAACGATACAAAACCGTTTCCCAAGACAAGCCGGGGAAATTGAAAATACCGTCAACATACTGACCCCACCAAGCCACATAGGTTAACGCCACCACACAAAGAACGGGGATAAACCAGCCCACGGTGCGGCGCGCCAGCTCCAATATCAGTGCGACTGATACGATGGATACAAGCCAGTCGCCGGTGTCAAAATTAAACCCTCGCTGATACAAATCATCCTCAAAGATGATCAGGTAAAAAGCACAGGCAAGCGCGGTAAACCCGAGCATAAGGTCAATGCCAAGCACAAACCGCTGCCCGCTGGCGGAGCGGGCCTTAAGCATGGGCGTGGTCAGAGTACAAATCAGTCCAAAGAGGCCGAAGTGTAGAGCAGAACTCCACAACTCCGACAGGGTGGAGAGCGTGTTGAAGTAGAGGTGAACGAGAGCCGTTGCAATTGCAAGCCAGAAGACCACCGGCCCGATTAGCCGGTGCTCTAAACGCTCAGCCGCCTCGCTTGCGCTCTCGTCACGAACCGCAACGACAGGCTCGTTATGTGTATTATCTGCCACCATTACTGCGCAATCAGACGATCAGGAATCTTCAACCCTTGTTCCTTATAGAAACGCGCCGCGCCGGGATGGAGTGGCATAGGTAAGCCAGCAATCGCTTTTTCCAGAGCCATCGCCTTGGTTGCCGGGTGGATGTTGTTTAGGAAAGGTAGGTTTTCATAGATGGTTTTGGTGATTTCGTAAACATCGTTTTCTGACACATCGTCGCGGACTGCCAGAATGTTAGGCTGGGCTATGGTGTTAATGTCTTCATTTTGCTTCGGGTAGGTGCCCGCAGGAATGGTGTAGGCTGTCCATAACTCGAAATCACTGTTGACCTGTGCAATCTGCTCCGGCGTGAAATCCAGAGTAGTAAGCTTCTCGCCCATGTTAGCGTACGCTCTTGTCACTGCCGCTGCGGGTACGCCTGCCGGTATGTTCATACCATCAATATTGCCATTCTGTAGAGCATCCGCACTCGGACCGTAGCCTTGATAAGCAAGATTGACCTTCTCCAGATCAATGCCGACCTTACCCAAAATGAAGCGGCCAGAGCCTTCGGTTCCTGAGTTTCTAGCACCAATGGAAAAACTCTCCCCATAGAGGTTCTTCATATCTTCAATGGTGCCAGTTTTCATAACCTTATTGGTCACTACAAAGTGCTCAACGTTCTGCCAAAGCATGGATACGGAACGCAGGTTTTTATAGGCCTTGGGGACAGGCCCCGAACCATTCCACGCGTATGCACCGTAAAGCCCCTGGAGAATGCCGAATTGAATCTGGTCTTCGTCCATAAGTTTTAGGTTTTCGCCAGAACCTGCGGAACTGATCGCAGAAACCGATATATTCGTTGAGGGCTCGAGCTTCACTTTGATAAGCGTTGAAACAGCCACGCCTACAGGGTAGTAGGTTCCACCCGTTGTAGCAGTACCCATAACGTAGTTGCCCTCGGCCTGAACCCCGACCGAAAGCGTAACCATCGCCGCCGCCAACAGCCCCGACGCACACTTCAACATCTTGTTATTTCTCATAAAACTGCTCCATTTATCATTATTTTTAGCGCATTCGTCTAAATCTAGCCCATTAAAGATAGTCCCTAGTATCCCGTCTGGCTAATTCCTTATTCTACCGAGCCACTGAAGGCTTTTAGGAATGGGCGCACTAAGCATAAAAAGGGCCCCCGCAGGAGCCCTTTTTCTCATTTCTAACGTCTCAATCTTTAGCTCAACTGCTTAGCTATGATCGACTGCCTGATACTCATTGGCATCGGAAGTAGCAAGGCTTACCACCACGATAGCAATGAACGAGGCCACGAAGCCAGGCATGATTTCATAAACGCCAGGGCCACCCATGAATTCACCGTTCCAGCCCAAGGACACCCAGATCATCGCAGTAGCTGCACCTGCAATCATACCGGCCAGTGCGCCAGCACCGTTGGTGCGCGGCCACATGAGTGCGAGAATAATCAGAGGTCCAAACGCCGAACCAAAGCCTGCCCATGCGTTACCAACCAAACTCAAAACGTTTGAATTGGGGTCAGAGGCGATAACAGCAGCCACAAGACCAACCAAAACGACACACACACGGCCAACGTTTACACACTCGCGATCACCTGCTTCTTTACGCAGGAACAAGCGGTAAAAGTCTTCTGTCAGTGACGAAGATGCCACCAGAAGCTGGCTGGAGATAGTACTCATAACGGCGGCCAACAGGGCTGCATACAGGAAGCCTGTAATCAGCGGGTGGAACAGCAAGTCTGCAAGAATGATGAAGATGGTTTCGGGGTCGTCAATCTGCATGCCATTGCGCACTGCGTAAGCACGGCCGAAGATACCAAGACCAATCGCACCAATCAGGGAAATTGCCATCCAGGACATGCCGATGTTGCGAGCTGTCGGGACTTCTTTAACTGACCGGATTGCCATAAAGCGGACGATAATGTGCGGCTGACCAAAGTAACCCAGACCCCAGGTTACTGCTGAGAGCCATCCAATAAAGGTAAGCCCCTCTGTCCAGGAAAGTAGAGTGGGATCCACTTCATTCAACGTTGCAGTCGCCTGAGCAAAGCCGCCACCGCCTTCGCCAAATAGAACAACGGCCGGCATGAGTACCAGCGCAACCATCATGATGCAGCCCTGAACAAAGTCGGTCATGCTTACAGCCAAGAACCCGCCAACTACTGTATAGGCGAGTACAACACCCAACGTTATGACAATACCTACGCCGTAATCACCCAAACCACCGAAGTTGAAAATTCCGGCAAATGCACTTTCAAACAGCTTGCCACCTGCTACCAGGCCGGAGGCTGTATAAACCGAGAAGAACACGACAATAACAACCGCTGCTACAGTTCTAAGTGGTAGGGCCTTAGTGGGAAAGCGATTGGCCAGGAAGGCTGGAATAGTCAGTGCGTTGCCATAATGAACTGTCTGTGCGCGCAATCTGGGTGCAACGAGAACCCAGTTAATAAATGCGCCAACAAACAGACCAACACCGATCCAGGCAGAAGCCAGACCCGATACGTACATCGCACCCGGAAGACCCAGAAGCAACCAACCACTCATGTCCGACGCGCCCGCAGACAAAGCTGCTACCTTGGGACTGAGCCCCCTGCCGCCAAGCATGTAATCCTCGGATGAGGAAGTAGATGTGCGCATCGCAAACAGGCCGATGCCAATCATCACCGCAAAATAAGCAAATAGACTAATCCAAACACCAATAGCCATGGAACTCCTCCGGTTTAATGAGTCGGATTATATCCGCTCGCAAAAGCACAGATCTGGCGCGAGCGCCAGCTTACTGTGTGATTCTTCTTGTTTACTGGGATGCCTTTCGAACTTGAGCGAGGCAACGTGTCGCACTCTTTGCCTTAACTATAGTTAAGTATTGGCAATTTGCGACCACCCCGGCCAACAGCTCGACAGGACGGGATTTGACACGACAAGCCTAGTATTACTACGTATTTGCGGCTTACAAAATCCTACGATTCTTTTATAGAATTCTACGGGAGTAGGTTTATTTCAAAACCGGTCAGGCAACAACGTCACGGGCTTGCAGTCTCGTGGGGGTCGTACCCTTGTGTTTACGCAACGCATTCGTCAGGGCACTTTGAGACGAGAAGCCGACACGATAGCTGATTTCCGACACCGAAAGTGATGTTGAGGCTAAAAGATTAACAGCCTGATTGAGACGTGCTTGTAACAAAAATTGGTGCGGCGTAGTTCCAACCACTTCGCGAAATACTTCGTGAAAGCGGCTCACACTCAAGCAGGCCTCACTGGCTAACTCCTTTACGCTAATCTTCCGATGCAGATTGGCCCGTATGTAGCGCTGCATGGCATCTGGACTGAGACTGTGGCGATGGGGCACCACCTTAGGGTCTACGACTCTGTCAGCCATGCAATAGAGGATGCTAGCGGCAAGATGGCCGTGCATTGCAAGATTGCCGGGCGAACGGTCAAACTCGCCAGCTGCAAACTGAACCAGCCCCTGCAAACTGCTATCCATTTGGATCGTTCGGGGCTTTTCGAAAACACGAACCATGCGCTCATAGTCGGCATGGTTCGGAGTAGTCATAGCAGGAGTAGAAGGGTCAAGATTGATGACCATCATGTGATTTTGTTGGTCACCGCAGTAATCATGTTTGGCTTCTGTAGGCACCAAACAGGCTTTCCAGGTGTCAAGATGAGAGCCGGTTCCGTCAACACTCAAATCTGCCTCACCTTGAACACCAATGACTATCTGATGATGTTCATGGCAGTGCTGGTGAGATGCAATTGGGAGCTTAAGTAAACGGGCATCCAGCATAGACGCAACCGGAACCTTTGAGTGAGAATGTAACTCAATTAAAGCAGATCCGACCCGAACTTGCACATAAGTTCGCGAACATGGGTACTGACTTGCTCGATTGAGCCCGCTGCTTCCACGATATTATAGCGGGACGGCTCGGCACCAGCGCGGGCCAGATAGGTATCGCGAATACGCTGAAAAAAAGAAATCGCCTCTTGTTCAAAACGATCCAACTGCCCCCGATGCCTCGCCCGCATCATGCCGGTTTCGACTGGCGCATCCAATAACACCACGTGATCTGGACGTATCTCCCCCTGCACTAAGGTTTCCAGCAGAGCAATACGCTCGATTGGTACACCACGGCCCCCGCCCTGATAAGCAAATGTGGCATCAGTAAAACGATCACAAAGCACCCACCGCCCCTTCTCTAACGCCGGAAGAATAAGCGTGTGCAAGTGCTGTGCGCGGGCAGCAAACATTAGTAGTAGTTCAGTGAGATCGTTCACCGGCTCGTCTCGGGGCGCCAAAAGCACTTCTCGAATCGCTTCAGCCATGGGCGTGCCACCCGGCTCTCGGGTCACTATGCAGTCAATCCCCAGTTCTTTAAGGGTTTCAGCAGCGTTAGTGATCTGGGTCGACTTGCCCACACCCTCGGTTCCCTCGAAGGTAATAAAACGGCCACGGACAGTCATTTGTTCTCATCCTTGTCGGGAGCAGGTGAAGACCGGTAATCCGACCGGCGATTGAGTTGAAACGCACGAACGGCTTTTTGGTGCTCAGCTAATGTGTTCGAAAACTTATGGGTACCGTCACCGCGGGCAACAAAATACAAAGCCTTGCCGGAGCCCGGATGCAAGGATGCATGTATGGCTTCACGGCCCGGCAAAGCAATGGGTGTTGGGGGCAACCCGCTAATGCGGTAAGTGTTATACGGCGTGTGGGTGCGCAGGTCTTTGCTGCCTACACGGCCTTTGTACTTATCACCCATGCCGTAGATTACGGTAGGATCCGTCTGCAATCGCATCCCCTTTTTCAACCGCCGAACAAATACACCCGCTACCTGATCTCGCTCGTGGGGCGCACCGGTTTCGCGCTCTACAATGGATGCCATAATCAAAGCCTCGTATGCATTATCGTATGGCAGGCCCTCGGCGCGGCTCTCCCACTCATCGGCAAGCACGGACTCCATACGACGAAAGGAACGCCGGAGCAAATCAAGGTCTGACTCGCTGCTGGTAAACAGGTAAGTGTCGGGGAAAAACCGCCCCTCGGGATGCTCTCCCTCAGCACCGACAGCTTCCATGATTTGAGCATCCGACCATTCAGACGTAAGCTTCTCAAGGCGCTCAGTGGCTGCGAGGGCTGAGCGCATGTCGCGGAAGGTCCAGCCCTCTATAAACTGCACTGACCAATGTTTGGTATCGCCCGCAACCATTTTAGAAAGCATAGCTTCAGCGCTCATGCCATCGGTAAACTCATACTCCCCTGCCTTTATTCTGGCCTGATCGGGAAACAAGCGACCATAAATTCGTACCCACAGGCTATCGTCCACCAGTTCGCGGCTGTGCAACTGCCGGGCAACATCATTAAAAGCTGTGCCGCTGGGAACATCAAACAGCACCGGCTCGGTCAAAGTAACCGGTTTAGACAGAGAACCAAGCCCGTGCCACACCCACAGCCCCGTGCCCGCAACAACAAGCACGGCAGCACAAATTACCGCGATAAGAAATTTCTTGAACAAGCGAATTATTCCAACAGTTCGAGAGGATTAAAGATTGTCGCAACTCCATCATCTGCAGGCAAATCCTGACCAGCAAGTTGGCGCACGGGAACAATGCCCAAAACACTATTCAGAAGGTAAAGCCCCTCACAATCCGGAGCCATAACATCCCCGATACCCATGGCGCGCTCTAAAACAAGCTCCCCATTTGCACGGAGTCGTTCCAACAACCACTGCCGCAGTATACCGGCGACGGCAAGGCTTTTGGTGGGCGGGGTAACCCAGCCATTAGGCACCTTGAGAAGTAAGTTGGTACGGGTACCCTCAACCAGATTCCCGTCATTGTCAGCCATAATGACTTCAAACAGCTCACCTTCAATCTCTCTAGCAGCCATCACTTGCTCCAGCCGGTTGAGTGATTTTATGCCGGTAAGCAGGGGGTTCACCGTAAGCGGAACCCGGGAGAAATCCACCGCAACACCTGAGGGGGATGGCAATGCAGGCATGGGGCTGGCGGACACCATTAAATTCGGCCGTATACCGGCACCGGGCTGGTACCCACGCCCCCCCTCCCCTCTGGTTAGGGTCAACTTGAGAACCCAGTCGTCGCCTGCTTTACCAGTGAATCGAGATGCATAACGGCTAACGGCGGCGCTGTAGGCTTTACTTAGATCTCTGGGGGCAACTGGGATACCTAACCTTCCCGCGTCGCGAATCATGCGGTCGAGGTGGCGCGATAAAAGCACACCTCGATTGCCGTGCATTCTTATGGTTTCGAAAAGGCCGTCACCGTATGCGGCGCCTCGGTCACCTGCGGGAAAGCCACTTTCATCAGCCCAGTACAGGTTGAACATTGCGCCCTAGCCTTCGAAGCGGCGCATAATCAAAGTGCCGTTGGTGCCACCAAAGCCGAACGAGTTAGACAAAACTACACGAACATCAGATTTGCGGCAGGTATTGGGCACCAGATCTAGGTCGCAGCCCTCATCCGGGTTGTCGAGATTTATCGTTGGCGGCAGCACACCATCGCGTATAGCCAGCAGAGAAAAGATAGCTTCAACGGCACCAGCAGCACCCAACAAATGCCCGGTCATGGATTTGGTACTGCTCATAGCCAGTCGAGCCGCGTGACTGCCAAATACGCGTTTGGCCGCTGCAATTTCGGCCACATCGCCGACCTGTGTTGAGGTGCCATGGGCATTGATATAATCAACATCTTCAGGCTTCAGGCCCGCATCCCGCAACGCATTCTGCATTGACCGAGCAGCACCCTCACCGGCTTCCGGCGGTGCTGTAATGTGGTGGGCATCATCGCTCATGCCAAAGCCGACTAGTTCACCATAAATAGTGGCTCCCCGCTTTTTAGCATGCTCCAGCTCCTCCATGACTACAACGCCAGCACCGTCGCTTAGCACAAATCCGTCGCGATCCTTATCCCATGGGCGGCTGGCTCTCTCTGGTTCGTCATTTCGGGTTGAAAGTGCGCGAGCTGAAGCAAACGCAGCAACGCCTGTGCGAGTGGTTGCCATTTCAGAGCCACCGGCCAACATGACATCCGCATCGCCATAGGCAATAGTGCGTGCAGCATATCCGATATTATGTGTACCCGTGGTGCAGGCCGTCACGATGGCAATATTCGGCCCACGATATCCGAAACGAATGGCTGCGTTGCCTGAGATCATGTTGATAACGGAGGCTGGAACAAAGAACGGCGATACCTTGCGCGGGCCAGACTTGTCCATCGTCAGAACGCTTTTTTCGATGTATTCCAGCCCGCCAATACCCGAACCGATAGCAATGCCCGCCCGGTAAAGGTCCAGAGCTTCGTAGCTCGCTAGACCACTATCATCAACGGCCTGTTGGGCTGCGATCAAACCGTAGTGAATAAACGCATCCAGCTTTCTAGCTTCTTTGGAGGAGAGATAAGACTCCAGATCCAGATCTCTGATTGCACCACCGATGCGAGTGTTGTACTCAGACGCGTCAAAACGGTCGATCATTCCGATTCCGCTGCGTCCAGCTAAAATACCCTCCCAGGAAGATGTAACATCGTTTCCCAATGGGGACAGCATTCCCATACCAGTGATAACAACCCGCCGTTTACTCATAGCTCCACTCACCTGATCGTTTCATCTATCGGCATTACTGAAAAGACCCGAATCACGGGCAATTTTTGGCAATAAAAAAGCCGTCCTTCATTGAATGACAAGGACGGCTTCTAGCCTGGCTAACTAAAATGCAGAGTATCAGGTATGCGCGACGATGTAGTCGATCGCGTCCTGAACACTGGCTAGCTTCTCGGCTTCTTCGTCTGGAATTTCAGTTTCAAATTCTTCTTCCAGTGCCATCACCAGCTCAACGGTGTCCAGTGAGTCAGCGCCTAGATCCTCAACAAAAGAAGATGAGTTCTGAACTTCGGACTCTTTAACGCCCAGCTGTTCACAAACAATCTTCTTAACGCGCTCTTCAACTGTACTCATAATGTCCTCACTTTGTGTATCTACCAAGCAACTCAAGTGCTGCCAGTTTAGTGTAAACCCTACCTGCAAACAAGCAGGGATCCGGTTAAACATGTTGTGCGACAAGGAGTTGCGCACGAGCCCCGAAACCGGAGCTTATCCCATGTACATCCCACCGTTTACATGAATGGTTTCTCCAGTCACGTAACCGGCAGCATCCGATGCCAGAAAAGCAACAATAGCCGCTACTTCTTCAGGCTGCCCCAAACGACCCGCGGGTATGATTTCCAGCATAGCCTCGCGTTGCTTGTCGTCCAGTTTTTTTGTCATGTCTGTGTCGATAAATCCGGGCGCAACACTGTTCGCTGTGATACCCCGATTCGACATTTCTTTGGCTAGACTGCGGGTAAAGCCCTCAACACCGGCCTTTGCGGCACAATAGTTGGCCTGCCCGGCATTACCCATGCTTGCCACCACCGAGCTGACGTTAATAATGCGTCCCCAGCGTGCCTTTGCCATACCCCGAATAACAGCTTTACTCGTACGGTACACGCTTGAGAGGTTGGTTTCGAGCACCGATGCCCAATCGTCGTCCTTAAGCCGCATCAGCAGATTATCACGGGTGATGCCTGCATTATTGACCAAAATCAGAAGGGCTGCTGATTTCTCTGCAATCTCTTTCAGACCCGCTTCGATGCTTTCAGGATCAGCTACGTTCATTACAATGCCATAACCATTGGCACCCGCAGACTTGAGGGTCTCTGTAATGGTTGCTGCGCCATCAGCGCTGGTTGCAGTACCCACAACCTCCGCACCCTGACTAGCAAGTGCTAGAGCGATGGCTTTTCCGATTCCACGGGTAGCACCGGTTACCAGTGCTGTCTTGCCTTCCAGAGACATTTAGGACTCCCTTTTACCACGACTTATTTATCATGACGTTTTCAAAGCATTTTAAGAATGTTCTCAAGACATCCTTATGACTGTTCAAATGCAGCAAGCGCAGCCTTCAGTGATTCGGGATCTTCCATGCCATGAACGGCAAGCCCTCGATCAATCCGCTTGGCCAGCCCGGCCAGCACTTTGCCAGTGCCGCACTCAAGAGCAACCTTAACATCGCTCCCAACCAGAGTACGCACCGAATCCGCCCATAGCACCGGCGAATAAAGCTGCTTTATGAGATTAGCCTTCAGTGTAGCCGAATCTGTAACAGCTGCAGCGTTAACATTCTGTATTACAGGAATGACTGCATCGTTAAAACGAACGTCATCCAGAGCCTGAGCCAATTCTTCTGCGGCATCATTCATTAGAGCGCAGTGAGAGGGAACACTAACTGGCAGAGGCATGACCTTACGGGCGCCTCTTGCCTTGCAGGCTTCAATGGCGCGCTCAACTGCTGCAGCCGAACCCGCAATCACCACCTGTCCAGGCGCATTAAAGTTCACTGCGGACACTACATCGCCGTTGGCCGCCTCTTCACAGGCCGCAACAACGTCTGCATCTTCCAATCCAAGAATAGCAGCCATCTTGCCTTCGCCTGCAGGAACGGCTTCTTGCATCAATTCGCCGCGCAAGCGCACAAGTTTGACAGCTTCAACAAAATCGAGGCTTTCAGCCGCCACTAGCGCACTGTATTCGCCTAAGCTGTGGCCCGCCAGAAAATCCGGTCGCGGCCCACCCGCCACAAACCATTCCCGCCATAGTGCAACACTGGCCGTTAGCATTGCTGGCTGGGTATTCATAGTCTGATTGAGCTCTTCTGCCGGGCCTTTCTGGCACAGGTGCCACAGATCGTAGCCAAGCACGTTAGACGCTTCAGCGAAGGTTTTGTTGATCATGGGCCAAGAATCGGCAGCACCGGATAGCATGCCAACCGATTGGGAACCCTGTCCGGGAAATATAAAGGCTGATTTCATAAGCGGGATCTTATCGTTATTGGAAGTTTCAGGAGATTAGCCAATAGTACAACCTGACTGATGTTTGCGCGAGTAAGCCGGGCCAAGCGGCCAAGCTTTATGCTTTCAAAGCATCAGATCATCAAGGCGCTCGTTAATGCGCCTTGGCACTTCAAGCTCAACTTCACGAACCGCCTGACGAATGGCGGCCAGCATAGCGCGTTCATTGGCATTGCCATGGCTTTTAATAACCACGCCCTGAAGACCAAGAAGACTCGCGCCATTATGGCGGGAAGGGTCCATCAAGCGCAGAAGACGCCCAATGATGGGGCGAGCCAGCAGGCCCACAAAGCGACCGTATAGCGTGCGGGTAAATGCTTGCTCCATAAGTTCAATCAATAGCCCGGCGACACCTTCTCCGGTTTTCAGTGCAATATTGCCCACAAAGCCATCGCACACCACTACATCCGCGACATCGCGGAACAAATCACTACCCTCTACATAGCCGATGTAGTTAATCGAATCACACTGGGCAAGCATATGGGAGGCTAGACGAACCTGTTCGTTGCCTTTTATTTCTTCCTCGCCCACATTCAGCAAAGCTACGCGGGGCTCGCCCTGGCTGCAGATTGCCGAGGCCATCAAAGAACCCATCAACGCATACTGATAGAGGTTCTCGGCGCTGGAATCCACGTTGGCGCCAAGATCCAGAACATGGCAGCGCCCTCTTAGCGAAGGTATCAACTTGGCTATTGCCGGGCGCTCAATACCCGGGTACATGCGGATAATAGAGCGGCCAAACGCCATTAAAGCACCGGTATTACCCGCACTAACACACCCCTGAGCTTCGCCATCACGGACCAGGCTCAAAGCAATCGCCATAGACGAGTTTTTCTTATGCCGCAGCGCATGGGAGGGGCGCTCATTCATGCGCACGACATCTGCAGCTTCAACAATGCGAATTCGCGGATGCCCATCATGCAAAAAAGCCTCAAGCTCACTCCGGATTCCCACCAGAATAAAACTCAAGGCTTTGTTTTCGCGCACCGCTTCGAGGGCTGCAGCAACAACTACTGCGGCACCCCGATCGCCACTCATAGCATCAATCGCTATGGTAACCGGCTTCACCGCTTGCCCACTCGACTGAGGATTGTGCGGTAATGCAACGAGATTACTCGTCGTTAGACTCGATCACCTGCTTACCACGGTAAAACCCGTCCGGAGACACGTGGTGACGACGATGAACTTCACCGGTTGTTGAATCAGTGCTCAGAGCTGCAGTGCTGAGAGCATCGTGGGCACGACGCATGCCACGCTTGGAACGAGTCTTACGGTTCTTCTGTACAGCCATGGTTCTACTCCTGACCTGTTAACGTAAACTTTACTTGGATAGGGATACGAATAACGTTTGTTCGTTGATTGCGCCGGTCTTCATCAGAAGGCCCACGCCCTAATTAATGCTTTGTATTCTTGAGCCCTGCTAGCACACTGAACGGGTTGTCGGCTTGCTTCTTCTCTGGCACTTCAGAAGAATCATCTGACTCATAAGCTTCCAACTCTTCACTCGCAGGGCAGTCACCCCGGTCATGAAGCGGATAAGGAGCCAACACCAGCAGCAACTCGTCTTCGGTCATTGACCACAGATCCGCACTGAAATCATCAGTCAGAAATGGCTCAAGATCTTTTGGTAACCCCTGCGCCTGTTCGTCGCTGGTCACCAGCCCCAGTGTAAACCGAGAAGCCAAAACAGACTTCATAGGCCCCATGCAGCGCTGACACTCCAGATTAACCGGAGCCTCCAATTCCCCCGTAACAATGCGGCGACGCTGGCTATCTTTATAAAAAGACAGCTTTACGCGACAGACAGCACCATCATCGAACCCCAAAACAGCTTCACGGAAACGAGGCAAGGCATCGAGAGGAATTTCTCCCTCCAGTATGCTTTCGTGTTCCGCCAACTTGTACGGATCGACTATTTTTGGCAACTCGGCACTAGACGCATTTGACATAGGCGCGCAATTCTAGGGGCGAAGCTCGCCGCTGTCAAAGACTTCGTCGGCTTTTGCTCAGGGGTTCCGGTTTCCGTAGGTGTATTCTACGATATGCGCTTCAAAAACTGGCGCAAATTCTTAAAGGATCGCCCATACCCCATAAACATTTGCTACTGGCTTCATCCTCACCCTACCGCAAAGAGCTTCTTGCAAGACTTGGTCTCGCCTTCTCATGCGCCAGTCCAAGTATTGATGAATCCCCAAAAAAAGGAGAGACCCCAAAAGAACTAGCCATTCGCCTGGCTCGAAGTAAAGCCCAAGCCCTGGCTCCCAAGTACCCGGGGCACTGGGTTATCGGCTCGGATCAGGTGGCCACACTGCCCGACGGCACCTTGCTGAGCAAACCGGGAACCTATTCAAAAGCCATTCAGCAATTGGAGCAAAGCAGCAACAAGAGTGTGAACTTCCTGACCGGTCTGGCGCTTTTAGACGCCGATTCCGGAAAACTGCAAACCTGCTGCGAAAATTTTACCGTGCACTTCCGAAACCTGACTTCCCAGGAAATCGAGGCATACCTTCGCAAAGAAGAACCCTACGACTGCGCAGGCAGTTTTAAAATGGAAGGCCTCGGCATAACACTCTTTCGAGAGCTGCAAGGGCAGGACCCAAACAGCCTTATTGGCCTTCCCTTAATCGCCCTCAACAATATGTTAATTGATTGGGGCAGAAACCCGCTTCTGGAAGGCTAGCGAGCCCGCCCAAATTATTATCGCAGCTCCAGACGCGACTCAACGAGCTGACTGGCAACGCCCTGACCAAAAGACACGCCAAGCTGATCAACAAGATCGCGCAACGGACCTTTGCGGCGGCTGTAGTCGATCAATTCCTCCTGACCAACGATCTGCCTAGCAACATGGGAGGCGCTGCCCAACCCATCCACAAGCCCAAGCTCAAGCGCCTGCTCTCCGCTCCACACCAGACCACTGAACAAGCGCTCATCGTTTGCCAGACGATCACCGCGACCCTGTTTTACGGCCTCGATAAACTGCTTGTGAGTATTTTCAAGCACACTTTGCCAGAATTCCACCTCTCCCTCTTGCTCGGGAGAGAAAGGGTCTAGAAACGCTTTGTTCTCGCCTGCAGTATAAAGCCTACGCTCTACACCCAATTTGTTCATTGCGCCGGTAAACCCGAAACCACCCGCCACAACGCCGATAGATCCAACAAGACTGGCCCGGTTTGCGTATATTTCATCAGCTGCAGCAGCAATATAATAGGCACCGGACGCTCCGATATCCGAGATCACCGCATAGACTTTCTTTTCGGGGTACTCGCCCCGCAACCGCTTAATTTCATCGTACACATAGCCGGACTGAACCGGACTGCCGCCCGGGCTGTTTATACGCAAGATCACCGCTACGGCGTTATCCTGCTCAAACGCAGAACGCAGAGACCCAACAATATTGTCAGCACTGGCAAGCTCATCAGCGGATATGGGGCCATTAATCTCGACAATTGCGGTGTGCTTGCCCGTTGTCGCCTCCAAGCTGCCGCCAAACGGCGACCAGACAATAACCAGCAAAGCAAACAGGTAGGCAAACGTGAGAAACTTGAAAAACACCCCCCAACGTCGGCTACGACGCTGCTCGGACTGTAACGACATCACAAGTTTTTCGATCAACTTCCAGTCGCGGCCGGATTCGGGCGGCAGGCGCGGCTGGTTTCGTCCGGAACGCGGCTCTACAGGTTTATCACCCCATTCCGGGGTTTTTTCAGAATCCCAGTCACTCATGCGTTTTTCCTGTTAGACGTAAATTCACCAAAATCACTTACAAACCAAGCACACTGCGAAGATCCGAAACTGAATCCACGATGGCGTGAGGCCCATAGCCACCAAGCACATCACGCTTATGCACACCCCACTCAACCCCAATAGAGGGCATACCAATACGCTGCGCCATCTCAAGATCGTAACGCGTATCACCAATCATAACGGCTTGTGCAGGCTCAATTCCGTAAAAAAGAAGAATCTCCTCAAGCATGCGCGGATCTGGCTTGGACCGAGTTTCATCAGCACAGCGGGTAATATCAAAATGCGCTCCCAGCCCACTGGAAATCAGTGCAGGATCCAAGCCTCTGCGACTCTTCCCGGTTGCCACAGAACACCCGCGCCCCGAACTCTGAAGATCCAGCACCACATCCGCCATACCATCAAACAAGTTTTGCGGCGTTGTGACTTTACGAAAGAAATAATTGGCGTAACCCTCTCGAATGGCCGTCATCTCATCGTGGCTAATACCGGGATACAGCCTCCCTAAAGCCTCCACCATGCCCAGACCAATAATATCTCGATAGGCTTCTCTCTCCAGAGCGGGGTATCCCAACTCGGTAGCCGCTTGATGGAGACTTTCCGCGATATGGTCTACGGAATCCACCAGCGTGCCATCCCAATCAAAAATAACAGCTTTAACATCCATCAACCTGCTCCCGTTGCACGCACTTCAAGCCTGCTTAGCACGTGATTGAATACTTCATCGTAAGGAGCCTCAAACCGAGCTGCCTCACCGGTAACAGGCAAGGCCAACTCGAGAGCACGGGCATGTAGCATTAGGCGCTGACCGCCAACGGCTCGAAAAGCTTTGAGGCTTACATCATCCATATACTTGTCATCCCCTGCTATTGGATGACCGGCACAAAGGCTGTGCACACGGATTTGGTGGGTGCGACCAGTAATCGGAGACGCCTCCACCAGACTATAGCCTTTAAAGCGCGTCAGGCAGCGAAACGTTGTAAGCGATGCTTTGCCAGCCTCATCAACTTTTACTCTACGCTCCCCATTCGGCATTTCATAACGCAACAAAGGCTCACCAACACGGTTAAGTTTATCGGGCCAATCTCCTGCCACCAGTGCATGGTACTGCTTACGAATTCGTCGCTGCCGGAGTTCGTCTTGCAAGTACCGCAAAGCAGAACGTTTTTTGGCCACCATAACCAACCCGGATGTATCCCTATCTAATCGATGTACCAACTCAAGAAAGCGCGCTTCCGGGCGAGCTGAGCGCAACACTTCAATCAGACCGAAACTGAGGCCACTACCGCCATGTACCGCTATGCCGGAAGGCTTGTTAACCACCAGCATCTGATCATTTTCGAATACCACCGCCGCTTCCATAACGCCCTGAACGCGGCTCCCGGGGGCCGCCTGAGGCGCCTTTTCTTTTCGAACCACTGGCGGAATCCGCACTTGATCGCCCGTTACAAGGCGCGTATCAGGCTTTACCCTACCCTTATTAACCCGCACCTCTCCCTTTCGGACGATACGGTAAATGATACTTCTAGGCACACCGCGAAGCTGAGCCAGCAGAAAATTATCTAGCCGTTGCCCGTGGTTGTCTTCGTCAACCGTCACCCACAAAACGCCCTGTTTAACCGGCTCCCGGGCGGGATCTGCTTTCCGCGCACCAGCACTGCGCACCGGGTGAGGCGTCGGTTTTTTGGCCCGAGTTTTAGCTGGCTTTCCGGTAGCTGGTTTACGGGACATAAGATTCCTTTAAGAGGTGACGGAACTGGCGGCACAAGCAGGATTGAACGAGTACCTGATTACTGTTATATTCCAGCGTGATCTGTCGTTTGTCTACGGCCTGACCTACTCTAGTCAGAAGCCGGAGCGGCAGAAGTATACCGACACTATTCAAGAGTTTGAACGCCGAGCGCCCAATCACTATCGGGCACGGCGTATGAAATGCTTCCGAAGTGCCTAGGAATACCCGTAAAAGAACGGCGAACTGGCACCGGAAATAACTAAAACCGCGCGGAAAACCGCCGGGCGACATCGCGAAGAATCACTGCCACGCAAGGCCGGGCCGTCCAGCTTACGAATACGACGTGAGACCCAAGCACTTGTGTGAACCTGAAAACGGATTATATGCGTCAACAGACAAGAACCCTACACGACACTTCGCTGCCACCAGGCAGGCGGTACGTTGTCGGCGGTCTCAGACCAATAGGATCACACCCCGACAGGGCGTGATTCGTCTGTCCGTCGCTCGACCCCTGCACAGCAGGGCTTGCGGCACGCACATCCTGCTTCGCAGATGCGACGCCTATCGGTTTTCTGTCAAAATCTAACGACAGGAAATCCACTTTTCCCATGAAAAGAATGCTCATCAATGCAACTCACCCAGAAGAGTTGCGCGTCGCCCTAGTTGACGGCCAACGCCTGTTTGACCTAGATATCGAATCCAGCTCACGTGAGCAGAAAAAATCCAACATCTACAAAGGCCGCATCACTCGTGTAGAGCCGAGCCTGGAAGCCGCATTTGTTGATTTTGGTGCTGATCGCCACGGTTTTCTTCCTCTAAAGGAAATTTCCAGAGATTACTTCAAAAAGTCACCAGGCCAAATCGAAGGCAAGGTGAACATTAAGGAAGTCGTTGCGGAAGGCCAGGAAGTTATCGTTCAAGTCGATAAGGAAGAGCGCGGAAATAAAGGCGCCGCCCTCACAACGTTTATCTCTCTAGCCGGTCGCTATCTCGTTCTAATGCCCAACAACCCCCGGGCTGGCGGCATTTCCCGCCGCATCGAAGGCGAAGAGCGGGCGAACCTGAAAGAAGCCATGAATCAGGTGCAAGTGCCAAAATCTATGGGCATTATCGTACGCACCGCTGGCATTGGGCGAACATCTGAAGAGCTGCAATGGGATCTCGATTACCTTGTACAGTTCTGGGAAGCAATTACTCAAGCCGCTGGCGAGCGCAAAGCGCCTTTTCTGATTCATCAGGAAAGCAACGTTATTATCCGCGCTGTTAGGGATTATCTACGCCAGGATATCGGAGAAGTTCTGATAGACTCGGAGGGCGTTTACGAGGACGTACTGAATTTCGTTCGCGCCGTAATGCCTACGTTCGAGAACAAAATTAAGCTATACAAAGACGAAATCCCTCTGTTTAGCCGATACCAAATCGAAGGCCAGATTGAGACCGCTTTCCAGCGGGAAGTAAAACTCCCATCTGGTGGATCGATCGTTATTGACCCAACAGAGGCGCTGGTGTCCATCGACATCAACTCATCCCGCGCCACTAAAGGTCAGGATATCGAAGAAACAGCCTTCCAGACTAATCTGGAAGCCGCAGAGGAAATTGCTCGCCAGCTACGCTTGCGGGACATGGGTGGCTTGATCGTCATCGACTTCATCGATATGACACCCGCCAGACACCAACGCGAAGTCGAGCAAAAAGTTCGCGAAGCCTTGGAGATCGACCGGGCAAGGGTTCAGGTTGGCAAAATTTCCCGCTTTGGCCTCTTGGAAATGTCGCGTCAACGGCTGCGCCCGTCCCTTGGAGAGACCCGCAGTGAAGTCTGCCCTCGCTGTGAAGGCCAAGGCACAATCCGTGGCATCGAGTCTCTGGCGCTGAGCATCATGCGCCTGATCTACGAAGAGTCCTCCAAAGACAAAACCGGAGAAGTCCGTGCAGTGGTGCCGGTATCTGTTGCCACTTTCCTGCTTAACGAAAAGCGCAAGCAGCTTGCAGATATAGAGGCCAACCAAGAAGTTAGCATTGTGGTCGTTCCAGTTCCCCACATGGAAACGCCACACTTCGAAATCCTGCGTATGCGCGACGACGAAACAACGCCTGAGCACATCTCAAGCCATCAGGTGGCGCAGGAATACAGCGAACGCGAAGAGGAGGTGTTTGAGGCGCCAGCCGCTGATAAGCCGGTTCGTGAACAGGCCGCAGTAAGAGCCATCCGCCCGAGTGCGCCCGCCCCTACTCCGGCTGCCACAGCTCCAGTAGCACAAGAAGCCGCCGAACAAGACGATGGCCTGTTTCGCAGAATTGGTCGCAAGATAGCGTGCTTCTTTAGCGGCGAAGATGAACAGAGCAGCGAAACCCGCGAAAGCTCGAAAGCCGGCAACAATCGTGAAGACCAGCGCAATCAGGCTCGTCAGGACCGCCGTAAAACGCGCGTTGCCCGCGACAACCCCCGCGATAATCAAAGTTCCGGTGGAAATAAGCGTAACGGCAACGAACGCCGGCAGGGCAGCAACCAGCAAAACCGTGGTGATGATAACCGTTCACGTGGCCGCAACCGCAACGACGACCAGAACCGCCCTAACCAGAACCGTCAATCAGCCGACAAGGGCACTGACAACAAGGGTTCGGATAGCAAAAATACAGACAGCCGCGGTGGGGACAACCGCCGGGATAACCGCAAAGACGGCTCGAACCGTGGCCAGGGTCGTAACCGCCCACAGCGCGAGGCCAAAAATAACAGTGACCAGAAAGATACTGCCCAGCAAGACGCACCTCAAAAGGCAACTGCTGACAAGTCGAGCTCTGATGACAGTCGCCGCAAACCACGTCGTCCCCGTAACAGGGACGGTTCGCCCTCCGAAAGCCCGGCGTCTACGCCTGCGGCACGAAAGAATACCCGTAACGAGAGGCACCAGAAGGACACTCAGCCTGAAACAAGTAGCGACAACGCTAATGTGAAAGCTGCTGTCGTCTCTGAAAAGAGCGCTGATCAAGCAACGGGCAAGGCTCCGGCAACTCAGCAAAGGCCATCAGCAGCCGAGAAGAAAGATCCGATAGCAAACAAGGCAGATGAAACCTCCGCGCTGGAAAAGAGTGAGCAAAAGTCTTTGCAGGCGCCAAGCTCACAGGCACCTGTTACCGGTGAAGCAAAGGTAAATGCCGAAGCGTCCGCTGAAGCAGCCGCACCAAAAGCTCCAACTGAAGAGGCCAAAGCACCCTCTGCCCCCAAAGAGAAAGAGCCCTCGGTCCAAAGCGCGCAAGAGCCCACCGCCAAGCCTGACAACACGCCTTCCGCAGACGCTGAGCAGAAGCCAGACGTCGCGGCAGAGCAAAAGTCCGGTGCAAGCAAAGAAGCTCTAAAGCCCGCTGCAAAAGACGACGGCACCAAAGAAGCGAAAGAGGCCCCGGCCAAAGAAACGAAGGAGCCATCAGCTCAAGAGGCTAAGCTGCCGTCGGCTAAAGAAGGTAAGGAGCCCTCCGCCAAAGAAGGTAGAGAGCCCTCAGCTAAAGAAGGTAGAGAGCCCTCAGCTAAAGAAGGTAAAGAGCCCTCAGCCGAGGAAGGTAAAGAGCCTTCAGCGAAAGAAAATAGAGAGCCTTCGGCCAAAAAAGGAGAAGAAACACCTCCTGCCAAAGCAGAAGACAACTCTGCCGAGAGTGAAAACAAGGCAGCGCCTGCGCGCAAGCCGAGATCAGCACCTGCGAGAAGTCGAGCCAAAGCAGCGGCAGAAGAGCCTACTTCTAAGGCAGCTGAAACGAAAACGGAGGCCCAGCAAAGCAACTCAGCGTCGGCGCCTGCTGACAAGCCTTCCACTGAAACGACAGTTCCGGTCACTCCGGGTCGTGCATACAATGACCCTCGCGAAGTGCGCAAGCGCCAACGAGCAGCCGAAGCAGCTAAAAAATCAGAGGGCAACTAATCCATGCTATCCAATTCCGATATTGAAGCACTGGAAGACATACTGTTTGCCGATCCCTGGGGCGACGATGCTCTAGACTTCTTTGGCTTTCATGGGGTTGTCTGCGCCAGCGTCATCGGCCCTGCGAAACTGAGCGTGGAAACAGTGTTCCGCCTTGTAACAGGCACCGATGAAACGCCCGGCGGCGGAATTCCGGACACTTTCCGCCAGTGCGTTACGCAACTGGCGGGAGACATGGTCAAAGCTCTCGATATGGGGCAGGCCATTGAGCTTCCGGAACCGGAAGATGGTGACCCGATGAACGCGCTGGAAAACTGGTGCGCGGGCTTTGTGGATACCTTCATGGAATATGAAGATCAGTGGCTGGATGCCGCGAGCGAAGAAGAAACCGCTGACCTGATGGTGCCGATGCTGACGTTGTCAGGCCTGTTCGACGATGAGGATTTTCAGAACGTTCGCAATAGCGAAAAACTGTCGAGCCAAATGGCTGATGCCATCCCTGACTCACTGACTGACCTATACCTGCTATTTCACGCACCGGATTAAACCAGTGCGTTAGCGTCAGGCACCTGCTTGAAATGATGCCAGACCGGGTCCAGCCCGTCTGGCATTTTTGTTATCCGCCCCAACTCGCACCAAGGCGCGCCGGGAAAGTGGAAATCACTGCCTTGAGACGCTAGTAGCTTCTCCCGCCTACACAATTCCGTTAAAAACCCGAGGTCACCACTGGATTGCCCGGAGGTAATTACCTCAATAGCCTGCCCCCCTGCGCGGCGAAAATCTGCAGTCAGCTCCCGTAGCTTTGTTGCCGTAAGCTGGTATTTTCTTGGGTGGGCTAGTACCGCAATCCCGCCGGCCGAATTAATCCACTGCACAACTTCCTGTAGCTCCGGCCAGTATGCCTTAACATCCCCTACCTTCCCGGCTCCCAGATGGCGCTTAAACGCCTGCGCAGCGTTCTTGACGGTACCAGACTCAACCATAACTCGCGCAAAGTGTGGTCGCCCTGGCACATCCCCATTCGCTTGCTCAGTAGCCCGCTCCAGAAGGTTCGGAATATTGAGTTTACTCAAACGCTCGGCAATCATAGCCGCGCGAGCCCAGCGATTGCGATTTTGTTGCTCCAGTGCAGAGTGAAAGGCACCGTTGTCGACATCAAAATCCACGCCGACGACGTGTATCGTGCGGCTGCGCCATAAGCAGGAAAGCTCTACACCGGGAATCAGCACAACCCCGTTAGCAGTTGCCGCGACCTGAGCTTCGGCAAGCCCGCTAATCGTATCGTGGTCTGTAAGAGCCAGATGCGTTACTTTTTTCTCCGCAGCACGGCCTAACAGTTCCGTGGGCGAAAGAGCACCATCCGACGCGGTGCTATGGCAATGCAGATCAATGCACAAAACAGGGTCTTGCGGTATAGTCACAAAAATTTCCAATTGAAATGAGTGGCGGCGCGAATAGCAAGACAGGCTCGACCAAATCAAACCAGCCAAAGCGTACAGTGTACCAGCCCCACCACTCCATGCATTAATTTCCAAGCCAGCCAAGGAACCGGAGCTCCGTATGTATTACGCCATTATCAGTGAAGATGTCGACAACAGCCTTCCGCTGCGCCAAACAGCAAGACCCGCGCATATTGAACGGCTGCAGACGCTAAAAAAGGAGGGTAGACTTCTGATAGCTGGGCCGCATCCGGCCATCGACACTTCAGACCCTGGCGATGCCGGGTTTTCAGGTAGCCTTGTAGTGGCGGAATTCGATTCCCTTGCAGCAGCTCAGAACTGGGCAGACAGCGATCCCTACATGGATGCCGGCGTTTACAGTAAAGTAACGGTTAAACCTTTTAAGGTGGTTCTACCCTGACGCTGCCGATACAGTTCGATGAGCTTTTTGTAATGACAGCTCGCTTGAACAAGCGCATATCTATGACAGAATTGCGGCTTTAGCACAAACGAGCTTTTTAAACTGAATACTTCGGGAACCTTGCCAGTGACGCTTTTTCGCCTTGCCATCAGTGCGCTTTTTATTTTCTCCTCCATAGCAGCTGTTCAGGCGAAAACCGTCTGGGTGGATGACCAACTTTACCTGCCGGTCCGCTCTGGCGCAGGTTCCCAGTACCGCATTATTGAAAATGCCGTCCCCAGCGGCACAGCTCTGGAAGTTATCGAAACGTCTGATTCCGGCTATACGCGAGTGCGCACCCCAAAAGGCAACGACGGTTGGGTTTCCAGCCAGTACCTGAGCGATACACCCATTGCAGCTGATAGACTGAAAACTGTTAGCCGGCAACTCGAACAGGCACAAACCGAGCTGTCTGCTGTTAAGGAAAAACTACAAGACGTATCCACCGAAAGAGACACCTTGAGTAACGCGGAGTCATCTCTTTCTGCCCGCTCCGAGGAGTTGCAGAAAGAACTTAGGCGCATCAAAAACATAGCTTCGGACTCGATAAATCTGGTAAACCGCAACCGTGAATTACTGGAAGAAAATCAAAAACTGCGCAATGATTTGGAAGTGCTGATAGCGGAGAATGAGCGGCTTGAGGCCAGCAATGACTCAGACATGATGCTTTTCGGTGGTATTTTGGTGTTTGGTGGTGTATTTCTAGCACTGGTGATTCCAATGCTCAAACCTACAAGAAAAACCGATAACTGGGCGTAAATGTTATGAAGGACTATTCGGAAAAACGTGATTTTCATCGAATGCAAGTTGAGTCAGAAATCGAAATCACGGATAGCAAAGGCAAAACCTTTTCAGGCATTTGCAAAGACCTAAGTGCTACGGGTATGCAGCTGCTTGTGAAGCAACCGGTAATGGTTGGGGAAGAGCTGAGTACAGTACTGCACCCGAGCAGTGATCAATTCCCCCCGCTGGAGACTGTCTGTGAGGTAATACGGTGCGAACCAGAAGGTGACGGCTTTTTGTTGGGAACCAACATCAGCGAAGTCACCCGCTAGTTTCTTGCCTTAACAGGATTTAAAAAAGCTAGACCAGAGGCTTTTCTGACACCAAAATCCCGTTATTATCAGCGTATACATAATGACCCGGGCGGAAGGTCACGCCGTGGAAGGTTACCGGCACGTCCAAATCACCTAGACCACGCTTTTCGCTTTTTCGGGGGTAGGTAGCCAGCGCCTGAACCCCAAGATCTGTTTTCCCGATTTCGTCAACGTCCCGCACGCAGCCGTATATGATCAAGCCCGCCCAACCGTTGCTGGCAGCTTTCTCGGCCAGCATGTCGCCCAATAGCGCGTGGCGCATTGAACCGCCTCCGTCCACCACCATTACGCGACCCTTTCCCGGCAAACCGACCTGTTCCTTCACCACCGAGTTGTCTTCAAAGCACTTTACGGTGACGATTTCGCCACCGAAAGCTTTTATCCCGCCGTAGTTATTGAATCCGGGCGCAGCCACCTCAACTTCCGGGAACTCGTCACACAGATCCGGGGTAATAATTGTTGCCACCTTATCGCTCTCCTTATGTGCAGAAGTAAACTCAGTCGATTTTTTCGTCAGCCAAAAAGAACCAGGTATCCAGAACCGAATCCGGGTTGAGCGATACGGTATCAATACCCTGATCCATCAACCATTTTGCAAGATCCGGATGATCAGACGGCCCCTGACCGCAAATGCCAATGTATTTACCCGCCTTTTTACACGCCTGAATAGCGTTGGATAGAAGGATTTTGACGGCCTCATCGCGCTCGTCGAACAAGTGCGCAATGATGCCGGAATCGCGGTCGAGCCCAAGAGTTAGCTGGGTCAGATCGTTGGAGCCGATGGAGAATCCATCAAAGTGCTCTAAGAACTTCTCCGCCAGCAAAGCGTTGCCTGGCAACTCGCACATCATGATCACACGTAGGCCATTCTCGCCACGCTTGAGACCATTCTCGGCTAGTAAATTGACCACCTGCTCTGCTTCGCCCACGGTGCGTACAAAGGGCACCATAATCTCAACGTTGGTCAGGCCCATGTCATTGCGCACACGTTTGAGGGCACGACACTCAAGCTCGAAACAATCACGGAAGGTTTCAGAGATATAGCGAGAGGCTCCACGGAAGCCCAGCATCGGGTTTTCTTCATCCGGCTCGTATAGGGTGCCACCAATCAGGTTGGCGTACTCGTTGGACTTGAAGTCAGACAAACGCACGATAACCTTCTTCGGCGAAAATGCGGCTGCCAGAGTGGAAATCCCTTCAACCAGTTTGTCTACGTAGAAATCAACCGGTGAGCTATAGCCAGAGATGCGTTTTTCTACCGTTTGCTTGATGTCGCGGGGCAGACCCTCGAAATTCAGAAGCGCCTTCGGGTGCACACCAATCATGCGGTTAATAATAAACTCAAGCCGTGCCAAGCCAACACCTTCGTTGGGCAGCGACTGGAAATCAAAGGCGCGATCCGGGTTACCCACGTTCATCATAATCTTGAACGGAATATTGGGCATGGAGTCTACGGTGTTTTCGCGCAGTTCAAAGTCCAGCGCACCCTCGTAAATCAAGCCGGTGTCACCTTCAGCACAGGACACAGTAACTTCTTGGCCGTCGTTCAATATCTCCGTTGCATCGCCACAGCCTACAACCGCTGGGATTCCAAGTTCCCGGGCAATGATCGCTGCGTGACAGGTACGACCACCTCTATCGGTGATGATCGCGGATGCACGCTTCATAACAGGTTCCCAATCCGGATCTGTCATGTCAGTTACCAGCACATCACCATCTTGTACGCGGTCCATTTCCTTAATGCTGGTGATGATTTTGACCGGGCCTGCACCAATTTTATGACCAATACTGCGGCCTTCCACCAGCACTGTGCCGGTTTCATTGAGTAGATAGCGCTCCATAACATTGGCGGACGCCCGGCTCTTAACCGTTTCCGGACGGGCCTGCACGATGTAGATTTTGCCATCGTCGCCATCTTTGGCCCACTCGATGTCCATGGGCCTCTGGTAGTGCTTCTCGATGATCATGGCTTGCTTGGCAAGCTCTTCCACTTCTGCATCGGAAATACAGAACCGACCGCGTTCTTCCGGGTCTACCTTAACGGTCTCCACTAGCTGGCCGGTGCTCGGCTCCGAGTGGTAAATCATTTTGATGGCTTTGCTACCCAGATTACGACGCAACACAGCAGGACGGCCCGCCGCTAGGGTCGGCTTATGGACATAGAATTCATCCGGGTTAACTGCTCCCTGAACCACTGTTTCACCAAGGCCATAGGAGCCAGTGATAAACACAACATCACGGAAACCTGATTCCGTATCCAGCGTGAACATGACACCGCTGGAAGCGGTTTCACTGCGCACCATTTTTTGGATGCCGGCAGACAAAGCCACAAGCTTGTGATCGAAACCGTGGTGAACACGGTAAGAAATGGCGCGGTCATTAAACAGGGAGGCAAAAACCTCTTTCACCGAGGTGCGTACCTGCTCAAGCCCAACCACATTCAGGAAGGTTTCCTGCTGACCTGCGAAGGACGCATCTGGTAGATCTTCGGCGGTTGCGGAGGAGCGCACAGCCACGGCCATTTTATCGTTGCCGTTGAGCATTTGGCTGTAAGCCTTTTTAAGAGCGTCTTCCAGCGCATCCGGGAAGGGTGTATCGATAATCCACTGACGTATTTTGGCGCCAACGCGGGCAAGCTCGTTCACGTCGTTAATATCGAGACTGTCGAGGAGGTTATCGATTTTATCCTTTAGGCCATCTTTGGCCAGAAACTCACGGTAAGCATGGGCGGTGGTAGCGAAGCCACCGGGAACGGTCACACCAGCGTTGGCGAGATTACTGATCATTTCACCGAGGGAGGCGTTTTTTCCGCCTACCCGGTCAACATCGGACATTCCCAGATGATCAAACCAGATTATGTAATCTTCCAAAGCGTGTCTCCCTCTAATCTGTATGGCAAAGAATAAAACCGGGCGAGTGGTATCAAGTATTAAAAGCGGACAACAACCACTGCGGAGTCTCGAACTTGGCGTGTATGATACTGTAACCTTCGGAATTTACCTAGGGAGGCTCCGAGAAAGTACACTCTACTTTCCCGTGCTGGCCTGACAAATGCGCCATGAAATTCGCCCCATACGGAACCGGAAAACCATCATGAAACGTACAGCCTTCTTTATTTCCGACGGCACCGGCCTTACCGCCGAGGCTCTTGGGCACAGCCTTCTAGCCCAGTTCGAAAAAATCGAATTCGAGAGAGTTACCGTACCCTATATTGACGATGTTGAAAAAGCCCGAAATATGGTCAAACGCATAAACAGTGCGGCTGAATCTGATGGCGCCCGTCCTCTGGTATTCGACACCATAGTGGACAGCACGATTCGGGAAGTCATTTCAGATGCGCAAGGTTTCATGGTTGATATCTTCGGAACGTTTCTTAGCCCCCTTGAGCAAGAACTGGAGTCGTCTTCGTCATATTCTGTTGGCAAATCCCACGCTATCAACAACGAAGGCGTATACGAACGGCGCATACACGCAGTGAACTTTGCATTGGATAACGATGATGGCGCACGCACACGACACTATGATGAAGCAGACCTGATTCTGGTGGGCGCGTCCCGTAGCGGTAAAACCCCCACTTGCCTGTACTTGGCGCTTCAATATGGCGTAAAAGCAGCCAACTACCCGATTACCGAAGAAGACCTCCTGGACCAGCAAATGCCCAAAGCGCTTCGGCCCCACAAGGAAAAGATCTTCGGCCTGACAATCGAGCCCGAACGATTGGCTACCATCCGCAACGAACGGCGGCCCAATTCACGCTATTCATCCATTCAGCAGTGCATGCACGAGATCGAAGAAATAGAGCTGATGTACCGGAGGGAGCGCATTCCGTTTCTAAATACCACAGCGTATTCTGTTGAAGAAATTTCAACACGCATCATGGTTTCAACGGGCTTAAAACGGAACCGCTAAAGTGTAACCAGCTGAACATGCAGGCAGGCCCTTACCGGCCCGCCTGCACCGCAATTTACAACTCCTGAACAGCCAGACCTAGCCCTTCAACCAGAGCACGATTTTCCGGCCCGGTTACCACAGCTGTGCTCGCCTTTTCAGGCACAAGCCAAGCTGCTGCCACTCGCTTGAGATCATCAAGCGTCACTGACAACACCCGCTCACGGAAGCGCGCACGCTGCTCAGCACTGCGCCCAAACAACTTGTTGTGGAAAGCATGGCGTGCGGCACCAGCAGGCGACCGTGGCCGATCCAGCTGGCCGATTACACCCAGAATAGACTCTTCCAGCTCTTGATATTCATGCTCCGTTTCCTGAAGCCACACCAGCGCCTTGTCGAAATCATCGAGGGTGTCAGCCAAGCGTGGATCACGATAGGAGAAAAAGCGGAAATTGCCATTCACACTATCCTGAGACGCCCCGCCGCCATAAGCGCCGCCCTTCTCCCGAATTGCCCTATGCAAATAGCCATTGCGCAAAAAACCACCAAGTACGGTGAGTGCAGCCGCATCCGGGTGATCAACGGGAACCGTACTGTAGGCTCGCGCACAAAAATTTACCTGAGTGGAGGTAAGCCATGCTTCACGGGTTACAAAGCTCACCGGCTCCATTGTCCAACGGGATGATTCCGCGCCTGCATCGCCTTGCCAGGATGATTTGAGGTCGTCGATTAATGCTGGAAGCTGCTCCTCTTCGCCGATAACCAGAAACTCGCGAGCCTGCTGACGAATCCTGTCGTGCAGATTTGCCAGTTTCTGGCAAAAGCCTTCAAGCGCCGCCGGGTCTTTCAGGGCCTGATCCAGCTCTTTGGTGCCACGAATTCCGGCCAGACCGCCCAGACGGAAAGATAGCCAAGCCCCCGGGCTCGAGCCCTGAGCCGCTGCGCCCATGGCCAGAGCGTGTCCGCTACCTGTTACCGCCTGCTCCCTGCGGGCTCGAATTTGGGAAATGATTTCGCGAATGCGATCGTGTTCGTCGAAACGCGCACTGGTATAAACGTCACGAAGCAACTTCGTCAGAGCCGTTCGGTTACGGGCTAGAGCCTTGCCGCTGAAGATCATATAGCCAGACAGGTTCTGAACATCGTCAATACGGCCCTTGGCGGTAAAAGAGGCACCGATGCCGCCGGATTCTGCCGAGATCCGATCCTGCATCTGTAGATAATCCAAGCCACCGCAGCCAACTTCGGAGATCAGTGCGCCGTAATACGGCAAGAGCAAAAGTTCATCTTCAGTCAAGTCCGGCAGGGGCAGCACCACCTGCTCATAAATCAGCCCGTTGGTTCCGCGAGCATAGACCGTGGCAGAAATGTCGCCGTCAAAGCGGGCCTCCGGTTCTGGCATTTGCAATGGAACGTCAGTCAAATCCACCTTTGGCAAGATGGAATCGTCATCCTTGCGCATCTGGCGCTCTTCCAAGGCTTTCGCACGCTCGACAATGTGAGAGACTTCTTCGCTTGTGAGCTCAGCTTTGCGTTTCGCAAGAGCTTCCCGAATAGCCTGCTGGCGTCGTGCGTCCAACTTGTCATCCGGGCGCAGAGTGAGCGTAACCCGGTGTGGGTTATCCAGCAATTTGCGGCGAATCAGATTCGGAATGTATTGCGGATCACGAATTTTTTCGCGCAGAGACGCAAGAACCGGCTCTAAATCCAGAAGTTCAACCGGATCCCCACCATGGACCATGGGAGCTATGGCACTCATGATCAGTTGCAGGCCATAAGGGAAGCTGTCCCCGGCGATTTCCCGCTGATGCAGTTCAAGCTGGTGAAGGATAGCTTCCAAGCGCTCTTCACTGACACCTTCTTCAACCACTTTCTGAAGCGTGCCCTCAATCAGTGCCTCAAGATCTCTCTGCTTCTCCGCCTCACTCCCTTCAATGCCACAAACAAACGTCATTTCCCGGTTGGAGTCTTCCAGCCCACACATGGGCGAAGGCGCCTGACCAATATCGGTTGTCTCCAGCGCGCGCATTAAAGGTGATGCACTGTTTTCCAGCAG
Source organism: Marinobacter sp. S6332 (assembly GCF_023016045.1). GTDB lineage: Bacteria > Pseudomonadota > Gammaproteobacteria > Pseudomonadales > Oleiphilaceae > Marinobacter. The sequence continues at coordinate 10,186 of NZ_JALKAP010000007.1, read as the reverse complement.
AACAGACGACAACAATTGGCCTTCCAGATTCTCTTGCAGGTCAAAACTATGGCCCAGCAGCCAACCCATAACAATGTGGGTTTTACCGGCAGTATCTTCACCCTCGTTCACGCCATAGCCCTGCTCCACACGCACGGGCGCAAACATGCGCTTTTCATCGCGTACGGGCAGTTCAATGTCCAGTTTGTCGAAGCGCTTGAGAGCCAACTCTTCAAACCGCTCGTGATGTTCGCGGGCTGGAATATTGCCGTAAGTGGCGAAAATGGCGTTACTTGGGTGGTAATGGTGCTTATAGAACCGAATAAGGTCGTCATAGCTCAAATCAACAATATGATCCGGCTCTCCGCCACTGTTGTAGTGGTAGGTTGTCGTCGGGAACAGGTGGCTGCTCAGATTCTGCCAAAGTTGAGAGGTTGCCGAACTCATGGCGCCTTTCATTTCGTTGTAAACAACGCCCTTGTATACCAGATCTGTGCTTGGATCATCCGGCTTCTCAAACTCCAGCCGATGCCCTTCCTGAGCGAAGTCTAGCGGGTCTAGTTTGGAGAAAAACACCGAATCCAGATAAACCGATAACAGATTATCAAAATCCTTTCGATTCATGCTGGCAAAGGGGTAAGCCGTCCAGTCGCTGCTCGTAAACGCATTCATAAAGGTGTTCAAAGAGCGGCGGATCATCATAAAAAAAGGATCGCGAACCGGGTAACGCTCACTACCACACAGCGCCGTATGTTCAAGAATATGGGCAACGCCGGTAGAATCCATAGGGAAGGTTCTCAGCGCCACAAAAAACACGTTTTCATCGTTATCCGCCGCGAGGTGGAGATGGCGGGCACCGGTTTTTCTATGGCGATACTCTTCTACGTTAAGATTAAGCGTATCAATCCGGTGACTGCGAAGCTTCTCAAAAGCCGGATGGGTTGCGTTATCGATCACTGCAGCCATTCAAACTATCCTATCTTTAAATAATTGGAGAATGACAGGGTAACACGTACTATCAGTTATCCTGTATCCGTCACCCCAGCGATAAAGGCATCTAACAGGAATATGAGCACATCGTCAGGCCCAGCAAATGCCAATCAGGCTCCCGAAGTCGCCGCCTACTGGGCAGAGCGCCGCCGGTATCTTGAACGCATCCGGAAATCCCCCGAGGTGCGGCAGCGCTTCTGGCGGGAAGTAGCTATCTATTTTGCGCGCCGCCTACTTTGGTCTTTCGGGTTCTTTCCAATCTTCATGGCTTTTTGGGTGCCTTTGGTGCTGTCCAGTTTCAACCCTGTTGTGTTGGCTTCCGATTTGATCCCCCTGCTTCAGGATTTTGTAAGCGCCAACCCAGAGGTTCAAGCCACAACACTTAGCACCGTGGCCATTGCTTGGGTGTCGGTCGGCTTTTTCTTTCTGATTTTTGATTTTGTTCTTACACCGTTCAGGTCGCCTTACGAATATGAAGCCGACGTCTACATGAGGGCGTGGGAGCAGCTTAATCATGAACAACTTCCGGACAAAGTGTGATTTGGCCAGCATTCTCGCCAACTTCAAGCACTTTCAGTTACATATCTCCGCTCTCGCTGGGTAAGATGAATCTGCTACCGAATTCGTAGATTGCAGGATTAAGAGGTTCCGCCATGGTCGATTTCAGACCACTTTTGTTTTTGAATGCTCTGGCTCTTATGCTTCTGGTAACCGCCGGTTTCGCTGCTGTTCGTAGCGACCTGCCAGCCACAGACGTTACCCAGAAAACTGCGCAACAAGCCCCGGCCACTCAAGAGTCTGAGCCTGTGGAGCAAGACATAACGCCGGAAGTCGTTAGCGCACCCGTTGAGGCAGACAACCCAGAACCCGTTGCGAAAGCGCCAAAGCCTACGCCAAACATTGAAACAATTATTGAGACATCTGAACCCGCACCTGAAACTGAAATAGTTGCAGAGGCTCCAGAGGAAGTTGAGGCTCCGCCCGCTCAACCGCCCGTTAACGCGGAACCTTTTAGTATTCCCGAACTCCCGGAAGAAACTCTGGTGGTGGCATCAGTAGAGCCGCCAGAGGCTATGGCTGCCGAAACCACAGGCACTGCCAAGGCCGAAGCTAAGCCAAAACCTGAGCCACCCCCGAAAACAGGCTCTCTTACCCTGCGTTCGAATGTGGAGGGAGATCAGGTTGAAATTAACGGCAAGAACTACGGCGCAACACGCTTGGATCTGGAACTGGCACCCGGCAATTACGACATAACAATCAGCAAAGACGGCTTCAAGCCCTGGCAACAAAGTGTTGCTCTTGATGCTGGGAACGAACTAACTCTGGTAGGTAAGCTCGAAGCCTATACCACCGTCAATTTCCAAAACGGCAATTGGAGAGGCGGCGTAAAAACCGGTGACGGAACCTACGAAGATAGCGATGGACTGAGATACGAAGGCCAGTTCGTAGACGGCGCTTTTCACGGAACGGGCACCGCCTGGTACCCGGACGGCAGCCGTTACGAGGGTGACTGGGAGAATGGCAAGCGCGCCGGCGAAGGTGTGTGGCGCGATGCAGATGGCTCGCGCTATACCGGCCAATTCAAAGACGATGCTTTTTTTGGTCAAGGCACTCTCACGCTTGCCAATGGTGATATCCTAACTGGAGAGTGGGCTCAGGGGCGGCTTAACGGCCACGGCTCGCTGGCAACCGCTGACGGCATGCTTTACGTGGGCGGCTTTCGCAACAGTGATTTTCATGGGCGAGGGACTCTAACCTACCCGGATGGCCGCCACTATGAGGGCAGCTTTTCCAACGGAGCTTTCCACGGCCGCGGCTCGGAAGTTTTCGCCAACGGCAAGAAATACGAAGGCGAGTATGTAGACGGCAAGTTCCACGGAAACGGCTTGTTGCGCAACCCGAATGGCAGCTCCATCGAGGCGACTTTTCGCTACGGTGAACCCTACGGCCAGGTTCGCCTGACCACCGCGGCCGGTGAAATTTTCACAGCCCGCACGACAGAGCCCGGCGTTTGTTATCGGGACAAAAGCTACCGGGCAACACAGTGCCCGAAACTGGAAGGCTGGTAGTTTTAGTAATCAAACCAGCCCGATAACCAATGCGATTGATGTAACAGCTTGAGGTAGTAAGATGGCGATCAAGAATGCTCTTCTGGTGGACGACTCCAAGGTAGCCAGGTTTGCGCTGAGCAAACTGCTGGAAAGCCGCGACATGAACGTCAATATGGCGGGCTCTGCGGAAGAAGCCTTGGACTTCCTCAATAGCAACGAACATCCAGACGTCATCTTCATGGATCACCTGATGCCTGGAATGAACGGCGTAGAAGCTACCAAGGCCATTAAAAGCAATCCAGAAACTTCCAGCATACCCATCATTATGTGCACGTCCCAAAAATCGTCTTCATTCACCAAAGAAGCGAAGAATTTTGGGGTTTACAATATTCTGACTAAGCCAACACAGCCCGACGGACTCGGCTTGGTTCTGGAGCAGTTGGCAATTGATGTGAGCGAAGGCACGCTACCAACCGCGCCCCTTGTTGATTCCGAACCTGAAGCGGAAAATCTGTTCACGAGCATCCCGGAGGACGCCTCTCTGGAAATGCCATCAAATCAGGCAGAAAACGAAAAAACCCTCAGTGATAGCAACTCGGCTACTAGCGTCCCGCTAACCAGCGATTTAATCGAGCAAATTTCCCGATCTGCCGTGAAAACTCACGTAAACAATCGCCTCCACGAGCTGCTCAGCTCTTTATTTGATGAGCAATTCGACCACCTGAAGCGTGCCCTGGAAGAATCACGGAGCAAGCAGGAGGCCATGATTGAAGAACGCTTGGGCGCCATGAGCGGGGTAATAGAAGAGCGCACCCGAAACCTTCGCGACGATGTAGCAGCAGAAGTAAACCTCAACCTAGGCCGGGAACTTGCGAATCTGAAAAAGGAACTTTCCGGAAGCTCCGGCTTTACAAACGACCATTTGGCCGAGTTGAAGGATCACATTACCAGCGTACAAACAATCGACACCGAGTTTTGGCAAACCCTGCAATCGGAAGCAATTCAACAAGCCCACGAAATTTCCCGCGAGACTGCTGAAGATATTGCACAACGTACGATTGATTTGTTTGTATCACAGCAGCGTTCTGCCTCATCCAAGCTCTACACCGTTGGCCTTGCCGTAAGCCTTGGGGTGTTCAGTTTGGGAATCGCCTGGCTTGCTGGCTTGTTTGGTTGAGCAACTCGCGAACCCTCACCCAATCCTCCGGGGTGTCTATGTCATCATGGACACCCGGAATGATAAACCTAGTCGCCTTCGCCTCCATCAACAAACGACCAGCCCCTTGATCTCCCCCTAGCCCCAGCACCTGGGGCCATAACCAACGGGGCAGATACGCTGGCACCCCTGGTCGCCGCCCGTAATCAGCGGCAGCTGGCAATCTGGGAAAACCTCTCGCCGCTTCACCAAATGCCCGAAGTGCGTCTTCGTCTAGCAATGGTTGATCCGCAACCAAAACAAAGACACCTTTTACCTGAGGGCCAAGGCTTCGGATACCTGCCCCCAACGAAGCCGACATACCTTCGCGCCAGTCAGCCACAGGCACCCAACGAGACGGCTGCACACGGCAACAAAACCGTATCAATGGATACCAAGCACCACAAACAACGCGCACATCTCGGCTAAGCACCCTGCCCTGACCAATGGCACAATCCAGCAGAGTTTGACTTCCACCAACATGGCCATTCAGACTTAACAAAGCTTTAGGGCGCCCAAACCGGCTGGAAGCACCGGCAGCAAGAATAAGTGCCGGAAACTCCTGATCGATGTCATGGCTAGAGGCCGCTATGATGTCTCTCCTGATATAAAGATGAAAACGAAAAGAGTGGCAGGAAATGGCTTGTGCTAGTGTCACAAGACACTCGCCCATGGATTTTTGCTAGAATCCACCCATCATTCAACCCTACCCGCCCGGAAATTTAATGAACCACCTGTTTGTAGACAACCTCACTGTTATTGATTTCGCTTACCTGGATCCTACCCGTGGATTAGTCGGGGAAAGCTGGATTGCAGACGTGGTGCTAGGAGGCGAGCTTGATGATCAGGGTATGGTATTCGATTTCAGCAATGTGAAGCGCACCATAAAGCGCATCATCGACGAGCGTGTGGATCACCGGCTAGTCATACCCCGAGGCTACGAGGGCCTATCCTGGAATCAGGACACGCCTGACACCTTCACTTGGACTTTGACTGACGGAAGCCATATTGTGCACCGGTCGCCGGATGAAGCCGTTGTATGGCTTTCCGCTGAGCGAGTCATACCCTCTGCCGTTGCAGCCTTGCTTGAACGTGAGTTAATGGCAGTGTTGCCTGCGAATGTGACATCGGTGGAGATTAACCTTCGAGAAGACATCATAGAAGGCGCTTACTACCATTATGTTCACGGCCTTAAAAAACACTTGGGCAACTGTCAACGCATAGCCCACGGCCACCGCTCACCCATCCGCATTGACCGTAACGGCAAACGCGATGAAGAGCTGGAGCATTCTTGGGCAAAGCTATGGGAAGACATCTACGTCGGTTCTGAAGAGGATGTAGTGCGACGCTATGTTGAAGAAGATGGGACGGCTTACATAACCTTTGAGTACGAGGCCAATCAAGGCGAGTTTGCGCTTACCCTGCCTGAGAAACGAGTTTACATGATGAGCACTGACACCACAGTCGAATTAATCGCTGCGCACATCGCCAACCAACTGAAATCAGAATTTCCATCGGACACGATTTTAATCAAAGCCTACGAAGGCGTAGGTAAAGGCGCCATAGCCTCTCGCTGAAGCAGAAAATCAGGAAAGCAGGCTACGCCAAAGCCAAGTGAGCAGGGTGCCGCCGCCCAAAACTGTGTGTTGCCATGGATGGCAACACCAAGCCCCCACGGACGGGTTCACGGCGTGTTTTGGGTGGCGGCACCCTGCTCACGCTCTCTGGCAATTACTCGATAATCATTCAGACACAAAAAAACCGCCCGAAGGCGGTTTTTTTGATGGCTATCCGGTGGACTAAACCGTCAAGCCGTATTGGCGTCCCCTAGGGGGTTCGAACCCCTGTTGCCGCCGTGAAAGGGCGGAGTCCTAGGCCACTAGACGAAGGGGACTAGAAATTGGTGGAGCCAGACGGGATCGAACCGTCGACCTCAACACTGCCAGTGTTGCGCTCTCCCAGCTGAGCTATGGCCCCCAACGGCTGCGTATATTAAGGATCCGCCCTATGGGCGTCAACCTTTTGCCTCACTTTTTTTCGGTTTTCTGAGCTTCCCTGCCCATACCGCTTACTTCTTCACCAAAGTGATCATTATGTACCCAGTGCGGCGTACTCTTTTTCCACCTTTTTGGTTTCCTTCTTGGAGAAGCCTCCCAGTACTTCCAAAGCCTGACGCAAACGGGCACGGGTCATATCCGGGCCGAGCATTTCCATGGAATCCATAACCGACCAAGAGTTTGGCGTACCAGCGATGGCCACAAATACAGAGAACATAAAGTCACCCATTTTCAGGTCCATGGCTTTGGCCAAAAACTTGATATCGGCGAAAATAGTTTCCTTGCTCCAATGACGCTGCGCTTCGAGTTTCCACAAGGTGAACTGGAGCACACGTTTAATCTGACCTTCTTCCAGCTTATTATGCGCAAAGTCTTCCGGCTTCAAACCAAGCATGCCAGAGAACATGAACTGAGCCATGGGTGCTACGTCGGAGAATACATCTGCCCTGCCCTTGATATGGGGCACCAGCGCCTTAAGAGCGTCTTTATTGAACCACCACTGACTCATACGCTCGACAAACTGGTCTTCTGTCAGTTCATCCCGCAACCATTGGCCGTTAAGCCAGCGCAGCTTCTCCACATCAAAAACAGGGCCGCCAAGAGACACACGCTGAATGTCAAAGTTCTCGATCATTTCATCCAGAGTGAACTTTTCACGTTCATCGGGCATAGACCAACCCATACGGCCAAGATAGTTGGTTACGGCTTCCGGCAAAAAGCCCATGCGCTCGTAAAAATTAATACTGGTTGGATTTTTGCGCTTCGACAGCTTGCTCTTATCAGGATTGCGCAACAGCGGTAGGTGGCATAGTACCGGCATATCCCAACCAAAATACTCGTACAGAAGCTTATGCTTGGGTGCAGAGTTGATCCACTCTTCGCCGCGCAGCACGTGGGTGATTTCCATCAAATGGTCGTCGACCACGTTGGCAAGATGGTAAGTCGGCATGCCATCGGATTTCAGCAATATCTGGCAATCCACCTGAGACCAGTCGATTTCAATGGTGCCCCGGAGCATGTCGTCAATTTCGCAAATGCCTTCATCAGGCACTTTCATACGAATCACGTAAGACTCACCCGCATCCAAGCGGCGCTTCACTTCTTCTTGGGAGAGCTCCAGATTTCCTTTGATGCCGGGGTTCAAGCCCTGCGCTTTGCGCTCCTCGCGGATAACATCCAACTCCTCTGGAGTACGGAAGCAATAGAATGCATGGCCCGCTGTCACCAAATCTTCGGCGTACTGGCCATAGGAATGCTTGCGTTCAGACTGCCGATACGGTCCATGGGGACCACCTACATCTGGGCCTTCATCCCAATTAAGACCAAGCCAACGCAGCGCCCCGAGAATATCCTGTTCGGATTCTGCGGTACTGCGGGCTTGGTCGGTATCTTCAATACGCAGGATGAATTGCCCGCCGTGCTGCCGGGCAAAACACAAGTTGAATAGAGCCACGTAAGCGGTACCAACGTGTGGATCACCGGTGGGTGATGGGGCAATTCGGGTACGTACAGTCATGAAACCTTCCTGTAATCGGTGGCCGTTTAGTTAACCCGGTATTATACCGGCCCGAGCGTTATTTCCCATGGGCACCACGCGTATCGTCATGCTAATTCTCTAAACCCACTTTAGGTTTTGCGATTACTCGCCCTTTAGGGTTATATTATAACATTGCAGCCAGTGACCAGGACTTAAATCAGTTATGCGTATTATCAACACAGCCCTTTCGTTAACCCTAGGCGCCATTGCCCTTCTGTATGGCGGCACCGTCGTTGCCGATACACGTGTGCTGGCCTCCATCAAGCCGCTGGAACTTCTGGTTCGCGCCATTGCGACCGAGGGCACGCAAACCACCACATTGGTACCTCCCGGCGCTAGTCCACACAACTACTCTATGGCGCCGTCCAAGCGCCGAGCGCTAGAAAACTCAGACGTAATCTTCTGGGTGGGCCCTGATATGGAAACGTTTTTAACCCGCCTTTTAACAGGCAGTGAGTTTGGCGAGCGCTCTGTTGCTTTCATAGACGAAAGCGCCAACACTGGCGCTAACGAAGATGTGAGCTCGATTCAGGATCACGAAGACACACACCATACTCACGAAGATCATGGGCACGACCACGGAGATGGAGAAGACCCGCACATCTGGGTAGACCCCCACATGGCGCTTACCATGGCAGAGACCATTCGGGATACTCTGGCGCGACTAGGCGGAGCAGACAAACAGGCTCTGGATCGCAATCTTAGCGCCTTTGAATCCTCGATTGCCGCGAAAGAAGTGGAAATTCGGGAGCAATTGGAGCCGATGCAAGATATCAGCCTATTCGCGTATCACAGTGCTTTCACTCGATTTGCCGAACACTACAACTTAAAGGTTGAAGGCGTGCTCACACTCAACCCGGAGCGCTCCCCGGGTGCCCGGCATATCGCAGAGGTTCAAGATAGCCTGCGCAGCGCGAACCACCCTTGCTTGCTGACAGAGCCACAATTCAACCGGCAATGGTGGCGCTCCATTACCGAAGGGCTTGATGTTACCTTCAGCACTTGGGACCCGTTGGCCACAGATATTGAGGCAACGGCAGACGGCTATGCGGCTTTCCAGCAAAGCATCGCCGACGCTGTGCTCAAATGCCTACCAGAGAATGCTCAGCATTAGAGGAATAGACACCATGGCCAGAAGCGTCTGGCCACTGATAATACCCGCCATCAACGGCGCGTCGCCGCCTAACTGCCTAGTGTTTCGTCCGGTTAATTCGCTGGCGCATGTTTGTTATAATAGGAATCGTCAAACAGCAATAAAAGGTTCCCATTGTGCCCAAACCCGCAGCGCCATTTAATCTGACTGTAAACGATCAATTGGAACTCGAAAGTTGGTGCCGAACCAATACGCTGAGCCAGCATCTGGCGCAACGCGCCAGGATACTTTTGTTACTGAATGAAGGTCAGACCCCAAAAGGAATCTCAGAGTCTCTTCAGGTTAGCACCCAAACGGTCTTCAAGTGGCGCAAACGCTACAGTGATCGAGGTCTTGAGGGGCTTCATGATGCGCCGCGACCTGGCCAGCCTCGAAAACTCGACGGTAAAACCGTCAAGAAAATTTTAGACGACACAGTCCATAAAGTTCCGAAAGAGGCCACACACTGGAGTATCAGTCTCATGGCAGAGCATGCCGGGGTAACGCGCTGGCAAGTGCACCAGATCTGGAAAGCAGCCGATTTGAAGCCGCACCGGCTCAGAACGTTCAAGATCAGCAACGATCCCCACTTCGCTGAAAAAGTGTGCGATGTTGTCGGGCTTTATATGAATCCTCCGGACAATGCACTGGTTCTGTCTGTTGACGAAAAAACCCAGATTCAGGCTCTTGACCGAACCCAGCCGAAATTACAGCTTCGCCCGGGACAAGTTGAGCGACAGACACATGATTACAAACGTCATGGCACAACCAGCCTGTACGCTGCATTCAATACGCTGACGGGTCAGGTGATCGGACGAATCACTCAGCGTCACCGAGCCAAGGAGTTTTTAGACTTCTTGCGACAGATCGACCGGGAAACTCCGAAGGGTCTGGATCTGCACTTGATCTTGGATAACAGCTCGACTCACAAGACGCCGGAAGTCAAAGCTTGGCTGGCCGAGCACCCTCGGTTCAAGCTGCACTTCACGCCCACGAGCGCTTCCTGGCTGAATGCGGTCGAGGGTTGGTTTGGCCAACTGGAACGACGAGCCCTATACCGCGGTATTTTCACCAGCGTCGGCGAATTAAAGTCTGCGATTAAAAAGTTCATCAAGGTTCACAACGAAAAACTGGCAAAGCCGTTCCGTTGGCATAAAAGCGCAGAATCGATTATGACGTCAGTGGCTCGGGCAAAGCTGAGTTTAATTGATAATAAATGAGCGAATTAACCGAACGTTACACTAG
>NZ_JALKAP010000006.1:129908-300222 GCF_023016045.1 Marinobacter sp. S6332 | reverse complement strand
GTCCGTCCGCTGTGCGTGGCCAGCATTGGTACCTGTACCTGATTATGGACATATACAGTCGCAAGATCGTTGCTTGGGAAATCCATGAAATGGAATCCGGTGAACTAGCCAGGAAACTGGTCGAGCGTGCATTGCTGCGCGAGAGCTGCTGGCACAACCCGCCGGTGTTGCATGCCGATAATGGAGCGCCAATGACGTCTTATACGCTCAAGGCCCGGCTGGCCGATCTGGGCATGCTGATGTCGCACAGTCGTCCGAGAGTGAGCAACGATAATCCATACTCGGAATCGTTGTTCCGCACGGTCAAATACTGCCCGGAGTGGCCCTCAAAAGGCTTTAAATCGCTCACGGCTGTGCGTGAATGGATGCTGGCGTTCGAGTGCGCCTACAACGAAAGACATCTGCACAGTGGTATCAACTTCGTAACACCGGCAGATCGGCATCGTGGCGTTGATCACCAGCGCCTGGCGCATCGGAAAATGGTTTATGAAAGAGCAAAGCGCAGGAATCCACAGCGCTGGTCTGGCAATACCCGGAACTGGGAAGTCACCGGTCCGGTATCGCTCAATCCTGGCAAATTGCAGGAGGTTGAGCTTAATAGATTAGCTGCTTAGGTGCAGCTATTTGGACAACTGGGTTGAAAATCGCCGGGGATTGTCATGCCAAGTAAACTCAAAGGCCTGTTTACCGGTCTTGCACTAAGCGCTTCACTCTTTGCTCAGCCGGCGGTATCTGCCGACCGTGAACTGCTTAACACCTCCTATGACATTGCCCGAGAACTGTTTGCCGCCTACAACGTGCACTTCAACCAGTACTGGGAAGAAAAAACCGGTGAAACGCTTGAAGTCAGCCAGTCTCACGCGGGTTCCTCAAAACAGGCACAGGCTATCATCCAAGGCTTAAAGGCCGATGTAGCCACATTTAACCAAGTTACTGATATCGATATCCTGCACGCCCGTGGTGGCCTGATTCCGGAGAACTGGGCTGAGCGCTTACCCAACAACAGTTCGCCCTACTACTCCACCATGGCTTTCTTGGTGCGCAAAGGTAACCCGAAAAACATTCAGAACTGGGACGACCTGATTAAGGAAGACGTGGCTCTGGTTATGCCCAACCCGAAAACCTCAGGAAATGGCCGTTACACTTACCTGGCCGCTCTGGGTTATGCCCAGGACCGATTTGGCGACGACCAGAAGAAAATTGATAGCTTCCTGCAGGATTTCCTTTCTCACGTAAAGGTATTCGACAGCGGCGGGCGCGGTGCAACCACTACATTTATTGAGCGTGAAATTGGTGATGTTCTGCTGACGTTTGAATCGGAAGTGTTGAATCTGGCTGACCGCTACGAGAATGGTGAATACGAAGTTGTAACGCCAAAGGTAAGCTTTTTGGCAGAGTTCCCGGTTACCTGGATCGACGAATACGTGAAGCAGAACAAAACCGAGGATCTGGCAAAGGCCTATCTGGAGCACCTGTACAGTGAAGACGCCCAGCGCCTGCTGGCTGGATTCAACTACCGGGTTCACAACGAGACGGTGAAGCAGGAAACTTCGGATCGTTTTCCGGAAGTAAAACTTCTGCCGATTGACGCTATCGCCGGCAGTTGGGAAAACGCCACCAAAGAACACTTTGCCAGTGGCGGCAAGCTCGACCAACTGCAACGTCGGCGGTAATTGATGTCCACGGCTAACCAGGCTGGCGCTGTAATCCAACAGCGTTGGCCAAGGACCGGAAACCGCAGCAAGCGGGTACTACCGGGGTTCGGTTTGAGCCTCGGTATTTCGCTTTTGTTTATCAGTCTGATTCTGATGCTGCCACTGACCGGGCTGGTGATGGAAGTATCCGCCATGAGCTTCGATCAGTTCTGGTTTGTGATCACCGATCCGCGGGTAGTTGCCTCATACAAAGTTACCGCCCTTGCGGCACTTTCAGCCTCTTTGTTTAACGGCGTGTTCGGATTGCTGCTGGCCTGGGTTTTGGTGCGTTATGAATTTCCCGGTAAGCGGCTGATTGATGCAGTAGTTGATTTGCCGTTTGCGCTGCCAACCGCAGTAGCCGGTATCGTTCTCGCTACCTTGTTTGCAGAAAACGGCTGGTATGGACAATGGCTGAGCAATTTGGGAATTGAAGTTGCATTCACGCCGGTGGGCATTGTTGTGGCCATGGCGTTCACCAGCCTGCCCTTTGTGGTGCGCACCGTTCAGCCGGTACTGGAGGAACTCGCCCCCGAAGATGAAGAGGCAGCCGTTAGCTTGGGTGCAAGCGATGCTCTGGTGTTTCGTCGGGTAATTTTCCCAGCCCTGTGGCCAGCTCTGTTAACCGGTGTGGCCTTATCTTTTACTCGCAGCCTTGGCGAATTTGGCGCAGTTATCTTCATCGCAGGCAACATGCCTTACGTGAGCGAAGTAACCAGCCTGATGATTTTTGTCCGCCTGCAGGAATACGATTACGCCGCCGCCAGCGCCATAGCGTCTGTGGTTTTGTTGGTATCACTGGTGATGCTTTTCGCTATTACCTTGTGGCAAGCCCGATACCTTAAGCGCGTAGAAGGACGCTAAACCCATGAACGCCACTCAATCTTCCCGGCACCGCCGTGTTGGCGATAGCCCGGCAATAAAATGGCTACTGATCGGGACTGCTGTTGCTGTCGCAATTGCTTTGCTGATCATGCCGCTGCTGGTGATCTTTGTTGAGGCTCTGGGAGCTGGCTGGGGTACTCTGGCAGATAACCTAACGGATCAGTACACATTGCACGCGATCGGCTTAACGCTATTTGTGGCCGCACTTACTGTTCCCCTCAACCTCGTCTTTGGCACCGCGCTGGCCTGGCTGGTAACACGGTTTCGGTTCCCCGGGCGCAAGCTTCTGATCACACTGATTGACATTCCGTTTGCAGTGTCACCGGTTGTAGCTGGCTTGCTGTACCTACTGCTATACGGACGTAACGGATGGGTGGGGAGCTGGCTTGCAGATCACGACATGCAGCTGATGTTTTCCTGGCCCGGCATTGTAATGGTTACCGTGTTTGTTACCTGCCCTTTTGTTGCCCGCGAGCTAATACCGCTCATGCAACAGCAAGGCAGTGAGGAAGAAGAAGCCGGAGTAGTGCTGGGCGCCTCCGGCTGGAGAATATTCCGCACCATTACACTGCCAAACATTAAATGGGCACTGATTTACGGAGTGGTACTCACTAACGCACGGGCGGTGGGCGAGTTTGGCGCGGTATCGGTGGTCTCCGGAAATATCCGCGGGCAAACCAACACGCTGCCCCTGCACGTAGAACTGTTGTATCAGGATTATAATATTGTTGGCGCGTTTGCCAGCGCTTCATTGCTGGCCGGCATTGCGGTATTTACGCTGGCTGTTAAAGGTTTCGTGGAATGGCGGCAAACACGCACTCTGAACCGTCTGCAAACAGAGGAGGCAGCGTAATGACTATCACGGTTGATGGCATCAACAAGCGTTTTGGACAATTTCAGGCGCTGAACAACGTCTCCCTGAACATTCCAGAAGGAAAACTGACCGCGTTACTGGGGCCATCCGATTCCGGGAAGACAACGTTGTTGCGTATTATTGCGGGCCTCGAATCAGCCGATAGCGGGCAAGTCGCTTTTTCCGGCAAGGATGTAACCAAACTGCATGTACGCGACCGCAACATTGGTTTCGTATTTCAGCATTACGCCCTGTTTCGTCACATGACCGTTGCCCAAAACATTGCTTTTGGCCTGGAATCACTACCGCGTAAACAGCGACCGCCCAAGTCAGAGATTCAGAAACGGGTCAGCGAGTTACTGGAAATGATCCAGTTGCCGCATCTGGCACAGCGTTTCCCTGCTCAGCTATCCGGTGGTCAAAAGCAGCGTGTTGCCCTCGCCCGCTCTATTGCTACACGGCCAAAAATCCTGCTTCTGGATGAGCCATTTGGCGCCCTCGACGCCAAGGTGCGTAAAGATCTGAGGCGCTGGCTGCGAAATTTGCACGATGAGTTCCACTTCACCAGCATCTTTGTGACCCACGATCAGGAAGAGGCTCTGGAGTTGTCCGATCAAGTAGTCGTAATGAGTCAGGGCAATGTGGAACAGGTGAATGAGCCAACCGAGCTTTACGCCCGCCCCGATAGCCGTTTCGTATTTGATTTCCTCGGGCAGGTGAATGTTCTATCTGGTGAGCTCAAACATGGCAGCTTAAGTCAGGGCAATGCCCGGGTGACGCTACCGGGCATTCAGCATCAGGGTAACGCCCAGCTTTATTTGCGACCACACGAAGTGCGCTTGGCCACAGTGCCTGCCGAACATGCGAACCTGCCGTTACGCATCGAAGCTGTTAGCCTAATTGGCTCCGAAGTGCGGGTTGAGCTGCGCCCGGAAGGCTGGGCCAGCGAAGGCTCAGATAACATTTGGGAAGTCGGCATCAGCCACGCGGAATTTAACGACCAACGCCCGGCCCGTGGCGACCTGCGTTACGCCGTACCAGAAGTCGGGCATCTGTTTACCGGCAAGGACACCCAGCCGGAAACGGTTAGTTGGGCCGAAGCAGATTCATTCCCCAGAGTTCGCCTGATTAACTGAGTGAGACTATGCACAGTTTGTGAATACAAAACCAGCAGGCTCGTTTGCCTCTCGCCATATTCTGCTTACGGCTCTGGCAGAATATGGCGAGGGCAGAATGTAAGGGACAACGCCCGATAACTTACAAGTTGATTTTGAATTGGCCAACAGCGTCAACAACTTGCTGCGCTCCAGCCCGAATTTCATTCATTACCTGCCCCGCATCATTTGAAAAAGTGAGCGCTTGGCCGGTCTTGTCCTGACTGCTTGCGATTTGCGCAACCGCTTCCTCCGTCAGTTTTTTGTTCTCAGAAACAACCTTAATGATTTCCTCAGTAGCCGAGCTTGTTCGCGATGCGAGTTGCCGAACTTCATCTGCAACCACCGCAAACCCCCGCCCTTGATCACCCGCTCGCGCAGCTTCAATAGCGGCATTCAGAGCAAGCAGGTTGGTCTGATCGGCAATACCTCGAATACTCTCCACCAGCTCAAATACTTTGGCAGATTGATGATCCAATGCGGCGATCCCCTTGCTAGCCTCGTCCATCTGCGCCGATAACTCATTCATGGTTCGAACGGTCGATTCAATAACAGAGAGTCCGGCAGAAGCGTCCTCACCGGTTTTTCTGGAAATATCGCTGGCTACCTCTGCGGTATTCATAACCTCCTGATCACGGGTTACCTGCTCTGTTATTACGGTTGCAAATTTCACAACCTTATAGAGCTCTCCTGAGTCGTCATGCACAGGATTGTAGGTGGCCTCCAGCCAAATATCATTGCCTCTGCTATCAAGACGTTTGAACCTACCAGATACAAACTCCCCTGATGCAAGGGTTTTCCAAAAATTCGCATACTCTTGAGAGCTAGCTTCCTCCTGCTCACAGAAGATCCGGTGATGCTTGCCCACTACCTGACTTCTACTGTAATTGACGCTGCCCAGAAAATTGTCATTTGCGTTGAGTATTACGCCGTCCAGACTAAATTCAATAATGCCCAGAGAACGGTTCAGGGCAGCAAGCAAATCCTCTTGCTCCCGGGACTTGGATATAGTTTGAGTCAGCTCTTTGGAATAGCACACCAGCTCCGCTTGCTGACTGTCTGCGGATTGTCTGGGCTGCATAATAGTACGGTACCATCCGGAGCTACCATCTCTGAGGACAAGCTGTAGCGCACCCTGCCAGGGTTTCTTCCCATCAATGGCGGCAAACATTTGCTTGCAGTGCTCTTTAGCACGGGACTTGTCGAGTACAAAGGGGGCGAAATTCTTGCCAGTTAATTCTCGCTCGGTATAGCCAGTGGACTGCAAAAACTGATCATTTACCTCCGCAAATCTTCCCGCGGCGTCCAGCGAGAAAAAAATCATCTCGGCTCGCAACTCCTTTTGGATGTCACGGTAGGCTTTTAATTCAGTTTCTAACGCGTCGATTCGGGTCTGCAATTTTTGACGACTAAAAAACATCTAGGGTTCCTCAAGGTTGGACCCGAACCCGAATCCAATACAGTTGTCTATATGACTTTTTTAACGGCGGTTAGGGGCATTTCTTTAACGTGTGAGCCTTATACGAAACCCATAGCAATTTGAATCAATTCGTCATAAATAGCCAACCTGTTACCATGCTAGAAAATCCACTGAAAAGAGGTGAACCATGTTGGATACAAATGCGTTTTATATTAATGGCAAGTGGGTAACGCCTGAAGGGTCCCAGAAACTGGATGTCATCAACCCTTCCGATGGAGCCGAGTTCTCCACGATAACCTTGGGGTCGCAGGCGGATACAGACAGCGCAGTCGCTGCCGCGAAAAGAGCGTTTCCAAAATGGTCTGCCACAACCAAAGAGCAGCGTATCGAGTTACTGGAGCGCTTGTTTGAAACTTATAAAGCCCGAGCAGAAGAGATGGCCCAAACCATCAGCCGGGAGATGGGCGCGCCCATCGATCTTGCGCGAAGCGCTCAGGTTGGCGCTGGTGCCGCTCACCTTAAAAATACGATCCGCGCGCTAAAGTCGTTCGAATTTGAGCACCCCCTTGGCGAGCACGCACCAGACAACATCATTCTGCATGAGCCTGTTGGTGTATGTGCATTGATTACGCCTTGGAACTGGCCGATGAACCAGATCATGCTGAAGGTAGCTCCGGCTTTGGCCACAGGATGCACAGTGGTTCTCAAGCCGTCAGAAATTTCGCCTCTATCAGCCATGCTCTTAGCCGACATGATTGACAGTACAGGCTTCCCACCGGGTGTTTTCAACCTTGTGAATGGCGACGGCGCCGGTGTTGGATCCCAGCTTTCGGAGCATCCTGACGTTGATCTAGTCAGCTTCACCGGCTCAACCCGCGCTGGCAAAGCCATCACCATTGCAGCAGCCGATACTGTGAAGCGGGTAGGCTTGGAGTTGGGCGGCAAGGGTGCCAATATCATTTTTGCAGATGCCGATGAAAAAGCGGTTACCCGTGGTGTGCGCCACTGCTTTGCCAACTCGGGCCAGTCCTGCAACGCGCCCACACGGATGTTGGTAGAAAAGTCTATTTACCAGAAGGCGGTTGAGACGGCCGCAATGATCGCCGGTAAAACCGACGTAGGCTTGGCGAGTGCAGAAGGTCGCCATATCGGGCCACTCGTGTCCGAGCAGCAGTTTCAGAAGGTTCAGACCCTTATCAAAAAAGGTGTAGAGGAAGGTGCTACGCTAGCGGCTGGCGGTGAAGGAAAACCAGAAGGCCTTGAAAAGGGTTACTTCGTGAAGCCAACCGTATTCGCAGACGTAACGCCCGGCATGACCATTTGGAGTGAGGAAATTTTCGGTCCGGTACTCGCTATCACGCCTTTTGAAACCGAAGAAGAGGCCATAGAGCTGGCAAACGATACGCTATATGGGCTTACCAATTACATTCAGACTTCCGATAAAGAAAGAGCTCGCAGAGTCGCCCGTCAGGTTAGGTCCGGCATGGTGGAAGTCAACGGAAAATCCGGCTCGGCAGGCTTCCCGTTCGGCGGCATGAAACAGTCCGGAAATGGCAGCCGTGAAGGAGGAGCTTGGGGCCTGGAAGAGTTTCTGGAGGTTAAATCCGTCACTGACTGGTAACACTTGCACAAAGGTTACTTGAAGCTGACCTATTGCCCCGGAGTTTTTAAACTGCCTCCGGGGCGCTTGCACTAAGACCCTACTAGTTCAATTTTGCCTCGCGCCAATCGTACCCTGCCCTTGCGCTCAAGCTCTTTCAGCAACCGGCTGACAACTTCCCGGGCAGTTCCCAACTCAACGGCCAACTCTTGATGCGTGATGCGTATTGGGCTCCGGCGGGCCTGAAGCCACTCTTCAAGTCTCTCATCCATACGGCGAAATGCCACCTCTTCCACCAATAACATCAAGTCATCTAATCGGCGCCCGTAGGATTCCATGATTCCGAGCCTAAAGGCAGCAGACTGGTCCATCAGCCGGTCAAACAACCCCCGAGGCACCATAGCCGCTTCGGACTCTTCTTCTACAACTGCCTCTGCTCTATAACCGTAGCCCGTCATCAAGCAACCAATAGACAGGGTACAAATATCATCAGCACCCATGCGGTAAAGCACAATGCTATTTCCTGATACCCCTGTCATCTGGACCTTTACCGCACCGCTAAGCATCAGCGGTAGGCCCTGACAGTGCTCTCCTGCCTGAAACAAAACTCTGCCCGGTGGAAACCGCATAACCCGAATGGTTTCAAGAGCTTCCTTTTGAAGCTCTTCGGGCAAGGTCTCCAAAATACTGTGATCAAGCATGAGCTCTTCCATGGAATTTTGATATTAACGAGGACAGTGTGACTTTATCACTGAACTGTCTCACTGTGGGGCCTAAAGTAAAAATCCTAGGATACCTAGTGAGCCTCATGCCAACACAGGAGAAGGGACTATGAGCATTAATATGGGTTCTGTTGATCGGATTATTCGCGCCATTGTAGGCATCGTGCTGTTAGCGTTGGTGTTCGTAGGGCCGCAAACACCTTGGGGCTGGATTGGTATTGTGCCACTAGCCACCGCATTGATGGGCAACTGCCCAGCGTATTCATTGCTGGGTATCAAGACCTGCAAAAAGCAGTAGTTTAAAGATCTCACAAAAAAGCCGAAGTGACGGGGAATCGCTTCGGCTTTTTATAGGAGTACGCAGTCTATTTGGCTGGTGCGTTAAGCACTTCCAGTACTTCTTCCAGCTCGGTAATCATCTGCCGGATCAACTGCTTGTATTGCGTGGTATCGTCTTTTACTTCATGGCTACTGAGTTTTTGCTTGGCACCACCAATGGTATACCCCTGCTCGTAAAGCAGGCTGCGTATCTGGCGGATGGTAATCACATCAGCTCGCTGATAATAGCGACGATTCCCCCGGCGCTTAACCGGTGAAAGCTGAGGAAACTCTTGCTCCCAATAGCGCAATACGTGTGCTTTTACAGCACACAGGTCTGCCACCTCACCAATTGTAAAGTAGCGCTTCCCTGGTATAGCGGGGAGTTCATTGTTATGACTGGGTTCCAACATACGCTTCTACTTTCTGTTTCAGTTTCTGGCCCGGGCGAAACGTAACGACACGTCGTGCGCTTATCGGAATTTCTTCACCAGTTTTCGGGTTTCGGCCAGGACGCTGTTTTTTATCCCGCAGATCGAAATTACCAAAACCCGAGAGTTTTACCTGCTCGTTATGGCTGAGTGCGCCTCTGATCTCATCGAAAAAAGCTTCCACCATTTCCTTGGCTTCGCGTTTGTTCAGGCCCAATTCCTCGTACAAGCGCTCTGCCATTTCCGCTTTCGTCAAAGCCGCCATGTCTCAACTCCTCAATGTTGCTCCCAACTCTTCTTTCAGTGCATCGATGACACTGTTAAAGAGCGAATGCACTTCGTCTTCATTCAACGTACGCTCAGGATGCTGCCAGAACAGACTCAAAGCCAGGCTTCGGTTGCCCTCGCCTAGGCTCTCTCCCTCGTAGACATCAAACGCACGCAACGCTGTCAGCTGCTCGCCTGCGTGTTTTCGAATTACACGCTCTACGTCGGCAAACGCGACATCACCACCAATAATGATCGCCAAATCCCGCCGAACTTCAGGAAATTTTGAAATTTCTTTGAAATTAGGCACATATCCAGTAATGACCGAATTCAAGGATAGCTCAAACATCAGAATGGTGCCATTAAGTTCAAGGTTTTTCTGAACTTGTGGGTGCAGTGTGCCCAACCACCCTACATGCTCACCATCCCGAAGGAGCTCGGCCGTTTGCCCCGGGTGTAAAGCCGGGTGCTGGCTGGCGATAAAATCGATTTGCACGCCCAGCAAACTGAACAGACCTTCCAATTCACCTTTTACATCAAAAAAATCGGCATTTCTGCGACCGTTCACCCAGTTTTCGGGGTATTGGTTGCCGACCACCACACCTGCCAACATCTGCTGCTGATCGATACGCTGATCATCCTGCAAAAAACGCAAACCCGTCTCGAAAAGACGGATGCGTGGTTGCTGACGGTTTTGGTTGTAGGCGACCGTTTTCAGCAAGCCACTCCAGAGGCTTGTGCGCATCACAGACAAGTCTGACGAAATAGGGTTCGCCAACGCGATGCCTTCACGTTCTGGATCCACTTGCGCCTGCACCTTAGGATCAACAAAGCTGTAGGTGACCGCTTCCTGATAGCCATGGGAGACAAAGTAATTTTGAATGGCTGATACCGGGCGAGTGGCTTCCTCGTTTACCCGCAACCCGAGCGAGCCTGTAGGCTCTGTGACCGGGAGATTGTTGTAGCCATAGATGCGACCAACTTCTTCAATTAGGTCTTCTTCGATGGAAATATCCGGGCGGAAGCTGGGCACTTTAATTCGCCAGCCATCTTTCAGAAGCTTATCAACACGTAAACCTAGCCGGGTGAGAATCTCTTCCACCGTGGTGCGGTTTATTTCCAGACCTAGAACATCCGCAAGACGCTTTGATCGGAGGTCAATTTGGTTTTGTTTCGGTAGGTTATCGACACTGGCAACTTCAACAATTTCACCCGGCTCTCCACCTACGATATCCATGAGAAGTCTGGTTGCTCTCTCCATGGCTTCACGGGCAAGCTCGTAGTCCACGCCACGTTCAAATCGGTGAGAAGCATCTGTATGTAAGCCATAGTGGCGAGCCTTGCCAGCAAGGGTAATCGGATCGAAATAGGCAGATTCAAGCACCAGATCACGGGTTTTCGGGCTCACACCTGAATGCTCCCCACCCATAACACCAGCAATAGCAATGGGCTTTTCGTGATCAGCAATCACCAGTGTCTGATCAGTCAACTCTACTTCCTGCCCATCCAACAGCACCAGCTTTTCAGCCGGGCGTGCCATGCGCACAACAATGCCCGTGCTGATCTCATCGCGATCAAACGCGTGCATTGGCTGACCTTGCTCGAGCATTACATAGTTGGTTACGTCCACAGCTGCATCAATCGAACGCACGCCGGAACGGCGAAGCTTTTCCTGCATCCACAAAGGTGTTTCAGCCTGAAGATTAACGTTTCGAAGAATTCGGCCCAGATACCGTGGGCAACCTTCAGGCGCATCCACACGAATATCCGGCACTTCCGAGTGCACAGCTTCAACCGGGTCAATCTGCGGCGCTTCCGTAACCAAGCTATTCAGCACAGCTACTTCACGGGCAATGCCTTTAATGGATAGGCAATCGCTGCGGTTAGGAGTCAGGTCTACATCGATAGCCACGTCGTTCAGCGTGAGGTAATCGCTCAGCTCTGTGCCAACTGGCGCGTCGGAAGGTAGCTCCATCAGGCCTTCATGGCTATCGGACAAACCCAGCTCGGACTCAGAGCAAAGCATGCCTTCAGACGGTTGGCCGCGCAGTTTTGCTTTTCGAATTTTGAAATCACCGGGCAATACAGCACCAATGACAGCAAACGGAACTTTCAAGCCTTGGCGCACATTGGGTGCGCCACAGACAACCTGAACCACTTGGTTGCCGTCACTAACCTGGCAAACCCGTAACTTATCGGCGTCTGGATGGGGCTCAACAGACTGAACCTCGCCAACCACAACGCCTTGAAACTTACCGGCCACAGGCTCAAAGCCGTCGACTTCCAGCCCTGCCATTGTAATTTGGTCCATCAACTCCTGAGAGCTGATTTCCGGGTTGACCCACTCGCGCAGCCACTGCTCACTGAATTTCATGGTTATTGCCTTGTCCTGATGCGGTTTTGACTATTGATTCGGATGCCGTAAAACGTCGAATTAGCGGAATTGGCGAAGAAAGCGTAGGTCGTTTTCGAAAAACATACGCAAATCATTTACGCCATAACGGAGCATAGCCATGCGTTCAACACCCAAGCCAAATGCAAAACCACGATATTCCTCGGCATCAATACCGCAATGTTCAAATACTTTCGGATGCACCATGCCGCAACCCATGATTTCGAGCCACTTTATGCTGCCATCGGCTTCGCGGCCCCATTCAATATCTACTTCGGCAGAGGGTTCGGTAAACGGGAAATAGGACGGCCGGAAACGAACTTGAAGATCACGTTCGAAAAACACCCGAAGAAACTCTTCAACCGTGCTTTTCAAATCCGCAAAGCTGACATTTTTCTCAACCAACAACCCCTCAACCTGATGAAACATGGGGGTGTGCGTCATGTCGGAATCACAGCGATACACTCGCCCAGGGCAAATCATGCGGAACGGTGGCTTGCCAGCTTCCATGGTACGAATCTGTACCGGAGAGGTATGGGTGCGCAACACAGTTCCGGGGTTGAAATAGAACGTATCGTGCATGGCCCGAGCGGGGTGATGATCAGGAATATTGAGAGCTTCAAAATTGTGATAGTCGTCCTCAATTTCCGGCCCCTGCTCTACGGTATAACCGGCACGGGAAAAAAACTCTTCGATACGCTGCAGAGTGCGAGTAACCGGATGCAGTCCTCCCAGATCTTGACCGCGACCGGGCAGACTGACATCAATGGATTCACTAGCAAGCTTTTGCTCAATAGCAACTCGCTCAAGCTCACTGCGCTTGGCATTAATCGCTTGCTCAACCTGCCCTTTTGCCTCATTGATCTTCTGGCCGGCCGCGGGGCGTTCTTCGGCAGAAAGTTTACCTAGAGTTTTTGCCTGCTGGGTAATAACGCCTTTCTTACCAAGATACTCCACACGAATGTGATCAAGCGCCTGCAAGCTGTCGGCTTTTTCTACTGCCGCCAAGCCGTCCTGAACCAATTGCTCCAGGTTTTCCATTGACCCTGCTCCAAACCAGAAATGAGGATTTCAAAAAAAGAAATCTTGAAACAAAAATAGGGGAAGAGCGCGCCCTTCCCCTATTAAACGGTGCCTGTTGCGCGAATAGAATGACGCAAGGCACCGGTTCGATTCGTAATCGATGAAAGAGCTAAGCGATCAAAGAGACGCTTTAGCCTTCTCAACAACAGCGGCAAAAGCCTGCTGTTCGTTCATAGCTAGATCAGCCAGAACCTTACGGTCGATTTCAACGTTTGCCTTTTTCAGGCCAGCAATCAAACGGCTGTAAGACAAGCCATTAGCACGGGCGCCAGCGTTGATACGAGCAATCCACAATGCGCGGAAAGCACGCTTACGGTTACGACGGTCGCGATATGCATATTGACCGGCTTTGATAACCGCTTGCTTGGCAACGCGGAATACACGGCTACGAGCTCCGTAGTAACCCTTGGCCTGCTTTAAAATCTTCTTGTGACGACGACGTGCAACCACGCCACGTTTAACACGAGCCATACTATAATCCTTCTACCTTAAACCGTTGTGAGTGTATTGCTAGGTTATTGACCAAGCATACGCTTTACGGATGCCACATCAGATTTGGCAACCAATGAAGTACCACGTAGCTGACGCTTACGCTTTGGGCTCTTCTTGGTCAGGATGTGACTGGTGAAGGCTGACTTGTGCTTGAAGCCGGAAGCAGTTTTTTTGAACCGCTTGGCCGCTCCACTCTTGGTTTTCATTTTAGACATTTTTTAAAACTCCGCATTCTGTTTTTTAAATACATAAATGTGAGCCTGAACGACAAAACCCCCACCTATGCTACGGCAGGGGATTCACCATTGAATCAAGTTCACTTCTTTTTGCGGGGAGCCACAATCATGGTCATTTGCCGGCCTTCCATTTTCGGCCGCATTTCGACCTGAGCCAGCGCCTCAATATCTGCTTCGATTCGTTCCATGAGCTTCATACCAATTTCTTGGTGCGCCATCTCACGGCCACGGAAGCGGATAGTGATTTTGCCGCGGTCCCCGCCTTCAAGGAAACGTACCAGGTTGCGTAGTTTTACCTGATAATCCCCTTCTTCAGTTCCTGGTCGGAACTTAAGCTCTTTGACTTGCGTCTGTTTCTGCTTCTTCTTGGCTGCAGCCTTCGCCTTTTTCTCGTCGAAGACCTTTTTGCCATAGTCCATTATTTTACAGACGATCGGATCGGAATCTGTAACCTGTACCAGATCCAGAGTCGCCTCCTCTGCCATTCTGAGGGCTTCTGCGATCGGAACTACCCCTACCTGAGTGCCTTCGGCATCAATTAGGCGGACTTCAGTTGCATCAATATTCTCATTGATCGGCGCCTTTGGAGTACGCCCACCCCGATTCGTTCGCTGTTTAATAGTTAAATCTCCGTCTTGATTCTGCCCTTACGCTCAACATCTTCTTTCAGAAGTTGTTCAAACGCTTCGAGCGATAGAGTTCCCAAATCTTCGCCTTTGCGGGTTCTCACCGCAACAGCGTTGTTCTCGACCTCTTTATCACCGACAACGGCAAGAAAGGGAACTTTGTTAATTGTATGCTCGCGGATTTTAAAGCCGATCTTCTCGTTTCTCAAGTCAGCATTAACCCTAAAACCTAAAGAATCCAACTTTTTCGCGAGATCTTGACAATAGTCACGCTGATTATCGGTGATATTGAGGATTGCGACCTGAGTCGGGGCCAGCCATGTTGGGAATGCGCCCTCGTACTCTTCAATCAATATGCCAATAAACCGCTCGAACGACCCAAGTACGGCACGATGTAGCATTACCGGCGTTTTACGCTCGGAATTATCAGCAACATACTGAGCGCCCAGACGACCGGGCATCGAAAAATCTACCTGAATAGTGCCACACTGCCACACCCTTCCGATACTGTCCTTGAGTGAAAACTCAATTTTCGGTCCATAAAACGCGCCTTCGCCCGGCAATAGCTCCCAATCTACACCTTCACGATTCAGCGCTTCTTCCAAAGCAGCTTCTGCTTTATCCCATACCTCGTCTGAACCCACACGCTTTTCGGGGCGAGTGGACAACTTGTATAGAATTTGATCAAACCCGAAATCTTCATAAACTTCGTGGAGAAGCTCGATGAACTTTGAAACTTCCGGCTGAACAGCGTCTTCTTCGCAGAAAATGTGGGCATCGTCTTGGGTAAACCCGCGCACTCGCATCAAACCGTGCAAAGCACCAGATGCTTCGTTGCGGTGACAGGAGCCAAACTCCGCAAGGCGCAGCGGCAAATCCTTGTAGC
This sequence comes from Marinobacter sp. S6332, assembly GCF_023016045.1. Classification (GTDB taxonomy): domain Bacteria; phylum Pseudomonadota; class Gammaproteobacteria; order Pseudomonadales; family Oleiphilaceae; genus Marinobacter. The sequence continues at coordinate 285,163 of NZ_JALKAP010000006.1, read as the reverse complement.
TTTTCAGCCCCTGATTAAACACTTGGATATGGCAGGGGCAGTTCATCGGCTTAATAGCAAAGTCGTGCTTTTCGGATTCCGTGGTAAACATATCATCACGGAACTTGTCCCAATGGCCGGATTTCTCCCACAGGCTGCGAGATACCACTTGCGGCGTTTTGATTTCCTTGTACTCGTGACGGTGCAGCATGTTGCGCATGTACTGCTCAATTTGCTGATACACAGTCCAACCATCAGGATGCCAGAAAACCATGCCCGGGGACTCTTCCTGCATATGGAACAGATCCAGTTTTTTCCCGAGTTTCCGGTGGTCACGCTTTTCTGCTTCTTCCAAGCGGTGCAGGTAGGCCTTGAGGTCTTTCTTGTTGCCCCAGGCGGTGCCATAAACCCGCTGTAACTGCTCATTACTGGTATCGCCGCGCCAAAATGCGCCGGAAACTTTGGTCAGTTTGAATGCTTTTAGCTTGCCGGTACTGGGCACGTGAGGGCCACGGCAAAGGTCGATAAAATCGCCCTGACGGTAGAAAGATAGGTCTTCATCGCCCGGAATATCTTCGATAATACGGACCTTGTACTCCTCACCCATCTCGTCAAACAGCTTTACCGCTTCGCTGCGGGAAAGCACCGAACGGGATACGGGGATATCCTGCTTTGCGAGTTCTTCCATACGCTTTTCAATTCGGGCCAAATCCTCATTAGTAAAAGGCCTATCAAATTTGAAATCGTAATAAAACCCGTTATCAATAACTGGACCGATAGTCACCTGAGCAGCAGGGAACAGCTCTTTGACTGCCATGGCCAACAGGTGTGCCGTTGAGTGGCGAATAACGTCGACACCGTCTTCATCACGCTCTGTGATAATAGCCAGCTCGGCATCTTGTTCAATCCTGTGGCTGGTATCTACAAGCTTACCATCCACTTTTCCGGCAAGAGCTGCTTTGGCAAGGCCAGCACCAATATCGGCGGCAACATCATGAACGGTAACAGATTCTGCGAAACTACGGTGACTGCCATCTGGCAGAGTTATGACGGGCATGAAAGACTCCTGATTGATTACTCAGCGGTGATCTATACGAGAGATCACATGGTGACGGCATTCCGCGATACAAACCGCGAGCCGTTTCGAGGCGCAGTTTAACAGAAAAAACCCCGGCAGGTTAATGCCGGGGTTTGTTTAGAGCCTTACTTAGAAATTTGCGTACTTAGACTACCGGTTAGCTGGAACAAAAGCTGGCCGCTCCCCCTCACCGGCCCTGCGCCGCAACTGCAAAAACGCCAGAATTCCAAGCAGAAGAAGCGCGGGAATGAACATCAGCTCTTTCGGTGGGCGCGGATTTGCCACTTGCACGGCATCAATAGTCCAGCCGAAACTAAGACCGGCCTTTTCCGCATCACTACCGAAATTAACAAACTCTACGTTCATTACTTCGCCAGCCTTAGACACTTCCAATCCGGCGGCAGCCAATCGCTCCTCTGGTGTATCTCCCTTCGGAAGTGGCAGTTTCATAAATTTAGAAACATCATCGCCAGACAGCGACATGCCGGAAGCCTGAAGAATAATGGGCTGATCTGCGGCAACCTCATCAACGTGCTGAATCAGTTCAGCACCGGGACGTTTGTTAGTGGGAGGGTAGATTTCATCCCACCAGAAACCCGGGCGAAACAAGGTGAAAGTAATCAACAGGAGGCCGATGGTTTCCCACCAACGGGTTTTAGTAAACCAGAACCCCTGAGTAGCTGCAGAGAACACCAGCATCGCCGTGACCGCGCTGAACACGGTTACCAGCAAATCAAACCAGCCGGTCAAACCTATCAGCAACAACTGAGTATTGAAGATAAACATGAATGGCAAAATGGCGGTTCGAATGTCGTAGGTGAAGCCCTGAATACCCGTTCGTATCGGGTCTGCCCCCGAAATCGCTGCCGCTGCATAGGCCGCCAGCCCCACCGGCGGCGTGTCATCAGCTAGTATGCCGAAGTAAAACACAAACAAGTGCACAGCAATCAATGGAACCAGAAGACCATTTTCTGCACCCAAGGTAACGATAACCGGCGCCATCAGTGTGGAGACCACGATGTAGTTGGCGGTGGTAGGCAAGCCCATTCCCAATATCAGGCTAATAAGAGCCGTGAATGCCAACATCAGCAGCAAATTACCGCCGGAGATGAACTCCACGAACTGCGTCATCACCAGCCCTATGCCGGTTAGCGTGACGGTGCCGACCACAATACCTGCAGTCGCAGTCGCTACACCGATACCCACCATGTTGCGGGCACCGGTAACCAGCGATAGCATCAAGTCTGAACTGCCCTGCTTCAGTCCGTCCAGATAATTACCGCTATTTTTAAAGAAGGCTTTAAGCGGTCGCTGGGTGATGATGATAAACACCATAAACACGGTAGCCCAGAAAGCCGACAGCTGCGGCGAAAAACGCTCCACGGTCAGGCACCAAACCAGCACGACCACGGGCAACAGGAAATACAGCCCGGTCTTTACCGTTGGCCCCACTGGTGGCAACTTATCCATAAGTGAGTCAGCCGCATCTTCCTCCAAATCGGGGAAACGTGAACCGTAGCCCACAAGGCCAACGTAGATCGCAACCAGTAGAGGCGCCAGTATCCACATGGCCGCGCTACCGAAAACATCCTTCATCCAGCCGACACCGTAATAGACTGCCAGAGTCAAAATACTCAGCCCGAGCAACATCATCACCCAAACGAGCATGCGCTGAGCCAAAGTAGGTTTATTCAGGCGCTCAACGCCCTTCATGTTCATCTTGCAGGCTTCCAGATGAACAATGTAGATAAGCGCAACATAGGAAATCATCGCTGGCAAAATGGCATGCTTGATAACTTCCAGATAAGAAATACCCACGTATTCAACCATCAGAAACGCTGCAGCGCCCATAATGGGAGGCGTCAGTTGGCCGTTGGTAGAGGCCGCCACTTCCACAGCCCCAGCTTTTGTAGCGGGAAACCCAACCTTTTTCATAAGCGGGATAGTGAAGGTGCCCGTTGTTACAACGTTAGCGATAGACGAACCAGAAATAACGCCGCTAAGACCACTGGCAACTACGGCTGCCTTGGCGGGGCCGCCGCGCATGTGACCTAGCATGGCGTAGGCCACTTTAATAAAGTAGTTTCCGGCACCAGCACGTTCGAGTAGCGCTCCAAATAACACAAACAGGAAAACAAAACTGGTTGATACACCCAGAGCGACACCGAAAACACCTTCCGTACCCAACCATTGGTGCGATGCCAGCTTATTCAGGCTTGCCCCTTTGTGGGATATCACATCTGGCATATAAGGCCCGGCCAGAGAGTAGATAATGAATACGCCTGCAACAATCGTGAGGGGTAGACCCAGCGCTCGACGTGTAGCCTCCAAAAGCAAAACAAGTCCCGCCAGTGCAACCACTAGGTCTTGCATATTGGGAGAACCGGGACGGTTTGCCAGCTGATCATAGAAAACGTACAAATAGGAGGCGGTAAAAGCTGCCGCAAGCGCTAAAAGCCAATCGTAAACGGGCACCTTGTTGACATGCCGACCCTTAATCATGGGGAACGCAGCAAAGGCCAGAAACGAGGCGAATGCGAGGTGAATAGAGCGCGACTCCGTAGAGTTAAGCACGCCAAATTCGAAAATATAAGGTAGTGGTGATGCTATCCAAAGCTGGAAAAGAGACCAGAGCAAAGGAACAACAAAAAGAATGATAGCCGCAGATCCGGTTGCAGCTCTTCCACCGGATTCGGTTTGAAGAAACTCCTCGACCTTCTGCTTATCGATGCTATCCCCGGCTTTCGGCTCGCCATTGGTCATAGCAGAATCCTGTTAGAGGGAAACGGTAGGTAAATTATAGCTGCGGGCAGGACGCCCGCAGCCATTCCAACTGCTAGAGACCGAATTAATCGATCAAACCAGCTTCTTTGTAGTACTTAGCTGCACCTGGGTGCAACGGCGCACTCAAAGCATCGGATACCATTTCTTCCTTCTTCAGGTTTGCGAAGGCAGGGTGCAAACGCTTGAAGCTGTCAAAGTTCTCAAACACCGCCTTAACCACTTCGTACACAACGTCTTCAGGTACGTCGGTAGACGATACAAACGTCGCGGCCACACCAAAGGTAGTTACGTCGTTGTCAGAGCCACGGTACATCCCACCAGGAATCACAGCTTTCCGGTAGTACGGGTTGTCATCGATCAGTTTTTTAGCTGAGTCGTTGTACACGTTAACCAGAGTGCTGTCGCAGGATGTGGTCGCTTCTTTGATAGCACCGGAGGGGTGACCAACAGTGTAGAAGAAGGCATCAATGTTGCCATCACACAGCGCCTGAGATTGCTCAGCAGCCTTTAGTTCCGCCGCCAAGGAGAACTTATCCATGGTCCAACCCATTTCGTCCATTAGCACTTCCGCTGTGGCACGCTGGCCAGAACCCGGGTTGCCTACCGAAACCCGCTTACCTGCGAGGTCTTCAAAGTTCTTGATGCCCGAGCCTTTGCTGGCCACTACGGTAAATGGCTCTGGGTGCAGGGAGAAGACCGCACGCAAATCTTTGTTTGGACCATCTTCTTTGAACTTGCTGGTGCCGTTGTAGGCATGGTACTGCCAATCTGACTGGGCGACCGCGAGATCCAACTCGTTCTGGCTGATCGCATTCAGGTTGTATACGGAACCGCCCGTACTCTCAACCGAGCAACGAATGCCGTGCTCTTTACGGTCCATATTCACCAAGCGGCAAATAGCACCACCTGCAGGATAGTAAACACCGGTAACGCCACCGGTTCCGATCGTAACAAAGCGTTGCTCTTGTGCTGAAACCGCAGTAGAGGCAGCACCCAAAGTAACAGCCGCAGCAACTGCAAATGCGGAGGCTTTAAGTTTCAGTGTCATGTAATCATTCCTTATTTTTAATCGTTGTAATCAACTGCCCGCCTGAACTCACGGGCAAGCATTGCGCTCACAATAGAACATAGACCACTTCACATCATAAATAAAGCTTGGATTAGCTCGCTAACCAGTTGAGCAGACAACAAAAAAGCCCACAGCTGTGCGGGCTTTTTTGTTAGCGACTGTCAGTTCTATTTTGCAGAGCGTGCTTTGGCGATCATCTGATCCGGCCGCAGCAGGAAGCGTGCGAGCGCCGGAAGCAGCCAGATAGCGCCAATCATATTCCATAGGAACATGAAAAATAGCAGGAAGCCCATATCCGCCTGAAACTTAATGGGTGAGAAGATCCAGGTCACCACACCCAGCCCCAAGGTTACACCGGTAAACATAACAGCCTTACCAGTAGAACGCAGGGTCTCGAAATAGGCATCTTGAAGCGTCTTACCTTCAAGCAAATATTTTTCAAGCTTGCTGTAGATATAGATGCCGTAATCCACACCAATACCAACGCCAAGCGCAATCACAGGAAGGGTTGCTACCTTTATGCCAATACCCGACACAGCCATGATTGCCTCGCAGAGAATCGAGGTTAACCCCAGTGGCACAACGATACACAGCACAGCCCGAATGGACCGGAAAGTGGCAAAGCACAACAAGCTCACCACGCTATACACCAGAATAAGCATCATATCCTTGGCGTTAGCGATAACCTCATTGGTAGCCGCTTCAACGCCGGCGTTGCCCGCTGCGAGCAAGAAGGTGTGATTGTCGTTGCTATTAGCTTCGGCAAAGACTTCCACTCTCTCGACCACAGTCTCCAGCGTTTCCGCCTTGTGATCTTCAAGGAATACAAGTACAGGCGTTAGGCTGCACTTCGTATTGATAAGGCCAGACGGCGCCTCACGGATAGAAGCATTGATAATGGTCTGGTTGCGGGAAATCTCATACCACTTCCAATTGCCCTCGTTCAGAGCTTTGGTAACGATCTTAGAAACATCGGCAAGCGACGCGGAGGACTGGACGCCCGGGGTGTTTTGCAGCTCCCACTGTAGCGAATCCATAGCCCGCAGCACATTGTACTGGGTGCACTGCTCCGCTGGCGTTTTAACCATCACAACCAACACATCGGCACTTGTTGAGTAGTTGTCGATGATATAAGCATTATCCAGATTGTAGCGCGAGTCGGCACGTAGCTCAGGGGCGCCCTGATCAAGATCACCTACTTTTAGATCCTGCTTGTAGTAGAGGCCAAGGCCCAAACCCACCACAGCAATAAGCAGTGAAATCGGTGCAACGCCCGGATGAGCGAAGTATGACATCAGCCGCCACTTGCGATCTTGTTTTTCGCCGTGGTTCTGTACGTGACGAACACCACCCTTTGAAATACCAAGGTAAGACATGATCAGAACATGCAGTACAAGATTGGTGATGATAACGAATGCAACACCCAAACCCGCGGCAATGGCCAGATCACGAATAACGTCAATCTCTATGAAGAACAGCGTGAGGAAACCGAATGCATCGGAAATCAGCGCCAACATGCCAGGAATATAAAGTGCACGGAATGCCAAACGGGCAGCGGTGATCGCATCAAACCCTTTCGCAGCCTCTACTGCCATAGCGTTTACAATTTGCACGCCGTGGCTGATACCAATGGCAAAAACAAGGAAAGGCACAAGTACCGAATAAGGGTCCAACCCGTAGCCGAGCAGCCTCAGAGCGCCCAACTGCAGGAATACTGCAACAATGGAGGTAAATACAGGCACCAATGTGCCAGTAATGCAACGGGAGTACCAGAACAGTAGCAACGTTGTCAGCAGGATCGTAATGCCTGCAAACCAGGCGATCGAACCAATCCCCTCGATCAAGTCGCCCACTTTTTTGGCGAAGCCGACAATGTGGATCTTAATGTTGGGATTTTGCGCTTCGTACTTATTCCGGATTTTCTCTTCCAACTCTCGGGAAAACGTTGCGTAATCCAGCGGCTCCCCGGTTTCCGGATTTTTCTCATACAAGGGTGCATACACGATAGTGGACTGGAAGTTATCGGATACCAGCCGCCCTACTTCGTTGGACCGCAGGATATTCTGGCGCAACTGCTCCAAACTTGCAGGCGAGCCGTCATAATCATCGGGAATGACATTGCCGCCCTGAAAGCCTTGCTCTGTTACTTCCACCCATCGAACGTTTGAAGTCCAGAGAGTTTTCAGGCCCGACCGGTCAACACCGTTTAAATAGAACACCTCGTCAGTGATCTGCTTTAGAGTCTCCATATACTCTGGAGAGAAAATATCACCGGTTTTGGTTTCTACGGCAATACGCACAAAGTTACCGAGGTTTTCCAGATCGTTCCGGTGCTCCAGCATATTGATAACATACGGGTGCTCAAGCGGAATCATTCGCTCAAAACTTGCATCCGGCTGGATTTTTACCGCGTTGTAGCCCAAAAACGCCGTTAATATCAGGAAGCCGATGAGAATCACCGCCCGATTGTTGAAAATCAGACGTTCTAAAAACGGCTCGGCCTTCGGCGTTGTTAGGTAGTGTTCACCCCTGTCGTGGTTCGGGTTGGACATTCAAAAGCCCCTCTTTTATTTTTTCGGTTGTTGCCACATCAGGGCGTTATTGAAGGTTCTTTCCGCGCGCATCGGTAATCTTCACGCCGCTTTCACCTACAACGAGAAGATTGGTTCCGGATACAGGAACAACGCTCATTATGCCCGCCCGGTCACTCCGGAAGTGCTCTCGAAACGAATCAGCGCCGTTGCCACTCATAAGCACAGTGCCACCATTACCGACCAATGTTATGCGGCCGTCTTCAGCAACAGCGCCATCGTTAAGCGTTGCTCCCGCACTGTTCGGCACCATTCGCCAGCTTTTCCCCAAATCGGTTGAAAACAGCATGTTGCCACGCAGACCAAAAGCTAGAATCTCATTAACCTGACCGGTTCCAATTACGCCAAACAGAGAACCCTCATAGGGGCTTTCTCGGCGCTCCCAGGTTGCCCCATTATCCACCGAAACGTGGATTTGCCCGGCTTCGCCAACGATAACAAGCGCACCACCGGTAACGCGGGTGATGCTGTTAAGGTGAAAATTCTGAGCGTTCTGAATTTTGGGTGCCCAATCGCTCCAACTGTTTCCGCCATCTTGCGTGCGCAGAATCATGCCATAGGCGCCTACAACAAACCCGTGCTGATCGTTCTCAAACCAAACACCAAGCAAAGGGTTTACAGGGCCAATATCCAAATCTGATTGCATGTTTTCCATAGCAAAAATCAGATCATCCATTGCCCATTCAAGATCACCTTTCTCCGACTCAGGCGCTTCTTCAATGCGCTCTTCCATCGCAGCAACCTGATCTTCCTTGCTCGCAATGGCCAACTCAGACGCATCAATACCCGTTAACTGGAGGCTCCAATTCTCACCACCGTCCTCGGTATGCAGAACCACGCCACTGTGACCAACGGCCCAGCCGTGGGTTTCAGTTCCGAAATCCACAGCTGTCAGAGTGACAGACACGGGTACGCTGCCCTGCTCCCAGGATTTTCCGCCATCATCGGAATATATGATGTGCCCCCTTTCACCAACCGCCACTATCCTCTTACCCGCGCGCACGGCGTCATTGAGAAGGTTGGTCGGGGCCAAATCGGTTTGCCGGGCCGGCGTTTCGATAAGATCCGCAAGCGCATATGCCGCTGGCGCGGACCAAACCATGGAAAGCCCGAGGCAGGCTGCCCCTAGCGTCTTGCACATCAACCTTTTAGCCATTCAGATTGCCTATTATGTTGTTTTAACTGTAAATCTCTGGCGTGCGCTTTAACGAACACTCCTGCGACGCAGGGAAGCCGGAGAGTAATAGCGCTTGTTCGGAACTTCTTCTGTGAGCACACGAGTATTTGGCTCTTCGGTATCAAGACCCAGCACGTGATAACGACGCGCCTGTAAATCATGATAGACGTCCAGAACCGTCCACACACCCGGAAGTTCATAATAATTTTTAGCCAAGCCCATGGTCACGCGCCACAGTTCCCCACGACCGTCATACTGGTCTAACAAAAGTGTATTCCAGCTATCCTCATCCACATAAAAACGACGTTTGCCGTATATATGACGAGCACCGTCTTTCAGGGTAGCTTCAACCACATGCACACGGTGTAGTTCCCAACGGGTCAAGTCTGGGTTCAAATGCGAAATGCCAAGAATTTCTGAATAAGGAGTGCCTTTTTCCCCAATACGGTAGTTGTTATAAGGAACGTAAACCTCCTTAACACCTTCGTAGTTCCAGTTGTAGCGATCCAGGGCACCGTTAAAAATATCCGAATCGTCTGCCGTGCGAAGGTTATCCGCCGTTGCAATTGGAGAGTCATAACCCAAGTTCGGGGCTCTACGAACGCGGCGCTGCCCAGCGTTATAACCCCAGCCATTTCTTGGATTAATAATTTGATTCAGTGTTTCGTGAATCAGAATGGCGCTTCCCGCAAGGCGCGGTGGCGACTGGGTAAACGAGGTGTAATAGAAAATAATGTTGTCCAACTCCTCCTCGCTGCCCTCTGGATTATAGAAGTTGAAAAACGCCTCTTGCTGAGTCGTGACCAGTGAATAGTCGCCATTGGCTTGCACAGCAACCTCACTAGAACGACGGGTGCCAGACACTCCGCGCCAACGGGTAAGATGATTCCAGATAACCTGCCAAGCTTTTTGCTCGTCATTGCCACTCAGAATCGGGAAGGGATAACCGCCATAGGCGCCATCAAGACCTTCACCCGTACCAACAACTTCTGCCTTAACAGCATTCTCACGGGTGTTTTTAGCAACCCATTCGGGTACTGCATGGGTACGACGGGACTTGTAAACCGGAACACGAAAACTGGTTGGATAGGTTTCAAGCATTGCCAGAACGCCGTCTGAAAGATGCGCCGCGTACTGGTCTTTGTTCGCTGCAGTGATGGTGAACAGCACTTCATCGTTCGGGAAAGGGTCTATATGGTGCTGACCTGATTCACTATAGCCAGCGGGTGGCTTAGTTATACCACCCGTCCACTCCGGGATAGTGCCGGATTCATTGCCCGCTTTGGGGGAGCCGAAAGGCGTCAGGGTTTGGCCGAGGCGCGATGCCTCAGCTGAAGAAACGGCCGCCCATGAAGATGTTGACGCTATCGAGAGGGCGAGCAAGCCCCCGAGTAACGCACTCTTTTTATAGTTCATATATCGCCCTGAAATCATTTTGGAAGCCTGTAGGAAGGCTTTTTTATTGTTACCTGTTGAAGACACAGGCTTTCTAACAGGTTAGCCAATCTGTCAAGGTTGTCTATCGACCGAAAGTGCGATTTTGTATCCAGCTGTAATCAGGACGTTCAATTACAGCTGGTTTTCTCACACGAGACCTTAGGCTTCAAGGCTCTTATGTACTACTTCGTACAAATCCGCTGATAGCTCGGGCTTCTCTCGAATTTTTTCCAGTGCCTTGTGCATTAGTGTGCTGTAGGTTGGTGCAAATTTTTTCCAGCGTGTAAGTGGCGCCACCAAACGCGCGGCGATCTGAGGATTACTGTCATCCAATCGGCACACTTGATCCGCAAGGAACCCGTAGCCAGAACCGTCTGGATTGTGGAAGGCTGCCAAATTCTGGCCCGCAAACACACCAATAACAGAACGTATCTTGTTGGGATTTTTCCAGTCAAATGCCGCGTGCTTTAGTAGTGCCTGAATCTGTGGCAACTGCCCCGCCCTATCGCTGGAGGCTTGCACGGCAAACCACTGTTCAACAACCTGCGGGTCATCCTGAAAGCGCTCGTAGAAGTCGGCCAGAGCTTGGCTTCGCTCCGCCGCGTATTCGGAGTTCACCAATGCGCGCAATGCACCTATACGGTCGGTCATATTGTCGGCATCGCCGTACTGCTTAACAGCCAGATCGCGACCCGCATCGTCATTAATCAGTAGCAGCCACGATAATGCTGTATTCCTCAAGCTGCGGCGAGCGATAGATTCCGGCGTAACTTCATAAGCTCCGCCTCCTGTATTTGCGTGGTAGCAGGCCACCAACTCACTCCTAAGCGAGGTGGCCAGGTGACTCAATACACGCTCGCGTGCACGGTGAATGGCCGCAACATCCGGGCTATCCGCCAGCTCGATCAGGTAGGCTTCGGAGGGCAACTGCAGCATTTTAGCAACCAGTGCCTGATCAAGTGACACATCAGCAACCAAGGCCCTGTAAGCCTCTACCAATCGCGGCTCAATCTCGGCCGTCTCGGGGGAACCAACCAGTGACTGGATCACATCCACAGCAAGACGTTGGCCAGCGTCCCAGCGATTGAAACCATCCGGATCATGGCTCATCAAAAACACCAGCTGTTCACGGTTCCAGGGGTAAACCACTCGCACCGGCGCAGAAAAGTGGCGGAGCAGAGATGGCACAGGCTTCTGGGCCAAGCCATGGAACTCGAAGGTGTGGCTTGCTTCTGTCAGCTCAAGAACCCGCTCGGTCGGCACGCTTGCTCCATCACCCGTGCTTTCGAGCCGCAGGGGCAAGGCTTCGCCCTCAACACCCAGTAGGCCCAGAGCAAAAGGAATATGTTGCGGTTTTTTGTTGGCCTGCCCCGGTGTGTCGGGAATTGTCTGCTCAACCGTTAGACGGTAGATGCCTTGTTCCGAATCATATTCGTCTGACACCGTCAGTACGGGTGTGCCTGCTTGGTCGTACCACAAGCGGAACTGTGTCAGATCACGGCCAGATGCGTCCTCCATCGCTTTTACAAAGTCGTCAGTGGTAACTGCCTGGCCATCGTGGCGCTCAAAATACAGATCACTGCCTTTGCGGAATAGATCCGGCCCTAGCAGGGTATGAATCATGCGAACAACTTCTGCGCCTTTTTCATAGATCGTCAGGGTGTAGAAATTGCTAATTTCCATGTAGGAGGCAGGTCGTACCGGGTGCGCCATGGGACCGGCATCTTCTGCGAACTGGGCGGTGCGAAGTAGTGTTACATCTTCTATGCGCTTTACCGTTGGAGAGCCCATATCAGCCGAAAAGGTGGAATCCCGAAATACCGTAAACCCTTCTTTCAGGCTCAGCTGGAACCAATCTCGACAAGTTACCCGGTTGCCAGACCAGTTATGAAAATACTCATGGGCAACGATGGCCTCAATACGCTGGAAAGCCAGATCAGTGGCGGTCTCTTGGCTGGCCAAAACACATGAAGAGTTAAAAATATTAAGGCCTTTGTTTTCCATAGCCCCCATATTGAAATCATCTACAGCAACGATCATGAAAATATCCAGATCGTACTCGCGACCGTAAACTTCTTCATCCCAGCGCATCGAGCGCTTGAGGGAGTCCATGGCATGCTCGCATTTAGCAGCGTTACGGGATTCAACATATATACGCAGATCTATATCTCGGCCGGAACAGGTAGTGAACGTATCCTGTTTTTCCACAAGATCGCCCGCTACGAGAGCAAAAAGATAACTCGGTTTGGGGAACGGGTCTTCCCATGCAACAAAGTGGCGACCGTTCTCCAGATCGCCCCGGTCTATATCGTTGCCGTTCGACAGCAACACCGGGCAAGTGGCTTTATCTGCCTCGATACGCGTGCGATATCGAGCCATCACATCCGGCCGGTCCGGAAAATAGGTAATGCAGCGAAAGCCCTCAGCTTCACACTGGGTACAGAACATTCCGGAGGATTTGTATAGCCCCTCAAGACGGGTATTGTTCTGGGGTTCAATCCAGGTCACAACCGTTAATTCGAACTGCGATGGCACCTCAGTAATAACGAGATGCTCACCGGTCTCCTCATAGTCGTTGCCTGCTGCCAGCGTCTTGCCGTCCAATTCAACCCGCTCAAGCTTTAGGCTATCGCCGTTTAGCGTAAGCGGTGCGGACACGTCTTTGGATTTCGGGTTTCGGCGCACGCTCAATGTGCTATGAACCCTTGCGCCATCATCGTAGAGCTGAAAGCAAAGGTCGACGGTGTCCACCAGATAGGCAGGAACTTTGTATTCGCTCAGGTGTATGGTTTGCGGCTGACTTGTGCGCATTTATTGTCTCCAGATTTCTCAGCCTGACACCTACTCAAAGCAGGCACTCAGGCTTCATAAAAAAGGCCAGGAATGGATGGCTTATTAAGCACCCATCACCCGGAAACGAACTTCGTAACCGGTAAACTTGCGAATATTGATCACACCGGTGTCGAGTATTAGATATTGCCCCTTAATACCCTCAAGGACCCCTTCTACTTCCGGCGTTTTATCCAAATTGTGGGTTTTAATTTTCTCTGGCCAAATGTGTACAGGGTAGCTCAGGTCAAGCCCTTGCTCGTCCACCTCGCGGATAGCATCTTGCCCATGTTCTTCACGCAGCGCAGCGACATCATCCGCAATGAGGGACAAAATTCTCTGGCGCTCTTGCACAAGATCCAACTGCGGCACATCGCCCTTGAGCATAGCGCGCCAGTTTGTGCGATCCGCAACGTGCGCTTTACAGGCCACTTCAACAAGACCGGAAAGGTAGCGAGTAGCCACCCTCATCATGGGAATAGCATCCACTGCACCCTGATCAATCCAGCGCGTTGGCACCTGAGAACCGCGAGTAATACCCACTTTTAGGCCAGACGAGTTGGCCAGATACACTACATGCTCGATCATGCAGTGGGTTTCGCCCCACTCAGGCTCACGGCAAGTACCCAAGTGATAATGACACTTTTCCGGGCTCATTATACAGCTGTCACATGCCGCCAACTTGCGGAAACAGGGGTAACAGAAACCTTGATTGAAGCTCTTTTTCGTTGTTCGATCACAGTTGATACACCGGATTACGCCTTCATAATCGAAGCGTATGGGTTTGCCAATGAGATCATTCAGTGGCACCCGAACATCGCCCACTGCCAACGCGTAAGATACCGGGTCGGCAGTTTCGGCAGGCATTTTCCTGAGTCGCCCAGTTACGTCTGCAAGATTGCTCAAGACTTAACCTCAACAAACTGGTCAGGATCAATAGTGTTACCGCCCGACTGATTGCGTTGCACGCTCGGGTCACATGCGGTGCCAGCTTTACTGCCTCGATCAAGATAGCCCACGCGCTCCTGCTCCGGAATACCATGCAGGTTCTCGTAGTAGATAACCGCTTCCAGACTTATTTCACGCTGCTGCGGCGTGAGCTTCCGGCCATCGGGCCATTTTCCAAGTTCAATGGACTGGCGCAGGCTCTGGTAAACGTTGGGGTCCAGCCGCTTGATTAACTCTTCGTAGGTCATCCGGTTCTCCTGAACAAACCTTCATAAAAAAATAGAGGAATCGTTTGACAGATATAAACGATAATGATTATCATTGCTCTACCAAATGACGACGGTCGTATCATTTGGTCTCTCTCATCAGGAGCAATTTGCTTCTTTTATACCCCACCTCTGGTGGGGTTTTTTTATGCCTGCCGTTTTTTACGCGGCGGCAAAATAGCGGCTACAGCCAAGCCGGCAACAAACCCGCCCAAATGCGCTTCATTTGCCATTCGCCCCAGCCCCAGCATTTCGGGCAAAGGGGTGAAGCCAATGACCATCCACACCACAGCAAAGGTTACTAGCGCAGGCGGGAACTGGAACCTCGGTACAGCTCGCTGGCTTAGCCAGCAATAGCCAAGAATGCCATAAACAACGCCCGAAAGGCCGCCAAAAAACGGCCCCGAAACAATGTACTGCAAGCCATTGGAGAGAAGGCTGGTAACTATAAAAAGTAATACCAACCGGCTACGACCATCAAACCACTCAATCTGACTCCCTAGAAACCATAGCATCACGGAATTGAAAATTATGTGAGTCCAACTGAAGTGCAGGAAGTCAGGGGTAAAAAGCCGCCAGATCTGGCCGCTAGCAAGCGTTGCGGTAAGCGCATCGATGCGGGCGGTAATAGTGCCCCAGTCGTAAATCCTAGGGTCGACAATGAGCAAATTGCCGGTGAGCCGATTACTACCAAGACCTGTAAACCAGGCCATCAGCAGGCCAAGCGCAATGATCCCCAACACCAGAGGTGCGTGGCGCGGAGAGGGCTGCCAACGCCCAGCCACAAATACCGGCGAGTGATTCTGTTGCTCAACCGCCTGCCGAATACCTGGCTCGGCGAGGAATCGCTCAAGTGCCTCCAGAACTGGCTCGGCATGCTCGGAATGTTCCAGCCACAATACCTGAAACCCGCCCTCTTCACTGATTCTGTGAGGAACCCCTTGGCTTCTCAACCACTGGCTGAATCCGCCAAGATCTACACTGATATCCAACTGCTTTACTCGGTACACAATCTACCTTGCCTCGCGGGATGTTCAGATTAATGACGCACGCTACTATTGCTTAGCATTTAGCGCGCGACACTGTCCTCACTGGTGGGATAATCCGGGGAGTCTTGATGATCCCGAGCAACGTTAACCCATACGAACTTGTCGCGGGAAAGCTCTCGCTCGCCATCCATTCGGTAGGCTACCAGTCGGCCGTATTTTACTGCGCTAAAATCAATGCATGCGACGTTGGATTTTAACGGAGCAGGCTCGCTGTCCATCCAGTAATGCCCCACAAACACCGGTGGCGCGTCCAGCGGATAGCTGATTAACTGCTTGCGCTCGTCCTCGGTGAGTTCGCGGTTTGCCACCTCTGGCGGCAAAGGATCTGGCTGAAACACAACATCCGCATAAGTACGAGGATTATCGGCCCAGAACTTGGTGCGGAAGAACTCTCGAACGTAGCCGTCTCGACCCGTTATTTTCATACCCGGAGGGAGGCGCAAATCCGTTCCACGCAACAAGGTGTCCATAACCTGACCGGCAAACGAATCGATTGCTGCAGACGCGTGAAGAAAATCCTCATCAATGCAGGCGCCGCCTTGTACTTGCTTGAACTTCTGAATGAGTTCGTCATCCCAACAGGCATGCACCGCACGGAAATCATCCTCCTCGATGAATAAAGGAATCGTGTAAAACCACTCGAGGAAATCGTTCCATTCATGGGGGTAAGCGTCGAACTGATCCAGAGTTTCCCGAATCAATCGGTCGTGCCTCGGGTTGTGCTCACGCAGCCAGGTTTTATCGCTGCCCGCCCGAGCCCGGGTGCAGTAACCCAGAGCATTATATTCGTGGTTTCCCATGACAATCCGGGCGGAACCGCGTTCAACCATATCCCTAACCAAATGCAGGGCTTCACGAATTCTCGGGCCGCGATCAATAATATCGCCGATGAACACAGCCTGACGCTGGCGATGCTGGTAAACACCGTTTACCTTGCTGTATCCCATCTGCTCCAGCAGCATCGCGAGAGTATGCGCACAACCGTGAATATCGCCGATGATGTCGTAACCACGACTTGCAGTATGATTATTTCCAGCCATGTTCAACTCGCTGCTATTTCATTTGCCCAACCAAGTTTATCGCGGCAGGTGGCATAGAAATTGTGGTCTGTGGGATGAATCAGCCGAATTTTGAAGGGCTTTTTGGCGATGCGGATGATGTCGCCCGGCGCGCAGGCAATGTTCATCTGGCCATCAAAGCTAATTTGCGGGTAGGTTTCGTTGGTTTCCCCGATAACTAGCTTTATCTCGCTCTTTCCATCCACCACAATTGGGCGGCTACTAAGGGTGTGCGGGAACATGGGTACTAAAACAATGGCATCCAGCTTAGGGTGCATTATGGGGCCACCCGCAGACAGCGAGTAAGCAGTAGAGCCGGTGGGGGTCGAGACAATCAGGCCATCCGAGCGTTGGCTGTAAACGAAGTGGCCATCAACATAGAGATCAAACCCAATCATGCGGGTAGATTTGCCCGGGTGTAGCACCACGTCGTTCAAAGCGGTACCAAAACCCAACGGTTGTCCGTTGCGCTCTACATTACCGTCGAGCAAAAACCGAGTTTCTTCAATGTATTCACCCTCAAGTACCTTACCAAGGCGCTCTTCCAAATCACCGGGTGAAATATCGGTTAGAAAACCCAGCCGTCCCCGGTTTACACCGAGCAATGGAATTTTGGACTTGGCCAGTTCCCGAGCCGCGCCCAATAAACTTCCATCACCTCCTACCACAATAACCAGATCGCATATTTCCCCAAGGAGCTTTTTACTGGCAACCTGCAAACCGTGGCCGGGCAGCATGCTGGCAGTGTCTTCCTCAAGGATAACGTGATAGTGGTTGGCGACCAGATATTGTTTTAATTGGCGCAGAGACTCGACAACCTTCACGCTGCCCATGCGGCCAATAACGCCTATATTTCTAAATTGATCCATGAAGCTTCCTGTAATGTCGGAATACGGTTTAAACAACCAAGCCCGCTCTCACCCATAACTATCTGAGCTACAGTCTACCCAAAGTCACCCGGATACTGAAAAGAGTTCTGGCATACGCAATAGGTGGGGCATTATTTTGAAGGCTGATGGTTCTCACAACGATTGTCGATTCCCGGCCGAAAGTCCCCGGGTTGGCTGACCCGCAACAGCGGCTCGCCGCAGGGTTCTTCGTTCTCGATACAATGCTGGCAAACCGGGTTCTCGTAATGGGCAAGCCACTGCAGATACGCTGGTTCATTCATACCACAGCGCTCAGCAGCGTAGGCTGTCGGGTTGCTAAAGTAGGTTTCAATATCTTCGTAGGGCAGCGTCAAATGCCCCACACCCGCACGGTAGGCCACTAAAAATACGGACTCCGCTTTTAGGTGGCCCATCACCGTATTTTCTGCCGGTTCCCGGCTTCGAAGCTCATGCACTTCCTGCTCCAGAGCAACAAGCTTTTCATCTCTGTATTCCAGCTCACGCTGCTTGCGATCTAGCTGTTCGCGGAGCAGGACCAATTCGGCAATGGCCTTGGCATCTTCCCGGTCTTTTCCCGCGCCGTTGGACTCAACTTGCTCCTGCATGCTCAGGTATTGTTGGTTACGCTCAGCCAAGCGTTGCTTTAATTGTTCGTTGCTGTGACGTTGCCGCTCGTACTTCTGCTCCAAATCATCAACCTGAGTGCGCAGTGTTTTAAGCTCAAGCCGGTGCTCTCGCTGAACATCGGAAAGCACATCCCGATGCACACTCTGTAGGGTTTTAATGCGCAAGCGCTGTTCGCGAATTAATTGAGCCAAGCGGGCTCGGTCAGCGCCAATGCGCGATTCGTCATCCGGGGCGGGCTCGTTCTCTCCGGCTCGTAGTACCGGGATATTTTCTTCTTCGGGAGGCACGTGGCGGAATTTCAACGCATTGGCGCTGACAGTTTTGCGGATAAGTTGAAAGTGGTTGTTTCCCGGCGTCATGTCCGGGTCCCACAATTCAGAGGCGTAACTGGGCTTTGGGCACAGGCTGCGACATACGAGGCGAATAGCGCCGCCCCCCATATCCGGCCCTTTTGCACCCATGCGAGCAAGCTCTTCGATGGGCACACTCCAGTTGCTGTCTGCCCTGCCTTCCTCATCAAACCAGATACGGAAAAACACAAGGGCGCGCACGAGAAGATCACTACTTAGGTCCACCAGAACGGCTTTCACATCGGTTTCAGCAAGGTCGGACAGTCCAACATAGCCATCAAGGAAGGCACCAAACTCGCTGGCACGCATCTGCCGGGCCACCTGGTTACCTTCGATAAAGAATACGGCCGAATAATCATCGGTTGCCTGACCGGCAGATACCATTACAGACTCCCCAAATCAAAAGACTCTCTGGCAGACTAAGAATTTATAGTCTAGTCAGAGAGTCTCCGATGCATAGGAAAAAACTGCAATGTTTTGTGATTAGATCTCGGCGGCCAACCGGCTACCCTGATCAATCGCCCGCTTGGCATCCAGCTCTGCGGCCACATCTGAACCACCAATCAGGTGCACTGGAAGCCCTGCTGCTTCAAGCCCGCCCTGCAGTTCACGCAATGGCTCCTGACCGGCGCACAGAATAATGGTGTCTACCGGCAGAATGCGATCTTCACCCTGCTCCGCACCCTTAGGGGTGACGGTGATGTGCAGGCCTTCATCGTCAATCTTGCGGTAGGTCACACCGGGCACCATCTGAACCTGACGGTTTTTGAGTGATGTTCTGTGGATCCACCCTGTGGTTTTGCCGAGGTTCTTACCTACTTTCGAGGTTTTGCGTTGCAACAAGTAAACGTCGCGAGCTGGCTCAGGCACATCTGCTTTCATGCCTTTAATGCCACCGCGATGCTCTACCGTAAGGTCAACGCCCCATTCCCGCATAAAGTGGTCCGGATCCAGCGCGGCAGAGGTTCCCTTGTGTACGATAAACTCCGACACATCAAACCCAATACCGCCAGCACCAACAACGGCAACCTTTTGGCCGACCGGTTTACGCTCAAGCAGAGCATCCAAATAACCGATCACTTTCGGGTGATCAATACCTTCGATATCGGGCGTACGTGGCTCCACACCTGTTGCCAGTACAACCTCATCAAAGCCACCCGCCTTCAAATCATCCACGTTTACACGGGTTTCCAGACGCACATCTACGCCGTGCTTATCCAGCATCACACGGAAGTAGCGTAGGGTCTCATAGAACTCCTCTTTACCCGGAATCAGCTTGGCCACATTGAACTGGCCACCAACTTCTTTACCGGCATCAAACAGCGTCACCTTGTGGCCACGCTCTGCCGCCACGGTTGCAAACGCCATCCCTGCTGGCCCAGCACCCACAACCGCAATCGATTTGGGCGTTGCGGTCTTCACATAAGTGAGTTCCGTTTCATGACAAGCGCGGGGGTTAACAAGGCATGACGTCAGCTTACCGCTGAAAGTATGGTCCAAGCAGGCCTGATTACAGCCGATGCAAGTGTTGATTTCATCTGCACGGTCTTCAGCAGCTTTCAGTACCAGGTCGGCATCCGCAAGGAATGGTCGAGCCATAGACACCATATCTGCATCGCCATCAGCCAGAATCTTCTCGGCAACATCCGGCATATTGATACGGTTGGTAGTCACCAATGGGATACTTACTTCGCCTTTAAGGCGTGCGGTTACCTTAGTGAAAGCGCCGCGGGGAACAGACGTGGCGATAGTAGGCACTCGTGCCTCGTGCCAGCCAATGCCGGTATTAATAATGGTTGCGCCAGCCTTCTCGATTTCTTTAGCCAGCTGCACTACTTCTTCCCAGGTGCTGCCATCTTCGATGAGATCCAACATGGAAAGGCGATAAACAAGAATGAAATTCTCGCCAACACGCTCGCGAACGCGACGCACGATTTCGATAGGCAGACGGATACGGTTTTCATAGCTGCCACCCCATTGGTCTGTGCGGTGGTTGGTGTGAGCTACAATAAACTGGTTAATGAAGTAGCCTTCAGAACCCATGACCTCAACACCGTCATAGCCAGCCTTTTGCGCAAGCTGGGCACAAACTGCGTAATCCTCAATCTGCTTCTCGATACCGGCTTCATCCAGCTCTTTGGGCTTGAATGGGTTGATAGGTGCTTGAATAGCAGAAGGGGCAACTAACGCAGGGGAATAAGCATAACGACCGGCATGAAGAATCTGCATGCAGATTTTGCCATCCGCTTTGTGGACGGCGCTGGTGATCACCTTGTGCTTTTCCACTTCGTCGTCGTTGGTCAATTTGGCGGCACCCTGAAAGACGGCGCCTTCCGGGTTTGGCGCTATACCACCGGTTACAATCAGGCCAACACCACCACGGGCGCGCTCAGCGTAAAACTCGCCAAGACGTTCGAAGCCATTTTTGGCCTCTTCGAGACCTGTGTGCATGGACCCCATCAGGGTACGGTTCTGCAGTTTGGTAAAGCCCAAATCCAGTGGTTCGAGCAAGTTAGGGTACTTGGCCAAGCCAGATGTCGTATTGGTCGTCATATCAGGTCTCCTCATAGTGATCAAAGGCAGGATCTTAACCGCCCCACTCTTTTTTAATGATGTCTAAAGTACCCATGCAGGTTGCGTTCAACAATATCCCTGAACAACAATATATTATCCTCAGGAAACAGCGCGTGACGAATCGACATGAAACCAACACATCTTCAGCCCTTTTCAAACCGTCACCCGCTCGGCGACATCAGCGTGCTCCACATTTCGGTATTGCTCCGGGCTGCTGAAGCCGAAGGCGTAAACGCACAGGAACTGGCTCGCCACTTTCAGCTCAGCCCACAAACTCTTACGTCCGCTGAGGCTCGAATCAGCATTCCGCGCTTTATGAGACTTGGGCATGCAGCGATTCAGGCCTGCGGCAACGCCACACTGGGGCTGCGCATTGGTGCCTTGACCAGACCTGTAGATGTGGGATTGCCGGGCATTGCAGGTGAGTGCGCCAGTACCGCGGGCAACGCTATACAAACACTTATTCACTATTCCCTGCTGACCAGCCGGAATAGCCGCGGAACACCCACGACAGCACCAGAAAAACGACTCGTTCAGTTTTACTCCATTCAACCCTACAACGCATTTAACTATTTTGTTGTGGACTCGGTGTTAAGTGCCTGGACTCAGTTTCTGCGAACCGTGAGCGGGCAATGGGATGTGCTGGAGAAAGTCTGCATTGAATACCCTTCTACCGGCATGGATGAGCTTTATGAAGCCTGGTTTCGATGCCCGGTTCAGTTTGGGGCAGCCACAAATAGCATAGCGGTACGTCAAGATATTTGGAGCCAGACAACCCTGCAGGCACAACCGGCCATGCACGAGAAGCTGCTGCTATTGTGTGAAACGGAATTGCGCGATATTCAACGAGGGTGGACAACCGGGGACAGGGTAAAGAGCTTACTAACGCCTCTGTTTCGAGGAGAAACACCGAGCCTTGAGACGATTGCGTCAAAACTTGGAGTTACGCCTTGGACACTACAACGACAGCTCGCCT
This sequence comes from Marinobacter sp. S6332, assembly GCF_023016045.1. Lineage (GTDB taxonomy): Bacteria > Pseudomonadota > Gammaproteobacteria > Pseudomonadales > Oleiphilaceae > Marinobacter. The sequence goes on along the minus strand of NZ_JALKAP010000006.1, from coordinate 263,481 downwards.
CTGAAAACACAGGTTTTAGAGAACTGATGGACGATACCAGAAAGCAGTTGGCGCGGGACTATATTCGGGAAACAGAAACGTCGCTGTCTGAAATTGCCTGGCTACTCGGGTTCTCCAACCCAGCGGCATTGCACAAGGCATACCGCCGCTGGTTTGAAATTAGCCCGGGGGAACACCGGAAACAGTTCCGTGCTTCCCCTTAGCATTACTTGTTCAGATGCTCAGCATGGAAGCGCAGGTGGTCCCCAATGAAGCTGGCAATGAAGTAATAGCTATGGTCATAGCCTTCATGACGATTCAGAGTCAGTGGATAACCACTCACCTTCGCCGCAGCTTCCAGCGCTTCCGGCTTGAGCTGCTCAACCAGAAAGTTATCGGCTTCACCCTGATCTACCAGCGCAGGCACAAACTGCGTGGCGTTCTTCATCAACAGGCTGGAGTCATATTCAGCCCAGCTGTCGGTATCATCACCCAGATAAGCAGCGAATGCCTTCTTTCCCCAGGGACAATCTATCGGGTTACTGATCGGACTGAAGGCCGATACCGACTGAAAGCGCTCGGGATTGCGCATCGCCAGCACCAGAGCACCGTGACCACCCATGGAATGACCAAAAATTGAACGCTTGTCACTTACCGGAAACACGGACTCTATGAGGTTCGGAAGTTCATGCAACACGTAATCGTACATGCGGTAATGCCGGTTCCAGGGCGCCTGAGTGGCATTAACATAAAACCCTGCGCCTTTACCTAAATCGTAGGCTTCGTCATCGGCCACATCGTCACCGCGAGGGCTGGTGTCAGGGGCGATAATAGCCACTCCCAACTCAGCAGCCATTTGGTGAGCAGCCGCTTTCTGCATGAAGTTTTCATCGGTGCAGGTTAAGCCAGACAACCAGTACAAGGCAGGAACCTTGTTACCGTTGGCAGCCTGTGGCGGCAGGTAGATAGCGAAACGCATATCGCAGTTTAGCGTTTCTGAATGATGACTGTATTGCTTGTGCCAACCACCGAAGCTTTTGTTTCTACTAATATTTTCAATATTCATAGTAATCCCCCTGATAAATGGTCGCCTGCGCCATACCCAAGCGACCCTCCTCGTTATTTGTCAAAGTGAATAACGGTACGAATGCTCTTGCCCTCATGCATTAAATCGAAGGCCTCATTGATTTTTTCCAGATCCATGGTGTGAGTAATAAAGTCGTTAAGCTTGAACTCACCTCTCATGTACTGCTCTACAATACCCGGCAGCTCAGAACGCCCTTTCACACCACCAAATGCAGACCCTCTCCAAACCCGGCCGGTGACGAGTTGGAATGGACGGGTAGATATTTCCTGACCTGCACCGGCAACACCAATGACCACTGATTCACCCCAGCCTTTGTGACAGCACTCTAAAGCCGAACGCATAACATCCACGTTACCAATGCATTCGAAGGAATAGTCAACACCGCCATCGGTCAGCTCAACAATAACGTCCTGAATCGGCTTATCGTAATCTTTCGGATTAATGCAGTCGGTAGCGCCAAGCTGACGGGCCAACTCAAACTTGCTCTCGTTAATATCGATGGCAATGATGCGGCTGGCCTTCGCCATGGTGGCACCGATAACAGCTGAGAGGCCAATACCGCCCATGCCGAAGATGGCCACAGTGGCGCCCTCTTCTACTTTGGCGGTATTCATCACCGCACCCATGCCGGTGGTCACGCCGCAACCGAGCAAGCAAACCTCTTCAAGCGGCGCGTCTTTGTTGACCTTCGCCAACGCAATTTCGGGCAGCACTGTGTATTCAGAGAAGGTTGAGCAGCCCATGTAGTGGTAAATAGGTTCGCCGTTCAGCGAGAAACGGGTGGTGCCATCTGGCATCAAGCCCTTGCCCTGAGTTTCACGAATTTTCTGGCACAAATTGGTTTTGCCAGAAGTACAGAATTTACACTCGCCACACTCTGGGGTGTATAGAGGAATAACGTGATCGCCCACCTGAACACTGCTAACTCCTTCACCGATGGACTCGACAATACCGCCACCTTCGTGGCCCAGAATGGTCGGGAAAATGCCTTCGGGATCTTCACCAGACAAGGTAAATGCGTCGGTATGGCACACACCGCTGGCGACGACACGAATTCTCACTTCACCGGCCTGCGGCGGCATAACATCCACTTCTTCGATAGACAATGGCTGTTTCGGGCCCCAAGCAATGGCAGCTTTGGATTTGATTGTTTGGGTCATATAGCGCTCCAGTCGTTGTAATGCTCAGGCAGAAGGCTCCGCCATGTTGATAGAGGCATTATATTATTTCCGTATGAATAGATAATCCCAGTAATCAGCAATTCACTTTTACCAGAGTGCAACAATGATAGACTCCATACCAGCCTTACACACGTTTTTACCTACTACTCACACAACAACTAGAAGGAGAAAATTGTGATATGGGAAGGAGTTAGTGAATTCGTAGCGGTAGCCGAGGCACAAAGCTTTACCGCAGCGGCAAAAAGGCTAGGTATCTCTACGGCTCAAGTCAGCCGTCAAGTTAGCGCATTGGAAGCCCGGCTATCTACAAAACTGCTCTATCGAACCACTCGCAAAGTGTCGGTGACTGATACCGGCCAAATCTATTATCAACAGTGCCGAAGAGTGCTTGATGGGCTTGAAGAGGCCGAACGTTCCGTCACCAACCTTCAACTTGTTCCCAAAGGCCAACTAAGACTGACGGCGCCCGTAACATTTGGGGAGAAAGTTATCGCTCCTTTAGTTAACGACTTTGCCCTACGTTATCCGGATCTTGAGGTGCATATGAACCTCACCAACCAAACGCTGGATCTGGTTGCAGAAGGTTATGATTTGGCAGTAAGAATGGGCAAGCTTGAGGCTTCAAGCATGATGGCCAAGCGACTATCATCAAGAACCCTGTACGTTTGCGCCTCACCAGATTATTTGTCGAGTTATGGAATTCCACACTCACTATCTGAGCTGGAACAACACAACTGCTTGCAAGGCAACCTAGACTACTGGCGCTTTCAGGAGAAAGGCAAGCCGCGCAATATCCGAATCACTGGCAACATAAAATGCAATAGTGGCTGGAGCTTACTTGATGCAGCACTGAAAGGCATCGGCATTGTTCAGCTGCCGGATTATTATGTGCAGCCTTCTCTGGATTCAGGCCAACTAATTCCTCTTCTTGCGCATTGCCAAGAGGAAGACGACGGGGTTTGGGCCATTTATCCCCATAATCGCTACTTATCGCCGAAAGTGCGCATGTTACTGGATTACCTGAGCAACTGCCTTCAACCGAACGGTAGACTCCAAATGCAAGAAACAGAAAGGACCAATTAAGCAGAACACAAAACGAAAAAAGCCGTTAGCTAGGAATTAGCTAACGGCTTTTCGAAATAGTGGCGGAGCGGACGGGACTCGAACCCGCGACCCCCGGCGTGACAGGCCGGTATTCTAACCAACTGAACTACCGCTCCACAGTTACAACCGATTGCTTTTCTAAATACATTCAAAGCGTTGCAAACTTCAAGAATTTGCTCGGTGACAACGAGAGCGCATTATATAGAGGTGCCCACTTAAGTCAATGCCTTTTCTGAAAAAAACAGAAAAACCACGTTTTACATAGCATCGACCATCGCATCTTTACCTTGCGCTGTTTTCCGGTACTCAATCGGGGTCATGCCAGACCACCGTTTGAACGCACGGTAGAACGTACTGGGCTCAGAAAATCCGGTGAGGTATACAATTTCATCAATGGACTCGTCAGTAGTCGCCAGCAACTGCCTAGCAAGACGGTAGCGGAAATCAGCCAGCACCTGATTAAAGCTGGTTTCTGCCTCGGTAAGACGGGTGCGCAGTGTACGAGGTTTTATGCCTAATCGCGTTGCTACTGAATCCAAGGTCACGTCACCGCTATCGAGCAATTCAGCGATGATTCTCTCCACCTGCCCGACAATGTCCTTCTTCTCCAGACGAGCAACTTGTTCGCTGGCAAAGCGCTCGTGCAAATCCAAAAGTTCCGGTTCCGCGTGTGGAGACGCGTGGGAAAGCAGGCTTGTAGGAAAGTACAAACGGTTTTCCTCAGCACCAAAAACCACCTCGCACCCCAACACTTCGACCACATGCTCGCGCCCTTGTTTGCGATCATGCTCAAACTCGATCCGCGACGGGTAAAACTGGTTATCGGTGATGGATCGGAAAAACGTAATCAACCCCTGAACAAAACACTCGTTGAAATGCCGCAGGCGCCGGACATCATCGGAGGCGGTATCCAGCAACATATAGGCATTCTCGCCTTCGATGAAAAAATCTGTATTAGCTGCGTCGCTCAGCAAACGCTGATAGTTCTTTGCACGCCGCAAGCCTTCCCCAAACGTCGGGCTACTTAGAAACAGGTATTCCAGAACCTGACCTTTATAGACCGGCAAAACCTGACCAAGATGGAGGCCAATATCGGGATCACCGGAAACTTCTTCTACAGCTTGCCAGAAAAACATCTGGGCGCTATGCGGAGTACGAAGCTGCTCCGTGTATACATAGTTTGCATCCACGCCCAAGCGACTAAATATGAGATCGGTATCAATACCCTTTGTCTTCATCGCCTCGTAGATAAGGCGCAACATCACGCCTGCGTCACGTAGTTCCTGCATATAATCCCGCTTCGTATTTATTGGATACTACTTTGGCCCGACGGACACCCGCCGGAACACACTAAGTCAATGCGTCGTCCGGACGGGTTTGCCAGACTTGCAACAAGCTTGAGAAAACGGCCTGCCCGGCTCTAATTCTGTCCGAATCGCAAAAAAATCGACCTAGACTATCGTCTTACATTAGAGCATATCAGGCCATAGACTCACAGTTTTACCAGAATCCGAGCACAACGGGCACCTGCATTCGATTTCTTTTGCTTATCTTTGATGCCCATAAATTATCGTTTGACCATTGGGAACAAATACTTATGTCGAATACGCTTGTATATAGAGACACACCACCCACGTTGCTACCGCTTTTCGCTAAAGCCGCGCTACCGAAAAAAGTCTCGTCCGGAACCGACGTTAGGATTCCTGAGCTCTCTGCAACGCTTCTGTATGCGCACACATCGCGAGCCGACTTAGAGCAATACGAGCGTGTGTGCGGATTTCAGCCCAGCAACCAACTACCCATTACTTGGCCCCATATTCTGGCGTTTCCGCTGCAATTGAAATTACTGACCGAAAAAGCCTTCCCGCTTCCGCTCCTTGGCTTGGTGCACTTGCGCAATACCATTACCCAGTACAGACAAATTGGAACGGGTGAAGCCCTGAAGCTGGATGTGCACCTAAGCGGGCAGGAGCGAACCAGCAGAGGCATTGAATTCGACATGATCACCACGGCGAGTTCTGCAGGCTCTTTGGTTTGGGAAGAAAGCAGCACCATGTTGTTCCGCCAGTCCGAACCCAACGGGAAGCCAACTGAAAAAACCGCGCCACCCACTTTAGAGCAGTACCCGAATACAAAAGAGATCAAAGTAGGAGAGTCTATCGGGCGCCAGTACGCAAAAGTTTCTGGTGACAGCAACCTGATTCACATGCACGCCCTGACCGCCAAAGCTTTCGGCTTTCCCAAAGCCATTGCGCATGGCATGTGGAGCAAGGCACACGCGCTGGCCATTATGGGGCAACAGGATGGGTGGCAATCAGGTCCGCTGAAGGTTAGCTGCCAGTTCAAGAAACCGGTGTTTTTGCCGGGCACAGCGCAACTGAACTGGCGGGAAGGAAAAACGGCATGGGATTATCAACTACTGAATGCGAGAGGTGATGCGCCTCACCTCAGCGGTCAAATCGAGTGGCTTTAAACAGCACCACAGGAGCTCTCGTCGCTCGTTGAGGGGGACTGTACCGCCACAGGAAGGGTAAAAAAGAAACGGGCGCCACCGCCATCCTCGGGGCGCTCAAAACCTATTTCCCCTCCCTGAGCCTGAATCAGCGAGCGACAAGTGGGCAAACCAATTCCCATGCCTTCGTCTTTGGTGGTGTAGAACGGCAGAAACAGCTTTTCTTCGGCATCTTCAGCCAGCCCTACGCCGTAGTCACGCACCTCGACCCTAACACAGCCGCCTGCGGTCAATTGTGCAGTTACTTGCACTGGCGAGTCAGATTCTGCTGTGCGCGTGGCCTCAAGGGCATTTCGTATCAGGTTAAGCGCAACCTGTTGCACTTGCACAGGATCGGCCAGAATATCCGGCACATCTTCCGGCACAATCAGCTCAATGGCGCCGTCGTTATTGCGTGCGTCCACTTCTGCAAACTGGCGTGTATCCTCCAGCAAGGAGGATACAGATAAGACTTCTTTGCCCGTCACAGGCTTCTTCATGAACCGGCGAATTCTACGAATAATTTCACTCGCACGGTGAGACTGAGCCTCGATTTTATCGAGGGTCTCCTGCAATAGAGTCAAATTAGGATTATCAACCGCCATCATCCGTTTAGACACGCGGGCGTAATTCGCAATCGCCGTTAGCGGCTGGTTAACCTCATGGGCAACACCGGCAGCCATTTCACCCATGGTGGTTAAACGGGAGGTGTGCGCCAGCTGATCACGTTGCTCTTGGACAAGCTCTCGCGCTTCCTCCAGCGCCCTTTCGCCTTCAAGCTCAGCGGTAATATCTCGAAACACCACCACGGCACCGTGCAACTCCTCGCCATCGAGTTTGGGCGTAGACCGGTATTCCGCGGGAAATCCAGTTCCATCGGCACGCAGCATTCGTATATCACGCTGGTTTTCGGCAACACCCTGCCGGCATGTGGCATTAACAGGGAGCCCAGCCGGGCATTGCGCCGCCGTAGAGAAATGGGTTTCGAAAAAATTGCGCCCAATCAGATCCTCGACCGGGCAGCGCATAATGACGGCGGCGGCTGGGTTGGCGAACTCGATGGTGCCGTTCTCATCTAGGCCGTAGATGCCTTCACTGATCGAGTTGAGGATACGCGCTTGATCGCTCTGAAGCTCCCGATTACGAGCTTGCAGCTCACGCTCGAGCCGGATAACGCGGGCGTGGGTTTTAACTCTGGCAATGACTTCCTGAGACTGGAAAGGTTTGGAGATATAGTCCGCACCACCGAGGGAAAAGCCTTTTACTTTTGCTTCCAGATCATCAAGAGCCGAGAGGAACACAACGGCGCAGTCGGCTGTTTCAGGATCGGCTTTGAGGCGCTCGCACACCTCGTAACCGTCCATCTCAGGCATCATGATGTCGAGCAAGACGACTTCAGGCTGATGACGATGGGCAAGATCCAGTGCCTTTTCGCCTTCATTGGCAATCAAAAGCCGATAGCCTTTGTCTTTGAGTGTCTCGTAGAGAACTTTCAGGTTCTGTGGATTATCATCCACGAGCAGAACCGTAACCTCTGAATTTTCGCTGACAGCTGCAGTCATATAGTAAACGGCCGGTCAAAAAGATAACCGCATGATGCCGCCGGGATCATCGCGCGTCGATAAGGTTCTTTACGGACAGCACCATACGCACCAGATGTGCGAGTGAGTGAGTACCCATTTTATGCATCACCCGGGAACGGTGAATCTCTACCGTGCGCTGACTGATTTCTAATTCGATAGCAATCACCTTGTTCGCCTGACCTTCAATCATACGATCCATGATCTCATGCTCTCGAGGTGTTAGGCTTTTAACCCTACGGATGATCTCCTGTTTTTCATCCAGCGTTTTACGCTGTTCAAGGTCTTGCTCCAGAGCCGCTTCAATCTTCTCAAGCAGTGCTTCTTCGCGATAAGGCTTCTGGATAAAGTCCACTGCGCCTTCTTTCATGGCATCAACCGCCATGGGCACATCGCCATGACCGGTCACAAAAATAATGGGCAGAATGGAGTGCTTGTCGTTCAGCTTTTTTTGCAGCTCCATGCCGTCCATACCCGGCATGCGAATATCCAACACAATGCAGCCTGCCATCTTTTCAGAGTAATCCTTGAGGAATACCGCCGCGTTTTCATAGGTTTTGACCGGCTTACCATCGGATTTCAGTAACAGCTCCAGTGAATCACGAACGGCTTCGTCGTCCTCGACCACGTATACAGTTTGCTGGATATCAGTCATGGGGGTGTTTTCTCCTGTCTATTTTATTATGCCGACCGGTCAATGGATTGACGGATCTTTTTGATCGTCCCGGGCTTGTTCCTGACGCTCATGCTCGCGCATTTGCTCAAGTCGTTGCTGGATAATGCCAAAAACACTTTGTTTCGGATAGTTGCCTTTGCTGTCTGCCTTACCAGCTGGCTTGCCCAACAGCAGCGTTACCGCCTCCTCAACACTTGAAACTGAGTAAACAGCAAAGCGCTTGTCCCGAACAGCCTGCACCACCTCGCTGTCTAACATCAGGTTCTGCACATTGTTGGCTGGCACGATCACGCCCTGACTTCCGGTCAGTCCATCCTTAAGCTGACAGGTCGCAAAAAAGCCCTCGACCTTTTCATTCACGCCTCCAATCGGTTGCACTTCACCAAACTGGTTGACGGAGCCGGTAATGGCCAGTTCCTGACGGACAGGGATTCGAGATAGCGAAGATATCAACGCACAGAGTTCCGCCAACGAAGCGCTATCACCGTCTACCTCGCCGTAGTTTTGCTCAAAGGTAAGACTGGCAGACAGGTGCATTGGATCAGTGACGGCAAAGTGCGAGGCAAGCCAGGAGCTTAAAATCATCACACCCTTGGAGTGAATATTGCCGCCCAGTTTTACATCTCGCTCAATGTCTATAATGCCACCGTCTCCATAATAGCAGGTCGCCGTTACGCGATTGGACAAGCCAAATTCGAACCCTCCAGTAGAGAGCACAGAAAGCGCATTCACCTGACCGACAACCGAGCCTTGAGTGGATACCAGTGTAGAGCCATCGCGGATCGAATCGTAAAACTGATCACGAATACGGCTACTGCGGTATTTGGCGCTCTCCAGAGCCCTTTCCACATGAACATCCTGAATGAGCTTGGCATCTGCCTGTCTAGCCCAGAAGTCCGACTCCCGGAGCAGGTTGGCGATGTTGGCGGCATGCAGGGAGAGCCTGTCTTGATGCTCGGCCATGCGGGCACTGTATTCTATAATTCGCGCCACAGCTTTGTTGGTGCAGTGCAGCAGGTTCTTTTCTTTGACAACACTGGCAATAAACTTTGCATAGGTAACCTGACTGTCTTCGGAACGGTACATCTCGTTCTCGAAATCAGCCGTCACCCGGAACAGCTCTGCAAACTCGGGATCATAGTCCTGCAACAACATCCAGGTTTCACGGTCACCAAACAGCACAAGCTTCACATCCAGCGGCACAGCTTGCGGCTCAATGGAAATAGTGCCAGAGAGCGTAAGCTCACGCTCAAGGGAGTTAATCTGGATAGACTTGGACCGCAGTGCCCGCTTGAGCCCATCCCACACGAAGGGCTGCTCCAGCACTTTGATGGCATCCATCAGAAGGTAGCCGCCGTTGGCCCGGTGCAGACTGCCTGCCCGAATCAGAGAGAAATCGGTAAATACGGTGCCCTTGTAGGTCACATTCTCAACGTATCCGAATAGGTTGTGATACGTGGGATTATCCTCAACCACCATAGGTACTTCATTGGTCTTCTGGTGCACCAACACATTCACCAGATAGCGCCGCGGCATCTTCTTATCCAGCGACGCATAGGCAATGGCAGCTTGCTCTTCGTTGTCGTCTAGAAAAATCTCGAGATTCTCAACCAAATCCGCCCGCACAGCCTCAAAGTAGGCAACTACATCCGGAAGGCCTTTGTAGTTCTCAATCAGCTCGTCAATTTGATGGCCGGATATGCCTTCCAGAGTTTCTTTGTTTAGTGCTTGTTGTTTATCTGCGTACTCCTGCTCCCAGTCCGCCAGCTTACGCAGTGCTTGGCGAAGTTTTTTCTCAAGCTTATTGATAGAGTCTTCAAACTTATCGCGTTGCGCATCCGTTAACTCTTTAAACGTCTCTGCGGTGTGCGGCTTGTCGCCCTTCATCGCCACAAGGCGGTAACCGCCAGGTGTCGTAATGGTTAGGCTGACTTTCTTACGGCGGGCCTGAGCGGCCACTTTCTCAAGCTCGTCTTCCTGCTTTTTGCCGTATTCTTCTTTCAATTGTTCCGAACGCTCAAGAAAGCTGTCGCTGTCGAAGGTTTGGGGAATAACTTTCACCAACCGGCTCATGAGCTTTTCCATGTCCTGCTTAAGCCGTACGCCCTTTCCCGCAGGCAACTGGAGAAGCTTGGGAACACGCGGCTCCTCAAAATCCGCGACATAGCACCAGTCGTGGCTTTGCTGCTCGGTATCCAAATGGTGCTCAAGATAACGCAGCATCATGGTGCGTTTACCCAGACCGTTTCGGCCCACGGCATATACGTTATAACCGCCATGGGGCATGGCCAGCGCAAAGCGCACAGCTTCCTGGGCACGGTTTTGGCCCACAATTTCTGCCAGCGGCTCCAGTTGTCTGGTGGATTTAAACGGCAGTTCTTTCAGAACACAGGCTTTATAAAGCTGATGCAGAGGCAGTGACTTCAAGGTTGGGTCCTGTAACAGTTGACTCATTGGCCGGTCATTGTAGGTTCTGTGGACCGGTCTGTCGCGCTCGGGAGAGAGAATTGTGGCAAACACCTCGGAACTGCCACCATGTGACCAAACTCACGTTTTTTGTTTTATTGTTGTTCACAGCTTTTTTCGATCATTACACTTCATCTTGTGACTATTATTCTTTAGTCTTAAGTTCGACTATAAAAACTACAAAATGTGCAACGGATGACGACTTATTATGAGTGTTTCCGAAGATCGTCGAATCAAAGGTCGCTACCCTGCTTCCTGCCTGAGAGTGCAGGTTAGGGAGCGCGGCTTTTTCAGCAAAAGTAAGCCGCCTTTTCAAGCTACCTGCCTTGATCTGAACCGTTACGGAATGGCTTTGCTATGCCCACGACCTCTGGAGCCCGGCACACGCTTGCATATGGATTTTGAGGGTAAGTACATCAATCAATCGAAGGTTTGCGCCCGCGTTGTAGAATGCCGCCCCTTTCAGACTGGCTACCGGGTAAGTGTGCAGTTCAGCTATTACCTCAACAAAAAAGGCTATTCCAGAGCAGTGGATAACGCGTTGTCTCGCATTGAGGGGTTCTATAATCGCCTTGCTTGTTAGTTAACTGTGCAATCCGACCAGAAAATAATCGACGTCTTGGATAGAAATTTCGCAGTCATCGCAAAGGTCGCGGAGTGGACGTTGGGGAGAGCCAGCATGACCGGCTACCTTCTGGCTTAACTGTTAAGCACATTTCCCTCCATAAATGATTAAGAGAGCCAAACGAGATTGTGCCGGACAAATTGACGGTCAACCGGCCGGACATAAAAGCAGAAAACATAAACAGATGAAGCCGAACCCCAAAAACTGGAAATGGTGTCAGAGCCTATCTATACTGGCCACAAGGCAAGTATAGTACCACCAGCGTGAACTCTGCTCCGCTGCTTCCAACCAGTCATAATGCCAGACAAATACCCGGACAAACTGCAAGCCAGAAACACAGAATCACTACACGAATTAAGGTATCAGATGACATCTTGGATGAGTGCCGCGCCTTTTGCGCCAAACGAGAATTCCTGCACGAAAGAGGGGCTTCTCGATCTGGCCAGCATCCTGAACAGGAAAGCCGCTCAGATCGCCGGTCAGCTTGAGCCGGAGACAGCGGATACGTTGCGCCGGCACATGGCTGTCATCAACTCGTACTACAGCAATCTGATTGAAGGCAATAAAACCCTTCCTCACCAGATCCGCGAGGCCCAGCGGGGAAATTTTGAGGACAATCCGGTTGCTCGGGACAAACAGATTGAGTCTCTTGCCCACATCGACGTACAAGCATGGATAGCTTCTGAGGATCGGAGTCTGGAAGAAGTTATTTCCGTGGACTTCATCAAAGAGCTGCACCGCCGATTTTACAGGGATTTGCCTAGCGATCTTAAAAAGGTCGAGCTGGATGAAACTGGGGAAATCGCCTGGGTTGAAGGTGGAAAGTTCAGGGAACGAGGAGTGAAGGTTGGTCGGCACATACCGCCTGACGCAAAACATCTGGAACAGCTAATGACGCAGTTCTGCAACGAATATAAAAACGCCAGACACCAAGGTGATCGACGTCTGATCGCAATCGCAGCTGCACACCATCGATTCCTCTGGATCCATCCATTCCTGGATGGCAATGGCCGAGTTATTCGTCTTTGGACGGATGCGGCATTCCGGGCAGCTGGACTGGAAAGCGTGGGCGTCTGGTGTTTGAGCCGTGGGCTTGCGATATACTCCGAGAAGTACAAAAGCAACTTGGCTCAAGCTGACGCCGTCCAGCAGGGCCAGACCGATGGCAGAGGCCCGCTCAGTGAGCTTGGCCTGGCCCGATTTTGTCATTTCGTTTTGGACACCTCCGTTGACCAAGTCAACTACATCTCAGAGCTTCTGAATCTGAAATCTATGAAGCGTCGAATCGAAGACTTCGTGGCGAGCAGGGATGACTTAAAACCCGCCTCTACGTGGGTTCTATATCAGGCGTTCATTCAAGGATCGATCTCAAGGTCTGACGCTCTGGCACTAACTGGGGAGCGTGAGGAGCGGACTGCCCGGCGACTGCTTAAACGGCTTCGCGATCTAGGCTTGCTGGTCGATGCAGACCCAAAGGATAGCCGCTCGCCACTTCTTTGGTCTGTTCCGGAGCATGCTGAACCAGTCTATTTCCCAAAGCTCTCACCCCAGTAGGTGGTTTCATGGAAAAGCCAAGCCCAGAGTGCGCCTTACCAATGTTCGCTTTTGTTTAAGAGCAGAAATCGGGCAAAAACATCACTCGTCATAGCGATTCACTTTAATCATCCAGCCATCACCCCTTTCGGGCCTAGCTGACCACGACGAAGTGCCCCTTGGACAACCAGTCGAAACGGACCTTTCTATAATGCCCAGGAAACTGACAGCGTCCCAAAGCTGAAGTTGTCTTTATAACGCTCGTTTTCGCTGGTCGAGGCTCGCAGTGTGACGGAAGCCAGCAGGTGATCCCACTGCCAGGTAGCGCCCAGACCGAGCTGACCAATCAGCGGCCCTTCGTCAAAACGATAAGCTCCAGCATTGTCGTCAATATAGGAATATCCTACATACTCCACGCCCAGACCTACATACACGGACCAGCTACTGCCTGAATCCTGGAAAGAGCCCGGCAGGGCGATGGTTGAAGAGGAGCCAGCGTAATCCGGCACAAAATTTATTGGAAGATGCCTGCCAAGCTGCCAGATTAACCCGGTTTTTGCGGAGGTTCGAAAACTCGACAATAGCGCAGTCCCAATCACCGACACACGCTGTTCAATGTTGCCGCCCTGCCCCAGTTGCAACAGCTTTCGGCCATGCGCACCCTGAATGCCACCCACCACATCGGTTCCAAGCTGATTGCCCCATCCTTGCGGCTTGTCGCTTCCAGTGGCTTTATGCACCCATTTCTGAACCGACTCGGCACCGCTTTCGGGCCCAACAACACCTATGTGAGCGCCAAAACCGGTAATTGTATCGGCGTCCCAACTCCAGAGCGTGCCGCTGAGCGACAGGTGGCCGGCATAGGGAATGTCGTCGAATTGCGGATTTTCAACCGTGATATCTTCAGGCGTAACCATGAATTGCCGCAAACTCAGTGTGACCGCATGCTCTGAACCGGAAGCACCTATGCCAGGCAGAGAGCGCAGCCCATCACGCAGAGATCGGGCAAATCTTGCAGACTTTCCATCGTTCTCGTCAGCGGCGCCCGTCAGATACGACAAGCGTACCCCGTTTGTATATCCGCGGTCGGTTCCGGTAAGCAGGTCGTTATCCCAGGACAGGTTCACAACTTCTGCCTTCAGGGTGGTTGGCAAAACACTAATAACGAAAAACAGTAGGAAGGTACATTCGCAATGACGACTCAAATCCAGTCTCTCCGGTTGGTACTAAGAGCAACGAGCATGGCCTAATGTCGGGCCTCAGAACAACACAGGTTCTGGCAACCAACCCGCCAGCCCCATGAAATGGAACAGGATGGTCAGCCCGCCAAAAATCAGAACCAGTGCAATGCCCACCTGGCCGCCCGGGGCCATAAAACCACGACGCCCACCCTTCAGTGTTCGGGACTTTCGGGCCAGCAGCGCCGGAACAATACAGGCCCAGACCGCCGCAGCCGCACCGGCATAACCAATGGCAAGAACGAAGCCAAACGGAAAAAACAACGACAGCAGCAGTGGCGGAATAAAAGTAATTGCCCAGGTTTTGGAGCGCCCTTTGCGATCATTATCGAAGCCCAGCAGGTCGGCCATGTAATCAAAGGTGCCCAGGCCAACGCCGACAAAAGACGACAAAATGGCAGCTGTTGAGAAAGCGCTGATGGTGGTCGCCACCCTTTCGGAATTGATGGCAAAAACAAGGGCGGCGAGCAGAACATCCACGTCACCGCCCTGGGCGACCACCGGGCCGAAATCCGCTCTCGGCAGATTGCCGAATATGGTGATCAGCCACACCAGGTAGAACATTAAAGCTACCAGTGTACCGCCCAGAATGGCTTTCTGAGCCTTCCTCTCCTCGCCATAATAGGCGCGCATTGATGCCACCGAATGATGATAGCCGAAAGACGTCAACGCCACTGGCAACATTGCCATCGCATAGGGCGCATATTGACCGTCGGCATTTGCGGAATCGAACAGAATAGCCAGGTCAATTCTTACCGCTAGCCCAGAGACGCCGAGTACAAAACTCACCAACATGAAAGTGATGAGCACCACCGAAAGTCGGTCCACTGCACGGGTTGAGTGCCAAACTACCAGAGAGGACAACAGGACAAAAACAACCGAAGCCAGCTTACTGTCGATCCCGGTCATGCTCTGCAGGATCAGGCCAGATGACGTGATATAGGCATACAGGAGAATGCCGCCAACAAAGTACACCGTCAGATTACTGAATGCGTTCACCCGGGAGCCGAGCAGAGATTTGGTAACGGTATTGAACGACGCCCGCAAACCGAAGTGCTTGAAGGCTTCCAGCAGCATCCATCCGGACAGTGTCATCACCACCATGGTAAGCACCAGTGCCAAGCTGGACCAGATCGTCCAGGCACCTGCACCCGAACTGGGCAAGCCCAGCATACCGGCACCGACGCAAACACTGGCAATAATACTTGCCCCGCCAATCAGGGAAGGGCTCGCTCTGGATTCTGCGCGCTCGGTCAATGTGCCTCCGTCGTCGCGTATCAGCTTTTGGATTTAACAGCGGCTGCATGATACCGCTTTGAATTTGCCGACACTACGGGCAGAAACAAGGCCAGAATCGATTCTATTAGCAAAATCTTGAATGGCGACCCGCTAGTAGGAAAAAAGCAAGAAAGAATGAATTTCCTGAGTTTAAGCTGGGAAAAGAGCGTGGTTTGAATACGAGGCGCATATTCGCTTTTATTTAAACATCAACATTGGTTTTCTGCGCCTCATCGAGTGATGTGGCATAGACGGAGGAATCAAGCTGCGATTTCGCGTGATGAATTTAAAGTAAATCCATGAAGACCTTAACCCTCCGTTAACCAGCTTACAGATAGTCTGAATCCAGTTGCTTACCGCAGGTTCAACTGCGCTCGATTGGATTTTTTTATGTTTCGCCTCCCCTGCTTGAAAGTAATACCGATGGCGCTGTTCTGCCTGGCTGCGACCGGCTGCAGTTCGTTGTCCACAAGCCCGGACTATCTGGCCCAGGCAGATTCTGATCGTCAGAATCTGGTCTCCTGGTCTGAGCTGGACGCTGGATCCGAAACAGCCTATCTGGATGATTTGGTCAGCAGCGATGATCTGAGCGCGCTGATTGCCGAAGCGCGTGCCGCCAACCCGGATCTTGGACAAACACTGCTTTCTCTCGAAATTCTCCGTGCCCAGTACCGGGCGACTCAGGCAGACCAGCTCCCTGACGTCGAGGCAGGCTTCGGCGCAAATAAAGTGGAAGATCTTGATGCCGCCTACACGACCAGCATCAGCATCAGTTGGGAGCTGGATTTGTGGGCGAAGATTTCTGATGAGGCGTCTGCGGCCGCGAGCGATGTCGCCGAACAGCTAGCTCTTTACCAGGCTGCCCGGGATACGCTCTCAGCTGAGGTCATGCAGGGCTGGTTGAAGCTGGTGAATCTGAATCGATCCGTTGCGATCGAGAAGCAACGTGTGGAGCTGCTGGAAAAAGACGAGCAGTGGATTCTTCAGCGCTACCGCTCTGGTTTGGGTGACCTTGAGGACCTCGACAGTGCCCAAACCTCCGCAGCCAGTGCCAGAGCCTTGCTGTATGCAACTCAGGAATCCCTGCAGCAGCAACAAAGAGCTTTGAACCTGTTGCTCGGCCGGAGTCATGGCAGCACGGCCATTGCCGACGACTACCCGCAAGTTCTTTTACCCCTGGCCGACCTTGCCGACCAAACGTTACAGCGCCGGCCAGACCTGAAAGCGGCCTATCTGGCCATAGAAGCAAACGACTTTCGTGAGTCTGTCGCCTACAAGGAGATGCTGCCATCGATCAGCCTGGAAGCGGCCCTGAGCGACACAGGAACATCGCCAAGCGAAGCTCTGTTGAGAAATCCGGTGTGGTCATTGCTCGGTCAGTTAACGGCGCCTTTGTTTCGTGGCGGTGAGCTTAAAGCCAATGCTGAAGCTGCAGAACTGACCACCGCCAGGAGCTATCAGGCCTATCGGGAAACGCTGCTGAACGCAGTCCAGGAAGTTGAAAATGCGATCGGTCAGGAATCGAGCCTTGCCAAACAGCAACAGCAGATAGACAGCGCGCTTCTGAGCGCACGCCGCAACTATCAACAGTACCAGCAGAAGTACCGGAATGGCCTGGTTTCTGTACTCGAGTTACTCGTAGTCCAACGGCAGACCTTTGATCTGGAATCACAACTTAACGACTTAATCTACGAGCGTCTGAGCAACCGAATCACACTCGGGCTTGCACTGGGGCTGGGCATCAAGGAGACCGATCAGTCATGATCCGACCATACGCAAAATGGCTTGTTTTGTTGGCCGCCGTTGGCGTGCTGATCACTGTATTCCTCTATAACGGTCAGAAGCTTCAAGAACAGGAAAGTCGACCACTGCCCGCGAAAGAGGGTGGTGGTATTTCACCGGATGTCGGTGTTATTCCGGTAATCACCGGGTCTCACATCGTCAACGTTGAAGCTTATGGTGCGGCCAGGTCCAGGTATGAAATTGCGCTCACTGCTCAGGTTTCCGGCCAGGTATCTGAACTGGCAAGCACGTTTGAATCCGGCCGTATCGTCAGCAAAGGCGACCTTCTTTTGACATTGGAAGACAGCGATTATCGTGCGGCGCTTGCCAGCGCAGAAAATGATCTGGCCAGTGCACAGGTAGAACTTCTCGAAGCCGAAAGAGAAGCAGAACAGGCTGTTCTGGAGTGGAAGGCTTCCGGTATGACCGGCGAGCCGGACTCTCCACTGGTGCTGCGTGAACCTCAGGTAAAACAAGCTCAAGCGGCAGTCGCTAACGCCGAGGCTGCGGTGATCAGTGCCGAAAAAGATCTGGCACAAACTCGTGTTCGAGCGCCTTTTGACGCGCTGATTGTCAGTCGCTCAGTCTCACCGGGCAGTTACTTGCAGGCCGGTAACAACATAGCCGAACTCTACAGTGCGGACCGAATTGAGATCTCTTTGCCTCTATCTCAACTCGGCTGGCAGAAGCTACCGGATATCGAAGTGTTGGGCAAAGGCCAGTGGCCGGTAAGCCTGTTTTCCGTTGAAACCGGGCAGCAATGGCACGGTTATATACAGCGCACGGAACTGCACCTGGATGATACAACCCGGCAGCAGTCAGTGATCGCGGCTGTAGAACGGCCACTGGAACAGGCCGACATGCTGGCCCCCGGCGCTTTCCTCCGGGCAGAAATCAAAGGCCGTGAACTGAGCGACCTCTGGCGTTTGCCTTCGTCTTCACTCAGCCAGCGAGGGGAAGTCTGGTACGTAAACAATGGCGTTCTGGCCAGGTTCTCCGCAGACCCGGTTGCCAGTGACGAGCAGGCTATCTATATCCGCCCACCGGCTTCGCTTTATGGCCAAACCGTGAACGTGCTAACCCATCCATTGAGTACCTACATGCCAGGTATGGCCGTTAATCCGGTGGAGGCATCCGATGACTGATCAAAGCTGGAACAAGGGCATCATACCCTGGTTTGCCAATAACCCGGTCGCGGCCAATCTCTTGCTGGTCCTGGTCATTGGCCTTGGTGTTCTCCAGGCGGGAGATCTTCGTAAAGAAGCATTCCCTAGCATCGAGCCGGACAGCCTGACCATCTCGGTCACTTACGACAGTGGCTCAGCCCAGCAGTCGGAGGAAGGGCTGGCCATCAAGATTGAAGAACAACTTGAAGATGTTAACGGTATTGATGACATTACCAGCACATCGTCTGCCAGCGGCACGACAGTCACTGTCGAAAAGCAAAGCGATTACGACCTGGATGTGTTGTTACGAGATGTCAAAAACAAGGTGGATGCCATTTCCACGTTTCCGGCCGACGCTGAAAGCCCGGTTATCGAAAAAGCGGAACGTGCAGAGCACTCGCTCTGGTTGCAGCTACATGGCGAAGCAGACCGCCACACTCTGCAACAACTGGCCGAAGAGCTGAAATCTGACTTGCTTGCAAAGCCTACAATCAGCCGGGTCAGCAAATCGGGTTGGCTTGACCCCATGATGTCGATAGAGATCGATGAGGGGCGACTACAGGCCTACGGATTATCCCTGTCCGATGTCGAAGATGCGATCAATCAGGGTTCCTCCAGCACGATGACGGCGGTCCTTAAAAATGAACAGGTCTATCTGCAACTGAAAGCTTCGCAACAGGCTTACCTTAAAGAAGAATTTGCAGCCATTCCTCTAATCACCAGCAGCGATGGCGTGATTGTCGCTTTGGGTGATGTCGCCTCTATTAACGAGACCTACGACGATGGTACCGCTGTGTTGTCCCGCTTTGCCGGCGAAAACAGCGTTGCGCTGCAAGTGATCACCACTGGCCTAGATGACATCACCGACACGGTTGAAGCCGCCAAACAGGTGGCCGAGGAATGGCATGGCAACGGAGCTCTGCCACAGGGTGTAGAGCTTACCAGCTGGTACGACAGGAGCACCTCTATCAGTGAGCGGCTGGATCTGCTCGTTAGCAACGCACTGACCGGCATTTTGATGGTGTTCGTTCTGCTGGCGGTGTTCCTGAACCTGACGGTGGCTTTCTGGGTATCCATGGGTTTGCCATTTATCTTCTTCGGAACCCTGTATTTCATGGGCGACCGGTTTGCCGGTCTTTCACTGAACGAGTTCACCACCTTTGGTTTCATCATGGCGTTGGGAATTGTGGTGGATGATGCCGTGGTTGTGGGCGAAAGCATTTACACCGTGCGCAAACAGGAAGGCGATACCCTTCGCAATACCATTCGAGGCACCCTGCGAGTGGCAGTGCCTACACTCTTTGGCGTGTTTACAACCGTAGTGGCTTTCTATTCTCTGTCGAATCTCAGCGGCAGGCTTGGACAGATCTACGCCCAGTTCGCTACCGTTGTCACTATTTGTCTTTTGTTGTCGATTGTTGAGTCGAAGCTCATTCTGCCGGCTCACCTGGCACACCTGAACACCCACCGTAGAGCCGGTGGCAACCCGTTCCTTGAAGTCTGGCGACGCATCCAGCAGGGAGCCGATTCCGGGCTTCAGTGGTTCAACGACCGGATCTATAAATCGGTTATCGACTGGGCACTTACTTACCGGTATGCCGTTCTGGTTTTATTCCTTGCTTTATTTGTGCTGGTTATGGCGATGCCTTTTAACGGTACCGTCAAGACCAGTTTTTTTCCGAACATACCTGGTGACACAGTCCGGGCAAACGTCAGCATGGAAACCGACGCCAGTTTTGGCCTGACTCATTCCGCACTGCTTGCTCTGGAGCAAAAAGCTTATCAAGTGGATGAGCAACTCATTAAGCGCGCCAACGTGGAAGTAGAAACCGGCATCGCCAACCTGCAGTTACTCTCCGAAAGTGACCAGTCTGGAACAGTCACGATAGAGTTGGCGCAAGATTCCCCATACGATCTCAACACGTTTTCCAACCAATGGAGACGTAGCGCTGGTCTGCCTGAGGGTGTGCGAACCCTGAGCGTCGCGAGCCGGCGCGAAACGGTAGACGCGCTTCGGATTGAACTCAGGGCTAATGACGATGAATTGCTGACAGCAGCCGGTCGGGACATAAAGGAACAGCTCTCAACTATCCCGGCGGTCAGTGGTATTGAAGACACTATCGAAGCCAGCCAGCCCCGCCTGCTCCTTGAACTCAACGCTCAAGGAAAAGCCCTGGGCTTGAGTACCGATAATCTGGCCCGGCAAGTGCTCCAGGCCTTCAGTGGTCAGGTTGTTCAACGCTTCCAGCGCAGCAACGACGAAGTAGAGGTTAAAGTCCGCTACCCGGAGGGGGCCCGGGAAAATCCGACTGACGTACTGAATGCCAACATCCGCACAGACGACGGCACCGTGCTTCCACTGTCCAGTGTTGCCAAGGTCACCTACGGCTACTCCCGGGACATCATCACTCGCATTAACGGTAAGCGGGCGCTTTATCTCTCCGCCGAGGTGGACAAGGACATGCTGTCGGCGTCCGAGCTGGTCGCCAGCCTGCAGCAGGATCTGGTTCCAACACTGGAGCGGCAATACCCGGGACTGGATATCAATTTTGCCGGTGAAGCGGAGCAGCAGGCAGAAACACAGAATTCCATGGTGCACGTGTTCATGATCGCCATGCTTGTCATCTACATGCTGCTGGCGATCCCTCTGAAATCCTACATTCAGCCCGTCCTCATTATGACCGCCATTCCGTTCGGAATTGTCGGAGCAATCCTGGGGCACTGGATGAACGATCTTTCCATCAGCATTCTGTCGCTCAATGGTATTATTGCGCTCAGTGGTGTTGTCGTGAATGACAGCCTTTTATTGGTATCCCGTTACAATGAACTGAAACCCGATGCAGACCATCAGATCGAAGCGATCAGTAAAGCTTGCAGGAGCCGTCTGCGCGCGGTTCTTTTGACGTCAGTCACAACCTTCGCCGGCCTAGCGCCTCTGCTGTTCGAAACATCAGCACAGGCACAGTTTCTGATACCGGCCGCCGTGGCATTGGGATACGGGATTATGTTCGCAACCGTCATCACCCTCATTCTGATACCTGTACTGGTCGCTATTCAGCACGACGTGACCGAAAGGTTCACAGATATTCGCCGTTGGTCTACTGTGAGGCCAGTTAAACAAGAGTCCGATCCATGCTGAAGTTGTTATTGGCCGAAGACGATCTCGACCTGGCCCAGACGTTGGTGCAATATCTGGAGCTGGAGGGGTTCATCTGTGACCACGTCAGTAACGGTATTGCAGCGCTCACTCTGATCGAACAAAACAGCTACGACGTGCTGTTGCTCGATATTAATATGCCTCGCCTGGACGGCCTTGGGCTTTGTCAGCGTTTGCGGGAGCATGGCAACGATACCCCCGTACTGATGCTGACAGCGCGTGACCAACTTGACGATAAGCTACAGGGGTTTAACGCCGGCACCGACGATTATCTGGTCAAACCCTTCGAAATGGAGGAGCTGTTGGCCAGAGTCCGGGCGCTTTCACACAGGCGCAGCGGTCAGATCCAGAAGCTCACCTGCGGCGATCTGCAGATGAACCTCAGTGACAAGAACGTGCAGCGAAACGGTCATGCCCTGAAACTGTCGCCCACGAGCTGGCGCCTGCTCGAACGCCTGATGCGTGCCTCACCGTCCCCGGTATCTCGTGAGGAGTTGATGGATGCTGCGTGGGGCGACGAGCACCCCGACAGCAATAGCTTGAAAGTTCACATATATAACCTCCGCAAGGCCGTCGACGGCCCCTTTGCCGAACCGCTTCTGCACACCATTAGCGGAGTCGGCTTTGCCATCAAACCTCCGGGAACAGGCAAAACAAATGCGTAGATCGGGGATTAGCCTCAGAGCGGTTCTGATAGCCTCCTTTCTGGCTTTGGGCCTCATCCTGGCCCTCGCCTATTCGCTGGTCTCAAAGGAACACTTTATTCGGGGGCTGGATGCGGCAATGGCAGGCAATATGGAAAAAGCTGCTCGAACGTTCAGTGAGGTGTTTGGCGCAGTGGAAAGCGAGCAGGTCAGAGAGTTCAGCGGTTTTGATGTTGCAACACAATGGAGCGACATGCCGGATTATGCTCTTCGTGCTTTTCCGAATGGGCCGGGCAAGTCTGGCCAGTTATTTAAGCAAGCAGATAGCGCCTGGTTCAGCCGTCCGAAGTCAATCGTCTTTGCAATGCGCGACGATACCGCTCACGGCCCACTTTACATGAGCCAGAACGTGACACCTCGACAAGCCTCGGAGGTGCTACCTCAAGCCTCTCGGCAAAACCGAGTGTTCGCGCTAACCGTCAGTATTCTGGTGATTGGTTTCGTTTCTATCGTTGGCTGGCTGCTTCTGTGGCACGTGTCTCGCCCCATGACAGCGCTGCGCGCCTGGACTCATTCCCTCGACAACGAAAAACTCTCGGATCCGGTGCCGGATTTTTCTTATCCTGAGCTGAATGAAATGGCGGAACTTATCCGAAACAGCCTTTCAACAGTGCAGCAAGCGGTGGAGCGTGAACGGCGGTTTCTCAGACACGCCAGCCATGAACTCCGGACACCCATCAGTACGATTCGTTCCAACATCGAACTGCAACGAAAACTGACGCAAAAGCGCGAAAAGTTCGAAGACGAGCAGAGCATCGTCGATCGTATCGACCGCGCTAGTCTGACTATGAAGCATCTTACCGAGACGCTGCTCTGGTTGAATCATGAACCAGACACGCCGCTTCAGTCCGAGGTTGTCGACCTGTCAGAGTTGGTACGGGAATTGGCTGCTGAAATGTCGTATCTTTTGGCCGGAAAGCCCGTGACCACGGAGATTAGTACCTCCCCGTACAGCTGCACCGTTCCTTTGGTGCCGGCACGCATCATTCTCGGCAATCTGATTCGGAACGCTTATCAGCACTGCTGGGAGGGGATCGTTGTTATCGATCAGAAGGAAGACAGGGTTGCGATCAGCAACCCGGCAGAACCGGATGTGCAAAACCAGTCCCCGGCATCGTCAGAAAACACGGGTTATGGTCTGGGCCTGGAACTGACAACAACCCTCAGTCAAAGGATCGGATGGCATTACACAGCCACTCGCCACGAGAATCTCCATTGCGTGACTGTTAAAATTGGAACCCGGCCCGAAAATTAACAATTGCCCTCAATTTAGAGCCGTCCGATTACATGATGATCGGAACGGTATTTTGACATATTGTTGCCGTGGTAGGTGGCCCCTCCTATGTAGCCAGACCGGTTCAGTGCGTTGGAACGCCTGCTCAAGCTGGCTATTGCCATATGAGAAGCAGGACATGTTAGCTGATGCTTAATGCTTTTCTCGGCAGAGCACCTCAGATAATCCCCGCCTCTAAGCTGGCTGCTATCGACATTCCAAGCTCCTCACATTGGTCAACAAACTCCTCCTGAAACTCCCCCCGACAGATAACAGGCTCTTGAACTAGGCGCCATTTTAAGCCGGTAGTAATGCTCTCTATTGCCCTGCGAGTACCGGTGCCATCGTGGCCAGCGCGTATGTAGTAAGCAAATGGGAGAGCTTGGGTTTTCTCTAGGCATGGGTAGTAGCTGCGATCAAAGAAGTCCTTCAAAGCGCCGCTCATATAACCTAGATTTTCAGTGGTGCCGAGGATAATGGCATCACAGGCAAGAACATCATCCGGACCAGCGTCTAATGGCGCCAGCAAGGTTACTTCTACGTTTTCGATATCTTCGTGCCCTGCACCCCGCGCGACTGCGTCGCGCAGGGTGAGAGTATTCGGGGAAGGAGCATGGGATACGATAAGTAATTTCTTTTTTCGGTCCATATGCACCTCACGCTGTCTTAGAGCAGTTCACCGTTCGCTTCAGCAGGAGCTTCCGCGGCAGCGTCTTTGGCTGACGGCTTGGGCATCAGCCTTTCGCGCACTTTTGCCTCAATTTCCTGTGCCATTTCAAGATTCTCTTCCAAGAACTTGCAGGCATTGGCTTTGCCTTGGCCGATTTTATCACCGTTATAGGCGTACCAAGCACCAGACTTGTCTACGAAGCCCTCTTTCACACCCATATCGAGCACTTCAGCCATGTGATAAATGCCCTTACCGTAGAGAATTTGGAACTCTGCTTGACGGAAAGGAGGAGACACTTTGTTCTTAACCACTTTCACACGGGTTTCGTTACCCACTACTTCATCGCCGTCTTTCACAGCACCGATGCGACGGATATCCAAACGCACGGATGAGTAGAACTTCAGAGCGTTACCACCGGTCGTGGTTTCCGGGGAACCAAACATCACACCAATCTTCATACGGATCTGGTTGATAAATACCATCAAGCAGTTGGCATGCTTCACGTTACCCGTGAGCTTACGCAATGCTTGCGACATTAGGCGGGCCTGCAGGCCAACGTGGCTATCGCCCATTTCGCCTTCAATTTCTGCCTTTGGCGTAAGAGCAGCAACAGAATCAACAATGATGACGTCAACTGCGTTGGAGCGCACCAGCATGTCGGCGATCTCCAGCGCCTGCTCACCGGTATCCGGCTGGGAAACCAACAAGTCATCAACATTAACGCCGAGTTTTTCTGCGTAGATGGGGTCTAGCGCGTGCTCAGCATCGATAAACGCACAGGTCTTTCCGGCTTTTTGTGCTTCGGCGATTACTTGAAGAGTCAGCGTTGTTTTACCGGAGCTTTCAGGGCCGTAAATCTCCACGATTCGACCGTAAGGCAAGCCACCTATACCCAAAGCAACGTCCAAGCCAAGGGACCCGGTGGAGACTGCAGGAATGGCTTCGCGGGGCTGATCACCCATTTTCATCACGGCGCCTTTACCAAACTGCCGTTCAATCTGGCCTAATGCTGCGCTCAATGCTTTTTTGCGATTGTCTTCCATCAGTGTAAACCCTCTGTTGCCTTGGCCAACGGCACTGTAGTCAAGCCGGTGGAGATATAGTTAAACAGGAAGCCGTACAGTGGTTACAGCAGATTCCCTGTATATTTGAACAGTATTAAAACATACCCCGAAGAAGAGGCCAACCCCTGTTATTGTGAAAGCCTACAGGTTTGTTTCAAAAACTCCCTAACACCTTGCAGGGCAAAGAGAACCGCCTGTCGACGCACCTGATCACGGTCGCCAGCGAAATGCTGAACAACCGCTTCGGTACTCTCGATACCACTCCCCCAGGCAAACCAAACTGTTCCTACCGGCTTTTCCTCAGAACCACCACCGGGCCCTGCTACGCCGCTAATCGCAACTGCAACATCCGCCCCGGTTGTTGCCAGTGCACCGGCAACCATTTCGCGAACCACCGGTTCGCTTACGGCTCCGTGGTTGTCCAGCGACCTACCGGTAACACTCAGAAGTTTTTGCTTCGCCTCATTGCTGTAGGTAACCAGACCGCCTATCACGTAGGCGGAAGATCCCGCTTTATCGGTCAACACCTTGGCCACCCAGCCACCAGTGCAGCTTTCCGCAGTAACTACCGTGAGCCCAGCTTTTAGCAATTCATCAGCCAACTGGTTTCCTGCGTGTTCGAGTTCGTGGTCAGTGGCAGGCATAATGGTCTCCCTCGTTTCATCACGGGCGTTATTTTCTTACAATCCGTGGCTTCATCCAAAGCAAGATTATCCGGACTCGTCCATGTCAGCAGCTCAAAACAGCAAACCCCAGCACACTCCCATGATGCAGCAATACCTCAAAATCAAGGGCCAGCACCCGGATGAGTTGGTGTTCTACCGCATGGGTGACTTTTACGAGCTGTTTTATGACGACGCCAAGAAAGCCGCAGAGTTAATGGATATTACCCTCACAGCAAGGGGGCAATCCGGCGGTAACCCGATTCCCATGGCGGGTATCCCGTTTCATTCATCTGAAGGCTACATTGCCCGTCTGGTCCGCGCCGGTCAATCCATTGCCATAGTTGAGCAAATTGGCGACCCGGCAACCAGCAAAGGCCCGGTAGATCGCCAGGTGGTTAGAATTGTTACCCCGGGCACTCTAAGCGACGACGCCTACCTGGAAGACCGCCGCGACAACTTGCTAGCTGCAATCTACCATCAGCGCGAGCACTTCGGTTTTGCCTCACTGGATATCTCCAGCGGTCGTTTTGTTGTTTCAGAACTGGATAGTCTGGAAGCCCTACAAGGCGAACTGCAACGGCTACGCCCAGCGGAGATTCTTATCAGCGAAGATTTCCCCTACCCGGACGTTGTCGCTGGGCTTACCGGCATTCGGCGCCAAGGCCCCTGGCTTTTTGAATCGGATACTGCGCGCCGGGTACTCACCCAGCAACTGCAGGTTCGCGACCTCACCGGCTTCGGCTGCGAAGATCTAAGCTTGGCTATTTGTGCAGCTGGTTGCCTGTTGCAATACGCGAAAGAAACTCAGCGCACTGCCCTACCCCACATTCGCAAACTCACCCGGGAACGCCGGGATGAAGCGGTGGTTCTCGATGCTACCAGCCGCCGCAACCTAGAAATCGACATTAATCTTATGGGCGGCCATCAGCACACACTGGCCTGGGTAATGGATAAAACCGCTACTTCTATGGGCGGCCGCGAGTTGCGGCGCTGGCTAAACCGACCTCTGCGGGATGTAAATGTGGTTCAGCAACGCCAGCAAGCCGTATCCGCCCTGCTTGAAGGCTTCCATTACGAGCCTGTACACGACTTGCTCAAAACCGTCGGCGATATTGAACGTGTGCTCGCTCGTGTGGCCCTGCGCTCGGCCCGCCCGAGAGACCTTGCGCGCTTGCGGGACGCCTTTCATGCACTGCCAGAATTACAGAAAGCCCTAAAGCCGGTTAACTCCCACCACATTGTTAAGCTCGCGACGGTAATAGGCGAATACCCCGAGCTCGCCGACATGCTGGAGCGCGCGATTATCGACAACCCTCCCGTCGTAATTCGCGAAGGCGGGGTGATTCGAGAGGGCTTTGATGAAGAACTGGACGAGCTGCGTAACATCAGCGAGAACGCGGGTCAGTACCTGTTGGATGTCGAAACCCGTGAACGGCAGCGCACCGGTATAAGCACCTTGAAGGTTGGCTACAACCGGGTACACGGCTACTACATCGAAATCAGCCGGGCTCAGTCTGCTCAAGCTCCGGTGGATTACATCCGCCGTCAGACTCTAAAGAACGCAGAACGTTTTATTACACCGGAGCTGAAAGAGTTCGAAGACAAAGCTTTAAGTGCCAAGAGCCGTGCGTTGGCTAGAGAAAAAGCACTTTATGACGAGGTGTTAGAAACCGTTGCCGAACAACTCGCCCCCCTGCAGGATGCCGCACAGGCGTTGTCAGAGCTGGATGTGATCAGCAACTTCGCTGAACGCGCCACCACCTTACGCTTTGTTGCACCGGAGTTTCGTGATGCCCCGGGGTTTGATGTTGAGGATGCCCGCCACCCGGTGGTTGAACAGCTTCTGGATGAGCCTTTCGTACCCAACAACCTGCTAATGGATACGCAGCGCCGCATGCTGGTTATTACCGGCCCCAACATGGGCGGTAAGTCCACCTACATGCGCCAAGCGGCGCTGATCGCTTTGTTGGCTTACACCGGGAGTTTTGTGCCCGCCAATCGCGCCGTACTGGGGCCGGTTGATCGAATCTTTACTCGGATGGGGTCATCGGATGATATCGCTGGCGGGCGTTCGACCTTTATGGTGGAAATGACCGAAACCGCGAACATTCTGCATAATGCCACTGAACTCAGCATTGTACTGATGGACGAAGTGGGCCGGGGCACGAGCACCTTTGATGGTTTGTCTCTGGCTTGGGCGACTGCAGAACATTTGGCAAAAGAAATTCGCTGTTACACCCTGTTTGCTACTCACTACTTTGAACTTACGCAGCTTGCAGACGATCTTGAGCTCGCAGTGAACGTGCACCTCACAGCAACAGAGCACGACGACAGCATCGTATTCCTGCACAATGTACACGAAGGCCCCGCCAGCCAGAGCTATGGCCTGCAAGTCGCGAAACTGGCAGGCGTACCTCAGAGTGTTATAGGCAACGCCAAGGCGCAGTTAAAATTGCTAGAGGGCAGCGCTGTACCTGCAACCATTGCATCTAAATCCGTCGCAGAGTCACCCAAAAGACAGCCAGCAATACCCACCCAAACCGTATACCAAGGTGATATGTTTGCCAGTGCAGAGCCCAGCGCTGTTGAAGACGCTTTAAAAAGCCTCGATCTGGACGACTTATCCCCCAGAGAAGCCATGAACCGGCTCTATGAATTGAAAAAATTATTGAAAAATTGAGGGGAAATTGACCTGAGTAATAAGGTTATAGCGGCCAGACGCTTGCGGCAGTGCGGGCTGCTCCCTACAATATCGCCCATTAAATATAACCATGGAGCCTGACAACATGCTCCGGATGAGATTGACCACTGGACCAGGGATCTGATTATGGCGTTTATCGTTACCGATAACTGCATCAAGTGCAAATACACAGACTGCGTGGAAGTATGCCCGGTAGATTGTTTCTATGAAGGGCCAAACTTTCTGGTAATCGACCCGGACGAGTGTATCGATTGTGCTCTGTGTGAACCCGAGTGCCCGGCCGAAGCGATCTTCTCAGAAGATGAGTTGCCAGCCGATCAGGTTGAGTTTGTTGAGATTAACGCCGATCTGGCGGGCAAGTGGCCCAACATCACAGAAAAGAAAGATCCGCTTCCAGAAGCCGAAGAGTGGGATGGCAAGCCCAACAAACTCCAGTATCTGGAAAAATGATCACAATCAGGCCATGCGGTACCCGTAGGGTCTAAACAAAAAAGGGAGGCCGTTAACGGCTTCCCTTTTTTGTTTGTGCGCTCTAAATAGCTAACTGAGAACTGATAAAACCCAGCAGGCCTTAAGCAGACGGCTCCAGTATTTTGCGTGCCGCAGCGGATTTATAAAAAGTCGATAGTCTCCTGCGCACGAGCGCTTCAATATAACCTTCTTCTTGCAGCAGGCCAATTACAGGGATAGCCCAGGCGTCCACCTCAGCAATAATCACCTCGCGGGTAACACCCAGATCACCAAGCAGGTCGGTCAGTGGTCGATCACCGTATTTCACAAACAGGTGCGCAACCACTGCCTGAGCACAGCCTTGAAAGTAGGCTGTTTTCCGGAACTGTAGCCAGAATTCATAGCCCAGCACCACAAATGCTTGCAGCTCAACATCGCCAAGGCCTTCGCGAAGCTCGCCAACCGTGCGATCCTCTACAGCAACCCAAGCTGCCATAACCGTATCCCGCACTTCATCATCGGAAAGTGCGCGCTGTAGGAACTGCTCACTGCGATTAATCAGCCCCGGCAAACTATCGGAAAGCCAAGCTTTTAGTCTGCGTTCAAAGGTTTCATCCAGCCCGGGCACGGCTTTGTTAGCCATGCGCTTACCAAACTTCATCATGGACCCAACACCGGGTACCGATTTGGTGATCAGGTTGTCTTCATAGAGATAGTTAACAATGCCCTGATAGACCACATTTGAAACCAGCTCCTGATAGACCGGGTGAGCCATGATTTCGCTGATTATCCGTTCGCGCTGCTGGCGCAACTCAAGCATTTCTTCCACAAAGCCCGTGGCTTGCTCACGGGTGATAATGTCACTCAATACCGTGTTTGCCTGAACCGGTGCATTGAGCACCTCGGTGGCCATCTCACCCGCCAGCTCAGGGATGCCAGCATCCAATTCCATGTCCACAACAACCCGCTGAATGGTCTCCATCACCTGTTTTTTCGAGGCTATGCGATTCAGCGTGATAGTGCCTGCGTGGTCGAGAATCTCGCTAACCTCCTGATTGAGAAACTTGCGGAGTTTAGCGCCTTTTAGTGAGGCAACTTCGTGCTTCACGTGCAATTCCAGCAGTTGACTGGCTGGATCGATTTTATCCTTGCTCATGGTATTCACGGCCCTGTTGTTATGATGAAACTCAGCTTAACTTGAACTGGATACCGGGAGGCTAACACGAAGAGATTAAAGACGGGTTCGCCATAAATGCGGTCGACTTGCTGCGGCCGGGCCAGTACCTGCCGCAGTTGAGGCTATTATTGAAAATCACTGAAATTATGCGGCTCTGCCGCCAGCGCCAAGCACAGACTGCCGGGCCCAACATAAATACTGCTGGTGATGCCCATTTGTGAAAGCAACAACTCAACACCGCTTTTTTCACAAGCATTTCTAAGCTGATTAAGGCCGGGCAGATCTTCAATCTCCGTCCAGCTCAGACTGCAAGACAAGCTTACGTAGGGTGTAAGTAGCCCGGCTTCAACTCTTGCAGTGGCGTAGTTCATTACTTTCTCTACCGCCATATCGAAACTGCGGGTTTTCGCAACCGGCTGGCCCTCCACGCCCTGACCAAAAATGACCGGGGTAATGTTCAAAGCTTTACCCAAAAAAGCCACAACGCCGGATATGCTCTTGTCGCCACGGCGTCTGGCGCGCTCGCGAATGTAATGGAGATCCCGAGGAATTACGCAGGTAAATATTTTGTCCGAGAACCTTTCTACCTCGTTCCGCAATGCATTCTTGGAGAGTTTTTGACCGATGAGCTTGAGCGTATGAGCCGCCAGCAACCCCTGCCCCGCAAAGATCTGCTTACTATCAATCACTCTCATCGAAAACTTACCTTCGCGGCCGGAAGCCGCACGCGCCTGCTCGTAATTAGCCATCACGCTATTCATGGCTTCTGAGGCATTCTGAAAAACCAAACTTCTGCTGCGGGTCACCGTCTCACAAATGGCGACATCAAACTGAGGAACAATTTTTTGCATGAACAGGTCATGGATCTGCTCAGTGGAAAACGCGTGGGTTTCGGCATGGTGGCCTTTTTGCAACAACCCGCTCTGATAAAACTCTTGGGTTCTTACAGGGTCATGCTCGTCGATATATGTCTCACCATCAATAACGGCCGTCACCGGGAGAATAAACAAGTCATGCTTGCGGCTGAACTCGTAAGGTAAATCGCAAGCAGAATCGATGATCAGCCCTACCTTCATGCCACGCCTCCCGTATCCAACTCCTGCAGATTTTTCTCCAAAAGCGCTCTGTTGTCCTGCTGCCACGGGTGAAAACCTTTGCGGAAATATGCCAAAAACTCAGGCAAACATTGGCGTAAAATGCCGGGTTTTCCCCACAGAAAATTCAGCCCGCCAGCCCAAGTACGAAGGCTCCAAAACTTGCCGTCTGTTTTTAGTAGGCTGCAGGTATTCAGAAAGGTGTATTTAAAAAAGTTCCAAGTCACAAATAGAAAAATAATCCGCCTTAAGCGCTCATTTCCCACACACACCCGGTAAACATCAAACGCCACCGACTTGTGCTCGGTTTCTTCGATGGCATGCCAACGCCAGAGTTGCGCCATAACCGGCGTTGCACCCTCTAACCATTCGGGGTGGCTGAGAATGGCATTCGCCAGCACCGCCGTGTAATGCTCGGCACCGCAAGTGCCCGCCAGCTGCCGACTGGGTGGAAGCTTTCCAACCCACTCCATGTGCTTGCGAAAACGTTGGTCGAGCCTATCAATATCATAACCGCGCGCTTTCAAAGCCTCGTTGTAAGCTTTGTGCTCCCGGCTATGTAAGGCTTCCTGACCAATAAACCCACGAATCTCGGCCTTGAGTTTCGGGTCCTCAATTTTGTCCCGATATAGCCTAACTGCATTGATAAACTGCTGTTCGCCATCCGGAAACTGGAGCGACAAGGCATTGAAAAACGCGGTACGGAATGCATCATCGCCATGCCAGAGCGTTTTTAGATCTTCGCTGACATCAAAGTGCAGGTGCCGTGGTTTAACGGACACGCCATCGGGGGTAGAGCTTATTGTCATAACTGCCTCCTTTTTATTATGTCTTTTGAGCAGTGAGCAAAAAATCATCAATATAGGCAGTTTAGTACCGGGAGCAAGGCAGAAGAAAGGGGCAAGCCAGAAAAACGGACAGGTTGTCACAAAATGACACACTGTCATTCAAAAGTTACAGGCAAAAAAAGGGGAGGCATTTCGCCTCCCAAAGACACACAGACTCTAAACTGCCTCCAACTGAAGCCGGAGGCCAAAACTTCAATCCTTGCTTGCCTCTTCCACACCCGGCGCTTCGGGATCTGGAGTAAAGCCAATCAGTTTGGTTCGCTCTATCAGTAAGTAGAGTACCACTCCGGTCCCAAGGCCCCAGCCCGCTCCATAGACGGCCAATACCACACCCATGGTGCCAGCAATGCCCCGCTCAGTGTTATTTTCCAACTGTTCCAAACCCACCATTAAACAGATGTAGCCGGTCAGCAAGAGCGTCAAAGACAAGGCAATGGGTAATACCGGCTGGAAAAAGCTCACCAACGGTAAGATAAACAGAGCAATAAAGCCGGTAATCCAGAAGGTGCCGCCACCACTGTAGATGGAGTCCATGGCATTGCGGCCATACTTGTAACGCTCAGCCATGGTGGCGGTTACGGCGGTCCAAATTGGGCCAGCCAGCCCAGGGTAAGGCGCAAAGAAAGCATGACCGCCGTTACGGATGGCCGTTACCAAATGCACACGGTCTATGCTGTTGTCGATGTCCTCATCTTTACGAAGGTGATCCACACGGTTCATCAGGGACTGGCCCACTACAATATCACCGAAGGCAATAATGTAAGCGATGACCGCGGTCGGAATGGCATACAGGAAGACTTTGGGGTCGGGGAACCCGACAGTAAACGGCAGATAGTTCCACAACTCGTCAAAAGCGGGTTTGGTGATGCCCCACTCAACATTCGGTACTTCGTATTCGCCTGTGGCAAAACCCACGAGAATAGCCACAACCATACCGGGCACCATGCCGTAGTTGGCTATCTTGCGGGCAAAGGAGTTGCTCTCAACAAAGCCCTTGAACGACACAGAAAACATGAGATACAAACAAACCAGGCCGCCAACAATCAGCGATATAGGCGTATTGGCCACGCGACCGCCTACTTCAATTTCGCCCATCAGAGCTGCGATACCCGCACCAATAATAATGCCGCCCTTCATAGACCGGGGAATAAGATCAACCAGTTTGCTCCCCAACCGGGTAACGCCCAGAAACAAGAAGATAATAAACACCAAAAACTGCAGGGCGAACATCGCTTGTATAGCCTCGGGGCCCGGCTCGAAGTCACTCAGAAAAAGCAACACAACGGGAATACCCGGCGTGATCCAGCCCGGCACCAGTGGCACCCCCAGCAAGGCCGGTAGCATAAAGCCAATACCGCAAATAACCGCATAGGCAAGTGCCACGTCATAAGGCACGCCGAGGTATTTTTGCAGCAGAGGGATCATGGCCAAGCTAACCACAAACATGATCAGTGCTTGGACCATTTCCGCAAATTCCCAGCGATAATGCACAAAAGGAAGGCGGATTTTGAAAGGACCCGCAGACCAGAACGGCTGCTCTTCCCCGTTTTTTCGATGGAACATTTGCATAACAGAGTCTCCCGGCACAGTCGCTCAGCGCGTGCCCGATTAGGTTATTGTGGTGTGGTATCCGGCAGCGCCAGAGTTGGCGCTGCCCTTTGGGAGGTTAGTGAAGCTCTTTGGCTTGATCCCTTAGTACGAACTTCTGGATCTTGCCCGTGGAGGTTTTGGGCAGCTCCGAGAAAACGATAGTCTTGGGTACTTTAAAACGAGCCAGATGCTCGCGGCAGAAGTTAATAATCTCCTCCTCGCTCACATCTCCGGCCTCTGGCTTCAGGGTCACAAAGGCGCAAGGCGTCTCGCCCCATTTCTCGTCTGGACGCGCAACAACAGCGGCCTCAAGAACAGCAGGGTGTCGATATAACGTATCTTCAACTTCGATGGTCGATATGTTCTCACCGCCAGAAATGATGATGTCCTTCAGGCGATCCTTGATTTCCATATAACCGTCTTCGTGCCATACGGCTAGGTCGCCCGTATGGAACCAGCCGCCACGGAAGGCTTCCTCAGTGGCTTTCGGGTTTTTCAGATAACCCTTCATAACGGTATTGCCGCGCAAGAATATCTCGCCAATGGTTTTGCCATCTTTGGGCACAGCTTCCATGGTATTCGGATCGCCCACCATGGTGCCCGCGAGGGTGTGATAGCGCACGCCTTGGCGGGCTTTTATCTTCGCTCGATCATGTAATGGCAGATCATCCCACTCAGATTTCCACGCGCACACGGTCACCGGGCCATAAACTTCCGTTAAGCCGTAAACATGAGTCACTTTGATGCCCATTTCCTCCACCGCACCTATCACTTGGGCAGGGGGCGCAGCGCCAGCTGTCATCGAACGAACTTCGTGATCAATACCAGCCTTAGATTCTGCAGGTACATTCAGCAAGGCGTTCAGCACGATGGGTGCGCCGCACATGTGTGTAACCTGATGGTCGCGAATCAACTGTAGTATTTTTTCTGGATCAACTCTGCGCAAGCAAACATGAGTTCCTGCCATAGCAGTAATTGTCCATGGAAAGCACCAACCGTTGCAGTGGAACATTGGTAGAGTCCACAGGTACACCGGGTGCATTCCCATCGACCACACAGCCTGATTACCCAAGGCATTGATGTAAGCGCCACGATGGTGATAAACCACCCCTTTCGGGTTGCCTGTGGTGCCGGACGTATAGTTCAACGATATGGCGTCCCACTCATTGTCCGGAAAGCTCCACTGGAAGTTTGGATCACCTTCCTGCAAAAACGCTTCGTAGTCCAAGTCACTGACCTGAACACCCTCACCGTATTCGGGATCGTCCACATCAATAACCAGCGGTTTGTTTTCCAAGCGGCTGACGGCATCGCGCACCACATCACCAAACTCGCGATCGGCAATAACAGCTTTTGCTTCGCCGTGCTCCAGCATAAATGCAATGGCCTCTGCATCCAGGCGCACATTCAGAGTGTTCAGAACAGCGCCGATCATCGGCACACCGAAGTGGCACTCCACCATGGCTGGAATATTTGGCAACATGGCAGCCACGGTGTCCCCACGATCAATACCACGGCCTTTCAGCGCCGAAGCAAGCCGCCGGGAGCGATCGTAAGTTTGGGCCCAGTTATAGCGGATAGCCCCATGAATAATAGCGGGATAGTCCGGGTAAACGCTGGCTGTGCGCTCGATAAAATCAATCGGCGATTGAACTGCGTAATTAGCATCAAGGGGCGTAAGGCCCTGATCGAAGATTGAGGTCATGGGGTATTCCTCTCGGTGAGTCTGCCGTCTGTGAGACTGTTGTTCTTGTGGCGTATTCAGCAAAATCGTTAGACTACTCATAGTCTTTTTATAGTCAGAATAATATAAAATCGAACGAAAACTAGAAATTACACCAACGTATTATAGTGCAAATACTATACCTCTCATTTTTCGAAACATACGGTTGCCACTATGAGTATTAGTTTGTCAGATGCAGACCCGCAACCCGGGCTGAGGCTGGATAAGCTCGGGAACGTCTTACAAGGCAATCTGGCGGCAAAGGAATTGTGGATAGAACATGATCTGACAAACGCCTCTGGCCTGCTGCCAACAAATGTTCAGGCTTTGGTTAAGGCCGCGCTGGAACAAGCCCGAGCTATTGAAGATGTCGAAACCCGAATCAACCACACCATCCTGAAATGGACGTTTATTCCCTGCCTGCAAACTGGCCAGGTGCTCGCCCGGGGGCGGGATGCCACCGCGGACGTTCTGACCCACGAGCAAGCCGTCCGATCGAATCGTCTCTACCGGGTAATCACCGAAAACACCACCGATCTAATTTCACGGCATGCTCCGGATGGGCGCTTTATCGACGCAACACAGGCGTCATGGCGCTTGCTTGGGTATTGGCCAGAGGAGCTTAGGGGCAAGTTACTAGAGGACATTTTTCAGAGTGACAGCGCCACCCGACAGCTAACGGAGACGCGCAACCGTTTGAGAGATGATGGCTATGCCACCATGACGTTGGACTTAACCCACCGTGATGGGAGTAAACGTTGGTTCGAAATCGCAAGCCGGGCTATTAGAGAAACCTATACCGGCGCAGTGGTTGAGGTGGTCAGCGTATCCAGAGACATCACGGCAAGGGTAGCGTCGGAAGACAACAACCGCCGTTTGGCCGACGAGCTTGCCCGCACTGCCCGGCTTGCTGCACTTGGGGAGTTAGCGTCCAGCATTGCCCACGAGATGAACCAGCCTCTGGCAACCATCGTCAACTTTGCCAGCGCCAGCCAACGCTATCTGAAAAATGCCGACACACACCCGGAACACCTTGAGCGTGTTGGTGACGGACTTGAGAAAATTATCCACCATGCCAATCGCGCTTCAGAAGTCATCAAGCACTTACGCGCGTTCCTGCGCAAAGGTCAGAAGCGGACAGCGGCTGTCCAACTAAACGAAACGATCATGAATGTCACCCGCCTTTGCCAATGGGAGGCTGACAAAAACAACGTCGATATTATCTGCACACCTGCTAAGTGCGAACCAACAATTATCGCTGACCCGGTGTTGCTGGAGCAGGTACTGATCAATTTGATCCGTAATGGTATGGAAGCAAATGCCGAAGCGCATACCAATCAACGGGATAACGAAGGTTCCCGTCTGATCATCTCAACGTCGATAAACAGCGAAGGCGAAACGCTGATTGATGTAACAGACGAAGGCCCCGGCCTTGATGAGCAGGGAATCAGGCAAATGTTCCAGCCTTTTTACACCAGTAAACCTCAGGGGCTGGGGCTCGGCCTTTCCATGAGCCGCTCGATTATTGAAGGCTTTGGTGGTTTTTTGGACGCTCAGGCAGCTCCAACAGGTGGCCTTACCTTAACCTGTCGTTTCCCGGCAGCACCCGCAAACAAACGTATACAAAGCATGGAGACTGCTCCTAATGAGTAACCAACCAACACCCGGCACCCCCACTGTTTACGTTGTTGATGACGATGCTGGCATGCTGGAGTCAACTCAGTGGCTACTAGAGTCTGTCGGTTTAAACGTAAGAGCTTATAGCGACGGGCGAAAGTTCCTTGATGCACTGGAACATAGCAAGGGAGGCTGCGTAGTGCTCGATGTAAGAATGCCTGGCCTCGGCGGGCTAAATGTTCAAGAGGAGCTGCAAAAGCGTGGTATTGAGTTACCGATTATTTTTGTTTCTGGCCATGCCGATGTGCCCATTGTGGTCCGGGCCTTTAAATCCGGTGCCTTTGATTTCATTGAAAAGCCATTCAATGAGCAGCTATTGCTAGACAGCGTGCAACAGGCGCTGGAAGCTCATCAGCACTCCAACAATCTGCAGCAGGGCGACGAACAAACTGATGCGCTCATCTCAGCACTTACGCGCCGCGAACGAGATGTTTTTCTACCTATGGCGCAAGGCTATATCAGCAGGGAAATTGCTGAGCAACTGGGAGTGAGCGTCAAAACGATTGATCTTTACCGGGCGCGCGTCATGAAGCGACTGGGTGCGGAACGACTGCCCGATGTTACAGGGATAGCAGTGACCGCTGGGTTGATTGACCCATTGAACCTGCGCCCTTAGGCATTCAGCGCCAGCTCTTCATGGGTCAATGCACCAAGTCTCGCAATGGCTTGATCAATTCTCTCGCACCAGGGATTACCGCCGTTTAGCCGGAGGCATGATTCAAACTTCCCTGAAATCGAGAACATCAGGCCCGGCGCCACATTGATATTCTCTGCACGAGCACGGTGATAAACCCGTGTGCCGGAAACGCCAGCAGGCAATTGCACCCAGAGTACAAAGCCACCCTGAGGCCTGCTGACTGCCGTACCTACTGGAAATGAACGTGCCACAGCAGCCCTCATGCGCTCTATCGCCTCGCGGTAGTTCTGTCGGGCTGAGCGTAGATAGCGATCGTATCCGCCTTGTTCAAGAAAGTTCGCAACCGCCATTTGCGGAATAGACGATGTCGCCAGGTTGGAAAAGTATTTTTGCTGCCGGGCACCTGCCATGTGGCGACCGGGCAACATCCAACCCAGCCTAAGCCCGGGTGAAATGGTCTTTGAAAAAGAGTTGCAGTAAATCACGTTATCGGCGCAATCAAAGGCCTTGGCAGGTCTTGGCCTTTCTCCTGTGTGATAAAGGTCCCCGTATATGTCGTCTTCAATCAAAGGCACATCAGCGGCGGCCAGCATGGACACAAGCTGCTTCTTGCGCTCGTCCGGCATTCTGGCTCCCATAGGGTTGCTGTGATTGCTCACCACCACACAGGCTTTCAGGGGCCACTGCTCCAAAGCGAGCTGCAAACCTTCAAGGCTAAGGCCATCGGATGGGTGAGTGGGTATTTCTATCGCTCGCAGCCCGACCACTTCAAGAGCCTGAAGAATACCCGGAAACGATGGCGACTCAACGGCAACAATGTCCCCGGGCTGGGTAACGGCACGCAGACCCAAGATAATAGCTTCCTGAGCACCGTTGGTGACAAGAACATCATCTGGCGTAACCGGAACACCCACAGAAGCCATACGCTGCGCAATCTGTCGGCGCAGTGACTCTTTGCCGGGGAACGCATAGTCCAGCGTCTCAAGGCCATGCCGTGCCGCCCACATCGTGCTCTGCTGAATCTGCCGCAACGGCAGAAAGTCAGCATGGGGAACGGCGGTCGCCAGCGGCACCATGCGCTTCTGCTCATCTGCACACAAGTCCAAAGTCATCTCGCGCGCACTAACAGGGACAGGCTTGCCCCTATGCTTACGCATAACCGGCTCTGGCACATCAACGAGAGGTAAGCGCACAAAATACCCGCTGCGCTCCCGGGCTTGGAGGTAACCTCGGGCCTCTAGGGTTTGGTGCGCCTGCAGTACCGTTGAAATACTTACTTCCATCTGTTTGCTTAATATCCGTACACCCGGCAGGCGGTCGCCATCACGGTATACGCCGTCTTGTATCAGCGCCTGCAGCCTATCTGCTACTTGGTTATAGAGAACACCCATTCGATTTGCCTCGCTTAATCACTCATTCACTTGCCTTTAGCGGCTCGCGAGCTGCCATTGCAGCAGATCGGCATCCAACGAGAAGAGTACAGATACCGGCAAAAATAACCGGTACAGATTGCGCAACAACCATTCTGTACCGGTTCAAAATCATATTATCTGAATCTGTTATGGCTGTATGCACAGGAGGACAATGACTACATCGCAAACAAAAGAAGGAGTTTCATCATGGGCATAGCAAATAATCACGCACAGGCGGCAACACGTAACAATCTTTTCGGGTTTCAGCCAAACGTTCCGTCATTATTTGAGGACGGAGGGAAAACTAGCCACCAATGGCTGGAACATTTAGGGTTTTCTGTGAATAAAGTGGATCAGGAACACTGGGTGGCAACACACCACACCGCCCTGCCCGAACTCCATTTTTACAGTGCCCGTGAACTTGCTCAGTTTGCCAGCT
Source organism: Marinobacter sp. S6332 (assembly GCF_023016045.1). Lineage (GTDB taxonomy): Bacteria > Pseudomonadota > Gammaproteobacteria > Pseudomonadales > Oleiphilaceae > Marinobacter. Next base: position 224,014 of record NZ_JALKAP010000006.1, on the reverse strand, counting down.
ACAAAGCTCACCACTACGCTAAGCGTTTGCTTCCGGAGAATAGAACATGACTTACCCTATTTATCAGGTAGACGCGTTTACCAGCGACATTTTCAAGGGTAACCCCGCCGCCGTTATGCCTCTAGAAAGCTGGCTTCCGGACGAAACCTTGCAGGCACTGGCCGCCGAAAATAATTTGGCGGAAACGGCGTTTTTTGTGCGTGAGGCTGACCGTGAGGGCGCAGATTTTCATATACGCTGGTTCACTCCGCGCGTAGAAGTACCGCTTTGCGGGCACGCTACTCAGGCTAGCGCTTGGGTCATTTTTAACAAGTTAGGTTGGGGCGAAAGCCTGATTCGCTTTCATTCCAAAAGTGGCCCTTTGGGCGTTCACATGACCACAGACAACTGGCTGGTTTTGGACTTTCCAAACCTCCGGATTGAAGAACAGAAAACGCCGAAGATTATCATTGAAGCTCTTGGCACTGCGCCCGAAGCAGCGTTCCACGTAACGAACGACACCAATTATATGGTCGTTCTGGAAAACGAGGCTGCTGTAATAGCAGCGCAACCAGATATGCGAATACTCAAGCAGCTAGGCAATAAGGGCCTGATTATCACTGCGCCCGGCGATCAGGTTGATTTCGTGAGCCGATATTTCGTACCTGGCTCCGGCATTGATGAAGACCCTGTTACCGGCTCGATTCACAGCGCTTTAGTGCCCTACTGGGCCGAAAAGCTCGGAAAAACCAAACTGGAAGCTAGGCAGTTGTCTGAACGGGGCGGAGTGTTGCGCTGCGAGCTCAAAGGCGACCGAGTTGCAATCGCCGGGCAGGCTGCGTTTTATATGGAAGGAGCGGTTCATCTGGAATGAGCCGAACCAAAGCTATGAGGCTGGTATACTGCGCGCCACACAAACCAACCGGCGAGCAGCAATGACGGCAAGTTCCAGCAACCAGTACGATGTGATCATTATCGGCGCCGGAGCCGCTGGCCTCATGTGCGCCGCCACAGCAGGTTATCGCGGGCGCAAGGTGTTGGTAATTGATCACGCCAACAAGCCGGGGAAAAAAATTCTCATGTCTGGTGGCGGGCGTTGCAACTTCACCAACCTGAACAGTACGCCTAGCAATTTTCTATCGGATAATCCGCGCTTTTGTATTTCCGCCCTTAAGCGCTATACCCCTCAGAATTTTCTGGATCTTGTTGAGCGCCACGGCATTGAGCACGAAGAAAAAGCCGCTGGCCAACTGTTCTGCAAAGACAGCGCGAAAGAAATACTGGCCATGCTGCTGACGGAATGCGAATGGGCCGGAGCTGAAATTCGCATGAAAACCAGCGTAAAAAACATTACCCAGAGCGCTGGAAACTACCGCGTTAACAGCAGTTCAGGCACCCTCACCTGCGAATCTCTGGTTATCGCCTGTGGCGGCCTTTCCATACCCACCATGGGCGCCACAGGTTTTGGCTACGAAGTCGCACGGCAATTCGGGCTTACTATTCTGCCCACCCGGGCTGGGCTTGTGCCTTTCACCCTGCATCCCGAATTGAAGCAACAACTGGCCCCGCTCTCTGGTGTTAGCTGCCCCGTGGAAGCGTCCTGCAACAACCACCATTTCCGTGAACCCATGCTGGTAACACATCGTGGGTTAAGCGGGCCATCAATGCTGCAAATCTCTAGTTTCTGGCAACCCGGCGACCCGCTAACCATCAATCTGCTGCCTGAACGCAACATTCGCGAAGATTTAGAATCTCTGCGCAAACAAAAGCCACAATCAACCATCGCCCAATATCTTATCCAACATTTGCCTAAGCGATTCGCACAGACCTTTAGCGAGCTACACCGGTGGGAAGGCCCTATGCAGAACTATAAGAACAGCGATCTTGAAAAGATCTCGGAAACGCTGGGCCAGTGGAACGTTAAGCCGGCAGGCACAGAGGGATACCGAACGGCAGAAGTTACCTTAGGCGGCGTCGACACCCGCCAGCTTTCGTCGAAAACCATGGCCGTACTGGAGCATCCGAACTTGTATTTTATCGGCGAGGTTGTGGATGTGACGGGGCACTTGGGTGGGCACAATTTTCAATGGGCCTGGGCTTCGGGGGTGGCGGCGGGGCTAGCCGTTTAAGGGGTAAGCACTGTCTATTTATTCCGACAAATTTGATTGCAAAAAGTCATTTAGTACTTGTACTGGCATGGGTTTCCCCAAAAAATATCCCTGCAATTGATCGCAGCCGATGTTACGCAGAGTGTCTATCTGAGAAATCTCTTCCACCCCTTCCCCAACAGCCGTTGCGCCAAACGCATGCGCCATGGCTATGGTTGCCTTGACGATGGCGGCATCACCCCGATCAGAGAGCATATCGCGCACGAACTCGCGATCGATTTTCACCTTATCGAACCGGAACAGTTTCAAAAAACTCAGACTCGAATACCCCGTGCCAAAGTCATCTGCCACCAACCTCACCCCAAGCCCCTGAATTTCATCAAGTATCTGGCGAGCCATGATCGTTTCCTGCAAAACACTCCCTTCAGTCAACTCTAGTTCAAGCTTCTGTGGCGACAGGCCACTAAGCTCTAAAGCCTTCTCTACCGTCTGTGTTAATGCTGGCTCACGCAACTGGCGCGCAGAGACATTAACAGCCACGAAACCAGACATAATCCCCAAATCCTGCCACTTTCTAGCTTGCTGGCATGCTTGCTCTAACACCCACTGCCCAATGTCGATAATGAGGTCACTTTCCTCGGCTATGGGAATGAACCGGTCTGGCTGCATAAACCCGTGCTTGGGATGCTGCCATCTCAACAGCGCCTCACAACCAACAATCATTTTGTTTTTAGCATCGACCACTGGCTGATAGTGCAACCTCAATTCATCGTGAGCTAGAGCATGTCGTAAGTCATTTTCAATATTCAGGCGCTCTGAGACCTCTATATTCATCTCAGGCACAAAAAAGCAATGCCTATTTCGCCCTGCTGATTTAGCCTGATACATTGCTGTATCGGCATGCATTAATAAGGTTTCAGGATCACTTCCATCAGAAGGAGACATGCTAACCCCCATGCTGGTGGTCACAGTAAACTCCCGTCCCATCAGCAGCATCGGCTGCCGCAGGACCTCGCCCAGGTTTCTTACAATGGTAATGGCATCTTCAGGCTTAGATAGACGTTCCAGAATAACCGTAAATTCATCTCCCCCCAGACGGGCTTTGGTGTCATGCTTACGCAAGTGCGTCTCTAGTCGGCGCCCAATTTCACGTAGCAACATGTCACCAACTGCATGCCCCATCGTATCGTTAACCAACTTAAAGTTATCGAGATCAATGAACACTACAGCTACCATCAGGTTATTCCGCTGCGACTGATTAAGAGCTTGCTCAAGACGATCCTCAAACAATGTTCGGTTAGCCAGACCGGTCAACTCATCATGGGTGGCTCGCTGCAACAGCTCTGCTTCAAACCGCTTGCGCTCGCTAATGTTTCTAGCAATTGCCGACAAATGACGTTCATTTTCGTCGCCGCTGCTGTGGGCAATCAGTAGTAACAAAACAGGAATTTCTCCTGCCGACTCGCTCCATAGCTTAAGTTCTCCACTCCAAAGACCATCAGACAAAGCCTTGGGCAAGGCCTGTTCGCGTATCAGTCGCAGTGAAGCAGAGGTTAACAAATCATCCAGCTTTTGATTCGCGACGTCTTCAGTGTGAATTCCTCTAAGCAGTCTCCGCCCTGCCGGGTTGAGGTATATCAGCTTCCGATCTTTCGTAAACATGGCAGTGATGTCTGGCGTTGCATCAAGGATCGACAAAAGGCGCTGCCGGTCTGCCTCCATTTTCAACCGCTGGGTAGCATCCCGAACCACCGCGATCACTCGGTGCTGACTACTATCGCTTACCGGGCTGAGGCTAATCTCTACCGGTACCTCTTTGCCATCCTTGCGCAAAGCAGCGATGGTGCCCCCCATCGCTCGAGCTTTTGGCTGGCTGATATAGTGACTGTGATTGGCACTGTGAGCCTTTCGATAACGATGCGGAACCAAGTCATCAATATTTCGCCCCAACAGCTCTTCTCGCGGGTATCCGAAAATTCGCTCGGCCTCCCGATTCATCCGAACAATGTTTCCATCACCCGAACTGATGATTATCCCATCTGCAGCAGACTCCAAGATGCTGTCGGTTTCTATTTCAGCACACCGCGCGACCTCCGCCTCCTCCCGCAACTGATCGAGAAGATGCCGGGTTCTATGGTTACTCTTGTTAAAGGCGTCAACCAGTTCGCCTACTTCATCTCCAGCCTGATACTCGAGGTGCCATCCGTAATCACCCAGTTCGGATTGGCGCGCTAGAAGCGCCAGGTTACGCAAGGGGCGCACGCCCTGCCGGTAACCTGTAAATGTAATTCCAATTAACAGAAGTAATCCTGAAAACTGCAATGCGTTTAATACCTTGTGCTGCAGACCCTGAGCACGACGCTGGCTTGCAACCAACAGTTCGGTCAGAGTTTGCGCCCGGGCCAACAACTGCTCGTTATTCGATTCAAGATACTGTTGTTGAGCAGAAAATCCGCCCGTAGGCAAGCGTTTGAGCACGAGTTCAGCAGCAACGCGATACTTGGCCCAAGCAGCCTGTAACTCTTCAACGTTCATTTTAATCTGCTGACGATCGCTTTCGAACAACAATGAAAAGGGGGCAGCCTTCAAGACTTGAAGGCTCGTCTCATAGCCATCGATACTCTGCTTGATAGCATCAGCACAAGATGGGCCGGTAGCACGTTCCCTTGCGTCATTAGCCACACAAACGATCGATAGCAACGCGATACGCTGACTATGCATTCGCAGCTTACCAGCCTCGTTCACAAGCCCGCTAAAGGATGCGACCTGACTCGTTCCAAAATAACCGACACCGGCATGAACACTCCACAGAACCAAAAAAACCAGCGCCACCAACGCCAGCTTGCGGCCCAGAGTTAACCGAAACACGCCTTGACTGCGCTGCTCAAAGGAAGGAGACGTAAACTCTTGCCTCTTGAGTAGGTACTCACGGTCCATTGCAAGCCCCGCTACCTGGATAGTTTTTTTCGTTATTTATTTATATTCTTTTAATAGTCATATATACATATGGCCATCATTTTGACATGCATCAATTTTTTGAGCTTTTCTCAATGCATCCTCCACATTGCATCATTTGACTTGAATTCAGGTTGTCATCGAATGAGCAAACGCAGTCTTTCCGAGTAGTATTTGAGCGACTCCCATGAGAGCGCTATGATTGCCTCATAAATTCGCGCGAGACACCCTATATGAGCACCTCCTCACCCTACGATAACCTACCCGACGCACACGGCTTTTTTGGTGAATTTGGCGGGCAGTTTGTGCCGCCGGAAATGAAGCAGGTAATGGACGAAATCAGTGTCGCCTATCAGGAAATCCGTCAACGTAAGGATTTTCAGGAAGAGTTGGCCTATCTGTTGGCAGATTACGTAGGCCGGCCGAGCCCGATTTTTTATGCACGGCGGTTATCCGAAAAACTCGGAGGCGCCCGCATCTATCTGAAACGTGAAGACCTGAACCACACTGGCGCTCATAAAATAAATCACTGTTTGGGTGAAGCCTTATTGGCGAAGTTCATGAACAAAACCAAGGTGATTGCAGAGACTGGCGCTGGCCAGCATGGCGTTGCCTTGGCAACTGCTTGCGCTCTAGTGGGCATTCCTTGCGAGATCCACATGGGCACTGTGGATATTGCCAAAGAGCACCCAAATGTAACCAAGATGAAAATTCTTGGGGCGACGTTAATTCCAGTCACTCGCGGCACAGCGACCCTAAAAGACGCTGTTGATAGCGCATTTGATGAGTACCTTAAAGACCCACACAACTTTATTTATGCAATTGGCTCAGTCGTTGGGCCACACCCTTTCCCGGGTATGGTTCGTGATTTTCAATCCGTGGTGGGTCGCGAAGCCCGCGAGCAGTTTCTGGAGCGCTACAGCAAGCTACCGAATTACATAGCAGCCTGTGTAGGCGGCGGCTCTAACGCTATGGGCATTTTTACGGCTTTCTTGAACGATGAAAGCGTCAAACTGATAGGCGTCGAACCCGCCGGAGAAGGGCTCGACACAAAACGCCACGCGGCCACCATGACCCTTGGTAAGCCGGGCCAGATACACGGCATGGCCTGTTATGTGCTCGAAGACGACGAAGGCAACCCGCTGCCAGTCCATTCCATCGCTTCCGGGCTAGACTACCCGGGGAGCGGTCCTCAGCACAGTTACCTGAAAGATCTGGGCCGAGTGGAATACGCCAGCGCCGATGACACGGAGTGCTTGGACGCTTTCATGATGCTGTCACGAGTAGAAGGGATCATTCCTGCGTTGGAAAGCGCCCATGCTGTAGCTTGGGCTATACGTGAGGCACCTAAACTGTCGCAGGAACAATCGATACTGGTTAACCTTTCAGGCCGTGGGGACAAAGATGCCGACTACGTGGCGGAGAAGCTGGGGCTGAACTAAATCGGTCAACCGGGTAGCCCATCTGCACGCACACTAACTAAAAACCGTGCATAAGCGATCACGTACAGTAAGTACGCAATCAACCACAGCAAAAACGGCAAGCCAACGCCAGCCAACAAATACATCTCTGGCCACCAGATCGGCACGAGGGTGCGCAGCAATGCGGTAAGAAAAAGCGCACCCAGTGCTGGCCAGATAAGACTTGGCATAGTCAGCGAACGCCCCGTATGCCTTAGCCCGGCAATGCAGAATACAGCCAGAATAGCGGTGCCAGCCGCGCCAACAGAAAGTGCGTGACGGCCGGCGTAGCCAGGCAAGCTATCCACCAATGCGCTGATACCCACTAGAAACAAGCCAGCAATCATCCATAGGTAAGCCGTTGTCAGTAGTAACAAATATAATTTGCCCATGGCCTTACCCCATGGCCACTCGCTCAACCTGTCTGCCTGAGCGGCTGCGGCTGCCAGCGCAATCCAGCCGGTAACTGGGTGCCCTGATGCAAGCATATCGGCCACAACGTAAAAGATAAGGGAAACAATTGCTAGATACTCACGGGCAGGTGTCAAACGCACTGGGCCAGTTTCCCCAACCTCATTTCTTGCGGCCATCGCAACCACCCGCACTATGCGTGACGCTGTCAGCGCGATCAAAACAAGCAATACATTTACCGCAGTGTTAAGAGCAGCTTGAGGCGATAACAACGCTAATTCTGGCCAAAGCCAGCCTAAATAGAACAGCCCCTGAATTAGGACAAATGCCAGTAATACAACACCTATACTTAGGTGTTTACGCCCTGTTGCAGATAGCAAAGCTGGCATTGCCCAGAAAATTACGGAAAGTGGAAATGCAATATTTAATGCTGCAATCAAGACTCCCGGTAGGCTTGCTGACAACCAAAATGCCAGCCTGCCCAGAAGCCATAAAACAACCAGAGCAGCAAGCGCTTTACCTTGAACATGGGGTACGCCCGCCCAGGATGGAATAGAGGTTAATAAAAAGCCCACCAACGCAGCGCTGGCAAACCCGAACAGCATTTCATGGCCATGCCAAAGGATAGGCATCATCGCCATGGGCAAGGTAAATTGTTGAAGCAGCGTACCTACCCACGGAACCAATGCAAACGGAGCGTAAAGAGCCGCCAACAAAAAGAATGGCCGAAACCCATAGGCAAGCCAAGGGCTTTGAAAGCCTGCTATTCCAGTTTTCATGCTTTGCCTTCAGCTTTTGTAGCTGTCTCCGGAAGATAGAAATCATTGTCGGGCAGTTTGCCGCCGATAAATCCGCTGGAGAGGTCTGTAAGCGCAGTAAAGAAGGACTCAAGCTGTGGTCGAGACTCTGCAGCAGAGGCCATCCTAATTTGAGTTCGAGGTATTGCCCCTTCAAACACCTTGGTAGCTAAAGGAGAGTTTTGGCTCCCAACCACCGCCGCGTCATTAGGCTTAGCTGCCACCCAGTCCACTGCGCGTCTGATGGCACCTTGTATTACCGCAACCTGCTCAGGATATTGACCCAGAAGCTCTCGGCGACAAACAACTCCGGCTTGCGGCAGCCCCTTTATTTCACCAGTAAGTCGCGCCCACTCTTCTTGTAAATCCAGCTCAGTCGGTAACTGGCCAAACTGTGCAGCCTGCAATCGAGTAGCTGTGCGCATGGGTTCAGGTAAAACGGCTGCATCGAGGCGTTGGGCAACAAACATTTGTACGGTTTCGAAAGGGCTCGACTGGTAGCTTACTTTAAGATCCCGACCTACTTCCAAACCCGCTTTCCCGAGAAGATACCGAAATACCAGATCTGGCATATCGCCACGCCAAGGCACACCCACATGGCGACCGGCAAGATCCTTCACGGATTGCAAGGGGCCCTTTTCTTTCAACCCGAGCATACCGAGAGTACCCCATACATTTACATTCATTAGTACAAGGGGAACACCACGGTTATAGAGGTTAGCGGCCACATTCGTGGGTGTCGCGGTAAGCATCACCTCTGCTCTGGCTAACCAGGCACGAAGTTGGTCGGGGTCCTTCCACGCTTTCAACTCCCGTTTTGGAATCAGCTCTTGCACGGCGGGGTCTTCCAGCGCTCTCGCCAAAATCACCTGTGGAATGCCGTAGGGTGTTGCTGCGACAAGCTGACCGGATGTCTGCGCAATGGCACGCTGGAAAGGCAAAGCCGTTAATAGCGTCGCGCTGGCAGCCAATTTCAGTAAATCACGACGATTTAACGGGTTCATGCTACCTCCGATTGGGGTTTATAAAGGAAACTCTCATTAACCACAGGCTGCCTCAACAAATGAGCTGCAGCTTCATAGAGCCAGGACTGAGTCCTGCTCGCAAATGGCTCATCTACTCGATGCTCGTAAACTATATGACCAGGGGAACCCGAGATAACGACAACACGGTGAGCCAATCGCAAGGCTTCGGTTAAATCATGCGTCACCAACAAACTGGCAATCCCACGATCAACCACGAGACGCTGCACTAACTCCTGAGCTTCATTTCGCAGCCCGACATCCAAAGCACTGAACGGCTCATCCAGCAGTAGCAGATCAGCCCCTACAGCCAGTGCCCGTGCTAAAGCCACCCTCTGCTGCATACCGCCGGAGAGTTCGTGAGGGAATAATGTGTATTTATCTTCAAGACCGACTGAATCTGCCAACTCTCGTGCTATCTCCAGACGCTCTTTTCGTGGGACACCTCTGGCTTTCAGGCCCAGCGCAATATTGTCCAACATGCGCCGCCAGGGTAGCAGCCGCGGTTCCTGAAATACTGCCGCCGTGCAGGCAAAACGGTTTTCCACTGCGCCACCGGAAATATCGACTAGCCCGGCTGCCAGCCTCAGTAAACTGGTTTTGCCGCACCCCGACGGGCCGACAAGACAAACTGACTCACCTGGCTGGACACTAAAGTTGATGCCCTCAAGGATTCTATTCGGCCCAAGCTGCAATGAAGCATTGCGAAGTTCCATCATGATTTTGCCTGCGATATGCTCTGGCGCCATGGTTCCATTTTCTTTTGTAGCGGTCGCAAAAAGCCATGTTCAGCAATCAACAAGAGTGCCACTACAACCAAAATCCACCCCATGGCGCCAGCTGTATCGAGATTCACTCGGGCCATCGCCAGACCAGCGCCCACACCGTTTTCTGTGGCAAACAATTCCGCCATGACTGTCACCTTCCAAGCCACGCCCAGAGCCGTAATCAACGCCGGAAACACATATGAAACGATATGAGGCAGATAGAAATCCCACAAACGCATCCAAACCGGAACACGGTAAACATCGCCCATCTCCTGCAACCGTTTATCAAGCGTGCGCGCACCTATCTGGGCACCCGCAAACGTGACGGGCAAGGTTGTTGCGGCAACTGTGTAGATAGCTGCCATCGACCCGCTCCCAAACCACAAAATAGCTAGCACAATCCAGGCGATCGGAGGAATCCCCAATAGAACGGTTGATACCGGCTCCAGCGCTCTCCCAAGCGTGTGAGACAGGCCGGCCAGCAAGCCTAGTATCAAACCGGCCAAAGATGCCAAAGCAAACCCGGTCATTGCCCGCCAGGTTGTGGCCCAGACCGCAGTCAAAAGCTCACCCTGTCGCCAAAAACCCTGTATAGAAAGAAGAGCATCTCTCGGCCCCGGTAGTAAAAAGCTACCGTACTTCAAGCTCCCCCACTCCCATAAAGCCACAAACAACAACATACCGGTAAGGCTGCCACCCCAACTCATACCGGTTCGGATCAGACGACTCATAGTTCAACGCTCTTTGATCAAGAGATTAGGGTAAACGTTACTTTCCCATGATTACTTGATAAAACTCAAATGATATTCATTTGCACTTAGATTATTATTGATAATGGTTTTTATTTGCGTATTACACACATCATCCTCGGAGCTTTCATGACCCCCAGCCGATTGAGCATTGCCATTGCTTTAGTGTCATCCACTACAACCTTCGCGGTACCAGCATTCTCACAGCCAGCACAACTAAATGAACTCGTCGTCACGGCGAAAGGATACGAGTCTGACACTCTCGAAACGGCCAGCACTGTAGAAAAACTGGCGACTGATGAAGTAGCCGCAGCGAAAACCGCTGGTGATTTGTTTAGAGGAAAACCTGGCCTTGCCGTTCAGGGCGACGGTGGCGCCTGGGGCGGTAATCCGGTCATTCGTGGGTTAAAAAAAGAAAGCGTTGTTATGCTGATAGACGGCGTACGACTTAATTCAGCCCAACCTCAAGGTGCCATTGCGTCTCTTGCGGCCATGAGTCTGTTGGATAGTGTTGAGGTAGTTAAAGGGCCTGGCTCTGTTCAGCATGGTACAGGGGCCCTTGGTGGCGCTATAAACCTGCGCACTCCGGAAGCGACATTCTCAGAGACTGAAGAGGTTCACGGCCGACTCTCTGGTAGCACGGGAACGGTAGACAGCAGCCTTGCTGGCGGAGCCCTAGTTAAACTCTCAAGCAAAGATCATGGTCTGGTTCTCGGAGCAGCCGTTAAAGATGTAGACGACTACGAAACCCCAGCCGGTAATGTCGATAAAAGCGGTTACCGCTCGGAGTCCTTTCTCGCCAAGTACGCCTATAGGCTCAGCGATGATCAAAAGCTGACCCTGAACCTGCAAAAACACGAGGATCGTGATGTCTGGTACCCCGGCTCGGCAAAAGCGGGTCCTGGCGGTAATGGCACACTCATAATTCACTCCCCCAAACAGACCAGAACCCTGACTGAGCTAGGCTACGAAGGCTCAATCGGGCCAGGAACACTGGAAGCCAGTATTTATCAACAGAATGTTGAGCGGCAGATAAGAGCATTTTGGGATTTTAAAGATAGAAATCAGGTGTGGAACGACGTCAGCTTTGATACCGATGGTGCAAAAGCGCAGTATAGAATGCCCCTTGGCAATGCCCATCTGGTTACTGTTGGGCTGGAGGTCTGGGAGATGACGGCAGACCCTGCACGTTTTACCTACAACCCACCGATGTCGAACACAGCCATGTCCAACTCACCATTTCGAGATGGGGAAATACAAAGCCAAGGCGTGTTTGTTCAAGACGATATAGCGATAGGCAACTGGAACATTCAATTCGGTGCCCGATATGACAAAGTTACTGGCGATGCCCGAATAGTGGGCAACGGCCCGGGCGCGCGAACGACCGGCTTGGAAAGCAGTGCCGAAACCCTTTCCTGGTCAACCGGCGCCATCTACAACCTGAGCGCTATGGTCAACCCCTTCATCTCAGTAGGGACAGCCTACCGAGCCCCAGATATGCGGGAGCGTTTTGAAGACGCATCCCGTGGCGACGGCTATTTCCACAAAGGGAACCCCCAACTCGACCCGGAAAAATCCACCAGTGCAGAGATTGGCCTCAAGGGCCGTGGTCGCTTTGGTGAGTATCAGCTTGCGGTATTTTATACCCGAATTGATGACTACATCGCGGGCCGAGTAACGGGTACCAACAACCCGGCCAACAACCTGCCGATAAAACAAACGGAAAATCTGGATGAAGTAACAATTTACGGGGCGGAAGCTGGTTTCATCATGCCTCTAGAGGCAATGGTCAGCACAGCACCATCTATCGATATCGACGGCAGCCTCACCTGGCTTCGAGGTGAAAACAAACAGGACAATGAGCCGTTATACCAGATGCCCGCTCCAGAATTGACCCTTGGCGTAGGCCAGCAATCCCGCCCGGGATTCAATTGGCACGGCCAGGTTCGTGCGGTAGCAGAACAGGATAGAACTGCAGATACCTTCTCTAACAATACAGAAACCACCACGCCCGGCTACGCGACCGTGGATATAACGCTAGGGTGGAACTTTGATTCAATAGGCAATTTGAACAACCTCAAAGTCACCTTAGAAGGCAACAACCTGCTGGACAAACAGTATCGAGCTCACCTTACTGACGGTGACATTCTGTCACCTGGCAGAGGTCTTGTTGCAAGACTTGAGAGTAATTTTTAACTCAGACAACGCCAAAGGGCTCCGAAAGCTGGAGCCCTGAATCAAGCCCGCACATCAAACTCCTCTGATATGGCCGCTAACGCATACCGGAGTTTTTCGATGTCAGGTGTCGCGATATAGCTCTCCCCCAACGTTGGATTCAGCATTTGTGCGGTACGGGCCACTTGTACTGAGAACCGCCTTACCCCCCTGTTTGCCAATTGTTCGCTGATTTCCAACACCTGCTCAATACTGTGCAGAGCGCTATGCCACGTCATTCGGCATTCAAAACTAACCTCTGAGTCCATCAACGCATCAATGGCGGCCCAGCTATCTATACCTGAGCGGCTACAAGTAGTTACGGGTTGGTACCCTGAAGGCAGTGCTTTGATATCCAAGCCTACCCAATCCAGCCATGGCAATAACGGGCGGAGCGATTTTACACTGGGCGCCCCCGTGTGAAGCCCGTTCCGAAACCCCATATCCCGGGTTTGCTGCAGAGCGGGTAACAGTGCTTTCTGAATCGTGGGCTCTCCCCCGCTGAATACCACGGCATCTAGCAACCCTTTGCGCCGCTTAAGGTGGCTACAAACCCTTTGCCATGTAGGTGCGCCATCCACCGGTTTTAACGGAATGAAGTGCGGATTGTGGCAATAATGGCAACGCCAGGGACAACCCTGTAGAAACAGGGTTGTCGCCAGATGTTGCGGATAATCAACGGTAGAAAAGGCTGTCATACCGCCTATTACCAAGTTATCCGCAAGCATATCAACGCTCCCTAAAATGAGTACGTTCGTGGTGTTCTGATTGCTTGCCTTTGTTAAAGGCAGAAACAGGGCGGTGGTAGCCCATAACCCGCGTCCATACTTCACAGCGTTGGCGTTGATTCTCGTTGGGTAGCTTCTGGTTTTCCATAACATCTCCTTTACATTTACTTCTCTGGGAAATTCGGTAGGTTGCTTTGCTCGTAGCGACCCACCGTCTATACCGGAGCGGTGCTCCGAAATTCAGGCAATAGCTGCAGCAGCCATTTGCGTATTCTTGCCCGCCATCAGCAACTCATCACATTTGGGACAGAACTCGTGCTCGCCGTTGAGATAGCCATGCACAGGGCAAATGGAGAATGTGGGCGTTACCGTGATATACGGCAGTCGATAATTTTCCAAGACACGCCGAACAAACCGGCCACAGGTGGCCGCATCACTGATACGTTCGCGCATATAGAGGTGTAAAACCGTGCCGCCGGTGTAGCGTGTTTGCAGCTCATCCTGCAGGTTCAGCGCTTCAAACGGGTCATCAGTAAAACCTACGGGCAGTTGACTGGAATTGGTGTAATAAGGTGCATCATGCGTTCCCGCCTGCAGAATGTTCGGAAAGCGTTTTTGGTCTTCCTTGGCAAAGCGATAGGTGGTGCCTTCTGCCGGGGTTGCTTCAAGGTTGTAAAGGTTGCCGGTCTGTTCTTGAAACTCCTTCATTCGATCCCGAACGTGATCCAACAATTCCAGCGCAAACTCTCTGCCCCACTCGGTAGCAATGTCCTCGCGGTCGCCCGAATAATTTCGAATCATTTCGTTTAGACCATTCACTCCAATGGTAGAAAAATGATTCCGTAAAGTACCCAAATAACGTTGACTATAGGGCAGTAACCCCTCGGCCATATGCTGACTGATAGTCTCGCGCTTTGTTTCCAGACTATCCCGTGCCAACGCCATCAGTTCATCTAACCGGGCATATAGCGCCTGCTTGCGGCCTTTGTATAAATACCCCAGCCGGGCACAGTTAATCGTTACCACGCCGAGAGATCCCGTTTGTTCTGCTGAACCAAACAAACCGTTGCCACGCTTTAGAAGTTCTCTCAGGTCCAGTTGCAGGCGGCAACACATAGAGCGAACCATGCTGGGTTCAAGATCTGAGTTGAGGAAATTTTGAAAGTACGGCAGACCGTATCGGGCTGTCATTTCAAACAGGCGCTGGGCATTTTCAGATTCCCAGTCAAAATCCCGAGTAATGTTGTAGGTAGGAATCGGGAAAGTGAATACCCGATTTTTACTGTCTCCAGCAGCCATCACCTCAATGTAGGCTCGGTTGATCAGATCCATTTCTAACTGCAGATCACCGTAGCTAAAAGGCATCTCTTCACCGGCAATGACCGGTATCTGCTCTCGTAGATCCTCCGGGCAAACCCAATCAAAGGTGATGTTGGTAAAGGGCGTTTGGGTGCCCCAGCGTGAAGGCACGTTGAGGTTGTAAACAAACTCTTGAATGCACTGGCGTACTGTTTCGTAATCCAGATTATCCTTGCGGATAAAAGGTGCCAAGTAGGTATCGAAAGAGCTGAAGGCTTGAGCTCCGGCCCATTCGTTTTGCAGCGTACCCAAGAAGTTTACCATCTGGCCGATGGCGCTCGATAAGTGCTTCGGGGGTGCTGACTCCACCTTACCGGGCACGCCGTTAAGGCCTTCATGCAATAAGGTACGCAGCGACCAGCCAGCACAGTAGCCACTCAACATATCTAGATCGTGTATATGAAGGTCTGCCTCACGGTGCGCCTGACCGATGGCTTGTGTATAGACATCATTAAGCCAATAGTTGGCGATGACTTTTCCGGCAGTGTTCAGAATCAGGCCACCCAGAGAGTAGCCCTGATTGGCATTGGCATTGACTCGCCAATCGCTTCGTTGGAGATATTCGCTGACGGTTGCCGAGATATCCAGTAACGAAGGTTCAACTGGCTCGGGGGTTGCGGGGAAAGCTGGCATGTTACGACTCCTGGTATCGCGTCAGGTATATTCCCTTCGCATACACAGGAGGCCGTTCACATAGGGTTATCCAACGGATAGTTGCCCCGTGTAACTTGCCAACTGTTTACCCTGAGTCGCGAAGGTGCAGTGTTGAGTGTCTTGGCTGGTCTTCGGACTCAGGGGCGTGAACCTTTCAGCTCTGCCTTACGTGGCGACTTCCCGGTTTTCACCAGTGTCTTCATTGCCACGTTTGTTCCCCAATACCGCTGCGCGTCAGCTCCGGAGTCTCACCGGATTCCCCACCACAAAACACAACATATAGTGGAAAGCCAAGACACGATCACTATATACGCCAAAAAAATAAGTCGCAATAGAAATATATGATTAACACCTTAAGGTAGCTCTTGGGCTTGTTTCAGCAGTCAGAGTGTTACCGAAACAGGAACATTGGGGTGCCGTTCGGTACCGCCAGTAATCAGAGGTGGGCGCCCCAGAATGCCGGTACCCCGGAGAACCGTCCAAAGCATGGTCAGTACCGGTGTATCCTTATAAGCCATAAACCACTTAGTTTCGTTCGCACGGTAACGAGATTTGTGATAACTCAATGCCTTGAAAGCATAAAATCTGTTGCCTTTCTCGTACAACAAACGGCAAACACTACGCACCAATTTGCTATCACCCGGGCAAGGTTGAACGTTATAAACCGGAGAAATACCGAGAGAGATTTGCTCAACGCCTTCCGTCTCAAAAACCTTCATAGCTTCCAGAATAATGTAATCCAATAATCCGCTGGGGCTGTTGCCGGTATCTTGCCGCAAAACATTGGCGGTATAACCAATAACCTTGCCATCCTGAAAGAACGGGTCAAAAAACACATACCCCAACAAACGACCTTCCTGATAGCAGTAGAACTTGCGCACGCCCCACTCATCGCCAAACTCCGGCGGGCGTGTCAGTAACCGAAGCTCCCGCTGCTTCACCACTTTGTTCCGCCGCCAAGCCTCAGAGATGCGCAAGGCGCTAGTCAGGTCGGCTTCATCTTCGGTCTGTTCAATAACTGTTAGGTTTTGACGTTTCCCAAGGTTGGCCGCATGCCGCAGTTGTTTCTTGTTCTTGCCCGCTACACTGAAACTGGGAATGCGAAATGAAAATTCTGTACCCATTTCATTGATGGTGTGCCCCAACGCCCGAAGATCCTCTGCTGCGCCACCGTCAATACCCACAAAAAGAGCACGCCCTGGTACATTGTTCAAGAATTCTCGCAAGAGCCCGCGCCGGCTCTGATCGGCACACACAGGGTTGGCAAACACCACATTCACTCTGCCCAGAAGTGTTCTGACCGGTGCATAAGCCACAAACCCTACACCCTCAATACCAAACCGTTCAGCGCCTGACTGTAGCGTAAAATAGGCGCTGGACTGGCGCCCATAACGCTTCATCAGCTCCTGACTGGAGCCTTGGGCCAAATGTTCTCGATATCGAATCCCGGCATCCGGGGAGGGTGCATGGGCCATCTGAATTCTCCTTGCGAAAGTACTCGGCCGGTAACACTATAAATACCGACCTATCGATAGAGCCTTACCTGCAGACAGAACCCAAGTTACATGCTGTTACGAATTAACGGAGAGTTATTAGTGGAAACTGTGAACTTGCGCAGCCAGTTTACTCGACAAGCATGACGCTTATCACAAAACTCACGCAACCTGCTGTTTTAATGGGAAAATTAATTGTCAGACAATCCTTTTAGGCTTAGAGGTTTTGCTTTGCTCGCAGTTGAATAGTTGAGGAGATTTGGCGCGCAGTAAGTGATGGCACGCCAATCCTCATCGAGCCTTAACAAGCTCAAAACCATCAAGGTGAACTAACGAAGAATAACCAGCGGTTTTTCTGCTGTTCTCAGCATATTTGTAGTAGTGCTGCCAACAAAGAACTGGCGAATACGGGAGTGGCCGTAGGCACCCATAACGGTGATGTCGATACCGTGCTTTTCCTGATACCTGTGCAGAGCCTGCTCCACATCGCCAGCCAGTATGGTAAGCGTGATATCAGCATCAATCGTTGCCAGCATCAGCTTCGCCTTCTCCAGCTGGCCCCAATGCTCTTTAGTGTCTGACCCGACCATCACTAGGTGCAAGGGCATGCCTTTGAGTACCGGGCTGCCAGCCAAGAGTTCTACGCCTCTAAACGCTGTGGCACTGCCGTCGAACGCGAGCATGGCCGTGCGCGGCGTTGAAAATTCGTCTGGCACTAGTAAAATCGGCCTATGTACACTGCGGATTACGGTTTCGAGTTGGCTGCCAACGCGAGTCTCCCGATCCGAACTGCTTTCGCCGTGTAAGCCCATCACAACTAATCGTGTTTCATCTTCAATGGCGAGTAGGGATTCGGTTAAATCACCGTGGCGCTGGCGCTTTTTGATCGCGCTAACACCGGCATTCTGCAACCTATGGGCGGCCTCATCCAACAAATGGTTCCCGTGCTCCAGCGCCAATTTGGCGCGTTTACGATCCAGCTGCGCCAATTCATCCAGCAGATGTTCACGACTACCCAAGCCAATGTTGCCAGCAAGGTCTGGCTCTGACGGATAACGTTCTTCATCGAGTACATGCAGGAGCGTTAGCGGTGACCCCATATGCTTGCTTGCCCAGGCCGCATAATCACATACCGCTGGCGCTGCGCGGGAGCCATCCACACAAGCCACAACGTGCAACGCATCCTGCTCGGTTGCTTGGGAATTTACGTTTGTATCTTGCATATTAATGGCCCATCAGCTGATCAATGCCTTCCGGCTTATCGTGCACACCAAAACGGTCGACGATGGTAGCGCTGGCCTGATTCATACCTATCACCTCCACCTCTGCACCGTCTCGACGGAACTTGATGACTACTTTGTCGAGCGCGCCCACAGCAGTAATGTCCCAAAAATGGGCACGACTCACATCTATAACCACTTTATCGACCACTTCGCGGAAATCAAAGGCCGCAAGAAATTTTTCCGATGAGCTAAAAAATACCTGACCCATAACCTTATAGGTGCGGGTGCCCGATTCTTCATCCAAAGTGGACTGCACTTCCATAAAGTGCCCGATTTTGTTGGCGAAAAACAGCGCGGCGAGTAGAACACCGGCAAACACACCAAGCGCGAGATTGTGAGTTACAACCACCACGCACACGGTGACCAGCATAACGATATTGGTGGAGAGAGGGTGGGTTTTCAGATTGCGGATAGACTCCCAAGAGAAGGTACCGATAGACACCATGATCATAACTGCAACCAAAGCAGCCATGGGAATCTGCACCAATATGTCGTCCAACACCACAATCATCACCATCAGGAACACACCTGCGGTGAACGTAGAAAGCCGACCGCGCCCACCAGATTTTACGTTGATAACCGATTGCCCAATCATCGCGCAGCCAGCCATACCACCGAACAGGCCAGACCCGATGTTGGCAATGCCCTGCCCCCGGCATTCGCGGTTGCGGTCACTCTCCGTGTCGGTCAAATCATCCACAATGGTGGCAGTCATCATAGATTCCAGTAAGCCCACCACGGCCAGTGGAATAGAGTACGGCAGGATAATCATCAGGGTTTCAAGGTTCAGCGGCACGTCAGGCCAGAGGAATATGGGCAGTGTATCGGGCAGTTCGCCCATATCACCCACCGTGCGCACGTCTATATTGAACAACACCGCAACAATAGTCAGCGCCACAATGCAAATCAGTGGCGAGGGCAGCAATTTGCCCAGCATCGGCACATGGGGGAACAGGTAAATAATACCCAGCCCGGCCGCTGTCATGGCGTAAACATGCCAGGTTACGTTCGTTAGTTCGGGCAGCTGCGCCATAAAGATTAGGATAGCCAGAGCATTCACAAAACCAGTTACCACCGAGCGCGATACAAATCGCATTAGGCTACCGAGCTTCAGCCAACCGGCCAGAATTTGGATTACACCGGTTAACAGGGTTGCCGCCATCAGGTATTCGAGGCCATGCTCCTTAACCAGCGTTACCATCAGCAACGCCATAGCACCGGTTGCCGCTGAGATCATGCCCGGGCGACCACCCACAAAAGCAATGATCACGGCAATACAAAACGAGGCATATAGCCCTACTTTGGGATCGACGCCTGCGATGATCGAAAAAGCAATTGCTTCCGGAATCAACGCAAGGGCAACCACGATCCCGGCGAGCAAATCGCCCTTAATATTGGAAAACCATTCGGCTTTCATTGTATTTAACATAGCTCTGGGTACCCGGGTAACTGCACTGTTTAATGGGGATAGGATTGCCGTTGCTTGAATTGCGGATTACGGCAAAATAAAGGGCGCGAATTCTATCAAAATACGGGTTCCGGCGTAAGGGCGCCTGTCCTCCAAGCCTTGCTGGCTGTTATTATCCCGGCAACACCTACACCCGAAAGGAGTTTCATTCGTTCATGGACGATGTTGCATCCCAGTTTCTTATCGCAAACCAGACCACATTTAACCTTGCCGTAGCCCTTCTACTGGGCGCGATCATAGGTTTGGAGCGGGGCTGGGGATCGCGCGAACAAAAATCCGGCGAGCGCATAGCCGGTATTCGCACCTTCTCTCTTATTGGTCTTCTGGGCGGCATTTCTGCAGTGCTGGCGCAGGAGGTTACTGTATGGGCATTTCCTGTTCTTCTACTCAGCGTGGTCGCAATGGCGATTGTGGCTTACAGCGAGCGACTCGATCATATTCGTAACTTCAGCATCACCGGCATGGTGAGCATGGTGCTCACCTTCTGCTTTGGTGCCATAGCGGTGGCCGTCGACCCGGTGATGGCAACATCCGCTGCAGTAATAACAGCCATTATTCTCGATAACAAAAATGAAATTCACGGCTGGGTGCACAAGCTTCAAGCCCACGAATTAGATGCAGCACTCAAACTTCTGGTTATTTCGGTTGTAATGCTGCCCTTACTGCCCAACGAACAATTGGGCCCTGGTGGCGTGCTAAACCCCCGTGAGATTTGGTGGATGGTGGTAATGATCGCATCCATCTCTTTCGTGGGTTATTTTGCCATGCGAATGGCAGGCACCAGCAAAGGTATCCTTTTTACCAGCCTGTTTGCGGGCTTGAGTTCTTCCACTGCCCTCACCCTGCACTTTGCCCGTCAGGCTGACAGACACCCGGAACTGAATGCCCAATTTGCTACAGGCATTCTGATTGCCTGCGGCACCATGTTCCCCCGCATTCTGGTGTACTGTTTCATTATCAACCGGGAGTTGTTGCCAAGTCTGGTCGGGCCTGTAGCCGTTATGACAATGCTGCTCTATATACCGGCAATCATTATATGGCGCAGAAACTCCGGCACAGCTCAGGTTAGCCAGCCAACACTTAACCAGAATCCTTTAGACCTGAAGTCCGCTTTGGTTTTCGGCATGTTGCTAACGGCTATTCTGCTATTGGGCGATTTCTTGAAGAACTGGCTGGGAGATACCGGTATCTATATGTTGGCGGCCACCTCAGGCATTGCTGATGTAGACGCCATCACCTTATCGCTCACCCGCATGTCGAACAACGGTCTAGCAATGGATGCAGCTGTTATCGGTATTGTTATTGCTGCGGCCACCAACAATCTGGTTAAGTCTGGCATGGCTTGGGTGATCGGCAACCGCAAAATCGGGTTTTATGTCGCCGGACCTATGCTGCTATCACTGGCAGCGGGGCTTTTGGTAGCAGGGTTTCAATAACCAAAGTTGCCTGAATCACAAATTGTTAACCGGCACAGCGGAACGTGAGATTATATCGGTAAGAGCCAGTCAACGGGTGTTCTCCTGCCTTGAGCGTGAGCACACCGTGATAACGCAATCGTGACGGCCCACCCCAGACCACCACATCGCCATGGCTGAGCGGAATACTTCTTGGCCGCTCACTGCGCACCAGCCCTCCGAAATGAAACACTTGAGGCAAGCCAAGCGACACAGACACAATCGGCTGGGTGAAATCGCGCTCGTTTTTGTCCTGATGCAGCCCCATTTTTGCACCGGGCTTATACCGATTGATAAGGCAGGAATCCGGGATGAAATCGGCGTAGCCCGCTTTCTGGGCAGCTGATTGGGCCAAATTGGCAAAGGCAGAGGGCATTACCGGCCAAGGTTTGCCAGAACTGGGGTCTTCCCGCTGATAGCGATACCCTCGCGCATCGGTCACCCAGCCGTAACTTCCACAACAACTCATGGCCGCAGACATACTGTGTCCGCCGGGTGTAGTCATGTGTCGAAAAGGCGCTAAGGCTATTATCTGGCTAATTTCATTCAGCAGATCATGCGCCTGTGTCGTGGCAAACTGCCTAAGCACAAGTGCACCTTCCGAGAGGTGCTCGGTGAAGGCTTCAATAGGTAGGTCTGCGAACAGGTCAAGCGTCATAAATGGTATGTTTATCACAAAAAACAGGCCCGCATACAAGCCCTAATAAAAACAGATGGCCTGAATGAAAGCCTGTTCATGAAGATCCGCCGAAAAACACGTATATTCTGTAGCCTTATCCATAATTCCTAAAGGACGCTTTAATGCTGTTTGCAATGATCATTGGTGGTTTGATTGGTTACGCCTTTGGCAAATTCCCCGGCTTTCTTGTGGGGGCCGCTCTTGGCGCATTTTTGCTTAACCGGCTGAAAACCCGCCTGATTGGAAAACTCCAGAACATTCAATCGGGCTTTATTGAATCTGTGTTTGCGGTTATGGGCGCCCTGTGCAAAGCCGATGGCGTTGTTTCGAAAGACGAAATCCAAATGGCAGAAGCCATGTTCGTGCGCTTTCGGTTAAACGAAGCTCAGCGGGCGACGGCGAAAGCTGCCTTCAGCCGTGGTAAAGCCGATGGTTTTGATCTGGATGCCGAACTGAACCACTTTTTGACCATCAGCGGTGGCCAGCCTGCTTTCCTACAGATGTTTCTACAGGTGCAAGTTTCCGCAGTTGCGGCCGACGGTGTTGTTCATCCAGCAGAGCATGAGATGCTTGTTCGTGTTGCTCGCGGCCTTGGCCTACCTGAAAGCCAAGTAGATCAGCTGGAAGCCATGTTACGTGGCGCGCACGCGGGCCAGACTGGCGGCCAACGATCTACCGCACAACAAACCGACGATGCCTATAAAGTTCTTGGAGTTTCTCCATCAATCAGCGATGCAGAGCTGAAAAAGGTGTACCGCAAGCTAATGAGCGAGAACCATCCAGATAAGCTTGCCGGGCGGGGTCTTCCGGAAAGCATGCGTGAAATGGCAGAAGAACGTACACAGGAAATCACCCATGCTTATGATGTGATCAAGGAATCACGGGGAAATAGCTTGTGAACTCATACCTGAAATGACATGTCCTCAGGTTTTGCGTTCGAGTAAAGTGACACTCCATTAAGTTGCTTGAAATTGAGCTGCCGCAAACCATAACGGAGAAGCCTCGAATGCCAGTTTCTGATTCCCCGCAAACTGCCAATACGTTCACCAACGATGCCCTTGGCAACGACGATGCGACCGCCCTCGCAGGGCGCATCCGCAACCGGGAGGTGTCCGTTACCGAGGTAACCCAGGCAGCCATTGACCGATTGCAAAAAGCCGAACCACTGGTTCACGGGGTTGCTGCAGAGCGCTATCAGCAGATGCTTGAGGCTGCGGCAAAGCTGGATAAAGAGAAAAGCCTAGCAGATGCACCATTTTTCACTGGTGTGCCTACTTTTATTAAGGACAACACGAATGTCGAGGGCATGCCAACACGTCAGGGTTCAGCCTCGGTGCCTGAGGGGCGCCCGGTAGATCACACGAGCCCTTTCGCACAACAGATGCTGGCTCAGGGCTTTTTGTGTCTTGGCAAATCCACCATGCCGGAGTTCGGGTTCAATGCTTCTACCGAGCCGGTTCATGACGCACCTACCCGCAACCCATGGAATCTGGCCTACTCCAGCGGCGCCTCTTCGGGCGGCGCGGCTGCATTGGTAGCGAGCGGAGCTGTTCCTATTGCCCATGCTAACGATGGTGGCGGTTCCATTCGAATTCCAGCGGCTGTCTGCGGACTGATAGGCCTGAAGCCAACTCGTGGCCGGCTTATTTTGAACGATGCCTCACATTCACTACCCGTCGATATTCTTAGTGACGGTGTGGTTTCCCGTTCAGTTAGGGATACCGCGAACTTTTTCTATCAAGCAGAGCGGTATTTACGCAACCCCAAGCTGCCAGCCATTGGCAGAGTGGAAGGCTCATCGGACAAACGGCTGAAAATTGGCCTGGTCATCGATTCCATCAACGGCCACAAGACCGATGACATGACGCGACGCACCGTAGAAGCGACTGCCCGCAAACTGGAAGCTCAGGGGCACGTTGTGGAGTCTGTTGATACTCCGGTGAATTCAAGCTTCCCTGATGATTTTGCCCTGTACTGGGGATTGCTGGCCTTCGGAATGAAGATGAACGGTCGCAAGATGATTCACCCGGATTTCGACAAGCGACGGGTAGACGGCCTCACTCAGGGCCTAGACAAAATGTTCAAGCGAGGCTTTTATCGGATGCCTGCGGTTCTATGGCGTTTGCGCCGTGCCAGATTCGAATACGCCAATGCCATAACAGACTTTGATGCGGTGCTGACACCAACATTGGGGCACACCACTCCTAAGCTGGGTCATCTCACCCCTAAAGTACCTTTCGATGTACTGTTTGATCGCCTTACCCGATACGCGAATTTTACACCGCTAGCCAATGTTACCGGCTCGCCCGCTCTGTCCATTCCCATGGCCATGACGCCCGACAATCTGCCAATTTCAGTACAGCTCATGGGCAAACACGGCGATGAGCGCACACTACTGGAACTGGCGTTTGCTCTAGAGTCTGAATACTCACCTTGGGCCGCACCGATGGGCTAGGCCTGAACGTTAGCTGTGGCTGCGTCCTCGCTGGACGCGGACCAAGCCACCACACAATTACGCCCGTTGGCTTTGGCCTGATACAAAGCTTCATCTGCTTTGCTGAAAAGCGCTTCAGTGGCGTCTGCGCTGGCAGGTAGCTCTGAACACACACCCACACTGATCGTAAGATGAAGTGTTTGCCCCGACAGCGGAAAAGCCATCTTTTCAACGGCTTTACGAATTCGCTCCGCAACGTCAACGGCGCCTTTATGTGGCGTGTTGGGCAGCAGTACAACAAACTCTTCACCACCATAACGTGCAGCCAGATCCTGAGGCCGCGTTACCAGCTGCCGCACACATTGAGCGACCATCTTCAGGCAATCATCTCCCACCAAGTGGCCATGGTTATCGTTAAATTGTTTGAAGTAATCAATGTCGAGTAACAAAAGTGAAAGGGGCTCTTGGTGCCGGTAGGCATGCACCACCGCAGACTGAAACTCTCTGTCAAAGTGACCGCGATTTTTAAGCTCTGTTAACGCGTCAGTTGAGCTCAACTCCAACAGTTGCGAGTTCAACCGCTCAAGATCGCGAGTACGCTCTTGCACTCTCTCTTCAAGCAACGCGTTGGCTTCTCGTTGTATTTCCAAAGTTTTCGCCTGAGCAACCCGAGCCTTGCGCTCCTCGCGCAAAAGCCCTTGTTGGGCCTCAAAAACTCGCTTCTTGTCTTTGTTTAGACGATCTGCCAGGGCAATGGACAGCAAGATAACACCAAGGGCAGAGCCAACCTGAGTAGCATTCTCCGTCAGCAGGTTGCTGGGCAGCAGCGTAAACTTGCTGAGCGCCAGTACAAGCCCGCCAGACAGCACGAACACCCAAGCCAGCGTGTAGTACCGGGCGGCCGGATCTTTTTTAACCCACCGGACAATACTCAGTAACAACAAGGTTGAGCAGCCGACAGAGGCCACTAATATTGTTGGTAGAATTAGGTATTTATAAGGTATCAAAAAGCCACTGACAGCCATCAACCCTGCGGCTATTACAATACCCTGCGTCCACGGGTTTAGCACAGGGTGGTTTTCTCGGGTAACGTTGATAAATTTGATCGTGAAGATTCCTCCGAACAGCACCACTAAGCTGAGAAAAACGATAATAGATTGGTCATTCCACCAGGTTGCTTCCGGCCAAAGATACTGAAACGCCACTCCGTGGAAGCTGGAGAGGAATAGCGGCATAGCAACCATGAACCCAACATAATGAAGGAAACTACGCTCCCCGACTGCTAGAAACACAAACAGGTTATACAGAATCATGACCAGAACAATGCCGTAATAAAGCCCTTCAAACATGCTCCGAGCCTGCTCTACTGAATAGAATGCATTTTGATTCCACAGCGTCAGTGGAACCTGCATAGAGCTGGTGGTTTTTACACGAAGGTAAATCGTAGTTTTCTCTTTGGGAGCAAGAGTGATGGGTACAACAAAATTGCGATGCAAAATTGGTCTGTCATAAAAGGGCTGTTTATCGCCCAAAATCAGCGGCTCTTCTAACTGTTGGCTCGGGTTGATATATACTTCGATGTGGTCGAGGACCGGATAACCTATCTCAAGAAACGTATTGGCTTCGCTGCCAGTGACATTCTCCAGCCCCATCCGAAACCAGTAAACGTGCTGACCATAGCCGAGATTGACGCTATCACTGCCATTACGAGTCCAGACATCGCTACCCAAACGAGTAATTTCGGAAATACCTGCGCGCCCTACTGCTGGCTCTTGCCAATAGTCGACGTAGCTGGCCAATTCCATGCGCGTAGAGTGTTTTCCCCACATGGCCTCCTGATCAGCAGAGAATGCCGACACGGACATAAACAGTAAAATGAATATGCACAACAGCCCAAAATGTTTTTGCAAAACCAGCTCCGATTTTACGCAGACCTATATGTAACTTAACGTTGTGCTAGAAGTATGACCTAAGGTTCAGGTTTTTACCTTCTGATCGTACTAATTGGCGCAAATCAACAAAAAAAGCTACAAACCGCACTCATAATGCGGTTGATCTACATCACTGCACTGATTGTGTGCGACGAAACATCTTACGAACAGCCTGCCCCACTCGCTCACCCAACACCAGCATCGCCGGTGTTAACAGCAGTGTCAGAATGGTGGCAAATGCCAGGCCTCCGGCGATAGCGCTGGAAAGCTGGGCCCACCATTGAGTTGATGGTGCGCCCAGCCCTAGAGAGGGAGTGAGCAGGTCCACGTTCACACTTAGCACCATTGGCATCAACCCAAGCACCGTGGTAACAGCGGTTAGTAATACGGGGCGCAAACGCAGGCAGCTGGTTTCAAGCGCTGCCTCATAGGCCTCCATACCGTCTTCCTTCATCTGATTGTAAGTATCGATAAGAATGATGTTGTTGTTCACAACAATACCCGCCAACGCGATAATGCCCATACCCACCATTACGATCCCAAAAGACTGGCCGTTCAGCAGTAACCCCAGAAGCACACCCGCCGTGGAGAGAACAATCGCCGAAAGAATGAGAAAGCTCTGATAGAGCGAGTTGAATTGGGTCACCAGAATAAGAAGCATCATGGCAATCGCGATCAAAAATGCACTGATCAAGAAATTAGAAGCCTGCTGCTGGTCTTCGTTTTCACCCGCAAACTTTACCGACACCCCCTCCGGAGTCTCAGGAAGTTTGGCTTGCAACCCTTTCAGCAAGCTATCTACCTGTTCGCCCGGCTGAATATCGGATTTGATGGTGATGGTTCGCTGACCATCTACCCGGGCAATGCTGCCGGTTTTATGTCCCGGTTGCAGATCGAGAAATTGCGATAGAGGCACCTGCCCCCGGGCTGTGTTAATCGTTTGACGCTGTAAATGATCCAACTCACGCCAGTTGTTGGGAACCCGCACGGCAATGTCTACCTCATCACGTACATCTTCCGGTCGGAACGTAGCTAAAACCAAACCGTTGGTAACCAAACGAACGGCGCTGCCAATGCTAAGCACATCGGTTCCGAAACGGGCAGCCGCTTCCCTATCCACTTCCAGTCGCCACTCAATGCCCGGCAAGCTTCGGTCATCTTCAATATCCACAAAGCCGCCTTGGGCGCGCATTTGATCTTCGATTTGATCCACATAACCGTTGAGTTTGGTGCTGTCCCGGCTGCTTATTTGAAGTTCTATCGGTTTACCGCCAGCCGGGCCGTTTTCCTGTTCGCGAAACTCCAACTCAATGCCCGGAATATCCTTCGTGCGCGCCAGAAAATCATCGAGAATGGCGCTTGCCGGGCGACGGGTAAACCAGTCGGTAAACTGGAACTGGAGCACACCAATCACATCCGGTGCCATTTGCGTGCTGGTGCTCAGCATGGAACGCGCATAAACCGCTTTCACCTCCGGCATGCCCTGCAAACGCCCCTCAACCTTACGCACAATGGCGTCCCGTTCTATCACAGAGAGGTCACCCCGGGCGCGAATCTGCACCTGAGCAGAATCTGGCTCTACGCTGGGGAAAAATTCGATGCCATGGTTGAATTTTCCGTAGGCGACGTACACCAACACAACCACGCCCAAAACGCCCACCAGTGTAAAGCCGGGATATGAGAGCAGTGTGGAAAGCACCTTGCGATAGCCCTGCATCACACGGCCATTTTCACTGACGGTGCGTGCACGGCGTCCGCCGCTTACGCCGCCTAGTACCGGTAAAAACACCAGAGCCATGGCGAGAGAAGCTATCAAGCAGATGATTACGGTGATGGGTAGGAATTTCATGAACTCGCCAACCACCCCAGGCCAAAACAGAAGCGGTACAAACACCGCAAGGGTGGTTGCGGTAGACGCAATTATCGGCCAAGCCATTCGGCTTGCGGCTTCCGCCCAAGCGCCTTTTACGGTATGCCCTTCAGACAGGTTCCGGTCTGCAAGTTCCGATACCACAATGGCTCCGTCCACCAGCATTCCGGCAACAAGAATAAGGCTGAAAAGTACCACTATGTTGAGGGTAAGACCCATGGTCCAGATAACCAGAATGCCGGTTAGGAAGGCGCCCGGAATGGTAAGCCCCACCAGCAAGGCAGAGCGTGGCCCCATGGTGGCAATAATTACGATGATAACCAACACTATGGCAGTCAATACGTTGTTGAGCAGATCGCTCAGCAGGTCGCGAACCTCATCGGATTGATCCATGATGTACCGTACATCCAAAGCCTCTGGCAGTTGCGGCTGCGCGCGGGCGATTAACTCCCGCACCTCAGCCACGGTTTCAATGATGTTAGCCCCGCTGCGTTTGGATACTTCCAGCACTACGGCTGGCTCACCATTAATACGTGCAAACCCGGTCGGGTCTTTGAAGGTACGCTGTAGCATGGCGACATCGCCGAAGGTGACCACGGTATCGCCATCAACTTTTATAGGCATGGACATAACGTCTTCAATATTCTCAATAACACCGGGTACTTTAAGCGTCATACGACCATTGCCGGTATCCAGTGACCCAGCTGCCACTAGCTGATTATTGCGGGTCACTAGGCTGCCGAGCTGGTCAAAATCTATGCCGTAGCCTTCCAATACCTGAGGATCCACAATAATTTCCAGCAGATCTTCCCGGTCGCCGCCGATCTCCACCTCCAGAACTTCAGGAATCGCTTCTATAGCATCCTGAAGCCCACGGGCAACCGTGATCAGCTCGCGTTCAGACAAAGGCCCGGACAAGCCAATGGAGAGCACCGGAAACAAAGAAACGTTGATTTCATTCACCCGTGGTTCGTCAGCTTCCCGAGGTAGCTTGCTGCGGGCGGTATCCACTTTTTCCCGAACGTCTTGCAAAGCGGTGTCCGGATCAAAGCCAGCATCGAATTCCAGCATCACAGAAGCATGTCCTTCAGATGCTGTACCACGCATTTCTTTTACGCCCTCAAGAGAGCGCAGCTCCTGTTCCATGGGGCGCACTAGCAACCGCTCCGCATCTTCCGGGCTTATACCTTCCAGTGTCATGGAGATATAAATCATGGGAATGGTAACGTCTGGGTTAGCCTCTCGCGGGATAGCCTGAAATGCAGCAATACCGCCAAGCGTTAGGAAAAACAGTGTCAGCAACGTGGTTCGGCTGCGGTCTATGGCCGCAAAAATAAGTGCGCGCATAGTGTCTAGCCCCGCTCTTCGGAGGCGTCTACAGCTTCTACTTGCTCGCCCTCACTAACAAAACCGGCACCCCGGGTAATCAGGCGAGTCTCGTCTGGCAAGCCTGTCACCCAGGCGCCTTCGGTAGACACACTGAGCAACCTCACGTTGCGGAAAACGACTCGGTTTTGCTCATCCACATACTTCACACCCGGACGACCATCGTCGCCAAGTGAGAGATACGCCGGAGAAATAAACGTGGCTTGCACATCAGCCAGGGCAACCCTAAGGTTAGCGCTACCGCCAGCGATACGTTTCCGCTCCGGGTTCTCCACGGCAATCTCAACCGCAAAACTCCGGGTTTCAGGATTTGCAGCACTCGCCACAAAGGTAACCACCCCATCTAGCGCCTCTCCATCCAGTGGTCGCACCCGCACGCTTTGGCCCGGTGCGACTTGTGCAACAGACTGCTGGGGCACCTGCCCTCTGGCCTTGAGACGATCTATGCGCACCAGTTCATACAAGGACGAACCCACCTGAACCAGACTGCCAGCGTCAACGTGTTTACGATTGATCACACCCTCAAAGGGTGCTGTGGGTCTAAGGTGGGAAACGGCGAGCTGCGCGCTTTTCAATTCCGCGCGCGCCGCCGCTAATTCGCTTTCAACATTAAGAATTTCCGACTGGGAAGCCAAGTTTCTAGAACCAAGCTTTTGCGCTGCTGACAAATCCGCTTCCAGCTTTTTAACCCGCGCCTGCCAACGCTGAACCCCAGCGCCCCGGCCATCTTCAGACAAGGTTAAAAGCACGTCTCCAGCGTTTACTGTATCGCCAAGTTCTGCAGCAATGGACTCCACCGTACCTGCAACCCGTGCGCTCAGGGTAACCGCACTCCAGGGTTCCAGTTGGCCCTGCAACAACAAGCCCGGCTCGTATAGCTGTGCATTGAGAGTGGTCACCTGAACCCGTGTTCGCTCCTGCTCTATAACCTCGGGTTCTGCAGGTGCTTCAGTACTGGCCTCTTTGAGTTCGCCGGTTGCCATCCAGATAATCAACGCGATCACAACGACCACGGACAGACCCAGCGAACTCCATTTTACTTTGCTCATTAAGTACCTACACAGCCTGAATTTGGTGAACAACAGCTCAGAAAGCGGCGTTGTTTGAAAAATAAAACGATTAAACGGTTGCAACCGGTTTAAATCGTGGGGTAGATTCTACACAGAATCATTGATCGAATTCAGAGCAGATTGTCCGTTTTATGAACCTTAACTCAGTAATTATCCTTGCAGTCCTAGTCCTCGTGGTAGTGATACCTTCCGGGGGATTTTGCGTGGATAATCGGGTGAGATAGCGACAAACCTGACACAAACACCAGAAACCCCCGGCACCGAAAGGTCCCGGGGGTTTCTTTTTTGCGAAAGAAAAAAATAGGGAACACGATAATGAACGGCGCACAGCACATTCTCGACGCATTCCATCGCCACAACATCCAAACGGTTTTCGGTTATCCCGGTGGCTGCATCATGCCGCTGTACGATGCGCTGGTGGACGATGTGCGTGTGGAGCATGTGCTCTGTCGCCACGAGCAAGGCTGCGCTCTGGCCGCCGATGGCTACGCCCGGGCCAGCGGCAAGCTGGGGGTTTGTATTACCACATCCGGCCCGGGTGCCACCAACCTGATTACCGGTGTTGCCAATGCGCACCGGGATTCTATCCCTATGTTGGTTATTACCGGTCAGGTTCCATCGGCGCTTATTGGCACCGATGCCTTTCAGGAAACCGATGTTTTGGGTATGACGCTTGGCATCGTAAAGCACAGTTATTTGATTGATAACGCAGCCGAGCTACCCGGAATTCTTGAAGAAGCCATGGACCTCGCACAAAGCGGTCGGCCAGGGCCGGTTTGGATCGATATTCCTAAAGACATATTACTCGAGGACGTAACCGCTGCACGGATGAATACACAGGCACAGCCAAATGCCACCTGCCCCGATCTCGAAAGCGCGATAGCTTTGTTGCGCGCCGCTCGTAAGCCGCTGCTTTATAGCGGTGGCGGGATTAGCTTGGCCCACGCAGAGGAAAGCTTTCGGGCGTTTACCGAGTGTTCCGAGATGCCCGCAGTAGTAACCCTTAAAGGTATAGGAAACTCCGGCAAACACAGTGCCCACAACCTCGGCATGTTGGGAATGCACGGTTCCCGCGCTGCCAACAGAGCGGTAGACGAATGCGACCTATTACTGGTTATTGGTGCGCGTTTGGATGACCGCGCTACCGGCAAGCTCGATGGCTTCGCACCCAATGCCCGAACAATTCACATCGATGCCGATGCAGCAGAATTCAATAAACTCCGAAGTGCTGACATTGCGCTTCGCGGGGATCTAAACACCATTCTAGGTGAACTGACCCGCGCTCTTAGGGAAACCCCTCTGGCAATCAACGATTGGCGCAAGCAGTGCCAAGCCTGGCGTACAACGGGTGGGTTTCAGGCAGCAGATAACGAAGAGCCCTTGGCGCCTATTACCGGCCCAGCTTTTATCAGCCAGCTTTCTCGCACCGCACCAGACGACACCATCATTGCCTGTGATGTTGGCCAGCACCAGATGTGGGTTGCCCAGCATTACCAGTTTGATCACCCACGGCACCACCTTACCAGTGGGGGCCTCGGAACTATGGGTTTTGGATTGCCAGCGGCTATAGGCGCACAGTTTGCCAATCGCGATAGCACGGTTATCAATGTTACCGGCGATGGCTCCTTCATGATGAACGCACAGGAGCTAGCCACTATTCGCCGATATAACCTGCCCGTTAAATTGATCATTATGGACAACCAATGTTTGGGCATGGTTCGTCAACAACAGGAGCTATTCTACAACAATCGGGAAAGCCAAATTAACCTCGATGACAACCCGGATTTTGTTGCCATGGCCCGGGCATTCGATATTCCCGCCCTGAAGATTGAGCGCACAGATCAGGTACGGCGAGGAATTGAAACCATACTGGCTTACAGCGGCCCTATGCTGCTGCACGTTGCTATTGCCCGCGAAGAAAACGTTTGGCCAATCGTTAAGCCGGGCGGAAGCAACAAAGAGATGATTGATGAAACTCGCCGCACTGCAGCGGACAAAAAGGAGATGACCGCATGAAGACCGAGAGCAGCCATAATGCAACAAGCTATACCATTACTTGCCGTATGAATCACGAAGCCGCAGCACTTGAGCGCTTGTGCCAAGTGGTTCGCATCAGGGGGTTTCGCATTGCGAAGATGGCGGTGGAGACCGCAGACGGGGCGCTGGATATCGCGCTAACCATTCAGGGCTCCCGCCCTGTGGCTATGCTTCAGTCTCAGCTTGAAAAGCTACACACCGTAGCGGAGGTTAAGCTTGCGGCGCCGGTGGTGGCTGCCGCAAGTCGAATTGCGTGATTCTGCGTAAGAAGGGCAAGCAAGCCGTTACTTGCCCTTCTTATAAAGCATCAGATCAGCTCGATAGCAACCGCTGTCGCCTCGCCGCCGCCAATACACAGAGAGGCAACGCCGCGCTTCAGGCCTTTCTGCTTTAGAGCGTTCATTAGCGTGACTAGGATTCGCGAGCCGGAGGAGCCGATGGGGTGCCCTAACGCACAGGCGCCGCCGTAGATGTTCACCTTGTCTGCATCCAGTTCCAGCTCGTTGATCGCCAATAGGGAAACAACGGCGAAGGCTTCATTGATCTCAAACAGATCTACATCTTCCTTGGTCCATCCTGCCTTTTTCAGAACTTTCTCAATGGCACCGATGGGGGCCAGTGTGAACTCAGCGGGCAGCTGGGCGTGAGTGGCGTGGGCGACAATTTTTGCCTGAGCAGTCAGGCCGCGTGCTTTTGCTTCCTCAGCCGAGGCGAGCAGCAGAGCCGAGGCACCATCGCTGATGGAGCTGGCGTTGGCTGCCGTTACGGTACCGTCTTTTTTGAACGCCGGTTTCAGGTTGGGGATTTTCTCGGGCCGAGCATTCCCGGGTTGTTCGTCCACGCTCACCTGAGTATCGTCACCACGGGCGGATACGGTCACAGGGCAGATTTCCGGCTCGAACCAGCCATTGTTGATGGCCGCATTGGCGCGCTCCAGAGAGCGAATGGCAAAATCATCCATTTGTTCGCGGGTAATTTTGTAGTCGTCTGCGCTCTTCTGGGCAAACACGCCCATCAGGCCGCCTTCGTAGGCATCTTCCAGTCCATCGAGGAACATGCTGTCCATTACCTGTCCATGGCCCATACGCATACCGCCACGTGCTTTTGGTAGCAGGTATGGTGCTTGACTCATGTTCTCCATGCCTCCAGCAATCATAATATTGTTGGTGCCAGCTTTAATCTGATCATGGGCCATGATCACTGCTTGCATACCGGAACCGCACATTTTGTTCACAGTGGTGCAACCAGAGCTGTCCGGAATACCTGCGCCACGGGAAGCCTGACGAGCAGGGGCCTGACCCAATCCGGCAGGCAAAACGCAACCCATGATCACTTCTTGAACATCCACAGGCTGCAGTCCGCTGCGCTCAATGGCAGCTTTGATGGCTGTGGCGCCTAACTCGGGAGAGCGCACAGAACTCAGGGATCCCATCATTCCGCCCATAGGCGTTCGGGCGGAGCCTGCTATTACTACATCGTTTTCTTTCATGGAGACTGTCCTCAGGTTTGGGAGCGCGGGCAGGTGCGGGTGGCCCTTCAGAAACACGCTGTAAATACATCCCTGTACGCTCGACAAAAGCCATCCATGGCTTTTGACGGTTTCTGAAGAGCCACCCGCACCTGCCCGTTCAACGTTTATATCTGTTCGCAGGATTTAAAAGATTAGCGACCTAGAACCGATCGGGCGATAATCTCCTTCATCACTTCCGAGGCGCCGCCGTATATGCGCTGCACACGTGCATCCATAAAGGCACGGGAAATGGGGTATTCGGTGGTGTAGCCATAGCCGCCAAACAACTGTAAGCAGCCATCTGCAACACGGCACTGCATTTCGGTGGCGCTGTATTTGGCCATGGAGGCGGTGGGTGCATCCAGCTCACCGGCTTCGTACTGGCTGATGCATTGGGCTACAAACGCCTTGTTAACCTGATAATCGGTTTCCATGCGGGCGATTTCAAAACGGGTGTTCTGCAGTTGGGCCAGTTTTTGCCCGAACAACTCCCGCTCTTGGGCGTATGCAATGGTTAGATCTAGCGCTCCTCTGGCCGCAGCTACGCCAAGCGCACCTATAACCAACCGCTCCCGCGGCAGTTCCTGCATCAGATAAACAAACCCCTTACCCTCTTCGCCAATAAGCGCCGATGCTGGCACACGCATATCGGAGAAGAATAGCTCAGAGGTATCGCCACTGTGCTGGCCTATCTTGTCGAGATTCCGCCCTTTGCTGTATCCGGGCAGACTGGTGTCCACCAGAAACAGGCTGATACCTTTGGCACCGGCTGCAGGGTCGGTTTTCGCAGCAACAATCACCATGTCCGCATGCTGGCCATTGGTGATGAAGGTTTTCGATCCGTTCAGAATATAGTCGTCGCCATCGCGCACTGCACTCGTGCGCATGGCTTGCAAATCACTTCCGGCACCCGGCTCGGTCATGGCAATGGCGCCCACCACCTCTCCCGACACCATTTTTGGCAGCCATTGTTGCTTTTGTGCTTCATTCCCCAAATGGCTGATGTAGGGAGCAACGATATCCGAATGCACCATTACGTTGGTGGAGAGCGCACCAAACCCCATGCGTGCCAGCTCTTCGCCAACAACCACAGAGTACTGGAAAGGCGCGCCACAGCCGCCGCAATCCTCGGGAATGTCGACGCACAGCATGCCTGCATCGCCAAGAGTGGTCCAAAGGTCACGGGGTACAAGGCCGGTCTTTTCCCAAGCCTCGTAATGGGGCGCAACTTCTGTTTCCAAAGCCTTGATGACAGATGAACGGAACAGAGCCAGTTCTTCTTGATCTACCGTGTTTGTCATTGCGCTCTCCTTTAAGGGTAGTGAATTTATCTAGGCGCCATGCGCAAAGCGCAGTCCAGCCGGATGGTTTCGCCGTTCAAAATGGGGTTGCGCACCATCTGGTCCACCATCATTCCAAACTCAGCAGGCTCGCCCAGACGTTTCGGGAACGGCAGAGTTGCCGCCAAGCTGTCCTGAACCTCTTGCGGCATGCCGGACATCATGGGGGTCATGAATAGGCCTGGTGCAATGGTGTTCACACGGATGCCTTCGCGGGCAAGCTCACGGGCCGATTGAATCGTTAAACCCACAACTCCGCCTTTGGAAGCACTGTAAGCTGCCTGCCCTATTTGCCCTTCGTAAGCCGCCACTGACGCCGTGTTGATGATCACACCGCGTTCGCCGTCAGCATTAGGCTCGCGCTGGGCCATATCGCCGGCAGCAAGCCTTAGGATGTTGAAGGTGCCAATCAGGTTGATCTGTATAACCTTGCTAAAGCTCTCTAGCGGCATTACACCATCGCGCCCCAGAATCTTGGCCGCGGGGCCAATGCCTGCGCAATTCACCGCAATGCCACAAAGGCCGTGGGCTTCACGGGCAGCAGCTATTGCCGCTTCCGCGCTTTCAGCGGAGCTCACGTCGCAGTGCACAAAGATTCCGCCTATATCCGCTGCAACCTTCTCACCCTGCTCTTTTTGCAGGTCCAAGATCGCTACTTTGCAGCCAGCAGCAGCCAGAGCCCGAGCCGCGCCCTCACCAAGCCCTGAAGCGCCACCTGTTACAACGGCTGGTACATTATTGAATTCCATCAACTTCTCCCTTCAAATTGGGTGTTATAGGCTGAACCGGCCCGCATTAATGTTTACGTTGACGTAAACTGTACCCAATTCAACCTTAAAAAGAAATCTGCCTGTCACATCAGTTAATGCGCTCAACGATTAACGCAATGCCCTGACCGCCGCCGATGCACATGGTTATAAGGCCATATCGCCCACCAGTGCGCTCAAGCTCAGCAATGGTTTTAATGATAATAATGGAGCCGGTAGCGCCCACTGGATGGCCCAATGCAACGGCACCGCCGTTCGGGTTAACCTTATCCGCTGGCAAGCCCAACTCCTTGCTTACCGCCAGCGCTTGAGCTGCAAAAGCTTCATTGGATTCGATCACATCCAGATCGGCCACGCTGAGGCCGGTTTTTTCCAATACGGTCCGCACCGCAGGGATTGGTCCAAGCCCCATTACGCTCGGGTCTACGCCCGCAAAGGCATAACCCACAATGCGTGCACGGGCTTTGAGGCCGCGTTTTTCCGCTTCGGCTGCGCTGGTCAGCACCATGGCGGCTGCGCCATCGTTAATACCTGAGGCATTGCCTGGAGTAACTATGCCGTCTTTTGTGAAGGCCGGTTTCAAGCCGCCAAGGCTTTCGGCTGTGGTGCCCGCACGCACATGTTCATCCTGCTCGAAAACAACCTCTTTACGCCCCTGTTTTACGGTTACAGGTACGATTTGTTCTTTAAAGTACCCTTGCTCAATAGCTTGGCTGGCCCGACGATGGCTTTCTGCAGAAAACGCATCCAAATCTTCGCGGGTTAGGCCATACTTTTCTGCAATACGCTCAGCAGTCATGCCCATGTGGCCACTGCCAAACGGATCGGTAAGAGTTCCCAGAGTCATATCAACCGCTTTCCCGTCACCCATCCGCAAACCTTTGCGAACGTTGGGCAGAACATAGGCGCCTTGGCTCATGCTTTCCGTGCCGCCAGCCAGAGCAATCTTGCTGTCGCCCATCATGATCATCTGCGCGGCACTGATAACCGACTGTACGCCGGAACCACAAAGGCGGTTTACGTTGAACGCCGCCGAACCTTTCTGCAGGCCTGAGTTCAGGCCAATGT
Source organism: Marinobacter sp. S6332 (assembly GCF_023016045.1). Classification (GTDB taxonomy): domain Bacteria; phylum Pseudomonadota; class Gammaproteobacteria; order Pseudomonadales; family Oleiphilaceae; genus Marinobacter. The sequence goes on along the minus strand of NZ_JALKAP010000006.1, from coordinate 187,021 downwards.
GGCGGGCTACATAAGCATCGGCCGGGCCAGTAGGGATAATGTGACCGAACACCGAATGATCGATATCTTCCGCAGGCACACCAGAGCGGCTAATGGCTTCTTTGGCTGCGCAGGTTCCAAGCTCAGCTGGGCTTAGGGAGCTCAGGCTGCCGCCAAAGCCACCGATGGCGGTGCGGGCACCGTCGAGAATGACAACATCAGTAAGTTTCATTGCTTTTTTCCTCAATATCTGGATGACTGGAATTCCACAAAACGCCTAATCTATTTACCCAACATGGAGCGGGCAATCACTTCTTTCATAATTTCAGAGGTGCCAGCGTAAATTGTCTGCACTCGGGCATCCACAAAGAACCGCGATACAGGATACTCCAAGGTATACCCGTAGCCGCCAAATAGCTGCAAGCACTCGTTGGCGATATCACACTGCATTTCTGTGAGCATCAGTTTAAGTATGGCGGCTTCCGTTGGCCCCATCTCGCCTTTCAGGTAGCTTCCGATGCATTGATTCAAATAGGCTTTTGCCATCTCAAGCCGCGCCTTGGCTTCAGCCAGTTTGAACCGGGTATTCTGAAAATCCGCAACCCGCTGGCCAAAGGCATGGCGTTGTTGCACATAATCCAGAGTCAGCGCCAGCACGCCTTCAGTTGCGCCCACCGCTTGTGCACCTACGCCCAAACGTTCCCGGGGCAACTCCTGCATGAGATAGGCAAAGCCCTTGCCCTCCTCGCCAAGCAGCGCATCATGGGGCACCAAAAGATCAGAGAAAAAAAGCTCTGCCGTATCACTGGCATGCTGACCTATTTTACGAATGCCCTTCCCGCGGGAAAACCCGGACAAGCTGGTATCCACAAGAAACAGGGAAACACCTTTAGCACCGGCTTGGGGATCGGTTTTGGCACATACAATCACCAGTTCGGCGTGCAAACCATTGGTAATAAATACCTTGGCACCATTGATCACATAACCTTTTTCCGTGCGCTGCGCCGTGGTGCGCATAGCCGCCAGATCGCTACCGGCGCCCGGCTCAGTCATGGCTATTGCACTGAGAATATCACCGCGAATCATCGCCGGGAGATAGTGCTGTTTCTGGGCCTGTGTACCAAGGTGTAGAAGATAGGGCATGACTATATTGGCGTGAATGTTGTAGCCACCGGCCAGACCGCCAAAGCCTTTGCGGGCGATCTCCGAGATTGCGAGCTGCGAGATTTCAAAGCTCGCACCAGCTCCCCCGTATTCTTCAGGCATATCTATGCCAAGCATGCCAGCCTGACCCAGCGTGTTCCAAACCGAGCGCGGGATTGCAGATTGTTCCTCCCACTGTTCGTAGTGCGGCGCGATTTCCTTATCTAAGACCCGGTTTATCATTTCATGGAACAGTGCGGTATCTTCTTGGTGTCCGGACATAGGTAACCTCTTAAGTAACTTTAATTAGCAAACCCATCAACAAACCGATTAGTCAGGCAGCCAAACATTTAAAGGGTTATCCTGCTCCTCTGGAATGGCCGTACAAGCCGAAAAAATTGACACAATACGCACATGATCATCCGTAGATATGCCGAAACCGCAATCCATATCCCACATCGCCAACCACTATCTGCACGCTTCCATTCGCGGGGCCGAAAGACAAGGGGCTAGCAAAGACATTCTTCTGGGCAAGGCAGGTATTCCGGCCGACTGGATCAACAAGCCCGAGCAACTCATTACAGAGCGACAGCTCACCCAATTGATTAAGAGCGTGTGGCGAGCAACCCGCGATGAATTTATGGGGCTCTCAACAAGCCCCTGCAAAAACGGCACCTTCGCGCTGATGGCAGACTACTGCCTTGGCTCAGCTTCTCTGGGGGCCGTACTGCGCAAAAGTGCCCGGGTATACAGCGTTGCCTGCAACAACGTTGATATCGGTCTGGGCGAAAGCGACAGCAACAAACTGGTGTTTTTCCGTCTTAGTCTCGAAGATGCCAGCAAAGATACAGACCACATGTTACAGGAATTCCTACTTCTTATGTGGCAGCGATTCGCCTGCTGGCTGGTGGACCAACAGATCCCGTTCGCCACCACCTGCTTCAGTTACCCCGCGCCGAAACATGTTAAGGAGTATCGCGCTATGTTCCCGGCGGAGTTGCAGTTTAACGAGCCTGTATGCGGTTTTTCTCTGCATGAAAAATACCTGCAACTCCCTATAACCCGGAGCGAAGCAGAGCTGGAGGTGTTTCTGAAGGAGGCACCAGCCTACATCCTGCACAGGCCCGATATCGACGACAGCCTGCGTAACCGTGTTCGCGCCTTGCTGGCAAGCCAGAGCCTGAACAACATGCCCAGCCTGGGTGACATTGCAGAGCTACTGCACATGACTCCAAGAAGCATAGGCCGCAAGTTGCAGGAAGAAGGCACCTCCCTACGCCTGATCAAAAACAGTCTGCGGAGGGAGTACGCAATTAAACTCATGAGTACAGAAAACCTAAGCGTGGCAGACATCAGCGAGCGGGTCGGCTTCTCGGAAACCGCCTCGTTCTGCCGCGCCTTCAAGCGCTGGACGGGCAAATCGCCCTCGCAATGGGCTAACTAAAAAGCATGTAAAAAATGCAATTACTTGGCCGATTGGGTCAATTTTTTCGACCTGACAGGTCATTCCCCGAGCCAGTGCTTGTTTGCGTTAATGCCAGCGATACCAGTATAAAAACACCAACAGAGGTACTTGAATGAACACCCATAAGACAACGGCCTCCAGCTCTTTGCCAGCAGGCATTGCCCGGGCACTACGCAACACTATAGGTGACGCCCTCGCCCGCTCCGCGCGCACTCATGGCAAGCGCACAGCTCTGGCCTTCGAAGATCGTATCTGGACCTACTCTGACATTCACACATCCTCAAACCGTCTGGCTCACCGCCTTATTGAGCTTGGGCTCACCAAAGGCGATCGTGTTGGCGCTTATGGCAAAAACTCAGATGCCTACCTATTACTTTGGCTTGCCTGCACTAAAGCTGGACTGATTCATGTGCCAGTTAACTATGCGTTGATTGGCAAAGAGTTGACCTATGTAGTGAACCAATCTGGGTGCAAGGCCCTGTTTTTCGATACGGATCTGCAACCTCAAGTAGATGAAGTTAAAAGCACTGTGGAGGTTGGAACTTACGGGACTCTTCATAATGGGCAATACGACAACACCCCGGACATACTGGCGCTCGCACTTACAGACGGAGACGATTCTGCACCGAACATAGAGCTTGCAGACACAGACGTTGTGCAGATTCTTTATACCTCCGGCACAACCTCCGACCCCAAAGGCGCCATGCACACCCACCGCTCGCTAATGAGCCACTACAGCGCCTGCCAGTACCATTTGAACATCCGCGCCAGCGACCGCTCTCTCGCAGCCTTGCCCCTTTACCACTCTGCACAAATGCACGTGTTTTCCATGCCCATGCTACTCAGCGGTGGCTACAGCCGACTGATCAACACGCCAACGCCTGACGCTATTCTCGGGCTATTGGCCCGCGAACAACTCAATGCCTTTTTCGCGCCACCCACCGTATGGATTGCACTGCTGCAGAACCCGGGGTTCAGTCAGGACAAACTCCAGCATATGGACAAACTCTACTATGGCGCTTCTATCATGCCCGGACAGGTCGTGAAAGAGCTGGGTGAAAAATTACCGAACGCAGGCCTTTACAACTGTTACGGCCAAAGTGAAATTGCACCACTGGCAACCGTTCTACTCCCGGAAGAACATGCTGACCGACCTTCCTCTGCTGGCCGCCCCATGCAAACGGTAATGACCCGCATAGTGGACCCGGTGACTGGCATAGACTGCAAGCCCGGTGAACAAGGTGAACTGGTACACCAGTCCCCTCAACTAATGGTCGGTTACTGGGCCAAGCCCGAAGCAACCGAAGAAGCCTTCAAAGGCGGCTGGTTCCATTCTGGCGATCTGGGCTATCAGGATGAAGAGGGCTATATTTACATTGTTGACCGCATTAAAGACGTGGTGAATACCGGCGGTGTTCTGGTTGCCAGCCGTGATGTAGAGGAAGCCCTGTACCAACACGAATCCGTGGCAGAAGTTGCTGTGATAGGCGTGCCCGATGAAAAATGGATTGAGGCTATCTGCGCAATTGTGGTGCTCAAAGACGGACACGCTGAAGATTCAGACGCCTTAATGAGCCATGCGCGTTCAAAACTCGCAAGCTTCAAGGTGCCGAAACATATTCATTTTGCAGATCAGCTACCCAAGAACACCGCAGGCAAGCTGTTAAAAAGGAAGCTAAGAGAAGACTTCTCGTAACACACTGTATTGCGAAGACGTCAGGCTCTCTCTTTCTCCTCAGGGAGCCTGACCAAATGCCTACCGTCTGATATTCTCTCCGTCACTTCGGGCTCTTCATTAAGCGCCCTTCTTTAACGTGCGCCTAACCCGTTACGCCGTTTTAGCACCCCTTTGGCCCCACCAGACACTTTACGTTAACGTAAACTTACTCTAATCTAGGCTAAAAGAAGGAAACCGCCATGATCAAAAAAAGAACATTCAGTATCGGCGAACTCTCCAGCGAGTTTGACGTAACAACGCGAAGCATTCGTTTTTATGAAGATCAGGGGCTATTGAAACCGACACGGCGCGGGCAAACGCGCATATTCAGCACCAAAGACAAAGTGCGCCTCAAGCTAATTCTCCGAGGAAAGCGCATGGGCTTTTCGCTTGCTGAAACCAGAGAGCTTTTCGAACTGTGGGATGAAACCCCGACCGGGAATGAAAAGCAGCTACTAAAAATGCTAACTATACTGAGCAACAAGCGCGCTCACATGGAGCAGCAAAAAAGCGACATAGCCATGGCAGAAATGGAAATCGACACCGCCGAGGCCCGCTGTCGTGAAGCCCTCACCGAACTGCAAAAGAAGAAAAAACAACAAGCTCCGGCTAATGACGAACCAGAAAATGTTGCGAAAAAAACTGACAACAGTTGATCTCTAGCCAAACAACCTATTTCCAACCACGCATCTGGCAGAACAAAAGGCAATCAAACATGAAATCACAATACTCAGAACTCAACTTCGGCCTTGGCGAAACACTCGACATGCTGCGCGAGCAAATCAACGGATTCGCTGCATCTGAAATCGCCCCCCGCGCCGAAGAAATCGACCGCACCAACGAGTTCCCCATGGATCTCTGGAAAAAATTCGGTGACATGGGCCTTCTGGGTATTACGGTGGATGAAGCTTATGGCGGCTCAGGCATGGGTTACCTCGCACACGTGATTGCCGTGGAAGAAATCAGCCGCGCATCAGCCTCCGTTGGCCTGTCTTACGGCGCCCACTCCAACCTATGCGTAAACCAGATACATAGAAACGGAACCGAAGAGCAAAAACAAAAATACCTACCCAAACTCGTCAGCGGCGACCACATTGGCGCATTGGCAATGTCTGAGCCCAACGCCGGCTCCGACGTTATCTCCATGAAACTCAACGCTAAAGACGCCGGCGACCACTACGTGCTGAACGGCAACAAAATGTGGATCACCAACGGCCCCGACGCCCACGTGTACGTCATCTACGCAAAAACCGACGTAAAAGCTGGCTCAAAGGGCGTCACCGCCTTCATCGTAGAACGCGACTACGAAGGCTTCAGTCGACACCAGAAACTCGACAAACTCGGCATGCGCGGCTCCAACACCTGCGAACTGGTCTTCCAAGACTGCAAAGTGCCCAAAGAAAACGTACTGGGCGAAGTAGGCAAAGGCGCAAAAGTACTCATGAGCGGCCTAGACTATGAACGCCTCGTACTAGCAGGCGGCCCGCTAGGCATTATGCAGGCAGCCATGGACGTTGTAATCCCCTACGTTCGCGAGCGCAAACAGTTCGAAAAAGCCATCGGCGAATTCCAACTGGTTCAGGGCAAAATTGCCGACATGTACACCTTCATGAACACCGCCAAGTCCTACGTTTACATGGTGGCTCAGTCTGCCGACCGCGGCGAAACCACGCGCAAAGACTCCGCCGGCGCAATTCTCTACTCAGCCGAAATGGCCACAAAACTGGCCCTCGACGCCATCCAGCTACTGGGCGGCAACGGTTACATCAATGAATACCCCACAGGCCGATTGCTGCGGGATGCCAAGCTTTATGAAATCGGCGCGGGCACATCCGAAATTCGGCGCATGCTGATCGGTCGGGAACTGTTCCTGAACAACTAAACAGTCGTTTCTATCCAGTCACCCGCCAAAGCAAATTTGCTTTGGATGGCCAACACCAAGGTACATCAAGGGGTTGGCGGGGTGTCTTTCCGGGAATGTCTGTGGCCAAGGATGGCCACAGACAAGCCCACATGGATGTGCTCGTAGCGCTTCCCGGAAAGACACCCCGCCAACCCCGAAGTCCCGACGCAACCAGGTCAGGAAACCATGACAATACTCCAAAGCAAAATAAACCCAAGATCTGAAGAGTTTCAGGCCAAGCAAACCGCCATGGCAGAAGCCGTCGCAGACCTGCGGGAAAAAGTCGCCACCATCCAACAAGGTGGCGGTCCCTCCTATCAGGAACGCCACATCGCCCGCGGCAAACTCCTGCCAAGAGATCGAATTAACCACCTACTAGACGACGGTTCCCCCTTCCTCGAAATAGGCCAATTTGCCGCCTACAACGTCTACGGTGAAGAAGTCCCCGCAGCAGGCGTTATCGCAGGCGTAGGCCGCGTCTCCGGCACCGAATGCATGATCATCGCCAACGACGCCACAGTTAAAGGCGGCAGCTACTACCCACTGACCGTCAAAAAACATCTGCGCGCCCAAGAAATTGCCCTGGAAAACCGCCTGCCCTGCATCTACCTAGTAGACTCTGGCGGTGCCAACCTACCAAGGCAAGACGAAGTATTCCCCGATCGTGACCACTTTGGCCGCATCTTCTACAACCAAGCCCGCATGTCCGCCGACGACATACCGCAAATCGCCGTCGTAATGGGCCTGTGTACGGCTGGTGGAGCCTATGTACCCGCCATGGCCGATGAGTCCATCATCGTACGCAACCAAGGCACCATCTTCCTGGCTGGCCCACCGCTGGTAAAAGCTGCCACCGGTGAAGTCGTTACCGCAGAAGACCTCGGTGGAGCCGACGTACACTGCAAAATTTCTGGCGTTGCAGACCATTACGCCGAAAACGATGCCCACGCGCTGGAAATAGCCCGCCGCTGCGTCTCCAACCTGAATCGCAAAAAACCGGTACCGGTTGAAATCCGCAAGCCAAAAGCGCCCCTTTACGACCCTGCAGAAATCTACGGCATTGTCGGCACCGACCTGCGCAAGCCCTTCGACGTGCGCGACGTGATTGCACGCACCGTAGACGGCTCCGAGTTTGACGAATTCAAACGCTACTATGGCCAAACTCTAGTCACCGGCTTTGCCCACATTCATGGCTACCCGGTCGGCATCATCGCTAACAACGGCATATTGTTCAGCGAGTCTGCACAAAAAGGCGCGCACTTCATCGAACTCTGCTGCCAGCGCAATATCCCGCTGCTGTTCCTGCAAAACATAACCGGCTTTATGGTCGGCCAAAAGTACGAAGCCGAAGGCATCGCCAAGCACGGCGCCAAAATGGTCATGGCCGTTGCTTGCGCCAACGTACCCAAAATCACCGTACTGATCGGTGGCAGCTATGGCGCTGGCAACTACGGCATGTGTGGCCGCGCCTACAGCCCCGACTTCCTGTGGATGTGGCCAAATGCTCGCATATCCGTAATGGGTGGCGAACAGGCCGCAGGCGTACTGGCTCAGGTTCGCCGTGATGGCATGGAGCGTAAAGGCCAAGAGTGGAGCGCCGAAGAAGAGGCCGCGTTCAAAAAGCCGATCACCGATACCTACGAAGAGCAAGGCCACCCTTATTATGCCAGCGCCCGCCTGTGGGATGACGGCGTAATCGACCCGGCACAAACCCGGGAAGTGGTTGCCCTCAGTCTCTCTGCCACCCTTAACCGGCCGGCGAAGCCCACACGCTTCGGCGTGTTCCGGATGTAATCGGGGAGAATGATCATGACAGAACAGGAATCCGCCGTTCTACTCAACCGCCGCGCTCAAGGCGTAACAGAAATTGTTCTGAACCGGCCAGACAAACGCAACGCCTTTGATGACCTGATTATCCAACAGCTTATCAGTGCGATAACAGAAGTAGACGCCGATAGTGAGACCAAAGTGGTGGTCCTACGTTCCGAAGGCAAACACTTCTCAGCGGGCGCAGATCTGGGCTGGATGCGCCGTATGGCAGACAACAGCCAGCAAGAAAACCTAGAAGATTCACGCCAACTAGCGCGCCTGATGGACTGTTTGAACCACCTCAGCAAACCCGTCATCGGGCTTGTTCAGGGGGCTGCCTACGGCGGTGCCGTCGGCCTTGCAGCATGTTGCGACATAGTTATTGCTACAGAAACATCCAGCTTTTGCTTGAGTGAGGTAAAACTTGGCTTGATCCCGGCTGTGATAAGTCCCTACGTGGTGCGCGCCATTGGCGAGCGTCAGGCCCGTCGCTACTTCATTTCAGCGGAAGTCTTTAGCGCCCGAACCGCCGAGCAACACGGCCTTGTGCATATTGTCTGTGACGATGTTGATGCCATGAACGCCCGATGTGACGAAATGCTGACACAATTAGCCCAGAATGGCCCCGAAGCCATGAAGGCCGCCAAGAGCTTGGTATTTGCCGTCAGCCACAAACCTATTGATAGCAACGTGATTGACGACACCGCACATCGCATCGCTGATATCCGCGTAGGCAAAGAAGGTCAGGAGGGTCTAAGCGCCTTCCTGAACAAACGCCGCGCCAACTGGATTCCGGAGAGCAACTAACCATGTTCAGCAAAATCCTCATTGCCAACCGCGGCGAAATCGCCTGCCGGATTATCCAAACAGCACACCGCATGGGTATCCGCTGTGTCGCCGTTTATTCCGATGCAGACGCCAACGCCCACCATGTCGCCATGGCAGACGAAGCCTTCCATATCGGCCCGGCTCCTAGCTCGGAAAGTTATCTGCGCGGTGAAAAAATCATCGAAATCGCCAAACGCAGTGGTGCTCAGGCTATCCACCCAGGCTACGGGTTTCTCTCGGAAAACACCGGGTTTGCCGAAGCCTGCGAAGCCAATGGCATCGTCTTTATCGGACCGCCCTCTTCCGCCATTGCGGCAATGGGTTCCAAATCCGCCGCCAAGGCCATTATGGAAAAAGCCGGTGTACCTCTGGTGCCCGGTTATCACGGCGACGACCAAACCCCGGAAACCCTTCGTGCCGAAGCAGAAAAATGCGGCTTCCCGCTACTGCTAAAAGCCGTTGCCGGTGGCGGTGGTAAAGGCATGCGCGTGGTTGAGAACATAGGCGAGTTTGATGACGCCCTCGCCGCCGCTAAACGCGAAGCCAAGAATGCCTTCGGCAACCCGGATATGCTCATAGAGCGCTATCTGACCCAGCCGCGCCACGTTGAGATTCAAGTGTTCTGCGACCAAAGCGGCAATGGCGTATATCTGGCCGAACGTGACTGCTCGGTTCAGCGCCGCCACCAAAAAGTTCTGGAAGAAGCACCGGCACCCGGGCTAAGCGAAGACACCCGCAAAGCCATGGGGGAAGCGGCTGTTAAAGCGGCACAAGCCATCGATTATGTAGGCGCTGGCACCGTAGAGTTTCTTTACGATGTGGACGGCTCGTTCTTCTTTATGGAAATGAACACCCGCCTACAAGTTGAGCACCCGGTGACCGAAATGGTGACAGGGCAGGATTTAGTGGAATGGCAGTTAAAAGTCGCCTGGGGTGAACCCTTGCCACTAGAGCAGGCTCAGGTCAAAACCCGCGGCCATGCCCTGGAAGCCCGAATTTATGCCGAAGACCCGGATCAAGATTTCCTCCCGGCCACTGGTAATCTGCGCTACCTGAGCACGCCCGACGAAAGTGCCCATGTGCGGGTGGACACCGGCGTTATCGAAGGCGATGAAATCAGCATCCACTACGACCCGATGATCGCCAAATTGATTGTGTGGGACGAAACCCGAGATCAAGCCATCAACCGCATGGTTCAGGCGCTTGAGCATTACCGGATTGCAGGTGTTAAAACCAATATTCGGTTCCTGCACGCGCTGGCCGACTCCCAGCCATTCCGGGAAGCAGATCTTACAACCGGTTTTATCGACAGCCACCGGGAATTGCTCTTCCCGAAATCAAAACTCGACACCCACAAAGCACTGGTTCTAGCAGCAGGTTTTGTGTTGGAAGAGCGCAAATCCGCCGACTCTGTGAGCACCGATCCCTGGTCGCCGTTCGGTCGCCGTAACAGCTGGCGTGTGAACTCGGAATACGCTCAACCCCTGCAACTGCAAGTGGGCGATAACATACATGAGCTGAAAGTTCTGGAGAAAGACGACCACTATCAAGTATCTGTAGATAGTAGCGTTTATAACCTCACCGCCAAGCTTGATGACGATTCACTGCAAGCCGTCATCAATGGCCATCGCATCAGCATCCACGGCAACCTGCACAACAATCAGCTCGTACTCTTTTACGAAGGCGACACCTTCCAGTGCACCCTCTATCGGGAAAGCTACGTGTCCGATGATATGGCACCCGAAGGCGGCCTTACTGCACCTATGAACGGCGCAATCGTGGCGGTTCAGGCAAAAGTAGGCGACAAGGTCACCGCTGGCCAAACGCTTGTCATCATGGAAGCTATGAAAATGGAGCACGCTATCAAGGCTCCGGCAGACGGCGTTGTAAGCGAAGTTTTCTTCAATGAAGGTGAGCAGGTTTCTGAAGGCGCAGAGCTAATTGCCATCGAGGTTGCAGAAACGAACGCTGAGCAGAGCGATGAGGAGGCAGGCTGATGGCCTTTCCAAAACAGGCGCGGCTGGTTGAAATGAGCCCCCGGGACGGTTTGCAAAACGAATCGGGGCCGGTGATCGCCACAGGCATCAAAACCCAACTGATCGAACGGCTTGCTGATTGCGGCCTCAACCATATTGAGTCCGCCAGCTTTGTGTCACCCAAATGGGTGCCACAAATGGGTGATGCCGCTGACGTAATGGCAGGTATCAAACGTAAAGCCGGTGTGCGCTATTCGGTTTTGACTCCCAACCTCAGAGGCTTCGAGAATGCCCTGGCAGCAGGCGTGGATGAAGTAGCGGTATTCGGTGCAGCCTCTGAATCCTTTAGCCAGAAGAACATCAACTGCTCTATCGCTGAGAGTCTTGAGCGCTTCCTACCAGTGATGGAAGCCGCAAATAAGCACAAGATTCCAGTTAGAGGTTATGTATCAACCGTGCTTGGCTGTCCCTATGAAGGGGAAATTGCGCCTGAACAAGTAGCAAACGTTGCCAAAGCGTTAGCCGACATGGGCTGCTATGAGATTTCGCTGGGCGATACCATTGGTGTAGGTACTCCACTGAAAGCAAAGCGTATGCTGGAAGCAGTGGTAAAACAGGTGCCCGTTGAACGCTTGGCTGCACACTTCCACGACACCTACGGACAGGCATTGGCCAACCTTTATGCAGTGCTTGAAGAAGGTGTGGCAGTTCTTGATGCCTCAGTTGCAGGCCTTGGCGGCTGCCCTTACGCCAAAGGCGCCTCCGGCAACGTCGCCACCGAAGATGTGCTCTATATGCTTGAGGGACTTGGTATCGGCACAGGTGTAGATTTGAATAAATTAGTGGCTACAGGTGATTGGATCAGCAGCCAGCTCAACCGTCATAACGGCTCAAAAGTGGGCCAGGCTCTACAACCCTAAGGATCTGACATGACTAATAAAAAAGACGTTGTCGCTCTAGACCTCCCAATCCCGGACATGAACGATCTACCTGATGATGTCCGTAAGTATTTTGAAATATGTCAGGAAAAGCTGGGCATGGTTCCCAATGTGCTCACCGCGTTCAGCCAAAACCTGAACCAGCTAGACGGTTTCACACGGTTCTATAACGAACTGATGATGGGTGAAAGCGAGCTGAGCAAACTCGAAAGGGAAATGGTTGCGGTCGTGGTTTCATCCGAAAACAAGTGCTTTTACTGCCTCGTAGCCCATGGCGCAGCAGTAAGAGTTTTGAGCGGCGACCCCGCCCTTGGCGAACATCTGGTGATGAATTACCGCTCAGCGAAACTCGATAAGCGCCAGCGCGCCATGCTGGATTTTGCATCCCACCTTACACGTTCTCCAGCAACGGTGGCTGAAGACGAAGTACAGGCACTGCGGGATGCAGGCTTTAGTGACCGCGGAATCTGGGACCTTAGCAACGTAATCGGCTTTTACAACATGTCGAACCGCGTGGCGATTGCCAGTGACATGCGACCGAACCCGGAATATCACAAACAGAGCCGTTAACCGGCACCATAACTCCCAGACCTCGACCACAAAAACAAATGGAGGCAAACATGAACCAGACTCTTCCAAGCTACAGCAGCGGCACCTCCAACACACCGCTTCTGGGCATGACCATTGGCGAAATGCTTGACCGTACCGCCGCTAAATACCCTGACACCGAAGCCCTTGTGTGCTTGCATCAAGACATACGCTGGACCTACAAAGAGTTCCTTGCCAAGGTAAACGAAGCGGCCCGGGCCTTTCTCGCCATTGGCGTTAAGCGCGGCGACCGCGTAGGTATATGGGCACCCAACCGTTACGAGTGGACCGTTACCCAGTTTGCAACCGCAAAAGTGGGTGCCATTCTGGTCAACATCAACCCTGCTTACGGCCTACACGAACTGGAATACGCCTTAAACCTGGCGGGCATCAGCGTGCTGGTAACCGCAGACAGCTTTAAAGCCTCTGATTACCGGAAAACACTGTACGATCTGGCGCCCGAGCTGAAAGCCAGCACTCCGGGCAAGCTCAAAGCCCAGAGGGTTTCAGACCTGCGTGCGGTCATCAATCTGGACACAGAAAAGCATGCGGGCATGTGGAGCTGGAATGAATTTACCGGCTTTGCCAACGACGTAAGCCAAGAAGAAGTCGATAAAGTTCAGAGTCAGCTCCAGTTCGACGACCCCATCAATATACAGTTCACATCCGGCACCACTGGCAACCCCAAAGGCGCCACCCTCACCCACCACAACATCCTGAACAACGGATTCTTTGTGGGTGAAAGCCAGATTCTAACCGATAAGGACCGACTGGTTATCCCCGTGCCTCTTTACCACTGCTTCGGCATGGTGATGGGCAATCTGGGCTGTATAACCCATGGCTCAACTATGATCTATCCGGGTGAAGGCTTTGAGCCCAAAGCGGTACTGCAGGCGGTGCATCAGGAGAGGGCTACGGCACTCTACGGCGTGCCTACCATGTTCATAGCAGAACTAGCCGAGCCCGAGTTTGATTCCTACGATCTTTCAACCTTGCGCACCGGCATCATGGCAGGGTCCATCTGCCCGGCGGAAGTGATGAAGAAGGTCAATGGCAAGATGAACATGAAAGAGGTTCAGATCGCCTATGGCATGACTGAAACCAGCCCGGTGTCCACCCAGACCAGCTCACTCGACCCTTTCGAGAAACAGGTCACTACCGTGGGCCGCACCCAACCGCATCTGGAAACCAAAATTGTTGACCCAGGTACGGGTAACGTATTACCTCGTGGCGAGATTGGCGAGCTATGCACCCGCGGCTACAGCGTAATGCTGAAGTACTGGAACAACGAAGAGAAAACCCGAGAAGCCATCGACGCCTCTGGCTGGATGCATACGGGCGACCTAGCCACCATGGACGATGAAGGCTATATCCAGATCGTTGGCCGCATCAAGGACATGGTGATTCGCGGTGGCGAAAACATCTACCCGAAAGAAGTCGAGGAATTCCTCTACACCCATCCCTCCATCGAGGAAGTGCAAGTAACCGGCATACCCGATGACAAATACGGTGAGGAACTGATTGCTTGGGTAAAACTGCGACCCGATGCAGAGCCGGTAGATGCCGATGGCCTGATGGCTTTCTGCAAAGGCAAGATTGCCCACTTCAAAATCCCACGGAATTACAAATTCGTGGATGAGTTCCCCATGACGGTAACGGGCAAGATCCAGAAGTTTAAAATGCGTGAAATCTCCATTGAGGAGATGGGGCTGAGGTAAACAGCCTAAAGCACACGCAAGCCCCGGTTTGCCTTAACTGGCCACCGGGGCTTTTTTTGGCCTTAGAAAATCTGTTTGACTACCGCTCGATTTCATGATGTTATCGAAGTTAACATTGTTACCACCGATAACATTAACCCAGTTCAAATAACTCATGACAAAACCGGCCTACCATCACGGGGACCTCCAGCTTCAAGCTCACTTGTTGGCCCTCGACACGCTCAGAACCCACGGGGATACGGCCCTCAGCTTACGGGCTCTGGCCAAGCAACTCGGCGTTAGCGCTCCAGCACTGTATCGGCACTTCTCAGACCGCGAAACACTATTGGCCGAGCTCGCCATTGGCGGGTTCGAATCCCTGCGTGATCGCTTGCAAGCGGTGAATCAGGAAGCACCGCGCGAGGCATTGATCGAGATTGGGCTAGTGTACGTAGCCTTTGCTCAGGAAGAACCCAACCTATACCGCTTAATGTTCGGAGGTCGGGTGTTACCCAAGGGCGCGCATCCGCGTTTGGATGCAGCAGGCAAAGGGGCGTTTCAGATTCTGGAAAACACCGTGGCCCGTGCCCGCGATCTGGGCTACCTCAAGCCCTCACCTGTTTCGCTGATGACAGCCGCCGCCTGGTCTCTGGTGCACGGGCTGTCGCAGCTCACCATCGATGGCCATTTGCCCGGCGCAAAAGCCGAACCCATGTTGACCGAAGGCGTACTCAGCTTGCTGCTGGATGGATCCCGGTCGAACAAGCAACAACAATCACAACAGGACTAATACCATGAGCAGCCCAAAACCCAGCACCCTCCGCGTTGGCAAACGTTATCGTGAAAAACGTCTGGACGGCCCCTACGATGCCATCATCATTGGCTCCGGCATCGGCGGCCTGACCGCAGCTGCTTGCATGAGCAAGATGGGCAAAAAGGTGCTCGTTCTTGAACAGCACTACACCGCCGGCGGCTTCACCCACAGCTATGACCGGAACGGTTACGAGTGGGACGTAGGTGTTCACTATATCGGCGACATGGGTGCAGACCACACCATGGGCAAGCGGCTGTTCGACCACATCACGGACGGTCAGTTGAAATGGGCGCCAATGGACGCCAACTACGACCGTATCTACATCGGTGAGAAGCATGTGGATCTGATTGCTGGCCCCGAGGAATTCCGTGCCGAGCTGGTGAAAGCTTTCCCGGAAGAAGAAAAGGCCATCGATACCTATCTGGGGTATCTGCGTCAGGTGTCCAAGGCCATGCCGGCGGTTGTTCTGAGCAAAGTATTGCCAAGTCTGGCTCTTGGACCACTAAGCATGCTTGCGAAACGTAAGGCGCCAGAGTTCCTTAACAAGCCTACCCGCGAAGTGCTTGGAGGCATCACCAGCAATCAGGAGCTGATTGCCGTGCTTACCGGCCAGTGGGGCGACAACGGCCTGCCACCAGCCCAATCCAGCTTCATTGTCCACTCACTCATCGCCCGCCATTACCTGCACGGCGGCTACTACCCAATTGGTGGCGCCTCTGAAATGGCCAAGACTATTATCCCGGTGGTTCAGCAAAGCGGCGGCGAAGTCTTTACCTACGCTGATGTGACCGAGATTCTCATCGAGAAAGGCAAAGCCGTGGGCGTTCGCATGGCCGACGGTGCAGAGATTCGCTCGCCACTGGTCATCAGCAACGCTGGCGTATTCAACACCTTCAACAAGCTGCTGCCAAAAGACGCGCCTGAATGGGGCTACTATCAGGACAAACTGAAAACCGTTAAGCGCTCCATGGCCAGTAACTGCCTGTACATCGGCCTGGAAGATACTGCAGAGAATTTAGGCCTGCCGAAAACCAACTACTGGATTTACCCCGGCACAGACTACGAAAAACATGTGAAAGACTTCGAGGAAGATCCGGATAACAGCGATATTTCGCTAACCTATATTTCGTTCCCCTCGGCGAAAGACCCCAGCTTTCTGGAGCGCTACCCTGGTCGCGCCACCATTGAGATTGTGGCACCCGGCCCCTTCAAGTGGTACGAGGAGTGGGCCGACAAGCCTTGGGGCAAGCGCGGTGACGACTATGAAGCCAAGAAGGAAGAGTATGCCCAGCGCCTGCTTGCGAAGCTCTATGAGAAGTTCCCGCATCTGGAAGGCAAAGTGGATTACTACGAGCTATCCACGCCCCTGTCCACAGACTATTTCTGCCGCTACAGCGAAGGTGAAATCTATGGCCTGGACCATACTCCCGACCGCTTCGAGCAGGACTGGCTAAAGCCCAAGACCCGCATACCCGGCCTGTACCTCACCGGCCAGGACATCATGACCGCCGGAGTAGTAGGCGCCATGCTAGGTGGTTTGCTGACAACCGTTGCCGTGAGCGGTCTGAAAGGCATCCCGCTTGCCAAGAAAATGTTTGTAGGCTAACAAAGAGCTTGCCTTGATATAGACGATGCGCAAAACCGCGTGTCGTCTGCTACTCTTTCGGCGAACCCAAACAAAAAGGCATTTAAAATGACTGATACTTGGCTACCCTCGTTGATTACCGATACTCCGCAGCAAGGCTATGAGCTTGCCATTACCCTTAGCCGTCGCGGTGTGAAATACACCCAGCCGGATATGGATACCCTCAAAAAGCTGAGGCCCGAATACGCAAATTCTGCGGATGGGCTAACCGCCGCCTCGCACGTCATCGCCGTTAACTTTCAGACGGTAGCGGCGGCCAACAACTATTGGCGTGGATGACATCTGCCATTCAAGCACTCTTTCACGGTGCCCGAGAGCTGTAAACGCCGGCACCGTGGGAGTAGTTCTTGATGCCGATAAATCCTCATAGGTACAACCCCCGCACACTCCAGCAAGATATTTGTAGCGCGCCACGCATTCTCGTGTTAAATATCCCGCGAATTCGGTCGGTGCCATAAACCATAGCCCCACCGCCGTTTTTCAGGACAAGCCTCAAAGGAGTCGCACCCGCGGCCTTCCCTCAGCAGACCTGCACAACACCGCGTGCGTCCTGCACGCTTTGTATCCATCCCTTTTCAGTGAGGGACGTTATCCAATGTTCAAGTTGTGTAAGCCACAGGCGCTGGCCGCCTCCGTTGCGTTGTCTCTGTGTGCCTCTTCTACAATCGCCGCAGAAGAAGTGCGTGTGTATAACTGGTCTGACTACGTTGCCGAGAACACCCTGACAAAGTTCACCAAAGAAACCGGTATAAAGGTCGTTTACGACGTTTACGACAGTAACGAGGTTCTTGAAGCCGCGCTGCTGTCTGGCCGCTCTGGCTACGACCTGGTCGTACCTTCAAACCACTACGTTGCCAAGCAGATCTCTGCCAAGGCTTTTGTGGCTCTGGATCACGACAAACTGCCGAACATGGCCAATCTGAATCCGGATCTGATGGCCCAACTGGAAAAAGTGGACCCGGGCAGCCAGTTCTCCATTCCCTATCTTTGGGGAACCAACGGCTATGGCTACAACGCTGGCCGCATCCAGAAAATCCTGGGCGACACAGCACCCACAGATTCTTGGGCGCTGGTATTTGATCCTGAAGTAACGGCCAAGCTGGCCAAAGGCGGCTGCGGCATTGCCATGCTGGATTCCGGTGAAGAAATGGTGCGGGCTGCTATGGCCTACGCAGGCTTGAACCCGAACAGCAACAACGCCGAAGACATCAAAAAGGGTGGCGACGTGATCAAGGCCGTGCGGCCGAACATTACCTACTTCCACTCGTCCCGATACATTGGCGACCTGGCTAATGGCGACCTGTGCGTGGCTGCCGGCTATTCCGGCGACATTCTGCAGGCGGCTGCTCGTGCCGAGGAAGCCAAAAACGGCAACGAAATCCGCTACACCATTCCAAAAGAGGGCGCGGTGCTGTGGTTCGATATGATGACCATCCCCGCTGGCGCGCCCAATGTTGAGAATGCCCACAAGCTGGTCAACTTTCTTATGAAGCCAGAGATCATCGCTGAGGTGACCAACTATGTGTGGTACGCCAACCCGAGCAAGGCAGCCGATGAATTTGTGGATGCAGAAATCCTTAACGACACCAGCATTTACCCTACGGATGATGTGATGAAAAAGCTCTACATCATGGAAGGTCGGCCTCAGGACACACAGCGCCTGATGACCCGCACCTGGACCAGCGTTAAGTCCGGGCGTTAAGGGCGTGGTTAACGGCATCAACACCTCCGCGAAAGCGGAGGTGTTACTCAGCATTCGTGGCGTATCAAAAAGCTTTGACAGCACACTGGCGGTGGACGACGTAGATCTGGACATCCACAAGGGCGAGATATTCGCGCTTCTGGGCGGTTCCGGCTCTGGTAAATCCACACTGCTACGCATGCTGGCTGGCTTTGAGACACCGGATAGCGGTCGTATTGTGCTGGACGGTCAGGACATTACGGCCCTGCCTCCCTATTTGCGCCCAACCAATATGATGTTCCAGTCTTACGCACTGTTCCCGCACATGACCGTGGAGCAGAACATTGCCATGGGCCTGAAACAGGACAAGCTGCCGAAGGACGAGATTCGCGACCGGGTGGCGGCCATGCTCAAGCTGGTCAAAATGGAGCCCTACGCCAAGCGTCGTCCGCAGCAGCTTTCCGGTGGCCAACAGCAGCGGGTTGCGCTGGCTCGCTCACTGGCAAAACGCCCGAAGCTCCTGCTTCTGGATGAGCCTATGGGTGCGCTCGATAAAAAGCTGCGTACAGAGATGCAGCTTGAGCTGGTGGATATTCTGGAGAAAGTGGGCGCCACCTGCCTGATGGTGACCCACGATCAGGAAGAAGCCATGACCATGGCCAGCCGCATTGCCATTATGTCCTTTGGACAGATTGCACAAGTGGGCTCACCCATCGATATTTACGAAAGCCCAAACAGCCGCATGACGGCAGAGTTTATTGGCTCGGTGAATATCTTTGAGGCCAGCATCGAGGAAGACAACTCCGACAGCATTTTGCTAACCAGCGGCTTGCTGGACGCACAGGTATACATTGACCGGGGCGTGACCACATCGGCAGAAAACACCAATACGCTGATTGCCCT
This sequence comes from Marinobacter sp. S6332, assembly GCF_023016045.1. Taxonomy (GTDB): domain Bacteria; phylum Pseudomonadota; class Gammaproteobacteria; order Pseudomonadales; family Oleiphilaceae; genus Marinobacter. The sequence goes on along the minus strand of NZ_JALKAP010000006.1, from coordinate 167,935 downwards.
GCGCCCGGAAAAAATTTACCTGACGCCAGACAAACCCGAAGGTGAATTCAACTGGAGCAAGGGCACGGTGGAGAACATCGCGTATCTGGGCGACATCACCTCCTATTACGTGAAGCTGGCCAGCGGCAAGCGTGTGCAGGCCACCATGGCGAACGTGGAACGCCGCGGTGAACGGCCAACCTGGGGCGACACCGTGTTCGTTTCCTGGGAAGCCTCCAGCCCCATCCTGCTTTGGAATTAATGCCATGAACAGGAATCCGATTCCCGCGCCCTTGATGGCGCGGGTGCGTACATTGCTGTTCCACCGCCGGGTGCTGTTTGGCATTCCGTTCGCGTGGCTGTTGCTGTTTTTCCTGCTGCCGTTCGCGCTGATCCTGAAAATCAGCCTGACGTCGGCCGTGATGGCCATACCGCCTTACGAGCCGGTATTCCGGCTGGCAGAAAACACCCTGTCGGTGGTGGTGAATTTCGGAAACTATCTATTCCTGCTGTCCGACAGCCTGTACGTTGCAGCTTATTGGGGCTCGGTGAAAACCGCGCTCATCTCCACCATCGCCTGCCTGCTGATTGGCTACCCTATGGCCTACGCTATGGCCCGGGCTCCAAAGCACTGGCAGTTAGTGCTTCTGCTGATGGTGATGCTGCCCTCATGGACCTCGTTCCTGATTCGGGTTTACGCCTGGATGGGCATCCTCGGCAATCAGGGTTTGCTGAACAGCTTCCTGCTCTGGCTCGGGTTGATCGACGAGCCGCTGAAAATGCTGAACACCAACTTTGCAGTGATTCTCGGCATTACCTATGCCTACTTGCCGTTTATGGTGCTGCCCATTTTCACCAACCTGGTGAAGCTGGACCTGCGTCTGCTGGAAGCCGCATCAGACCTCGGCTGCCGCAGCATTACGACCTTCTGGGCCATTACCCTGCCTTTATCCAAGGCCGGTATTTTGGCGGGCTGTATGCTGGTATTCATTCCCGCTGTCGGTGAGTTCGTAATTCCTGAGCTGCTCGGCGGCCCGGATACGCTGATGATCGGCAAGGTGTTGTGGGAAGAGTTCTTCAACAACCGCGACTGGCCTGTCGCCTCAGCGTTGGCCATTGTCATGCTGGCACTGCTATTAGTGCCGATTATATTGTTCCACCGCTTCCAGAGTCGGGAGATGTCGAAGAATGGTTAATGCTCGCGGTATCAGCTTCTCCAAAGTCATGCTGGTTCTGGGCCTGCTATTTTTGTACCTGCCCATGTTTGTGCTGATCGTGTATTCGTTCAACGCATCCCGGCTGGTGTCCGTGTGGGCAGGCTTCTCCACCCACTGGTACAGCGCCCTGTTTGAAGACCAGCAGATACTATCGGCCGTGTGGATGAGCCTTAAAATCGCCTTCTACTCCGCCAGCATGGCCATGTGCCTGGGCACCCTGTGTGCGTTTGTGATCACCCGATTCAAGCGCATGCGCGGGCGTACGTTGCTGTCTGGCATGATTACCGCTCCTCTGGTTATGCCAGAAGTGATCACCGGTTTGTCGCTGCTGCTGCTGTTTGTTCAACTGGCGGAACTGACTGGCTGGCCGGCAGATCGTGGAATGGTGACCATATGGATTGCACACACCACTTTCTGCAGCGCCTATGTGGCAGTGGTTGTGAGTGCCCGACTGCAAGAGGTGGATCGCTCCATTGAGGAAGCCGCCATGGATCTGGGCTGTACACCCCTGAAGACATTCTTTGTGGTCACCCTGCCGGTGATCGCGCCTGCCCTGGTATCCGGCTGGTTGCTGGCGTTCACCCTGTCGCTGGACGATCTGGTGATTGCCAGCTTTGTATCCGGCCCCGGCTCCACCACCTTGCCAATGGTGGTGTTCTCGTCGGTACGAATGGGTGTATCCCCAAAGATCAACGCACTGGCCACGCTGATTATTCTCACGGTATCCGTGGTGGCGTTTATCGCCTGGTACGTGATGCGCAGAAACGAAAAAAGGCGCCGCAGTGGGCGCCTTTCCTGATCGGGAAAGTCAGGCCTCCTTGCGATCCCGAACTATCTGCACCCATTTATAAAAAATAGGCACCAGAAGCGTTCCCAGTACGGTTGCTGCAATCATGCCGCTCAGCACGGTAATACCCAGGCTGACGCGGCTGCCTGCACCGGCACCGGTCGCAAACACCAATGGAAGAACACCCAGCACAAACGACAGGGCGGTCATCAGCACCGCCCTGAATCGCAATACCGCCGCCTTGTTCGCTGCCTCTATCGCACTCATCCCGGATTTGCGTAGCTGCATGGCAAACTCAACAATCAAAATGGCTGTTTTGGTGGATAACCCAATCAACAGCACCAACCCCACCTGCGCATAAATGTTGTTCGCAAGGCCGGTTAGCCACAGCCCCGCCAGTGCACCAAATATGGCGATGGGTACAGCTCCAATAACGGCAACAGGCAGAGCCCAACTCTCGTACTGTGCAACCAAAAACAGATACACGAATACAATCGCCAGCATGAAAATCACAATGGCTAGATTACCCGCCTGTATTTCCTGCAAGCTCTGCCCCGACCAGCTGAACTCATAACCTTGCGGCAGTTGTTTCGAAAGCTCTTCCATAACTGTGATGGCATCCCCACTGGCAAAGCCCGGTGCTGCCTCACCCGAAATGGTCACAGACCGTTTCAAATTAAAGTGGGCAATACTGGAAGGCCCCAACACCGGTTTCAGCGTGGCCAAAGTCGAGAGCGGCACCATATCACCGTCTCGGTTGCGAACAGAATAATAGGACAAGTCCTCTGGCCCCTGCCGGAATTCCCCTTCCGCCTGCAGTTGTACCCGGTAGTTTTTACCGAAGCGGGTGAAGTCATTCACATACAGCGATCCAAGTTGGGCCTGCAGCGTGGAGAAAATATCCGATAGCTGAATGCCCAGGGCTTTTGCCTTATTGCGATCAACCTCCAGAAGATACTGGGGAATGTTGGCACGGTAGGTACTGTAAACCCGCGACAGCTCTTCACGTTGGTTTGCCTCGAAGATCAGCCCGTTCATTACCTGAGTAAGTTCGGAAACATCACGCCCTAGATTGTCCTGCAAGCGGTAATCAAAACCGGCAGCAACACCAATCCCGGGAATGGGCGGTGCGTTGAATACCATAACCTGAGCTTCTGGAATGGCCGCAAGCCGACCATACATACGCGGTATCGTTGCGCCTAAACCCAGCTCTGGTTGTTCCCGCTCAGACCAATCCTTGAGCACCACGATGCCGAGCCCATTGTTGGAGCCCGCACCGCTCATCAATGAAAACCCGGAAACCGTAATAAAGTCTGTAACCGCCGGGTCCTCCAGCACCACGTCGGTGATCTTCTCAAGTACCACATCGGTGCGTTGCTGGGACGCCGCAACCGGAAGCTGCACATCCACAAACAGAAAGCCCTGATCTTCCGGTGGCACAAACGCCAGCGGTATAGATTTGAAAAGCCCGGCACTGACACCCAGTATGGCGAGGAGTGCAACGCCCACTAAAATACCCTTGCGGAGAAGCCTCGACACCAGCCCCGAGTAGCCCTTCGTACTGAAAGAAATGAATCGCTCGACCGGCTGCATCCACCCAATAGTGGCTTTGCCGCCGTGGCCCAGCAAGGTCGCACACAGCGCCGGGCTCAATGTAAGCGCATTGATGGATGAAATAATGACCGCCACAGAGATAGTGACGGAGAACTGTTGATAGAGCTTGCCCGTTATACCTGGCATGAACGCCACAGGCACAAATACCGCCAGCAGTACCAGTGTGGTCGCAACGATAGGCCCGGTGACCTGGCTCATGGCTTTTTCCACCGCTTCCTTGATCGGCAGCTTTTCCTCTTCAAGGATACGCTCAACGTTCTCCACCACCACGATGGCGTCGTCCACCACAATACCGATCGCCAGCACCAGCCCGAACAGCGTGATGATGTTTATGGAATACCCCATCACCGCCATAATCGCGAAGGTGCCAATAAGAGAAACGGGGATCGCTATGGCGGGAACCAGAGTCGCGCGAAAGCTTTGCAAAAACAGAAATACCACCAGAATAACCAGTGCAACAGCCTGAAGCAGAGTGATTGCCACCTCTTTGATGGACCGGCTGATGAACTCAGTAGAATCAAACAGCACACTATGTGAAACGCCGTCGGGGAAACTCTTGGCGAACTCATCAACGGTTTCTTTTACTCTGCCTGCGACTTCCAGAGCGTTGGCATCTGGCAACTGGTAGATCACCACAAACGCCGTATCCTGATTATTCAGTTTGGCAGTAGAGGTGTAAGACCGAGACCCCAACTCGATCCGCGCCACGTCGTTAAGGCGTAAAAACCCACCGCTCTCCTTGGCACGGATAATGGTCTGGGCAAATTCGTCGGGGTCTGTAAGGCGTTCCTTGCTCTGAATGCTGTAAACAAACTGCTGACCCTCCGGAACCGGCTCTTGGCCCAGTTTGCCTGACGCTACAATCTGGTTCTGCTCCTGAATGGCGGCAACAATTTCCGCAACGGTAACCCCCAACGACTGCATACGACGTGGGTCAAGCCAGATGCGCATGCTGTAGTCCTTCGCGCCCATTACTTCTGCAGACGCAACTCCCGAAACCCGGCCCAAAGCCTCGACCAAATTGCTTGAGGCGTAGTTACTCAAAAACACCGCATCCAGAGCCGGGCGGTCCGAAACAAGGTTAATACCCATCAGCATGTTGCCGGTTTGCTTGCTGACCGTAACCCCTTGTCGCCGAACCTCCTGAGGCAGGAAGGGCTCTGCTAGAGCCACCCGGTTCTGCACATTCACCTGTGCAATATCTGTATCCGTGCCGCTCTCAAACGTCAGCGTAATCATTGCCGTACCGTCGTCAGAGGCGGTCGATTCAATATAAATCATGTCCTCAACGCCGTTGAGCTGCTGCTCGATGGGGCGAATAACGGCTTCTTCAACAATTTGCGCACTGCCCCCGGGCAGCACAGCAGCCACACGGATTTTCGGCGGCGCCATATCGGGGTACATATTCACCGGGAGCACCTGCAAGGCCAGAAGCCCTGCAAGGGAGATCAGGATGGAGATAACAAAGGCAAACTTGGGCCGATGAATAAACGTGCGGCTGATCATTGCTCAGCCTCACCTTCTTTCTTGGGCTTTGCGCTATCCGTAAGCACACCAGTTTCAGGGTTTATCTGCTTCACAACCGGATTGACGGTTACGCCCGTTCGAACTTTCTGTAAGCCCTCAACAATCACTCGTTCACCGGCTTCAAGGCCACTCTCTGTTGCCAGCATGGCACCCAAACGCGGCCCGGTTTGAATAAACCGCTGAGAAACCATCTGCTCATCGTTTACAACCAGAACAAACTTGCCTTCAATGGTTTCCTGAATAGCCACTTGCGGAACAAGCACCTGAGCCTCTCCGGCACGGCCTTCAATTCGGAGCGTAACGTATAACCCGGGAAGCAGAACCGCATTCGGATTGGCAAATTCCGCCCGCATATCCACGGTGCCGGTACTGGCATTGGTTTGCACGTCTGCAAAGCTCACTTTGCCGTCTTGATTGTAAAAGCCACCATCGGGCAGCGTCAGACGCAATGAAAGAGAGTTGGCGATATCCTCGCCTGCGGCAGTACCTGCGCGGCGGAATGCCACATAGTCGGATTCATCAAGCTGGAACTCAACGTAGATCGGGTCCGTTACCAGCACCTCGGCAATCGGCCCACTTGCAGGACTGACAACGGCGCCGACATCGTAATTTAGCCTGCCAATCCAGCCATCGAAGGGAGCCTTGATTTCTGTGTATTCCAGATTGAGACCAGCTTTTTGAACCGCAGCTTCTGCGGTTTCCAAACGGCTTTGTGCGGCGCTGAAACGATCCTTTAACTTATCTAGGTCGGCATCCGACAAATAACCTTTCCCAGCAACATCCTCACCACGTTTCAGGTTTCTGCGGGCGGAATCAACTTCTGCCTTGGCTGCCGCTAACTCAGCTCTGGTCTGTTGAATATCCGCGTTGGCGCGAGTTGCTTCCAAGCGAACTAGGGTTTCCCCTTCGTTCACCCGGGAGCCTTCACGGAACAAAATCTCTTTGATTTCAGCTTCAATGCGTGGGGTTAGGCCAGCTTTTGCAGACGCTGCAGTGCGCGCCACAAAATCTCGGGAGGGTCGCACCTCGGTGCTTTCAACCGCCACAACAGATACCGAGGGAGCTGTTGTTTTTGATGGCGCTGTGGGCTCTGAGCAAGCAGCCAAAAATAAAGGGACGCAAACCGCCAATAAAATCCATTGGGTTTGCTTGAGCGAACACGGAGGCGAGAAGCTGAACATTGAAATTCCCTGATAAATGGGTAGATGGGCTCTCCAGCCTGTTTGGAAGAGCCTCTATTCAGCTTAGATTCTACATTGAACCGATACCAAAAACTCAATTCGAAGGCTTTAGGCTGTAGGTTGCAACAGGTTATACCGCCTCCTAAGCCCAAGCCTGCCAGCTAAACTCAACCTACTCTCACTACCCTATATTCTTCCGTACAAATTTCTGTATCTCGCCAACAATACCGCTTCGGAAGGCAAGCACAGTAATAACGAATACACCCCCAAGAATCGGATCAACCCAGTCCCGAAGGGGGCCTTGCGAGAGGTGATACTCAATGTTGACCACAAAAGTTGCACCGATGACCGGCCCAAGCAGAGTGCCCATGCCGCCAACCAGAGTCATGAGGATTACTTCTCCAGACATGTGCCAGTGCGCGTCGTTCAACGAGGCTAACTGGAACACCACAGACTTCATGGAGCCCGCAAGCCCAGCCAGAGCGGCTGAGATAACAAACGCCAGCACTTTGTAACGATCAACGTTATAGCCCAGTGATACGGCTCTGGGCTCGTTCTGCTTGATCGCTTTCAACACCTGCCCATAAGGGCTGCTAACAATCCGCTGAACCAACAGGTAGCACCCGATGAATACCGCCAGCACGAAATAATACATACTCAGGTTGTTTTCCAGATCTATAACACCCAAAAGGTGGCCTCTGGGAATGCCGTGCATGCCATCTTCTCCGCCCGTAAATTCCGACTGCACGAAAAAGAAGAACACCAACTGCGCCAACGCCAAGGTAACCATCGCAAAGTAGATACCCTGCCGCCGAATAGACAAGAGCGCAAATCCAAGCCCCAGAAACGTAGCCGCTAGCGTGCCCGCAATAATACCTAGCTCGGTAGATAACCCCGAGTAGTTGCTGAGCAGATAACCCGTGGTATATCCGCCAGCAGCAAGAAAGGCCGCATGACCGAATGAAAGCAAGCCGGTAAACCCAAAAAGAAGGTTAAATGCCACCGCAAACAAGGCGAAGCACAGAATCTTCATTAGGAAGACCGGATATATTGCAAACGGAGCTGCAAGCAGAAGAAGCAACAAAGCTGCATTCAACATGAGGCGCTTGCGCTCTTGCGCGGCCTGCTCTTTTACAATCGACTTATGGATGTCGGCAATCTTTGCTGATTGGTCCATGATTATGCCTCTTTGCCAAACAAGCCACTGGGCCGGAACATTAGTACCAAAACCATGACCAGAAAAATGACCGCAGATGAAGCCGGGGGATAAAACGTTTTGGTAAGGCCCTCAATAACACCCATAAGGATGCCCGTAATGATGGCTCCGCCAATTGAGCCCATGCCGCCGATAACCACCACCGCAAACACCACAATCAAAGTAGTGGAGCCCATCACCGGCGTCACGGAATAGATAGGAGCAGCCAGCACACCCGCAAAGGCCGCCAGTGCAACACCAAATCCATAGGTTAGGCTGATTAGCAGCGGTACGTTGATTCCGAACCCCTGCATTAGCTGGGAGTCCTCGGTTCCGGCACGCAGGTAAGCGCCCAACTTGGTTTTCTCAATAACAAACCAAGTGCCAAAACACACCAAAAGTGCGGCCACAATAACCCATGCACGATAGTACGGCATGAACATGAACCCGAGATTGATCCCGCCTTTGAACATGTCTGGCATGGCATAACGCAGCCCAGACACTCCAAACCAATTAATAAGTACGCCCTGAATAATAAGGGCAACACCGAAGGTCAAAAGCAGGCTGTAAATATGATCCTGACCAGCAATACGACGCAGAAGAAAGTACTCAATAACAACGCCAAACGCACCCACCAACAGTGGAGCCATAAAGAGCGCCACCCAGTAGCTAACGCCCAAAGCATTGAACATAAGAACCGTAACCATGGCGCCAAGCATATACATGGCGCCGTGGGCGAAATTGATAATCTTCAGCAAGCCGAAGATAACCGCGAGCCCGAGGCTCAACAGGGCGTAAAATGCACCGTTTATGATTCCGATCAGTAGCTGGCCAGAAAGCACAGCTAAAGGAACGCCGAAAATCATGGACATTGGGCTAACTCCAGAGGCAGCACAGAGGTTGGTATTTGGCTTATTGTCGGTTTGGCCTTAGCAGCGCACCCATAGGGCTCTGCTAAGGCCGCACACTTTAGTTTTTAACCAGTTTGCACTTGCTCTCGGAAAGCGGACGGTAAGACTCTTCTGCTGGAATCGTGCGAAGAATCTTGTAAAGATCCCACTCGTTCTTAGATTCAGCAGGTGTTTTTACCTCGGCCAGATACATATCGTGAACCATGCGGCCATCGATACGAATCTTACCGTTCTTCGCGAACATGTCGTTGATCGGCGTATCCATCATCTGCTTGCGCACCGTTTGCGCGTCGTCAGAGCCTGTAGCCTCGACAGCTTTTAAGTATTGAATGGTGCTTGAATAGATACCCGCGTGAACCATGGTCGGACGCACACCGGTTTTGTCCATGAAACGATCCGACCACTCGCGGGTCTCTTCATTCATGTCCCAGTACCAACCGGTAGTCAGCTGGATTCCCTGAGCGGTTTGCGCGCCCAGTGCGTGAACGTCGGTCAAAAACAACAGCAGGGCCGCAAGAGTCTGGCCCGATTGAGTTACGCCGAACTCACTGGCAGTGGTGATTGCGTTGGTGGTATCCGCACCGGCGTTTGCAAGACCGACCACATCAGCACCGGAAGCTTGAGCCTGTAGCACGAAAGAAGAGAAATCCTGTGTCGGGAACGGGTGACGAATGGCACCAACAACCTCACCTCCGTTAGCCTCCACAACGCGCCTTACGTCGCTTTCCAGTGAGTGGCCAAAAGCGTAATCAGCTGTCAGCAAATACCAGCTTTTTCCACCTTCTTTAACGACGGCACTCGCGGTGCCATTCGCCAGAGGATAGGTGTCATACACATAATGGATATGGTTGGGGGTGCAGTGCTCGTTTGTGATACTGGAAGCTGCGGAGCCCGAGATAATACCAAGCTTATCGTTTTCCTCCAGAATCTTGCTAACCGCGATGGAAACCGAGGAAGCCACCATACCTGCGACCATGTCTACGTTTTCGTTTTCTACCCAACGGCGAACGGTACTGGAAGAAGTATCAGGGCTGTTGCGGTCATCAGCGCTGACGATCTCAATTTTCTTGCCCTTTACGCTTCCGCCAAAGTCTGCGATAGCCATTTCAAGAGCAGACTGACCGTTAGGCCCTGCGAGATCCCGGTATGTGCCAGACATGTCCGCCAGATACCCAATCTTAACGGTATCGTTTGAAATGGCAGCCTGAGCACCACTGGCCATTAGGGTTGAGGCAATCGCTGAAGTCAGAAGCTTTTTCATCATTGTCATTGTTGTATCTCCGCTACTGTGTTGCATTAGTTCATGTTTATTGTTGGTCTTGTTATGTCTTGCGTTCTTGCCTATTCAGGATCACACCCCCAAATAGCCATCCAGCACCGACTGCTTGGCACTCAGTTCATCGGCACGGACTTCTTCCACAATCCGCCCATGCTCAACAACGTAGTGTCGATCAGCCAAAGGCGCTGCGAAGTGGAAATTTTGCTCCACCAATACGATGGTCAGCCCTTTTTCCTTGAGCTGGGTTAGAACATGACCCAGTTTTTCCACAATAACCGGGGCAAGGCCTTCGGTAATTTCGTCGAGCAGCAACATATTGGCACCGGTACGCAGAATCCGCGCTAGCGCCAGCATTTGCTGCTCACCACCGGATAGCTTGGTGCCCTGACTAAAGCGACGCTCGTAGAGGTTGGGGAACATTGAGTAAATTTCTTCGAGGCTCATGCCGCCACTGCGCACTATCGGTGGCAGCGTAAGATTCTCATGCACGTTGAGCGAGGCAAAAATACCGCGATGCTCAGGGCAATACCCCACTCCCATTCTGGCGATATGGTGCGGAGCGCACGACATGGTTTCTTCTCCGTTGACCATGATGGAGCCGGTACGACGGCCCACCATATTCATGATCGCCTTCAGGGTAGTGCTACGCCCGGCGCCATTCCGACCAAGAAGCGTAACCAATTCGCCACGGTGAACGACTAAATCTACCCCATGCAAAATGTGGGACTCACCATAATAGGCATGCAGGCCGGATATATTCAGTTGCTCGTAGTTCCGAGTCGCATCTGTGTTCATTGGCTGGCCTCCGCTTCGGCGACCGCGCCACGCTCACCGCTGGCACCTGTTCCCATATACACTTCGCGCACTCTAGGGTCGGCAGAAACCGTTTCGTAATCACCTTCGGTTAGCACTGAGCCTTGAGCCAGAACCGTAATTCGGTCACACAGCTTACTAACAACACTCAGATTGTGTTCAACCATCAATACCGTGCGGCCTTTAGCAGCCTTACGCACCAGCTCAACCACCCGGTCTACGTCCTCGGCGCCCATGCCCTGCGTAGGTTCATCCAACAGCATCAGCTTTGGCTCCATCGCAAGAGTGGTCGCAAGCTCCAGTGCCCGCTTGCGGCCGTATGCCAATTCTACAGTTGTGGTATTGGCATACTCGGCAAGGCCTACAGATTCTAACAATTCCATGCTGCGCTCATTCAGCCGGTTAAGGGACGCACCGGATTTCCAGAAACTGTACGAAGTACCCTCGAAGCCTTGCAGAGCAACCCGAATGTTTTCCAAAGCCGTCATGTGCGGGAAAACCGCTGAAATCTGGAACGAACGAACAACCCCTTTACGGGCAATTTGCGCGGATTTTGTAGAAGTGATGTCTTCCCCGTTGAACAGGATTTGGCCACGGGTGGGAATCAGAAACTTTGTTAGCAGGTTGAAGACCGTTGTTTTGCCAGCACCATTGGGCCCAATAAGGGCGTGAATGTGGCCTTCCTGAACCTGAAGATTCACGTCGTTGACCGCTATAAAACCCTTAAATTCTTTAACAAGGTTTCGGGTCTCCAGAACGTACTGGTCACTCATGAGCCAATTTACCTTTTGTTATTGTTTTACTGTTATACGTTATAACCAGATTAAATTGACGTTTACGTGTACGTCAACCTAATTCTGATGTTTTTCAGGTGGTATCGAGTAAGTCATGGTTGAGTGGGCAACGGGTTCATCAACACCTTCCGAATAAACGAACACCTCGCCAACTCCCATTGTGCGGCCAACTTTGAGCATAGTGGCTTTCGCACGAATGGGCGTGTGCGCTTGTGGTTTGCGCAGAAAGTTAATGTTCAGGTTGGTGGTTACCGCCAGCGGCACAAGCCCGATTTTACTGAGCAAAGCGGCATAAACGGTGACATCTGCCAGCCCCATCATTACCGGGCCAGACACAGTTCCACCCGGCCTGAGGTGCCCATCATCCACATCCAGTGTCATCTCGGCCCAACCATCCCCCAGCTTTTGCAAACTGCCGTAAGCAGCTCCCTGGGGGAACTGCTCCTGAAGAAACCTGTTCAGCTCCTCAAGTGTCACCTTCATGAAGCCGACTCTTCCTGAGCTTTGTTACGCAACACAAAGCGCTGAATTTTACCGCTGGGTGTTTTCGGGAGCTCATCAACAAATTCAATTTCACGGGGGAAGGCATGTGTGGAAAGGCGACGACGGACAAGCTCCTGAAGCTCATCCCGCAGAACCTGTTCGTCCGCCGGAGCCTCGTCACCCTTGATAACCACATAGGCTTTTATGATAGAGCCGCGTTTTTCATCGGGCTTGGCGACCACTCCAGACTCCGCAACCGCGGCATGCTCCAGCAAGGTGCTCTCCACATCCGCCGGGCCAACCCGGTATCCCGCCGTTGTAATGATGTCATCGTCTCGGCCGCTGAATGAGAAGCTGCCATCGCCATGGCAAATCGCCATATCGCCCGTGAGGTAATAGCCCTTCACGAAGGGGTCTTTTTCGCCCCAAGTATAACCGTCGAAGTGGAACAGCGGAGAGGCTTTCACATCAACAGCGATTTGCCCTACTTCGCCCTCACCTACCTCTTCATTCTTCTCGTTCAGGGCGACCACTTTGTGGCCCGGCGACGAATAACCCATTGAACCTTGGCGCACCGGATGCTTGAGCGCATGGAAGTTGCAGCAAGTCATGCCGGTTTCAGTCTGGCCGTAGTGGTCCATAACCGGGCAATAATGGCGGTTCTTAATCCAGTTAACGACCTCTGGGTTCAAAGGCTCACCGGCACTACTGGCGACACGTAGGCCAAGGTTCTCGCCTTCGGGCAATACATGATCGTTGGCTTTAAGAAGTCGGTAAGCCGTTGGTGCAGCGGCCAGATTGGTAATCTTGTACTTGCGGATCATGTCGTAGGTGGATTCCGGGGTAAATGCGCCCGGATTGAAATGGGTGGCATGGCCCATCAGCAGCGGCCCAACTACTGCGTAATAAAGGCCATAGGCCCAACCGGGATCCGCAACGTTCCAAAAAACATCGTCATCGCGCAGGTCGATGGCGTCTCTCATATAAACATAGAAAGCTAATAGAGCACGAGCCGGCACAGCAACCCCTTTAGACTTGCCAACTGTACCCGAGGTAAACATCTGCAAGAATGGGTCAGTGCCTTTGATCAACACAGGCTCGAAATCATCACTTTGTTCGTTAAGTGCGCTGTAGAAATCGCGAACACCTGCATCGGCTTTTTCTGCATCAACACAAATAACGGGCGGGCAATCCTTCACTTCAGTGAGCTTAGAGTAGTTGGCGGGGTCTGTAACGACCAACTTGGTGGCCGCACGTTCAAGGCGGTATTCAATAGCGCCAGAACCGAATGCAGTAAACAGCGGCTGGTACACAGCACCTACGCGCAGTGCACCGGCAATAACGATAAGGAGTTCCGGAGTTCTCGGTAAAAGCCCTGCAACTCGATCACCCTTGCCAATACCCTGAGAAACCAGATAGTTCGCAAAACGTGCAGACTGCTCTTTCAGTTCCGCAAAGGTCAGCTTGCCGTCACTGCCATCAATAGTTTCATAGAAAAGTGCGACTTTTTGCGGGTCAGTAGCCCACTTATCACACATTTCATGGCAAACGTTCAGCCCGTTTTCAAGGCTTCCGTCCAAGATCTCCGCTTCCAGAGCGGCAGGGTCAAAATTGCGGTAAACGTCGGCGTATTCCGGAAGGCTCATTATCTGCTCCTGCTATTATTATCATTGAATGCATAGATGAAGATTTACCATAGCTCGCACTTTACGTAAAGGTAAACTTTAGGCGAATGCGCTTCAAAAAAGCGAGTAATTCCCGAGGACATGACGAAGCCCATCGCAGTCCACTAAAGAGTCATCACAGTTCACAACAATATCCGAACGCGCTAAAACATAACCCTTACCAGTGATGTTATTTTTCACAACCTGATACTCGCCCGCCTGCTCTACGCCAGAAAACTCACCAATAAAACCCGTCTCACGCAACGAGATGGTTTCAAGTTTGTCTCCGGGGCGAATGAGCCCCTCATGATTCATAAGAGCAAGCCGCGCCGAGGTGCCGGTTCCGGTGGTGCTTCTGCAGATAACGCCGGGATGCACGTAGGTTGCAGAACGGGAACGATAGTAGCCCTCTGCCACTTGGTGTACCGGCCCCATAAAGTGCAGAAATGGCAATGGCCCCACGTCGCCCAGGGTGTAATGGGAAAAACCCCGTTCGGCCTGAATCGCTTCAACAATGGCATGGGCTGCAACTGCGAGTTCACGTTCTTCATCGACCGAAAGATCAAAACCCAGTGATTTTGCGTCCACCAATGCGTAGAAGCCGCCGCTGTAGGCCACACTGTAAGTGACTGTGCCAAGTGATGGCACATCGATACTGGTTTGATAGGTATGGATATAGCTTGGCAGGCCTTCGCAGGTTATCGCTTCGACCACGCCGTTTTCCACCAGCGCTTCTATGCGAACAAGGCCTGCGGGGGACTCCAGTAAAAAGCTCTGCTTGCCCTCCTTTTTGGGCACGATTCCAGCTTCCAAAACCGCCGTTGCCGTACAGATGGTGTTAGAGCCGGAATAAATCGGGTAACCCATCACTTCCATAATGATGTATCCGACCGCAGCACTCGGATCTGACGGAGGAACCAACAAATCCACAGACATCTCCGGAATACCGTAAGGCTCTTCCAACAGCAGCTTTCGCAAACCATCGGCTTGATCGCGAAGGTACTCCATTTGCGCCCGCACACTGTCGCCCGGCAGGGGGATGATACCTCCCGTCACAATTCGACTTACATCACCGCCAGCATGGGTATCCATTAGCTGAATCGTCAATTCCTGCTTCATGCGCCTTTCTCCAACGACCAGAGTTGGCCGTGCTCTTCCCACAGGGAATCCGGCACAATCACAATCTTGCCGAGATAATTGCTGCCACGATTCATAAAGTAGCGCTCTGCTTGGTGTAATTCAGAGAGCCGAAAAGCACCGTGCAGAACTGGCTTGAGCCGCCCTTCGCGAATCCAATCCACCAGCTGCTCGGCCTCTTCTCGCGTACCGTGTGAAACCCCGAAGAGTTTTACCTGATACAGATAAATTCGTGTCCACAGGATTTCACTAACATTGCCACCACTGGCACCCGCGATGCTCAGGCGAGGATAAGTGCTGCGAGTGTTCATATCGAAAATCATGGCGTCGATGAAGCGGTCAGTCATCTCGCCGCCTACCAAGTCCATTACCGCATCAAAAGGTTTACCGCCTGTTTGGGCCTTTACACGCTCAACAAAGCCGTCCATTTCGGAGCGATCAAATACAGATTCGGCGCCCAACGACTTAAGAGCCGCAGTTTTATCCGGCGTACTTAACGCGTAAGGAACGGCACCCATAATTCGGCAAAGCTGGATCAGTGCCGTACCAACACCGCCGCTTGCACCGGTAACCAAAATACGTTCCCCGGCCTCTACGTTAGCAGAGGTGAGCATGTGCATAGCCGTTTGATAGGAACACATTCCCATCGCAGCTATCTGGGCATCGCTCAAATCTTTGTTTGGCACAACGTGGAATTGATCTGAAGGAACAGCCACGTACTCGGCGTAGCCGCCGTCTGCACCATGGCCATAATAATCGGGGGTTAAATTGATATCCCTGCGGGCATTGCCATACATATTGAAATCTAGCAGCCCCCTCTCGCCAATACGGCTAGGCTCCACGCCCTCGCCCACAGCCACTACGCGGCCAGCAATATCGGCACCCTGAATTCGGGGAAAAATCAGCGTAGGCTTGCCGCCCATCTGGAATGAGGTGGTTTCACCTTTTTTGGTGGGATATAACCCTTCCCGGGCTTTGCGGTCTGTATTGTTTTTGGCGGTAGCGGTTACCTGTACCAACACCTCGCCGGCCGCAGGAGACGGCGTGGGTACGCTTTTATACTCAAGTTTTTCAATACCGCCATGGCCGGTGAGAACCATGGCCTTCATGGTGTTTGGAGTCATGACTAGGTGATCCCCCCTGCCTGCAAAACAAAACCAATCCACTTAGAGTAGGAGAGATTTTGGCAGCTGTCAGGGAATGCCCACCCTCTAAACTACTGGGCAATGACCTTGTAAATAGGCCGCAGCTTGGGGATCTGCTTTAGTACAACCTGTATAACAGTCATCAGCGGCACCGCCAGCAACACGCCTACAGGCCCCCAGAGCCAACCCCAAAAAAAGATCGAAACGAAAATAATCACCGGGTTAATCGACATGCGAAAGCCGTGTATCCAAGGCTCGATGAAAAAGCCCACCATAGTGGTCAAGGCAAGATAACCAACGGGAGCAATGGCCATCATCCATAAAGTATCCAAGCTTACCGCCGAGACAACCGCCAACAGCAGAATGGTGAGAATAACACCAAGATAAGGAATGAAGCGGGCTAACCCGGCTACCAATCCCCATACAGCTGGATCTGGCAAGCCAATTGCCCAAGCCATAAGGCCGGTTGCCACACCAACAGAGGTGTTACTGATACCCAGTACCGCCAGATACTGGGCGATTTGGTGCTGAGAATCTCGGCTAATACGCAATACTCTTCTGCGGTGACGCCGTGGCAGCTGCCGTACAAAATTGAGCACCAACCTATCACCACTAACCAGCAAGAAGTACGTAAGCGCCATAGCCAGCGCTAAACCCGCAACCCCGTCACGGGCTTTATTCATAAGCTGGGCGCGCCAAGAGTCCGTTTGTAGAACCACCGTTGTGGGCTCTACTGCTGCCTTTTTGCCGCCAGTATCAGAGAGTTCATTCACCGAGTCTTCCACCTTCTGGGCTGACTCAGTTACCTTATTTATCTGTCGCTTAAGCTCGCTTTCCCCAACCAGCAAACGGGAAATTCCCTCTGGAGCCTTACCCGCCCACTCAAGCGCAGGTGTTGCCACAGCCATCGACACACCGGCGATACCTGCAAGCACAAGCAACACCAGTATCAGTGAACTCACTACCCGAGGCATACGCAACCCCGAACACATACGCGTAGCAAGAGGCGATAACAGCAGGCTTAAGAGAAGCGCCAGAATCATCGGCAGGACAATCTGATGGGCCAGATACAAGGTGTAAAGCACACCCAGAATAAACAAGCCATAAATGGGGGTGGAAAGGTCCGCTAGCGTCTTCTTAGCTTTGGCGTTGCCCTGTTCACTTGAATCGTGTTCATTTTCCATAAGGTACCCATAAGCCTATCAGCTAGCATTCAGGCCAAGTAGTGTACCTCTGGCAAGGCTTTAGCGCATTACACAAGCACCTACACGGCGGCAGAGGCAATAAAACTGAGCAGACTTACACGCCACACTCTCTCTGTAAGCGCGCTTTGAACTCTTTGCGAATGCGTTCGTTCTCTTCGTCATTCACAAAAACCCGCTCACCTTCCTTGTTCAACTCATAGATACCTGAAACCCTCGCAAGATACTTCAGCCGGGCTTGCATACCCTCACAGTAAGCTTTTTGCTTCGCAGCATTAGCCTCCTGCTCAGCCACAACCTTTGACCGGGCTTCACGCTCTTTTTCACTATTTTGAAGAAACTCATTCAAACGTTGTTTACGCGCAAGGGCTTCCGCATCAACAGACGGCGGAGCAGCCTTTAAGCGAACCTCATCAGTCACAACGTTTTGGGGCGGCCTATCACCGAAATGAGTTTGCCCGTTCTCATCAACCCAGCGATAGGTGCCCGCGTGAGCCAGAGAGGCGGATAAGAGTAATATAGAAATTATGATTCCCTTCATTGGTTGTGATCCCTATGTTGGTATTGGATTTACATGCTGTGTGCAGAGTACAGCGATTTCGATTATAAATTTGTATTGTTCGTTGCTGAATCCTGAGATAGCAACTTATCTTGCAACTCACCGATCACTCTTAACACACGGCTCATTTCCCGCTGGGTTTTTAAGTCCAAACCCAGCTTGCCGTCCATCAGTTTTACCAACGGAACAAGAGATTCTTCAAAAATCCGCGCGAATGCCGTGAGCGCCTCACCGACCTGCGGCGGGCTATCCAAGTTTACTGTTACAGCAGGGTTTAGTTGCACAGACTGCAAGCCTTCGGTTAGCCCGTTTTCGAGGGAGCGAGACAACTCCCCGAGAGCTTTGTCGAAACTCTGCTCTGAACCTTTTTGACCAGCCATGCCAGCAATCAACTGCTGCCCTAGTTGCTGCATTTGCTCAGCAATCAGGCCGAGCTGGCGTACAACCTTAACGCCGGTTTCCTCATCGCCTCCCGCCTGCTGGCGACGCCGGTACTCTTCGCAAATGGCTTGCCAACGGCTCGCTTCGGCTTCCGTGATGGTCCCGCGCATTTGCTTGAGTTTAAGCAGGTTCTCTTCTGCGCCTTGGGTCAGCAACTGGGATTCGCCCTGATAGTGATCATCAATCAGAGCTTCCAGTTCTTTGTCGCTCATCACCGGCGACAACTTCTCCGCAAGTTTATTCATATTCCGGTAACTACCCTGCAGCTTAAAGGTAGGCTCGGTGCGATAGGCTTCGGCTTGGGCGCTGGACGCAATGTATGCCTGATTTACCCGCAGCACGGTTTCCCGAACACGGATCATTTTCTGAAGCAAGGAGACAATTTCATCCCGTTCAGCAGCACTGTAATCGTGCTCGAAATCTGAATCTGCCACGGTCTTGCCTGCCGCCAGATCCGCAAACCGGTAGAAATCCGCCATGCCCCGGGTAGCTAAAGGTGCCAGCACCCGGTTGGCACTCAGGCTGTTTTCGATATAGGACAACTCAAAAGCGTGCTCCATGCCCGATAGCACATCCCCCAAGTTGTAGATATCCGCCCGGTTTGCCAGCATATCGGGCACTTTGAACACTTCGCCGCTTTCCGTATAGGGGTTACCAGCCATGACTACGCAAAAGCGTTTGCCGCGCATATCGTAAGTGCTGGTACGGCCCCGCCATACGCCTTCAATGCGCCGGGTGCCGTCACACAGAGAGATAAACTTTTGCAGGAATTCAGGATGGGTGTGCTGGATATCATCCAGATACAGCATCACGTTATTGCCCATTTCCAGCGCCAGATTGAGCTTAACCAACTCTGCCTTCGCTGTGGAATGCGGTGCCTTCTCCGGATCCAGAGAGGACACATCATGGCCCAGACTGGGGCAGTTGATCTTCATAAAGATCAGGCCCAGCCGATTGGCCACATACTCCATTAAGGTGGTTTTACCGTAACCGGGCGGCGAGATCATCATTAACAGGCCGGACTGGTCGGTGCGTCGATCTTCGCCAGCGGTGCCCATTTGCTTGGCCAGGTTGTCGCCAATGATAGGCAGATAGCTTTCACTGATGAGCTTGTTACGAACAAACGAAGACAGCGGCCGGGGCCGATATTCCTCAAGGCGCAACTGATCACGCCATTTTTCCAGTATGCTGTGACGAACATCCTGAAGTTGCTGCCAACCAGCGATGATTTCTTGTCGGTGATAACGCAGGCGTTCTTCGAATTCATCCAGCTGCAAACTCAGGGCGCGCTCATTGATATTCGAGTGCTGGCCAAGCAAACCTTCAACCTGAAACGCCAGCTCAACACTGCGCACCGCCGTAGTGATCGCTTCCTCTGCGTTGAGCACTGCCACCACTTCCGGCAGGTAATGCAATAGGTGTTGCTGCTCCGTTTTGCCCATCCAGGCTCTCAGCCAGTGACTGGTTATGCTCCAGCGCGCAGCGGGCTGGTCGGCAATCACACTCAGGGCGTTCTCATACTGTGCAAACTGGTTATCCCGTTTCAGAGCTACAGTAAAGCCTTCCGCCAGCTCTCCGGCATAACGAGTGATTTCAAACGCTTCCGACTCTTCTGCCAGTTGCAAAACCAGATACTCAGCAGCCGAGTTCAACAAGGTGCGTTCGGCACTGCCCTTTTCAGCCAAGATAAGTTTGTGGGTTTCTATGTATTCCAAGAGTTTGGGGCCAACTTCTTGCTCCAAGGCCTGCAACAACTCATCTGACTGCATCATGCGGCTGAGTATGCCCGCAGACAAACAACGTGAACGTAACTGCTGTGCGAAAACCTTCTGCTGGCTCAGATCGGCCCAGAACAACATGGCAAGCGCCCGTGCTTTCGGGCTAAAGCGTAGTAACCCCGCATTTTGAATAGCTGGCCAGAGAGTGCTAACAATCAGCGCGGCATCGTGGTCGTGAATACCTTTTTCATAGCCTTCGCGGTAGCGAGGCGATGCAAATGTGCGAATATAGCCGGTAAGCTCTTCAATATCAGCGACGTTAACTGGTAAATCCTGTGATTTCCGGAACTCTTCAATCACCAGAGCAGCTAGGTATTCCCCCCGGTAAACCTTGCCAGACTCAGACGGCTGACTCATATTCCAGTAGCTGCGCAGGCGATCCAGCTCCGGCTCATCCAACCGCTCGTAATACTGGGTGCCGGTCAAATGCAGCAGCACATGGTCATCCCGGGGAATGAGTGTGAGATCCAGTTCCTGCTGGTTCACGCTGAACTTGTGTTTGCCGAGGCGTATGACGGCCCCACCATCTTCAAAGATATCGGCTTTGTCACGAACGCTGCGCAGGGCGGTGTCTTGAGCGGCTTTTAACTGGCCCAAACAATCATCGGCTTCCATAGCCGAGCCCAGTTCCTGCAATTCCTCGGCCATGCTACGCAAGCGCGCAACCATGGCATCGGACGCAAAAAAGGCGTGCAACTCTTCCACACTGGTAAAGCGTTCGGTTCGACGATTGACGTTTTTCAATATGCGTTCAGCCGCATCCGTCAGGGTTGTCACTCGGCGTTGGCGCTGGTCCTGTAGCTGCTGGCGCCGAGCTTCAATACTTTCGTGGGCGTTCTCTCGCTGTTCCAACACGGCGGCGAGAAATTCATCGTATTCGCCAAATTGGCTTTCAAGCTCTTGCAGCTGATCGAGCATGCGAGTCATCAACCCATCGCATTCCCGCACATCGGAAAGCGAGCTGACGCCGTTCGCCAGACTCTGTTCAAACAAACGAATGCGGGCGGCAAACTGGGCTCTGGCTTCTGCACTGCCTTGCTCTTTCAGGCGGATTTCCGCTTCCGAACGCTGTTGATTAATGCTGGCGTATATACCTGAAATGTTGTCGGTAATGGCGGTTTCCAGCGTTGCATCGTTTCCCGCCATGGAAGCGAGCATTCCTTGAATCATATCCAGACCGGTAGTCAGCTCTCGATACCGTTCCACAATATCTTTCAAGGCGTCGCGGCTCTCAGCCTCAGCCAGATCGGCTTGCAGTTCTGTCAGGGTTTTGCGGTAACCCTCAAGGGCTTCCGGTGATGCAAGGAAACGGAAGGTGCGTTCGGTCAAGCGCTCTTCGGCTTCTGCCAACTCTTGCTCCAGCCGGTCTATGCTGGCCTTATCTGCATAGCGGCGATCGTTCAGCGTTCGCACCCGGCCCCGGTGTTCCCGCAGCCGGGCCAAATAGCCTACGAACTGATCTGGCGCTTGCCAGCTGTCTGGCTTCAAGTCCCGCATCAAGGCGCTTTGGACATCCGCCACCTCGTTGATTGCGGCTTCTGTTTGAGCGCGAATACTCTGAACTTTTTCGTACTCATCCAGTACCAGCTCGGCAGTATTACGAATAGTGCCTAATTGCTCATGCAAACCGGCAAACAGCGCTTCATCTTGCGCTGCTGTCAGCCAATAAAACTGATCGAGAACACGATCAAGCGTGCGAATCAAAGCCGTGAAATGCCGCTCACTGGCACCTTTGGCTTCAACCAGAGTAATAACGGTATTCAACTCGGCAATACCACGCACCAAATCCGGGTTACCAATGCGCGCCAGCTCTGAGTCGTTGGCAACATTGGCTTGAGCATGAAAACTCTCTGAGGTAAACGGTGTTTCCCAAACCTGCAACGGGTGAACCAGAGCGGGTTCCTTGTCGGCGCTGAAAACCACCAAATGCCCGTTTTCGAACAATGCAAAGCCGTGCCCTATCAGTGGCACATCCGCCTGCTTGCGGATTAAGTTATAGCGGAAAAGAATCACCTGCCCGGTGAGCTGTTCAAAAAACACATACAGCACATCCTCACCGTTAGGCGAGCGCAACGAGCGTTTGAGGCGGAAATCCCCTTCGGGAATTTGGAAGGTTTTTAGATCGCCGGTGGTGAGGTAAAAACCCGAGGGAAAGATAAGCCCGTGGTTATCCGGTAACAACGCCACAGAACCCGCCATGCTATCAACCCGCTCAATGTTCCGCTGAGTGCGATTGAACAGGTAATAGCGCCACCGCTCTTCATTGAACGGCTGAATTCGGACCAACAGTATCTCGCCCAAATCCGCATAGTCGAATGTGGCATCGTCCAGGGACTGGGAATCGGAATCTACCGGGTCTGCATAAATGCCTTCACCAGTCGCTGTGTTGTTCTCTACCTTGAAGGTAATGTTGCCCCTCAGGTTATCCACAAACAGCGTATCGGCGATGTTCAGGTGTGGAGAACGCCCCTGTACCTGAGAGTCGCGACCAACCGTTTTCCAAGGGAAACTGTACCTATCCGGGAAAGTAAGGTCCCGCTCTCCCCGGTTGTCTATGTAGCGGTTAACCTCACCATTGGACTTAAGTTCCCAGCGGAAAACCCGTAAATCACTCAGCTTGTCACCGATGCGAAACGTCATCAGCAGCATACCCTTGAGGATGACTAACTGAGACAAAGTGGCGGTATTGTAATACTGCTGCAGTTCGCGAAAATCTGTAGCAAACCGAGCATCTGTCAGGAAGGTGCCCTCTATGGCGGCTTCGGTCATCTCAAAGCCACCGTCGCTATCATTTAGGTGGTAAAGGCAAAAAACATCATCCAGTTCTAGGGTTTTCCGCAACCCAAGCTGCAGGTTAAAACCAAACAGCAGCTTATCTCCAAGGCGCACCACATCCCTAGCGATGGCGTTGTTCTCAGTTCTAACCCGAGCGCGCCCAAGCACACTCATTCCAGCGCTGCCAAAAATTTCTTCACGGGCCTGATTGAGCCCTGAAACCTGCTCGCGAAGCTGCTCACCCTGCTCTTTTAAACGGCGCTGAATGGTTTCGAAGGCAGAGCCTTCTTGAACGATGCTCTCAAGGCCGGTGCGGTCCGTCGACATACCAAATCATCCTGAACGGAGGGAAAAGGGAACTCTGAAAGAGCTGAAAGAAGATACACACCACCAACGTCAGATCAGACATGGGTGGTGCGTAATCTATTAAGCCGTTTCAGAACTGATGTTTGGCTTTTCACCAGCAGCTCGCCCAGCTATGCCCGCTAAAGCAGCTTGCAGCGACGGGGATTTATCCAGCACCCCCTGCACGCTCTTACCATAGCCCAACCCTTGAGCAAACTTCTCGAAAATGCCGCCATCACCACCGATCATCTCAAACTTGGCATCTTTCAACGCGGCGGCCATTACGCGGCCATTTTCCAGAATACCGGTTTGGTGAGCTTCAATCTTAGCCATCACCTCCTTCTCATGAACTTCCAAGTTCATACGGAATTCTTCGAAGTGACGAGCTTCTTCAGACATGTCGTTGTAAGCCTTCAGCTTCTCTACCAAGCCAGACGCTTCGGCTTTCGCCATAGCTTCACGGGCATCCGCTTTGGCGTGGCCCATGCGCTCTTCACCTTCAGCATCCGCAAACACCATGGCCTTGCGGGCATCCGCTCTCGCCAGACCCAGCTTCTCTTCGCCCATGGCTTCCGTTTCAAGGCGCTGCTCCAACACCCGAACCTCAGCCATGCCGGCTTCTTCATCCGCTTTGGCGGTCGCCGACTTAACATCGGCCCGGGCCACACCATCCGCCCGAATGGCAGACGCCTGAGCCTCTTTAACCTGAGCCTCGGCCAACCCGTCAGAGGCAGACATTGCCTGACGACCACGAGCGCGCTTTTCATCCGCTATGGACTGCTTCTCAGCTGCATCCAACTCCGCCTGAGCCGTTACGCGGATTTTCTCCGCTTCCAACTTGGAGCGTTCAAACGCGGCTTCTGCCGCTTTCACATCCATCAGCTTAAGCTCATCGGCATCCGCTTCCGCAGCTACAACCTTGGTGACCTTCAACCGCTCTGCCTCGGAACGGTTGCGAACATCTTTTATGTTCTCTTCTTCCTCAGCCACATTGCGTTCAACCGCAATTCGCTGACTGGTAATGTCTGCAATTTCCTTGCGCTCGCCTTCAAGGGCTTTTTCCATGCCAATTCGCTCGATTTCAACCGCGCGCTCACGGTTTACATCTTCCAGCTCACGGGCCTGGCGAATGCGCACTTCTTCAATTTGGACCGCGCGCTCGCGAGCTTTCATGGCCATTTCAATTTGGCGTTGCTTGTTTTCTTCCGCAATGGCCAACTCTTCGTCTGTCTTGATGCGGGCTGCTTCGGCACGGGCGCGCTCTTGTTCACGTACCTGCTCGGTTTCAGATGTTTCACGAGCTTGCAGGGTCTCAATTTCACGGCGTTGGCGGGCTTCTGCGTCTGCCTGACTGCGCTCCAGCTCCAGCGACGCCTCGCGTGCAGATACATTTTTCCGCTGAATTTCTAGCTCTTGATCGCGCTCTAAACGGTTTGTCTCCACATTATGGAATGCGGTGATCTCTGTAATCCGTTTGATACCCTCAGAATCGAGAATATTGTTGGGGTCCAGAGAGGTTTTCGGCGTTTGTTCCAGATAATCGATGGCAACGTCTTCAAGAATGTAGCCATTAAGATCTTCGCCAATGGTTTCAATGATGGAATCACGGAAATGCTGGCGTTCCTCAAAAAGCTGCATGAACTCCAGCTTTTTACCAACCGTTTTCAGAGCTTCACTGAACTTGGCGTTAAACAGCGTATTTACCGCATCGCGATCAGATGCTCGGCCAACTCCTACAGATTTCGCCACCCGCAAGACATCTTCCGGGGTTTCATTAACGCGCAAGTAGAAGGCGACGGTGATATCTGCGCGCAGGTTGTCTTTACAGATCAACCCTTCCTTACCAGTTCGATTCAATTCCAGAGTAATAACCGAGATCTTCATGGTCTCGGCACGGTGAATAACCGGCAGCACCATGGCACCAGTGAAGTAGACCTTCGGCGTAGGAGAAAGATCGTTCACAATCAGAGCCTGCCCCTGATCGACCTTGCGATAGAACGCCTTGAACAGGGTAAGCACACCCAGTATCAGTAAGACCAGAACACCGATGGTCGTGAGTACTGGCATCATCCACGATAAATCCATTTAGCATTTCTCCTAAGCTGGTTAAAAATAAAAGCGCTGGGTTATCCGGCAGAATCACCGGTATAAAATTCGGATTCCGGAACAACCCACCAAGCGTTTTCATCCGGAATGTGTTCAATAATGACCGCCCCTTCCCGATGGGAAAGCGGTGAATGACTACGTATTTGAAGAACAAGGTGAGCGCCATCAAGAATGGCTTCACCACGGCCTGAAACCTCAGTAACCGCTGAAGAAATTACCACACAAGGCGTACCAACAATGCGTTTTTGTAGCGGCTGCAGAAACGCCCGACGAAATAGCGGCCGCAGTGGACGCACCAACACCGAAGTAGCCAATAGCCCAAGGACTAAAGCCGCAAAAATAACAGCCGCTCCGTACAACCAGTGCAGCAGGCCGCCAGGAATCGAAGCACCGAAAATAAGGTCAACAAAGTAACTGATTAACCAACCAGTCAAAAATAAGAGCGTGAGCACCAAGGGCAAAGGCACGCCCTGAAGCCCAAGCGTCACCATCAGACCGCTAAAATCGCCACTGGCATCAATATCGCCATCTGCCTCGATATCCCCCATTCCAAAAAGGGAGATCAGCCAATAAATGATGGCCACACTCAACAGTATGGAGAAAACCACTGTAGGGAAGGAAAAAGCAGTTTCGAAGAATGTTTCCATACGCAACCAGACTATCCATTCTGGTGAAATCAAAAAATGACAGTTTGTGTCAATCAAGACCGTCGTTATATCGCAATTAAACTATTTCTTGCAAATGTTTAATTGCGAGGTATAGACTCAAATTATTGACATAAAATGTCAAGCAGCAGGACAAGGTTCGTCCGAATCGGCCGAATCGATTCAACGCCACAGGAAGGAGCTATTCGTGGATATTCAAACTCTCACCCTAACTCTGGGTGACTCTACGCATGCCGGCCGAACCTTCGACGTCATGCCAATAGCCGGAGAAGAACCGGTGCTTCAGGTAACGGTTTCCGGAGCGGAAGAAACACCGGTGTACGTTACGGTAACCGACACTCAAATTCTGTGCCTTGCGTACCTTTTTGAAGAGCAAGAGCTGCTCCCGCAACGTGTAAACGAACTGCATGACAACATGCTACGACTCAGCGTACCCATGCCCCTTAGCTCACTTGGAAAAACCGGTGATCACTATGTGGTATATGGCGCTCTCAGCCCGACCTCCGGCGCAGCCGAAATCATGCAAGAGCTGGTAACACTGGCCGAGAATGCCATCGACTTGTTACAGACGTTTGAAGACTATCTGGCTTAAGTGAGGGCTGAGACATGAGATCTGTACTGAATAAAATTCTAACCGCAATGCGCGGCAGCGTGAATGAGCTAGGCGAAGCTGTTGTAGATAGCCAAGGCAACCGCATTCTGGAACAAGAACTGCGGGACTCTGAGCAAGAACTGAAGCAAGCAAAACAGGAACTCGCCGCCTTAATGGCAGAATCCGCCTCTTTGGCTCGGCAAATCCGTTCTGAGCAAGACAGCGCCAGCAAACGCGAGCAAGATGCCCGCAAAGCCATCACAGCAGGCCAGGAAGAACTGGCAAGAGAAGTGGCCGAGCGCATTGTTGGCCATGAGCGCCGTGGAGCCGAACTGACCCAGACCCGAGAGATACTGCAGCAGCGCATTGATAGCATCAAAGAGCGAGTTCAACGGGCTGAAAAGCAACTCGCCGACTATCGCCGAGAGCTGCAGGTGGTGAAAACTAATGAGCGAGTGCTACGCACCACCGCTCAGATTGATACCAACATCAACAGCCAACAGTCTTCTCTGAGCACTGCCAAGGAAACCCTTGAGCGTATTCGTGAGCGGCAAGCCCGGGAAGAAGACCGGCAAACCGCCAGCACTACCCTCGAAAAAGAACTGACTGGCGCTGACTTGGACGAAAAGCTGAAAGCGGCTGGCATCGATGGCGAACAAGATGCAATTGACAGCGTACTTGCTCGCCTGAAAGACAAACCCGCCCAGTAAAATTAGCGCCCTCGTACTTTTCATATCGAAGTACTAGGGCGCAAACCTCAGGTTAATCCCATGGCTACACCACCGGACTGGTCAAAGGAAGAGAAAGCTGTTCAGGCCGTACAAATGGCCTTCGATCTCTCCAACGACATTCAGCGAGCGTTTCGCGTATCGGCCGCACTACAGGATATGTCCACCTCAGATATGGTGCGCAAGGTGCTGCAACTGCCCTATCAAAAAAACCGGGCCAGACCCCGATTAACCATCACGCTAAAAGATGAAGACTTTGAACTGCTCGCCGAGAAGTATGGCCTTGATCCGCTCGACAGAACGACGATTCGACAACGGGTGTCGGAAGATTTGCAGGTGTTTGCTGGTAATTATTTGACTGAGGCTTAGAGTAACCTTGTGTGTGACTTCATCTACTTAAGGAGTTAAGCACGGTAGCCATCGCCCCCACTACCTCTGTGGCCCAATCACTCTTTCATAATGCGCACAGCGCGCTCGTCCATACAGCTACGAACAAAGGTGTTCATTTCGGCCTGATCGCCAGATTCGTAGAAACGAAGCATTAGCTCGTTAAATTCAAGCTGCCTTGAGGCAGGGATGTTGATGGCAGGGTAACCGTTGCTCAGCAGATGGCCATTCATCATAAAGCGCCCCATGCGCTTATTTACATCGTAAAAGAACTGGCAGCGAGCCATAGTCAGGAACAGGTGGATTGCTTGATCATATACGTCGTTCATCTGCATCTGATCAACCATTTGATCAAACCGTTCCGGCAACTCATGTGCCTCTGGGGGTTCATAGTCAGTACCCGCAATTAAAACGGAGCCGCTGCGAAAACAGCCCCACTCCAACGCGTCTTCTTTTGCAGCGACCCCATGCAATTCCCTAGCACAGGCTTTGGTTACTCCGAAGCGTTTCTCCCGAATCATCTGAAACAGCCTTTTCCAAGCCTCGCCCTGATTAACGGCGATTTGCTGATCACTCAGCTTATGACCTCCAACGGTAACACCCTGCAATAAGGTTTGGACTTCGGGCAGGGTGAAATTGATGCCCTCCAAACGCACAGCATCATAAACAAACACTGACACAGCTCGCTGCGCTAGCATAAGTGCTTTTTCACGGTTCGGACGCATGAGCCAGTAGGTGTCCTCTGGGCTTGGCATTTCATCTCCGAAAAGAACAAAAGTGTTAGCTGTTTTGGTAGCGGATAATCTAACACTCTGCGAGATCAAACTGTTAGTTTGGGCACCTTCATGGCGCCACTTAAGCACAAGCAACACATTAGTTGCTTATCGCTGTGAAAGCACCTAACATGTTTCATTCAGACAAAAAAGCAATAGAAAAGTTGACAGTAATGACTACCATACTTCAGCAACTTAAAAAGCGGCGACTGGCACTTGGCCTCAAGCAGAGCGACATGCTGTTGCGCGCCGGCATCTCTCGCCAGCAGTATCAACGACTGGAGTCCAAAGGGAATCCCAGACTGGACACTCTGGAACTCATAGCGCAAGCGCTCAGCAGCGAACTAATGCTTATCCCCAAAGACAAGCTTGGTGCAGTGATTGCAGTGTTGGAGCAGAAAGCATCAGACCCATTCAGAGAAGATGCCAATAAAGACTTGCATGACGATCCCTGGAAGGGCTTGCTGGGGGATGATTGATGGGTAATGACTACGTTGGCGAAATGGGTGTGCTCAAACTGACCTTGCATGGCAGGCTGGTGGGCTATCTAGCAGGATTTCAAAACGGTCGAAACGTACTGACTTTTGCTGAGGAGTTCACGAACGACACCAACCGCCCTACATTTAGCTTAACTGCACACCCAGCGTTTCCGCGCGCAAAAGCTTTGATGGACGAACCTTGGACAAGACACCAAAAGCTGCACCCTGTGCTCTCTAACTTGCTTCCAGAGGGAGCCCTGAGAGAGCTGATCGCTCAAGGGCTCAAAGTTCACATTGATAACGAATTTCACATACTGTCATACCTTGGCCGGGACCTACCCGGGGCTTTGGTAGCCGAACCAATGGAACCAGATGAAGTACCAGATAGTGTACTGAACACTCACGGTAAAGCGCGAGCTGTTCAACTCGAGAGAGCTTCCATGGAGAACAAATTTTCACTGGCTGGCGTGCAAATGAAGTTCTCGATGAAGGAGAAAGAAGGTCGCTACAACCTCTCCAACAATGACACGCTTGGCGACTGGATCATCAAAACACCGTCAACACTGCACAAAGAAGTGCCTGCAAACGAATATACAGCCATGTCTTTGGCGGCGCTCGCCGGGGTCAACATACCGGAAATAAAACTGGTTGAACTGAATAGGCTGGAAAACCTCCCCCCAATCAACCTCCCCAACGAAAAACTGGCATTTGCCATCAGGCGCTTTGACCGGGATGGCAATACACGGATTCACATGGAGGATTTTGCTCAGGTACTTGTGAAATACCCTCACGAAAAATACAACTCAGCTAATTACGAACAAATTGGCAAAATTCTATACGAGTATTCTGGCGATGGGCTTGCCGACACCCAGCAATTCGCGAAACGGTTGCTCATAAACATACTGCTTGCCAATGGGGATGCGCACCTCAAAAACTGGAGCTTGCTCTACTCGGATCGTGCGACGCCTAGGCTTTCCCCGGCATATGACATAGTTACAACCAGCACCTATATCACGAACGAAAAACAATACGCACTCAATTTAGGGAAGACCAAGGCTTGGTATGCAACCTCCTACGAACACTTTGAATTCTGGGCAAAGCGCTCAGGCATTCCTTGGCGGGCTATCAAGCCTCATTTAGATGAAACGATGGAGAAAGCCAAAAGCCTATGGCCAGACGCCATCAAAGATTTACCGATGAACGAAGGCCACAAACAGTCATTAGCGGAACACTGGAGCAACCTTCAGGCTGACTTTCGAATTCCATGACGTAGCCACGCGCTGATTTCTCAGGGGTCAAGGCCATCGAGCCACATGAGATCAAATCAAATCAAATCAAACTAAGCTGTACTCACCCCTGTTAACTTTACAGCCCAAGCCGTCCCTGTCCACAATACGCGACTCAAGATATAATCCGTCCCCATCCTGCATGGCCTCTCACCCACTCTCTACCGGATCACCCCATGAAAAAAATCGCTATCATAGGCTTGGGTTACGTTGGTCTTCCTCTGGCAGCGGCCTTTAGCACAAAGCATCAGGTTGTTGGCTTCGACATCAGCACAACCCGCATTACCGACCTAAAAAACGGACGGGACTTAACTCGTGAAGTTTCGCCAGAAGAGCTCGCAGCAGCTACCCAGCTAACATTCACTAATTCGCTGGATGCAATAGCCGACTGCTCTGTGTTTATCGTAACCGTACCCACCCCTATCGATGGTTTTAACACTCCGAACCTAACACCTCTAATTGCAGCCAGTGAGAGCGTAGGCAGTGTGCTCAAGCGCGGCGATATCGTGATTTACGAATCAACGGTTTACCCCGGTGCTACAGAGGAAGTGTGCGTTCCGGTACTGGAGCAAGTATCAGGCCTAAAATTCAATATGGATTTTCACGCCGGTTACAGCCCGGAGCGAGTCAACCCGGGAGATAAGCAACACCGGGTAAGCAGCATTATGAAAGTCACCTCTGGCTCTACGCCTGCCATTGCCGAAGAAGTGGATGCCCTATATGCGGGCATTATTACTGCAGGCACCCACAAGGCAAGCTCCATCAAAGTGGCAGAAGCAGCCAAAGTGATTGAAAACACCCAACGCGACCTAAACATTGCTTTGATAAACGAACTAGCGATGATCTTTGCCCGGCTAGGCATCGATACCCAAGAAGTTCTGGCAGCAGCTGGCACCAAATGGAATTTCATACCTTTCAAACCCGGCTTAGTAGGCGGCCACTGCATTGGCGTAGATCCGTATTACCTAACCCACAAAGCCCAAGCTATCGGTTATCACCCTGAAATCATCCTCGCAGGCCGGAGAGTTAATGATGGCATGGGAGCATACGTGGCCGCTGAATTGGTGAAAGCAATGATCAAAGCCGGGCACACCATCGCCAAAGCTCGCGTACTGGTAATGGGGTTCACGTTTAAAGAAAACTGCCCGGATTTACGCAATACCCGAGTCATAGACGTTGTGAAAGAGTTGCAGGAGTTTGGTTGCGCGGTAGATATCACAGACTGCTGGGCCGACAGCACCGAGGCCGAACGTGAGTACGGTATTAAGCTTACCGAGCAGCCTGAACAAGGTTCTTACGATGGTGTGATTCTGACGGTTGCGCACAGCGAGTATGCATCAATGAGCGCAGACGACCTGCGAGGCTACCTGAAACATAGTGGCGTTCTATATGACCTGAAGGGCTTATTGCCGTTGGGTAAGGCGGATTTGCGGCTTTAATATGCTATGCAGTGCTGTGCGGATGTCGATTTGAATACGTGGGCGAACCATAGCTGCTAGATGCACACATCAAAGACCTTTCATGATCATCCTTTACTCCAGCAACAAATCCTCCATATCCACTTGCAGTTCTTCCGCAAGCGCCTTCAACACCTGAGCCGAGCCAACCTTATTGCCCGCTTCAATCTGGCCGATATAAGACTTGCCCACACCAGCGGAGCTGCCCAGCGCTTCTTGGGTAAACCCGCGGTACTCGCGCCAGACCTTTAGTGGATGGTCTTCTCGAGCGATAAGGCGAGCAACCATCTCAGCAGGTTCCACTTCATCCTCACAGCTTTAGGCTTGAGCTTCGCTCCGCAACTTCCGCATTCTTTCCAAAGCCGCCTCAGATAGAAACGCCGAGCGGGACTTGGCCTTGTTCGGGTGCTCCTTCACAAACCTATCAATCTGAACCAAAACCAAGCGGGGCACTGTGATATTAATCTTCTCCGCCTTGCCCAGAAATGGTGTTACATCGATCTCAACAAACCCCCACACCGAACCCTCAAAATCGGGATTTTCACGATGCTCAGCAATAGAGTTTGCAGCTGGGATCTCCTCACCGAATTCTGCCAACAGTTCAAAGTGCCCAAGAATCGCCTCACGAGCATTATCCAGCGCCTCGTCTTCACTGGCACCCGCAGAGAAACAGCCAGCAATATCAGGCACAGTAACGCTGTAGTTCTCTCCATCATCTGTATGGAGTGCTACTGGGAAACGCATAGTAATTACCTCAAGTTAGTGGTTATTACACCCAAACACCAATATTGGGCAACACTATAACCACCAATACAAGCCGAGCCAGAAGTTATCCGCACCCTGCACCACGCACACAAACACTGGCCGACATCGATTTGCTTCAGCCTGCAACTCAGGTGTGTCTGGATGAGATTAGGGATTTGATTGAGCGGTAAGAGCTTTACGGCTTAGGTTGTGGCTTGGCATCTCGATTCGGCCTCGAATTTCGAACTGGAAATCATCAGGACTAGAGCTGGTATCGACTCGATCGAAACCATCGGGCTTTCCGAAATCAGGTCAGGCTATGCTATGTCTGTCCATGATTGCCCGTTCTTCACTGCCAGAGTAAACTAGGGGTACTTGAGGAGAAATGATAATGAGCACCCCATTAGATCCTATCGTTTCGGAGTTTGAAACACAGGAGCAAGCCGACAGTTACGACCACTGGTTTCGCGAGCGCATCCAGCAGAGCCTCGACGATCCACGCCCCAATGTTCCCCATGACGAAGTGATGGCTCGTGTCCGGGCCACAATCGAGTCCAAAAAGCGCCGACATGCTACCGGTTGAGTGGCGAGCTCACGCACTGGATGCGCTTGAGGAAATCGCCACTTACCTGAGCGAGCACAACCCTTACGCTGCCGAAGCCCTCGTCAACGCTATCGAGGAGACCGCTGAAACGCTACCTGAGCACCCCTATCTCTACCGCCACGGACGTGTCCTTGGTACGCGAGAGGCTGTGGTTCACCCTAACTACCTGCTGGTGTATCGCATCACTTCTGATCATATCGCCATCCTGGACGTGCTCCACGCGCGCCGGGAATATCCCTGACATCAGCCGCTTAGAATACCTCCTGGCATCATCGGATCAGTCGAGGGAGAAGCTAACAGACTAACGCCTGTCCCAGCTTACTTCAGGCTTCAGGTCAGGCTAAAGCTGTGCCTGTCCATGGTGCCTTCCCCTAAACTGTTTATCACAAGGCCATGGCCGAGACGCCCGAAACCTCTGAACACACCAGCATCAAAGAGCACATTCACCCTGCCTTTAACCTGACAGATGCAATTGCACGGCAAACGGAGCAGCAGGCACTGAATGAATTTTCAGTACCACTAAAACCGCTATTGAGCTTTGAGGGCGTGATTCGGAACGGCTTTCAGCGCGGGATCCTGTTCAGCTTTGAAGATTATCTGGAACTGGTGGATTGCACCGGGCGGATCAGCCGGAATGACAAACGCGGCGCTATTGATGACAAGGCACTGCCGATTCTGGAACGGCTGAGTTTGGACCCGGAGCGGTGGTGCCACCGGGCAACCGCTTTTGAGGACAGTTGTCAGGATTATCGGAATCCTGAACGGCAGCGACGAACGGCCTAACTGCCAACCCTTCTCTGCATTACCCAGCTTATCGGCGCGCCTGCCGAGAAATACGCTCGTCTGAAATCTACTAATTTCCAGAAATCTCGATGGAATCTCGGTGCTGTTTTGACGTAACGCCGAATAGACACACACTGGAAACGATAGAAAGCCCGGAGGTCGAAAACCAGTGGGCCTTTGAAAATCAGGGCAGACTACGAGTGCCTGTCCATGATCTTTCTGAGATCAAGTCATGTCAACCTGTGCCTGTCCATGATCATTCATACGAGGGCCAGAAACCTCCGGGCCTTTGGGAATCAGGTCAGGTTTCGAGTACCTGTCTACGATTGTTTAATTTACAATCCAGTTAGCCAGACGCTGCTGTAGATCCCGAAGGCGGGCATCTGGAATGGCACCAAGTTTTCCGATCAGCAGGGAACCATCCAGCACTGCGACTCTACATATCCTAAAAACACTTGAAACTTTCAAGCCAGACTCGTTAAATTCGCTATCCTCTGGCGTCAACACCCAATCAAGATCGGGCTGCAACTGCCTAAGCTGCGACGAAACCATACAAACCAGCCAATCGTCTTGTTTTTGGTTAAGTTTTCGAAGCAATAATACCGGACGCCTCTTGTTGCTCGTGAGATTAGTATAAGGAAACGGCATCAGAGCGATCTGGCCAGCACGCTTCATTGCCAATACTCCACCAGATCATCCTCATTATAGAGCTCTGCTTCATCTTCCAGACCACGCATAGCTTGATCAATACTCATGGCTTGGAATGACTGATCAGTCCACTCTGAGTGATGCCCCTCTCTCTCTCGCTTAGATTGCTGCCCCAGAAACAATACAAAATCCATAACTTCCTGCTGGCGCACTACCGGAAGCTGGCGAATCTTAATAAGAAGCTCATCAAGTTGCACAGTGCCACCATCTGTCAAAGAATATAGGGATAAGGATACCATGCGGGTTTTCAACTTCCACAAGCAAATTCAGCATCTGATTAGCCGACGTCGACTTACCATCACTCTAAAATAAGCACCGCAGAAACGACAAAGGTCCGGAGGTGGGAACCATCGGGCCCTTGGGAATCAGATCAGGCTATGAGTGCCTGTTTATGATTGTTTCATAAGCCATGAATCAATGCTGAGTTTCCACCCTCAGTTTCGCGACCTCCTCAACTGGCAACAACGATACCTCAGAAATAGCACTATCGCTCATATCAGTGCTCGCAATCAGGTTTCTGGCAATTTCCCGTCTGGCTTCCTGCCTACCTTCTTGCCTACCTTCTTGCCTGCCTTCTCGCCTACCCTCCGCAAGCCAACGGTCAGGCCACTTTTTTATCCGCTCTGACAACATATCGTGTACCTCGTGCAAATCTTGCAGGCTATTGAATTCTGGTAATTCCATGCCCGACATTCTATCAGGCAGCAGCACCCGGCGTATCCAGACTACAAAAGCCCGCCTTAAAGACGTTTGCTCCGGTGCTTTTAACCATTCTACCAGACGCCCTAGAATACCGGAGGCAGCTTGCCATTAGCTGTCAGATGTTTTTGGCGAATCAAATCCTGATAAAGCAGCCCCAGATAGCTCATAACCCGGACAGCCATGTATTTATCCACCGTAGACTGAAATTCCAACAGTAAATACACATAAAGCCAGCTCTCTCCCCAGCGCACGCGCCAGACAACATCGCCTTCTCTGTCACGAAGTTCGTCAGTGACATAAGAAAGGATTTCACCATGCCCAGAGCCCGAGCAGAACTAGTCAGCGTTTCAGATACCCCCTCCATCACGTGATCTCACGCTGCGTACGCCGCACCTGTCTATACGGGAAAGATCAAGCGACAGGCCGATGTTATGAACACCGGCGGGGATGGATTGAAGGGCAAATCCGGCTGTTCCAACTTGATCCCGTCAAATTGGTTGGAAAGCCGGTTCAAGTCTCAAGCTCTGGATACCGAGGAAGCTCTTCTTTGAAACCGCTATTGATGACAAGGCATTGTCGATTCTGGAACGGCTGAGTTTGGGCCCGGAGCGGTGCCTGTCCAAGCCTACCTCTACACATCACACTCGCCGAACAGAACCTTGGTAGCGGGCTACCAGTTCATCAGCAGTGAGTAATAGAAAGCCCTCAGATTCTGCCTGGGCAACCAGAATCCGATCAAATGGATCTTTATGAATATCAGGCAGGTAACTCACGGCCAACGTATGCCGAGAAGTTATAGGTAACTCCAGATAGCCGTTATCCATAAGCCCCCGCCTCAATATACTGGGGCTCACTTGAAAGTCTTGTCGGCCCAGATTGTTTTTTATAACAACTTCCCAAAGACTAGCCGCGCTGAAATATAAAGTGTTCGCGTGATCGCTAATCAGCCCAACTGCTTCAGCTGACAAGCTCCGATGCCCGGTCGCTGCCCAAAGCAATACATGGGTGTCGAGGAGCAGGTTCACATCAGGCCTCGAACATTTCGGTTATCTCATCTTGCTCCATCCGATCGAAATCATCAGGAACCTGAAACTCACCTGCCATGAAACCAATCCGCCTCTGCTTCCCGGTTTCGGGGGCTTCAATTGCCGTAACACGCACAACTGGCTTACCCGCTTTTGCAATAATGAACGCCTCTCCTTTCACAGCCCGGGCAACCAACTGCGAGAGCCGGGTTTTCGCTTCATGCATATTTACGGATTCCATGAACCCCTCCTAGGTTAGTTTACAATAGTTAGTTTAAATCGGATAACTGTGTAAATCTAGCAGAGAACAGCAAAGGCCCAGAAGTCGAAACCACCCTCACACCATGAACATTCTGGTAGACACCTCAGTTTGGGTCGATCACTTCCGTAATCAGAATTCAACTCTGACCGAGAAACCATCGGGCCTTTGAGGTTTCCATGGCGATCTATAGCCAGCTCTAATCAACTCTCCAAAGCGAGCAACGATTCCAACGTTTCTTCAGACAAAATTGCCGTCACCCATATTTCCAGCTGTTCGTTGGTCGCGGAAGAGATGCGTTCATCCGCCCATGCCGGAATCGGGCCAAATTTAAGCTGAATCTGTTTGCGCAACATGCCTTCAATACCCTCGTGCATGCCTTTTTCCATGCCCTGCTCCAGACCTTGCTCCAAGCCTTTCTCCATCCCCTCGGCTCGTAACCGGTCGCTCAAATTTGCCATGGTGCTACTCTCCTGCGGGTATTTCTGTTGGTACAATTCCATTTCATTATCATCCAAGGCTGTATAGATGTCGATGAAGTCCAAATACTTCAGCTGCTTCTCAGGGTCGGGCTCTAGCGTGCTTAAACCCTGCACTGCGCGGGCATAAACTTCCAATTTCTGCTCTTCCCGCCAACTCATCAGACTCAGGCAAAGCCGTGCGATGAGGTTATTACTGTTCCAGTGATCCTCTGCCCTGAGTTCCGGCAATGCACAGCGAATGTAATTAAAGCAGAGATATTTATAGCGTTCACTACCCAACGAAAGCTGGCGCGCCTCACTACCGTTGGTGTTCAGGAAAATCACCACCGGCACAACTCTGTCTGTCTTGCACAGCTCTGCAAGATCCAAACAATAGTGAGCCAAACGATGAATAGAGAATCGCCTAGGGTCAGACTCTTCCTCTAATACAAACAGGAGCGCTTCTCTTCGGCCATCCGGCCACTCAGCCAGTAGCGGCACATCCAGCTCCCGGAAGCGTTTACCCAGCCGTTCCTTTAACTGCTCTTGCCTTAACGGAACAATGCGAGCTTCGCACGTAATCGCTTCCGATTCTTGCGGGCTGAACAGCTGTATAGCTTGAACCGGATAGTCCAGAATCAGGTTTTTGAAGTTCTGATCATGACTCGTAGGTGGGCTGGCCGAATTCCTTGGCACGATGACGCTCCTTGCTGATTTCTTGGGCTGACATTGTCGCCTTAACCTGTTACAGAAATCAAGAAATACTGTTTATTTATACAGC
Source organism: Marinobacter sp. S6332 (assembly GCF_023016045.1). GTDB lineage: Bacteria > Pseudomonadota > Gammaproteobacteria > Pseudomonadales > Oleiphilaceae > Marinobacter. Next base: position 130,569 of record NZ_JALKAP010000006.1, on the reverse strand, counting down.
TCCAAGCCTCAGCACTTATGGCAGGCTACGCTTTTCGCCATTGCATAGAACCAAAGGCAATACCGGAGGCAGCTTGCCATTAGGCGTCAGATTTTTTTGGCGAATCAAATCCTGATAAAGCAGCCCCAGATAGCTCATAACCCGGACAGCCATGTATTTATCCACTGTAGACTGAAATTCCAGCAGTAAATACACATAAAGCCAGCTCTCTCCCCAGCGCACACACCAGATAACATCGCCTTCCCTGTCACGAAGTTCGTCGGTGACATAGGAACCGCTGACTTTTTCCAGAGTGGAGAAATCGAGTTGCCTCACCCATTCTTGCTTAACAGGACAGTTATCAGGATTATCGAAACCCTGAACGGCAGCGACGAACGGCCTAACTGCCAACCCTTCTCTCTAGTCCTCAGCTTATTGGCGCTCCCGCCGACAGTTGCGCTCGTCTGAAATCTACTAATTGCCAGAAATCTCGGTGGAATGTCGGTGCTGTTCTGACGTAACGCCGAATAGACGCTTAGAAACGCCAAAGGCCCGTTGGTCAGAAACCTCCGGGCCTTTGAAAACCAAGGTCAGGCTACGTGTGCCTGTCCATGATCGTTATTCAACTGTGCTCCGACACATATTGCCGCAAAGCTTCGTTCATTCTGGTCTGCCAGCCACT
>NZ_JALKAP010000006.1:34071-129858 GCF_023016045.1 Marinobacter sp. S6332 | reverse complement strand
GTGCCTGTCCATGATCGTTATTCAACTGTGCTCCGACACATATTGCCGCAAAGCTTCGTTCATTCTGGTCTGCCAGCCACTGCCGCCACTTTTGAAAAATTCGATAACGTCTTCATCAATTCGCAGCGTGGTGGACTGTTTGGGGGATTTCGACTTTGGTCGCCCTGCCCGTCGGGCTGCCGTGCCTCGCTTTGCTTTGGCAAACATAGCATCAGACCACTCTGGATTGTCTCTATCTGTCATTTCTGGATCAGTTGAATTGCTCATAGCGTCGCACCTCGCGTTTATTGGCTTTGCGCAGGCTGATCACACGAACAAAGTCCGTGCGTAGCGTATAAACCAGAGCGTAAAGGCGGGGGCCTATGTGACCGAGCGCAAAGTAGCGTTGCTCGCCACTTACCACCTGCTCTACTTCAATCGCTCCGTCGAAATCGAACTTTGCTGCCAACTCGAAGCTGAGTCCCCTCAATTTTATGTTGCGCTCGTTCTTGGCGTTATCAAATTCGATTTTCATGGGAAATATTGTAGTAACAAAAACTATTTATCACAAGACTAAGACGCGTCCAAGACTGAGACGTGCCCAAGACTAAGACGTGCCTGTCCATGACATTCGACATTCGACATTCGACATTCAACTGACAGAATTGACAGTACTATAAAGTGGTACTAAAATACCTCTATGAAACGAAAACACCAAAAAACACTTGAACTCATTTTTGCACGACCAGTGAGTGGCAGTATTAAATGGAAAGATATTGAAGCCCTACTTCGCGAGCTTGGGGGCACTCTCGAAGAGGGTGAAGGCTCTCGAGTTGGAATTAGGTTGTTTGGAGAAAGAAGAGTATTTCACCGACCACACCCGTCCCCTGATACAGATAAAGGAGCGGTCAGCAGTATTCGTCGGTGGTTAGATATAAACGGGGTAAAACCATGATTAATTTAATGAATTTTAACGGCCATCAAGCAGTTATCACTTATGATCCTGAAATAGAAATGTTTCGGGGTGAGTTTATCAATCTAAACGGCGGAGCTGACTTTTATGCCACAGATATAGAAGGGTTGCATAAAGAAGGTGAAATTTCTTTAGCAATGTTTCTTGATATGTGCAAAAAAGATGGCGTGGAGCCAAAAAAACACTACTCAGGTAAGTTTAATGTTCGCTTAAGCTCTGACCTGCATGAGAATCTCGTTGTTGCTGCGGCATCAGAGGGCAAGAGCATAAACCAATGGGTAGTTGAAGCTCTTTCAGGCTCTATCGAGCGCAGACCTTAACAAGCGACGAAAGACAGACGCGTATGACGCTCCGCTTTGCTCAGCGGTAGCGAAAATGAAAAAGCCCGAGGGATCGAAATCCTCCGGGCCTTTGGGAATCAAGTCAGGCTAAGCCGCGCCTGTCCATGATTATTTTTGTCCATGACCATGCGTCCCTGATAATTTTCTCCTGATTGCGTGATTTAATATTAATCATTATGATTGAAGGCAATCATTTCAGGTAAGGAGATTGTCCATGGCCAAAGCCGAAACCCGTGTGCTGACCGCACACGTCCCCGTCCCGCTGGCCGAGAAGGTGGACCAGTTGGCCCACCGTCTTGAGCGCTCGCGCGGCTGGATCATGAAGCAGGCGCTTTCCTCCTGGATAGTTCAGGAGGAAGAGCGCGATCGCCTGACTCTAGAAGCGCTGGCCGACGTGGATGCTGGCCAGGTCATCAACCACCAGGCGATACAGGCCTGGGCGGACAGTCTCGGTACCGATGCGCCCTTATCGGCGCCACGTTGATGGAATTGAAGTGGACCAGCAAGGCGCTCTTCGACCTGGAACGGCTTTACGAGTTCCTGGCGCCAGTGAATCCTGCGGCGGCCGCACGCACGATCCAAGCGCTGACCAAGGCGCCAACGCTGCTGTTGAGCAACCCGCGCGTCGGCGAGCAGCTATTCCTATTCGAGCCGCGCGAGGTGCGGCGTATCCTCATTGACCAGTACGAAATCCGGTATGAGATTGCGGGCGAGATGATTTATGTTCTGCGACTGTGGCACACACGGGAGAAGCGTTGACATCCTCCCCCACCAAACGCCTTAACCGGCTTTTTGGAGGGGGATTCCTACTGCTAGACGCTCATGTCCGAGCGCGAGAATGTTCCTGGCCGCGTTGATATCGCGGTCGTGAGCGACACCGCACTCACAGATCCATTCTCTTATTCGCAAACCCGCTCTACCTTTCGGACTGTTATCGGAGAGTGCTCCGCAACACGAGCAGGTTTGGGTGGTGTAGGCTTCATTGATTTCCAGGAAAACGCTGCCTGCGAATTCGCATTTGTATGCCAGCAGCGTTTTCAATGTTGACCATCCGGCGTCGAGCACCGACTTGGCCATGTTGGTTTTTGCAAGCCCGGAGCTGGACACGTTGCCCACGACGATCAGGGCGTTTCGGTCCACCAGTTCCCGGCTGAATTTGTGCAGGGCATCGTGACGCCGATTGCGGATCTTGGCGTGGATGGCCTGCACTCTCCGCTTGTTCCGAGCACGTTGGGCGATGCCCAGCTTTCGCTCCTGATCTCGGTAGAAGCGACCCGCTTCCAGCGGCTCGCCGGTGCTGGGTGTGGCGGTGGTTTTTAGGCCGAGATCAACACCGACGCTGCCGGTGCCGCACCGCTTGTCAGGCTTCACCGTTACGACAACGCAAAAATACCATCGGCCACGGGCGTCTTCGACAAAACATCCGGATCGGAACCGATACTGGGAAAGCCCATAGCTGTCCCAAACCTGGTAGTGCTGACCGTTGAAAAACACCTGTCCGTTTTTCCACTGGGCCGCGCCGGTGTTCACCGGCACCCAGCCGAGGGAGCGGCGAACGCCGTGGGTTTTGCGCCACGCCAACCGGCTTTTGCGAAATTGTTTACTGCGGGTGACGTACTCCTGAGCAACGACCTGAAGAGTCTGACTATGCAAACCCAGAAGCTTCCCCGCTCCTTTGGTGTAGGGGTGCAGGTCATACGCCGACAGAAAGGTGTTTCGCTCCCGAATGCTTCGATGGCTGAGCTCGTTCACAAAATTCCACACAAAGTTCACCGCTGCTGCCTGACAGCGCAGCCCTTTCGCGTGTTTGTCGCGAACTCGGACTTTGAGGGTTTTCGTGAATTCAGCCATACCTGTATATTTGCACAGTGTTTTTTATTAGACAAGGCCTCTATCGAGGCCGCGCTTGTATCTCCCACCAAATCCCTACCGGGCATTTGGAAGGAGTCTTACGCGCATGGTGATAAGGATCTCAGGCCATCGCGGCAACCGATATTTGCAGAAAGCCTGAACCCGCCGCGATGGAATGCAAGCCGTTACAACTAATGACCCGTTGTCATGATCAGCTTCGAGTGCCTGTCCATGGCCTCACATGATGCTGAGTGTAAATGAGTACTTCGACGGCAAAGTAAAATCCATCGCCTTCCAGGGCGAGACACTACCTGCCACCGTGGGCGTCATCAGCCCGGGTGAGTATGAGTTCGGTACCAGCCAAAAGGAAGTGATGACGGTTGTCAGTGGCGCGCTGACTGTGCAGCTGCCGGGCAGTGAGAGCTGGGTTCGATACGATGCCGGAAAGGCTTTTGAGGTGGCCGCGAATACCAGTTTTAAGGTGAAGACTGAGTTGGATACGGCTTACTTCTGCACTTACGAGTAAGCTCGCCGGGGGTCTGACCCGCCTACTCTTCTTTCATAATACGAACGACCCGTTCGTCCATGCAGCTACGCACGAATGCATTCATTTCACACTGATCGCCGGACTCGTAAAAGCGGAGCATAAGTTCATTGAACTCGAGTTGGCGTGAAGCCGGGATATTGATGGCAGGATAGCCGTTGCTCAGCAGGTGGCCGTTCATCATAAAACGCCCCATGCGTTTGTTTACATCGTAGAAAAACTGGCAACGGGCCATGGTCAGGAACAGGTGGACAGCCTGATCGTAAACATCATCCATGTGTTGTAGGTCATCGATCATGCGGTCAAAACGTGCTGGAAGTTCGCTGGCAGCAGGCGGCTCGTAATCAGTGCCGGCAATCAGTACGGAGCCACTGCGAAAACAGCCCCACTCCAACGCTTCTTCCCTTGCAGCAACCGCATGCAGAGCCATCGCGCAATCGGCCGATAAACTGAAGATCCTTTCCCGGATCATCTGAAACAGCAGCTTCCAGGCCTCGCCCTGATTAACCGCGATTTGCTGATCGCTCAGCCGGTGCCCACCCACTGTGACACCCTGTAGCAAGGTTTGCACCTCCGGCAACGTGAAGTTGATGCCCTCCAGGCGCACTGCATCGTAAACAAATACCGACACCGCACGTTGTGCAAGCATAAGTGCTTTTTCGGGGTTGGGTGGCATTGACCAGTGGTTGTCTGTGGCGGTGGGCATTGCGGCTCCGGTTGGCGGTGCAACTGTCAGTTGTTTTCAAGACTGCCAATTTACCATACCGGGCGTTAAAAGCTGAGTTTACACTTGCTATGGAGGACACTGGTGCCTGTCCATGATCTTTACATGATCTTTAGTAGATTCCCTCGATTGTTGTGCATTATCCCAACCTCTCAATATCGGACTGACTGTGGGTTCTCAGATACTCCTGAAGCGCCTTGTCCATTCGGGTTTGCCAGCCGCTGCCTGTGGCGCGAAACTGCTCAACGACCTCCGGTGAAAGTCTGATAGTTATCCGCTCCTTCGTAACCTCTGCCTTTGGCCGACCAACCGGACGCAACCGGCGGAACTCTTCTTCCGTGAGCTCGCGTGTATCTGCGTCTTGTGCAATCCCCTCGTTAATGCCTGACTCTTCATCGCTCGAAGGCAGTGTAAACTTCCGACCTGATTTAGATTTTGTCTGCATAAAGCCTCACCTCCCGACGATTTGCCTTTCGAAGACTGATTATGCGGCGGATGCCTTTTCGCTCTGTGTAAACAACACAGTAGACACGATCGCCTATGGGGCCATACCCAATCATTCGGCGCTCGCCATAATCATTACGAAAATCCTCCATAGCCCACACCCAATCCCATTCGAGCCTGGCGGCATCAGCTAACGAAACACCGTGCTTTTCAGTGTTCTTCTCATCCTTCCTTGGATCGAATTCAATATTCATCTGGATTTATTGTACATACAAAAATAGAGTTTGAGAAATAGCAGAAATAAGGGAAGCACACTAAAACACCAAAATACTGTACATCTATACAGATCCGAATTATTGATGCATGATATGAGCATGTCAACAGTCACGGAAGACAAGGACCCCACCATGCCCAAAGCCAGAGCAGAACTGGTCAGCGTTTCAGACACCCCCTTCTACCACGTGATCTCACGCTGCGTGCGCCGCACATTCCTGTGCGGGCAGGACCGCGCCACCGGGCGCTGTTATGAGCACCGGCGGGGCTGGATTGAAGAGCGAATCCGGCTTCTGGCATCTGTGTTCGCGGTAGATGTTGCCGCTTATGCGGTGATGTCGAATCACTACCACCTGGTGGTGAAGCTCAGCCCGGATGAGGTGGAACCCTGGAGTATGGATGAGGTGCTGGCGCGCTGGTGCAGCCTTTACAAAGGGCCGCCACTGGTTCAGCGTTATCATCGGGGCGACGAGTTGTGTGCTGCAGAGCTTCGGCGAGTGGAGGCGTACGTGGAAACCTTCCGGCAACGGTTGGCGGACTTGAGCTGGTTTATGAAATGCCTGAATGAGCCAATTGCGAGGCAGGCCAACCGGGAAGATGAGTGCACCGGCCATTTCTGGGAAAGCAGATTCAAATCCCAGGCTCTGGATACCGAGGAGGCCCTTCTCTCCTGCATGGTCTACGTCGATCTGAACCCAATCCGCGCTGCCATGGCGGAGACGCCAGAAACCTCCGAACACACCAGCATCAAGGAGCGAATTCATCCCACCTTTGATCTGGCAGAAGCCATTGCCCGGCAAACAGAACAGCAGGCGCTGAATGAGTTTTCGGTACCGTTAAAACCACTACTGGGTTTTGAAGGCGTCATTCGAAACGGCTTCCAGCGAGGCATCCTGTTCAGCTTTGAAGATTACCTGGAACTGGTAGATTGCACCGGGCGGATCAGCCGGAGTGACAAACGGGGCGCTATTGATGAGAAGGCGCTACCGATTCTGGAACGGCTGAATCTGGACCCGGAACGATGGTGCCACCGGGCGACCGCGTTTGAAGATAGCTATCAGGATTACCGGAATCCTGGACGGCGACGACAAGCGGCTTAGACAGCCACCCCCAATTACTCCAATCCCTTTATCGGTGTTCCCGCCGAGAATTTCGCTCGCCTGAAATCGGGGGATTTCCAGAATTCACGGTGGAATGCCGCCGCCGTTTTGTCATAACCCCGAATTAGACGCAGCAAATCAAAAACCAGAAACAACAAAGGCCCGGGGTCGAAACCGCCGGGCCTTTGGGGATCTGGTCAGGCTAGTGCCTGTCCATGATCATTGATAACCCCGAATTAGACGCAGCAAATCGAAAGCCAGGAACGACAAAGGCCCGGGGTCGAAACCGCCGGGCCTTTGGGGATCTGGTCAGGCTAGTGCCTGTCCATGGTGGGTCAGGCTAGTGCCTGTCCATGGTCACTCTGACGCTGGACGTTAAGCGTCAAGTCACGACAGCGCCACCCCAAATTCGCACCTCATCCAAGCAACACGGAAAATGGCACCCGGATAGGATATAGTACCCACGGTAGGCCAGTGGCGGCTGAGGCGATATGCAAAAGGGTCCGGAATCAGCTGCTTAGATTAGATGCTGAAATGTGATGAGTTGCTTGAGGGGCTGGGACTTATAATGCCCCCCCCCCAAAAACTCGAAACAGACCCTTTATCAGCCGGCACGATCTAAGGTCGACAGAAACCCAAAAAAGGTCCGACGGGCTACCGTCGGACCTTTACTATCAAGTCAAACTGCGATTCATATTTTACCGGCAGTTTGCTGGGAGGTACTTCTGCGGCACAGCGGTTGTCACACCAGAGTTACTGACATTGCAATCCCACGTCACGCTAGCGTCGCCTAGGGAGGATGTCACTTCTAACGCGAACTCTTCACCGCCGGACAGGTCACCGTCCGTAAAGGTAGAAGCAAGAGCGATAATCAGTGCCGAATTAGTTTGATCCCAAGTAATGGTATTCACAACAGCCCCACCAATAGTATCCGTGAAGCCAGCTTCCGCAGCATCGGCAGGCAATGCACCTACAGTAATGATGTATTCGGAGACAGTGGTTTTAGCATTAGAAGCCAAACCAATTGCCTCAGACATCTTCGCACGCACGGTATAATCCTGATAAGCAGGAATAGCCACAGCCGCCAAAATACCAATAATCGCCACAACGATCATCAGTTCGATAAGCGTGAAGCCCTGTTGAGCCTGATTCATTTGCATTTTTTTCATAATATAGACCTCTGCAGTGTCGTTTATTAACTCAAAATGGCCCGGGGCCGGTGGAGCTTTGCCCCGCAACCGGTTTTCATGAGCCTACGTTTAGCAAAGCAGCTTACATGCCAAAAATCAAAACCAAGCAAAAAGTCACCTTTATCAATCACTAAGTCGTTTCCTGATGCTAAAACCGACATATGCTAACGAGGCAGCTCCGGACTCGCCTCGTCACTCAGTGACGTTTTTTGTCACTCACCAGCGTCAGGACAACCAACTTTGCCGCCAACTTAACGAATGATGAGCTGCCCAATCCCTTTCCAAACCCGCGCCAGCCATCTAAACTCTATGCAATTCTTCAATTTTTTTTCAATCACTTAGGCAGCACTTTTTATACAATTTATGGCTACTAACAAAAGCAATATCACGCTAACCGGCCTAGCCCGGCGTTTTGTAGATGACGGGCTTATTGATGAAGCAGCCGCTAAGGATGCCTTTTTACAAGCATCTCAGAACCGCATTCCGCTGATTACCTACCTCACCCAGAACAAACTGGCAGATAGTGCAAAGCTCGCGTTTTCGGCAGCTATGGAGTTTGGGGTATCAGTTTTAGACCTATCGTCCTTTCTTCCTGAGATGATGCCGGAAGGCGTAGTTGACGATAAGCTGGTGCGTAAGCACAACGCTCTTCCTCTTTACAAACGAGGAAACCGTCTTTTTATTGCGGTATCCGACCCAACCAACATCCAAGCGCTGGACGAAATAAAGTTTAATACCGGCTTGAGCACAGACGCCATTTTAGTGGATGACGCAAAGCTTCGGGATGCTATCGATAAGTATTTAGAGTCCCAAGACACCACTATGGGTGATCTAGACGACGCTGATTTAGAAGGCGTCGAGACGGAAGGGGGAGACCAAGATGACGACAGCGTTTCCGCAAAAAGCGATGTTGATGACGCCCCCATTGTTAAATATGTAAACAAAATGCTTTTGGATGCCATACGCATTGGCGCTTCAGATGTGCACTTCGAACCTTACGAAAAAACCTACAGGGTGCGCTATCGAACGGATGGCATTTTGAAAGAAATGTCACAACCTTCTATAAAGCTAGCACCCAAGATTTCCGCTCGCGTTAAGATCATGGCGCAGCTGGACATATCGGAGCGCCGGGTTCCTCAGGATGGCCGCATAAAAATGAAGCTATCCAAAACCAAGGCGATTGATTTTCGGGTGAACACGCTCCCGACTCTTTGGGGTGAGAAGATCGTATTGCGGATTCTTGACCCCAGTCAGGCGAAGCTGGGCATTGATGCGCTAGGCTATGAAGATGACCAGAAAAAGCTGTACATGGATGCACTACAACAGCCTCAAGGTATGATTTTGGTTACTGGCCCAACAGGCTCAGGTAAAACAGTCTCTCTCTACACCGGCCTTAACATTCTTAACACGGCGGATATCAATATCTCGACGGCGGAAGATCCGGCAGAGATTAACTTGGAAGGCATTAACCAAGTTAACGTTAATAACCGGGTCGGGCTGGGCTTTGCTGAAGCACTGCGTGCTTTCCTACGGCAAGATCCAGATGTGATCATGGTGGGTGAGATTCGTGACCTTGAAACCGCCAACATCGCCATTAAAGCTGCTCAAACCGGCCACTTGGTTCTGTCCACACTGCACACTAATAGCGCAGCAGAAACCCTCACGCGAATGATGAATATGGGCGTGCCGGCTTTCAACATAGCAACGTCTGTAAGCTTGATTATTGCTCAGCGTCTGGGCCGAAGACTTTGCAGTGCCTGCAGGCAACCCAGCGATATTCCAAAAGACGTCCTTTTGACCGAAGGGTTCTCACAGGAACAAATTGATACAGGCTTCACGTTGTACCGACCTAAAGGCTGTGATAAATGCAATGGTGGGTATAAAGGCCGCGTCGGGATTTACGAGGTGGTTAAGATTACGGAGCAGCTGGCCAGTATGATTATGGAAGAAGCCAGCTCTATTAAAATTGCAAAGCAGGCTGAGGCCGAGGGCTTCCGGAATTTGCGCCAGTCAGCACTTTTGAAGGTGATTGAAGGTGTAACTAGCCTTGAGGAAGCCAACCGTGTGACCAAGGATTAAGCATGTCAGAGAAAACGCAAAAGCTTGAATCGTACATTTGGGAAGGCAAAGACCGAAAAGGCAACAAAGCAAAGGGTGAGCTTGCAGGTGCTAGCTTGGCTTTAGCAAAGGCCCAGCTCCGTAAACAGGGGATAATTCCGGATAAGGTTAAGAAAAAACCCAAGCCTTTGTTTGGTGGCAACAAGAAGATCACGCCCTTCGATATTGCCATGCTCACCCGCCAACTTGCGACGATGATGAAGGCTGGCGTGCCTTTGGTTCAGAGCTTTGACATAGTTGCTGATGGTCTTGAGAACAAAGGACTGCAAGAATTAGTAATGTCTATTCGGAATGACATTTCCTCCGGCACCAGTTTTGCTGGGTCTCTCCGCAAGCACCCGAAATATTTTGATAATCTCTACTGCAATTTGGTGGACTCCGGTGAGAAAGCTGGCGCGCTGGAGCAAATGCTTGACCGCATCGCTCTCTATCTCGAGAAAACAGAGTTATTGAAGAAAAAAGTCAAAAAAGCGATGACTTACCCGGCCGCCATTATAGTCGTAGCCATTATAGTTACCGCTATTCTCTTGGTAAAAGTTGTTCCTCAATTCGAAGCCCTATTCTCCGGCTTTGGCGCAGAGCTTCCTGTGTTCACTCAGATGGTTGTGCGGCTTTCTGACTGGATGCAGTCCTGGTGGTTTGTCGTGCTCTTAGGAATTGTGGGTAGCATTTACCTATTTAAAGAAGCCAAGCGCCGCTCACTTAAATTCTCAGACATTGTTGACAAATATGTTCTTAAACTACCTGTGGTTGGCGAAATTCTGGACAAGTCTGCTGTTGCCAAGTTCGGGCGCGTTCTCTCTACTACCTTTGCGGCAGGTGTTCCGCTGGTTGATGCTCTGGATTCCGTAGCGGGCGCCACGGGCAATGCGGTTTATCGAGATGCGATTGACCGTATTAAGAACGATGTTTCTAGCGGTACTCAGTTGCAGGCCTCCATGCGCCAGCAAGATGTATTTCCGGTGATGGCTGTGCAGTTAACGGCTATTGGTGAGGAATCTGGTAATTTGGATGAAATGCTTGAGAAAGTGGCTGTGCATTATGAGGCTGTGGTTGATGACATGGTGGATAACCTGACTGCACTGATGGAGCCGATGATTATGGCTGTGTTGGGTGTGCTTGTGGGTGGATTGATTATTGCCATGTACTTGCCGATATTTCAGATGGGGCAGGTTGTTTAGGGGGAGGTTGGGCCTTCCCCCCTCTCCGATACGTCGGACCGCCCCGGCCCCTCTCCCGCAGGGGGAGAGGGGAGTTTGAAAGACACCCCCTCTCCCCAACCCCTCTCCCGCGAGGGGAGAGGGGCTTTAAAACTGCAACGTTTGAGCTTTTGAATGGCTACCTTAGATATCCTCCTCTCGACACCTTGGCTTTTGTACTTTGTTGTCACTTTCGTTTCTCTGTGCATCGGTAGCTTTTTGAATGTAGTGATTCTTCGCCTGCCGAAGATGATGCAGCAAGAATGGCGCTGCCAGTGCGAAGCCTTTTTGGAGGTGGCCGAGGGTGAACGCAAGCAGGAAGACCGGGTTACGCTTTCCAGCCCTGCCTCTACCTGCCCTTCTTGCGGACATAAGATTCGCGCTTGGGAGAACATTCCGGTTGTCAGCTACCTACTTCTTGGTGGTAAGTGCAGCGGTTGTAAGTCGCACATTTCTATTCGTTACCCGGCCATAGAAGCAGTTACGGCGCTATTTTCGGTGTTGACGATTGTGATCCTTGGCCCTTCGGTCACTGCTTTGTGGGCGCTGCTACTGGTGTGGGCGTTGGTTGCGCTTACGGTGATTGATTTCGATACTCAGTTATTGCCAGACAGCATTACCCTGCCCTTGATGTGGCTGGGGTTGATTTTGAGCTATTTTGGTTTTCTTGGTGAGTTCACCAGTGCGTTTTGGGGCGCGGTAATTGGCTACCTTTCCCTTTGGTCTGTTTATTGGCTATTTAAGCTGGCCACCGGCAAAGAAGGCATGGGGCACGGGGATTTCAAGTTGCTTGCCGCATTGGGCGCTTGGTTGGGCTGGGAGTTGCTGCCCGCGATTATCTTGCTGTCATCCCTCGTGGGTGCGGTGGTGGGTATCAGTTTAATGATCTTTAAAAAGCACGGGCGCGAAGTGCCGATTCCGTTTGGGCCTTACTTGGCGGCAGCTGGGTTGCTGTGTTTGTGGTTCGGCGCGGAAATTCAAGCGCTTTGGTTCGGGCTGCTGGGAGCATGACGGATGAACCGGTGGTTATAGGGCTAACAGGGGGCATTGGTTCCGGCAAATCTACGGTTGCGCGGCAGTTCGGCAGCTTGGGAGTGCACTGGGTAGATGCAGACGATGTGGCCCGCGAGGTAGTTGAACCGGGCACTCCGGCGCTGGCCGCTATTGCCGAGCACTTCGGGGCAGGCATTCTTACGGATAAGGGCAGTTTGGATAGAGCCCACCTGCGGCAAATCGTGTTTGAGCAGCCAGAGCAGCGTGTGTGGTTGGAAGGTCTGTTGCATCCGATTATCCGCGAGGAGTTGATTCGCCAACTCCATCCGCAAGCCTATAAGTTACCTTATGTTCTTCTAGTATCGCCTCTACTGTTAGAAACCGACCAACATAATCTGGTAAGGCAGGTGCTGGTAGTGGATGTGCCAGTGGAGGTGCAGATACAGCGCACTATGGGGCGTGATACCAACTCCCGGGAGCAGGTGGAGCGCATTATTGCCGCTCAGATGCCCCGCGAGCAACGGCTTGCCCGTGCAGATGTTGTCATTAATAATAACCAACCTTCCAACAAGGTTGCAGCCGAGGTTCGTGCATTACATGAAGCATTCATGGTGGACTTTGGTTGATCGGCATTACTTCGTGCGTGTTATGAAGAGCAGCATCAGGAACGGTATCGGCCTCACTTTTGCTGGCCCAATAACCACCCTACTCTTCTTAATCAGTGCAAACAGCTATGGCGTGGAGCCGGTGTTTGAGATGCAGGAGCGCTCTATTTCAAGCACCTTGTTGCCCGAAAAGCTGCCCCTAGCTTTCTATACGTTTGATCCAGACGAGTATTGGGCTGAGCCTGAGGATTCTTATTGGCTGGATTTCAGTAACTTTATTTTGCGCCAAGAGCGTATTCAAGGGCCAAAGGTTCAGGCTCTTGGCCAGTGGGCAGATAGGACGCTTTCCGGTGAAACCCACAGGTTGCCAACCAACGACAGTTATTTGCGCGTTGGCTTCGCTACAGAGTCCGAATACGGCGACCCGGCGCAATTCGAACCGGAAGTTCGGTTCCGGCTGGATATACCCACAACCAAGCGCAAATTGCGATTGGTAATCGAAAGTGAAAGCGACGAGCTCATTCCTTTGGAAGAGCGCCAGCGCGACCGCCAGCTTACGGAGCCAGACCGTTCAGAAACACAAACCACCGGTGCTTTGCGGTACATCTCGGAAATTGGCGATGCCATCAATCTCTCTAATGACGTGGGTGCGCGTTTACGTTTTCCACCGGACGCGTTCTGGCGGGCAACGGCAGAGAAGCGCTGGAAGCTGGATGAGGATTGGGGGCTGCGAGCCCAGCAGAGGTTTTACTATTACCATCAAGACGGTTGGGGCGCCCGCTCTATGATCCGTGCGGCCCGAAATGTTGGTAATGATTGGTTTTTCAGGTCCAGCGCTGAACTGGAATGGGTTCATCGCAAAAGAAAGTTTGAGGCAGCGCAAATTTTTAGTGTTCGCAAGCGGCTTAGTAACCGCTCGATAATCACGCCCCGGGTGGGTGTTCTTGGTGAAAGCCAGCCGAGCTGGCGTACCACTTCAGCGTTTGCTGACCTCACTTGGCGCTACAGGTTGCACAGCGATTGGTTGTTCGCTGAGCTGATTCCGGCGTTAACTTTTCCTAGAGAACGCAATTTTAAAGACCAAGGTTCGGTACTCTTTCGTATCGAGATGTTTTTTTCCGGTAGCATTAACCCAGATTTTTAACGCCCATGCCCCGACACCATGCCATCCCAGCAGCAGAAGCCTTGGCTTTGAACCCCATTGCCATCACCCGCTCTTGTTTTAAGGATAAGTTCGGGGTTCCAAGGCAACCCGGGCTTACCCGCTATGCCAGAGCAGATCTGGTCATCCAAACGCCCTATGATCGCGAGGATGCGTTCCGGGGCTTGGAGACTTCCAGCCACCTTTGGTTAATCTTTCAGTTTCACGAAGCTGTGCGGGCAGAGTGGCGGCCGGTAGTTCGACCTCCTCGCCTTGGTGGCAATCAAAAAATGGGTGTATTCGCCAGCCGGTCCCCCTTTCGGCCGAACAGTTTGGGGCTATCTGTGGTGCGCAACGAAGGGCTTGTGCGCAAAAATGGCAAACTGGCCCTACAGATCAGCGACCACGACCTGATTGATGGCACACCTATTCTAGACATTAAACCCTACCTGCCGTTTGCAGACTCAATACCCAACGCGAGCCTTGGTTGGGCCGAATCTGCACCTACAGAAAGGCTGGACGTTGTGTTTCTGCCAGAGGCAGAGGCCCAGCTTGCAGAGCTTTCGCAAACGCACTACCCCGATTTGAAGTTGTTGATTACCGATGTGGTGAGCTACGACCCTCGCCCGTCGTTCCGGCGGGGCCGCGACGAGGAACGGGTATACGGCGCACACCTTTACGATTTGAACGTTAGGTTTCGGTTTGTAAATGATGATTCACACAAGCGTGTCGAAGTGCTGACGGTCTGTTAAACTCGCGTTGACGATTTTTCAGTCGACACAGGGAATTTGTGCCTTGCCTTCAACCCGGTTTTTCTCGCGTTTGGGTATTCGGCCGCTCGCAATGCGGCTGCTTGCATACGTATTGCTGTTCAGCCTGATCATCTCGCTGGTAGCCACCGGCGTGCAGATGATTGGTGAGTTCGAACGCCGAAAATCAGACCTTCAAGAGACTCAAAAACGCGCCGCTGGCCTAGTTTCTGGGGCCATGAGCAATAATATCTGGCTGATGAATTTTAGCGAGGTGGCCAACAGCTTGGATGACATGCGGGCCGTAGAAGCCATTCATTACGCCAGAGTTGTCACCTCAACCGGCGAGCAGTTCACCACAGGCAGCTACCCGGAAGGCCGGGTTATTTCCCAAACGTTCCCGCTGGTGTTCAACCGGTCCGCCTTTCGAGGCCCGGAAGATGTGGGCACTCTAACCCTCACCTCTTCCGTAGAACAAGTGTATTCAGACCTTCGCAATGGCGCGCTGATCAATCTTTTGTTCCAGTCGATTGTGGTGATGTTGGGCACTCTGGGGCTAGTGGTGATCGTTCGTCTTATGCTTTCCCGCCACTTGGAATCGATGGCTGATTACGCGGCCAAGCTTAATTTAGACGCGTTGGTCGATCCACTGCAACTCAAGCGCAAACCGCCCCGAACCCCGGATGAGCTGTCTGAGCTTGAGCACGCGCTTAATAAAATGCGCCTGCAAATTCTTGAAGACACCCGTTCACTCCGGCAAGCCACCCTGCAGTCGCAGGGTGAGCGCGATGAGGCTATTCAAGCCAACCGTGCGAAAAATCAATTTCTGGCCAATGTGAGCCATGAGCTGCGCACGCCTTTGCAGTCAGTGCTCGGCTACGCCAATCTGCTGACAGACACACCGCTGGATCAGGAACAACGAGACTACGTACACACGCTGCTCAACGCCTCTGAAAGCCTCTCTGCCATTATTAACGACCTTCTCGACATATCCAGCATGGAAGCCCAAAAACTGGTGCTTGAGAAGATTCCCTTCGACTTGCGGGAGACTCTAAACGACTTGGTGCACATGCTCGGCGGGCGCGCCCGCGAAAAAGGGCTCGCACTGGAACTACGCATTGAGGAAGAGCTACCCTGGGCCTTGCGGGGCGATCCTGTACGCATTCGGCAGGTGCTCATCAACCTGGTGTCCAATGCGATTAAATTCACAGATTCAGGGCATGTGCTGATTAGCATTGAGGTGCTGGGGCGGCGCGACGATAAAGTTCGCCTGCGTTTGGCTGTGGAAGATACGGGGGTTGGTATCAACCCGGAAGATGTGCCGCTGGTGTACGAGCCCTATGTTCAGCTAGGCCAGAGATTTCAGCGCCAACTTCCCGGTGCCGGGCTGGGGCTAACGATTTGCCGCCAACTCGTTACTCTAATGAATGGTTCTTTGGATGTGGAAAGCCGGCCCGGGGAAGGCTCTACGTTTTGGGTTGAGCTAACCCTACCGACGGCACCCGAGAGCACAGCAAGGGTGCGCCCGGATGCACGTATGATTCGGGGTAAGCGTGTTCTTGTGGCGGATTCCTACGAGCTGTCCCGTAAAATCACACTGGAAATGCTGTCGCGCCATGAGGTTCACATAGAGGCGGTGAAGTCCGCTGGGGAAGCTCTCACATCGTTACGCTTGGCGTTCGACAATCAGGAGCCGTTTGATGCCATCATTTTGGATGGCTTTTTGCCGGATATGGACAGTGATTTGCTTTGCAAGCAGGTTCGAGACAACTCCCTGTGGGCCGATACACGGCTTCTCATTCTCTCTTCAAACCCCCAGCGCGGCGATGCCGAGCACTTCCGCCAAGCGGGTGCAGATGCGTTTCTCAGCAAGTCTCTGCGGGAGTCTTGCCTAACGCCTATTCTCAACAAGCTTTTTGAAGATTTATCAAAGGATAAGCGGCGCTTCCGTACTCGGTTTTCCCTCCAGGCTACCCATGAAACGGGCAAACATCAGAAACTGGATTTGCGCCGCATGAGGGTGTTGTTGGTAGAAGACAACCCGGTAAACCGTACCCTCACCCGCAGGCTATTAGAGAAGCTTGGGTGTGAAGTGATGACGGCCAATGACGGCGAGGCGGCAAACAGCCTGTGGCAGCTGCATGCATTTGACCTTATTTTTATGGACTGCATAATGCCCAAAGTTGACGGCTTTGAAGCAACCCGGCGCCTCCGCGCTTGGGAAGCAACCCACAATCGCACCAGAGTGCCTGTGGTGGCGCTAACAGCCAGCGCCATGGAAGAAGATGAAGAACGCTGCCGCCGGGCAGGCATGGACTCTTTTGTTGCCAAGCCTGTTAACATTGAAACGCTGCGGGCAGTGCTGGACCAATACGCCCGTGGAGCTTCGAAATGAACGTAAACTGCCCTACCTGCAAGAAATCCGTGGAATGGAAAGACACCAACCCTTGGCGCCCATTCTGCTCGGAGCGTTGCAAGCTGATTGATTTCGGCGCTTGGGCCAATGAGGAATATCGGGTTCCTGCAGAGACAGCGTCTCCCGAAGATCTGGATCAAGGCGGCGATACAACACGCCACTAACCCTCCTCAGGCCAAGGTCCGTCTTCGTTCTATCTCGTCCCCGTAATGGGCTTACACGCTTGTAAGTTGTGGTGCAGCAGGTAGCCCGTTACCATTCAAACCGTTATATCTATCGTTATTGTCGGCAGTTCCGGCTTATTACTCGCACTGCAATTAACAAGGTAAAAGTATGAATGTATCCCGTGTTTCCGTTTTGGTTCTTTCTTTAGCCGCTGCCCCAGCGTTTGCCAGCGACCTGAACTTGAGCCTAACCAACGAGTCCGTAAAGGCACAGGTTAACTACTTCGGAAACAACAGCGAACTGCAACTGGGTACCGGCTACACCTACCATGAAGGCAGCCGCCACATTGGCAATATCGACTTTCACGCGCAAGGCCGCACCGCTCTTGGCAACCTACCCACAACCGCTGGCATCGGCATGCGCGGCATTGTTTGGGATCAAGACAGGTTTAACGGTGGCGCAGTGGGGCTGGGCGGTTTTGCGATTGTGAATATCCCGAAAGCACCGGGCCTATCGTTTATGGGCAGCCTGCATTATGCGCCCAGCATTCTCTCGTTTGGCGACTCGGCTGATATGACCAGCATTGAGTTGCGCGCCAACTACCGGGTTATTCGCAATGCAGAGGTTTTTGCCGGTTACCGCTACTTGAACACAGAACTGGACTTTCCATCCGACCCTGATGTAAATCTGGATGAAGGCGTCATGGCTGGTATGACAATTTTCTTCTAACACTGCTTTTGCACGGGCAACCTGATATGCGACTGACACTGGGGCTACTTCTTTTCTCTGCGATTACGCTAACAACCGGATGCAGCGGTGATTCCGCTATTGACGGGGCAAGAGAGCAGCCCAATTCGTTTGCGGGTGAGAAAAATCCCGCGAACGATTTTAGCCCCGGTAGCACCGGAGACTCTGGAGATAACAGCGGTCTCGCAGCCAATGAAGTTCGCGTAACCATGGAGTTGCCCGGTGGCCTTGCGCCAGACGGAGAGCCAACTCGCCGCAACCTTCGCATTGTGAAACCCGATACTGTTCGGGTGTACCAAACCAATAGAAACCTGCAGGTACTTGGCGCCCCGGAATACACCACCCGGGAGGATAGCAACGGCGTAACTGTGATCACCTTTGAGAACGGGCAACCCCTAGCTCCAGACGTTGTCATTGAGGCCCAATATGGCAATGCTGTTTTACGGGCGTTAGCAGCCGACGCTGACCGCGATATCAAGGTTAACCCGTTTTCCGAATACCTCGTGCGCAACACACTTACGCAATACTCCGCCAGCGAGTTCCAGCGCATTCTGGATTGCGCAGATGAAACCAGCGACACTCTGTGCATCAACAAATACGTTTGGCCCGCGTTGGCTGATCAAGTTCACGATTTCGAGATTGATATCCCAACCGGAGCTAGCATTGCAGGCGCACTGGATCTACTCGCCCAGCGGGCAGACTTTGCCAGCTATGTTGTTTCAGCGGCAAGTTACCCGTTGCTGGATAACCAGTCGTCAGACAGCATTTCTGCGAGCTCAGCGGAATACAACTCTATTTTTATGGGAATAGAGCTGGGCCAGACGTTTCTCGAAAGTAGCTTAACCGGCTCTGGCCAGTGGGGTATTCGCACCGGGCGTGAGGAGTCCACCAGCCCCAGTGCCGAAACAGCCTACACTTATCCCGGGCTAACCTTGGCCAGCCTTGATGTTTTCAATATCAACGTTACCTCCCTTGCCTCGCAGATTCCTTACGACCGAAAAACGTTGATCCATAAACAAGGCAACGAGTTTTTTACCCGGGGTACGGACACCTGGGCTTTGAACTCCCATTCAACCTCCCCCGGTGGCGCTACACTCGATAGAGATACTCGTTTGCTGGCCGTGCGCGCCCTTTATCAAAGCATTACCGGCAGAAACAGCTCGAGAACCATAGGTTGGACCCGCAACCCTTACTTTCTAGACGCTTACGTTGGCGAAGCGGGCGGCGACAACCTTGGTCCAGACCGAGCTCTGGCGGGCTATTTTAGCGCAGGCAAAGCCATTCAATTGGAATCAGAGAATGGCAAACTTGCACGTAAACAGACGCTGGAAACCCAGTACGTATCTTCACTTCAGCTAAACCTATTACGGCAGGAAGGCTTTGATGCGAACACTCTGAACGGCCGGGATTACAACCTCGTTTATTTTGCCACTCGGTTTTCAGAGTCCACAACGCCGCTACAAGTTGAGTCAGGAAATGGGTCATGGCAAGTGCGTGCTAACGCAGACAACAGCGCCATCACGCAAACGCAAACCTATAACACCTTGAGCCGCGACAGCTCTGGAGCCGTTTTGGTGGGTGGTGCCAGCGGCCGCTCAGACAACTGGATCATCACGCCTCGCACCGCACGCCTGAGCACGGGAGATAAAAATATCGGGCGGCTCAATCTCGATGTAAATAACCCGGCTGGGCCATTCGGACAGCCGGATTTGGGCGTAGGCGCCAGCGTGCCCGATGGCTCCCTGATGGCGTTTAATCTTGTCAATGCTGCGTCGTCTAGCGGCATTATTGGCGATGGCCTGCTCATCGCTGCAGAACGGCGCCCGTCACCTGCGCCACAATCTGGCCGTTACCGGGTTCAAGGTTTTGCTATGGGCATGGGTGATGGCCTCAATAGGCTGGTTCACCTGAACGACGGCACGCTCATTCTCTCCGGTAGCACCGCTAACCTGAACAGCAACACCTTAAACGTTGTTCACTCCGTTGATAATGCAACGGTGGCGGCGCCTTCCTCCGGACAAGTGTCTACAACTTTGGAGTACAGCGACAAAGGCAATGGCGAAGTGAGCTTTACTGCCGGAGATCTGTCGCTCACAGGTTTTGTAACGCCTGATCAAACCCAGTTCTTCTTATTATTCCGCAACACGGTTAATGGCGAGGAGCAGCGAGGCCTTCTTATGGCAACCAAGCTGCCGTGAACCCTCTGGCAACCTAGCTCGTACAACCTGTTATAATCTTGAACATTGCGCCCAGTGTTTATAAGTTTGCAGACTACAAAAACAAGTTGTTACGAGAGGTTTTATGTTCCCCGCAACGCGTGCGTTGATGCTGGTTATCCCCTTAATGGTTTTTGCCATCGCAGGTGGCCTTCACACACCGTCGAATCCTTCAGGGAACAACACGGGCTCAGAGCCTGCTCTGGATTCACTCCCGCCCCTGCCTGCTTGGGCTCTCGCCGGTTTGCCAGATTTTTCTAGCTACCGGGACACCACCGAAAAGAAAGTCGCTTTTTTCTCGTTTCTATATCCGCGCATTGTGCTTGCCAACTCCCGCATCCTAATTGAGCGGGATTACCTTGATAGCCTCACCCGTAAAGAGACCTTATCCAAAAAAGAGCACATCTGGCTTGCAGCTCAAGCCAAGCGTTTACGCGTGGATGAAGAGCCCGGCACGCCAGAGCAGTTCAATCTTCTGCGAAAGCGGCTAGACGTTATCCCGCCCTCGCTTATTTTGGCTCAAGCAGCCAATGAGTCCGCCTGGGGCACGTCGCGCTTTGCCCTGCGCGGGAATAATCTGTTCGGCCAATGGTGTTTCTCGAAAGGCTGCGGTTTAGTGCCACGAAACCGCGTAGAGGGCGCCAGCCATGAAGTAGCCGCCTTTCCTTCGCCATATCACTCCGTTAGGGCTTATATTCAGAACCTTAACCGGCACGCGAGCTATCAAGGCTTACGAAACACCCGCCTTGATGACAGAGACTCAGGCGATCCGCTCTCGGGGCTTACTTTAGCTCGGGGGCTGGTAAGCTATTCTGAGCGCGGGGAGGAATATGTTGATGAAATTCGGTCAATGATTCGTTATAACAACCTTGAGTTCTACGATACCGAATTCCGAAAGATTTTAAACGATCGCAGCCCTTTGCATTTGAAGAGTCTGGCATCAGCTAGTGCTGAGCAGGTCTTACTGCCCGGGCATATCAGTGGCTCTCCTGCTGAGGGCTAAGAGTCAACTAACGTTTAAACATTCTTGCTTTCAAATAACAGAGACATTTTCGAATGCTTTATTTTTTGCCTGCACCGCTAAAAGGCACTCTAGCGGTTCTGCTTGTAATATCGAGTACCCTCGTACTTTTTCCGTTTTTGATGTTTTTTGCACTGCTGAAACTGGTGCTACCGGTTACAGCTATTCGCAAAGGCTGCACAGTCATATTGAACGGCATTGCTCGGCTATGGATAGGATTCAACAATCTTGTAATGGATACCCTACACAAGATTGAGTGGGATGTACGAGGCGCGCAGCATCTCAGTCAGAAGCATTGGTACTTTGTGACCTGCAACCACCAGAGCTGGGCCGATATACCGGCAATACAGTATGTTCTTAACAGCAAGATTCCGCTGCTCAAGTTCTTCTTAAAAAAAGAGCTGATTTGGGTACCACTGCTAGGCGTAGCTTGGTGGGCGTTGGACTTTCCATTTATGCATCGCCACACCAAAGAACAGATTGCCAAGCGGCCGGAGCTGAAAGGTAAAGATATTGCAGCAACAGAGGCAGCCTGCGAAAAATTTCGTTATACGCCGGTGACTATTTTTAATTTTATGGAAGGCACGCGGTTTACACCCGCCAAGCATCAGCGCCAAAACTCTCCATACAAACACCTTCTCAAACCACGCGCTGGAGGTACAGCTTTTGTTTTGGGGGCGATGGGCGAGATGCTGCATACCATGCTGGATGTCACCATCGTTTACCCCACAGAACAGCCTGTCGGCATTTGGGACTATCTCAGCGGGCGCATTCAAAAAATTACTATTGATATTGAAGTGCGAGAAATTCCGCCTCAGTTTTTAGGAATGGACTACGAGAATAACCGTGAAACCCGGGTGGAGTTTCAGCGCTGGGTCAGTGCACTCTGGGCTGAAAAAGACGCTCGCATTGAAGCCCTGAAAAACGAGAGCTCTAAAAACCTATAACCCAAACCCCATAACCCACAATCAGCGGGTTTGCTACAGCAGCCCGAGCTCTCTGGCCCGAACCGTTGCCTGAGTTCGGGAACGCACTTCAAGTTTTGCATTCAGCCGGCGGGCATGGGTTTTGACCGTGTGTAGCGAGATATGCAAGGTGTCGGCAATTTCCTGATTCGACAACCCCTTGGCAATCAGTTCCAACACAACCAGCTCCCGCTCGCTGATGGGCTCAGCCAGTGAAGCCGGTGACTCCCCTGCCGCTAAACCAAACAGGCGACCAAGAGCATCCCGAAATGGGGTTTTCGGGAGCTGGCTGAACGCTTTTGCCATCAGATCGCTTAATTCCAGTTTCAATTCCGCAAACGGGCTTATGAAATGCTCCTTGGCTGCCTCGGATACTACCGCAATAAGTATATTTTGCGCAGCTGCAAAGCCTTTGTCTTGGTTGACCAATATAGCTTCCAACAAGCGCATGTGTAGGTCTACCCCCCAGGGAATGGCTTCGCCATGGCGCTTGCGCGTGCTGGATAGCGACTCACGGGCGTTAAGGGTTTCACCTCTGGCGAGGTCTAGCCGCACCTGAAGGCAGTCGAGCAAGCCCGGCATCATTGGGAACAGTTCTGGCACACAGCCAGCTTCTCTGTAGGGCTGTAGCTTTTTAAGTGCCTGTGCAACGCTCTCCAGCTGATTCTGAGCTAGCCAGCAACTCGCTTTAAGGGCTTCGAGCACTGGCACGTATAGGGATTCATCCACTTGCCAGGTATGCATGGTTCGCTCAGCCCTGCCAACCCAAGCGAAAGCCTCTTCCAAGCGACCTTGAGAGCGACACATCAGCACTCGAATAGCCATGGCCAATAACAAACCGAGATCGCGTGTTTGTTCCGCGTGGCGACCACAGGACACCAGTAAACGATCTGCCTCGGCGTCACGCCCCTGATGCCAAAGCACAAGCACCAGATTCAGCTGAAGCCTGGTTTCGCCAATGCGCGCAGGCCGCGCCTGTTCCTGTATTACTGTATCCAGTGCAGTTCGCAGCAGCTGTTCTGCATGCTTCAACGCACCTTTCCCCAACTCAATTCGGGCATGGGCGTAGACTGCCAGCGCTTCAGACCCGGAGTCGCCCGCCTCTCTGGCCAAACGCGACGCCGCCCGGTTAGCCTCGCGAGCATCCGAAAACCGACCAGAGGCGCACAATGCACTGGCGCGAACCATTTGCGTAACAAGCTGGCCCTGAGGTGAAAACTCGCCGCCAGAAAGAGCAAGGTCCGCCATTTCTAGCGCTGGTACCACCTGCCCTTCGCCACGCAGAATAAACGCCTTAAGCGCATAGATCCGTGCTTCGTATTCCTGATAGCTCTGATCATCCATGCCATCCAACAGCGTTTTTGCCTGCTTGAACTGCCCCCCGATAGCATGTACCCAACTGTACACAATTCTCAACCTTGGGCTGCGCTCGAGCAACTGGACGGGTAGGCTCTTGCGCAAGCGCAGTAGCGAGGCAGTGTCCTGCCCCAGAAGAAGCGCTTCGGATCCTTCAGATGCAATGCGAATGACTTCTTCCGAGTCCCCGGCTAACAATGAGTATTTCAAGGCTTCGGGGAACTGGTCGCGACTGCCGAACCATCGGCTCGCAGCGAGCATTCTATCGCTATACCCAGCCATAACAGGGGTTCTCAACCACTCCATCAATAGCGGATTGAGCCGGTACCAGCGCCCCCACCCCGGCATAACCTTTACCGGCAAGCCACGTTCGTAAGCCTCGGATGGCAGAAGAAAACCGTCTGGAATGAGCGGCTCCAAAGCCAAAAGCAACTCATCGGAACAGAGCCCAAGTTCTGACATAGCTTTTAAAGAGCGCAGCTGGCCATGAGCCAAGCCGCCCAGTACAGACTCCTTTAGGAACCGCTCCACGCCGGGCGCTTCTGAAACCGCGTGCCTGTCGGCGCTTTGAAGAATATCGCGGCGGTACAGAGCAAGGGGCGTGGGCCAGCCTTCTGTCAGGTCGTATAAGTGATCTATGGCTACACTGGTGAGCTGTTGAGTGTTCAGCACATCGCGGAAAAGTTCAAACGTTTCACCCCGACTGAACTCCAGTTTTTCAGGCCCTATACGGGTGAACCGGTTTTCCAGCTCCAAAGCGTGGGTTTCATAAGGCAATGCCTGCCGGGAGAGCATGACAACAGAAAAGTGTGACGGAATATCTGCAACCAATTGCTGCAGCAAAACAATGACCGCGGGGTTTGTAATCTGGTGCAGGCCATCCAGAACCAGAACAGAGCGTTGCTCAGTTGGCTCTCTTTTTAACGCCAGCAGCATTATGGCCAGAACATCGTGAAAAGTGGTGCCCCCCTGCAGACTAATATCGCAAGATTCGGGAACATCCAAAGCCACAGACAGTAGGTTTAAAAAACGGGTGGGCGCGTTGTCTTGACAGTTAAGCGGCAGCCACCGCACACAACCTTCCGGTATGCCAGCTGCCTTAACAGCCGTTGCAACCGTGTGGGATTTACCGTAGCCACAGGGGGCCTCAACAAAAAGCACGCCCTGCGGGGCTAGGGCATCCTTAACCAAAGCATCCAGATGGGGACGCTCCAAAGAATGTTCAGGCAAAACGGGTGCCTGCAGTCTTTGCCTAAGCAAGTCTCTTACAAGCTCGCCTCGCTGCAGCCCACTGTTTGCAGATTGGAACTCGTCATTGGCTGCATAGCCATCACGGAATGATTTCACACGCTGCCCCGAATACAACTTTAGTAGTGTTAGAAGGTTAAACCAACTAAGGGTCCGGCTGCAAAGTTTTGACGTGGAAGCTATTAATTTGGCGGCAATTTTTTATCGCAGAAACAGAAACGGCGGGCCAAGGCCCGCCGTTTCTGAAAGATCCACTTTACCCTTAGCGGGTGCCCGCACGGCGCAATGCCGCTGGCGTGTAATCTCGTGATTGGCGCTGAACACCAAACTGGTACGGATCCACCTCTTCGTTTGTCAGGCCTAGCACTAAGTAGCGACCGGACAGAAGGTCGTACAGGGTCTCAACCGCATACCAGGGCACAACCTGATCATAGAACTGCATGGAGTGGGCTTCCGCCACACGCCAGAGCTCACCACGGCCATCGTAATGGTCGATAACGGCAGCCTGCCAGGTATCTTCATCAAAAAAGAAGTCTCTCTGGCCATATATGTGACGCTCACCATCTTTAAGGGTTGCGCGTACATGCCATACACGGTGGAGCTCGTAACGGGTCAAATCTTGATTTATGTGCCCCGCTTTAACGATCTGGTCATAAGTTAAGTCACGGTCAACAAGCTTGTAGGAGTTGTATGGAATGTACATTTCCTTTTTGCCAAGCAGTTCCCAGTTATAACGGTCTGGGGCGCCGTTAAACATGTCAAAGTTATCCGAGGTACGCATGCCATCAGATGCTGTACCCGGTCCGTCGTACGCTACCTGCGGGGCACGGCGAACACGTCGCTGGCCAGCGTTGTAAACCCATGCACGGCGTGGCTCTGACACCTGATCAAGCGTTTCATGAACCAGCAACACGTTACCAGCCAAACGTGCTGGAGCAGTAATAGCCTGCTTGAAGTAGAACAGCACGTTGGCATCTTCGCCCGGCTTGTAATCCTGCAGGTAGGTTCTCCAGCTCAGCTCATCCTGAAACTTTACAATGGAGTAAGCACCGTTTGCTGTAGGTGTTGCCTGCCCAACATTACGCTGAACAGAGCCACCACGGTAACGGGTGATGTGGTTCCAGATCACTTCCAACCCGTTCTGGGGAATCGGGAATGGCGTCGCGCTCTGGTAGTTAGCCATGCCGTTACCATTCTTGATCAATTCCGTTTTCGTCGCGTTTTTAATTGTCTCGTCCATTACGTCTTTCGGGTAGGCACCTGTACGGTGCGTCTCGTATACGGGAAGGACGTAGTCTGAGTACTGCTTGATCATCGCCACCTGCCCGGGGGACAGTTTATCGGCGTACTCTGCAACGTTGCTCTGATCAATGGTGAACTGTGGCTTCTCGTTCGGGAACGGGTTTACATAAATGCCGTCGCCCTTGTACCCGGCTGGTGGTGTTGTAAGGCCGCCATCCCACGCAGGAATAGCACCGCCATTACCTGCCTTTTCTGCACCCATGGGCGTTAGAGTGTCACCCAATTTAGCCGCTTCTTCGGCAGAAACTGCACCCCAAGCCTGACCTGCAAACAGACTCGCCGCCAGAACACCCGTGGCCAGTAGTTTATTGTTTAGTTTCATTTAAAATACCTCGTTAAACGAATTCTTGACGGTTTAGAATGAGTAGGAAACGCTAGCACTCACGAAATCCCGATCAGTCAACTCGTTATACGGCTTGCCACCGAAAAAGTTTGTGTAACCGATGTTACCGGTAATTTTGTTCTGGTAAACCGCTTCAACGGACAAGCCAATCGCCTTGTTACCTTCGTTAAAGGCACCACCGGGCTGCGGGCCATAACCTTCTACATCATGACTCCAAGCCAACTGCGGCGATAGGTTGATACCCGCAAAGGCATTCGGGTAGCTCCATACCAGACGGGAACGGTAGCCCCAGGAAAAGTCTGTGGTGAACCCGTCATTCGTGCAGTAGCTTGCGTTGATGTTGATGCCTGCCGCACAAACGTCAACCATGTTTCCACTGCCATCATCCGTTGGCAATGTGCCAAGGCCGAAGGTACCTGAACGGCCGTAACGAGCCTCATCAAGACCTGGGAAGTCATGAATGTAAGTGGCGCCAAACTCTGTAATCAGCGACACACGGCTTGCGCCCATAATCTGATCAAAGAACTTAATCAGTGTGAACTGGACCTGAGACACGCCAAACCGGTCGTTACCCGAGACTTTGGATCCTGGCAAAAGCGTACCACCCGCTTCTTCAAGGCGTTGCTGCTCCAACTTACTGACTGGGCTGCCGTCGACTGGGTTTTGTAATCGAATACCACCGTATATCAGCTCAAACGCGTTCCATTGCAGAGGCATTTTGTCGCGATAGGAGTACTCCGCGCCCAATGACCAACCACCCGGAGTGTTGGTGTTGATACTGATACCGTAAAGGTTAATATCTTCAGGATATTCAATAAAGTAGCTCGGGAACTGTTCACCAGTGTCTTTGATAGTGCCGCTTACATAAGGCAGACGGCTGTTGTACTTGATGTAATAGAAGCCCAGTTCCGAATCGTTCAGCGCAGGCACATACCAGCGCATTGCCACACCAAACTGGTCTTTTGAGCCGGCTTCCTCATCAGCAAGACGCGGGGCTATAAACCCTTGAGCAAGAGCCTGAGAGTCTGGCAGCTGACCTGCAAGCAATACCGGGCCACAGCCATCGGCTGCAAAGTCATTAGTAGAGAAAAATGTTCCGCAGTCATCCGGGCGGACAGGCGCCCAATCTGTCTGTACAAACGTTTCCAGTGTGACGTTCTCTGTAACACCTGCTGACATGTAGAACATCTCAACAGGTAGAAGAGCATCTTTGAGCTCAGAGCCAGGTGCACGGAAAGCGGGTATATCAACAGGGTTGATCGTGTTTATCCCTCCCTGAATAAAGGTACTCTCACCCCAGCTCAGCACTTGCTTACCGTAACGTACGCTCAGGGGAACATCACCCAGATACCAGTCGGTAAACACATAAGCGTCGAGAATTTCACCACCCGATGCGTTGCCTTTGGCAGAGCTGTTGAGTTCACGGCGCTGACCCACATCATCAACTGCTCGCCTCTCGTCTTTCAGTTCGAAGTCATACCAGTAACGACCGCGAACCAAACCACCGATACGAGTCAGGTACTGGCTATCGACTGCATAATCAAGGAACAGTTCACTGTTACCTTTAACAATCTTGGAGTAGGTGTCACCCTTATCAAAGTTCAGGTTACCGTCATCATAGTTGTTTGTTGATGCGCCCTGAGTGGTGTTGGCAAACTGCGGGCCCAAGTTACCTTGTGCTATCAGGCGCTGATCGCGTTCGGCAACTCGCCACCCTGCACCAGCAGAGAGCGTGGTGTTGAACTGCGCTTCCACATCCCCGATGTAAAAAGAGTATGCAGATGCGTGGCCGGACATACCGGCCGCCACTGCCACGGCAAGCGGTAATCTTGTCCAACGCTGCCATTGATGTGTTTTTCTTGTCATTGGAAGGCTACTCCATTGTTGTTCTGAGTCGCTGCTCTGATTATTGGTATTCACGAAGTATTGGAGGCTTCATGCACAGTGCTCGTGATGTAGGCACTATAGCTAACGCTGTCCAGTGCTTTGATCAGTCAAAAGTATGATTTTGCTCTCACTACCTGCTCACCGCTCCGATCAGTGTCGGGTTTACTCGCACGCATTCACTATAGACAAGAATTCCGGATGCAACCACTTTGCTTTTGATGGTTTTTTCCACGGTTAGGGCTTATGCGGTGCTTCCAGATACTCCTGAGACTGCATTTCCAGAAGGCGCGATTCCGTGCGTTCAAACTCGAAGCTCAAGCGTCCGCCGGAGTATAGCTCTGTGATAGGTGCTGCAGCGGAGATAATGACTTTTACATTGCGATCATAAAACTCGTCAATCATGTTTACGAAGCGACGAGATTGGTCATCTTTGTCACCTCCGAGCACAGGCACATTACTGATAATGATTGCATGAAACTGGCGAGCCATTTCAATGTAATCATTCTGGCTGCGCGGCCCGTCACACACGTCTTTGAAATCAAACCAAACCACGTCATCCGCGTGCGCTTGGGCCGGAATCTTACGGCCATTAATTTCCATGCTTTTACTGTGCTTGCCGGCCTCAACCGCCAGCGCTTCAAAACTTTGTCGCAAGCTGGCGTCAGCATCGGCACCCAGCGGCGAGTAATAGAGTTCGGCTTGCTCCAGCGTTCGCAGACGATAGTCTACGCCGCCGTCTACATTCACCACGTCTGTGTATTTATTTACAAGCGCAATGGCTGGCAGGAAACGCGCCCTTTGCAGCCCATCTTTATATAGGCCATCGGGAATAATATTGGACGTACACACCAGTGTTACACCCCGCTTGAACAGCCCCTCCATCAGGGTTGCGAGGATCATGGCATCGCCGATATCGGAAACAAAAAACTCGTCAAAGCAGATTACACGGGCTTCATCAGCAAACTTTTTAGCCACCAAATCCAAGGGGTTTTTTTCGCCTTTGAAGCTTTTCAGTTCTTGGTGAACACGTTGCATAAAGCGGTGGAAATGCACGCGCATTTTGCGCTTAAACGGCAGGGACTCGTAAAAAGTGTCCATTAGGTAGGTTTTGCCACGGCCTACCCCACCCCAGAAGTAAAGGCCTTTAACGGGTTCTTCTTTGCCTTTTTTAAACTTGCGCCGCAATTTGGTTACGGGTTTGCTGCGTTCGCTTTCCGCTTCCACCAGTTTGTCGTACAGTGTCTGCAGACGCTGCACGGCATCGGCCTGTGCAGGGTCTTTATGAAACTCCGGGTGCTCAAGATCCTTTTGGTAACGCTGCCAAGGTGTCTGGTTTGCAGTGCTTTCAGAAGGCATAGAATCTGTCATCAGGAATTCCCGGGGTCTGATCGTTGATTTTGGCGGCGTATTATCGCGTATTTACGTTTTTTTCGCCACGCTGGCAGGTCTCTGGGCAATACGACGATTGGCGCAGCATTCAGGCATGGGCTGATGGGGCTGCGGGCGTTATACTCATTGGTACGGATTGGCTCATTTTTAAGGCAACAGGACGACACAGCATATGACAAACCTGATTCTGGCAGCGATTGCCGCATTGATTGTTGGCATTGTCATCGGAGTGGTTTTTGGCCGTTCGGGACAAGGTTCTTCGCTTCGGCAGCGCCGTGCGGAACAACAGGCAGAAGAGTTGCGTAACGAGTACACCCGCTATCAGGCTCAGGTAAACGAGCATTTTATGGAGTCCGCGGATTTGCTGCGCCGGTTCAATGATGTTTACCGGGATGTGAACCAGCATATGGCTCGCGGGGCTAATCGTCTTTGCAACGATGAAGACTGGATGGCAGAGCTTGCTGAGCAGACTTCCCGCAAGCGCTTGGAGGAAGTCAGTGAAGATGGTCTTGAGCCACCCAGAGATTACGCGCCCAAGACTTCCGGGACGCTTTCTGAGGACTTTGGTTTAAAGAAGGGTGATAAGGCTGCCGAGGCCTGAGTAAGGGCAGCTATCTAAACTGGATTATCGCAGTCGATAAAACGGTGTTTGACTCCAAATTCTTTTTCTAGCGCCTCTCCCAGTGCTTTCACTCCATAGCGCTCTGTGGCGTGATGACCTGCGGCGTAATAATGGATTCCGCACTCGCGGGCAGTATGAGTGGTGGGTTCGGAAATCTCGCCACTGAGATAGGCGTCGAGGTCAGCATCAATGGCTGCATTGATGAAACCTTGAGCAGCGCCGGTGCACCACCCCACCCGTTTAATGTCGGCCTTCCCGGCTCCGACTTTTAGCGGCTCGCGGTGGAGCGCTCGGGCAATATGAAGGGAAAACTTTTCGGGGCTCATAGCTTCCGGCAGCTCGCCTTCCCACACCAGTCCATTTAACGGGCGGGGGTTCTCAATACCGAGGATATCTGCCAATTGGCGGTTGTTGCCATATTCTGGGTGATCATCCAGCGGTAGGTGGTAGGCAACAAGGTTGATGTCGTTGTCCAACAGGCGCTTTAAACGTTCACGCTTCATACCTCGAATTCTTTGATCCTCACCTTTCCAGAAGTAACCGTGGTGAACGATCAGCATGTCGGCATTGGCTGCTATGGCAGCTTCTATAAGATCACGGGAGGCGGTTACGCCGGTGACTATGGTGTTGACCTCACTTTTACCTTCGACTTGCAGGCCGTTGGGGCAATAGTCCTTGAATTCGTCTGGCTTCAGCCATTCGTTGAGTTTGGCGAGAATGCTGTTGCGGAGTGCCATGAGTTGCCCTCTTTTAACTTAAACACTGGAGTTATCGGCAGGCAGGACGGAGGGGCTTTCCGGGAACCGCTACGAGCCCCCTGCGGGGTCCGGACAGCAATCACAGATTGCTGTCGTTCGGCTGCGCACGAAGCTTCGCTTCATATACGCTTGCCTCACCCAACTGCGCTTGTCGTCGGCCATCCTTGGCCGCCGGCATTCCCGGAAAGCCCCACCTCCCTGCCTGCCTCGATCAAACTTTGGTGGTTTACAGGGATTTAAGGCCGGTAATTAGTGCGTCATTTTGCTCCGGAGTGCCGATGGTGATTCGTAAGAACTCGCTGATTCTTGGCTTGTTGAAATGGCGCACGATGATGCCTTGCTCTCGGAGCGCTTTCGTCAGGCTTTCACCAGACTGCTCATTGTGCCGGGCAAATACGAAGTTGGCTTTCGAAGGCAAAACTTCAAAATTCAGGCCTTCCAGACTACTGGTCATGCGCTCCCGCTCAGAGATAACGCCCTCGCAACACTTCTGAAACCAATCCTGATCTTCATAGGCAGCCTTGGCACCGGCTAATGCGAGCCTGTCCAAAGGATAGCTATTGAAGCTGTCCTTAACTCGATTTAGCGCTTCGATCAGGTCTGGCTGGGCGATAGCAAACCCAACTCGCAAACCAGCCAATGAACGGGCTTTAGAGAGGGTTTGGCAAACAAGCAGGTTGGGGTACTGATCCACAAGCTTGATGGCGGATTCGCCGCCAAAATCCACATAAGCTTCATCGACCACGACAACACGTTCAGAGTTGGCCCGCAGGATAGTCTCTACATGCTCCAGCCCAAGATAACGGCCCGTGGGCGCATTGGGGTTGGGGAAGATGATCCCACCGTTGGGCTGTTTGTAGTCATCCGGATTGATTTCGAAGCTGTCTGTGAGGGGTACTTTGGTGCCTTCAATATTGTAAAGACCGCAGTACACCGGGTAGAAGCTGTAGGTTACATCCGGGAACAGGATGGGTTGGCCGTGCTGGAAGAGGGCATAAAATATGTGAGCCAGCACTTCGTCTGAGCCGTTGCCGAGAAATACTTGCTCGGGTTTTACGCTGTGATAGTCAGCGATGGTTTGGCGCAGGCTTTCGCCTTCGGGATCCGGGTAGAGGCGCAGGCTGTCATTAAGTTCTGCTTCAATAGCTTCTATAACTTTCGGTGACGGCCCGTACGGGTTTTCGTTGGTGTTTAGCTTTACCAAATTCGCCATTTTTGGCTGTTCGCCTGGTACATAAGGAACCAGACTTTCCACCATTGGACTCCAGAATTTACTCATCGTTTTGAATCCTGTACTCAGCTGAACGAGCATGGGCAGTAAGCCCCTCACCTCGCGCCAAAACCGACGCAACACGGCCCATACGGTCTGCGCCCTTGGCGCTGAAACCTATGATAGATGAACGCTTCTGGAAGTCGTATACACCCAGCGGCGAAGAGAACCGGGCTGTACCGCTGGTGGGCAACACATGGTTCGGGCCTGCGCAGTAATCGCCCAAAGCTTCAGCCGTATATCGGCCCATGAAGATAGCGCCAGCGTGACGGATTTCATCCAATAAGGCTTCTGGAGCTTCTACCGATAGCTCCAAGTGTTCGGGAGCAATGCGGTCGGACACCTTGGCCGCTTCGCTTAGATCTACAACCTGTATCAAAGCCGCCCGGTCAGTCATGGAGGTGCGGATAATGTCCGCTCGCTCCATGGTGGGTAGCAATTTGTTGATACTGGCTTCGACGGCATCTAAAAAATCGGCATCCGGGCTGATCAATATGGACTGGGCTTGCTCATCGTGTTCAGCCTGAGAAAACAGATCCATGGCGATCCAGTCCGGGTCAGTTTTGCCGTCGCAGATCACAAGAATTTCCGAAGGGCCAGCGATCATGTCGATGCCGACAGTGCCGAAGACTTCCCGCTTGGCTGTGGCAACAAAGATGTTGCCAGGACCAACGATTTTGTCGACAGCAGGGATGGTTTCTGTGCCATAGGCCAGAGCGCCAACGGCTTGCGCACCACCTACAGTGAATACACGATCAACACCTGCAATAGCGGCGGCGGCAAGAACCAAATCGTTCACCACACCATCCGGAGTGGGCACAACCATAATGACTTCGCCTACACCGGCCACCTTGGCGGGAATAGCGTTCATCAAAACAGAAGAAGGATAAGCCGCTTTACCGCCAGGCACATACAGACCGGCACGATCCAATGGCGTCACCTTCTGGCCTAGAACAGTGCCGTCTTCGTCTTGATACTGCCAAGACTTCTGGTTCTGGCGCTCGTGATAATCCCGAACCCTATCCGCAGCCTGCTCCAGCGCCACGCGCTGGTCTTCTGGAATCGCCTTCAAAGCCTGCTGCAAACGGCCCTGGCTCATCTCCAGCTCAGCAACGCTGCTCACACTCAGCCGATCAAACTTCTCCGTAAACTCCAGAACCGCCTGATCACCGCGAGTTTTCACTTGATGCAGAATATGACGCACTGACTCGTTCACCTGATGATCAACACTGTCATCCCAAGCCAGCAGCGCAGCTAGCTGGCTATCGAAGTCATTTTGGGAGGCGTTTAATCGTTTGATGTTAACGGTCATTTCTCAAATCCTGCTTTGGATTGATGGTTCACTATTGAGGCTATCTAATCTACCGACTGCAGACCAGAAAAAATGCTCGAGAAGAGCTTTCAAACACCTACAGTTCGAGGAAGCGATTGGGGCCAGCTTTCCAAAACTGTGCGAAGCCATGGATGGCGTAGCCAAGCGTACAAGGACGTATTTACAGCGTGTTTTGGAAAGCTGGCCCCAATTGCTTCGTGCACTACGGTCAGTGCCCAAAGCTCTTCCCGCACAATGCTCAACGTAACTCTAGCGGCGTTTATCCACAGCAGCCGCCATCTTCTCAATGATGGGATTAATCTGCTGATGCTTCATCTTCATCGAAGCACGATTCACCACCAGCCTCGTGCTAATGTGATCAATCAGCTCACGGGCTTCAAGACCATTTGCTTTCAGCGTATTGCCGGTATCTACGATATCAACAATCTCATCAGCCAAACCCAAAATCGGTGCCAACTCCATCGCACCATACAGCTTGATGATGTCCGCCTGCCGCCCCTGCGCCGCATAATATCGGCGGGCCATATTAACGAACTTGGTTGCTACACGGATGCGGCCGGCAGGGGGCGTTTCGCCCTTAGGTCCAGCCGTCATCAAACGACAACGGGCAATATTCAGATCCAGCGGCTCATAAAGCCCTTCTCCGCCATGCTCCATCAGCACATCTTTACCCGTTACACCCAAATCCGCACCACCGTACTGTACATAAGTAGGCACATCGGTTGCGCGGAGAATAAGCACCCGCACATTAGGATCTGTGGTGGGAAACACCAGTTTGCGGGATTTTTTAATATCATCAACTAGCTCAATCCCGGCTTCCGCCAGTAATGGCAGGGTTTCTTCCAGGATTCGCCCCTTCGACAAGGCGATGGTAATGGAATCTGTCATGCGTCCTTCCGGTTTCCCGTTTGTGTCTGTCACGCTGGCAAACGGCGGATGCTTCCACCCAGCAGTTGCAGTTTCTCTTCAATGCACTCATAACCACGGTCAATATGGTAGATACGATCAATAATCGTATCTCCGTCGGCCAATAAGCCTGCGATAACAAGGCTCGCGGAAGCGCGCAAATCCGTCGCCATAACTGGCGCACCTGTAAGGTGCTCAACACCCTTGATAATGGCTGCGTTACCCTCAAGGGTGATATCAGCGCCCATGCGAGTCAGCTCTTGTATGTGCATGAAGCGGTTCTCGAATACGGTTTCAATGATGGTACCTGTGCCTTCTGCTACGGCGTTCATAGCAGCAAACTGGGCCTGCATGTCAGTTGGAAAAGCCGGGTAAGGCGCGGTACGAATATTGACTGCCTTTGGCCGTTGGCCTTTCATATCCAGCTCGATCCAGCCAGGACCAGAAGTGATGTGAGCGCCAGCCTCTTCCAGCTTGAGCAACACCGCGTCTAAAAGATCCGCACGCGTATCTTTCAATTTTACCCGGCCGCCGGTTGCAGCCGCTGCCACGAGATAGGTACCGGTTTCGATGCGGTCTGGCAACACGTTATAATGACAACCGTGCAAACGCTCGACGCCTTCAATCTCAATGGTCGAAGTACCGTGACCGGTGATCTTCGCGCCCATGGCAATCAAGCACTCGGCCAAATCCACCACTTCTGGCTCACGGGCGGCATTCTCAAGAATGGTTTTGCCATCAGCGAGGGTTGCAGCCATCAATAGGTTTTCTGTGCCGGTTACCGTCACTACATCCATGAAGATGTGCGCACCTTTCAGGCGGCCGTTGGTTTTTGCCTTGATATAGCCGTTCTCTACCTTGATCTGTGCACCCATTTGCTCAAGGCCTTGGATGTGCAGATTTACCGGACGGCTGCCGATGGCACAGCCGCCTGGCAAAGACACTTCCGCCTCTCCAAAGTGCGCTACTAGCGGACCAAGAACCAAAATAGAGGCACGCATGGTCTTGACGAGTTCGTAGGGTGCGTGGAACTGGGTGATGGTATTGGCGTGTATCTCCACACTCATTTTCTCATCGATCATCAGATCCACGCCCATGCGGCCCAGCAGCTCGATCATGGTGGTAACGTCGTGCAGATGCGGCAGGTTGCCAACCGTTACCGGCTCATCTGCCAGCAAGGTTGCAGCAAGGATTGGAAGCGCGGCGTTTTTGGCTCCCGAAATCCGGATTTCGCCGTCCAGAGGCTTACGGCCCCGGATTAATAATTTATCCACAATAATAATCCTGTCGTATGCGAGCAGTTCAGCTCTGACCTCAGCTCTGGCGCGCAGCCCATTCAGCCGGTGTAAACGGTTTCGGGTGAAGGGCGTGAATAGTGCCATCCATAATTTGCTGGAATAGCGCTTTGTTGATCAGCTGCTGCCGCTTTATGCTCGACAGACCTTCAAAAACCTCACCTATAACAACCACCATGTAATGGTTACCGTCGATCTGCACCTGCACTTCGCAATCGGGCAGTGCTTGTTTGACCAACTGGGTGACTTCGGTGGCGTCCATAGTAAATCCTCAGGTATTTATGAAATCAGGGGCGGGATTGTAACCAATCCGCGAGGTTGCTCAAAGCGGCAAGCGAAACGAGACGATCAGGCGCACCAGTGAAAGATATAGAAACGCCCTGCTTTTCCGCCAGCCGAGCCCAGCAAAGAAGCATTGAGAGGATAACACTGTGGGTCGTAGCCAAGCCCGCCAGATCCACCTCTAGCCCCTCGCTGGCGGCTGCAATCAGGCGCTCGCCCTCTGCGCGCATTGGCGCGACGTTATGGGCATCGATCGCGCCGGAGACAAACAGTACGCCTGCCTCCAGCTGAACACTCGGGGCTCCAGTGCTCATGACTTATCCATTTCGTCTTCCAGGTTGAGTGATTTCACGGCGTCGCTCCACCCATCAATCACCACCTGAACCTGTCCACGGTTGGCTTCCATCTCTTGGGTAAAACGGTCCCGGAAGGCTAGCCCGATATTCACACCTTCAACAATCACATTTTCCATCATCCAATTACTATCTTCCTTGCGGTACATGGAATAGGTAACTGAATGACGGTTTCCGGAAGCGGTAATCACTTCCATGGCCACAGAAGCGCGGTTGTCGTCCTGTGGGTTAATCGTGGCATCGTTCACGTTGATCTTAAAATTTTCAGCGCTCACCAGCGCCTGCGCGTAGCTGTCGAAAAGGCTGCGCTTAAATTTGGCCACAAACTCATCCCGTTGTTCGGGGGTGGTTTGGCGGGCATAGCGGCCCATAACTCGCGCTGCAATTCGGCGGAAATCAACAAAACCGTCTAACGCTTCATCCATATTTTGATAAAACGCTTCGGGATCTCGCTCATAAAGCCCGCGCTCAGACATGAGCTTATCCACTAACCGCTGGGTATTTTCGTCTACGTACTGCTGTAAATCTTCTTCCGGACCTGCCTGAACCGATGCCACACAAAACGCCATCAGTGTCAGGGCGAGAAAAAATCGTTGTGTAAATGCAATCATCTGGCTTCTCCTGCTCTGGTGCTCAACTGGCTTATTTGCCAGACGCAAAATTGCTGATCAGTCGCTCAATGTTCATAGCAGACTGAGTGGCGTAAAACGTGTCACCCGGCTTGAGGGAGTCCATGTCACCGCCAATAGATATATCAATGTACTGCTCACCCAGCAGACCGGATGTACGTATTACTGCGGCGCTATCTGCCGGAATATTGTCCACTTCGCCGTGAATGGACATGGCAACCCGCGCCTGAAAGGTTTCTTTGTTCAGGGTAATGGAGTCGATACTACCGACGGTTACACCTGCCATAGAAACCCTGCCACGGGGCGTGATACCGCCGGTGTCGTTAAAGTCAGCATAAACGGTATAGGTGCTTTTGGCCGACTTGGGTGATAACCCACTTACCTGCAGCGCCAAAAACAGTAGCGCAGCCAACCCGGCAAGCATAAACAGCCCAACTGCAATATCCGTTGTTCTTTGTGTCATTACCGGCTCCCGGTGTTATCTCGTCAATCGTTAATCAGAAGTTGCCGAACATTACGGCAGTCAGCACAAAATCCAGACCCAACACAGCCAGCGAGGAATAGACCACCGTTTTTGTGGTGGCAGAGCTGATTCCCGCAGAGGTG
Source organism: Marinobacter sp. S6332 (assembly GCF_023016045.1). Taxonomy (GTDB): domain Bacteria; phylum Pseudomonadota; class Gammaproteobacteria; order Pseudomonadales; family Oleiphilaceae; genus Marinobacter. The sequence goes on along the minus strand of NZ_JALKAP010000006.1, from coordinate 92,525 downwards.
GGCACACAGTCGTAGCCTTGGTAAACAGCAATCCAGGCACAAACAAAACCGAAGACAACGCTTTTTATCACGCCGTTTATAACATCATCCCGGAAGTCCACAGAGGCCTGCATGTTGCCCCAGTAGGAGCCTTCAAAAACACCAAGCCACTCAACGCCAACCAACATGCCACCCCAAATGCCTACCATTGAAAAAATGATAGCCAATACCGGCATAGCTATAAAACCCGCCCAGAGCCTTGGGGCGATAACCCGGCGCAACGGGTCTACACCCATCATTTCCATACTGGAGAGCTGCTCTGTGGCTTTCATTAGGCCGATTTCAGCAGTCAGCGCAGAACCTGCGCGGCCAGCAAATAGCAACGCCGTCACTACGGGCCCAAGTTCCCGCACCAAAGTAAGCGCAATCATCTGACCGATAGCGGCTTCGGAGCCAAAATCACTAAGTATGGTGTAGCCCTGAAGGCCCAGCACCATACCGATAAATAAGCCGGAAACAACAATGATAGCCAGCGAAAGCACGCCAACCGAGTACAACTGTTTCAACAAGAGCGGGAAGCCCGTTACCGGGCGAGGAACGCCTGAAAGCACTCCTCCTAGAAACCGGCCAGCGCGCCCGATAGATATAACAAAGCTTATGCCGCTGCGCCCGAAGGACGCGATTCTGTCAATCACGAAACACCTCCGGCTAGCCCGAAGTCTTCGGCGGCCGCAGAAGATGGATAATGGAACGGCACTGGGCCGTCAGGATGCCCGTTTAAAAACTGCTGCACCTGTTCCGACGGGTGCGTCTGAAGCTCTTCCGGCGTTCCGGTTCCGATCACTTTTCCGTCCGCAATAATGCAAGCGTAGTGGCAGATACTGAGAGACTCTTTCACATCGTGGGAGACCAGAACGCTGGTAAGCCCCATGGAGCTGTTGAGATCACGAATGAGTTTTACCAGCACACCCATGCCAATCGGGTCCTGCCCGGCAAAGGGTTCATCGTACATAATCAGCTCAGGATCCAGCGCAATACTACGAGCAAGTGCCACGCGCCGATTCATACCGCCGGAAAGTTCTGAGGGCATAAGCTTGCGGGCACCGCGCAATCCAACAGCTTCGAGCTTCATCAACACTATGTCGTTTATCATGTCTTCCGGCAGCTTAGTGTGCACTCGCATCGGGAAGGCCACATTCTCGTACACGCTCAGATCAGTAAACAGCGCACCACTTTGAAACAGCATGCCCATTTTTTCCCGAAACTTATAAAGCTCCTTGCGGCGAAGTTCGGAGATCGCGTGACCATCCACCGTTAAACTCCCGGAATCTTGCCGCAGCTGGCCACCTATTAGGCGCAACAGGGTGGTTTTCCCACTGCCACTTGGCCCCATAATGGCGGTGATTTTTCCACGGGGAATATCCACAGTCACACCGTTAAAAATTCGGCGCCCTGAGCGGGAAAACACAACGTCTTTTAATGATATGTACGAACCCAAACCCATAGCTCTTACCTTTAAGCCCTTAGCTTCCACCCCGTAACTTGCTATTGAATCGATAACGCTTCGCTTTGGGGGAGCGGCTACATTATGCGAAGGAGCCTTCAAGCTCAATCTATGGTTCCCAAAATGAATTGATAGCAATGATCAATTTCGCTGAACTTACCGTAACCGAACTGCTCAACCCGCGGGAAATGTTATACTCCTTCAACCGAATCGCGCTCCCGTCTTTCAATTAGAAAGCATTAACGAGAAAGCAGGCCCTTCGCCCAATGACTGAACTCAAAGCACAGGATTTCCGGAACTCTGCACTTCAAGCCATACGCATTGAGCGTGACGCCATTAGCGCCCTAGAAAACCGCGTAGACCATCATTTTGTTCGTGCCTGTGAAGTTATCATGGCATGCAGGGGCCGTGTTGTTGTTACAGGCATGGGTAAATCCGGCCATATTGGCCATAAGATTGCAGCCACGCTTGCCAGCACTGGCACCCCCTCTTTTTTTGTTCACCCAGGTGAAGCCAGCCACGGCGACATGGGAATGATTACCAGCCAAGACGTGGTTATTGCCATTTCGAACAGCGGCAACACCAGCGAAGTGGTTACCATTTTGCCACTTATCAAACGGATGGGCGCGCCCTTAATCAGCATGACAGGCAATCCGGATTCCACACTGGCTAAAGAGGCTGTGGCGAATTTGGATGTCAGCGTTAAAACAGAGGCTTGTCCGCTTGGCTTGGCGCCGACGTCCAGCACCACTGCTACGCTGGTAATGGGCGATGCTTTAGCGGTGGCGTTGCTTGAAGCTCGGGGATTCAGCGCAGAAGACTTTGCGTTCTCGCACCCGGGCGGTAGTCTGGGGCGGAAGCTTCTCCTAAGGGTATCAGACATCATGCACGTTGGTGACCGCATTCCCATGGTTGATGAAGACACTACCCTCAGCGGCGCTTTGCTGGAGATATCCCGAAAGGGTCTGGGCATGACCACGGTAGTGAACGCCACCGGCACCATGACCGGAATTTTCACAGACGGCGATCTTCGCCGCACACTGGACAAATCCATTGACGTTCACACTACCCCTATACGGGATGTAATGACGCAAAATGGTAAAACCATCCAAGCGGATCAACTGGCTGCTGAAGCGCTTAACATTATGGAAGGCTTAAAAATCAGTGCACTCCCTGTTACTGACGGAAGCGGTGCTCTTGTTGGAGCCATCAACATGCATGACCTGCTGCGCGCCGGTGTTATCTGAGAAACACAAATCAAAAGGGCAACATCATGGCAGAACTGAAAAGCCCGCTGGAAGATATCTGGCCAGAACCGCTACTTGCGAAAGCGGCAGGCATAAAGCTGCTTGCCTTGGACGTTGACGGCATCATGAGTGATGGCACGGTCTACTTCAGCGCGACAGGCGACGAACTTAAAGGCTTCAATATTCTGGATGGACTTGGCCTGAAACAGCTAATGGCCGCCGGGATCACCGTGGCGGTCATTACCGGCCGCAGCTCGCCCTTAACTGAAAAGCGCATGTCAGACCTGAAAATCACCCATTTAATGCAAGGGCGTGAAGATAAGAAGGTCGCACTTGAAGAGCTGGCCAGCGCTCTGAACATGGCACCGGATGCCATTGCCTACATGGGCGACGATCTTCCGGACTTACCCGCCATTCGCTATGCCAGCTTAGGGGTGACGGTACCCAACGGTTATTGGCTGATCAAAGAGCATGCGGATTACTGCACTCAGGCCAGCGGAGGGCAGGGTGCAGTGCGCGAACTCTGCGACCTACTGTTGACAGCCGGCGGGCACCTAAATGCAACCCTGACACCGTACTTGGAGCCGTAAGCATGGCTGAAAGCGCCAAAAGTAGCCGCCTCTCAAAACCGGCTCTGGCAAACAAGCCAAGATTGCGCATGCTTGGCTTGGCAGTAACCATTGCCGCCACTTTTTTTCTGCTTTGGCAAAGCGATGAACCACCGCTTAGCAGCTACAGTGACGCAAAAAAGCTCCGAGGTGACGCTGAGCCAGACGGTTTTGTCATCAATGGCAGCTACACATCATACGATGAAGCTGGCAATCGCAAGATCGTTTTTACAAGCCCGCGAATAGAACAGTTTGAAGAGGGAAATTTGGCCACTATGGAATTTCCCAGAGCAGAACTGTTTGGCACCACAGGAGAAGGGCCTTGGGTTCTGAATGCTGAAAACGGCAAGCTGCGACAAAACGAAGACCAGCTTTATCTCACTGGGAAGGTTAGTGTCGTGCGAACAATTGGAGAACGGGAAGCTACACTCAAAACCGAGAGCCTTACCTTAGACAACAAGAAAGGCACGGTGTACACCGGCGACCCTGTTGAAATTACAGACAGCGTTGGCACCACAAGCGCGACGGGAATGAAAGCGTGGATCGACGAACGAATTCTGGAGCTCAACTCTCAGGTAAAAGGACGCTATGAAACCGCTCAATAATCTTATGCGCAAGCTTCTGGCGGCCTTTCTGGCTGTAGGCCTTGCCAGCCCTGCAATGGCTTTTGATCTTGATTCCGATCAGCCAATCACAGTCAGTGCCGACAGCGCCCGGCTCGACGACGGTCAGGGCATTGCCACATACACCGGGGCGGTTGAACTGGCACAAGGCAGTACCCGGCTTACTGCTGAGCGGGTCGTGCTGTACCGCAGCGCCGAAGGTCTCAACCGCATCGAGGCCAACGGTTCCCCTGCCCGCTACCAGCAACCGGTTGCCGGCGGCGAGGGTGAAACCGATGCCAGAGCCCGAAACATTGTCTGGTCAGCCACTGACAAGCAGCTCATCTTTGAACGAGAGGCTGTAATTGAGCAAAATGGCAATATATTCCGTGGCGATATTATTCGCTATGACACCGAGCAACGCGTGGTTACCGCAGAGGGCGGTGAGGATACCGGTGGCGGCTCGGGCCGGGTCGAGATGATTATCCAGCCCCGCGGCAACAGCTCCGGCTCCACCCAATAACAGCTGATCACAGTAAACAGGAATCCGATGGCAGTTCTCAGAGCGAGCAACTTGGCGAAAAGCTACAAGCAAAAAAAAGTGGTTATCGATGTTTCGCTGGAAATTCGCAGCGGTGAAATCGTCGGCTTGCTTGGTCCCAATGGCGCAGGCAAAACCACATGCTTTTACATGATTGTAGGGCTAGTAAACGCTGATAACGGCCGTATAACCATCGACAGCCAAGATATTACACCTCTCCCCATGCATGGCCGGGCGCGCAAAGGGATTGGCTATCTGCCGCAAGAGGCGTCGGTGTTCCGAAAGCTGTCGGTGCGGGACAACATTATGGCAATTCTCGAAACTCGCAAGAAGCTCACTCGGGCCGAGCGTTTGAGCAAGCTTGAACAACTGCTGGAAGAGTTCCACATTACCCATATCCGCGACAGTCTGGGCATGGCACTTTCTGGCGGTGAGCGGCGACGTGTAGAGATTGCCCGGGCTCTGGCAATGGAGCCTGCCTTTATTCTACTGGACGAACCATTTGCAGGCGTGGATCCTATCTCCGTCAGTGACATCAAACAGATTATCCGCCACTTGCGGGACAAAGGCATTGGCGTGTTGATAACCGACCACAACGTTCGGGAAACGCTGGATATTTGCGAGAACGCCTATATTGTCTCTGGCGGACACATTATCGCCTCTGGGAACTCCGAAACCATTCTTGCCAACCAACTGGTTAAAGAAGTCTATCTTGGCAACGAGTTTCGCCTGTAGCTTGGTTTTCGCTGCGACAGAACGACCGCTCGATTGTTTTGCTGACCCGGAGCAAGTAAACTCGGCAGAGAACTTGCTAGGGTATACTTAGGTGGCGGCAAGTAGCCGACATACAAAGACTTTTTGCCAATGCAAGAAATTCGGAGTGGGTATTAGTGACGGATACTGAGCAATGGTTATGAAAGCCTCATTACAATTAAAGCTGGGTCAGAGCCTGACAATGACGCCCCAGCTGCAGCAGGCGATCAGGCTTCTACAGTTATCAACACTCGACCTTCAGCAGGAAATCCAGCAAGCTCTGGAATCCAATCCCCTGCTGGAATCCCAAGAAGACGACGATCAAGTCGATATGCCTGCTGCCGACGGCGAGCAGAATCAGGACCAAACCTCGGACGAGAGCTCATCCGAACCGGTAACAGATGCATCCGGCTCGGACTGGGATGAGAGCGAAAACGGTCCTGACTGGCAATCTGAAAACGATATTCCCGACACCATTCCAGACGACCTTCCGGTTGATACTGCTTGGGACGATATTTATCAGTCTGCCCCTACCCCGGCAGCGCGCAACGAAGACGAAAGCGATCACGATTTCGAGACCCGCAACTCCCCTAGCGAAACCCTAAGAGACCATCTTGAGTGGCAACTAAACCTCACGCCTTTGAGCGAACGTGATCAAGCCATTGCCCATGCGCTCATGGACGCCGTAGACGAGCAAGGCTACCTCACAAGCTCGGTAGAGGAAATCTACAGCGGGTTGGCTGACGATACAGATGCAGACCCACTGGAGCTAGACGAGGTAGAGGCCGTGTTACGCAGGCTGCAGTACTTTGATCCACCCGGGGTCTTCGCCCGAGATCTTCAGGACTGCCTGCTGATTCAGCTAAACCAACTGCCGCCAGAAACCCCGTGGCTCGCTCAGGCGCGACTGGTCATCACCCATTACATAAACCTTCTAGGCAACCGAGACTACGCCCAACTACTGCGCCGCAGCCGCCTAAAAGAAGACCAGCTACGCGATGTACTCGCGCTGATAACTAGCCTCAACCCACGCCCGGGAGACATCATTGACCGCACTGAGCCGGACTACGTAATTCCGGATGTTATTGTGCGCAAACACAATGACCGCTGGCGAGTCGAGCTAAATCCTGAAATTGCACCACGCATACGCGTGAATGCCAGCTATGCTTCATTAATAAAACGTGCGGACAGCAGTGCTGACAATACTTACCTACGCGACCAGCTTCAGGAAGCAAAGTGGTTTATCAAAAGCCTGCAAAGCCGCAACGAAACCTTGTTGAAAGTTGCAACCCGAATTGTGGAGTACCAACAAGGTTTTCTAGATCACGGCGAAGAGGCAATGAAGCCGCTGATTCTCTCGGATATCGCCCAGCTTGTGGAAATGCATGAATCGACGATTTCTCGTGTAACCACGCAGAAATACATGCACACACCTAGAGGTGTATTCGAGCTAAAGTATTTCTTCTCCAGCCACGTCAGTACCGATGAAGGTGGAGAATGCTCATCAACGGCTATCCGTGCCATGATCAAAAAATTGATCGCGGCAGAAACACCAAAAAAGCCATTGAGTGATAGCAAAATTGCAGCCATGCTGGGAGAACAGGGAATTAAGGTGGCAAGGCGTACGGTTGCAAAGTACCGTGAGGCGATGCACATTCCGCCTTCCAACGAGCGTAAGCGACTGGTTTAAACCCGGCACCGAAAATAGATTTACGTGGATTTTTCGCTGGTGCAGCCATGCTCCGGCACTCAGGCCGGCCACTAAAGCCGGAACGGATGACAATAGGAGACGTCTATGCAACTCAATATTTCAGGCCATCACGTAGAATTGACTCCAGCCCTGAAAGACTATGTAGCTGAAAAATTTGAACGACTTGAGCGGCACTTCGACCACATCAGTAACTGCCAGGTGACACTGGAAGTGGATAAGGTTCGACAGATTGCAGATGCGACGCTCCACGTGGTGGGTGGTGAAATCCACGCAAAAGCTGAAAATGAAGATATGTATGCGGCAATCGATGGCCTCGTCGACAAGCTTGATCGACAGATCATCAAGCATAAAGAGAAAAATTTGGACAGGATGCAGGGAAACACCGCCCGCTAGGCGATAGTTTTCAGGCATGTCATCTAATCAGGCTGCGGCGCGAGCAACGTGTCGCAGCTTTTTTAACGGAAGCGCGGTCGATTCATGAGCGACACATCCCTAACAATAGACAATATCCTTGCGCCGGAACTGACGCTATGCAAGGTACCCGCATCCAGTAAAAAGCGGGTTCTGGAATTCATTGCAGAGCAGATTCGCCAGCACAATGATGTTGTTAGCGAAGGCCAGATTTTCAACAATCTGATTGCTCGCGAGCGACTTGGTAGCACCGGAATCGGCCAGGGGATCGCGATTCCCCACTGCCGTCTGGAAGGGCTTGAGCAAGTCATCGGCGTATTGATGACTTTGGAAGAGGCCGTTGATTTTGATGCAATCGATAACCAGCCGGTTGATCTTGTATTTGCACTTGTTGTGCCCAAAGAAGCCACCAGCGAGCACCTTGAGTTACTGAGCCAACTCGCCGAAAAGTTCAACGAGCGCACATTTTGCGACAGTCTTCGACAGTGCGAAGATGCGCAAACGCTTTACCAACGCATGACCGCAACAAGCGGCTGATATTCACTCTGGCAACAGGCTGTTTCACCATGAAGCTGATCATCGTCAGTGGCCGGTCTGGCTCCGGCAAGAGTACCGCTCTTCACGTGCTGGAGGATCTGGGATTCTACTGCATTGATAACTTACCTATCGGGCTTCTGTTCCCTCTTACACGGGAAGCCGCAAATCAGAGCGCGCCAGGGCGGCTCGATAAGATGGCCGTCAGCATTGATGCCCGTAATCTGTCTGGCGAGCTGGCTAATTTTGAGGAGATCTACCGCAAGCTCCGCAAAGAAGAGATTCAGGTAGAGATCATCTACCTTGACGCTGACGAGCAGTCTCTGCTGCAACGATTCCACGCCACGCGGCGGAAGCACCCGCTGAGCGACGACAAGACTTCCCTAAGAGAAGCCATTACCAACGAAAAAGATCTGCTCGAACCGCTTTCAAAACTTTCAGATTTGTACATCAACACCATCGGTCTGTCGATGTACGAGCTTCGGGATATGGTGAAGCAGCGGGTTGCTGGCCGAAAAGATCAGGAGCTGGCGCTACTGTTCCAGTCCTTCGGGTTTAAACACGGCGTGCCTCTGGATTCGGATTATGTATTTGATGTTCGGTGTTTGCCGAACCCCTACTGGGACACCAGCCTGCGCAAGTTTACAGGTCTGGACCAGCCGGTTATCGAGTTTCTCGAGAACGAATCCGCTAGCCGTAAAATGGTGAACGACCTGATTGCGTTTCTGGAAAACTGGATACCGGCCTTCGCTGACAGCAACCGCAGCTACATGACCATTTCCATTGGTTGTACGGGCGGCCAACACCGTTCTGTGTATATTTGCGAGCAATTGGAACAGCACTTCAGCGAGCACTCCAGCAATGTGCAAGTACGCCATACCGAATTGCCCCACCTGCAGGCCAGAAATGAGGTCTGATTTACCGTGATACGTCACCCCATTGTAATTATTAACAAGCTTGGCTTACACGCTCGGGCTACTGCGAAGTTGGTAGCCACCGCGTCGCAGTTCGACAGCTCCGTTAAGGTTTGTGGTAAAGGCCGCGAGGTGGATGCTAAAAACATCATGCAGGTGATGATGCTCGCCGCCAGCAAAGGTACCGAAGTGGAATTGGTGGCCGATGGGCCGGATGAGCAAAAAGCGATTGAGGCTTTGTCCGAATTGATTAATGACTATTTTGGCGAAGGCGAGTAAACCGCTCTTTTTTTGCGTCACCCTGCCTCTTTACTCCGATACATTCCTATAACTCTTTCTCACGTGCACCGGCTAACTCCGCTATAATGCAGGCGTTTTCTGACTGTAGGTGATTCATGTCCGATATTCTGGAAAAAAGCCAAGCCCGCCAACGTTTACGCTCACTGAGTGAAGCGCTAGATAGTGGCGCGCTGAAGCAGGTCGCCCGCATTCTCAACGGCGGTCTGAGCCCCAGCGATATTGCTCACCTACTGGAGTCATCGCCACCGCGCCAGAGAGCCCTGCTCTGGAACCTGGTCGATAAGCAGCTGGAAGGCGATGTTCTTCAGTATCTTAACGAGGATATTCGCGCCGAATACCTAAGCCGACTGAACGCTCAGGAACTGGCGGATATCATTGAAGACTTCGAGTCGGACGATCTCGCCGACCTTCTGCAACAGCTGCCAGACAAAGTCATCCAAGAAGTTCTGGACACCATGGATGACCAAGACCGGCAGCGGGTTGAGGAAGTCCTATCCTACCCCGAGGACACTGCCGGCGGCCTGATGAATACGGACACCATCACTGTCCGCCCTGATATCAGTATCGACGTCGTATTACGTTACCTTCGTCGTCATCGCGCCCTGCCCCCGATGACCGACAGCCTGATTGTAGTAAGCCGACGCGACGAGTTCATCGGTATGCTGTCTATTACCAAAATGCTTGTTTCCAATCAGGCGGCCACCGTTCGCGAGGTAATGGATACCGACATTGAACCCATACCCGTCACACTTTCGGATACCAAGGTAGCCACCCTGTTCGAGCGCTATGACCTTATCTCCGCGCCGGTGGTGAATCAGGAGGGGCACCTGCTAGGCCGAATCACTATCGATGACGTGGTAGATGTTATCCGAGAAGACGCAGACCATTCGTTGATGAGCATGGCCGGTCTTGATGACGATGAAGATACCTTCGCGCCAGTTTGGAAAACAACCCGCCGCAGGGCAGTCTGGTTGGGCGTTAACCTGCTAACCGCTTTTATTGCTTCTGGCGTGATTGGCCTGTTTGAAGACACGATTGAGAAGGTGGTTGCGCTGGCGGTGCTCATGCCCATTGTGGCGAGCATGGGCGGAATCGCGGGTAGCCAGACCTTAACACTGGTGATTAGGGGCATGGCGGTTGGCCAAATCAGCGGCACCAACGTGGGCTGGCTGCTGAACCGAGAGTTTCTTTCCGGTATTCTCAACGGCATGCTCTGGGCAGGCGTGGTGGCCGCGGCTGCTACCATATGGTTTCAGGACTTAATGATAGGCGCCATTATTGCTGCCGCACTGATTATTAATCTGGTTGCCGCGGCGCTTGTGGGCACAGTGCTGCCACTGTTCCTAAAATCCCGTAATATCGACCCAGCACTGGCAGGCAGCGTTATACTGACAACCGTCACAGATGTGGTCGGGTTTATGTCTTTTCTCGGCCTTGCGACCATTTTTTACGCCTGAACCGGCAAATTTGGATGAAATCATGATCGACGAACACCAAGACGACGAGGCGCCGCAATACTCGGGCCCAAGCAAGTCTCAACTTAAACGGGATATGCATGCACTCCAAGGTATTGGAAAGCGCATGCTGGAGCTGAGCAACGAACAGCTTGATACCTTGACGATCAGTGATACGCTTCGAAGTGCTATTGAAGAGTCCCGCAGGATCAAGCAAAACGAGGCCAAGCGCCGCCACCTGCAGTACATCGGTAAAATTATCCGGCAAGAAGACGATCCCGAGGCTGTGGAACGGGCTATTGATGCTTTCGATTCAGGGAGCGAGGAACACACGCGCCGCCACCACTTGGCTGAGCGTTGGCGCGACCGCATGATTGCAGAGGGCGACTCGGTAGCTGGCGAATTTTTCAATTACTGCCCCGATGCTGACATACAACACCTACGTAACCTTGTTCGCAATGCCCGCAAGGATATGGAAAAACAGAAAAATACCGGACAAGCCCGTAAGCTATTCCGCTACTTGCGAGAGTGCGTTGACGAAGCGGAGGCCTGATTCTGCCAGCGTCGCCCGGTTAATCACCCGTATCGAATACGCTGCGCAGATCAACCAAAGGGTCGTCCCAGGTTCCGGTCACGTTGTAGGTGGCGCTTGTAAGCCTGCTCAGGGGATCACCCAGCACCTTATCCAGCACAAACAGCGCGCCACCAATGGGCGCGCTGGCTCCCATCAGCAAGGCAGCCAAGGGCAGGTTTTGGGTTAGCGGCAATACCACAACCAGCCGCATATCAAATTCCTCGCGTGCCAGACTGGTACTTCCGCTGAGTTTGAAAGCACCTGAAGGCCCCACCACCTGAAGCTCTGGGTTCATCGTCAGCAGGCCACCTTCAAGACGGGCATGGCCAGAAATGGCATCGAAAGCAACGCCCCGTTCATACAAATCAGAGAAATCCAGCTTGAGCCTGCGCCAAAGCGTATCGGCATTGAGCAGATTGAAAATCCTAAATACCTGCGCGCTATTGTTGCTCTCAAGAATAACGCCGTCATCTAAACGAAAGCTGACATTTCCGCTTAGGCTCGCGAGCTCAAACTCATCCGGACTCCCGGGCCAAGCCAAATCCAATTCAATATTGGTCTGTTTGTTGGAGAGAGGCACTTCGGCATCAAACAGCTCGCCAAGATCTGCCAGCGCGCCACCCGTAATCGAACCGGCAAACTGACTGGTCTCTCGATTATCTACTACACTCCACGACATATCGCCCAGTAGCCTAATCGATTTGAGACGACCTTCGATGCCGGTTATGTTGAGCCTCTGGTGCTCGGGCCGTATGTGGAAAGACCAGCGCCCAAGGCTTTCATCGTTAAGGCGCAGATCGGAGATCGCGATATTCACATCTGGCCAGCTTCCGATATCCATAGAGCGAAAGGCTTCCAGTTGCTGCTCTATGGTTAACAGTTCAGGGGCTTCCTTTGCTGCTGTCTCGTCCCGCACCAAACGCACTACAGCAAAATCGGCGGTAATCAGGCTTCGATCGTCAGGAATAACAACCCGGCCAATCGCCCGCTCTGAAATGGTACTTAAAACCCAGCGGTCGCCCAAATCAAGAGCCTCTAACTCTATGTTTGTAAGGGTTTGCCCCCCTAGGTGAAGCTCTTCTAAAGTCAGCTCAATCCCAGAATCTTTCCACAACAAATCAAAGGTCCCACGGTTCTCCCATGTACCCGAAATGCCCAGCCCCCTTTCCGCCCCAGTATCTATCTCGGCGATCAGAGGTGCGGCCTGACTTGCCTCTTTGGAAAAAGGTTCTGGCCAATCGATAGTGAGACCTTCCAGATTGGAACGAACTGTCAAACGCGGGGGCCCTTCCTCCGAAATATCCAGTTGTGCAGAGTATTCAAACGTGCCTTTGAGCCCGTACTGGCCGCTAGTGGAATCATCGCCAATAGACTTCTGGTCGGCCATACCTGCCATGCGGAGTACGCTAGGAACAGACAGAGTGCCGGTTTGCTCGATCCGTAGCGCACGTGCCGCTCCGGGCTGACTGAGCGCAACAGTCACCGGCTCACCAAGAAAGTTTGCTCTTAAGGGTGCTCCCGAAAAGCCTTTTACAGAATGGTAAGTCAGGCCACCGGAGATTCTGTCCCAGTGCAGATCCGCATCGGGGTAGGTTATCGAGCCGTTCCTTGTGCGTATATCCGCCTCCACCACGGGGATTGCCTTGTCTTTAAGCGGCAGATCAATGGCTAGATCGAGCTTGTAGCTACCGCCATACTTCAAATTAGCGGCCTCGGTGCCAGCCATATCGCCAAACGGGGTGTTGGCCATCCAGTACACGATGGCATTAGCCGGCACCGGCGCTGAAACGTCCACGCGCACCAACGCACCCTCTTTTTCAGGGATAACCGCTACGGTACTTGGCTCCAATGCCAAGCCACCGGTTGTTCCGGTCGCCAGAGACACCAACGTGTCGCCGTTCTGCACATCAACGCGCCCTTTTGCGTCCGTTACCTCCGGCCATTGGTCGTCGTAGCGAACGGTGGCGTTTTCAAACTCGTACCACATGGAAGATACAAATGAACCCGAGGGGGAGTCTTCGCCAATTTGGCCGTGCCCATAGTAAACACCTGATGTTACATCAGCTTTCGTAATGGCTGTGGTCAGCCACTCATAGAGCCCTGCATCCACCACTTTTTGTGGAACGAAGGCCGATAGCATGGAAGCCTCACCGTTCTCGACACCCACACGAAGGCCGAGGTTGTCTTCGCCTTGTTCATCTAGCCTGAGATCGAAAGCACCGCGCAAACGGGTACGTTCGCCATAGCTCAGGCCTATGTCATCTGCATAAACCCGGGTTACCGGGCCATCCAAGCGCCAGGCGACCGTGGCAGACAACTCAGGAAAAGCCCATTCGCCGCCGAACAGTTCCGGGAACCCTAGGGTTACCGGCTGCACTCCTGAACGCGCACGCACATATCCGGCACCCTGATCCACATATATAAAGCCGTTCACCCCACTCGCTGCCGGGGCACCATCGTATGCCGCGACCCCTGCATCCCGTAATCGGCCTGAGAACTCAAACATATTGTCTCCACTCCCCGGCACCCGAACCTTCATACCATCCAGAAAACCCACTGGGCGATAGTCGTTAAGCGCGTCAATAGCCCATGGGGGCAGGATCGGGAGTCTGGCAGTTAGGCGTCTTAGGGGGCGCAGAGGCAAAGCGTCGGCGGTGATGGTTATGCCGTCGGGCTCCGGGAGCAGCTTCAGGCTGAACGGCGGTACCTCGTCCCCATCCCAGGTCCAGGCTAGTTGTTTAAGGTGCCACTCACCGATGGTCTCTGGTTGGTCACTACCCTCTTCGGGGTTTTCCATCACAGTACTATGGCGGCGCCAGCCAAATTGTGCGCTGATATCTTCTAGGGGAGCCAAGGATTCGCCGTCAACGCCCAGCTGCATGTAGGGCGTTCTTACGGTGCCACTGACTTGTTGCAAGGTACCTTTGCGAAAAGTCAGCCAGGCTTCACCTCCCAGATCAAACCCTTCAACACGGATATCTCGCCATTGGTATTCGTCAATCAAGCCATCAAACAGGCGGCCAGAATCCACATCAAGGTAAAGCTGGCCACTGAAATCACCGCGGAAGAAGTGTTTTCCAACCAGAGTAAAGCTGGCAAGTTGTTGGGTTGTGGAAGATTGCATGGCACGCCCCGATGCACGGAACAAGCCTTGTTGATATCGCAGATCGAGTTGCGGTATGTCAAGGTGGCGAAGCTGACCTTGATTATCTCGAATGCCTAGGTTCACCCGAGTCACTTTTATATAGGGATCTGACAGCCATTTTCCGGCAACTTCGAGCCAATGGCGGAAACGATTGTTGAGGGGTTCCGGGAAATCAGCACCCCGAACCCCCACTTCACCGCTATCCATTTGGTTCAGCGTCAATTCAAGCCCGTCGGCCTCAAAATCCTCGAACACGATTCGAAAACGCATTAACGATGCCAGAGCATCAAAGCGGATGGTTAAATGCTGCAAGCTCACCACCCGCACTCCGGAATCCGGGTTGGTCACGTCTATGTTTTGTGCGGTAAACGAGGGATCGAGCCAGAACCAGCGCGACGAGAGGCTTCCAATGCTGACTTCGTGGCCTAGGCGTATTGAGAGTTCTCGGGAAAGGTCATCCCGGAAAGCGTCCACATTTTGCGTAAGCTGGCGTCCAATGCCCGCGTAGAGCGCGAGTAATACAAGGACAATCAGCAGCAGCCACCAAACGGCATTGGTTAAAACAGCCATCAAGCGGACAGGTTGGCTTTCCGGGCAGTTCTCCGGTAAAGGCGGTTGTCGTTCGGAGGAAGGCGTTCGGGGTGTCACGCTTAATCACCCCCTACGCCGACATGTCGCCTCGAAGTCAGAGCAAAACCACATCGTACTGCTCCTGGCTGTAAAACGGCTCCACCTGAAAGCGGACAGTCTTGGCAATGAAGGTTTCGAGATCTGCCACGTTGTCAGATTCTTCATCAACGAGGCGGTCTACCACGCTCTGCGATGCCATCACCAGATAGCTCTCGGCATCGTAGGCACGATTCACTCGCAGAATTTCCCGGAAAATTTCGAAACACACGGTTTCGCTGGTTTTCAGGAAGCCTCTGCCATCACAGATTGGACAGGGTTCGCACAAAACCTGGCCGAGGCTTTCAGTGGTTCGCTTTCGCGTCATCTCCACTAATCCAAGCTCAGACACGCCGGTGATCTTGGTTTTGGCGTGGTCCCGCTCAAGCATCTTTTCCAGCATCCGATGCACCTGGCGCTGGTGTTCAACATCTTCCATATCAATAAAGTCGATGATGATGATGCCACCGAGATTACGCAGGCGCAGCTGACGGCTGATCGCCCGCGCAGCCTCAAGGTTAGTTTTGAAAATCGTTTCTTCAAGATTTCGATGCCCCACGAAAGCACCGGTATTGATGTCAATGGTGGTCATGGCTTCGGTTTGATCAATGATCACGTAGCCACCGGATTTAAGCTGCACTTTGCGGCTCAGGGCCTTTTGAATTTCATCTTCCACTGAATAAAGATCAAAAATGGGCCGTTCACCCGGGTAGTATTCCACCTTGTCGGCAAATTCCGTGACAAATTCATCAACAAATTCCATAACCCGCTGATGACTCTCGCGGCTATCTATGCGCACTTTCTCCGTCTGCGGCCGAATAAGATCCCGAATAGTGCGAATAAACAGGGGCAGGTCTTTGTAGACGGCTGCAGGCGCCTGCACCTTGGCAATGCGGTCATGGATGGACTGGCTCAGGTGGTGCAGGTAGTTCATATCGGCGAGCAGTTCTTCAGCCGTTGCCGCCTCAGCCGCCGTTCGGATGATGTATCCACCCTGTATATCCGGGTGTGCTGCGGCGCCTTCCTCAACTAAGGCTTTTAAACGACTGCGCTCGGCTTCATCCTCAATTCTTTGTGAAATGCCCACATGGCTAACATCTGGCATAAACACCAGATACCGGGAGGGGATTGAAAGCTGCGTGGTCAGGCGTGCGCCTTTTGTGCCGATAGGGTCTTTGGTGACCTGCACGACCAGTGATTGTCCTTCCCTCAGCAAGGTGCGGATATCCGGAACGGTTTTTGGGCCATCACTGGAATCGGCTGTGCTAGACTGGTTCGGAACCACATCAGAGGCATGTATAAACGCTGCGCGTTCCAGCCCTATATCAACAAACGCCGCCTCCATGCCGGGAAGCACGCGCACAACCTTGCCTTTGTATATATTGCCCACAATGCCCTTGCGGCTGGCACGCTCTATGTAGGCCTCTTGTAACATTCCGTTTTCAACCAAGGCGACCCGGGTTTCAACCGGCGTTACGTTGATTAGGATTTCTTCGCTCATGATTGGCTCTCCCTACTACTCGGCCAGTGTTTCCATACAATACAGCCAGCGTTGGCCAGCAAGGCGGCGGTTTCCTGCAACGGCAGCCCTACAACCGCACTGTAACTCCCTTTCAGTTGCTTCACAAAAATACCACCAAGTCCCTGAATTCCATAACTTCCGGCCTTGTCCATCGGCTCACCTGTGGCTACGTAGGCTGCAATCTCGCCTTGCGACAGCACCCGGAAGCTCACATCTGTAACTACTAGGCAGGATTCACAGTGTTCGCCTTTGGTCACTGCAATGGCTGTCAACACCTGATGGGTTTTGCCAGATAACCGTGTCAGCATGGTTGTGGCCTCAGCCTCGTCAGATGGTTTACCCAAAATGGCGCCTTCCAAAACCACAGAAGTGTCGGAGCCAAGAACAATATCACCCTGAAAATCGGTTGAAATCGCCAGAGCTTTCTCCCGGGCAAGCCGCTCCACGTAATCACCCGGTGGTTCGGATGCCTTTGGCGTTTCGTCAATGTGTGCAGGCTGCACAGAAAACGCCACACCAATCTGCGTAAGCAACTCCGAGCGGCGTGGTGAGGCTGAGGCGAGAATAATCGATGTCATGGCTAACCCAGCTTCCGGTTAATGTTATCCATCAGTATGCAGAACACCGGCCAAAGTAAAGCGCTGGTGAGCGCGGGCCAAAGATAGCTGAACCCGGCATCTTCACCGCCAAACATTTGCTTTAGGAAGTGAACCAACATTTGATTGATACCCAGCAACAGAAACACCATCAAGCATTGTTGTGGCATAGGATACATTCGCAACCGTTGATGAATGGTGAGAACCAAAAAGGCTATCAACCCCATTGCCAGCGCATTCACGCCCAATGGAGTTGCCTCGAGCACATCGAGCAGCAAGCCTAAACACCATGCCAGTAATATGCCGAACTGAGCCGGTGTGCGGAAGGTCCAATAAAACACCACAAGCCCAAGCCATTCAGGACGAAATTCAAACCAACCCACGGGGAAGAGCGAAATGCTCAGTACCAGCGATACAACCACGGACAGCACAAATACCGGGTAACTGATAACGGATAGCATCAGCCCTGCCCCTCCTGTGCCGTTTCGTATGCCGGAACATAGGAAGGCGTTTCAATGTTCGCCTCAGACCCAGCCGGGGATTCGCTTGATGGCGGAAATACCACCAGCACCAGGCGGCTTTGGTTTAGCTGTGCTTTTGGGCGAGCGCGAATATCAACAAAAGGCTCACCCGGTTCCTTGTTGATCAGACTCACCTCGGCAACCGGATACCCTCTAGGAAAGCGCCCACCAAGCCCGGAACTCACCAACAGATCCCCTTCCCGGATGTCCGCTGTGTCTGGCACGTGAACCAAATCAAGGGTGTCGGAATCGCCGGTGCCCAACAGAATCGCACGAAGCCCATTACGCACAACCTCAACCGGCACAGCGTGACTGCTGTCTGAAACGAGGAGTACGCGGGAGGTAACCTGACTGGTCTGTACTACTTGCCCCATCAGGCCGTGGGCATCCAGTATGGCTTGCCCCACTTGCAAGCCATCACTACGACCTTTATTGATAACGATTTCATGGGAATAAGGGTCGGGAGACACGCCCACGACTTCGCTGACGATAACCCGGTCATCAAGGAGTTCCGAGGAATTCATCAAGCGGCGGAGTTCGTTATTTTCGGAGGCTAAAGCGGCATATTTGAGGGCCCGGCGCTCAAGAATAAGCAACCGGGCTTTCAGGTCTTCGTTTTCCTGCTTTACATCTTCGCGGGTGGTAAAAAGCCCGGCAACCCAATCACTAAATTGATAAGGAGCATTGCCAAGCCAATAGACTGGCGTGAGGCCGGTTGCCAAGGTGCTGCGAATAGGAGTTACACGCTCAAACTGATAATCGGCAACGATTAACGTCGCCGATACAATAATAACCAGCAAGAGCCTGAGGCCAGGTACCGGCCCCTGAACAAAAATGGTTTTAATGGCGATCCCTCCCCAAAGGATTATCCCTCCTGGGAGAACATTCCAATACCACCCCGATCAATAACCTCCAGCGCCTTGCCACCACCACGGGCAACGCAGGTCAGCGGATCTTCTGCGATGATCACCGGCAGCCCGGTTTCTTCGCTGATCAGCTTGTCCAGTCCACGCAGCAATGCACCGCCACCGGTCAGAACAATGCCACGCTCGGCGATATCAGAAGCCAGCTCGGGTGGTGACTGCTCCAGCGCGCTTTTAACCGTCTGTACGATCTGAGCCAATGATTCCTGTAGGGCGTCCAAAATTTCTTCACTGTTAAGCGTGAAGGCGCGAGGCACACCTTCTGCCAGATTACGACCACGCACATCAATTTCAAGAATTTCCAGCCCTTCGTAAGCGCAACCGATTTCATGCTTGATGCGTTCGGCGGTGGTTTCGCCAATCAGGCTACCGTAGTTACGGCGCACGTAGGTAACAATGGCTTCATCAAACTTATCACCACCCACCCGCACTGAATCAGCGTATACAATGCCGTTTAGGGAGATAATAGCGATTTCAGAGGTACCACCACCCACATCCACAATCATTGAACCACTGGCTTCCTCTACCGGTAGCCCGGCGCCAATTGCAGCCGCCATGGGCTCTTCAATTAGAAACACTTCCCGGGCACCGGCGCCTAGAGCCGATTCACGGATGGCTTTGCGCTCTACTTGGGTAGATTTGCTCGGCACGCACACAAGCACTCGTGGGCTTGGAGTAATAAAACTGTTTTCATGCACTTTGTGAATAAAGTGCTGAAGCATTTTTTCGGTCACCACAAAATCGGCGATTACGCCATCTTTCATGGGACGAATAGCAGTGATGTTACCGGGCGTGCGGCCCAGCATACGTTTTGCCTCGGCGCCGACAGCGGCAACCATTTTTTGGGAATTACTGGTACGAATGGCTACTACGGATGGCTCATTCAGCACAATCCCGCGGTCACGCACGAAAATAAGGGTGTTGGCGGTGCCCAGATCGATGGACAGGTCGCTGGAGAATAAGCCTCGGAGTCTTTTAATCAACATTCGTGTAGTTTCAACCTAAGAGTTGCGGTTGCAGAAAGATGCGGCAACTTTAGCAGCGCCCCCCCTCTCAGGCAAGGCACAGCCTGCTGTTAAGGCAAATGATATCCTGCCCAGCATGAACAATTGTTCATGCACTCGCAGTATCAGATTCCGCAAGCGGGCAATTTGCTGGTTGACGCGGGCATTGAGTTGAACTTTGCTACACACTAAAGTCGGCCTAAAAAGCCATACACACCTCTACTAAATTCGCCAAAATCGAGGCTGCCGTTGACACTACCAAAATTTAGCATGGCAGTACGCTCTTCCGCCTCTTCCATTTCATTGCACCTATTGCTGGCGTTGGCGCTTTTTCTCACGACAGGGGCTTCTTCATTTGCACTGGCTCAGCAGGGTGATGCTGAGCAAGCTAGCACCATCGCCTTAGAGCCCGGCGCCGAGAGCGACAAACTGATTGCTCAACGCATTAACAGTATTTTTGAACAGATCCCTCAGTTCGAATCCTTACAGGTTGGTGTCAACAGCGGTGTTGTGGCCTTGTCAGGCAAAATTGCCAACGAAGCTCAAGCGCAAAGGGCGTTAAAGCTGTCTGAACGGGTTGAAGGCGCCATCGCCGTTGACGATAGAATCGTTCGCACGCTGGATTTACAAGACAATCTCAACCCGCTTTGGGATTCACTACAAAATTCCCTGCGGGAATGGATAAGAGCCTTACCCCTATTACTAGTGGCTCTGGCCATTTTCATTATTGTAGCCTTTGCCGGGCATCGACTGGCTGGACACACTCCGCTCTGGTCGCGAATAACCAAAAACCCCTTTCTCGCCGAACTCGCGGGCCACGCAGTCAGGCTGGTAACGATTCTTCTGGGCTTGTTGCTTGCTCTTAACATTCTTGGAGCCACCGCACTGATGGGCACTCTGCTCGGGGGTGCAGGCGTACTAGGGCTAGCTATCAGCTTTGCTGTTAAAGACTCTATGGAGAACTATATTTCCAGCATCATGCTGAGCATCCGCCAGCCATTCAGGGCCCAAGAGCATGTCCTTATTAACGACTACGAAGGTGTTGTAGTTCGGCTAACATCCCGCTCAACGGTTTTAATGACGCTGGAAGGCAACCATTTGCGCATCCCCAACGCCACCGTGTTCAAAGCGGTTATTCTGAATTACTCCCGCAACCCTCAACGCCGCTTTGATTTCGTGTTAGGCGTCGACGCAGAAGACGACCCGGCCCTCGCAATACAAACAGGCTTAGCGGTGCTGCAGCAACTGGACTGGGTGCTGGATGATCCAGAGCCCAACGGCATCATCGAGTCCGTGGGTGACTCGAACATTCTGATTAAATTTATGGCCTGGATTGATCAACGCGAATCCGATTACGGCAAAGCTCGCAGCCTTTCGATTCGTGCCGCCAAAAATGCACTAGAAACGCAGGGCTTTACCTTACCTGAGCCCATCTACCGGCTACGCTTTGATCAAACGCCCGCCACACTGACGCCCTTGGATGCTCCAGAACAGCCAGTACAGACTCAAGAGCCGGCGAAAGAAAAGACTAAAGCCCCGTCAACTTCCGAATTGCCAGCTGAAGAGTTACTGGATGTGCGTCCAGACACTCACATTTCCCGCCAAGTGCAGGAGGAGCGGAGCGACGCCGCAGCCGAAGATTTGCTGGATGATACCCGGCCAATTGAGTAGGTTTTCGGCCCCTCCCGCCCAGCCACGAATCTGTTACCATAACGACCTTCTTAAAAACGCTGTTTTATACTTTGGAGTCAACGTGACCATTTCCCGCGAAGACATTGAAAAAGTCGCCGTGCTGGCCCGTATTCGCCTCGACGAAGAGCAGATACTTGCACTGGAGAACGACCTAGGCAACATCCTCAGTCTGGTCGACGAGCTCAGCGCCGCCGACACCGACAACGTAGAGCCCCTTGCTCATCCGCTTGATGCTGTTCAGCGCTTGCGGGCCGATGAAGTGACCGAGACGAATCAAAGGGAAGCCTTTCAGGCTATTGCCCCGGCCACCGAAAGCGGCCTATATCTCGTGCCACGCGTTATCGAGTGATCTGTCGTAGCCATAATCAGCCCACTATCAGGATTGAACATGCATAACAAATCCGTAGCAGAGCTTTCCCGCGAGCTGGAAAGCGGCAAGATTTCAAGCGTGGAACTGACCCGTGAGTTCCTCGATCGCATTAAGGCTGAAGACCGCCAGTACAACAGCTTTATTACCGTTACCGAAGATCAAGCTCTGGCAGATGCCAAAACGGCAGACGAGCAGCGTGCTGCGGGTAAAGCCAGCGTTTGGACGGGCGTACCTTTCGCCCACAAAGACATTTTTTGCACCAATGGTGTAGCCACTACCTGCGGCTCCAAGATGCTGGCCAACTTTGTGCCGCCCTATGACGCCACCGTAACCGCCAACTTTCGCGCTGCTGGCGCAGTATGTCTTGGCAAAACCAATATGGACGAATTCGCCATGGGCTCGTCCAACGAGTCCAGCTTTTTCGGCGCAGTAACCAATCCTTGGGGCCTGAACAATGGCGAAAAGCGCGTGCCCGGCGGTTCTTCCGGCGGCTCTGCGGCAGCCATAGCTGCTCGTTTGGTGCCTGCAGCCACGGCTACGGATACCGGCGGTTCCATCCGCCAGCCTGCTGCTTTGTGTGGAGTCACTGGCCTTAAACCCACTTATGGCCGGGTATCCCGTTACGGCATGATTGCCTTTGCCTCCAGTCTGGATCAGGGCGGCACTATGGCGCGCACCGCTGAAGACAATGCGCTAATGCTGAATGTGATGGCCGGATTTGACCCAAAGGATTGCACCTGCGTTGATCGTGCGGTGCCGGACTATACAGCCACTCTGGATGAGCCTTTAAAAGGTCTTCGCATTGGTCTTCCAAAAGAGTATTTCTCCGACCAGCTCAGCCCCGCAATGGAGCAGCAGGTTCGCAAT
This sequence comes from Marinobacter sp. S6332, assembly GCF_023016045.1. Classification (GTDB taxonomy): domain Bacteria; phylum Pseudomonadota; class Gammaproteobacteria; order Pseudomonadales; family Oleiphilaceae; genus Marinobacter. Next base: position 70,087 of record NZ_JALKAP010000006.1, on the reverse strand, counting down.
GCTGTGAAGGAATACGAGAAGCTTGGCGCTACGGTAAAAGAAGTATCACTGCCCCGCGCGAAGCTGGCCATTGCCGCTTATTACGTAATTGCACCTGCCGAAGCCTCCGCCAACCTGTCGCGCTTTGACGGCGTGCGTTATGGCTACCGCTGTGACAACCCAAAGGATCTCAACGACCTTTATACCCGCACTCGGGCAGAAGGCTTTGGAGGCGAGGTGAAGCGCCGTATTCTGGTTGGCACCTATGCGCTTTCAGCAGGCTATTTTGACGCCTACTATCTCAAAGCCCAAAAGGTTCGCCGCCTGATTCAGCAGGATTTCGTTAACGCCTTTAAAGAAGTGGATGTGCTGATGAGCCCGGTAACGCCCTCACCTGCATTTGTGCAAGGTGAGAAAACCAGCGACCCGGTGACCATGTATCTGGAAGATGTTTTCACCATCGCTGTGAATCTTGCGGGCGTGCCTGCTATGTCTGTGCCAGCAGGCTTTGTAGACGGCCTACCAGTGGGGCTGCAGATTATCGGGAACTATTTCGAAGAAGCCCGTCTTCTGAACGCTGCGCACCAGTATCAGCAGGTTACCGACTGGCACCAGAAGCTTCCTCAGTAAGCCCGAATCAGGAGAACAGTTATGCAGTGGGATATTGTGATCGGGCTGGAAATTCACGTTCAGCTTGCCACCAAAACCAAAATTTTTTCCGGCTCCAGCACCGCCTTTGGTGCCGAGCCCAACACTCAAGCGAGTGCCGTTGATCTGGCGATGCCGGGCACCCTGCCCGTTCCGAATGAGCAGGCTTTCCGCTATGCAGTCATGTTCGGCTTGGCGGTGAACGCCGAGATCGGTCGGCGCTCGGTGTTCGATCGTAAAAACTACTTTTATCCGGATTTGCCCAAGGGCTATCAAACCACACAATTGGACCACCCGATTGTCGGGCCCGGCTTTGTGGATATTGATCTGGAAGATGGCAGCAGCAAGCGCGTGCGCATTCACCATGCCCATTTGGAAGAAGATGCGGGCAAGTCGTTGCACGAAGATTTTGATGGCATGACAGGCATCGATCTGAACCGCGCGGGCACACCGTTGATTGAAATTGTTACCGAACCGGATATGAACAGTGCCGAAGAAGCCGTTGCCTTTGCCAAAAAGCTGCACAGTTTGGTGTCATCAATCGGCATCTGTGACGGGGATATGAGCCAGGGCTCCTTGCGTTTCGATGTAAACATCTCTCTCAAACCGAAAGGTTCGGATGAGTTGGGCACTCGCACAGAAACCAAGAACCTGAACTCGTTCCGTTTTATGGAGCAGGCCATTGCCCATGAAGTAGAGCGGCAAATGGATATTCTGGAAGACGGCGGTCGTATTATTCAGGAGACCCGGTTGTACAACGGCGAGCGGGATGAAAGCCGTTCCATGCGCAGCAAGGAGGAAGCCAACGATTACCGTTACTTCCCCTGCCCGGACTTGTTGCCTGTTGTGATCGACGATGCGTTTATTGAAAGTGCCCGCGATTTGCTGCCGGAACTGCCCGATGAGCGTAAGGCTCGATTCAAGGAGCAGTATGGCCTCAACGATTATGATGCTCGCTTGCTCAGTGACGACGCCCGGATTGCAGCCTTTTTTGAAGAGGCTGTAAGTCAGGGTAAGGATGCCAAGTTGGCTGCTAACTGGGTGTTGGGTGAGTTTTCTGCACGTCTGAATGCCGAGGACAAAACCGTGGTTCAGGCGCCTATCACTGGCTCGCAGCTGGGCCAGTTGGTGGCGCGTATTGCCGATAACACTGTGTCGTCCTCGGGAGCCAAGAAGGTATTTGAAGCGCTTTGGAATGGGGATGCGGATAATGCGGATGCCATTATTGAAGCTCAAGGCTTGAAGCAGGTTTCTGATACCGGTGCTTTGGAGCAGATGGTGGATGAGGTTCTGGCTGGGATGCCGGATCAGGTTGCTCAGTATCAGGAGGAAGCTGACCCTAAGAAGCAGAAGAAGATGTTGGGTGGGTTTATGGGGCCTTTAATGAAGGCTTCTAAAGGCCAAGGGAATCCCAAGTTGTTTAATGAGATTCTTGTTCGGAAGCTTGGTGGTTGATGGGTTTGGATAGGGCCTCTGAATCGGCCCTAGCCTTTTAGATATGGGGAGGGGTAGGTTTAAAACCCCTTCCCAAAAAACGCTACGAGCACATCCTTGTGCGCTTCGCTCCGGCCATCCATGGCCTCCGAGATTTTTGGGAAGGGGTTTTAAACCCACCCGACCTGGATCTGAGATATCTCTTAAGAACCACCACATCTATTGCTTGATCTAAACCAATCTTAATTCGCAGCCAGCCGCCGAAATAACTGCTCAAACTGAGCAATATTCTCCTGAACGTAGTCGACAAAAGCCTTCATCACAGGCGTTGGGTAACGCCCCTGCGGATAGACCACACACCAGCTCCGCCTCAGCGGGAAGCCTGATATATCAAGAGCAACCAAGGAGCCCAAGGCTAGCTCAGAAAGAATGCTTAACTTGGGCAACACGGCTATACCCAAGCTCGCTAACACCGCATGTTTAACCGCATCGTTGGAGCCCAATTCCATAATTGGATTGATTTTCAAATGGTGTTGCTGGCAGTAGACTTCCAGTGCCAACCGGCTGCCAGATCCTGGCTCTCTAGTCAGGAGCTTGCTATTCAAAAATTCCTCTGCGGTGACAGTGTTTTGCTTAAGCAAGGGGTGGCCAGCCACAGCCACAGGTACCAGTTCGTTGTCCAGAAACGGGAGAGAAGTAAGTGGGCGGCCCTGCGGCACCATGCCCATGATCACGAGGTCATCGTTATTTTCGTTTAACCGTTCCAACGCTGTCGCTCGATTGACAACAGCTACGGATATGTTGACTTGTGGGTTGAGTTGAAGAAACGGGCCTAGCAGATAGGGCACTACGTATTGCGCTGTGCTCACTGCAACCAATCGCAAATCCCCGGCTACTCGCCCTTCTAGCGCCGCTAAGCGGTTTTGCATGTTAGCAAGCTCGCCAAACACCGCTCGCACACATGCGGCCATTTCTTCTCCTGCCGCTGTGCAATAGAGCTTTCGCCCTATGTATTCGAACATCGGCATGTCCAGCGCCTGTTCCAGATGGCGTACTTGGCTACTGACGGCGGGTTGGGTTAAGCCCAACAATTCCCCGGCCTTGCTGTAGCTTTTTAGATCATAGACGGCCTTGAATACCTGCAACTGACGAAACGTCAGTCTATTCGCCAACTTCTGAATACTGAGCGGCACGGACTCTCCTCCACGATTTCACCCATAAGCAATCAGTTATACACAAGCGAAATAATATCAATTTTTACTGATCAGTACTCCTCGTTATTCTTTCTCCACCTTCATTCGGGACGAAGCAATGAGGAATTTCCCATGCTGAAGAAAGTGTTAATCGCTAATCGCGGCGAGATTGCTGTCCGCATCGTGCGGGCCTGTGCAGAGATGGGGATTCGTTCGGTGGCCATTTACACCGAACCGGATCGCTATGGCTTGCATGTAAAAAGGGCCGACGAGTCCTACTCTCTGGGTGAGGATCCACTTGCGGGGTATCTCGACCCCGCCCGCATCGTGAATCTGGCGGTGGAAACCGGCTGCGATGCTATTCATCCCGGCTATGGTTTTTTGTCGGAGAACGCCAACTTTGCCCGCTTGTGCGAACAGAAGGGTGTGGCGTTTATCGGGCCGAAATCCAGTGTTATTCATGGCATGGGCGATAAAACTCAGGCCCGAGACAGTATGCGTGCGGCTGGCATTCCTATTACTCCGGGCTCAGAAGGCAATCTAGATAGCCTTGAAGACGCGCTGGAGCTAGCGAACGATATCGGCTATCCGGTGATGCTAAAAGCGACTTCCGGCGGGGGCGGGCGTGGTATTCGCCGCTGCGACACGCCGCAAGAGCTAAAGGTTCAGTACCCTCGAGTGATTTCCGAGGCCACCAAGGCGTTTGGCTCCGCCGAAGTGTTTATGGAAAAGTGCATTGTGAACCCGCGCCACATTGAGGTGCAGGTTCTGGCAGACAGTCAGGGCAATGCTATCCACCTGTTTGAGCGCGACTGCTCCATCCAGCGCCGCAATCAAAAGCTGATCGAGATTGCCCCCAGCCCGCAATTAACGCCTGAACAGCGCCAATACATAGGCGATTTGGCGGTGCGCGCAGCCAGGGCCGTTGGCTACGAGAACGCTGGTACCGTGGAATTTTTGCTATCGGGCAATGAAGTGCATTTCATGGAGATGAATACCCGGGTTCAGGTGGAGCACACCATCACCGAAGCCATCACGGGCGTGGACATTGTGCGCGAGCAGCTGCGCATTGCCGCTGGCCTGCGTTTGAGCTATCGGCAGGAGGACATTCAATACCGGGGCTATGCATTGCAGTTTCGCATTAATGCGGAAGACCCAAAAAACGACTTCCTGCCCAGCTTTGGTCGCATTACCCATTACTACGCCCCCGGCGGCCCCGGCGTTCGGGTAGATACGGCCATTTATACCGGTTACGAAATCCCGCCCTATTACGATTCCATGTGCCTAAAGCTTGTAGTCTGGGCGCTGACTTGGGACGAGGTGATCGCCCGAGGCAAGCGGGCGCTGGATGATATGCGACTGCACGGGATCAAAACGACCGCCAACTACTACCAGCAAATTCTGGATCACCCGGATTTCCGCAAAGGGGATTTCAACACCAGCTTTGTGCCCGATCACCCAGAATTGCTGAACTATTCCACCAAGCGCCACCCCAGTGAAATTGCGCTTGCCCTCGCCGCCACCATTGCTGCGCACGCAGGCTGGTAATCCGCAGGAGTAACACATTATGACCCATGCAAAGAAAATTGAAGTCACCGACCTTGTTCTGCGCGATGCGCACCAGTCGCTTATCGCTACCCGCATGCGCACCGAAGATATGCTACCTATATGCAACAAACTGGACCAAGCGGGTTACTGGTCGCTGGAAGTTTGGGGCGGAGCCACCTTTGATGCCTGCGTACGCTTCCTGAAGGAAGACCCCTGGGAGCGTTTGCGCAAACTGCGCGAAGCCCTGCCTAATACTCGCCTGCAAATGCTGCTACGGGGCCAAAACCTGCTGGGCTATCGCCATTACGCTGACGACGTTGTTGAAGCCTTTGTGCAAAAAGCGGCCGATAACGGCATAGATGTCTTTCGGGTATTTGATGCGCTGAACGATCTGCGCAACATTGAAACCGCCATGAAAGCGGTCAAGAAAGCCGGCAAGCACGCGCAGGGTACTATTTGCTACACCACCAGCCCGGTGCACACTCCTGAATTGTTCGTGCAGCAAGCGAAAGAAATGCAGGCTATGGGCGCCGATTCTATTGCCATAAAGGATATGGCAGGGCTGCTAACGCCTTACGCAACTTACGATTTGGTTAAAGCCATCAAGACGGAAGTAGATCTGCCTCTGGTTATCCACAGCCACTCAACCTCTGGTTTGGCCCCACTTTGCCAGCTGAAGGCCATAGAGGCAGGCGTCGACCGAATCGACACCGCGATTTCTTCGTTCTCTTCCGGAACCAGCCACCCCGCAACAGAATCTCAGGTGGCCGCACTCAAGGGCACCGAATACGACACAGGGCTAGACTTGACGCTGTTGAGCGAAATTGCCGATTACTTCCGCGAAGTGCGCAAGAAGTACCGCCAGTTCGAAAGCGAGTTCACCCGCGAGGACGTGTCGGTACAGATCAATCAGGTGCCTGGCGGCATGATGTCCAATCTGGCGAACCAGCTAAAAGAGCAGAATGCATTGGACCGAATCCGCGAAGTTTTTGAAGAAATTCCTCGGGTGCGGGAAGATTTGGGCTTCCCACCACTGGTTACACCAACCTCACAGATTGTTGGCACTCAAGCGGTATACAACGTGCTGGCTGGCCAACGCTACAAAACCATCACTAACGAAGTGAAACGCTATCTACAAGGGGGTTATGGTCAGCCACCTGCTCCGGTCAATTCCGATGTGCGCAACAAAGCGATTGGCAACGAACCGGTTGATGAAGGCCGCCCCGCAGACCAGCTCAACCCAGAGATGAACAAACTGCGCGAAGACATAGGTGAGCTGGCCCTAAACGCAGAAGATGTCCTCACCTATGCCATGTTCCCCGATCTGGGCCGGGAATTCCTGCAGCAACGTAAAGACGGCACCCTTGTACCAGAGCCACTGTTGCCACCGGAAGACACGTCTCGGGAACGCCTGAACACTGGCGTAGCCACGGAATTCCGCATTGAAGTTCACGGCGAAAGTTACGAAGTGGCGGTTACCGGCTCTGGCGATTCAGGTGCGGGAAGGCGAAAGCTTTATCTCTCACTTGATGGCATGCCGGAAGAAGTGGTATTCGAGCCCCTTAACGATTATGTGGCTGAAGGCGGTAGTGGCCGCAAAAAAGCGTCTACGCCCGGCCACGTAAGCACGGCCATGCCGGGTAACGTGGTTGAGGTTCTGGTTAACGAGGGAGACACCGTCAGTGCTGGTCAAGCCGTACTGATTACCGAAGCCATGAAGATGGAAACTGAGGTACACGCCAATATCGACGGAAAAGTAGACGCCATATACGTAACGAAGGGTGACCGGGTAACGCCTGCCGAAGTGCTGATCGAGATTGTATGATCAGCTAAAGCAACGCTAAACACTAGTAGACCGCCTCCATTTTAGGGGCGGCCTACTAGTTTCAACAACAGATCAGGCCAGAACAGCCCAAAGATCGTGTTCGTCTGCGTGTTCAACCACCGCGCGAACAATCTGGCCGGGCTGCAGGTCTGTGGCATCGTTGAGGTAAACCATACCATCAATTTCTGGTGCATCGGCTTTCGAGCGACCGATGGCACCTTCTTCGTCTACCTCATCAATCAACACGTCAATGGTCGTGCCAATTTTCGCCTGTAAACGGGCAGCTGAGATTTCGGCCTGTTTTGTCATGAAGCGCGCCAAGCGCTCTTCTTTGACGTGTTCAGGCACAGCACCTTCAATCTCATTGGCCTTGGCACCCTCTACCGCGCTGTAAGTAAACGCACCCACGCGGTCCAGCTGTGCTTCATCAAGCCAATCCAACAGATACTGGAAATCTTCTTCCGTCTCGCCCGGAAAGCCCACAATAAAAGTGGAGCGAATCGTCAGTTCGGGGCATATTTCACGCCATTTACGGATGCGGTCCAGAGTTTTACTGTCGTGGGCCGGGCGCTTCATCGCCTTCAATACTTTCGGGCTGGCATGCTGAAATGGAATATCCAGATACGGCAGGATTTTGCCTTCGGCCATCAGCGGAATAATGTCGTCTACGTGCGGATAGGGGTACACATAATGCAGGCGAACCCAAACGCCCATCTCGCCCAAGGCTTCGCACAACGACTGCATTTTGGTTTTCAGCGGGCGGCCCTGCCAGAACCCGGTGCGGTACTTGGTGTCCACACCGTAGGCCGAGGTGTCTTGTGAGATTACCAGCAACTCTTTCACACCTGCGTCAACCAGCCGCTGGGCCTCGTCCATCACATCGCCAATTGGTCGGCTAACCAGATCACCGCGCATGGATGGAATGATGCAGAAGGTGCAGCGATGGTTGCAGCCTTCGGAAATTTTGAGGTAAGCATAGTGCCTTGGCGTCAGCTTGATACCCTGAGGCGGAACCAGATCGGTGAATGGATCATGCTCGCGGGTTTGCGGAACAAACTGATGCACGGCACCCACCACTTCTTCATAGGCATGGGGGCCTGAAACCGCCAACACACCCGGATGGGTTTCGCGGATTTTGTCCGCCTCCACACCCATACAACCGGTAACAATCACCTTGCCGTTCTCGCTGATTGCCTCACCAATAGCATCCAGAGATTCCTGCTTTGCCGCATCGATAAATCCGCAGGTGTTCACGACAACAATGTCCGCATCGTTATATGTGGGCACCACATCGTAACCATCCAGTCGCAACTGAGTGAGTATGCGTTCGGAATCTACCAAAGCTTTGGGGCAACCTAGGCTGATAAAGCCAACTTTGCCGTTACCGGATACTGTGTTTTCGGTTTTTTCTGTCATAAAACGTTTCAGGATTCCTGACGCCCGGCGGAAACACGCGAATGACCGGCGGGAACGTGCTAATGAATAGAACCCACAATTTTACACCAGTAACACCCTCTTCTGCAGCAAAAGCGGAACGGCTTTTGAAGCGAACGATGCGTGATCTGAGTCAAAATTATGAACCAATGTTCAGGAAAGCTATAAAAACCTGCCACAAGCTGCGACACGAAAGTTGCTGATCAGAAAACAAACAACTACACTTTTGATCGGTTACACCTTGTTCTGAAACAGTATTTAAATCTAAGAACGCCCAAACGTTGCCAACTAACTTAGCCAACAAGAGTCCACATGAAAGCAGCCACAGTTAAGCCAAACCTGCGCAACCAGCAACGTGTGGATATTGTGAGTGACATCGTTATCGAAAAACCGGATGGTTGCCAACTCACCTGCAAGATATCCAACCTGTCGCGTACCGGCGTTATGGTTTGCTGCAACCAAAAAACGGCAGACCAACTTATTCCTCGCCTGCAAGCCCCTACTCCGGGAAGCTGGATTGATGTAAAAGCCCATTTTTCCGTGCCAGTCGTTGCGACTCAACCTGTATCTATTTTCGCCACCGGGCACATTGTTCACCTCAGGCGCATGGCACGAGACGAGTTTCAGCTCGGTATTCAGTTTGAAGATTTTGAAGGCAATGGCTTTGATTACGTAGACCGGTATGTACGCAAACTTCTATCCGACATGCGCAAACCAGCCTAACCCCGCGAAACCAGATCACCCAACCCCGTTAGTTGCCCCGCTAACGGGAGCGCTATATTTCTATAACTTAAAACTCTAACTGCAACGCTTCTTATAGCCATATCGGCTCTGATACAATCAATAAACTAATTTGCACGCCCTCAAGGCCCGCTGCGGCAACGGATTATCATGACCACATACAACCTTACGCATCTAAAACAACTGGAAGCGGAAAGCATCCACATCATCCGGGAAGTGGCTGCCGAGTTTGATAACCCGGTGATGCTCTACTCCATTGGCAAAGATTCAGCGGTTATGCTGCACCTTGCCCGCAAAGCTTTTTACCCCGGCAAAATGCCTTTCCCCTTGATGCACGTAGACACCACCTGGAAGTTTCGGGACATGATCGATTTCCGGGAACGTAAGGTAAAGGAATATGGGATGGACCTGATTGTTCACACGAATCAGGATGGTGTGGATCAGGGCATTGGCCCCTTTACCCATGGCAGCGCAAAGCATACAGACGTGATGAAAACCCAAGCCCTTAAACAGGCGCTGGACAAGTACGGCTTTGATGCCGCTTTCGGTGGTGCCCGCAGGGACGAAGAAAAGTCCCGGGCCAAAGAGCGCGTATATTCCTTCCGCGACGAATACCACCGCTGGGACCCCAAAAATCAGCGCCCTGAACTCTGGAACACGTATAACGGCAAAGTGAACAAGGGCGAAAGCATTCGCGTATTCCCACTGTCTAACTGGACAGAATTGGATATTTGGCAATACATCTATCTGGAAAACATCGAGATTGTTCCCTTGTACTACTCGGCAGTTCGCCCGGTGGTAGAGCGCGATGGGTCGCTGATCATGGTGGACGACGACCGTATGCCCCTGAAAGAGGGTGAAAAGCCGATGATGAAATCCATCCGCTTCCGCACTTTGGGCTGCTACCCGCTGACCGGCGCCATTGAATCCGAGGCAGATACATTGCCGGAAATCATTCAGGAAATGCTGCTGGCCACCAGCTCAGAACGTCAGGGCCGCGTGATTGATCACGATTCGGCTGGCTCCATGGAACAGAAAAAACGCGAAGGGTACTTCTGATATGTCACATCAATCTGATCTTATTGCCGACGACATTCAGGCCTACCTGAAACAACACGAAAACAAGGAACTGCTGCGCCTGCTCACCTGCGGCAGCGTCGACGACGGAAAAAGCACCCTTATCGGTCGCCTGCTGCACGACACCAAAATGATCTACGAAGATCACATGGCCAGCCTGAAAACCGACAGCGCCAAGATGGGCACCACTGGTGAAAAGCTGGATCTTGCTCTGCTGGTTGATGGCTTGCAGGCCGAGCGCGAGCAAGGCATTACTATTGATGTTGCCTACCGCTACTTCTCCACCGACAAGCGCAAGTTCATCATTGCCGATACGCCGGGACATGAGCAGTACACCCGCAACATGGCTACCGGCGCATCTACGGCTCAGGTTGCGATTCTGATGATTGACGCCCGCCGCGGTGTATTAACGCAAACCCGCCGACACTCCTACATTGCCTCACTGCTGGGCATCCGGCACATCGTTGTGGCGGTGAACAAGATGGATCTGGTGGATTTCAGCGAAGATCGCTTCAATGAGATCAGAGAAGAATACCTCTCGTTTGCCGCCAAACTCGGGCTGAAAGACATCCGCTTTGTACCCATCTCGGCACTGGAAGGCGACAACGTAGTCAACCGAAGTGAGAACACCCCTTGGTTTAACGGCCAGCCACTAATGGACATTCTGGAAACAGTGGAAGTAAACCGCGACAAGAACCTGGAACACTTCCGGTTCCCCGTGCAATACGTCACCCGCCCCAACCTGAACTTTCGCGGCTTCTGCGGCACCATCGCCTCTGGCGCCATCCGCCCTGGCGACAAGGTAATGGCCCTGCCCTCGCGGCGTACCAGTACCATCAAGGAAGTTGTAACCTTTGATGGCAATCTAGACGAAGCTTATATTGACCAAGCCGTTACACTGACGCTGGAAGATGAGATCGATATCAGTCGTGGCGACATGCTGGTTAAACCGGAAGACGAGCCGGAAGTGGGCAACCGTTTTAAGGCCAACATCGTGTGGATGGCAGATGCGCCTTTGCATACCGGCCGCCTTTACGACATCAAACTGGGGCCCACATTCACATCGGGCACGGTTCGCAAGATTCACTATCAGACTGACGTAAACACGCTGGAGCAGCATGCCAATCCTGCCCTGTTGCAGGTGAATGAAATTGGCCTGTGTGATCTGACCCTGAGCCAGCCCATCGCCTTTGACGCCTACCAGCGTAACCATGCCACTGGCAGCTTTATTGTGATCGACAGGCTTACAAACGTGACTGTTGGTGCGGGCATGATTGATAGCTTGGCAGATACAGCAGGAACTCTGGAGCCCGTAAGCCCTGAGGAACGTGAGCGCAGATTGGCACAGAAGCCGATGATTATTGGCTGCTCGGGCAAACAGGCTCATGCCCTTGCCTTGGCGGTTGAACGGGCGCTGTTTGATCAAGGCAAAACGTCGGTGATTTTGAGCGAAGATAATGCCGGTGATGCCGACGACCGCCGCCGCACTGCGCAGTTGTTGACGGCTTACGGTTTGATAGCCATTGCCGTGAATCTGGGTACTGACATAGCCAGCGTTTCCATAGCAGCTGATAGCACTGACGAAGTTTCAGGTGTTGCTGCAACGCTGGTGCAAGAGCTGGCTCGTAACAAGCGGGTTTAAGGACAGGACTGGTCAAAAGGTGTATGCCGCGGGGCGGGGTGTCTTTTCTTATGGGAAAAACAACTCGCTTCGCTCAGACATCTTTTTCCCGCCAGAAAAGACACCCCATCCCACGGCTATCATGCTTGGTAGTCATTCTCCTTTGCTTAATTTATCTGCTACCATTTATATCTAAATAGGTATAAATTACTCATGGACTCGAGAACAAAAACACTATTCTGGATGGGGTCGACCAAAAAAGACCTGATTGCCATGCCGGATGATGTGAAAGATGTATTTGGCTTTGCGTTACATCTGGCCCAAACCGGATACAAACACGACAAAGCCAAGCCTCTGAAAGGCTTTGGGGGAGCGGGCGTTCTGGAAGTGGTGGAGCGAGACAGTGACGGCACTTACCGGGCCGTGTATACCGTTAAATATGGCGATGCTGTGTACGTTTTGCACTGTTTTCAGAAAAAATCAACGCGGGGCATTGCCACTCCGAAGCCTGAGATAGATGTGATCAATGAGCGCCTGAAAGCGGCGAAAAGGCACGCCGAGGGAGGAGGGAAATGACCAGTATTGAAGAAGGTGGCGCTAACGTCTACGAGGATCTTGGCTCCCGCGACGCTGGCACGATGCTGCTCAAGGCGCAGTTGGCGGCGCAAATCCGTAATATCATCAGAGCTAATCAGTGGACACAGGCGGAGGCTTGCAAGGTTCTGGATTTGACCCAGTCCAAGCTGTCCAACCTGCTGAACGGTAAGTTTCGCGGTATCAGTGAAACAAAAATGCTTGAGTGTCTGACTCGTCTGGGTCGGGATGTGCAAATAGTGATCGGTGCTGAGCGACGCTCAACAACGGCAGGGCGTGTTTCTGTGGTGGAGGCCTGAGGGCTGCAACTGGCCTGAATGCTATGATGTCTGCCGCGGGCGGGGCGTCTTTTCTGGCGGGAAAAACAACTCGCTTCGCTCAGACATCTTTTTCCCGCCAGAAAAGACACCCCACCCCACGGCTATCAGGCTTGAGAGTAATTCTTCCTATTAGTCGTGAATGTATTTGGTGTCCATGGCAGAATCTTTGGCCCTGAAGGTTTCCTTCGGGGCTTTTTTGTTTCTTTATTCGGGATTATCTGTTTATGGCTATCAAGCATCTGCGCACTACGTTTTCCAGTCAGTATCAGCCGGGGCAGCCTGCCCGCCTTCAAAGTGGTGAGGCGATGCAGGAACCGGGTGGTGATTATGAGGGCCTGCATAAGCAGATGAAGCGGCTGTTTAACAGCAAACCGGGCAAGAAGTACGGGCGATTCTCGGAAGATATTGGGGAGAGCCCTTTGAGCAGCTGGCTTAAGGATTATTTGGAGGAAAAGCAAAGTTTTGCTTCGTTCACGGATCGAGTGTTTGGGCAGTGGCAGGAGTTGCTTACGAGCTGCCAAGAAGAGTTTGTGGGGCAACTTGTGGTAGTGCACGAAGCGCTGGCAGATTCAGATGTAGTTTACGTGATGATTCTGGAGACTGATGGAGCTCTGCGTTTTGATGGTAATCAGGCGCTTGATACAACGGATGTGCTGAGTACATCGCGCTTGAACCTTGCCATGCGGGTTGAACTGGATGACTGGCTTGGGGATAACGCCGCAGAGAACTACCTTACGCTGGTTCATGCGCGAGGAACTGGCGAGCCGGGAGAGCTGTTTATCCGGATGTGCGGCTTCACCAATCAGATCGATGTTGAGAAGGAAACTCTGACGTTTCTGGATGCGGTGGAGGCGTTTGCCAAGTCTTCGGAGCCTGAGAAGGCTGGCGAAGTGCGCACACGGGCTTATGAGTTCTGCAAGGAACAGCATGCCTTGGGTGAACCGGTTGCCATTGAGGCGCTGTCTGGTTATCTGGATGAGGATGAGCCGGGGCGTTTCAAGGAGTTTGCCAGTAAATCTGCGGAGATGCCGGAGAGCGGTGTGTTGCATCCGGACCATCGGAAGGTAAAGAAGCTGGTGCGTATTGCGGGCTCTGGCGGCGGCATGAGTGTTTCGTTTTCTTCAGATTTAGTGAATCAGGCAATTTACTACGACCGCGACAAGGATGCGCTGACGATTACTCGCCTGCCTAAGGCTTTGCGGGAGCAGTTGGAACGGTATTTGGAAAATCGCGAGGACTGATCTATTTGGGGCCTGCCGCTTTGGGGGCTGGCTCCGCGGCGCGGTGAAGCTTTTCTTCTGGAAAAACAACTCGCTTCGCTCAGACATCTTTTTCCGGCAGAAAAGCTTCACCACGCCACGGGCCGATCCGGGCAAAAGGTGTTTACGTTAGCTGGCTTCTACTGGGTTTTCTTCATTCCAGCGGGGGCGGTTTGCCCGCTGCACCCTTACTTTCTGCATCCAGCCTACTCCGTCGATTAGCTCACCGGTTTCGTGATCAATGGGCGGGTATGGCAGGTTTCGGTCGTCGCAGTAGCGTTTGACGACGGGCTGGCACCAACTGAAAAGCAGGCGATTGTAGTCTTCATCCGGTATGCGTCGGCTATCGAACAGGCCAGCTTCTTTGCGCTGCCGTTGGGCTTCGGAGAGGATAATAGCGCAGGCGGCGGACACGTTGAGGGATTCGACCATGCCCATCATGGGGATAACGATGTGCTCATCCGCCTGCTCCGCCGCTTCCGCACTGACACCGTCCACTTCGTTGCCCATGATCACTGTGCAGGGCACGGTGAAGTCTGCAGATCGGTAATCGATCGCCCGGTCCGAAAGCTGCGCGGCGTAAATCCTTTGGCCCTGCCCTTTCAGGTTTGCGATAGCCTCGTCCATGGTGCGGTGGGTGTGAGGTGTTACCCACTTGAAGCTACCGCCGGCAGTTTTCCGAAAGGCCCGGAAGCCTTCTTTTGGCCACACGACGTGCATATTAGCGAGCCCGAAGGCATCGCAGGTTCTCAGTATGGCCGAGAGGTTCCTTGGCTTGTGAACCTGATCAGTCAGGACTGTCAGGTCCGGCTGTCGGGTGTTCAAAACCTGTTTGATGCGGGCAAGGCGTTCGGGGGTCATCGTTTTCACTGTAGGTATTGGGCGATCAAACTCCGAAGTCGAAGCAGCGATTGGTGCAGGTCTCTCCAAAAACGTGGAGGGCCAAGGATGGCCCGACCGAGCCCTACATGGACGTATTCACGGGCGCTTTTTGGAGAGACCTGCACCAATCGCTGCCCACTCCGAAATACAAAACCCGCAAATAATACCACAGCAAAACTGGCAGATTACCGAGACAACGCTGGTTGCAGAATGATCACCCCGTTATAATGCGCAGTTCTCCTTTTCAGAGCGCCCATTCCGGACATTTCATAATTCCGGGCGCCAAATACATCCAGTTGTGTTGAGACCCATGGCCAAAAAGCTGTACATCAAAACCCACGGTTGCCAGATGAACGAATACGATTCATCCCGCATGGCCGACCTACTTAAAACCGGCGAAGCGGTGGAAATGACCGAATCGCCAGATGACGCCGATATCCTGCTGCTAAACACCTGCTCCATACGTGAAAAGGCACAGGAAAAGGTTTTCCACCAGCTGGGTCGCTGGAAAAAGCTCAAAGCAAACAAGCCAGAACTGATTATCGGCGTGGGCGGCTGCGTCGCCAGCCAAGAAGGCCAGGCCATTCTTGATCGCGCGCCCTATGTCGACATGGTCTTCGGCCCGCAAACCCTTCACCGCTTGCCGGATATGATTACCGAAGTGCGCATGAAAGGTAACGGCGTGGGCGTGGTAGATGTGAGCTTTCCGGAAATCGAAAAGTTCGACAACCTGCCAGAACCCGGCGCCGACGGCCCGTCTGCCTTCGTCTCTATCATGGAAGGCTGCAGCAAATACTGCACCTTCTGCGTGGTGCCCTACACCCGCGGCGAAGAAGTCAGCCGACCAGCCGACGACGTAATCGCCGAAGTTGCCCACTTAGCCAGCCAAGGCGTTAGGGAAGTAAACCTACTGGGCCAAAACGTTAACGCTTACCGCGGGGATACTCACGATGGCGATGTAATGGATCTGGCGGAGCTAATTACCCTAATTGCCACCATCGACGGCATCGACCGCATTCGCTACACCACCTCGCATCCGGTTGAATTCACCGATGCAATGATTGAAGTCTACGAGCAAGTACCCGAACTCGTCAGCCACTTGCACCTGCCCGTACAAAGCGGCTCCGACCGCATTCTGGCCGCCATGAAGCGCGGCCATACTGCACTGGAATACAAATCCAAACTACGCCGCCTGCGCAAGATTCGGCCTGACATCAGCTTTTCTTCAGACTTCATTATTGGTTTCCCGGGTGAAACCGAGAAAGACTTTGAAGACACCATGAAGTTGATAAACGATATCGGCTTCGACATGTCCTTCAGCTTCGTCTACAGCGCCCGTCCCGGCACGCCTGCATCGGACTTGCCGGACGAAACGCCGATGGAAGTGAAGAAGCAGCGCCTTAAAATCCTGCAGGATCGCATCAATCAAACGGTCATGGATATCAGCCGCAAGATGGTAGGTTCGACTCAGCGCATTCTGGTAACCGGGCTATCGAAGAAGGATCCGGGGGAGTATTCAGGGCGTACGGAGAACAACCGGATTGTAAACTTCCGGCATGAGAATCCAGAGATTATCGGGCACTTCATAGACGTCGAAATTGTCGAGGCCTACGCTAACTCGTTGAGGGGTGTGCCTGTGGGTTCGGAGTTGTATTAAAGCTCCTTTCCCATCGAATCATTTTTGGGTGGTGGTAAGAGCGCTTGAAGCCACTTCCCAAAAACCGCTACAAGCACATCCATGTGCGCTTGTTTCGGGCCATCCTTGGCCCTCTACATTTTTGGGAAGTGGCTTCAAGCGCTCTTTATTAGTCACCCAGTAGTAGTCCTCGTAGTCCAGAAGAAACAAAATGATTATCAAAGCACACCCAACAACTTTGAATTCTCCCGTACCAAAAACAACCTTCCTACTTGTTTTTCCACTGCGGGCCTGCACATAGTCTAAAAAGGGTCGGAGCGTGGGCCTACCTCCCAAAAACGTGGAGGGCCAAGGATGGCCCGACCGAGCCCTACAAGGACGTATTCACGGGCGTTTTTTGGGAGGTAGGCCCACGCTCCGGCCCGTTACGCTAAAGTCAGATATGCATTCTCCCTAAATTGAGAGCCACCAGAACCGGAGTAATATTGAACACCAACGATTCCAGACAATTTGATTTACACCCGGCAGACCAGCGCAGGCTTACCACCCTGTGTGGACAGTTTGATGAGAATTTGAAACACATCGAACGACGCCTGCAAGTCTCAATTAGCCGACGAGGCCACCACTTCCGAGTGGAGGGTGAAACCGAACACGTTGCCGCTGCGGTAGAAGTGATTCGACACTTGTATCGGGAAACCGAAGCCACAGACGACATATCTCCAGACACCGTGCACCTGTACATCCGGGAAACCGGATTTGAAAGGCTGCCCGAAGACATACCCTTTGATGGCGCCGTCACCATCATCAAAACCCCCAAACTCACCGCCAAACCCCGCGGTGCGAATCAGCAGAAGTATGTTCACAGCATTCGCTCCCACGACATTAACTTTGGCATTGGTCCCGCCGGTACAGGCAAGACCTGGCTAGCGGTAGCCTGCGCTGTGGAAGCACTGAAAGACGAGCAAGTGAAACGGATTCTTTTGGTACGCCCAGCCGTCGAGGCGGGTGAGAAGCTTGGCTTCCTGCCCGGGGATCTAGCGCAGAAGGTCGATCCATATCTGCGGCCGCTATACGACGCCCTCTATGAAATGCTTGGCTTTGATAACGTCACACGCTTGATCGAGAAAAGTGTGATCGAGATTGCGCCTCTGGCCTTCATGCGTGGTCGCACCCTGAACAACTCGTTTATTATTCTCGATGAAAGCCAAAACACCACCCGCGAGCAGATGAAAATGTTCCTAACCCGCATCGGGTTTGGGTCTACTGCAGTGATTACCGGCGATACTACTCAGGTAGATCTTCCGCGCGGCCAAAACTCGGGGTTGATCCACGCGGCAACCGTTTTGAAAAATGTGACTGGCATCGGTTTTACTCGTTTTGAAGCCAAAGACGTGGTTCGACATCCACTGGTCCAGCGAATCGTAGAAGCCTATGATTCAATTGACGAAGGAAGCACCAAAGGGAGCGACCGCAAACAGTGAATGAACTGACGGTTGACCTCCAGAATGTATTCGATGGGTCTGGCGTACCCGGTGAGCCACATTTTCAGGCTTGGGCTCAAGCAGCCTGGCTGGGTGCGGATCCATCAGAAGTTACAATTCGTATCGTCGATACTGAAGAGAGCCAGTCATTAAATCACCAATACCGAGGCAAGGACAAACCCACCAATGTGTTGTCCTTTCCATTTGAAGCGCCAGCCGGTATAACGGTTCCATTGGCAGGAGACCTCGTTATTTGTGCCCCAGTTGTGGAAAATGAGGCAAATGTTCAACACAAAGAATCATCAGCCCATTGGGCACACATGGTGATTCACGGCATGTTGCATCTTCAGGGCTACGACCATATAAATGACGAAGATGCAGAGGCCATGGAAGCCTTGGAAATTCAATTGCTGGCAAAGTTTGGCTTCAGCAATCCCTACGATGCAGAGGAAACGGTAAAAGACTCATGAGCGACGATCAGTCGAGTCGCAGTCAGGGCTCCAACAAGTCCTGGCTGGAGCGTATATCACACGCCTTCTCCAGCGGGCCGGAATCTATCGAAGACGTGCTGGAGGTACTAAGAAGCGCGGAAACTGAAGGTATCATCGACGCCGATGCGATGAGCATCATCGAAGGTGCCATGCAGGTGGTGGACATGCGGGTGGATGAAATCATGATCCCCCGCTCCCAAATGGTCACTGTACGCGCTTCTCAGGATCCTAAAGAGTACCTTGGTGAAATTATCCGATCTGCCCATAGCCGCTTCCCGGTTATTGGCGATAGTCAGGATGATGTCATCGGTGTACTTCTTGCAAAAGACCTCCTGCCTCTGGCGCTTGATGACGATATGGACTGGTCGCACGTGCGAGAACTTCTGCGCCCGCCCACCTTTGTTCCTGAAAGCAAACGCCTGAACCAGTTGCTGAAGCAGTTCAAGGAAAACCGCAATCACATGGCTATAGTCGTGGACGAGTACGGCGGCACAGCGGGCCTGGTAACCATTGAAGATGTGCTAGAGCAAATCGTCGGAGAAATCGAAGACGAACACGATGTCGACGAAGAAACACACATCAAAGCCCGGGGCGATGGTTCTCACGCTGTAAAGGCGGTCACCCCGGTTGATGATTTCAACGAGTTTTTTAATACCGGATTTGATGAAGAAGAGTTCGACACCATTGGCGGCGTAGTGCTCAAGGAATTTGGTCACCTGCCCAGACGTGGCGAAACGGTTGAGTTTGGCGGCTTGCGCTTTACCATAGCCAACGCTGATAACCGTGTCATCCGTCTGTTACAGGTAACCCGTAGTGAGCCCTGATCAAGCATCGCCTTCTAACACCCCAGCTTTTTCGTTTTTATCCAACCCTTGGTTGAGTGCGGCAACCCTTTTGGTTGCCGGCGCTTTGCAAACCCTGACCTTCTCGCCTTTCCACTTCTGGTGGCTTGGGCCTGTGTCTGTGGTACTAATTTTGCTGGTTACTATTCCCATACCAGCAAACAAGCTTTTTATTTCGGGTTTGCTAACGGGCTTGGGCCTATTCGGCTCGGGTGCCACTTGGGTCTACATAAGCATCAGTGAATTCGGCAACACCTCCATTCCCGTTTCTATTTTGCTCACCGCGGCCTTTGTGGCGGTACTGGCTTTATTCCCGGCACTCGCCTTCTGGTTCTGGGGCAAGCTGGCTAAAAACAGCGCTGTGCGGCGGCTTATTCTATTCCCGGCCATCTGGATTCTCGGCGACTGGCTCCGTGGCTGGCTTTTGACAGGTTTTCCCTGGCTCTATCTCGGAACTGCACACACCGATGGGCCACTAGCAGGGCTGGCGCCCGTGGTCGGCGTTCACGGTCTAACTTTCGTGATCGCGGCAAGCGGTGCTGCCATTGTCGCTGCAGGCTGGCTTATCGTCAGGCAGAGCCTAACTAGCGCTGGAGTCGTGACATTTGCAGCACTCATTCCTTGGCTTGCCGCCCCGGCGCTCAACAAGGTTGATTGGACTAATATTAGTACCGAACCCACGTCTGTGGCCGCTATACAGGGCAACATTCCGCAGCAGGTAAAGTGGGACCCGGAGTTTTTGAAGGACCAGATTGTGGCTTATCTGGGCATGACGGAACCCCACTGGAACACTGACCTAATCCTTTGGCCAGAAACGGCTATCCCCATCCCTCAGGATCAGGCAGGCAAGATCATTGACCACATTGCGGAGAAGCTTGGTGACGAGAGCACGCTGATAACCGGTATCCCGTGGTACGGTTTCAGCGAGCGGGCCAACGGCTTTACCTTCCACAATAGTATTACGGCCATTGGGAACGGCGAAGGAATTTATCACAAGCAGAAGTTGGTGCCTTTTGGGGAGTATGTTCCGCTTGAGGGTGTTTTACGCGGGCTGATCGGTTTCTTTGATTTACCCATGTCGAGCTTTACTCGAGGCCCTGAAAACCAGTCACCTTTGGTTGCTAACGGTACCAAGGTGATGCCATTTATTTGCTACGAGGTGGCTTACCCGGACTTTCTTGCCCGTAATGCGGTTAATTCGGATTTGCTGCTAACGATCAGTAACGATGGCTGGTTCGGTGATTCTGTGGGACCGTTGCAGCATTTACAGATTGCGCGTATGCGAGCTTTGGAAACCGGACGTTATATGATTCGCGGTACCAATAATGGGGTGACGGCGATCATTGATAACAAGGGGCAGATTACGGCACGTATTCCGCAGTTTGAGCGTGCGGTGCTAACTGGTGAAGTATTTAAGGCTAGTGGTAGCACGCCGTATATGATGACGGCTTCTTGGCCGGTTCTTACCTTGGCGTTGATTTTGATTGTGTTTGTTCGTGAGCGGGTTATTCCTAAAAACTGATTCTAGCCTAGGAGCATACAGCCAAGGCCGTGTAGGTTTTCAAAACACGCTGTGAATACGTCCGTGTACGCTTGGCTCCGCCATCCATGGCTCCGCACAGTTTTGAAAACCTACACGGCCTTGGCTACCTCTGAGCCAGCGAGAACCCACCAGCGAACACGCTTTCCACCTAACGTGTTTTTTCAGCCTTCTTTCCGCGGCCAAATACTAGTAACCCGCTTGTAGTATTGCGAACCACAAGCTTCGCATGGTTCTAAATGGCTAGTCGATGTGAGACACAGCATGTGCTCGCAGTTCAGACACTGGAACATACCAGCGGTGGCGACTTCCCCGGCGATGTATTGCCCGGCGTCATGGCTTTCGAGTTTTTGTCGCAGTGCCAGAGTGTCGACCAAGGTTTGGTCGGCAACCGACAGCAAGCGCTCGGTAAGCCGCTGTTCTAGCAACGCCAAATCAAGCTGCAACCATTCTGCCAGCCCTTCTCCGGTTTCGTCCACAAAGTGGATAAGGTGCTCAAGATCTCGCTGAAGGTAGGTCCCGAGGAGGCTGATTTCATCTCTGGTCATCTCCTCCAGCTCTTGCTCTGCCTCAATCGCTTTATCGACTTCTTCTTCCAAAGTGTCCAAAGAAGTTTCCTGTATTGCTCTTAGGCGGCTCTGCACCCGCTCGAGCATGCGGTCATACACCTCGAGGGCTTTTCCGGATAAGTGACTTCTTTCGGGCTCTGTCATTGAGGACTCCTCATAATTAACGGGGCGTCAGCCGGTGGGTCTCCCCGGAACTGTCGGCAGCAGGGATACTGCCGTCAAGCCTACAGGGGTGAAGCAAGCGTCTATGAAGCAAAGCTTCATGCGCAGCTGAACGACAGCAATCTGCGATTGCTGGCCGGACCCCGCAGGGGGATTCACGGCGTGTTCCGGGGAGACCCATCGGCTGGCAACCTTCACCATATTTATCATCATGGCACAGTATCAGGCTTTTGGCAGGCTACCTGTTACGCCTTCTGTGCGTTAGAATGTTCGGCCGCTCCGCACATCATTTTGATACAGGGTAACTTTGGTAATGGCAGGTATGGACGAGCAGTACAATCCCCGTGACGTTGAACACAATGCGCGCACCTTCTGGGACGAGAACAAAACCTTTGAAGTCAGGGAAGAGCCGGGTAAGCCGAAATACTACTGCCTGTCTATGTTCCCCTACCCCAGCGGCAAGCTGCACATGGGCCACGTACGCAACTATACAATTGGCGACGTTATCTCCCGTTATCAGCGTATGCAAGGCAAGAACGTCATGCAGCCCATGGGCTGGGACGCATTCGGCCTCCCCGCTGAGAACGCAGCCATCGCCAACAAAACGGCACCAGCCAAGTGGACTTACGCCAACATCGACTACATGAAAAACCAGCTCAAACAACTGGGCTTTGGTTACGACTGGAGCCGCGAACTGGCTACCTGCAAGCCAGACTACTATCGCTGGGAACAATGGTTCTTCGCTCGCCTTTACGAAAAAGGCTTGGTGTACAAGAAAATGTCCACCGTTAACTGGGATCCAGTGGATCAAACCGTTCTTGCCAATGAGCAAGTGGTTGACGGCCGCGGCTGGCGTTCAGGCGCTCTGGTTGAGCAGAAAAAGATTCCCCAGTGGTTTATCCGCATTACCGATTACGCCGAAGAACTACTGAACGACATGGACGATCTCGATGGCTGGCCTGAGCAGGTCAAGACCATGCAACGCAACTGGATCGGCAAATCTGTTGGCACTGAGCTGACCTTCCCACTGAAAGACAGCGAAGACGGCCTAACGGTATACACTACCCGCCCCGACACTTTAATGGGTGTGAGCTACATGGCCGTAGCCGCAGAGCATCCGCTGGCCAAAGCGGCTGCAGAACGGCACACAGATGTGGCTAATTTTGTAGAGGATTGCCGTAACAGCAAGGTTGCCGAGGCCGAAATGGCCACCATGGAAAAGAAAGGCGTTGATACCGGATTCAAGGCCATACACCCGCTGACTCAGGAAGAAATTCCGGTTTGGATCGCCAACTTTGTGCTTACAGATTATGGCACCGGCGCTCTGATGGCGGTTCCCGGCCATGATGACCGCGACCACGAATTCGCACTCAAGTATCGCTTGCCTGTAAAACAAGTTATCGCCGCCAATGATGGCCGCGAAATCGACGTTCAAGAAAAGGCCTTTACAGAAAAAGGTGTACTGGTTTCCTCTGGAAAATACAGCGGCCTGACCAGCGATGAAGCCTTTGACGCCATAGCCGAACACCTTGAAGACAAAGGCATCGGTAAGCGCACGGTCAACTACCGCCTACGTGACTGGGGCGTGTCACGCCAGCGTTACTGGGGCGCGCCCATTCCCATGATGACCATGGAAGATGGCACCCAGCGCCCGGTTCCGGATGACCAACTCCCTGTGCGTTTGCCGGAAGACGTTGAAATGGACGGCGTCCAGTCTCCCATTAAAGCCGACCCAGAGTGGGCAAAGACGTCATTCAACGGCCAGCCAGCAACACTGGAAACCGACACATTCGACACCTTTATGGAGTCGTCTTGGTATTACGCACGTTTCTGCAGCCCGAATTACGACAAAGGCATGTTGGACCCGGCGGCTGCAAACTACTGGCTGCCAGTGGACCAGTATATCGGCGGCATAGAACACGCCATCCTGCATCTGCTGTACGCACGTTTTTTCCACAAACTTCTACGTGATGTCGGCTTGGTAAACAGCTCCGAGCCTTTCAAACAGCTACTGACCCAAGGCATGGTATTAGCAGACACCTACTATCGTGAAGACGATAAGGGCGGCAAGGTCTGGATTGCACCTGCAGATGTCATTGTGGAGCGTGACGACAAAGGCCACGCCATTGGCGCGGTACACAAGGAAGACGGGCAACCTGTAATCGCCGGTGGCGTTACCAAGATGTCCAAATCCAAGAACAACGGTATAGACCCACAGTCCATTATTGACGCTCACGGTGCCGATACCGTTCGCCTGTTCATGATGTTCGCTGCTCCTCCCGAGCAGTCTCTTGAATGGTCAGACAGTGCCGTAGAGGGCGCTCACCGCTTCCTCAAGCGCCTATGGCGTTTAGTGAACGAACAGGTCGCGGGCGGCGCCGCCCCGGCCCTTGATGCCGATGCTCTGAATGACGCCCAAAAGGACTTGCGGCGCAAAACCCATGAAACCATTGCAAAGGTGAGCGATGACATCAGCCGACGCCTCACGTTCAATACCGCCATTGCTGCTGTAATGGAGCTGCTGAACGATGTCAGCCGCTTGAACAACGATGAGCCGCAGACGCGCGCTGTGCGCCAAGAGGCTCTCGAGGCCGCTGTGGTGATGCTGGCACCCATTGTGCCGCATATTTGCCACACCCTTTGGCAGTCTTTGGGCCACAGCGATCCCGTAGTTGACGCATCCTGGCCTGTAGCCGACGAATCCGCTATGGTTCGCAGCCAGATTCAGGTGGTTCTACAGGTTAACGGCAAGGTGCGCGCCAAAGTCGATGTTCCTGCGGATATCAGCAAAGCTGATCTTGAGGCTTTAGCATTGGAAAACGAAAACATCCGGCGCTTCACTGAAGGCGCCACGGTTCGTAAAGTCATTGTCGTGCCCGGCAAACTGGTTAACGTGGTAGCTAACTGATATGCAGCTCCGCACTGTGCATGCAGGCACCGCCAAATGGGTTGTCGCCGGGTTACTGGCGACCAACCTAGGTGCCTGCGGCTTTCAGTTGCGGAGTGCGCCGCCGGTTTCTGCGGCCTTGGAGCCGCTTATGTTGGACTGTCGGCCTCCTGTTCCCGCTTCCCTTTGCTTAGCTGTGCGTCAGCAACTTGAACTTGGAGGCGTAGAGCTGGCATCGGAGGAAGCAGACTCAAACTATCAGCTTAAGATTCACAGTTTTGAGCAAGATCGTCGCGCCTCGGCTATTACCATTCAAGCCGCAGCCGCAGAGTATACACTTAGGCACTCGGTGAACCTCGAGCTGATAAGCACGGATGGCGTTCCCGTTATTGCCAACAGCCGCCTCAGCACTACTGAGAGCTACAGGTACGACGAGACCAATGTACTCGCCAAACAGCGCGAGGAAGACAACCTGCAGCAGCAATTAAGCGATCGATTAGCTCAACAGATCGTATTCCGACTTGCTCCGATCACCAAAGAGCGGCTGCGGGAAATCCGAGACCAGCACCCGAAGCCCAACTCTCCGGTAAAACCGCAAAACGCCGCACCATGAAGACCAATCCGGGCCAACTGACACAACTGCTCCGAAAAGGTCTCGCACCAGTCTACCTAATTTCCGGTGATGAGCCGTTACTGGTACAGGAATGCTGCGATCAAATCCGAAGTGCCGCTAAAGATGCAGGTTTTCACGACCGTCTAACCTTTCATGCGGATCAACAACTCGATTGGAACACTGTGGCCGACGAATTCAGTGCCATGTCCCTATTCTCCGACCGGCGCCGAATCGAAATCCGTTTGCCGACAGGTAAGTTGGGAGACGGCCGCACCGTTCTAGAAAGGGTTCTCGCACAACCGCCGGAAGACATTATCCTCCTGCTAATCAGCACACGTCTGGACGCGGCGGAAACCCGTCGAAAGTGGTACAAAGAACTCCAATCCAAAGGTGTGCATGTACCGGTATGGCCGGTGGATGCCGACAAGTTTTCTGGTTGGCTTCAGCAGCGGGCTAAAAACCAAGGCCTTAGCCTAACCCGCGGAGCACTCGCAATGCTGGCAGAACGACTTGAGGGTAACCTGCTAGCCGCCAGTCAGGAGCTCGACCGACTGTCACTGCTGAGCAATAACAGCACGATAGATGAAGAAACAATAGAGCAAGCCGTTCAGGACAGTTCGCGTTTTAACGGGTTTGAACTGGTAACCGAGCTACTTAGCGGCCGTGCGCCACACGCTGGCAAGATGATTGGTGTGCTGCAGCAAGAAGGTGAAAATCCCCTCGGACTTCTCGCGGTACTAACCCGTGACATCAATTTACTTCTGGAATTAAAAACGGGTGAGAACAGAGCTGAATCTCCCTCCACCTTCTTCAAGAAGCGCGGTGTCTTCCAGCCCCAACGAGCGCGGGCGTTGGAGCAAGCGGCCCGGCGCCTAAACCCGCTGCAACTGCATGAAGCCTTGAGACTGTGCAGCCAGGTAGATCGAGCAACGAAAGGCTTTGACACCCTGTCCCCCTGGCACTACTTACGCGATATGTCGGCGCTTCTAGCTGCCAGATCCTGACATAGATCAAACGCAACCTATATATAACCTTCCTTGCTTCACTGTCACTTGACTGTTTTTCATACCCCGGCGCATGGTGGAGAACCACTCATTAACAGAGGTGCTTGATATGGGTATTCAAGAAGAACTTAAATCGCTCTCGGATAAAATCAAACAATACCGCGACGAAGCACGCGTTCAGCTGCATTTGGCGCGTCAGGAAGTGAAAGATGAGTTTGATGATCTCGAACAGGAATGGGATAAATTCCGAGTCCGGTTTGATCAAGTCATGGATGAGGCGAGCGAAGCATCTCAGGAAGCACGTCAAACGGCAAAAAAGCTGGGCGAAGATTTGAAGTCAAGTTACCAGAATATTCGCGACAAAATGAAGTAAAAACGTTAAGCCGTTAACACTACGCTGTAAATTTTAATCCAAGGGCTCTTGTTTCAAGAGCCCTCATGCCATAATCCTCTTCATAAGTGAACTGAGCGTCATAATTTTCCAGAAAGTCTGGCCTATTTTACCAATTACAGCGACAAATGAGGCCCAGTTCGCCAAGGCGCAGCCTGACGCTAAGAGGTAACATTGGCTCATGAAAAACTCGCTTACCATCATTACAGCTCTTGTTCTGTTTCTAGCAACGGCACTTGTTGTCGCACAAAATACACGTTTCAGCGATCCGGACACGGTCATTAAGGAGGAGTTCTGGGGGAACCTCTACTCGGAGGGTGGTAAATCCTTCTTTTGCGACAAGGAATTCTCTAAGAAAGGCTTCTCGCTGACAGAGGGATATATTTATCCTCTCGCCGATATACGCAATGCTCTTTCATGTGGCACCACACGTCAGTGCGAGCAAGACAACCGCTATCGGCAAATTGCCTCTGACCTTCACAATATGATTCCGGTAGGAAACCGTACCGAACTTCGGCGACGAAACACCCGCTATGACAATATTGGAACCTCGATTGAAAAGAACGATTGTGGCATCCGAGAAAGCGGCCTCTTCTTCGAACCTCCCCCCAAGGTAAAAGGCGATGTCGCCCGCAGCATGGGCTATATGGTTGGCACCTACGGCCTGCCCTGGCTTGGGCCAGCTCAGGTATTCCAAGGCTGGAACCAAGTCGACCCACCAGACGACAGAGAGCTATCGCGGCATAAACGCATAGCGGAGATTCAAGGAAATGAAAATCCCTTTATCGCTGATCCGACTCGCATGGAGCGCCTTTAGTTTAGTGCTCCAGCGTAGCTAAGTGCTAAGTGCCCAACGACAAAACTGAAATTCCATAAAAAAAGCAGGCCAAAGAGCCTGCTTTTTTTATGGTCGACAGGGGCCTCAACTACTTAGAGGCCCCGACACGGGGCCGTTAGAATTCCTCGGCAGTATGCGCCATCATAGAATCACTACCACTGCGAATGCCCTCTGCAAGAGACACGGTTTTCGGCAGTAGTCGGTCATAGTAGAAGCGTGCAGTCTTCAGCTTTCCACTGTAGAAGCCAGACGTATCATCACCCGCCTTTGGTGCGGCCGCTTTTACAATCCGGGCCCACATGTAGCCCAACGCCGTCAGCCCAAACAAATCCAGATAGTCTACTGAAGCTGCACCGATAGCGTTGGGGTTGTCGGAGGCTTGCTTGATAACATGCTCAGTCACGTCAGACAAACGCTCAAATGCAGCTGCGAGTGGCTCGATATATGGACGCAGACTTTCTTCACTGCTGTTTTCTTCAATGAAGCTGGCGACATCTTCAGCGAACAGCTCATACAGCTTGCCCTGACTGCCAACAACTTTACGCCCCATCAAATCCAGCGCTTGAATACCGTTGGTACCCTCGTAGATCTGGGTAATACGGCAGTCACGTACCAACTGCTCTTGGCCCCACTCACGGATAAACCCGTGACCACCAAACACTTGCTGCCCCATAATGCAGGCATCAAGACCACGGTCAGTTAGGAATGCTTTTGCGACTGGCGTTAGCAACGCAACCATGCCCTCGGCGTGCTTGCGACGATCTTCATCAGCCGGATCTGCGTACTTGGAAATATCCAGCCATTGCGCCACATAGGTTGAGAAAGCACGACCACCCTCAACGTAGCCCTTCATGGTCAGCAGCATACGACGCACATCCGGATGAACCAAAATCGGATCTGCCGCCTTTTCCGGTTGTTGTGCACCGGTTGGAGCACGACTCTGGATGCGCTCCATAGCGTATTCCCGCGCACTTTGCAGGGAAGCCTCTGCTGCGCCTACGCCTTGAATACCAACGCCTAAGCGCTCGTAATTCATCATGGTAAACATAGCGTTCAGGCCTTTGTTTTCCTCGCCTACAAGCCACCCTTTTGCACCATCAAAGTTCATCACGCAGGTTGCGGAACCTTTGATGCCCATTTTCTTCTCGATGGAACCACAGCTGAAGCTGTTTCGTTCGCCCAGAGAGCCGTCTTCGTTTACCAAAAATTTGGGAACCAGCAACAGAGAAATACCCTTGGGCCCTTTCGGGGCTCCCGGCAGTTTGGCCAGCACCAAATGAATAATATTCTCTGCCATGTCGTGCTCGCCCCAAGTGATAAAAATCTTGGTGCCAGTTACATTGAATGACCCGTCGTCGTTTGGCTCAGCTTTGGTGCGGATAATACCCAGATCCGTGCCGGCATGGGGCTCTGTCAAGTCCATAGCACCAGCCCAAACACCGGAGTACATATTAGGAAGGTACTTTTCTTTCAACTCCTGACTGCCGTGTGCGTCGAGTGCAAGGCAAGCACCGGCTGTCAGCATAGGGGCCAAACCAAAAGCCATGTTGGCGCCCTGCATCATCTCTTCAAACTGGGCCACCAAAGTTTTTGGCATACCCATTCCGCCAAATTCAGGGTTGCCGCCAAGGCCGTTCCAACCGCCTTCAACAATCGTCTGGTAGGCTTCTTTGAAACCATCCGGTGAACTTACTTCACCGTCTTTCCAATGAGCACCCTGCTCGTCCGCTTCCCGACTCAAAGGGGCAAGAACACCGCTGGTGATTTTACCGGCCTCTTCAAGAATCGCGTCAGCGGTGTCCGGATCAACATTCTCCGCCACTTTGGGTAGTGATGCCCAAAGCGCAGGAGCATCAAAAACTTCATTTAGTATAAAACGCATGTCACGCAAGGGTGCCTGATAATCAGCCATCAACTTTCTCCAATATCAAAAACAGTTCAATTTCGAAAAGTCCAAGTTCAAAACTTGTCTGCGTAGGCGGCTTGTGGATATAAAACCAACTCACCTACTCGGGCCGTGTGTCTGGGCTAGTTATATTTTATGGACGTTATTCTAACTTAAAGTTGATCTCAACTCATGAAAAAAGCCCGGCTCCTGAAGGAGTACGGGCTTTTTTACCAGTTAAACTTTCATGCTCAAATTATCTCAGAGCGCGAAGGCTTCTTCCGGCATATCCAGCAGAGTATCAGCTCCTGCCAGCATGGTTGCAGCGTGGGTCTTAGTACGCGGCAACATGCGGGTGAAGTAGAAACGTGCTGTCTGCAACTTAGCGTTGTAGAACAACTCTTCACTGGAGCCTTCTGCAAGCTTATCTTGTGCAATCTTAGCCATTCGGGCCCACAAGTATGCGAATACTGCATAACCTGAGTACATCAGATAGTCCACAGAGGCAGCGCCTACTTCTTCGCGGTTCTTCATGGCCGTCATACCCACTTTCATGGTCAAGTCGCCCCACTCCTTGTTGATCGCTGCTAAAGGCTCGATAAACGGCTTCATTTGCTCGTTATCGGCATTCTCTTTGCAGAAGGTGTGAACCTGCTTAGTGAAGCCCTTTAGAGACTCGCCCTGAGTCATCAGAACCTTACGGCCCAGAAGATCCAGCGCCTGAATGCCGGTCGTGCCTTCGTAGATCATGCCAATACGGGCATCGCGTACGTTCTGCTCCATGCCCCACTCAGAGATGAAACCGTGGCCACCGAATACCTGCATGCCCAAGTTAGATGCTTCGTAACCAATTTCGGTCAGGAAGGCCTTGGCAATAGGGGTCAAGAAGCCCAAAAGCTCGTCGGCTTCTTTGCGCTCTTCTTCGGTTTTCGCACGCTCAATAAGATCTGCTTTCTGTGCTGTCAAATAGATCAATGCGCGGGCGCCTTCTGCAACCGCTTTTTGAGTCAACAGCATACGGCGCACGTCCGGGTGCACAATAATCGGATCGGCATAGCTTTCCGGATTCTTAGCGCCACTCAGTGAACGCATGGCCAGACGATCCTTGGCGTAGGCCAGTGATCCCTGAAAGCCTAGTTCTGCAGCGCCTAGGCCCTGAATAGCAGTACCGATACGGGCTACGTTCATAAAGGTGAACATGCAGTTCAAGCCACGGTTCTCAGGCCCAATCAACCAACCTTGTGCGCCATCAAAGTTCATCACGCAGGTAGCGTTGCCGTGGATACCCATTTTGTGCTCGATGGAGCCACAGGTTACGGCGTTGCGCTCACCGGCAGAGCCGTCTTCGGCGGGCAAACACTTGGGCACGATGAACAGGGAAATACCCTTGGTGCCTTCCGGTGCGCCCGGCAGTCGCGCCAGCACAATGTGAACAATGTTGTCAGTCATGTCGTGCTCACCGGCAGAGATGAAAATCTTGGTGCCAGTAATGCTGTATGATCCGTCTGCGTTGGGCTCTGCCTTGGTGCGCAGTGTTCCCAGATCTGAGCCGCAATGTGCTTCGGTGAGACACATGGTTCCAGTCCATTCACCGCTGATCATTTTGGTGAGATACGTTTGCTTCTGTTCTTCTGTACCATGCGCTTCTACAGTGTTGATGGCGCCGTGGCTCAAGCCGGGGTACATGCCCCAAGACCAGTTAGCCGTGCCGTTCAACTCACTCATTACAATCCCGAGCGAGCTTGGCAGGCCTTGACCGCCATAGTTGGGGTCAGCTGCCAATGATGGCCAACCACCTTCAACATACTTATCGTAGGCCTCTTTGAAGCCAGTCGGTGTCTTTACACCGTCTTCGCTCCAGACGCAGCCTTCTTTGTCGCCAACCGCATTCAGCGGGGACAGTACCTGCTCAGCAAACTTTGCACCTTCCTGAATAATGGCATCAACCATATCCGGAGTTGCGTCTTCAGCGCCTTCCAGATTGGCGTAGTGGGCTTCGCTGTCCAGCAGCTCGTTCATTACGAATTTGATATCACGCAGGGGCGCTTTGTACTCAGGCATGTAAACCACCTCGGTTATCGGTCTTGGCTGAAAAGTAATAACAGCTCGCGGCCTTAGGTTTGCTCAGACACTGCAACAGGGTCTGCTGCAGCATTAATTAAACACTTGTTTGAAACATACGTTTAGAGGCACAGAATTGTCAATAGCCGGACGCATAATTTGTGTAGTAATTGGTCACCGAAACGGTTATCAAGGCTTGGGCAAAACTTACAGGCAGCCGCATTCCCGTGCCTGCGAAGGATTTGAATTGGTTTTTTATTAATATGGAGGAGCGACGATAGACGCCCAAACAATAGCAGACTAAAGAAAGACGAAATCAAACCGATATGGGAAGGAAGCCGTCCCCCGGTGAGTCCAACCCTGACCCAAAACCTGCAACACTTTGATAGGCAGTTCTGGCCTGCTCAACAGATCTGGGAGACTGTGCAGATACACGTTCCTGATCACCGTCACTTACCGGAGAGCTCCCTGAGGGGTCGTCGGAATCATTCGCGGGCTCTTCGCTTGAAGGATTTGAAGATTCACCCTCCGATGCAAGCTCCGACTGGGCCTGCAACATAATTTGCATTGCCTGAGCAGCAACTGCACGGTCCTGGCCAGAAGGTTCGGCTGGGGCCATGGCGGCTGATCGCACAACTCGCATTTTTTCAATAGTTGCCTGAGGGTTGCCGTTGACAGGAGAAATATCAATCGACACTTCGCCACCAACTGCATACTGCGCGCCATCGGGGCCACGCTGGTATGAAAACGACATAGCACCCGCATATTGACCACCCGCGGCCTGATGGGCCGCCTCATGAGCTCGAACTTCCCGGTCCCGGGCTTTGAGCTCGGTAAGCTCTTTCAGTTCCGCCTCATCCAAACCACCCACTTTCTTATCAGAAGCATCGGCTTCGAGCGCCCTGCGGCTTGAGCCCGCACCTTCGTTCTCATCTGCGGCACGTACTGCTTTAGGGCCTGTTTCGGAAGACGCCTCTCCCGTCGCATTGCCCGTACTACGGGACTCACGGACAGCGGGCGCTGAAGAGCTGTAATCTGAATTAGATAGGGGGCCGGATTGCTGGCTAGCTGGAAAACTGCCAGACACGCCTCTGGCAGAGTAATTCAATGCGGGGGGAAGTGACGAAAGCGGGCTCACGAATGAAAGCTCTCAGACCACGATATCTAGAAGCGTTCCAAGCGTTTCATCCGCGACTTTCACCACTTGCGCCGAGGCCTCAACACTGCGTTCATAGAGCTTGAGGTCGATGATCGGCTCAATCAGGCTACTCCCTGTCTCGGCACTGCCCTGAGGGCCGTCAATGCCCGCACGAGCAATTTTTCGTGCGGCATTTTCCATGCCGTACATACCATCTTGAATACCTTGGACACCCATTGCAAGCGTATTATTGATCATGACTGCTGCTTCCCGTGACCATTAACTTAACCCATTAGGCCACATTGTTGTTCAATTTTCAAACAACAAATCGATATCGAGATAGCGGCTCAGAGCCTCTGGCCCAGCGCCCTCAATCCAAGGCAGAACGCCTAAACAACGCACCGGAAGTTGCTCCATCAAGTAACTCAGGGTTTCCTGCTCACAGCTCATTACATCCGGTTCAGCTCGATTTGCCACCCAACCAGCCACAATTAACCCATCATTGCGGATTGCTTCTGCAGTTAGTAATGCATGGTTAATACACCCAAGTTTGAGAGCAACCACCATTATCACAGGCACATCCAGAGCCCGGGGCACAGCTGCGTATGTTTCCCGATCATTCAACGGCACCCGCCAACCACCGGCACCTTCAATCAGCAAAAGATCTGCAGGTCGCATCTGCATGCCGCGACAGAAACCAACCAGACGATCCACAGACACAACACGCCCTGCTTGCGCGGCAGCAACGTGGGGCGCAATCGCGGGCTCTAGTGCAATAGGGTTTACAAGCTCGTAGCTCAGGGGTTCCGTAGCGGCATGTTGGAGTATGAGCGCGTCGTCATTGCGCAACCCCGCTGGCGTGCTTTCACAGCCGGAGGCGATGGGCTTCATACCCAGAGTGCGCTTGCCAGCCGATTTAGCAGCTTCCAAAATTGCAGCAGACACCATGGTCTTGCCAACGCCCGTATCTGTACCAGTCACAAAAAACGTTTTTTTAGCCATACCAGCAGGTTAATCCACTCTATTTATTGGTCAGTGTATCGTGGTTGGAATCCGGGCATGCCCAGTAAATCCATGCTGCCTCGTAACTTGCCAAAACACCTCCCTCCGGACCCTTGGGATAATGCTGGCACATGGCGCGAAAGCGGCCCGGTGCAGTTACGGTTGGGCGCCTGTCGGCATTTTTATAACCCGCGCCCAGTTGCTTCAGCTCCGATGCGAGGGTGAAAGGAGAGTCGTAGGGCAGCGTTAGAGTTTTTGTTTCAATTTCAGCGTCTGGTAGTTCTTGAGAAGCCGAGCGCCTGAGTGCCGTTTCTGACTCAAACCGATTTATGTGCCTTTGCCCGGGATCTGCTCGTTGCCAAGCGTGGTCCAGCTCTCTCAAGGTGCCGTCAAGAAGCGTTGAGACCATCAACTTGCCACCAGGCCTGAGCACCCTCCGGCACTCTCGCAGAACCTGAGACGGCGTCGCGCACCATTGGATCATCAGGTTACTGAATACCAAATCACAACTCTGGTCAGGGAGGGGAATCGCCTCAGCATCGGCAACAATCCATGCAATTTCAGGAGGGGAATTCTCTCCGGCGTGCTCTACCATGCCAATCGACAGGTCTATGCCTATCACACCTTCAGAGCCTTCGAGATTAGCCAGCTCGCGGCTAAACCACCCGGTTCCGCAGCCAAGATCCAGAGTTTTTCCGCCCTTGATGTGAGTTTGGCGCCCAAGCCTCTCCAGCATGGTGTTACCCATAAGCCGCTGCAATCGGGACGCACTCTCGTAGCTAGCCCGCGCTTTGCCGAACTCCCGTGCTATATCGGCCTTACCGGCAGGGCAAGAGACAACCGCACCTAGGACGCTCATGCACTCACCCCTTCCAGCGATTGAAGAAACCTTTCGATACCAACGCGACAGTCGTCCGCAAATGCACCGCCGGGCCAATGGGCCATACCCGGAACAATGACCTCCACCGACGATGACCGAGTTTCCAGAGCACCAGCCCAAGTCGCCACGACCTGATCGCAAGCACCGGTAATGTGAAGAACAGGAAGATCAACTAGCGACCACAGCAGCCGCTGGTCGGATTGTTCCAGCCAGCCCAAACTTTTTACCAAATTGCCCTTCGAGACCGGGGATCCTTTGCCAAGCCATTTCTTGAGACGCTGGCGCTCGGACAAAGCGCTTGCCGAGCCGTTTATCATTAGCAGCAAAAAATGCATCCAATACCGATCAGCCTCACGGCTCAAACCTCGGCTAAACACACTAAATTCCTCTACAGACATGCCATTAAGCCAGCGTTCATCAGCGATGAACTTCGGAAAGCCTGCGAGTGTAATAGCCGCAGAAACCTCTCCCGTACCCCGACTAGCAGCTTCCATAACAACCTGAGCACCTAGCGACCAGCCCATCCAAACGGAAGGCTCGGTATATCGCGACAGAAGCTCATCGGCCACCTGTACCACTGATTCACAACGTCCGACAAGATCGTCACCCAGAGATACCAACTCAACAGGCCCCGGCCAGAACCGGTATAGCTCTTCCAGCATTTCAACACGAACGCCCCAACCCCCAACCACAACAAGACGCCGCAACGGCTCTCGCTGAGCGCTCATGACGCAATCCCTTTCTCATCCAGCAAATGCCGACAGCTAGACAAAGCCTCCAACAAATGACTCAAATCGTCATGGGAATGGGCTGAACTGAACGTAACCCGCAACCGCGCCTCACCTACCGGCACAGTCGGCGGTCGAATCGCCGTCACCAACAACCCACACTCTTCAAGCGCCTTGCTTAGTGCCAAAGCCAACCAGTTCTCACCAACCATAATCGGCTGAATAGGCGTACGAGAGGGCATAAGCGAATAGCCCAAAGCCGTGGCCTCCCGCCGAAACCGATCAATCAGGCTCTGCAAATGACTCCGACGCCCATCACCACCCTCTATCAAATCAATACTGGCGCAGGTAGCAAGCGCAAGCGCAGGAGGCATAGCCGTTGTGTAGATATAAGTACGAGCCTTCTGCACCAAATAGTCCATCAACACCTCAGGCCCTGCCACAAACGCGCCACTCGTGCCTGCGGCCTTGCCTAAAGTTCCTATAAGAACCGGCACATCGTCTTCCGACAAACCAAACTCCGCCACACTCCCCTGCCCATGCGGCCCAAGCACCCCAAAACCGTGGGCGTCGTCGACCACCAACAACGCATCATGCTCACGACACAATGATGCCAACTCCCGCAGAGGAGCCACATCACCATCCATACTGAACACACCATCGGTAACCACCAATTTGTGTCCCGAAGTCTCAGCCAGCATGGCCGCAAGCGCCGCCACATCCCCATGGGCATAACGGCGCACCTTCGCGCGGCTGAGAATACAGCCATCAATAATGGAGGCATGATTCAGACGATCCGAAAAAACCGTATCGCCCCGCCCTGCTAGCGCAGAAATCACACCCAGATTGGCCATATAACCAGTGGAGAAAAACAGTGCTGAACTACGTCCGGTAAAAGCTGCAAGACGCTCCTCAAGCAAGTGATGCGCCTCGTGATGCCCGCAAACAAGATGAGAAGCCGCACCACCCAACCCCGTTTCCGGCAAGGCGTTCTTCAGAGCCTCAATACTGGAAGGATGATTGGCAAGGCCAAGGTAGTCGTTGCTGCAAAACGAAAGTAACCGCTTACCATCAGCGGCCAAAACCGGCTGCTGAGGCCCGGAAATATGCCGGCGTGTTCGGTACAAACCTGCCTGTTTTCGTTGTTCCAGTTCAGCTGTGAAATCACGCACGAGTGAGCATCCAGTGAAATGACAAGCATTCATGCTTACTGATATTGAGGTGTGTTCGAGGGCTTCCGAAAGCTACAGGTGCCGTGCGGGCGGTGTGCTCCGGGATTGTAGAGGGCCAAGGACGGCCCGAAACAAGCGCAC
>NZ_JALKAP010000006.1:0-34054 GCF_023016045.1 Marinobacter sp. S6332 | reverse complement strand
GGAGCACACCGCCCGCACGGCGCTTCAATCCAATGATGCTAAGCGGACTCCAGAGAAGCGTCATAAAACAAATGCCGATTAGCCTCATACTCCAAAGCCCCAACAATCGCCTCTTCCTCCTGCTCCTCAGAAGCACACTGCCCCCGCTGCTCCGGCCGAATACCCAACCGGCGGAACAACGCCATATCCGCATCCGCCTCCGGATTCGAAGTCGTCAGCAACTTCTCGCCATAAAAAATCGAATTCGCACCAGCCAGAAAACACAGTGCCTGCATCTGCTCATTCATCGTCTCCCGACCCGCAGACAAACGCACATGAGAAGCAGGCATCATGATACGAGCCACCGCGAGAACACGAATAAACTCAAACGGATCCAGATCCTCCACATCCTCCATGGGCGTCCCCTTTACCTTTACCAGCATATTCACCGGCACACTCTCAGGATGCTGCGGAAGATTCGCCAACTGCACCAACATACCGACCCGATCGTCTTGATCCTCACCCATACCCATAATGCCGCCACAGCACACCTTCATGCCTGCGTTACGCACATTTGCCAGCGTATCCAGTCGATCTTGGTAGGTTCGCGTAGTAATAATATGGCTGTAGTACTTCTCAGAGGTATCGAGATTGTGGTTGTAGTAATCCAGCCCAGCCTCGGCCAATTCTTCCGCCTGCTCCGGCTTCAGCATGCCCAGCGTCATACAAGTTTCTAGGCCAAGAGACTTCACCTCCCGGACCATATCCAGAACATAAGGCATATCCTTAACGGTCGGGCTACGCCACGCGGCACCCATACAGAAGCGCGACGCGCCTTTCTCCCGCGCCGCGCGAGCCTCAGCAACCACCTTCTCAAGTTCTAGCAGCTTTTCTTTTTCCAATCCCGTGTTGTAATGACCGCTCTGGGGGCAGTACTTGCAATCCTCCGGGCAAGCGCCGGTTTTAATAGAAAGCAGAGTGCTAACCTGCACCTCATTGGGATCAAAATGCTGTCGATGCACGGACTGAGCCCGAAACATCAGGTCGTTAAAAGGCAACTCAAAAAGCGCCCGCGCTTCCTGAAGCGTCCAATCGTGGCGTAATGCGGTGGCAGTCATACAAAAGTCCTGTTAACCTTTTTCGGTCTCTGGGTTTACGGATGAATCAAATGATAAAGGGACTGAACTGGCTGTCAACCTTAAATTCATCGAAGGTTAACAGCGAAAAAATCAAAGGCCGCTGTGTTGCCTGCCTTTCCAGCAATGCCATCAACGGGTTATGTCACTCCTGCTGGGCCGACCTTCCTGTCAACAAGTGGCATTGCCATTGTTGCGCTCTACCTATGGCGTACTTCGGAAACAACCAACTTTGTGGCGACTGTTTGGCATCCCCACCTCCCTTCGATCGCGCATTCATACCTTGGCGCTACCAATACCCAGTCGACAACATGATCGGCAGGTATAAATACAGCAGGCAGCATAAATTCGCTCGACCGTTGGTTGCTGGCCTTACGAGCCACCTAAAGCTTGTATTTCAAGATCAAAGCAATGAAAAACCGCTGTTGTTAATCCCCTCACCCATGCACCCCGTTCGTCGACGTGCGCGTGGCTTCAATCAAGCTAGGGATATTGCTGAAAAATTAGGGGGCGTGCTGGATATCCCAGTTGACACGGGGGCTGTTCGTCGCAGGCGAAAAGTTAAAGCCCAGCGGGGGTTGAGTCGAGAGGCCAGACTGGCAAACCTGCGCGGTGTGTTTGAAGTACATTCGGAAGTTCCGGAACGAGTCGCTATCGTCGATGATGTCGTTACAACCGGCGCAACCATGCGAGTCTTAGCTTCGGCTTTGCGAAGCGCAGGCGCCCGGAATATTCAAGTCTGGGCGTTGGCTCGCACACCAGGATAGTCTTCAAAACAGTGCACTAGCGCAGCTTTTCCTCCACAAGCTCGGCAATTGCCAAACAGGATGTAAGCCCCGGCGACTCAATACCAAGCAGGTTTACCAGCCCCGAAACGCCATGCTCATTTGGGCCGTCTATCCTAAAATCAAAAAATCCGCCCTCCGCATCTTTTAGCTTGGGGCGAATACCTGCATAAGCTGGCTGGAGGCGCTCCGAATCAAGGCTGGGCCACCATTGCCGGATCCCCCTAATAAACGAATGCACCCGCTCAGGGTCAACACTGTAGTCCTCCTGCTCAACCCACTCCACATCAGGGCCGAAGCGCGCTTGACCTGCAAGATCAAGAGTAAGGTGAACACCCAGACCGCCAGGTTCGGGCACCGGATAAATCAGGTTATTGAAAGGATGGCGACCGCTGTAGCTGAAATAAACGCCACGAGCGAACCATTGAGTTGGCTTTTGTGCGTCGGGGAGCCCTAGCCAATTACGTGTGAGCGGCACCGCACCCAAGCCTGCAGCGTTCACAAGATTTCGAACTTTTAGCGTGCATGGCATTGCACCAGCCACCCGTACAACGTGCGCGCCACTCCCCGACTCTATGTTCTCAACCGGAGATCGCAATACCAGAGAGCCGCCCGCATCCTCCAGCTCGCCTAGAAGCGAGAGCATAAGGCCATGGGTGTCTACTATACCGGTTTCAGACGACCACAAGCCTGCACTGACATTTAGTTCTGGCAACTGCCGAGCAACAATGCCCCCATCCATCAAGTCCAAATTGACACCATTGGCTTCGGCCTGCACTTGAATGCCCTCCAGCATAGGGTTTTGGGCTTCATCAATGGCAACAATCCATTTCCCACATTTACGAAATCCGACTTTATGGTTCTCGCAATAATCATAAAGTTGTCTACGGCCTTCAACGCAAAGGCGGGCTTTCAGAGAATGCTCTGGATAATAGATCCCAGCGTGAATCACCTCGCTGTTACGAGATGAGATGCCCTCACCAAAGCGGTCGCCAGCCTCTAAGACGATCACCTCCCTGCCCGCCCGAGCAAGCGTTCGAGCCACCGCAAGGCCAACGACTCCCGCCCCAATTACAAGGGTATCCACTTCCAGATGTTCGTTTGTCACCAACTGAACCTGCTATCTGTTGCCTGCCTATTAAGTTAACCCAATCCCGGACGAGCCGGAACCCATGGAAACATCCTGCACTCGCATTACGGGAACACTGCCAAGCAGGTATACTTGGGCCCAACATTTACCAGTCCGGCCTCGCTCTATGATGAACGTTTCAAGCCATCCATACGATGCCCTCACACCAGACGCTATTCTGGATGCCATGGAAAATGCCGGCTTCGCGGTAAGTGGTCGCCTGTTTGCCCTGAACAGCTATGAAAACCGAGTGTATCAAGTGGGTCTGGACGAGGGCGCTCCGGTGATCGCCAAGTTCTATCGGCCTGGCCGCTGGACAGAAGATCAGGTGCGGGAAGAGCACGAGTTTACCCGGGAACTGCTGGCCGCGGATATTCCGGTTGTGGCGCCTCTGGTGATGCCTTCCGGAGACACTCTTGGCAAGCATGGCGACTTCATGTTTGCCGCATTTAACCAGCGCGGAGGACAAGCGCCGGATACCAGCGTTACAGACACTCTCTACAGGCTTGGGCAATGGCTAGGACAGATGCACAACATCGGGGCCCTAAAACCATTTCGCCATCGCGTCCCCCTATCACCCATGGATGGTATTGAAGCAAGCAATAGCCTTTTACACGAAGGTGACTGGATTCCGAAGGATCTTCGGCCAGCCTGGGACAGCCTGATTCCGGATCTTCTGACCCATTGTCGCGCTCGCATTGAAGACGCCGGAGAGATTGAAACCTTGCGCCTGCACGGAGACTGCCACGCCGGCAACATACTCTGCAGGGACGAGCAGATGCTGTTTGTGGATCTGGATGATTGCCGCTCCGGCCCCGCAATGCAGGATATGTGGCTGCTACTGAACGGTGATGACCACGAACGCGGCACTCAACTCGGCGAGCTACTGGAAGGCTATGAAACCTTCCGGGATTTCAACCGTCGCGAACGCCACCTAATTGAACCACTGCGCTGCTACCGCCAGATCAGCCACTGCGCCTGGCTTGCAAAACGCTGGGACGATCCGGCGTTTCCGCGCTTCTTCCCTTGGTTTGGCCAGCCCAGATTCTGGTCCGATCAGGTGCTTTCATTAAGAGAACAACTGGCAGCCCTCCAGGCGCCCTCAATAACCCTTCCCGGTCAATACTGACCGTTCATTCACGTACAAAATGAGGTAGGCATGAGCCAGAACGAGGCCCGTTACACCATTCGCAGCCTGTTTGTGACCGCTCTGGCCGCTATTGTTGGTACCGTATTGGTGCTGGAGCTGAGCGGCAACATAAAGCATTCCGACAACAAGGACCATGTACCCGTGGGAGACTTCCAGGCGATTCATATCACCCCGGGTGAAACCTTCCGTATGTCGCCAAAATCCTCCGAACTACACGCGGTCTGCGAAAATGGCTACATGGCTATTGCGGCGGATATCGACCCATCCTTCCGCGGCATACTTGTAGATTACAAGAACCGTGGAGTACGCTGTTACCGGCCATCACCGACAGCCCCGTCTGCCCTACCTGAACCAGACCAAACCTCGGAGCCAGCTCAGGACGCCCGCGATGAGTAACTCTGACCGACCAATAGAACCTCTAACAGACCGTTTATTTGCCACGGAACGTCAACCGGAGGATTTCCGCTTTGACGCGGCGGTTGCCCGTGTATTCCCGGACATGATCCGCCGCTCGGTACCTGGCTACACCACCATCATTCCAATGATAGAAGTCATCACCGAGCAGTACGCTCAGCCCGGTTCCAACTGCTATGACTTAGGCTGCTCTCTTGGCGCTTCAACATTGGCCATGCGCCACGGAATCCCGTTTAGCGATTGCACGCTGGTGGGCATTGACAACTCCACCGCCATGATTGAGCGCTGCGAACACTATATTGCGCTAGACGACAACCCTCTGCCCGTGACCTTGCGCTATGAAAATATTCAGCAAACCGAGCTGTCAGATGCATCAGTGACAACCCTAAACTTTACCTTGCAGTTTGTTCCGCCAGAGGAACGCAGCGATTTACTGCACAGAATCGCCGAGGCAACTAGGCCCGGCGGTGTGCTGATTTTGTCAGAAAAAATCCGCTTTGAATCAGAGGATGAACA
The DNA here is from genome assembly GCF_023016045.1 of Marinobacter sp. S6332. Lineage (GTDB taxonomy): Bacteria > Pseudomonadota > Gammaproteobacteria > Pseudomonadales > Oleiphilaceae > Marinobacter. Next base: position 28,945 of record NZ_JALKAP010000006.1, on the reverse strand, counting down.
GGACACTCAGACCCGCCTTCACCATGAGTTCAAACGCGCAAACGGCTACTCAGATCTGGAGATCAGCCAGAAGCGCAGCGCCATAGAGCAGGTACTGATTCCGGAGACACTGAACGCCCATAGACAACGCTTGCTGAATTCAGGCTTTGATCGCGTACTGGTCTGGTATCAGTGCTTCAACTTCGTGTCTATGCTGGCCATCAAGGCCGACTAATCAATAATCTCAGAACGGGCAAATCATGGCGTATTTTGACTGGCGCAGCTGTTTCGAGCAGCTACTGGTAGAGCTGGAAGACACAGGCCAGAGTGACTGGGCAGAAACCATCAAGGCTCAACTGACCCGGCGTTTCGATGACAACCCGCACGGCGATTTGGGCCGCTGGCAATCAGCGCTCGATAGCCTTCCAGCTATTCCCGAGACAACCTCTGAGCTCAACGCTTCTGCAGTGGCCCTTAGCTCACCCAATAAATTGAACCCCCACCAGCAAGAAGCACTTGAAGCTGGGCTCCGGGGTCTTATGCCTTGGCGCAAAGGGCCTTTCGATTTCTTTGGCATCCATATTGATACTGAGTGGCGCTCAGACTGGAAGTGGGACAGGGTTTCCCCCTACCTCGCAGATCTTTCCGGCAGGCGTATTTTGGACGTAGGCTGCGGCTCCGGCTACCACTGCTGGCGCATGCTGGGAGAGGGCGCAGAGCGGGTGATTGGCATTGATCCCGGGCTACTGTTCATGTTCCAGTTTCTCAGCGTGAAACGCTATATAGGCGAAGCGCCCATCGACCTTCTGCCTATACGCATGGAGGACTTACCTGAAAGCCTTGAAGCCTTTGATACAACCTTTTCCATGGGCGTCCTCTACCATCGTCGGTCGCCTCTCGACCATCTTCTGGAACTCAAAGGGACACTGCGCCGGGGCGGCCAACTGGTGCTGGAAACTCTGGTTGTGGATGGACCAGAAGGCTACAGCCTGATGCCGGAAGACCGCTATGGTCAGATGCGAAACGTATGGTTTTTGCCGAGTTGCGACACACTTTTGCGCTGGCTCGATCGCACTGGCTTTCGCAACGCTCGAGTTGTGGATGTCTGTGAAACCACTACTGAGGAGCAACGCAGCACAGACTGGATGCGTTTCAACTCTCTTCAGGACTTTCTCGATCCGGAAGACTCCAGCAAAACCATCGAAGGCTATCCCGGGCCCAAGCGCGCTACTATTGTTGCCGAGAAGCCCTGACAACAAAAAAACCGCCGTGCCGATGATTGCAGGGCGGTTTTTTTAAGCCATTCAGCCTTTAAGCATCAAACGGGTGACGCAGGGTAATGGTTTCGATCCGGTCGGGGCCGGTGGAGATGATATCGATGGGCGCCTCAATCTGCTTTTCCAAAAACTTGATGTAGGCTCGGGCATTTTCTGGCAACTGCTCCAGCTTCGTTAGCCCGAACGTGCTCTCGCTCCAACCCGGCAGTTCAACGTAAACCGGCTCGATATCCGTATAGCTGTCACAGCCAATCGGTGGGCGGGTCATTTCACCGTTAGGTGTTTTATAGCCCACGCACACTTTGACGGTTTCCAGGCCATCGAGAACATCCAGTTTGGTCAAGCAAATACCGGATACACTATTGATCTCTATGGCATGATGTACGGCGACCGCATCAAACCAGCCACAACGGCGGGAGCGACCGGTTGTAGTGCCAATCTCATTACCTTTGACCGCCAGATGCTGGCCCATGTCATCAAACAGTTCTGTCGGGAAAGGTCCCGCGCCAACACGGGTGGTATAAGCTTTGGTAATACCCAGCACGTAATCCAGATATAACGGGCCAAAGCCCGAGCCTGTGGCCGTGCCACCTGCAGTAGTATTGGAAGATGTCACGAACGGATAGGTACCCAGATCAATATCCAGCAAGGAGCCTTGAGCGCCTTCGAACATGATGTCTTGGCCGCGCTTGCGGTAGCCGTGCAGCAAGTCTGTTACGTCTGCGGCCATGGGCAGGATTTCTTTGCCCATCTGCATTAATTCGTTCAGAGCCGCGTCTATGTCCTCGGCTTCTTCCTTAAAGTATTCTGTCAGCACAAAGTTATGGTAAGTCATCAGTTCCCGTAGCTTCTCCTCGAAGCCAGCCGGGTTGTGCAGATCACCAATGCGAACACCGCGGCGAGACACCTTATCTTCATAAGCAGGGCCTATACCTCGCCCTGTGGTGCCTATTTTGTCATTGCCCTTTGCACGCTCTCGGGCTTGATCAATACGCACGTGGGTACGCAGGATGATCGGACATGCCAAGCTGATACGAAGCCGGTCACGTACGTCTATGCCCGATGCTTCAAGGCCACGGACCTCTTTCAGCAATGCTTCCGGCGACACCACCACACCGTTACCAATGAGGCATTGAACGTTCTGCCGGAGAATACCGGAGGGAATCAGATGCAGAGCCGTTTTCTTGCCATCGATAACGAGCGTATGGCCCGCGTTATGGCCGCCTTGAAAACGAACAACCGCTGCAACTTTTTCAGTTAACAGGTCAACGATCTTACCCTTGCCTTCGTCACCCCATTGGGTGCCTAGCACAACAACGTTTTTACCCATGATTCTCTCTCGATGCGCACACTGCTTTGGGTGCGTCTTGCAAATTTGGCACATGTACCTTTATGAGTTCAATGCGGCCCACTGGCGTTAATCCAGCACTAATCCAGAGTCTGGACTACCCATTGACCACCCTGTTTCACCAGCTTTCGGTCGCACCCTCGAGTAGAGGGATTTACGCCGTTATCTTCCGGCAATGCCCGAATGACGATGTCTGTCTTCCGCAATTCTGCAATAGCCCGCTCCAAGTCCGTATCACTTTGAGCGGGTGCCCACACGGCCTTACGGCTTTTGATCTCGCGCTCACCCAGCGTTACCAGGGCGCGTATATCAAGACTGAAGCCAGTGGCCGGACGTGCCCGCCCGAAATCGCTGCCAATGGCATCGTAACGGCCACCCTTGCCGATGGCATCACCATGACCCGGTACATAGGCTGCAAACACCAGCCCCGTATGGTAGTTGTAGCCACGCAACTCGCAGAAATCGAACCCGAAACTGACTTCCGGGAAATCCCTTTCGAGCATTTCCGCCACACGGCCCAATTGATCCAGTGCCGCACTCAGGGTATCGGAGGCCCCACTTAAAATTATACGTGCTTCAGCCAGTGCTTCGGCACCCCCGCTAACACGAGCGAGTTCACGCAAACGTGCGCCAGCAGAACCATCCGGACAGTCACCTAAAAGCCGATCAAGTTCAGGAACCGACTTGCGTGCCATGGCGTCGAAGATTGCGGCACTTGTGTTGCGATCAAATTCCGCCTCGCCAATCAGGCTTTCATAGATAGCCACATGGGCCAGATCCAGATGCACGCGGCGCAAGCCAGCGACACGAAGTGCCTCAAGCATCAAGCTAATAACTTCAAGGTCTGCAGATTCAGAAGCGCTGCCAAACAGCTCACAGCCCGCCTGAATAGGCGTGCGGCTGGCAAGCATGTGTTTGGGGCGGGTATGCAGTACATGACCGGCATAACACAAGCGGGTGATCCCTTCCTGCCCCAGAGTGTGGGCATCGATGCGTGCGGCTTGTGGTGTCATGTCTGCCCGAACACCCATCATGCGCCCTGTCAGCTGATCGGTCAGCTTGAAGGTTTGCAACTCCAGATCGTGTCCGGTTCCGGTGAAAAGGGATTCGAGGTATTCAATAAGCGGTGGAATTACCAGTTGGTAGCCCCAACGCTGGCAGGTATCCATTACATCCCGGCGCAGGGATTCTATCTGCCCGGCCAGTGGCGGCAAGATATCCTCCACCCCGTCCGGCAGTAACCAGCGATCAGATACTGTCATGAGATTCCGTTGTCCATCCAGCGCCCCCTACTATTTATCATAGTCGGAGCAAGCCGGTTTTTTGGGTGACGCCCGGGGCAGAAAAACCCGAACCAAAACCTGAGGGATTTTACACTGTTGGCAGGCACAAAAAAACCGGAATACCTGAGCATTCCGGTTTTTCGCTATGCAAGGCGGTATTTAATTTCCGCCCTGAGAATCCTTCAGGAATCTCATGAAGTCACTTTGGGCGTCAATAACCATTAGGTCATCTTTACCGGAAAAGGTATTCCGGTAAGCCTGCAGACTACGATAGAAGCTGTAGAACTCTGGGTTGGAACCGTAAGCATCCGCGTAAATTCGCGCAGCTTCGCCGTCGCCTTCACCGCGCGTAGTTTCCGAAGATGCAAACGCCTCTGCCAAGGTAACCGTTTTCTGGCGGTCAGCATCCGCACGAATACCTTCTGCAAGTTCCTTACCGCGCGAGCGGAATTCCTGAGCCAGCTTCTCACGCTCTGTCGCCATGCGGCGATAAACGTTATCACTGACCTGCCCCGGGAACTCAATGGCCTTAACCCGGATATCTTTTATGTCGATACCGAATTCCTTAACGGAGGTTTCGTTAACCCGGTCGCGCAGGTTGTGCATAAGCTCATCGCGCTGACCCGAAACGACTTCGTGCATGGTACGGATACCAAACTCGTCCCGCAGGCCGTTGTCTACTCGAGATAACAGCAGCGACTGGGCACGGAACTCATCTCCGCCGGTCGCCCGGTAGAACTGATCCACATCGCGAATTTTCCAAGCGATGTAGGAGGTAACATCAAGCGGCTTCTTTTCAACCGTCAGATACTGCCTTGAGGGCAGATCCATGGTCAGCACGCGGATATCAAACTCCCGAACCTGATCAATAACCGGCACCTTGAAGTGAATACCCGCTTTGATGTCGGTCTCTACCAGCTCACCAAATCTAAGCATCACGCCGCGATGGGTTTCCGGAATAATAAACACACTCGAAAGTACCAGCAGGACAACGATAAGAGCGCCTGCAAGACCCACTACACTTTTAGGTCCCATGATTATCTGCTCCTCCGGGTATTAGTGTCCTGTCTGGTTCGCAGCTCCTGAATCACTTGATCCGTTACCGTCTGAATATCCATTTGCGACGCACTACCTGAAGTTTGGCTGCCACTCCGTGACGAGGCACCTTGAGTAAGTCGATCCAAAGGCAGGTACATCATATTGCCGCTGCTTTCAGTATCCACAAGAATCTTGCTGCTGTTTGAAAGCACTGTTTCCAGTGTCTGCAAATACATGCGCTCACGGGTTACCGTAGGTGCCATCTGGTAGACAGCTAGCAGCTCGAGGAAACGGGCAGTTTCACCACGGGCACGCTCGATAACTTCCTGCTTGTAGGCACTCGCCTCTTCAATCATGCGCTGTGCTTGACCACGGGCTTCAGGAACCACTTTATTGCGGTAGGTTTCTGCTTCTTCTTTCACGCGCTGTTCGTCCTCACGGGCACGCTGAACCTCGCGGAACGCATCCTGGACGGCTGCGGGGGGCTGAGTGCTCTCAACGTTAACCCGAACAATTTCAAGGCCCGTTCCGTATTCCTGAAGGAAGCCCTGCAAACGCTGCTCAACACGGACAGCCAATTCCGCACGGCCTTCGGTCAGCACGTCATCAAGGGAAGAACTACCCACTTCGTGACGGAGCGCACTGTCTGTTGCAAACGCCAATGCCTGATTGGAATCCCGAACGTTCAGCACGTAATCGCGTGCATCGCCAACGCGGTACTGAACCTGCAGATCAACCGTAACGAGATTCTCATCCTGGGTCAGCATCTGACCACTGGATTGAGCGGTTCTAACGCTGGTCACCAACACCTTGGTTACGTCGTCAATCAGGGGAACCTTGAACCTCAAGCCGGGGTTTTCGGTTTTGGAGTACTCTCCAAACCTAAGCACCACGGCGCGCTCCTGCTCGTTTACTGTGTAAAACGACTGGAAGACGACATAGCCCACAACAAGAATAGCGGCTAACGCCAACACGGCGCCAAAGTTGCCCGCTGAACCGGAGCCACCACTGCTGCCTCCGTCTCCACCCGACTTTTTACCTTTACCACCCAACATTTTATTGAGTTTATCGAGACCCTTTTTCAGTGCCTCATCAAGGTCTGGTGGTCCCTGATCATTCCCGCGACGACCACCATTTCCCCAGGGGTCATTATCGTTGCGGTTTCCACCCGGTTCATTCCAGGCCATAGTGCTCTCCGTTCCTAACGTATCGAATGGCTGCAAATACTAGGGATTTATCATCGCCCCGGCAATAGTTGCTATGGTTTCAGGCTTGCCCGTTATTCAGGCGCACCGTTTCTTCACTCATATCTGCACGACTCAGTAACTGTAGCCAATCCCGGTATTGCAACCGAACTTCAACTACCGTGTCTCCGGTTTCCCGATATTCTTCGCTGAGCACCGAGCCCGCTTCGTGCAAGAGCGCCCGGAGCTTACCGTCAGCAGGTCCAAGCAAAACAAAGTGATGGACAACGTCTTCAGCCAAGCGCTCCACGATGGCATCGTAAAGGCCATCCAGACCTTCGCCGGTCACTGCAGAGACCCAAGCTCGCACGGGCACGCCGTCTTCATTGCGCTCCACCCGTGGCGTGAAATTGTCTAGCAGGTCTATTTTATTGAACACCTGCAGCACCGGTATCTCATCGGCACCGATTTCTGCCAAAACTTCTTCAACCTGCTCGATGTTTTCATCGCGCCGACTGTCGTGGCTGTCCACAATGTGGAGCAAAATGGTTGCTTCAGTGGTTTCTTCCAAGGTTGCCCGGAACGCTTCAACGAGCTTATGGGGCAAATGCCTGATGAAGCCTACGGTATCCGCCATTACGACCGGCCCGATGTCTGGAAGTTCCAGCCGTCGGATGGTCGGATCCAGCGTCGCGAACAACTTGTCTGCAGCGTATACGGACGACGTTGTAATTCGGTTGAACAGCGTCGACTTACCCGCGTTGGTGTAGCCAACCAGAGATACCGTAGGGATATCAGCACGTTTACGTGCTCGGCGGCCCTGATTACGCTGTTTGCGCACCTTTTCGAGCCGCTTATGAATAGACTTGATGCGCTCGCGCAGAAGCCTGCGGTCTGTTTCGAGCTGAGTTTCACCCGGGCCGCGCAGGCCAATACCACCTTTCTGCCGCTCAAGGTGAGTCCAGCCTCGCACCAACCGTGTGGACATATGCTCCAACTGGGCCAGCTCTACCTGCAACTTACCCTCGTGTGTGCGAGCACGCTGGGCAAATATATCCAAAATAACGCCGGTGCGGTCCAGAACACGACATTTGAGCTCGCGCTCAATATTTCGTTCCTGACTTGGGCTCAGGGAATGGTTGAAAAGAACAACATCCGCTTCGTGCAGCGTTACAGCATCACGGATTTCTTCAAGCTTGCCCTCTCCAACGAACAGTCTGGGGCTTGGCTGCTTGCGAGATCCGGCTACCGTTCCAACTGCTTCAACTCCAGCAGAGGCCACCAGCTCCCGGAATTCATCCGGATCTTCAGAGCCGTCGTGGGACGAGAAATCGATGTGGACGAGTATCGCTCGTTCACCAACATCAGGGCGTTCAAACAATGGGCATCAACTCCACAACAGTCAGTTCATTAACGTTATAAAAAACAAACACCCGCGGCCATCAGAACCCAGAGGCTCGTCAGGAACGCGGGTGGCAAAACCGGAAACCCGGGCAAATCAGTCTTCAGGCTCATCCTCTCCAGCAGGGTTCTGCTGAGGAATGCGAACATTCCGGGCAGGAACAACGGTGGAGATTGCGTGCTTGTAGACCATCTGGCTGACAGTATTTTTCAGCAAAATCACAAATTGGTCAAAAGACTCTACCTGCCCTTGCAGTTTGATGCCGTTAACCAGAAAGATGGATACCGGAATGCGTTCCTTGCGTAAGGCATTGAGGTAAGGGTCTTGTAACGAGTGCCCTTTTGACATGTGTGTTCTCCTGTTTTTAGTAAATGCAGATCGTCATTATTCAGTGCTAAATGTGGTGTGAAGTCTGACTTTTTTCAAGGCTGCATCAGCGATAAAACTATCTTCGCTGTCGAGCCAGTGTAAATCAGTCCACTTTCGGAGCCATGTAAGCTGCCGTTTGGCTAGCTGACGAGTGGCCGCAACTCCCTTGCTTACAAATGCATCATAATCATCTACACCCACCAGATAGTTCCAGGCTTGGCGATAACCGACACAACGCATGGAGGGAAGGTCAGGGTGTAAGTCGCCCCTAGCCATCAGGGCCTGAACTTCGTCCAGAAACCCCGCTTCCAGCATGTTCAGAAAGCGCTGATGTATCCTATCGTGAAGCACTCGCCTCTCCGGAGGCGCCATGGCAAGCTGCATCACAGTATACGGAAGCGATGAAGTTTCGTCTGCCTGCCATTGAGTATAGTAGGTGTAATCCTCAATACCCTGTTGACCCGCGGTTTGGTGCGAGGATTGGCTAGCTTCCGCCTCCCAGAACGCCGAAATGGGCCGACCAGTCAATCTGATAACTTCTAAAGCCCGCAAAAGACGCTGGCGGTTATTCGGGTGTATCAATTTTGCCGCCACCGGATCAGCGGCCCGCAGTTCATCGTAAAGAGCGGGCCAACCAAAATTTCTGGCTTCTGCCTCAAGCGCTTTTCGAAGCTCCGGGCTGGCCGATGGCAACCCAGACATTCCATGCAATAGGGCTTTGAAATACATCATAGTGCCACCCACGAGTAATGGAATACGACCAGCACGGGTAATCCGATCCATTTCAAGCAACGCATCCCTACGAAAATCAGCGGCGGAATAGGTTTCGGCGGGATCACAAATATCAATCAGTCGGTGCGGCGCGCGCGCCAACTCAGCGGCAGTTGGCTTGGCCGTGCCTATATCCATGCCGCGATAGATCATTGCCGAGTCGACACTGATAATCTCGCAGGGCAATTGCTCACACAGCGCCATGGCAAGATCGGTTTTTCCGGAAGCCGTGGGACCCATCAAGAAGATGGCAGGTGGCTTAGTGGCTTGAGGCGTTCTTGATGGCATTGTTGTTGACTCTCCCAAAAGCAGTCTAGCGCCCCCGCAAAAAGAGCTTGTCCAACTCCGCCAATGTGACCAGCGTCCAAGTCGGGCGCCCATGATTGCATTGACCGCTGCGCTCTGTCGCTTCCATGTCCCTAAGTAGTGAGTTCATTTCGGGGATGGTCAACTGGCGGTTTGCCCGCACTGAACCATGGCACGCCATGGTGCCCAGCAGTTCGTGGGTAACTGCTTCAACCCGGTCACTCTGGCCATGTTCAATCAAGTCAGACAACACGTCCCGAACAAGCTGCTCGGTATCGGCTCCCCGCAACAACGCAGGCACCTGCCTGATTGCCAAGGTCTCAGGCCCGATGCGCTCAATTTGCAGTCCTAAATGCTGCAATTCTTCGCTATGGGTTTCAGCTAACGCCGCTTCTTTTTGGCTGACTGCAAGAGACAATGGCACCAGCAGCGGCTGGCTTTTGAGATCCTGCTCTGCCAGTGCGCGCTTCATTCGCTCGTAGGTAATGCGTTCATGGGCCGCATGCATATCGACCACAATCATCCCGGCACTGCTCTGGGCTAGAACGTAAATGCCATGCAACTGAGCAATGGCATACCCCAGAGGTGGCTCTTCGTTACTATCGGCCCCAACAGGATGATCCGACGGTATTACTGCTGCGCCCCCAAACGATGCCGGCTCTTGTCGAGTACTGACGCCACCACCACCAAGGGATTGATAAAACGCCATTTGATCACTGGCTTGCCACTCTTGTTGAGGCGCAGCTTGCCCTCTGAATCCCTCTGAAGGTGAAGGCGCTTGACCACCAAACGAGGGCGCCGTGGGCTGCCCACTCTGAGGGTAGGCTTGTGAAGGTGCTGCCCCTTCAGCCTGCGGCAATCCCTGCTCTACCGTTTCGCGGCCAAAGGACTGGGCTACAGCCCCCCGGAAATGGTCATCGGGACGTACATCAGCCAACGCTTTGTGCAGCGTGCGAAAAATAAAATCGTGCACCAGACGGCCATCACGGAAACGCACTTCGTGCTTGGTTGGATGCACGTTCACATCAACCGTTGCGGGATCAACTTCGAGATATAGAACGAACGCAGGATGGCGATTGTTATACAACACATCGCGATAGGCTTGGCGCACAGCATGAGCAACCAACCGATCGCGGATAACGCGACCGTTTACAAAGAAATACTGAAGGTCAGCCTGACTGCGGGAAAAAGTAGGCAAAGCGACCCACCCCCACAAACGCAAACCTGTGGCTTCTGCGTCAATCACTACCGCATTGTCGATGAACTTTTGCCCACACAAGGCGCCAATCCGGCGCTCCTTATCAAGCATGGACTCAGCTGACCGTAAATTTTGAACAACCTTCTGGTTATGACGCAAGGTAAAGCCCGCATCAAAGCGACTGAGCGCCTGCCGTCGCACGCATTCTTCCACATGGTTGAATTCGGTTTTCTCCGTGCGCAGAAACTTGCGCCGGGCAGGAGTGTTAAAAAATAGGTCTCGCACTTCCACCGTGGTGCCCACGGGGTGTGCGGCAGGTGATATTCGAGCATCCATATCACGCCCTTCAACTTCCACGCGAGAGGCTGCCTCCTGCTGGTCGGTGCGGGAGGTTAGCGTTAAGCGGGAAACCGAGCTGATACTGGCTAGGGCTTCGCCTCTAAACCCGAGCGAAGCCACAGCCTCCAAATCGTCGAGGCTAGCAATTTTGCTTGTAGCGTGGCGGCTGAGCGCCAGCGGCAAGTCGCTTTCGGCAATACCACTGCCGTCATCACGCACACGGATGAGCTTTACACCGCCCTGCTCCACCTCGATCTCAACGCGATCAGCGCCTGCATCGAGTGCGTTTTCAACGAGTTCTTTGACAACAGATGCAGGGCGCTCAACCACCTCACCGGCAGCAATCTGGTTTGCCAGCCGCGGCGAGAGTAATCGGATGGAGGGCATGTTTCGGGACTACCTCTTATTCAGGATGCGGGAATGCGAATGGTTTGCCCTACCATAACACGGTCATCCCTTAGGCCGTTAAATTGCATCAGTTCGCTTACGGTTGTTTGGTTTTCACGCGCCACTTCAGAGAGAGTATCGCCACTTTGAACCCGATACCGGCTAATACGGCCGCCACCTTGGCGGTTCTGCTTCTGCCACGCCAGCAACGTGCCGGGCGGCGGTGTTTTCTGAAAGTAATCATCGATACCCTGCATGATGGCACCAGCGAGCTTGCGTCGGTACCAGTCGGTAGACAGGTTTTTCTCTTCCTGCGGATTGGATATAAAGCCCGCCTCCACAAGAATGGAAGGAATATCTGGCGACTTGAGAACGGCGAATGCCGCCTGCTCCACACCTGGTTTGTGCAAATGCGCCACGCCGTTGAGCTTACCAAGAATTGAACTACCCACACCCAAACTGGCATTGATACTGGCGGTCATGGAGAGGTCAAGCAGCACACCAGCGAGCATGTCGTCGCGACCATCTAGTGACACCCCACCTGTACCGCCGATCAAATCCGAGCGATTTTCACTTTGCGCCAACCAACGAGCTGTTTCACTGGTTGCGCCACGCTGGGAGAGCGCAAATACCGAGGCGCCCTTAGGCTGCGGCGTGCGGAATGCGTCCGCATGCACTGATACAAACAGATCTGCACTGTATTTTCTGGCCAGAATGGTTCGATTTCTCAGGCCGATATAATAATCACCGGTACGCGTAAGCTTAGCGGTATAACCCGGGCGCTTATCAATCATGTCTTTGAGAATGTGAGCCATTTTCAGCACTACGTCTTTTTCACGGGTTCCCCTTGGACCAATAGCGCCGGGGTCTTCACCGCCGTGGCCTGCATCGATGACGACAATAACGTTGCGCTTGCCAGCCGAATTATGAGTCACCGTCGGCTTGGTCGCCTTCTCCAAGCGACTGCCACTTTCATCAATTAGATCGAGAACCAGACGATGACCATACTGCTGGTTGGGTTCTAACTGAAAACTTCTAGGCTTGATATCGCTGGCTAAATCGAGAACCACCCTTAGATCGGTTCCATTGCGTGGCGCACTGCGAATACGGCGAACCGGGCTACCAGACAAATCAAGCTTATCGAGGTCAGCTTTCAAGCGGGTGTTTTTGAGGTCAATCACCAAGCGCGAAGGATTACTCAACGCAAACATGTTGTGATCCACCTTGCCGGCGGTATCCAACACCAAACGGGTATGATCCGGGGCTGGCCAGATGCGAATACCCTCCACCTGAGCACCTGCTTGCGCCTGTACGGAGGCCAACAGCAACCACGCGGACGCCAGAGCCGCCACTATATTCATCGTCAGCTTGTGTTTTTTCATACAGCTTGCCTGTTTGTGCAGTTTAGGCCAGTTAATGCTCCGGCCCGATCAATTCCAACTCGTTCAACAGTGACGCACCAAACTCCGATCGCACCCGGATGACCGCCGACCGACCGTCGCCCTGATGCTCTAAATGTACTTCGAGATCCGGGCTTGGCAGCAATCCCTCGCCGCGTTCCGGCCACTCGATAAGACAAATACTCTGGCCATTGAAATAGTCACGAATGCCCATGTACTCCAATTCTTCTGGGTCGCCCAACCGATATAAATCAAAGTGATAGGTCGGCGGGACCAAGTCTTCGTAGGGCTCAACCAACGTATAGGTCGGGCTTTTTACAGCGCCCTCATGCCCAAGGGCCCGAATAACACCACGGCTGAGTGTGGTTTTCCCCATTCCGAGGTCGCCCTCGAGGAATATGGTCAGACCTTCACCCGATTCTTTTACCAAACGGGCCAGTTCACTGCCCAGCTTTTCGGTCTCTTCTTCACCCTCCAGAAACAACCTGCGTTCGTTCCCGAAAATGCTCATTCTTCCTCCTCGCGGCGGCCAGTGATTGACTCCGCCTCCCGGAAAACCTGTGGCAATGCATCAATCACGTCAGTGGCGATGAGCCCCATATAGCCTTTTTCAATGGATGCCCTGCTCGCAGCCTCGAGATGCACAACCGCGCCCAGTGTGGCGGCCCGAGCGGGTGACCCAATAATTTGGGCATAGACAGCGCCAATGATTCCCGAGAGCACATCGCCCATGCCTCCCGTTGCCATACCCGGGTTGCTGCCACCGGCAATATCCACCGTCGTCTCGCCAGCGGATATAACCGTCCCTGCCCCCTTGAGCAAGACTGCGCCCCCGTATAGGGACTGCAACTTATTCGCGGCAGCCAGACGATCCGCTTCAATCTCCGGCACAAGGCAATTTAGTAGTCTGGCAGCCTCCCCCGGATGAGGTGTCAAAATTTGATTATTGGCTGGTACAGCTACCCGAGATGAAAGCAGGTTTAAAGCATCCGCATCCAACACACGTGGCTTGCCGCTCTCCACTACCTGCTGCAGCATTTGCTGCCCCCAAGCGCTCTGACCTATTCCAGGTCCACACACAACAACCGTTGCGGCATCCAGCAGCGAGGGCAGTTCCGAGCCGTGAGTTAACCCGTGAACCATCACCGAAGGACAGCGTGCCAATGCGGCGGTTACATGCTCAGGGCGTGTTGCCAGAGACACCAATCCTGCACCAGAGCGCGCAGCCGCTTCTGCAGCGAGCAAGCCCGCACCACCAAAACCACGATCACCTGCGACGACCAAAACATGGCCAAAACGGCCTTTATGGGCGTTTGCAGGGCGCCGGGGTAGCGACCCCTGAACAGACTTCCAACTTTGGAGCATGGCTATCGGGCGTTCACCGTTCTCGCCACTATCAGCAATACCAGCAATATCGCCAGCCTTTATGGCAGTGCTCAATGATTCAAACACTATATCGCCACACGCTGCCGCACCGTGCCCGGTATACAACCCAGCCTTGTGGCCAATAAACGTAACGGTCACGCTGGCCTGCACTACCTCGCCCTTGGCTGCGCCTGTCGTCGCGTTCAGCCCGGAGGGCACATCAACTGCTAACGTAGGAAGCCCCGAGCGATTACAACGTGCTATTACACTGGCAAACGGCTCTCTTGGGGCACCGGAAGCCCCTGTCCCGAGCATGGCATCCACAATTAACTCGGCGCTTTCAACCAACGAATCCAGCCCGGGCTCACTGATATCGGCCAACTCCCGAACCTCTACCCCATCGGCAACCGCCTTCTGCCAAGCTTTGCGGGCATCTCCGTTCAGTTTCTCTGTCGGGGCAACCGCAACACAGTGCACAGCCAACCCGTGCCGAAGCGCATTGGCCGCTATCAGGTAGCCATCACCACCGTTATTGCCTGCACCACAAAGAACCAGCAGAGACTCAATGCCGGGCCAGCGCAATACTAGCCTGCGAAATGCCGCACGGGCGGCAGACTGCATCAAATCAAATCCATCGACACCGAGCTGCTCGATCACATACTGATCGATACGACGCACAGAATCGGCGGAAAACAGCGCATCTGGTAAACTGCCTCCAGCATGCTGTGGCATGAGCCTTTGCTCCCGTTACAGAAACCGGTTTAAGAAAATTGGCCAGCTATTTGTAAAGCATAGCAAAACCATGGAAAAGGTCATAACTTAATCAAATTAAATATCTGTACCCCCAGCTCGGGCATGGCGGGTACACCGATGGTACTTATGAGCACACCCAAAACAGACATGTCTTCGCCATCAGAACTGGCTGATTTGCCTAAACTTATCCGGCAGTGGGCCAAAGAGCTCGGGTTTTCTGATGCTGGAATAACAACGGCAGATACCGGCGAACATGCCCAGCGACTTCAAGACTGGCTTGACCGAGGCTATCAAGGAGAGATGGAGTACATGGCTCACCACGGGGATAAGCGCTATACACCCACCTCGCTGGTGCCCGGAACAACCCGAGTCATTTCTGTACGCATGGATTACATGCCCACACCAGACAGCCCTAAAGAAGCGCTTACTAACCGGGAAGGCGCCTATATCACGCGTTATGCCCTAGGCCGCGACTACCACAAGCTGATCCGGAAGCGGCTGGCGACTCTGGCAAAAAAGATTGACGATGTGGTGAGTGGATATGACCATCGCGCCTTTGTGGACAGTGCCCCAGTGCTGGAGCGTGCACTCGCGCAACGAGCGGGGCTGGGCTGGATTGGCAAGAACAATATGCTGATCCACCCGAAAGCCGGGTCGTTCTTTTTTCTCGGGGAAATATTCACCAGCGCCCCCTTGCCGGTGGATCCTGCCTTTGAAACCGATCACTGTGGCAGTTGCTCTGCCTGCCTGGATATGTGCCCGACCGATGCGTTCGTGGGCGCTCGTTTACTTGATGCACGGCGCTGTATCAGCTATTTGACAATTGAGCTTAAGGGCAGCATTCCGGAAGAGTTGCGCGCGCCTATGGGCAATAGGGTGTTTGGTTGTGATGACTGCCAATTGGTGTGCCCCTGGCAGAAGTTCAAGAAGCCGACTCAGGAAGATGACTTTCAACCACGGCATGGCCTGAACAATAGTTCGTTGGCGGAGCTGTTTCTATGGACGGAGGAGCAGTTTCTGAAGCGCACAGAGGGTTCGGCTATTCGCCGTACGGGGTACGAGGGCTGGCTGCGCAATCTGGCGGTAGGGCTGGGCAACGCGCCTTCGACGATTCCGGTTATTGAAGCCCTTAAGCAGCGCGCGGATCATCCTTCGGAGATGGTCCGCGAGCATGTTCAGTGGGCGCTGGCCCGGCACGGTTTATAGCTTGAAGAAGTGTTCACGGTAGTGGCGCAGTTCGTTGATGGAGTCGCGGATGTCGTCCAGTGCCAGGTGGCTGCCCTGCTTTTTTACGCCTTCTAGTACATCCGGGCGCCAGCGGCGGGCCAGTTCTTTTACGGTGGATACATCCAGATTGCGGTAGTGGAAGAAGTCTTCCAGTTCTGGCATGTATTTCACGAGGAAGCGGCGATCTTGGCCTATGCTGTTGCCGCATAGAGGGGATTGACCTTTTTCCATGTGTTCTTTGAGGAAGGCGATGGTTTGCTGCTCGGCTTCGGCTTCTGAAATTTTGCTTTCGCGGACGCGTTTGGTTAGGCCGCTTTCGCCGTGGGTGCGGGTGCACCATTCATCCATGGCTTCGAGCAGGCTGTCGGGTTGGTGAATGGCGAGAACCGGGCCTTCGGCTATGAGGTTTAGTTCGGAGTCGGTGATGATGGTGGCCATTTCTATGATGCGTTCTTTTTCTGGATCAAGGCCGGTCATTTCCAGATCAATCCATACTAGGTGGGTGCCTGCTGACATTCTTTTTTCCTCAAACATCGGTGGAAGGCAGGGCTGTTAATTGCTATCCGGGAACCGCTACAAGCACATCCATGTGCGCTTGTCGTCGGCCATCCTTGGCCGCCGGCATTCCCGGATAGCAATTAACAGCCCTGCCCTGTAGCTCGGCGTTATACCGTTAATAGCTAGTGATGCAGTATGATGGCACAGCATCGTCACAACTTTCATCCGTGTTAACTGAGACCTTATGGCAAAACGGCAACTGAACAAGCAACAGCAATTCCGGATCAAGAAGATTCAGGAGGAGCGCGCGGCCCGTGCAGCTCGTAAAGAAAAGTCAGTTCAGGCGCAGGCCGATGCCGGAGAGCTTGGGCCGGAGCAGGAAGGGCTGATTATTGCCCACTACGGCCAACAACTGGATGTGGAAGCGCTGGAGGGTGACCGCAAGGGTGATGTTGTGCGGTGCTTTGTTCGGGCGAATATCGATAGTCTAGTAACGGGTGATCGGGTTGTTTGGCGGCCGGGCAAGAATGAAACCGGTGTGATTGTCGCTCGGTGTGAGCGCGACAATTTGCTGCAAAGGCCGGACAACTTTGGCGCTGTGAAGCCGGTGGCGGCGAATATTGATCACATTATTTTGGTGATCGCGCCGGAGCCTGAGCCCCATGATAATTTGATTGACCGGTATTTGGTGGCTTCTGAGATCACGGATATTCCAGCTGTCATTTTGTTGAACAAGACGGATCTGATTACGGATCAAAATAGACCGCACATTGATGCCCTGCTCGCACGTTACGCAGCATTAGGTTATGAGATTGTGCGTACGTCTGCGGTGCAGTTCGATGGAAAGCCTTCGCCGGAGGTTGAGGCCTTGGTGAAGGATAAAACCAGTGCATTTGTGGGACAGTCGGGGGTTGGTAAGTCGTCGATTATTCAAACGTTGATGCCAGATGAGGCGATTCGTGTGGGCGCGGTTTCCGAGAGCACGGGCAAGGGTGTTCATACCACTACCACTGCGAAGCTTTTTCACTTGCCAATGGGCGGTGATTTGATTGATTCA
This sequence comes from Marinobacter sp. S6332, assembly GCF_023016045.1. Classification (GTDB taxonomy): domain Bacteria; phylum Pseudomonadota; class Gammaproteobacteria; order Pseudomonadales; family Oleiphilaceae; genus Marinobacter. The sequence goes on along the minus strand of NZ_JALKAP010000006.1, from coordinate 11,764 downwards.
CCGGGTATTCGGGAGTTTGGTCTCTGGCACATGACGCCACAGGAGATTGAGTACGGGTTTCGTGAGATTCGTGAGGTGATCGGTTATTGCAAGTTCCGCAACTGCAGGCATATGGGCGACCCGGGTTGTGCCATTGATGCAGCAGCAGAAGCGGGCACGTTAAGCCCGGAGAGACGGCGTAGTTTTCATCGTATTCTTCAGGACATGGCTGAACAGCAGTCGCGGGGTTTGAAAGTCGACTGATATGTTATTGTCGGGCGGTCTACCAGTTTAGTTCGCCCGGCGCCGGTTCTTCTTTTTCTTTCAGCCAGTCACCACTTTCCAGATTATCCATGGCTTTTTTCTGATCTTCTTCTGATGGAGCCGTGAGGTCTATGAGAGGCGCGCCTTTGGCGCTGGCACTGGTGTGAATGCTGCTGATGGTCTTTTTGTTGAGCACGATAATAGAAATTCGGCGGTTTACAGGTGCCGTTGGCTCGTCTTGATCAAACAGAACCGAGTCGCTGAGCCCGACTACCCGGGCGATTTGTTGGGAGCGCACACCTCCGGCAACCAACGCACGGCGAGCTGTGTTAGCGCGATCTGCTGAGAGTTCCCAATTGGTATAGCCAGGGCGGCCGCCAAAAGGTGTGGCGTCTGTATGGCCGGTGAGGCTGAGCTTGTTATCAACGGACCCCAGCGTTTTCGCCAATTCAAAAAGAATTTCCTGTGAGTAGTATTTCAGCTCGGCCCGGCCGCTATCGAACATGGGGCGATTTGAGCGATCGACAATCTGAATCCTCAGTCCCTCATCAGTAATGTCAATCAGCAGCTGATCTTTGAATTCTTGCAGCGTTTGGTTTTCTTCAATCCGTTGCTTTAACTCTTGAAATAACTCTTCCATCCGGCGTTGTTCGAGGGTTTCGGACAACGTATCAACCACCTCATCCGCAATCACTATGGGGTTTGGGTCGATATCCGTGCTGGCCTCGCTGACGACAGACGCGCTGCCTTCAAGATCGACCGGATTTGGCGAACCACCTTCAGTGAAGCCCACAGGATCTTTAAAATAGCCTTCTACGGCTTTCTTTTGTTCAGGGGATGCGGTTGCGGTTAGCCAGAGCACCAAAAAAAACGCCATCATCGCCGTTGCAAAATCGGCAAACGCAACCTTCCACGAGCCACCGTGATGGCCCGCCGCAATGACTTTTTTGCGTTTTATGATTATCGGCTGCTGTTCCACAAGACTGCTCCGAATTCAAGCTACACTATTTTGAGCGCACGTGATCGTTCAATTCCTGAAAGTCAGGGCGCTTGTCTGTGGGTAAAGCTTTCCGGCCAAACTCTATGGCCATTTGAGGTGCCTGCCCTGATACCGTCGCAACAATGGCGGATTTAACGCACTCGTAAGCTTTGAGCTCATATTTTGCAGCGTGCTCCATGGCAATAGAAGTTGGCCCAACAAAGCCATAGCCCATCCAGATGCCGAGGAAGGTGCCCACCAGCGCAGCCGCCACACTCAAACCAATACGCTCTGGCCCTTCGCTTAGGAAATTCATAGTGATAACAATGCCCAATACTGCCGCCACAATGCCAAGTCCTGGCAGGGCATCCGCAATCTTATTCACGGCATGGGCCGGTTCTTCAAGTTCGTGTTGGCGGCTATCAATTTCGTTTTCCATCATGCCCTCCAACTCGTGGGTAGCCAAGTTACCGGCACTGATAATCCTCAGGTAATCGGTGATGAAGGAAAGCAATTCCTTTGATTTCATAATTGCCGGATAGCGGCTGAAAATTTGGCTGGATTCGGGGTTATCAATGTCTTCTTCAATGGACATAACACCTTGTTTACGAGACTTATCGAAGATCTCATAGAGCATGCTGAGCAAATCCATGTAATAGGATTTGTTGAACGGGGAGCCAGTGAGAAGGCGTAAAATACCGGAAAACACTTCTTTGACCGTATGCAGCGGGTTGGCAATGATAAAAGAGCCGAGGGCCGCGCCAAAAATAATGAGCAGTTCTGTCGGCTGCCACAACACCATTAAGCTGCCGCCGTGAAGGACGTACCCACCCAGAACACTGGCAATAACAATCACTGAACCAATAATAAGTAGCATGGGAAGAATGTAAGCCTTTTATCTTGAGGTGTCGCCCAGCGCCGGTAAAAATGGCACTTTTTATGGCTTGATAATAGCAAGCCCGCGCAGTATCCGCGAAGCCATGCAACAATTTCTATACATACGGTCGCCTGCGCAACACTCTTGCGACACTATTTGTTAAACTTCGCGCCTTTGAGCACATAGGATCGCATTCAAATGTTCGACAAGCTGTTTATTCTGAGCCAGTACGTTACTCCGCAACTTGCGGTTTCTCGCGCCGCTGGTCGTCTTGCAGACAATGACCGCAATCCTGCGCTCAAAAATCGGGTTATCAAGTGGTTTGTGAAACGGTACGGCGTAGATATGAGTGAGGCGGCGGAGTCTGACCCTACGGTTTACCCTAGTTTTAATGCTTTTTTTACGCGAGCACTCAAGCCGGGTATTCGCCCTATTGCCGAAGGGGACGATGTTTTTGCTAGCCCCGTTGATGGTGCTATCAGCCAGATTGGTCAGGTGGCTGGTGGTCGTATTTTTCAGGCTAAGGGGCAGTCTTTCAGCCTGTTAGAGTTGCTCGGTGGGGACACCCAGCGAGCGGCGACTTTTTCGGACGGCGAGTTTTCGACTATTTATCTTTCGCCAAAGGACTACCATCGTATTCATATGCCTATGGCTGGCACTCTTCGGGAGATGATTTATGTTCCCGGCAAGTTGTTTTCGGTGAATCCGGTCACGGCGGAAAATGTGCCTAATCTGTTCGCTCGCAATGAGCGGGTTGTTTGTATTTTTGATACGGCTGCCGGGCCTATGGCATTAGTGCTTGTGGGTGCAATGATTGTAGGTAGTGTTGAGACGCCTTGGGCGGGGGTTGTGGCGCCCAATAGCAGTGGTGTGAAGGCGATTAGCTATGAGGGTGAGAGTGCTATTTCGTTTGCCAAAGGTGAGGAGATGGGGCGTTTTCGGCTGGGCTCTACGGTAGTGATGGTGATGCCCAAGGGTAGTGTTCGCTGGGATGCCAATCAGGTAGCTGGGAAGGTTGTTCGCATGGGTGAGGCATTTGGGAAGCTTTCACGCTCGCTCTAACGGGAATGCCAGCACATCCGAAATATCCCGTGTGCCGATTTTGAGCATCAACAAGCGATCCAACCCTAGGGCAACCCCCGCGCAGTCTGGCAATCCATGCTCTATGGCCGCAAGAAAGGCTTCATCTATATCCATTTGCGGATTGCCATTGGCTTTTCGCAGGCGGTTGTCGGCTTCGAAGCGGGTGCGTTGTTCGTCTCCGTTGGTAAGCTCCCAGTAGCCGTTGCACAGTTCGATGCCATTAATATAAAGCTCGAAGCGGTGGGCTACGTCGAAGCCGTCTACGTTGGAGATTTTTGCCAAAGAGGCTTGGGAGGCTGGGTATTGGTTTATGAATACCGGGGTTTCAGTGCCGAGGTTGGGTTCAACGGCGAAGCTCATCAGCAAATCGAGGCAGCCGTCGCGGCTGAGGTTTTGTAATTGTTCAGGTTGAAGCCACTCTCGGCACCGTTGGTGCAGGTCGCTCTTTGTGATTACAAAGGGGTCGATGCCAGCCCAGTCGATCATCGCCTGACGGTAACTTGTTGCCTTTGGTCGAGGGCATTCGAGCCAACCGCACACTAGGTCGGCCACTTCTGTCATCAAGGTCTTGTCGTCAAACCCGGTACGATACCATTCCAACATGGAGAATTCGGGGTTGTGGCGGCTGCCGCGCTCGCCGTTTCGGAAGACTTTTGAAATTTGATAGATGGATTCCGAACCTGCAGCCAGCAAGCGCTTCATGTGGTATTCAGGAGAGGTTTGCAGCCAGCCCCCTTTGATACCCTGAGCATCCAGTTGCGCATATATGCCATCAAGGTTGGGCTCGGTCACGCCGCAGCGGCCCAGTATTGGGGTTTCTACTTCCATTACGCCTCGTTGCGCAAAAAAGCCGCGCACAAAGGCTAATTGTTGTGCGCGGCTTTTCAGGGCTGACCGTGAGGCAGTGGGCTGCCAGTCAGGCTGGTTTTTCATATTGGGATCAGTTTTTTACCCGGTTCATGTATTCACCAGAGCGTGTATCAACTTTGAGCACTTCGCCAATGGTAATAAATAAAGGGACGCTTACAACTGCACCGGTAGATAGGGTTGCAGGCTTGGAGCCGCCCTGTGCAGTATCGCCTTTCATTCCGGGGTCGGTTTCAACCACTTCCAGCTCGACAAAATTTGGTGGTGTGATGGTCAGAGGTGCACCGTTGTATAGGGTGACGGTGTAAACATCCTGCTCTTTGAGCCATTTGATGGTATCGCCAACGGCTTTTGCATCTGCGGCATATTGCTCGAAGGAGCCGTCGGTGAGCATGAAGTGCCAAAACTCTCCGTCTGTGTAGAGATATTCCATATCCTGCTCGATAACGTCTGCTGCTTCGAGACTTTCGCCGGACTTGAAGGTACGCTCCCACACGCGGTTGCTCATCAAGTTGCGCAGTCGAACGCGGTTGAAAGCTTGGCCTTTGCCCGGCTTTACAATCTCGTTCTCAAGGATAATACAGGGGTCGCCGTCTAGTAGTACTTTAAGACCGCCACGAAATTCGTTGGTAGAATATGAAGCCATGAAATGTCCACCTGCCAAAATGCTGTTTAAAATTCAAAGGCCGCTATGATACAGCGAACCCCTGCCTCTATAGAAGCCCGGCTTTCGGGCGATGATAACCGGAGCTGGCAACAGCTGCTTTCCGATTCGATAACCTCACCGCAAGAATTGCTGGCGCGGCTGGATTTGCCTGCTGGCAAATGGCTGGCTGGGGCTGAGGCGGGGCACCAGCTGTTCCAAATCAGGGTTCCCGAGCCGTTTCTTGCGCGAATGGAGAAAGGCAACCCCGCAGACCCTCTGTTGCGGCAAGTGCTGCCCCTCCACGCAGAAGTGAATACGGCAGAGGGTTTTGTTGTCGATCCGCTTCATGAAGACGGCGCCATTCAGACCACCGGCTTGATCCGGAAGTATCGCAGTCGCGCTCTTCTTATGGTTACGGGCCAGTGTGCCATCAACTGTCGTTACTGTTTTCGTCGGCACTTTCCTTACGACGAACAGCGCCTGAGCCCGGCCGACCGACAGCGTGTGCTGGATTCTCTAATGGCAAGCCCGGAAATCAACGAAGTCATATTCAGTGGCGGCGACCCTCTAGCGGTTAACGATCAGCTGCTGTCCCAGTGGTCTTCAGCCATCAGCAGCATTCCACATATCCGACGCATCCGCCTGCACACTCGTTTGCCTGTGGTCATTCCGCAACGTGTGTGTGATGCATTGCTAAAGTGGATCAGCAACACGCCGGTGCAGGTTGTCATGGTGCTGCACATCAACCACCCCGCAGAAATCGACCAAGAAACGCGTCGCGCTTTAAGCTACCTGCATGCAGCGGGCGTAACTCTATTGAATCAGAGTGTGATTCTCAGAGGTGTCAACGATGATGCGGAGGTACTTGAAAACCTGAGTGAAGCTCTGTTTGATGCAGGTGTTATGCCCTACTACCTCCACGCATTTGATCCCGTGGCTGGCGCACATCATTTCGATGTCTCAGATGAAGAAGCCAAGCTGTTGGTTCAGGATTTACTTTCCAGGCTCCCGGGTTTTTTGGTTCCAAGGCTGGTTCGGGAAGTTCCCGGAAAACCTTCAAAAACGCCGATAGACCTTTTTTCGACTCACCCTTAACGACCGCCTTGAAAAGTTGGCCTCAGTTCACATGTCAAACATTGTCAACATGTGAATTTCTCGCTTTCTTGCACTAGTTTGCTACTTTAAAGTCGAGTAACGTCTATTTTGTAAAAATATGTATTTGCGGCATTTTCCCGATAAACTGGCGTATCCACGCATTTATTGCCGTGCTCGCCGAGGGAATCCGTATACACAACATTGTCCTGACGGTGGCGCATTTTCATGGAAGGCACGATCCTTAAACCTGATCTCCGTGTTCCCGAGCAAAAAACGGCAAGCCTGTCGTTTTGCGATACAACGCCCAAGGCCTTTAAGGCCTGGACGGAACAGCTTCCCATGGCCAATATCGGCGAAGTATCGCGTCAGCTCTATCACGCAATCATCGAGCTCAACCACCTGTTTCTTGCGCCGCAACACCGCCTTCAGTTTCTTGAACTGATTCGTGAAAAAATTCACTTCGTTTGTAACGAGCTCTCACGCCATTATTTGGGACTCGCGGTTGCCTTGCCCGAGAAGCAACGCAAAATTGCCAATCTCTCTCAGGCACTGCAACTGCACCTTTCCAGTGGCTATAAACTGTGCATTTTAGAGGCACTGGAAGACGGAGGTCTGGACAAGAACCGAAAACTGATCGCCATTGCCATTCACCGGGCTATATCTGAGCTTGCATCAACTATTTTACGTTCACACCAGCTTTATTGCCCTAGCCCAGCCTTAAGTTGGCTTGAGTGCCACCGCATGTTCCGGTTTGCCCATCGAAATAAGCTTTCCGGCTCGACAGTAGAGGACGCATCTCTAAAGCAAAGGCAGTCCTCTACTATCGCAGACAGCTATAAACGCCTTTTGCTACTTGGCTGCGCCAGACCCAACCAGCTTAGGCAAACCGACCTGTTACAAGCATACGAACTGTTCGAGTCCTGGACGGAGCATTCACGCTGCGGTCCGGATGTCGGTGACGACAGTCTCTTTGTTGTAAACATGGAGCGGGACAACTCACCGGTTTACAGAAGTTTGTTGGATCACAAGCCCGGCGATGAGAGCTTTGGTTTCGACACCAGAGAACTGGCTAATATGATTTCCGAGCATCTTGATGCACGGCTTCGTAAGCAACCCCTGCCGGAAACACTGAAAATAGGCGGCAATGTTAACGAAACACTGCTTACCCACTTGAGTCAGGCCTTAGGTATTTTGGCCACAAGAAACTTCAACCGAATTGCCAGCCATGGCACCCTTGAGGTGTGTGTAGGTCTCACAGCAGCGCACTACTTCATTTCCGGAGAAAAGTCGTTTACGGAATTTGTAACAGGCAATGATAACGGCCCTGAAGGTGAGGAGAACCTATTCATTCGCTCATCCCGCAAACGCGAAGACGCATGGGGAGGTGCCCCCGATGCGGCGCCGACCGACGAGCATTTGCACGCAGCCGACACGCCCATCAACTTCCGTGGCAGCTTCGGAAACACACCCGCACCTGCGAACGATAAAAATCGACCCAAATCACACTCCACGCTGCTGGTAAACACCAGCCCGGGCGGCTATTGCGTTTCCTGGGAGGCAAGTGTTCCACCCTCCATGCAAACAGGCGAAATTTTGGGAGTGCGGGAGCAACGCTCACATCCATGGAGCCTTGCCGTCGTGCGCTGGATTCGACAAGTGAAAAATCACGGAACCCAGATTGGTATAGAACTGTTGGCTCCCAGTGCATCCCCCTGCGGCGTGCGCCTTATTCAAAAGGTTGGGCAAAGTAGCGAATACTTGCGCGGGCTTTTACTTCCGGAGATCAGCGTGGTTAATCAGGCCGCAACCCTGATTACGCCCCGGCTTCCGTTCCAGCCTGGCAGCCGAATCTCTATGCTGCATGATGGCCGGGAGGAACAAGGCCAATTGACTACGAAAGTATCCTCTACCGGTAGCATCAGTCAGTTTGAGCTCAAGCTTCAGAAAAATGTTACTGCCGCAGCGTCAGCCAGCACATCATCACCAGCAAGCGCATCATCGCCTGCTAGCACCAGTGAAGATGATTTTGATTCATTGTGGCCTTCCCTGTAATTGTCTCCGGTTGATATATGTAAATCCGCCGGAGGCTTGTTATTAAGCCTCAACCCCTGCATCATTCAGCGATAGTGACAGTCCGGTTTAGCAGCACGAGTCCACAGTTTCTAACAAGATTCTGAATCTATGGCAGAGCATCACTCTGCCGTGGCCGGCCCAGACAACCTGTATGACGAGACGCCTTAGGAATGCAGAAAAAGAACGCGACCGTACACCTCCTGATTCTCGACCCTTCGCAAAACGACGCCGAATCTCTGATTAGCTTATTAAGAAACTCTGGTAAAGCCACAAGGGCCCACCGGATTACTTCCGAAGAAGATATGGAAGAAGCGCTTAAAAGCGGCAACTGGGATTTGCTCCTTGCCCGGGATGTAGAGCAAGAGTTCACGGCCGATGAAGCGTTAGCCACCATAAAGCGCATGGACAAAGACATCCCCTGCCTGTTTTTAACGGCAGAGGAAAGTCGCGAGAGAACCGTAGCCGTAATGAAGGCTGGTGCACAGGGAACTGTACAGTTCGAACACAGCGATCTTCTGATTCTCAAAGTCAAACGTGAACTGACCGCGCTTGAAGACCGCAGGCGCAAACGCGCGCTGGAATCGCACCTACGCGAAGCAGAACAGCGGTGCCAACTACTTCTGGAAAGCTCAAAGGACGCCATCGCCTATATCAATGACGGCATGCACATCTATGCCAACCAGTCCTATATGGAGTTTTTGGGCTACGACGATATCGACGACTTGATCTGCATTCCCGTTCTGGACACCCTCACAACGGAAAGCCAGAACGAGTACAGAGCATTTATGAAAGCTTTCTCAGAAAAAGGCGAAGACGGCATGACCATTAACTGCACAGCAAAGCGCAGTGATGATCATGAGCTAGCCGTAACTATGTCTGTGTCTGCGGCAACCTATGATGGAGAGGCCTGCACCCAAATTGTTCTCCAGCCTGAGCATAGCGATGCAGAGCTTGAAGAGAAACTGCGGGAGATCAGCAGTCAGGACCTGCTCACCGGCCTTTACAACCGCCAATACCTGATGAAAGAGCTCGAGCAGGCGATTGCAAAGGCAGGTAAGGACAATGAAACCGGCGCGTTGGCATACATCGCTCTTGACAGTTTCATGGCCATGAAAGGTCAAGTAGGTATTTCCGGCGCAGATCTCTTGTTGGGCGATTTGGCCAGTCTTCTGAAAAATGAGGCGGGAGATGACTTAATGCTCGCACGTCTCAGCGATGATGCTTTTGGACTACTCTGCCTTCCCTGTGATGAAAAATCCATGAGCAGCCGTTGTGAACAAATTCGCAAAGCTGTTGATGAGCACCTATTCGATATTAATGGTCGCACCGTTCCGCTAACCGTCAGTATTGGCATTGCCTCCATCACAGAAAACTCACCGAAAGCAGAAGAGCTTCTAGCTCGGGCGCACGTTGCATCTTCAGAAGTACGTAAACAGGAAGGCCAATCTCAGGGTAATGGAATCCGCATTTACAACCCTGCAGATTATGAAACTCTGGATGAAAGTAACTCTATTGAGGCGATACAGAAGGCGCTGGATGATAACCGCTTCAAGCTTCTATTCCAGCCCATCATAAACCTGCGTGGTGAAGGCGAAGAACACTACGAAGCCTTCGTAAGAATGCTCGATAAGGATGATAAAGAAGTCTCACCTTACGATTTTCTTCCACCGATGGGGCCAAGCGATACCGCCATGAAGATTGATCGCTGGGTCATCTTGCAAACGATAAAACAGCTAGCTGGTCACCGCTCCAGAGGCAACGACACCCACATGTTCCTCAACGTGACAGCTGAAACTCTACAAGACAAAACCTTTACGCCGTGGCTCAGTGTGGCACTGAAAGCAGCTCGCCTGCCCGGTGATTCGCTTATTTTCCAAATTCGCGAAGGCGATGCGACTAACTACATGAAACAGGCAAAAGAGTTTACAAAGGCCCTGCACCAGCTTCATTGCAAAGTGTCTATTGCCCAGTTCGGTTGCGCGCTGAATCCGTTCAACACTCTGAAACACATTGATGCGGATTATGTGAAGATAGATGGCTCCTTTACGGAGGAAATCCAAAAGAGTGACGAAGCCAAGGAGCAGGTAAAGGAAATGGTAACCAGCCTGCAAAGCGCGGGCAAACTCACTATTATTCCGCTCGTAGAGAATGCCAGCATACTTGCCACTCTCTGGCAGGCCGGTGTGAACTACATACAGGGCTACTACCTCCAGGCACCAGTTCCCGAGATGAACTACGACTTTGGCGATAACTGAGACTAAAAAACGCCGGTTCAGAAACCGGCGTTCAGATTGCTGACAAACCCCGGTTTTTTCCGGGGTTTGTTGCGTTTGGGCGTTTTAAATTCAGCTGGCGACGGGTCTAGTCCAGTATTCCTGATGAAATTGCCAATCGGCCAGATAAGCCAATTTCCGGCCCCATTTCGGAATTTGGCTCTGCAAGCCAGGTACTCCAAGGGATTTGAGCCATAAAAGACGCGCGAGGATCTGCGCGATCTTCTTCATATTCTGGGCAGCGGCGGCCAACAGGCACTGTTCACGCACCTTCGAGAGCCCTCGCAGGCGAGCGTAACGATGGCCATGCAACTGTTTGGCATCGGCGAACGACCGCTCCACGGTTTCCTGTCGTCGTTTGTAGAGCGCCTTGCCCCACGGGGTTAACCGGTAACTATCCGTTCGGTCTTTGCTGTCCTGCCAGACATGCCGGGTAAGTACTTTGACGTGGTTAGCGCTGCGCGTGCATTGGCTTAACTGTGGGCAGTTTCTGCAGTGAGCCGGATTGGACTTGTACTCACGGTAGCCCAGTCGATTGGTCGTGGCGTAGATCAGTTGCTGACCTTGCGGGCAGCAATACGTATTCGTTTCAGCGTCATAGGTGAAGGCCCGCTTTGGGAGATAACCCTTGGGCTTGTTTGGTCGCCGGTAACCCATGACCCCATAGATGCCCCGGTCTTTCAGGCCCTTGCAGATACCTGCCATGTAGTAACCCGCATCCAGGCCCACACCCCAGACATCGAAGCCAAATCGTTCACATTGTCGATCGAGCCGATCGAGGTAGGGGCGGCTGTCATGGAGGTTGGCCGGTGTGGCGTAGCTGTCGGTGATGATGGCGTTGCGGCCATCGACGGTGCGGTGATCCAGGTAGAAGAAGCCCTTGGGCTTGCCTTCCCGAACCATATAGCCACTGTCCGGATCGGTACGGCTGATCTTGATGTCTTTGGTCTTGGCTGGCTGCTCGGACAGCTTCGTTTTCAAGGGCTTTTTACCCTGGGTTTTGCGATCGCCTTCGATGGCATCTTCCAGACTGTCCAGGTAGGCCGCCACTTTCGCCTCCGCCTGCTTCAGATCGTACTTGTTCTTGTTGGCGTTGGCCTTGAGGTGCGTGCTGTCGGTGTACAACACTTCGCCGCCTACGAGGCCATAGCCCATGGCCTGGAGCACGATCTCATCAAAGATGTCCTGATAGATGGTGCTATCTTGGAACCGCCGCCGGCGGTTCTGGCTAAGAGTAGAGGCATCCGGAATCTTGTCAGTCAGGTTAAAACGCAAGAACCAACGATACGCCACGTTAACCTGTATCTCCCTCACCAGCTGACGCTCACTTCGAATACCGAACAGATAGCCGAGAAACAGTATTTTGAACAGCACCACGGGATCGAGTGCCAGCCGGCCATTGTTCGAGCAGTACAAATGCCGAACCCGATCGCGAATAAATTCGAAATCGATGTACTGATCAATGTTGCGAAGAAGGTGGTTGTCGGGGACTAGCGATTCGAGACTGACCATCTCGAGTTCGTGTTGTTGCGGGGACGGCTCTTTGAGCATGGGGCAGCCTCTGAAAAGTCGATACCCCAATTACAACAAACCCCCGCCGAAATGGCGAGGGTTTGTCAGCAGTCTGA
>NZ_JALKAP010000005.1 GCF_023016045.1 Marinobacter sp. S6332 | reverse complement strand
GGCTCTTCACTTATCTGTGTGGGTCAGGTGCCATTGGCAGTCCGCCATAGTGAAATAGAATCGCCCGCTTGAACCTCTCCTTGTTCCGGAACCCCCGGGATCGGACCTTTAACGCTCGAACCTGTCCATTGATCGCTTCCGCAAGGGCATTTGAAGCTCGGAAACGCATAGCGTTGAGGATCCCAAATAGCTTGGTTTCGATCTGATTTGCTGTGGAGCTCAGAGCTCGAACTTCAGTGAGTCGAGCCATGTGGATCCATTCTTTCCACGCCGCTCGGGCGCCTTTGACCCGGTAGCCTCGCCAGATATCTCGCGCTTTCTCCTTGAGATACCACACTAAACCGGTGTCTTTGAGAGCGCCGGACAAATATTTGATCTGTTGTATCTGCTGTTCTTTAAGGCTCTTGCGATGGCGTAGCCAGGTGTATCGGCTTCGATGGATCTCCTTCCGCATCGAATGATCCGCACGTGCCATGTCAGCTTTGCGAGTGGCATCAAGCGTTCGGGTCAGCATTTGCGCGACGTGGAAATGGTCGAAGGCGATCTTCCGGTGGGCTTTCTCGATATGCTCAAATGTCGCCTTCTGATAGGCCGGACTCATATCCATGGAGATAGACAGAATCGACCGCTTACGAGACGCATCCAGAGTGGCGTAAAAGCGCCCAAGACTACCAGAGGACCGACCGTCCTCCACGGCCAAAACCTGACCCCGACCGTTAGAAACGATCGTTACATAGTCGTGCCCTTTACGAAATGCCGTCTCATCGACGGCTAGCCGTGACGTATCTCGGTCAGGAGCATTAGCCAGACCACGTCGCACAGCCCGTTCCATGATGTTGTCGATGGCAGTCCAGCTCAGGCGCAACTGCTTGCTGACCGCAGAGATTGAGGCTGCCCTGAGCCAGCTGATAACGAAGGCTTCAAATAGGAGTGTGTACCGGCTGTTCTGTTCAGCCCAAGGAACACTGATCGTCAGACAGCCATGCTCGGGACACTGCACACGAGGAACCTGAGCAACCACTTGCGTTCGGAACTGACAAGTATCGAGATGACGCCAACGACGTTCCCGCGAGTCGTAGCCCGGGCAGGCATCGCCACAGCGGGGGCAGACAAGCTTAGCGCCTTTGTCCAGACTGACCTGAACGACGACTTCTCCCTGACTCTTATCCAGTTCGACGCCTGATACAAGCCAAGGAGAGGACAGCCCTAGAATGTGTTCGTAGAGGGTGTATTGATCCAACGTTGGTCCCCATCCATTGAGTTAATCGGATGCGACAACAGTGACCAAAAGCAGCAGGAAAATAAAGGGTTACCCACCATGATAAGTGAAGACCCATAAAAACACAGTGTAGCCGACTCCTATAGAGAAATATACCCACTTGGAATAAAAGCAATCAGTCCGTACAGGAAGCTATTTAACTACTCTGATCAATAACGCAGCAGCGCTGAACCCCAGGTAAACCCACCTCCAAACGCTTCAAGCAGAACAACTTCATTCCGTTGGATACGCCCGTCTCTTACTGCTACATCCAAAGCAAGAGGGATAGATGCGGCCGAGGTATTGCCGTGCTCGTTAACCGTAACAACCACCTGATCCATGGACATGCTCAGCTTTTTTGCTGTGGCAGAAATAATCCGGAGGTTTGCCTGATGGGGCACCAGCCAGTCAATATCAGACTTTTTCATCTGGTTGGCAGCAAGGGTCTCGTCCACAATCTTGCCGAGAGTATTCACGGCAACCTTGAAGACTTCGTTACCTTTCATTTCAACGAAGGCCAGCCCGGCTTTTACCTGATCGTAGCCATCGGCAATACCGCAGGGGACATGGAGAAGTTTTTCATACCGGCCGTCTGCATGAATGTGCGTGGATAGAATACCAGTCTCTTCATGGGCCTCAAGAATCACCGCGCCCGCGCCATCTCCGAAAAGCACGCAGGTACCGCGGTCAGACCAGTCTATGATTCGGGAGAAAACTTCTGCCCCGATAACCAGAGCTTTTTTACTGCTTCCGGTTTTTATGAACTTGTCGGCAACCGAGAGAGCGTAGACAAAGCCACTGCATACGGCCTGTATGTCGAAAGCGGGGCAGCCACGTATTCCCAACCTAGCTTGCAAAATGCAGGCAGAGCTCGGAAAAATCTTATCCGGGGTCGAAGTAGCAAAAATGATCAGGTCAATATCGCTGGCGTTGATTCCAGCTGCTTCAATGGCATTGAGGGCGGCCTGTTCGGCAAGGTCTACCGTTGTTTGGCCTTCAACGGCAATATGTCGCTGCTCAATACCGGTGCGCTCACGGATCCACTTGTCCGTGGTATCAACCATCTTTTCAAGGTCTTTGTTGGTAACAATGTTCTCTGGCAAGTAAGAGCCAGTGCCGGCAATGCGTGCAAAGGTCATTCGCGAAAATCCCACGGTGTATCCGATTAGGGAGCATGCGTATTTCCAGTGACCTCAATAATGGTCAGAGGCATGGAACACGCTTCAAACGCTCCTTGGCTTTCGAACATGCTATACCTCTGAACCTTTGTCTGTTATTAGCGGTTTGTCAAAGACGCCGGTAAAAACCGCTGAGGCGTTACTCGATAAAATTTGCCTGGCTGGCTATTAATGGCGAGAGTTTGATATTCCAGTGTTCCATACCACTTTCGCTGTATACGTAATGTCCGCTAAGTGATTTGACCTGTGGTATGCGATCCGGCTTTATTCCATTGAGAATCAACGATGCTAACCGTGCACCGGTAACCCCTTCCTGATACGCTGAAATGGTGAAGCCACCCAATGCCTCCCGCGCTCCGATAGAGATGTCCCAGAATGAAAAAATCGGGATTGGTGAGCTGATGTATGCCTGATTTATAAGCTCTTTTGGCTGAATATAATTATTCTGAGCGTCTCGAATTGTGTGGTGGGTACCTACAATTATGGCATCGTATTTAGCGTATGCATTTTCAGCAGTGCTTAACCAGGTGTCTTTATCGTTGGTCTGTACGATATCAACCTGAGAGCCGTAGATCTCTGCTTGACGCTTGTCCCCAAAGTAGTCATTTACAGCATTACGCATGGTAATCGAATCATCCATCAGGATTAAAAAGTGCTCCCTCTGTCGGAGAACTTTGCGTAAATGGCGGATGCTTTGTTCGAAAAATGGGCGCTCCAGAACCCCGGTAACCAAGGGGTGGTTCAGGGTAGGGTGTTGCTCAGGAGTGCCGTTGACACCAAAAAACACAACCGGAATGTTCTGATCAACCAGATGCTGTGCCATCAGTGAAAAGGCATTGTCATCACCGAGGATGGCAACTTCTGGTTTGATTTCAGCCACAGATTTTTGGATGCTTTCTACCTTCTGCGGCCACTCCGATTTTGGTAGGCGCTTGGTGTCGAGAGCGAGAACGTGAATATCATGCTCTGCACCCAGTACCGATTCGATGGCAACCAGATAATCAGCATCCCATTTATATTCTTTGTGATAACTTTCGATGACGACTACCGTCTTGCTAAAACACAACGGGCTTACGAGTAGTAAGGCTAGAATGAGCAGACGCATATGCTGTCCTTATTTTTGTTTAAGTATGGAAAGAGCTTTCGGCCCCTACGCCTAATAGCAAAAAACGCACCACACCGTTAACTGATTGTTTATTATGATTTATTGTTTTTTCTACAATCACTCTGTCCGGATATCCAGACATACATGTTTGTTTTTCAAGACAGCAAGGTGTAATTGACCCGTTTTCCGGACAGTCTGCGATTCGCAGTCTGCATCCGGTAAGGAGACCTTTGTGAATACTCGTGAAAAGTTATTGAAGCAATTAGGTATTACCTACCCGATTATTCAAGCGCCAATGGCTGGCGTATCCACACCTGAACTCGCTGCCTCTGTGACCAATTCTGGTGGCATGGGCTCTCTGGGAATCGGTGCCAGTACACCTGCTCAAGCTCGCTCAATGATCGAGCAGACTCAGGCTCTGACCTCCGGGTCCTTCAACGTGAATGTGTTTTGCCATCAGCCTGCACAACGTGATGCAGTGATAGAGGAGAGCTGGGTACGGTATCTGGCGCCTTTGTTTGCCGAGGCGGGCATTGAGCCACCAGACACACTCAGTGAAATCTACACATCGTTTGTTGGTGATAACGAAACGTTCGACTTACTGCTTGAACTGAAACCGGCAGTTGTCAGTTTTCACTTTGGTACGCCATCGGCTGACTGCATTGCTGCACTGAAACGGGCGGGAATATACACCATGGCGACAGCGACGAGCCCGGGGGAAGCTGCGAAGATTGAGGCCACAGGAATTGATGCGATTGTGGCACAGGGTATTGAAGCGGGTGGACACAGAGGAACTTTTAATCCTGGCGCAACGGATGAAGGCTTGAGCACTCTGGCGCTTGTGCGGTTGTTATTGCAGCAGACAACCCTGCCGATTATCGCAGCCGGTGGAATAATGGACGGTTTCGCGATGAAATCCGCGTTGGCATCAGGTGCGGCTGCCGTACAACTCGGTACTGCATTTGTACTATGCCCTGAGTCTGCGGCGAATGAAGGGTATCGGGTAGCGCTGAAAAGCGAGAGAGCAGCAGAGACACGATTAACGAAAGTGCTCTCTGGGCGACCTGCGCGAGGAATCGTCAATCGGCTTATTTCATTTGGTGAAGCCAAAGATAGCCCGCCGCCTGCAGACTATCCCGTTGCATATGATGCTGCTAAGCGTCTAAACGGGGCAGCCTCCAAGCATGGAAACCACGAGTTCGCTGCCCACTGGGCAGGGCAAGGCGCACCTTTGGCGCGAGAATTACCGGCAGCTGATCTGGTAGCCTTAATTCTAGCGGAGAGCGTTTAACACCCTATCGACGGGTCAGTTACGTTGAGGAAGGTGATTTGCGCTCCCTTGTGCCGGAAACCAAGCACTACTCATTAGATCAGGCCAGCCATTCCAGTATTTGGTCGTGCACCACCTTTTTATCTAGCAGCTCCAGATGGTTCAGCTTTTCGAACACTCGACAATCTTCCGGGCGTATGTGCAGTCTTCTCAGATCGTCAGCATGGTGCCCCTTGGCGCTGTCTAATCGAACCAGAAGGTCACCCACCATCGTGCTGGGTATGGTGGATACATGCTTCCCAACGGTTGCGGCTATAAAATAATGCCGAGTGCCTTCATGCAGTGGAACCGGCTTGCGATAGTCCGGGTGGAAATCATCTTGATCTATGCCTTGCCAATCATCGTCCAACAAATTGCCATGCCGAAGATCCTTGATGCCGGCGCTGGTGTGCTGGGCTAGAGCAAATGGACTGGCATAGCGGAACTTATTCATAACATAAGTCAACAGGTTTCCGGCTTTGGCCAGAGCTGCGCCGTGGTGAGGTGAACCAAGGTAAAGCGCATTTTTTAATAGCTTAGGCCAAGGCAGTTCAAGCTCACTGCCGTACCAGCAAGCACTTCGAATAACTAACCCGCCCATGCTATGGCCAATTAGCGTAAGTTCTTCAACTTTCACAGGCCAAGCCTCAACTAAAGCTTGAAGTTGCCCCGATAACTCCCTGCCATTATTAGAAATGTGCCTCCCCGTGTTGTAGTTCAGGTATAGTGGCGTGTAACCCTGAGCACGCTGTAATTCTGTACCGAGATTACCCTCGTTGTGGCCTTTCCAGTACTCATGCGAGAGGCACAAGCCATGGACAAGAACCACGATTCGTGGACTAGCATCCGGCAATATAGAGGGTAGGCTTTCGGAATTGGGCAGCACTCTTTTGCCGCTGCTGTTCCTGAAATTCATGGTAATCGCCAGAGGATTATTGCTGGCTTCCAAATGATCTCCGCACACCCCGTTTAGCGCAGCAGCTACCTTCACATTTTGTGGCAAGTGCGACGACTCATTGCCCACGGAAAACCTGTCGAGAGACTTGCGCAAGCCTCGCTGTAGTACAGAGGTAGTTGATTGAATAATTCTGTAGGTTCGGCCTTGCCGTTCTTCCGGAGGTAAGCCTGCAATATCACGCAGTCGGTTCAGAGGGTTGGCGTCTCTCGCAACCGTGCGGTGCATCGTTTCCGTAATGTCGGTAACGCCACTGGTAAGGTCCAAAAGTAGTTGTGCTGAACCATGCAGGGTTTTGATCGATACCATTTTGCTGTGCTCCAGAGGTTCTGTTCAGAACCTGCTAATCAAACGATACAACCACTATCCAACGAATGATGGCCTGTGCCCATGGCTTGTTTTAAGGCAGTAGCGGTCATTTCGGTATTATTCCTATAAAACCAGTTGCGATGCCGAAAATCACTACGCAGACCACTCTAGACCGCTTTAGATCATTCTATATCATAATTGATCATAACGGATTATATTGTTCATATGTGAACAAAAGCTTTGCGGGTGGTGAGCCATGTCAGCTGTAGTCGAGCGAAAAAACACAGAGAGTGACCGCGAGGCCGAAAAGGGACGCGTTGCTCTGAAAGGGTTCTTCCGGATAACGGAAGAGTGGGAATGTAGTGCAGAGGAACGAAGCAAGCTGCTCGGCGGGCCTTCGAGAACAACGCTGTATAACTACTCAAAACTGAACCCAACCAAGCTTTCTAGCGATACCATGGAGCGCATCAGTTATATCCTTGGGATTTATAAAGCGTTGCAGGTGCTTTACCCGACCCATGAGCGGGCAAATCGCCGAATTCGCCTGAAAACATCGGAAATACCCTTCTGCGGTAAGTCTGCAATGGAGTTCATGACTCAAGGTTCCATGATGAACCTGATGATGACGCGCCAATATTTTGATGCCAAGCGGGGGTGGTGATGTTTTCCATCCCTCCGCTGCACCTTCCCGAATGGCAAACCTATCGAATTATCCCCAGCCACTATCCTCCCATAGACCTTTTCGAACGCATCTACGAGCCAGATGAATTTGAGTTGGCCTTCGAAATTGAAAGTATGACCAATCCCCGTTTACGGGACGAAGCAGGGGATATCCATCTGGTGCAACCCTACGACCGGATCAGCGGGCCTGGCAGCTCGCCAGTGATGGCATCGTTTACACATCTGGGCTTTGGAAGCCGTTTTGCCAACCGGCAATTTGGAGTTTATTACGCTGCTAGTTCTTTGGAAGTTGCTATTCGCGAGACCGTGTTTCACAAAGAACGCGAGCTATCTGCCGCCAACGAAGATTCCATAGAGCTCACCATGAGAGCCTACATTGGTTCCGTAGTGATGAGGATGCACGATATCCGTGGGCCCGAGTTCGAAGAACTGCATAATCCGGACGCTGATGATTACGGGTTAAGCCAGAAATTTGCGGGCCGATGGCGTAATAAAGGATCAAACGGGCTGCTATATAACAGCGTTCGGCACCCGGGCGGTGAGTGTATCGCAGCGTTTAAACCAAAAGCGGTTTCTATACCTGTGCAAGGGCCGCACCTGAAATACTTTTGGGATGGCGACAAGCAGCGCATTACCCATTGGGCGGAGATAGGGGAGGCGCACTCCCTCACTGGGCGGATGAGTGAGTTTGACTGAGGGGTGGTATGGTGGAGCTGCGAAATGGGTCGCAAAACCCCACAAAGTGATTCCATCTACAGTTACTGCCTATGAAAATTCTACTGGTTGAGGATGACAATTTACTCGGTGACGGAATTGCTGCGGGTATTGCACAGTCCGGCCTGGTGGTGGACTGGGTATTGGATGGGCAGCAGGCCGATACTGCGCTGGCCACAGGCACCTACGATGCCGTTGTACTTGATTTGGGTCTTCCGGGGCTTTCTGGAATGGAGGTCTTGAAACGAGCCCGTGCAAGTGGAAAAGACCTGCCGATTCTGATTCTGACCGCTCGTGATGCCGTGGAAGATCGAGTGGCCGGCCTGGATGCCGGTGCCGACGATTACCTTGTAAAGCCGTTTGATCTTTCTGAATTACAGGCACGCCTGCGGGCCTTACTCCGCCGCTCCAAGGGGCATGCCGACCCCGTCATCAATCAGGGAGAACTCCAGGTCGACCCTGTCAGTCATTCGGTGTTTTGGTCTGGAAAGTCGGTTGATCTGTCTGCACGTGAGTTCGCCATTCTCCACACATTGCTACTCAATGCCGGGAGAGTTATGTCAAAGGCACAGATTGAGGAGCAGCTATACGGCTGGGGAGAGGAGATCGAGAGTAATGCAATAGAAGTTTTTGTTCATCACCTGCGACGAAAATTGTCTCCGCAACTGATCCGTACTATCCGCGGTGTCGGGTACATGATTGAGAAAACCACACCATGAGATCGTCGCTGCGTTGGCGCCTGTTTACAATTCTTGCGGTATCCGTTTTGCTGGCCTGGATTGCGACTGCGTTCTTCACTTACCTCGATGCGCGCCGTGAAATCGGCATTACGCTTGATACCCGGCTCGCTAACGCAGCTGAACAGATCTCGATGCATCTCGACAGCTCACGAAACCCCGGTCTGATCTCTCAACAGATTCGTGACTATACCGGCACAGTGCTGCAGGTCTGGAAACGTGACGGATCTCTGCTCCTCGACTCAGGAACAGCTCCTGAAGAACGCCTGGGTACACAGCGTGATGGCTTCGAAACCATCACCATCAATAATATTAACTACCGGGTTTATAGCCAGTGGGACAAAGCCGGTGATATCAACGTGCGCGTTGGTGAGCGCTATGAACTGCGCGACGCACTGGCAGAAAGTATTGCGCGGCATTTGTTGCATCCTCTGTATTTTGCGGTTCCTGCGCTCGGCATACTGATTTGGCTGTCGGTTGGCGCCGGGCTTGTACCCTTGTCCCGTTTTACCCGGGAAGTAAAACAGCGTGAACCAGACAAACTTGATCCCCTTGATCTCACCGATACGCCGCGGGAAGTTATGCCGTTGCAGGATGCGCTCAACGCTCTTTTCGCACGCTTGCAGGTTTCACTGGAGCATGAGCGACGCTTTACGGCCGATGCGGCTCATGAGCTGCGTACGCCGCTGGCGGCCATAAAAACTCAGGCCCAGGTAGCGTTTGCTGCGCCCAACCCGGAACAGCTGGAGCATGCGCTAAACAGGATTGTCAGTGGTACAGACCGTGCGGCTCATCTGATTGAACAGTTGCTGGTGCTTTCGCGAGTGGATTCAGAGCAAGCACCGGCGAATCCAGAACAGCTCAAGCTTTCTGCAGTAGTGAACGAGTGCGTGGCTTCGCATGCTCAGGTGGCGATACGCAAGGGCGTGGATCTGGGGTTCGAGGCGGCCGATGAGGGTGTGGTCCTGGGTGATGCAACCTTGCTTGCCATTCTTGTACGTAACCTCGTGGACAATGCCGTCCGTTACACGCCTGCGGGCGGGCAAGTAGATGTTCGTGTTAGTCGCTCCGCTGACCATGTGATGCTTCGTGTTGTTGATACTGGCCCGGGAATTCCGGAAAAAGTGCGGAATCTGGCGGTATCGAGGTTCTATCGCGGGCTTGGCAGCGGCGAAGAAGGCAGTGGGCTCGGGCTATGGCTATCGATCGTAGAACGCATAGCTAACCTGCACGGAGCTTCTTTGAAGTTTGACGATAACAGTGATGCCGGGGAAGGTTTGATGGTATCCGTGGGTTTCAGAGCAGCTTCAGAATAGAGAGGGTCGATCCTTTCGGGTTGCAGATATTTTTTCGGTAAAGTACATCCTTAAGCGAATATTAAGGTGATTCAGGGATACTTCTTTCAAACCAACCAAACGGTGTACTCAAAGGAGCATTTCATGAACATCAAATCCCGTTTTTCGAAGTTTGCAATCATCACCGGCATGACGCTCAGCCTGACAGCATTCACCACCGTGGCAGCAGCAGCCAATAACGAACATGAGCATGGCCACGGTGAAATGGAGTTACAACTGAACGACGGAAACAAGTGGGCTGTTGATGCGCCACTCAGCCGCGCCATGAATAACATCGGAAGCGCCATGCATAAGGATTTGGACGCCATTCATTCTGGCAAGCTGGAAAATGAAAAATACTCTGTGCTGGCGAAAAAAATCAACAATGAAGTCAACTACATGGTTGAAAACTGCAACCTTGAGCCTGAGGCAGATGCCCAGCTTCACCTTATCATTGCCGAACTGATGGAAGGGGCAACCGTAATGGAAAGCAAAGCCAACGCGCGGGATGGCGCGGTGCAAGTCATGGGCGCAATCGAAAGTTACACTACCTATTTTGATGACCCGAATTTCGAACCAATTAAACACTGATGATTAGCCTGGTACACCCGGTCAATAGGGGATCGGGTGTACCAGGCGATTCGCCTTATTCTTCAGTAAACATCTTCCAGGTAGCGGCCCTCATTTCTCAATTTATCTACATTCAGGTTTAATGGCTTGAGGATTGAATCAAACACCTGTCGTACACTGGCGGCCATATCCCGGCCTCCACATACCAATATCTGTGCACCTGTCTCAATCCTTTGTCGCAGTGCAGTTTGATCGGCCATGATGGCGTCCTGAACGTAGGCTTTGTCTGCCGACCGTGAAAAGGCGGTGTTCAGTTCGGTCAGTCGGTGGTCATTCAGATAACCGCCCAGTTCTGGCTGATAGAGAAAATCCGATGTCGGATTACGCCCGCCCCAGTAGAGGTACATGGGGTTGCGCTCTGTATTTTTCCGGATAAAGCCTGCTAGTGGGCCGATTCCTGCGCCAGCGCCAATGAGAATAATGGGCCTGGTGCCCCCCGCCGGTCGAAAGCCGGGGTTCTGCTGGATGAATCCGCTAATCCGGTCTCCCGGTTTGAGACTGTGCAGATACCCGGAACACAGGCCATTGGCCTGTTTACGAACACAGATTTCCAGTTGACCATCCGACGCCGAGGACGCCAGCGAATAGAACCGGGGAGCCTTATCTCCGGGGGGCGAAACCCCAAACAGATCGCCAGCCTCGAAGTCCGGCAGGTTCTCCCGGTTTTGAAACAGAAGTCTCTGCCAGAGACTTCTGTCACTTTGTACCGGCTTGAAGCGCAAGATGCTGGTAGGCGCATTCACCGCAACCCCGTAGTCCACACGCTCAACAAGCTCGAACCCTGACATCACTTCAGGCGCGGGGTTATGACTCAGTGCTAGCGGAATGCCCATATACTCGCTGATTGCCTCGCCCCATTCCCGAAACTGTGTGGCGGAGCCGCGGTCAATACGGGTAAGGGGATGCATTTGCTTTAGGCCTTTGTTGCTGAGCGCTTTATCCACATTCAGCCCATACTGGCAGAACTTCGGGAACTGTTGGTCGCCAAAGCCGAGAACCACAAACTTCAATCCATCATCTGGCTGAAAGCGCTCAAGCCGAGTCATAAACTGACTGGCAGAGGAGGGCGCATCACCATCACCATAGGTTGACGTCAGAATGAAAAGCGCACTGACCTTCGGATAATGCTCAGCCAGATCATTCATGGGCGCGCAGTGTACTTTCTTTCCTGCCAGATTGAGCTTGTTCTGAAGGTCCATGGCAAAGCCCCAAGTGGTGTTGCCTTCCGAGCCCACCAGAATGACGGTGTCAGCGGCTTCGATGTTCGCATTTTCACCCAGACTAATGGCAGATGATCGCCGTTGCCACCAGATCTGCAGGCCGGTGAATGACAGTGCCGGCACGGTCAGCGCCGCTATCCCGAGAATCAGACCTAACCACCATAAGCCTTCACCCGTATGCAGGCGAACCATCCAGTGCTGGAACTGGCTGCCGGTAGAACGCGGCTGGTACTGCAGCAGTTCTCCGGTTGCCCGATCCACGAAACCGGAACCCTGAGTGGTGCTCAGGGAGTAGACGTCTGTGGGGTCATCCGGATAGGGGAATACCAGTTCCCGTAGTTCGTTGACATCCACGTTTTTCAGCGCGCTCAAAGAGCCTGCCGGTGCTGGTGTACCGCCTGAAACTTCTGCAGGAAAAGAGGGCTCCGTAATCGCACCCTGTGGTAACAGGCCAAACCTGACAGCCGACATATAGCTGCCAGTCAGTGCTGACAGTAACAAACCAATCACGGCAAATCGTGCCAGTTCGGCGTGAATCCGGAGGCCACCGGAGCCTGGAATGGGCCGGACAATCGCATTCCAGCCCCCCAGGCGTCGAGCCAACAGAAAAGCTCCGGACAGGCAGATCAATACCATCAGTGCCGCCAACACCCCGGCCAGTATTCGCCCGGCATCATCAAGAAGAAACGATCGATGCAGGTTCTTTGCCCAGCGCAAGAATGCCGATGGCTGGTAGGGTGCAATAGCTTCTCCGGTAAGAGGGTTAACCAGGTCGGCACCCGGCTTGCCATCACGACTGTAATAAACGACAACTTCGCCCGAGAGAGAACGTGCGATCTGTTCGGTACCGGGATAATTCACCACCACGCGCTCAGCCAGATCAGCCACGCTGAGTTCGCCAGCGGCCGGGACAACAGCACGCGACCGCTCAAGTGCCGGTACTGCGGACAAAACAACTCCGGAGGTCGCCAGCACTACCAGCAATAATGCAGCGACCAACCCGGGTAAACCATGGAGCTTGCGCAACATTAATGTGTCTCCCGCCGTTTACTTGAGGTCATAGACAAAGGACTGAACATAGCCGCGGCCGGATACCGTTTTCCCGGAATCCTCTGTGGTCAGAGGCACCACCACATCCGAACGGTTGTCACGCATGTCTTCAACGGCAGTATCAACACGAATCTGATAACCGGAGTCGATCAAAGCGTCTTCAAGTTCCAGAGTCACTTTCAGGGCGCGGCCGCTGGTCACACTGGCGCCGGTCAGGCCGTCGTATTCAGCCTGATTCAGGCCACTGCCCCGTGCCCAGTCCCGCAGGTGCTTGTAATATTTGCTTTTCTCTCCTGAAATCCAGAGAGTCCCCTGGTACTGTCCGTTGGTATCCGTAAGGTAGAGAGCCAGATAAGCCCCGTCACCGCCATAGTTTTTCAGCTGGGTGGTAAAGGTGACTTCCCGAGCCTGGGCATAAGCCGGCAATGCCATTACCGTTGCAAGCCCTAGAGCAAACAGAATTTTTCTCATGACGTAATCTCCTTTAATTACTCAACCGTTACGCTGGGTCGGCCTTTGACAATGCCCTTCCGGGGAACCCGATCTTCATTGGTCGGTTCGCTATAGCGCTTGGATCTGTCACGATGGTCGTCATCGTCGTCCTCCCGCTCCATTTCCATCAGCTCAAAGGTCGCCGGAGAGAACTCAGCTTCCACGCGGTAACCATTTGGATCCCGACCTTTGACCTCGTAACAACCGTCGTCCACCTTGATGCGGAACACCGTCCAGCCTTCGGCTTCCAGCTGTTTCCGGAGGTTTTCCCGTGGCTGCCATTGGGCAACCGGGTCATCGCAGTCATCGTCAGCCAGGGCGGCACCGCTCACCAGCAGTAACGAAAGGCTGATAACAATGGGTTTGAGTTTCATGGCTTGTCTCCCGTTGAATCGGTTTAATCAACCCTAAGGCTTTTACCTGACAGTGGGCTGAACAGGAGGCCGAGAAGCAGAATGGTCAGCAGATTGGTAAGAGGTTCAGGCTGCTGTCAGGTGAGGGCTGTAGTATCTTCAGATCGTGAACAGGCAAAAGGTGAAACATGCGGGTACTGTTGGTTGAGGATACAACCGGGCTGGGTGAAGCCGTGCGGGATCAGATCAGCGAGGACGGGCACGCCGTGGACTGGGTGCAAAGTCTTGGTTTTGCGGAAACCAGCGTGAAAACCACCGCTTATAATCTGGTTTTGCTCGATTTGATGCTGCCGGATGGCCACGGTTTTGATTTTCTTAAAAAACTGCGAGCAGCCGGTGACACAACGCCCGTCATCATTCTGACCGCCAGGGATCAGGTGTCAGACAGGATTGCAGGGCTGAATGCCGGTGCCGACGATTATCTGGTGAAGCCTTTTGATCTATCAGAGCTGTCTGCCCGTGTGGCGGCCGTGGCACGACGCTATCGCGGTAATCCGAACCCTCTGGTGCATATTGGCGATCTTGAAGTGGATCTGGGTGACCACCGCATTAGCCGCAACGACCAGCCAGTGGAGCTCACCGCTCGGGAGTGGGCGCTCTTTGAGGGGTTTTTGCAGCGCCCGGGAATACTGCTTTCGCGTTCACAGCTTGAAGACCGGTTATACGAATTCGGTGCCGAAATCGAGAGTAATACCATTGAGGTCTACATTAGCCGTTTGCGTAAAAAACTGGGGCGCGACGCCATAGTGACGGTTCGAGGCATGGGTTACCGGTTAAACGCTTATGATCACTAAAACCAGTTTGCAGAAAACCCTTGGTACCTGGCTTACTCTCGGCGTGACCTTGCTCTGGCTGTTGGGCGTTATTGCTTCCGGGGTGATTGCGCGCCATGAAATGAATGAAGTTTTCGACAGCGCCTTGGAGGAGACTGCGCAACGTATCCTGCCATTGGCGGTGACCGACATTCTGAACCGGGAAAATGACACAGGCGATCAGCGGGCATTGGCCCTGAAAGAGCACGACGAATATCTCACTTATCTGGTTCGAGACGCGTCAGGCAAGCTGCTGCTGCAATCCCATGACGCAGATCCGCGCATTTTCGGTGCCAAGCCTCAGGAAGGATTCTCCGAAACGCCTACTCACCGGATATACGGCGAGGGTGCCATCAGCGATACCCTGTTCATCGAGGTTGCCGAGCCCTTGGGCCACCGCCGCGAAGCCATACTGGATACCAGCCTTGCCTTGCTCGCTCCACTGGTGCTTCTGATTCCCATCAGCCTGGTTGGTGTGTGGTGGGTGATAAAACGGTCGCTTCGTCAGGTGGTTATACTGCAGCAATCGATAGAAACCCGTGGTGGTAGTGACCTCTCTCCGGTGGCGGTAGACCGCCTGCCAAAAGAGTTTGAACCTACCATGGTTTCAGTTAACCGCTTATTGGAGCGTTTGCGCAGGGCGCTTGAAGCCGAGCGAAGCTTTACCGCTAACAGTGCCCATGAATTGCGAACGCCACTGGCAACGGCGTTGGCGAAGCTTCAGCGGTTAAAAACCGAAACCCGGGATGCCGGCGTTAAAGCGCGAGCTGGCGAAATCGAACAGTCTCTTCGCACCCTGTCCAGACTGTCGGAGAAGCTGCTGGAACTGGCAAAGGCTGAGGGCGGTAGCGCGCTGTCTGAAAACTACAACGATCTTGTACCCATACTGAAAATAATCGCCAGCGATTATGAGCGTAATGCCCCTGGGCGCCTCAGGCTGAATTTACCTGAAGATAGCGTGATGTCATTACTCGATCCTGATGCCTTTGCCATCCTGCTAAGAAACCTGATAGAGAATGCACTCAGGCACGGCGCCGCCGACAAGGCAGTAAATATCAGCCTGACAGGTGAGGGCACTTTACGAGTCGCTAATGCAGGTGAGGTTGTACCGCCAGAGAAGCTCGCATTGTTGCGCAACCGGTTTGTGCGTTCCGAATCGAAAACACTGGGCTCCGGTATCGGGCTTGCAATCGTGGACGCCATTGCCAGCGGCGCGGGTACTGCCCTGAATCTCCGATCACCAGCCTCAGGCCAAAGCGACGGTTTTGAAGCAGAAGTGAATATTGTCGTGCAACACTCAGGCGTTTAAGGCTGGTGTCAGGTTAACCCTGCAGAATTCAAACAAACCCAAGCCGGAGTTTGTTTGTGCCTAACCTACGTACCAGTGTCACCCTTTTTCTGCTTTTGGCGATTCAGATCAGCTTCTGGACCCCGGGGTTGAGCTATGAAAACTTCCTCACACTCAGTGGTTATCTTGCCATCAACTTCATGTCCATTACCATGCTGCTGGCTACCCGGCCGGCATGGCTGGAACCGCCGTTAGGTGGATTGGACAGCATGTATCAGTTGCATAAATGGACGGGCATTCTGGCCGTGGTTTTTGCGCTGTCACACTGGCTGATTGAAATGGCGGATGACGCCCTCGAAGCGCTGTTTGGATCAGATCGCAGTTTGAAGGAAGCTGACTTTTCCGGCCTGCTGGACAGCCTGCAGGATGGCGCTGAAGATCTGGGCGAGCCCGGCCTGTATGTGCTGGCGTTTCTGGTTGTTATCACTCTCCTGCGGTGGGTGCCTTATGGTTACTGGCGCCACCTGCATCGGGTGATGCCAGTGATTTATCTGGTACTGGCCGCCCACGCACTGTTGCTGGCCCCGCTGATATGGTGGCAACAACCCACCGGTTGGCTGATGGCGCTGTTGATAGCAGGTGGTGCCGGCGCAAGCCTGCAATCGCTGACTGGGCAAATCGGCAGGAGTCGCCGCTATAAGGGGTTGGTTCAGGCCGTCAGTCAGACATCAGCTAACATCACGGAGGTCGTCTGTGACATGGGCAAGCGCTGGCCTGGCCACCAGGCCGGACAATTCGCCCTGGTAACCTTCGACCGAATCGAAGGGGCACATCCTTTCAGCCTGTCCAGTGCTGCCGATGACAGAGGACAACTCAGTTTCCACATCAAGGCACTGGGAGACTACACCCGAAAGATCCCGAAGAAGCTGCGCACTGGCCAGACCGTTACCCTGGAAGGGCCTTATGGGCGCTTTAATCCTGATAAAGGAAGAAAAAACGTTCAGCAAATCTGGGTGGCCGGCGGCATTGGTATCACACCGTTTCTGGCTGCTCTGGAAAAACGCCTGATCAATTCCGAACAAAAACATCCGGCTATCACACTTCATTACTGCACTGCGGGAGCTACAAGCGACCCTATGGTGACTCGTCTACAAGAGCTGACGGAGCAACTTCCGGACGTATTACTGCACATCCACGACAGCCAGATGGGGCAGCGGTTGACCGCGAATCAACTGCAAATCCATGATCGCAGAGTGGATATCTGGTTTTGCGGGCCGCAAAGTCTGGCAAAAGCCCTGCGAAGCGGCCTTAAGCAGCAGTCAATTTCATTGCGCTTTCATCAGGAAAGTTTCGAGTTTCGCTAAAAGGGAAAGCGTTTCATTGCCGGGACTAACTCTGGTTTTGACATTTTCCTGATAAAACCTCCACAAAGCTCTGACACTGAGTGAGTCACCATACCCACACAATTTTTCAGTCGTCAATGTGGCGGTTATTTTCATGAGCAAACTCCTACCTCGCCAACTTAAGGGATTTGTCGCGGCCGGCGGCCTCGCTACGCTATTGCACTGGCTTGTAATGGCAGCATTGATCGCCGCCGGGCTTGAACCCGTGCTGGCAACTGCTAGCGGAAGCGTGTCTGGCGCGGCGCTAAATTACGGCCTCCAGCGGCGTCTGGCATTCCGCAATGCCGGCCCTCACAGGGCCACGCTATGGCGTTATATCGGCTCCTGTCTGAGCGCCTGGTTCTGCAATCTCGCCTTCTTTTTCCTGCTCAATAACTTTCTGGCACTGCCCGTCACGCTGTCACAAATCGTGACTACAGGGCTTGTCGCTGCACTGAATTACACCGTTTATCAGAGGTTGGTTTTCCATGAACAAACGCGTTGAATTCCCCGTGGTACCTTTTGATGGCCCGTTTGACAAGCCGCTGTTATCACTGGTGGTGCCGCTGTACAACGAACGCCCAATGCTGCCTCTTTTCTTTGATCGGGTGCTACCGTTGCTTGCCACCCTGGACGTGCACTGGGAGATCGTGCTGATTGATGACGGCAGTGATGATGGCAGTGCCCAATACATCCGCGGCGTTATTGACCGAATGCCCGGCATCCGGCTGATCAAACTGAGTCGCAATTTTGGCAAAGAGGCCGCAATGACCGCAGGGCTGGAGCACGCCAAAGGCGATGCGGTGATCGTGTTGGATGCAGACCTGCAAGATCCACCTGAGCAAATTCCGGCCATGGTCGAGTGCTGGCAGTCGGGTGTTGACGTTGTCCTGATGCAGCGGCGCTCACGGGCTGGCGAAACCGCGTTCAAACGCTGGAGTGCGCATCTGTTTTACAGGTTGCTGAACCGAACCAGCCGAACCAATATTCCCGTCGATACCGGTGACTTTCGGTTGATGAGCCGCAAAGCCGTTAATGCGCTGTTGGTGCTGACAGAGCGCAACCGCTATATGAAAGGCTTGTTCGCCTGGATTGGTATGCCTACTCAGGTTATTCAGTACGATCGGGAACCCCGAGCAGCGGGTGAAACCAAATGGGATTACCCTGGGTTGGTGGGCCTGGCACTGGAAGGGCTGACTTCATTTTCCGTGTCGCCATTGCGCTGGGCAACTTTGATCGGGCTTATCGCCGCCAGTATGGGCGCGGTATTCGGGCTGTGGATTGTGGTCAAGGCATTAATGCTGGGCGATGCCACCAGCGGTTACCCCTCGCTCGTGGCCATCATCAGCTTTCTTGGCGGTATTCAGCTGATGAGTGTGGGTATCGTGGGTGAATATGTCGGCAAGACCTACATGGAATCAAAGCAACGCCCGGTATATCTGACAGACGAAGTGATCGAAAATCTGACTGGCACACGCCAGCAAGTGCAGCTTAAAACAACGGGGGCGCGACATGTCACAGCGGTTTAACGTGTGGCTGCTGATACTGGTTGCAGTGCTGGTTAGCCGTTTTATTGGTATGGCATTCTTCCCCTTTGCCGATACAACCGAGCCGCGTTACGCAGAAATTGCACGCCTGATGGCGGAAACCGGTGATTGGGTTACGCCGTGGTTCGAGCCCGGAGTTCCATTCTGGGGTAAGCCGCCCTTATCGTTCTGGGCTCAGGCGGCAGCCATCAAGGTATTTGGTGTTTCGGAATTTTCCCTGCGGTTTCCCTCCTGGCTGGTGACGCTCGCCATGGTGTGGCTGGTATGGAGACTGGCGCGGCAAATCTGGAATGTTCAGGTTGCTCAGTGGAGTAGCCTGGTTTTCGTGACCATGGCACTTACCTACATCAGCGCCGGCGCCGTGATGACCGACGCCTTCCTGGCATTGGGCACCACTCTGACTCTGGTCAGCTTTTGCCTGGTAATGGCAGGAGAGGGCGGATTATGGCGGTGGCTTTTCTTCCTTGGGCTGGCCATGGGGCTGCTGTCCAAAGGGCCGTTAGCCCTGGTCTTGGTCGGGGTTCCCATCGTCATGTGGTTACTCCTTTCATGGAGGGAAACCATTAACAACCTGCGACGGCTGCCCTGGTGGCGGGGAATCCTGTTGACGGCCCTATTCGTCTGCCCGTGGTATATATTGGCGGAACTCAAGACGCCAGGTTTTCTGGATTACTTTATCGTTGGGGAACATGTGCGTAGGTTTCTGGATCCGGGGTGGGCAGGGGATCTCTACGGCAGCGCTCATAATCAACCTAAAGGCATGATCTGGATGTTCTGGTTGTGGGCTTCGTTCCCGTGGGGCATCGTTGCGCTGGTGAGTCTGGCACTTGCGTGGTTCAGGGGGAAAAGACGAGATATTTTAAGCAAGACAATATCAAATCCGGGCGTCAGCTTTTTGTTGGTCAGCGCACTGGCACCCATGCTGTTCTTCACGTTAGCAGGCAATACACTTTGGACTTACATATTACCCTCGTTACCGTTTACAGCTATTTTAATCGGTCGTTGGGCGTCGGAATGCCAGTCTTTCTGGTTGCTCCGCTTGCGAGGTGGCTTGGCGGTTTTGGTCCCGGTTTTATTGACGCTGTTCGTAGGTCTTTCCGCCACGGGTTGGCAGTCACTCAAGACAGAGAAAGAGCTGGTAAGTTATTATCAGTTGAACCGGACAGCCAACGATAGCCCGTTGATCTATCTGGACGACCTGCCATTTTCAGCCCGGTTCTACTCAAACGGAACCGCTCTGGAGATGACAAAGAGCGGATTGAACAGTTTTCAGACGGCCGATGCGTATCAGCATTGGTATGTTGCGGTTCCCAGAAACTGGCCAGCCGATAAAGTGGCCAGCTTAGCCATCTCGACTGATAAGGTCATGGAAAATAGACGCTATCAATTGTTGGTCATTGAGGAACTGCCAAGGGACCAGCAGCCATTGTCTGACGCCAACGGAGTTCGCTCGAGTGACATCTAATCAGGCACAACTCAGGTTGTTAATCGTTGAGGATCAGGTCGACCTTGCTGAAAATCTGTTTGAATTTCTAGGTGAAGATCGTTACGCACTGGACTTTGCTGCTGATGGTTTGACCGCATTGCATCTACTGGCTACGCAAAGCTATGACGTTATCGTGCTCGACCTGATGCTACCCGGCGTCAATGGCTATGATATTTGTAAGCGTATACGTAATGATCTGCAATGCCAGACCCCCGTCATTCTGATGACCGCATTGAGTGGCCTGCCCGACAAGGAAAAAGGGTTTGATTGCGGTGCGGATGACTACCTTGTGAAGCCTTTCGAGCTGCGTGAGTTGCAATTACGGGTTGAAGCTCTGCATCGGCGCTACGCGCCACAGAGGCCAATTCTGTCTGCGGGTGATCTTCGGTTCGATCCTGGCACGTTGGAAGTCGAATTGAACGGGTCGAAAACGGCTTTGTCCGGCACCCCTGCGCGCCTGTTTGAATTACTGGTTCGTGCATACCCGAGTTTTCTCAGCCATGAAGCCTTGAGCGATGCTTTATGGGGGGCTCACCATGGGGAAATGGAAGGGAACAGCCTTCGTACCCACATCTACACACTTCGAAAGTCGCTGCAGTCTGGCTTGGGTAACGGTCTGGTAAAAACCATCCATGGGCGGGGATACAGCCTTGACGTTCCCGAGAAGGCCCGCGTGAGCACATCATGAAGTCATCTTTGACTAAGCGCCTGGCCAGAACCCTGTTTTTCCTGATTGCCGCCACTACAGCGACCTCCATGATTATTGTTGAGATGTTTGTTTATGATGTTGAGGACACCATTCTGGATCTGGAACTCAAGGCGGAGGCCGAGTATTTCGCGGAGCAACTCCGGGAAGGGCGCTTTCAACCCATAAAAACAGCACAGCTGGAGGCCGTTTTCCTGCCAGAAGGCGAGGCGGAGGCTTTGCTCCCGGAATATTTCCGCAGTCGCCATTTACCATTTTCTCAGGAAGTAGAGATAGGCCAGACAACGCTGCTGATAGTAGGAGCGCAGTTGGAATCCCCCGATGGCAAACTTTTCCTGGCCCAGGATATTACGATTATGGAAAATCGTGAGGCTCTGGTTCAGCTAGCTCTTGCTGGTGTCGCTGGTTTCATGCTCCTGATTGGTTTTATTGTTGCCCGCACAGGAGCCGGGTACTTGGTACGCCCTTTCAAAAAGTTAACTCGTGAAGTCCTTAACACAGCCCCCGGTCCGTCGATGCCACAAATCACTACGGATTACCGTGATCAGGAGTTTTGTGACATAGCTCAGGCATTTAACCGCTTCCTGTCAGAGCTTGAACATCACATTGAACGTGAGAAATCATTTGTGAAACTAGCCAGTCATGAGCTGCGCACGCCGTTGGCCGTGATGAGTGGCGCCCTGAATGTATTGGAGCAACGGCAAAGCCTGTCGGCGGCGGATCAGAAAACCCTCGCCCGTATTCGCCGGGCCATGCAAACCATGCGCGACGATACAGAGGTTCTGCTTGAACTTGCCCGTAGTGAAACGTCTGAAAGCGATGCGAGAACCATTGTGCTGCAAGATGTCATTAAGAACACTGTTGATGATCTGGAACATGGGTATCCAGACCATTCTGGGCGGATCACGCTTTGCAACAATAACCCCACGTTGCGAGTCATAACCCATCCGGCTCTGGTGCGCATGCTAATGCGTAACTTGCTACAAAATGCGCTTCGCCACACTCGCTCTGAAGTGGAGGTAAGAATAATCGATAACAAAATCTCGGTGAGAGATTTTGGGGCCGGGTTGCCCCTTCAAGTGGCCGAGCACTTAAATACGGTTGGGGAACCAAGCGCTATCACCTCGGTAACCGGCGAGTTCAGCAAAACCACCTTTGGGTTGCTGATCGTTAGGCTGGTGTGTGAGCGATTGGGCTGGGATTTGGAGGTAGCCAAGTCGGACAGCGAAGGCACTGAGTTTGTCATTCACGTTCATAACCTGGTTTGATCCTGTTCGTCAGGTAGACCATAGGCCTGCTCCCGGTAAAGTTTCAGGGGCAGCAGCGCATGGGCTAACGCTTTTTTTGTGGCCGCGTCCTCTGGAGCGCCGGCTAAATATTGAGTCCTCCCGACTTGTGGCGAGTAGATACCTGCCAAGGGTTCTTGCTCGGGGCGCAATACCGTCACGTTGTAGTCGCTGTCCATCCATGCATAGTAATCGTTAAACTGCATAATCGCCCGACCGGGTGCGTCAGGAAATCTCACCAGATCACGTCCAACCATGGGGTTCTCACTGGCAATACCCATGAGTGAGAGCAACGTTGGTGCAAGATCAATCTGGCTAGCTATTGTTTCAATGCGCCGGCTTTCCACACCCGCTCCCAGAATCAGCCCTGGAATGTGAAAGTTTTTGATGGGGACCAGCTCATCGCCCCAAACTCTGGCGTCGTGATCGGCCACAATCAAAAACAGAGTATCTTTCCAATAATCACTGTTCCGCGCGGTGTCTATGAAATCACCCAAGGCATGATCTGCGTACTTGACGGCATTATTGACTGTGCTTTTCTCTTCGTCGTACTGCTCAATTCGGTTGTCCGGATATTCAAACGGTGTGTGATTTGATGACGAGAATACCAGTCGGAAAAAGGGTTCTTCGGAGGCATGAAGCGTTTGAAGTTCTTCGTGGGTCTTCGTGAACAGGTCTTCATCGCTCACCCCCCAGCTTCCGGTAAAAACGGGATTGACGTAGTTCTGTTGGTCCAGGATGTTGTCAAAACCATTACCCGAGAAAAAACTGCGCATATTGTCAAAATGCGCCTCTCCGCCGTAGATAAAACCGGTGTTGTAACCTTGGTGTTTTAACAAATCAGCCAGTGTGAAAAAACCGGTTTGGGCCAGTGATAGTTTCACCACACTGCGAGCGGGAGATGGCAAGAATCCGGAAACCACAGCCTCGATACCCCGAACAGATCTCGTGCCTGTTGCATACAGATTCTCAAACCACCAACCAGAATTTTTCAAAGCCTCAAGGCGGGGGGTTGCCGGGCGTCCACCCAAGGATTCAACAAAAGTCGCGCCCAGGCTTTCCTCCAGAACAATCACGAGATTAAGAGGGCGCGGCCGTTCTTTTACCGGTATTTGTTGATGCAGCGTCGGAAAATGCCTGGAATTGAATTCTGCTCCACGGAGCCAGGGCGCGCTCCGGGTCTCGTTCAGTATTTCAGACATTTCCATCTGTCCGTAACGGGCATCTGCGTCTTCCTCATGTTTAAGGTTGTAGACGGCAAAAGCCACTGACCAGGTAGAGTTGATAATCAGTGAATTCACCATGGCGTCTGATGTCAGTGCAAACATCGCCGGGTTGGCGGGGCGGTGGCCAGTAGTAGAGCGAACGCTCATAAACACAGCAATAACCACAAGGGGCCATATCAGAATCGCTTTACGATAATTGCCCGGCGAGGGCTCTCGTGCCCACGGTCGCAGTAACCAAGCGAACAGACCAGTCAGTAGTACGCAAAGAAAAATCCCGATGATAACGGCAGGCAAGTAGCCCTCCCAAAGCATACTCATTACTTCCTTGGGATAACTCAGATACTCGATGAACAAACGGTTGGGCCGAGTATCGTACTCGGCGATAAAGGTTGGGGTAGCAAACTCCATGAAAAGAAAAGAGAAAACGACAATCAGCGCCCAAAAAACCGTCAATCGCTTCCAGGCTAACCAGCTGAAGCGATGGCCCAGAATCGGTAAAAGCAAAACCAAAGGTGCCACGACCATGCCAGCCATGATCAGGTCTGCCCGCAGCCCATGGAGGAAGATATCAGGCCATACCGTTGTCTCCGTAACCCGGTGGAATTGCCATGCCACCAACAGAGTTCTCGATAGACTACCAATGAGAAGTATCGCAAAAAACAACATTAATATCGGTGTGTAGGCACCGGCCCAGCGGAAACCTCGATAAACGTGTCTGGGTAGGGAGTGACGTTTGGAACAAAAGGATAAAGGCATGCCTACACTCTCCGTCAGAGCAGCCAGAGAACTCTCAGTCAGAGGATTCTCCCAAGCGACTCATAAAAGGGGAGTGCAGAATAGAGGGTGGGGCGTCAGTATTTGGTCAGAAAAATATCAAAAAAATGTTAAATAACAGCAGTGAGTTTTAACTGCGCGCTGAAGGTGCTCGCTCGCCACTCAGTTGTTTCTGTGCCACGAAAAAAACAATCAACCCGGCAACCGCCGTAGCCGAACCCACGTAACCGGTAACTTGCCACCCCATACCCGCGCTTATAGCCATGCCACCTAGCCACGGGCCAATCGCATTGGCCAGATTGAACGCCGCATGATGAGAGGCCGCGGCCAAGGTTTGAGCACCGTGGGCAACGTCCATTAAGTGGGTTTGCAGGGCAGGGCCCATAGCCACCATCAATGCAACCACAAAGCAGGCAATTAAAATGCTCCAAAGGGAGCCCGCGGCAAGAGGAAACAGTGCCAGCACAACGGCAGCCCAGAGTAGAATCATACCCACACTTCTGAACTGAAAGCGATCAAAAAGCCAACCGCCCAGTATGTTGCCTACAAAACCACCTAGACCAAATACAAACAAGGCAACGGGAATCCAGATTGGCTCCACCTGAGTAACGTTCAGTAGCGTCGGGGCCAGATAACTGAACACGCAGAACATACCGGCAAATCCGACTGCACCGATGGCCAGTGGATACCAGATTTTCGGGCTATTGAACGCGCGCAACTCGCTTAGGGAACTGTGGCGTACTTCATCGCGGTTTAAAGGCAGAAAAACGAATACAAGCACTGTGGTTATTGCAGCAATAACGGCCACAAAGCCAAAGGCATACCGCCACTCCAGATGCTGCCCAAGCAATGTGGCCAGCGGGTTCCCAAACAACAAAGCCAGGGCCAGCCCCATCATGATGAAGCTTACCGCTTTAGCTCTTTGATTGAGCGGCACTAACGATGCGGCTACCAAGGCCGCAACACCGAAGTAGGCACCGTGGGGCAGGCCGGCAACAAATCTGGAAACCATCAAGGTTTCATAACTGCCAGCCATCGCACTGGCGAAATTACCCAGCGCATAAAATGCCATGAGTGCAATGAGCAGATGTTTGCGGAATAGCTGAGCACCAAATATCGCCAGAACCGGTGCACCTACAACAACCCCGAGAGCATAAGCACTGATCAAGTGCCCAACCTGAGGCTCGGTAATACCAAAATCCAGTGCCACATTGGGCATAAGCCCCATAATGGCAAATTCACCGGTGCCAATGCCGAAACCACCGATGGCAAGAGACAATATGATCAGAACGATTTTCTGGCGTGAGTAATTCGCCGTGGCAGGTGAGGGTTCAGGCATGAAATACAGAGTTCCCGGATTGGTAAAGTAGCAGCCGGGCATTGTATCTTAGGGCGTACTTACATACGACAAGAGGGCTGAACGGTGATCATCAATGTATCGTAACCGGGACATAATCGCGCGACTGCGTGAGGACATTCCTACATTCGAGTGTGTGCCCGGTTGCCACGATTGCTGTGGCCCGGTAACAACCTCTTCAGAAGAGATTTCACGTTTACCTGTGAAAACAAATGCCGAGCACGAAGCTGCGCTGAATGAGTTCAACTGCGTACACCTAGGCCCGGATGGGTGCACCGTGTACGAAGAACGCCCGTTGATTTGCCGGTTGTTTGGTACGACCCCGCGCATGCCGTGCCCCAGAGGTCGCCGCCCGGAGAACATGGTTGATACTGAAACCGAGCGTCAGGTGCATCACTATATTGCGACCACACGGCAGGTTTTGGTGTGAGCTGATCTGTTGCGGTAAAAAACATCAGACAGCGATTTCGATCCTTACTTGCAAACCACCTTTTAACCCGTTTGAAAACGAAATCTCGCCGCCATACCGATCAACTATCTCGCGCACGATAGCAAGGCCAAGCCCGTGTCCGGGTGTTTGTTCATCCAACCGTTTTCCTCTTTTGCCCAAGTGAATTCGTTTATCTTCTGCAACCCCGGGACCATCATCTGTGACAATGACCTGAACCAAACCAGTGCTTTGTTCCAAAGAGAGCTCAACGCATTCTGACGACCACTTCCCCGCATTATCGAGCAAGTTCCCTAATATTTCGTTCAAGTCGTGCTCCTCTATCGGCCAGCGAAACTCCTCAGTGAGTGACGTCGATAGCTCAAACGACTTTTCTGGATAGAGACGACCCAACATCCACAGTAGATCTCGAGCCTGTTTTACCGGATATGCACTTTTGCCCACCTGTGGTCCGGCAAACTGGCTGCGGCGCATCTCTGCTTCCAGTTGTTTGTCGATATCACTTAAGCGCGACCCCATCTCATGTCTCAATTCATCATTAAGCGGCCGGCTGGTATCTTCGAGAACCTGCCTGACGGCAGCGATGGGCGTTTTAACGCTGTGAGACAGGTTTGCGAGCGCTTCCCGGGAGCGCTCAAGCCGCTGGTCCAGAGAGTCCAGAAGTTGGTTGAGTTGTTGCACCAGTGGCCGGAATTCTTCCGGGGCCTCCACGTTTATCCGGGAAATTTCACCGCTCTGTAGACGTTTTAGAGTCGCCTTCAGTGATACAACTGGCCGCATCGACAAACTAATTCCGAACCAGATAATCCCCACGAGCAACAAGATCAACAATATCGATACAATTGCGGTCCAGACATGCAGCTCAGCTTGGCTGTTTTGTAGCGCGCCCATGTCTTCTGAAACGATCACGGTAATAAGGGTGTCGTTCACCAAAAAGGATTTTCGATAGGCGAGGATATCGGAGGGTGCATCAGATATTTCGGCGCCGTGTACTCTGATACTTTTCTGCTCATCCGATTTCAGTAATGGCCTCAGCAACGGATGCCAGGATTGGGGGGATATGACCGTTTGAGCGGAAGACTGGATAGCAAAGGCATGATGGAATACTTCTTCAAAATAATCCCCAGTCTGAAGCATGTCTATCTGGCCGCCGGCTTGGCGAATATGGTGCTCTAGAAAAGCCACTTCATCCTTCAAGCGGCTCTCCACAAATTCCCGGGACATTCGCTCCAGAAGCAATCCGTGCACAAACCATGCGATGGCCATCAAGCCAATGCCTGCGGGTAATAGCAGGAGCAGAAGTGCCCCTTTTATGGACACAGGCTTTCTAAACAGAGTCATTAAACAGATATCCCTGACCGCGCCGCGTTGCGATGGTTTCTGCGCCAACCAGTTTTCGCAGGCGCCGGATGTATGCCTCGATGATATTTTCGTTGGGGCTTTCGTTTAGATTATATAGCTGCTCCATGAGCTGCTCTTTGGAGAATATATGACCAGGCCGTCCCATCAGACAGCGCAGTAACCGGAATTCCGTACCGGTCAGGCTGTGTTCGGTGCCATCTTCGATTTGCAGGCATTGCCGATTCTCGTCGAGCTCAAACCGCCCCACTTTTACCGTTGAGTGAACCCTGCCTTCGCTTCTGCGCATGATGGCGTTCAAACGGGCAATCAGCTCTTCCGTTTGAAAGGGTTTGGCCAGGTAGTCATCTGCGCCAGCTTTGAGGCCGTTTACCTTATCTTGCCAGTCCCCCCTTGCGGTGAGGATCAGTACCGGAAAAGTGACTTTGCTTGATCGCCACTTTCTCAGCACATCCAGACCGTTTCCATCTGGCAGCCCGAGATCGAGCACGCCTGCTTTGTAGTCTTCCTGTTCTCCTAAAACTACCGCCTCTTTGGCTGTGTGGGTGATATCCACACTGAAGCCAGCCTTCTCAAGTTGGCTGGTAAGCCCCTCCGCAAGCAGTCGGTCATCCTCCACCAGCAGTAGTCTCATGTATCGCTTCCTTTTTTAAGTCAGAACAGGCAACAGCAGTGTCGCTTATCAAACTGAATTGAGCCTGAACTGCAAATAAATCCGGATTTTCAGAAAGAGTTCAGGTTCGTGCGCGATGGTATCAAGCGTTTTAGCACAACATTCACGTTGCGGGGCAAACGCAGATTTCGAACGCACGTTACGCCGCACCATAGGAGAAGGTTTAATGAGTCTAGCAAAGTTCGCAGTTGCAGCAGTTGCCATGTCAATTTCGTTAACAGCACTAGGCGCGGGTACCCACGGAGGCGGACACGGTCAAAGCGCCAAGAGCGGCGAACCGGGTAAAGCGTCTGATGCCAGTCGCAGCATTACAGTGGAGATGTATGACAACTACTACGAGCCTGAAGCTATCGAAGTCAAACCAGGAGAAACGGTGCGTTTTGTGGTTCAGAACAAAGGTCAATTGGTGCACGAGTTCAACATTGGCACCCCCGA
Source organism: Marinobacter sp. S6332 (assembly GCF_023016045.1). Lineage (GTDB taxonomy): Bacteria > Pseudomonadota > Gammaproteobacteria > Pseudomonadales > Oleiphilaceae > Marinobacter. The sequence goes on along the minus strand of NZ_JALKAP010000005.1, from coordinate 286,793 downwards.
GATGCACGAAGCCCATCAAAAAGAAATGATGATGATGGTTGAGCACGGCGCTATTCAGGGCGGAAAGCTCAATCACGACATGATGGAAATGGATATGGGGCACGGCAAGTCCATGAAGCACGACGACCCGAACAGCGTGCTGTTAGAGCCGGGAGAGAGCCAGGAAGTCATCTGGACGTTTTCTGAAAAGGGCAATATCGAGTTTGCCTGCAACGTGCCAGGGCACTATCAGGCAGGCATGTACGGCGAAGTAAATTTCAACTGAATACTTTCGAACAAGTAACAGTTTATCGCGCCCGCTCAATAGCCGGCGCGTTGGGATCTTTGAATACGACGAAGTAGTTCGGGAGCAGTTGATCATGAAGAGGACTCTTGTCGCAGGCACTTTAAGCCTGCTTTTACCCGCTATTGGCTTAGCGGGTGAATACAACCTGACCGTGGACCGAGTGACAATCGATACCGGGGAATTTGTGAAAGAGGGGGTAGGTTACAACGGCAAATCTCCCGGCCCCACTTTACGCTTCAAAGAGGGAGAAGAGGTTTCCATCAACGTTACCAACAACCTTGACGAGATGACCTCTATTCACTGGCACGGTTTGATTCTTCCCTTTGAGCAGGATGGTGTTCCGGGGATCAGCTTTCCTGGCATCAAACCCGGGGAGACGTTCACTTACAAGTTTCCCATTACACAATCGGGAACTTACTGGTTCCACAGCCACTCGGGCTTTCAGGAGCCGGAGGGGGCCTTTGGTTCCATTATCATCGAACCAGAAGGGCGAGAGCCGTTTCGCTACGATCGCGAATACGTGGTTCAGTTGACGGATAAGCACCCGCACGCCAGCGAACGGGTTATGCGCAACCTCAAGATAACGCCGGATTACTACAACCGTAAACAGCAAACCGTGGGTGAGTTCTTTTCAGACGCTTCAGAAAACGGCTTCCTGAACACTGTGAAAGAACGCTTGGCATGGGGCGACATGCGCATGATGCAGGCCGATGTTGAGGATCTGCAGGGTTTTACCGGCATGATTAATGGCAAAGGTCCGGAACAGAACTGGACAGGTCTCTTTGAGCCCGGCGAGCGAGTTCGGCTGCGTTTTATCAACTCATCCGCAATGACCTATTTCGACATCCGGATTCCGGGCCTGAAAATGACCGTCGTGCAGGCCGATGGCAATAACGTACAGCCGGTCAATGTGGATGAATTCCGTATCGGCGTCGCGGAAACCTACGACGTGATCGTTCGGCCCAAGGACGAGCAGGCCTATACGATTTTTGCCGAGTCCATGGGACGCTCCGGCTATGCGCGAGCAACGCTGGCGCCAGAGGAGGGGATGGAAGCGCCTGTTCCCGGATTACGTGAGCCCGCACGATTGACCATGGCGGACATGGGCGGCATGCCGGGAATGGATCACGGGGATATGCCCGGCATGGATCACGGCGACATGGGCGATCACGGTGACATGGTCGGCGAAAACGAGATGGCCGATATGTCTGATATGGATCATTCCCGGATGGAGGGTATGGATCATAGCTCGATGACGATGCCCGAGGGTGGTGCAAGTGATCCCTTTTACGCCAAAGGCAGCGGGCTGGTTCCGACCGCAGCCAATGGCGGCAAATTCCTCTCCTACGCCGACCTCAAAGCACAGAAGCCACTTTACGAAGAACGGGAGCCTGCACGGGAAATCGAGTTGCGCCTCACAGGCAACATGGAACGCTATACCTGGAGCATCAATGGCGTTAAATACGAGGACGCTGAGCCCATACGCCTGAAATATGGCGAACGAGTTCGCTTCAAATTTGTAAACGAAACCATGATGACGCACCCCATGCACCTGCACGGTATGTGGTCGATTCTCGATGTTGGCGCGGGCCAATGGAATCCGATCAAACACACCGTCAGTGTGCAGCCTGGTACCACGGTTTACATGGAAACCGAAGTGGATGCGCCTGGGCAGTGGGCCTTCCATTGCCACCTGACTTACCACATGGCGGCTGGCATGTTCCGAAAAGTGATTGTTGAGGGTGGGCCGGAATCGACACAGGCCGCATCCAGTGAGCAGCTGAGCGAAGTTGGGGGTGACGTATGAAGCTTTGGATACCGGTGATTGCAAGCGCGGTTGTGAGCCTGAGTGTCATACCGGTGTTGGCATCCGCTCAAGAACGGATGCCGGACACCACCCAGCGCAAGCAACCGCTGAAGGTGTGGGGTGCGCAGTTCGAAGAGCTTGAATACCGTTACAGTGACGACGATGAGGAAGCAGGCGTCTGGGACGCGGATTTCTTCTACGGCACTGACAATTTCAAAGCTCGCTGGCTTACTAGTGGCGAGTATTCCTTCGAAGAGCGAGCCTACGAAAAACTCGAAAATCAGTTGGTCGGGCAAATTCCCATATCCAAGTTTTTCGACGCAAAAGCCGGGGTACGATTCGACACTCCGGAAGGCCCGGATCGAACCTATGCAGTTCTCGGTGTGGCAGGCCTGGCGCCGCAGTGGATTGAAATTGATGCGAACCTATACGTGAGCAAGGACGGCGACACCTTCGCTGATCTCGATGCGGAATATGAGTTGCTGCTCACCAATTACTGGATACTCACAGCGACCTTCGATGCAACGGTGGCATTCAGCGAGGATCGAGAAATTGGAGTCGGCAAGGGCCTGGTATCCACAGAAAGCGGATTACGGTTGAGCTACGACCTGATTGACCGCGCCTTCTCGCCTTACGTGGGTGTTGTTCACGAACGTAAATACGGTGACACGGCGGATTACGCCAGAGCCGGTGTCGGAAGCACAGAGGATTGGTTTGCGGTTATTGGGGCTCGGCTCTCCTTCTGAGGTGACAAACAGGCCAGGGCAGCAGCCCCTGGCCTGTTTCTTCATACATTGATGTAACGCAAATTACGGTATGCGTGGGTCTTTTGCGCTCCGATTTTCAGTTGTAATTCAGTTGGACATGTTCTGATGGAGACTGGGACACGGGTTGAGAGGTGCAACATCATGACTAAAGTCCACAAAGCAACAAATCAGGAGCAGTTTCTGCTTCGGCGCAAGCTGACGGTTGAAGGCCTTTCTGAGGTTCAATGGAGCGACTTGATCCAGGAGCTGAACCATCATCCATGTGTGGATTTTGCGGAGGCTAAACCGGAAGGAAAGCTGATTGCTGTGTTTGATGGAACACATTGGTCCACTGACGAGTTGGTTGCTCTTGTTGAAGCTAACGGGGGGCGTTTAAAAAGCGGTTGGTGGCACCGACAAAAGCTCGCGTGGTATCGGTTCACCGATGACAACGTCCGTGCAAACGCAAAGCATGAGCCGTTTTGCTGTTCGAAAATCCCACCCATGAAAAAATAACAGGAGTTTCAATGAGCAGGGAGCAAGACAGAACCACTCGCTACAAGGAAGGTAGCCTGAGCCTATCAGGGACCGTCATGCTGGGCACCGGCGTCATGATTGGCGCCGGTATCTTTGCGCTGACCGGACAAATGGCCCAGATGGCCGGGGCTCTTTTTCCACTGGCCTTTCTCGCGGCAGCAATCGTTGTGTCGTTCAGCGCCTACTCCTATATCAAGATTTCCAATGCCTACCCATCGGCGGGTGGTATTGGCATGTATCTTCATAAGGCTTATGGGGACAAGCTGGCAACGGCATTTAACGCGCTATTGATGTATTTCTCCATGGTGATTGCCCAGAGCTTCCTGGCTCGAACATTCGGGTCATACACCATGCAATTGTTCGGCGGCGATGAAAGCGGGCGCATGGTTTCCATCCTGGGTGTGTCGCTGATTGTTGCGGCATTCCTGATCAACTTGCTTGGTAACCGCTGGATTCAGGGCACAGCGTCGTTGATCGGGATCCTCAAGATTGGCGGTATTCTGGTGTTTGGTTTGGTGGGTGTCTGGCTGGCGGACAGCCTTGCGGTCGATTTTTCCAGAAGTGGTGAGGCTGGCACTGCCGGCAACTTTCTGGGTGCAACGGCACTGGGCATCTTGGCCTTCAAGGGGTTCACCACCATTACCAACAGCGGCTCCGAGGTGAAAAACCCGCATCGCAATGTCGGTCGCGCGATTGTCATCTCCATTGCCGTCTGCGTTGTGCTCTACACACTGGTGGGATTCGCTGTTTCGAGCAACCTCTCCCTCTCTGAAATCATTGAAACCCAGGATTACTCTCTTGCAGCGGCAGCGCGCCCGGCACTGGGTGACTACGGCCTGTGGTTCACCGTGGTGCTCGCCATGATGGCAACGGCCGGAGGCATTCTCGCAAGTATTTTTGCAGTCTCTCGCATGCTGGCCATGCTGACCGAGATGAAGCTGGTGCCCCATAGCCACTTTGGAATGCCTGGCAGCATCCAGAAACACACTCTTGTATACACCGTGGTGCTCGGCCTGGTTCTGACCGCTTTCTTCGATCTATCAAGAATTGCAGCACTGGGCATTGTGTTTTATCTGATCATGGATATATCCATTCATTGGGGCGTGCTGCGCTACCTGCATCAGGATGTGAAGGCTGCGAGATGGGTACCAGCGGTGGCGATCATCCTGGATTTAATGATTCTGGGCGGCTTTGTGTGGGTCAAGCTGAACACCGACCCCTTTGTAATAGGCGTGGCGGTGGCCACAATGGTTGTAATAGCGGTTGCCGAGCAGATATTCCTGAAGTCGTCCGCTAGAAGAAAGTCGCTAAACAGTGATGAATCTCATGAACACCATCACTGACATTCAACACGCAAATCGGAGGGTAACCCCATGATGGAAGGGGATATGTTTGGGAATACAATGTGGGCAGGGCATTGGCTATGGATGCTGGTCATCGCCATTGTTGTGGTCATACCCGCGTGGCGGATCTGTCAGCGTACCGGTTACCCCGGTTGGATGGGAATATTGATCCTTATACCGATGGTAAACCTGGTTCTTCTATATTTCGTTGCGTTTGCGGATTGGCCGGCAGATAAAGCAGGAGCGCGTAATGAGTGAGCATCACGATGAACACGCTGTTAAAGACCCGGTTTGCGGAATGTCTGTAGACCCCCATGCCGCGGAGCATCGCAGCCGGCATGCTGGCAAAAACTGGTATTTCTGTTCTTCCCGATGTCAGACGAAGTTTGATGAAAGCCCGGATAAATACCTCGGGGAGAAACAGGAGCCTGCGGAGCCGGCAGCCCCCGGAACCATGTTTACCTGCCCGATGCACCCGGAGATTCGTCAGCAAGGGCCTGGAGATTGCCCGATTTGCGGCATGGGTCTGGAGCCGGAACAAGTGAGCCTCGACGACGGGCCTTCGGCAGAGCTTACGGATATGACTCGTCGATTCTGGATTGGACTGCTTCTCGCATTTCCGGTGTTTTTGCTTGAAATGGGCGGCCACCTCACAGGCCTCGATCACATCATCTCGCCGCAAACTTCTAACTGGATTCAGTTGGTGCTGGCAACGCCTGTTGTTGTCTGGAGTGGTTGGCCGTTCTTTGTGCGAGGCTGGAAATCAGTTCTCAGCCGCAACCTGAACATGTTCACGTTGATCGCAATGGGTACTGGCGTTGCGCTGATCTATAGCCTTGTCGCGACTTTGGTTCCACAGATTTTCCCCGATGCTTTCCGCCAGGTGGATGGCTCGGTCGCCGTTTATTTCGAAGCAGCTGCCGTTATTGTGGTGCTTGTGTTGCTTGGGCAAGTGCTGGAACTCCGTGCTCGAGAGAAAACCTCGGGTGCGATAAAAGCCCTGCTGGATCTGGCCCCGGCCACGGCAAGAAAGCTGGACGATGACGGGGGTGAGTCCGACGTTTCTCTTGATCAGGTGAAGGTCGGTGATCGTTTGCGAGTACGCCCGGGCGACAAAGTGCCCTTGGATGGAGAGATTCTTGAGGGGCGCTCCAATGTCGACGAATCCCTGGTGACGGGTGAACCCCTGGCTGTGAGCAAGCAGACGGGTGATCAGGTGATTGGTGGCAGCATGAACCAGCAAGGCGGCTTCATCATGCGAGCTGACAAAGTCGGGCGCGACACCATGCTGTCGCAGATTGTGCAGATGGTAGCCAATGCGCAACGCAGCCGTGCACCGATTCAGGCATTGGTAGACAAAGTGTCCGGCTGGTTTGTTCCAGTGGTCATCGTGATCGCCGTTATTGCCTTTATTGTCTGGTCCGTCGTCGGGCCAACGCCTCCAATGGCCTATGGCCTTATTGCAGCGGTGAGCGTGCTGATTATTGCGTGCCCATGCGCTCTTGGTCTGGCGACGCCTATGTCAATCATGGTTGGCGTAGGGCGGGGCGCACAAAATGGTGTGTTGATCCGTGATGCCGAAGCGCTTGAGCGTATGGAGAAGGTCGATACGGTGGTGGTCGATAAAACCGGCACACTGACCGAAGGTAAGCCCAAGGTGACGAAACTGGTTCCGGCTAACGACTTCAGTGAAGAAGATCTGATGCGATATGCCGGTGGACTGGAGAAGGGCAGTGAGCACCCGCTTGCGCATGCGATTCTTGATAAAGCCAAAGCCATGGAACTTGCCTTGCCGGATGCAGAGGAGTTCGACTCGCCCAATGGTAAAGGTGTAACCGGCAAGATTGATGGGAAAAGCGTTCTGATTGGTAACCGGTTGTTGATGGAGTCACAAGGTGTCGACACCTCTGCCTTTGAAGAAAAGGCGGATCAGCTTCGTGTGGATGGAGCGACGGTGATATTCACCGCAGTGGATGGTCAGGTTTGTGGGTTGATTGCCATTGCAGATCCCATAAAACCAACCACCGAAGCAGCTATAACCTCGTTGCAGAAGGACGGCATCCGCGTGGTTATGCTGACAGGGGATAACCAGACCTCTGCCGAAGCCGTTGCCCGCAAGCTCCATATCGATGAAGTCAAAGCAGAAGTGCTGCCAGAGGACAAAGCGAAGATCGTTCAGCGGTTCAAGGATCAGGGCCGTATCGTGGTCATGGCCGGAGATGGCGTGAACGACGCACCGGCGCTGGCAACGGCCGATGTGGGCATTGCCATGGGTACCGGCACAGATGTGGCGATTGAAAGCGCGGGCGTAACCCTTTTGCGTGGGGATCTGATGGGTATTGTGGAAGCGCGCCACTTATCAATCGCGACCATGCGCAACATACGGCAAAACCTGTTTTTTGCCTTTATCTATAACGCGGCGGGTATACCGATTGCGGCCGGTGTGCTTTACCCGCTCGCAGGGATTCTCTTATCACCAATTTTTGCAGCTGCAGCGATGTCACTGTCTTCGGTGAGCGTCATTGCCAATGCGCTGCGATTGCGGGTGGTTAAGTTGAAATAAACAAGGTTTGAGGAGTTCTTGAACAGAGGTACAAAGATATGATCGGTAGGTTAAAACTGACCTTGGGCATTCTTACGATCGGAGTGATCAGCGGCTGCAGTGACGGGACGGTAGATGGCCGCTGGTACACCCAAACCCAGGTCGAGCGTGGCGCAACCGTGTTCGACAGCAACTGCGCAAGCTGTCACGGCTCAAACGCACAGGGGGCCTTTAATTGGAGAAAGCGACTTGAGGATGGCTCCTATCCGCCGCCGCCACTTAACGGAACGGGGCACGCCTGGCACCATCCATTCGACATGCTGATGGGTACGATCAATCAGGGTGGCGCTCCCATGGGTGGCCAAATGCCCGCGTTCGGAGATGAACTCTCCAAGGACGATCAAAAAGCCGCTATCGCGTTCTTCCAAAACAAATGGGATAAACGGATTTATGATGCCTGGGCTGAACGGAGTGGGCTCTGATCATAATGTGCTTTACTACAAAGAGGGTTGAAATGCATCCGCTGGAATAGGGGAGAATGGGTATGTCCTCAAATAGCCAAAACCACGCGACCATATACCGCATGGTGATGAAAAATCATTTATGTCCTTTTGGCCTTAAATCGATAGACCTGCTTGAGCGTAAAGGTTTTGAGGTTGAGGATCATCACCTGGAAACCCGTGAACAAACCGATGCATTTCAGAAGAAGCACAATGTTGATACTACACCTCAAACCTGGATTAACGGCCACCTGATTGGTGGGTACGATGAACTGCGGGAGTATTTCGGAAAAGAGGTAAAAGGAAGCGACGAAACCAGCTACACACCGGTCATTGCAATATTCGGGCTGTCCTTTCTTATGGCGTTCGCCATGAGCTGGGATGCCTACGGTAGCATCCTGACGGTTCGCGCTATTGAGTGGTTTATCTCCGTTGCCATGTGTTTACTCGCCGTACAAAAGCTGCAGGACATTGAAAGCTTCTCAACAATGTTTCTCAACTATGACCTGCTGGCCCAAAGGTGGGTGCGATACGGCTATCTGTATCCGTCTGGAGAAGCGTTGGCGGGGGTATTGATGATATCAGGCGCGCTCACCTGGCTCTCTGCACCTATCGCACTGTTCATTGGCTCCATAGGCGCATTTTCGGTATTTAAAGCGGTGTATGTGGACAAGCGCGAGCTGAAATGTGCTTGTGTGGGTGGAAACAGTAACGTGCCTTTGGGGTTCGTATCCTTAACCGAGAATTTGATGATGATTGCCATGGGTTTGTGGATTTGGGTCAAATAATGAACCCAGGTAAAATATGCGTTTCGAGTTAAACACGAAAAGTTCCTTGTAAACTATAAGACTGTTATAACGGCCCGAGCTTTTATGAGCACGGGCCGTTATACCGATAGATTTTATAGACAGCTTCTAATGCCAATCAACTTTTACGTTTTGGTTATTTCTTGTGCATCTTGCTCATCATAATATGCATCTTTTTATGATGGCGTTTTAGTTCCATTTCGCTCATTTTCATATGCATTTTTTCATGATGAATACTCATCTCCGTAATATCCATAGTGCTTTCAGTTTTTTTGTCCGGGAAGCTTCGTGCCTCGTTTATCCGATCTGCTAAACCAGAGTTTGCATGCACCATAGTGGAGAACAAAGCTGTGATAGCAGCAGCGATAATGATATTTTTCATGTTGGACTCCTCGCTCTGAATTACCGATAATTGCACTGTAATTCAGCTTGGTTTCAGGTTTGTGTGTTGTACTTCTCGATATTCAAGGTGCCGCTAGCGCGAGATAGTAGTGCCAACGGCTCTTGAACTTTTGCGAGTTGATTTAGCCGCAAGGGTTACCTTGCGGTATTTTTTTGCTGTTGTTCCAACGCTCGATGGTAGGCTCTACCTTTTTCTCCCATCATATCAAGCCGAGCCTCCATACCGCCTTCGGACATTCCATCAAGTGTCATTCTTTTGTGAAGTCGTTGCATGTCCTCATTTTTAAGGACTCCTGATTGCGTCACTTCTTTTTCCATACTGTTATGCATTGATTTCATCTTACTATGCATTGAATTCATATCTCCTTTCATTGTTACGCCACCATTGCTTTCATGTATGTTGCCCGCGAAAATACCGGAAGATAAAGTAATTGCAGCTAAGAATATAATTTGCTTTTTCATAATTCACCTACTGGTTGGTTTGTTGATGGAGTCATTTAAACACCCATTCCTGAACTGACACTGAAATAAATAATAAAATAAACGCAATTATTTTTTTGATATTTATCAGTAATTAAGAATAATTGACTCAGATCAAAATCACATAATTGGTTGTGAAATTTCAGTCTGAGTTCAGATAACACTTCTATGATTCTTCGCTGCGTACCAATTTAGTGGAGAATGCAACTTGAATAATCTGCTTCATGTTTATAAGACAGCTATAATAGGTGCCCTTTTTTTTACGAGTCTCGGTCTTTCTGCGGAACCGAGACTTGCCCTTGAAGAGGCTATTGATATTGCGGTTCGTGGGGACCCCTGGTCGGCCCAAAGCATCCAACTGCAGAAGGCGCTACTTGATGAATCTGTTGCAGCAGCTGCGTTACCGGATCCGCGAATTACCATAGGTGCCGCAAACCTTCCCACGGATACCTTCGATACCGGCCAAGAAGGCATGACACAAGCCACTATCGGCCTCAGTCAGCGATTCCCCCGTGGTGATAGCCGGTATCTCGCCCGCGAAAAGAAGAAAGAGCTTGCAGATTCCCAATCGTTTCAGCGCGAGAATCGAGAGAAATTGGTGGTCAGGTCGGTCACTTACCTTTGGCTTGAACTTTGGAAAGCCCAAGAAAGTATTCGATTGATTGAAAGCAATCGGGGGCTTTTTGAGCAGTTGGCCGATGTTGCGGAGGCCGGGTACACCTCAACAATGAACGGTTCACGACAGCAGGATATTATCCGTGCTTCCCTGGAGTTGACCCGCCTTGATGACCGCTTGACGGCACTACACTCGCAGATGGAAACCGCCCAGGAAGAGTTGGGGGAGTGGGTAGGTACTGACACCTTTCGTTTGCGGGTAAGCGAGCATATTCCACCGAATCTGTTAGCCAGGCTTCCAGGTACAGCGTTTGATTTCAGTGATAACCCCGTGATCAGCCACGCTTCAATTCGCGCCACAGACCAGTTGATTGATGCCGGGTCTGTTGATGTTGAGCTGGCTCGCCAGGCTTACAAGCCGGAGTGGACTGTGTCCGCCCAGTATGGGTATCGGGATCAGGCACCGAACGGCCAGGACCGGGCGGATCTGTTTTCAATCGGGATCGGGTTTGATCTGCCTATCTTCACTGGCAATCGCCAGGATCGCACCGTGAGCGCTGCAATCGCGCGCGTGGAAGCCGCGAAGTCTGACCGAATGCTGCAGGTTCGGCGAATTAAAGCCGAGGCCCGTGCGGCGGCTACCCGAATTAAACGGCTCGATGACCGCATCAGGCTTTATGAGCAGGCGCTGCTTCCGCAAACAAGGGAGCAGGCCAATGCTGCGCTCTCAGCTTACAACAACGATGATGGCGATTTTGCCGAAGCCGTCCGTGCGCGTATCGCGGAGCTGAACGCGCAGGTTGATTTTATACAGATGACGGCTGAACGTGCTAAAAACCTGGCGAGCTTCCGTTATCTCACAGCCGGAACGTCTGGCAGCCCCTCATTCTCACTGAAAAACTCCCAGGAATAACAATCATGGCAAATGTTATACGCCCATTGGGCTTTTTGTTGTTAGGTGGCGTGGCCGGGGCAGCAGCGACCTACTGGCTTACCCCAGAAGCACCACAGGCTGCTGTGGCCAAGGCCACCAGCAATGCCAGTAAAGAGCCCTTGCATTGGGTAGCCCCCATGGATCCCAATTACAAGAGCGACAAACCGGGTAAATCTCCCATGGGGATGGACCTGATACCGGTCTATGCAGATAGCGTATTGGGCGAAGATGCCCCTGGTACTGTTCGTATTTCGCCGAATGTGGTTAACAACCTGGGTGTGAGGACGGATCGGGTCATTCAGGGGAGGCTACCGAACAACATAACAACGGTGGGATACGTTCAATATAGTGAAGACGACATGGCTCATGTCCATCCTCGGGTTGAGGGGTGGATCGAGAAACTCTATGTGAAGGCAGAGGGCGAACCGGTGGAGAAGGGCAAGCCGCTCTACACACTTTATTCGCCTACGCTGGTCAACGCTCAGGATGAACTGATTCTGGCGTTAAACCGGGGCAATGAGCGTTTGGTTAATGCTGCCAAGGAGCGCCTGGCTGCGCTTAACGTGCCTGAAGGTTTGATCCGCCAGCTCACGAAAACCCGGGAATTGCAGCGTACTTTAACGGTTTATGCGCCCACCTCTGGTGTTATCGACAACCTCAATGTTCGCGAGGGTATGTTTATCAAGCCAGGGGATCGGGTTCTATCCATTGCTGCGCTGGATGAGGTGTGGGTTATTGGTGAAGTATTTGAACGTCAGTTGTCCGCAGTGGCATCTGACAATCGCGTGGCGATGACGCTGGACTATCTGCCCGGTCGTCAATGGACCGGAAAAGTGGATTATGTGTACCCGGAAGTTAACCCCAAAACCCGTACCGCCCGGGTAAGAATGCGTTTTGACAATGCTGATGGCACTTTGTTGCCAGGCATGTTTGCAGAGCTGAACATTCAGGGTGCCCGCACCAGCCGACAGCTTCTGGTACCTCGTGAATCGGTTATTCGAACCGGCCAGACCGACCGACTGGTGCTGGCTCTGGATGGCGGGGCGTTCAAATCCGTCACGGTGAAGGTCGGACGTGTTGGTGAGAAGTACGCTGAAATCCTTGAGGGTGTCATGCCAGGTGATGAGGTAGTGACATCCGCCCAATTCCTGATTGATTCCGAATCCAGCAAGACCTCGGATTTTCTGCGTATGTCGGCCAAGCCCGCTGATTCGATGGATCACGCAGAAATGGATCATGGAAACATGAACCATAAGGGGGCCAACTGATGATTCAGTCGATTATCTATTGGTCCATTCGAAACCGCTTTCTGGTTCTGCTGGCGAGTTTGTTAATAACAGGGCTGGGTCTGTACTCACTCAGTAAAACCCCGGTCGATGCTCTTCCAGATCTGTCTGATGTGCAAGTTATCATTAAAACCAGCTTCCCGGGACAAGCTCCACAGGTCGTAGAAGACCAGGTGACCTATCCCTTGACGACCGCCATGCTGTCGGTTCCCGGTGCGGAAACCGTGCGTGGCTATTCGTTTTTCGGGGACTCCTACGTTTACGTGATTTTCGATGAAGATACCGATATGTATTGGGCTCGCTCCAGAGTTCTGGAGTATCTCTCGCAAGTGGCACCCAACCTGCCTGATTCGGCACGTCCTCAGTTGGGGCCGGACGCTACCGGTGTTGGCTGGGTGTATCTCTACGCGCTGGTTGATCGCACAGGGCAGAACGACCTGAGCCAGTTGCGTAGTCTTCAGGATTGGTTTCTCAAGTACGAACTGCAAACCGTGCCAGGTGTTTCAGAGGTTGCTGCGCTCGGCGGCATGGTGAAGCAATATCAGGTCAAGGTCAGCCCCGAGAAGCTCCGTGCGCTGGGGATTCCACTTTCTCTTATCCAGACAGCGATCAAGCAGGGCAATCAGGAGGTCGGGGCATCGGTTATTGAAATGGCGGAGGCGGAATACATGGTTCGCACCTCAGGTTATATTCAATCCCGCGAGGACCTGATGGCAATTCCGCTAGGCCTGGATGTGAACGGCACACCGGTTCTGCTCCAGGATGTGGCCAGTGTCGAAGTGGGGCCACAGATGAGGCGCGGTATTGCCGAGCTGAACGGGGAAGGGGAGGCCGTTGGTGGCATAGTGGTGATGCGCTTCGGCGAAAATGCTCAGGAAACCATCAATGGCGTTAAGGCTAAGCTGGGCGAACTGCAATCGAGCCTGCCTGATGGCGTTGAAGTGGTCACGGTTTACGATCGCTCGGGCCTGATTGAACGAGCCGTCAACAACCTCTGGTTCAAGCTGCTGGAAGAGTTTTTTGTGGTGGGTCTGGTCTGTATCGTGTTTTTGTTCCACCTGCGGTCTTCGCTGGTGGCGATCCTCAGCTTGCCTGTGGGTATTTTGACGGCGGTTATCATCATGTACTGGCAAGGCATCAACGCCAACATTATGTCCCTCGGCGGTATCGCCATTGCTATCGGCGCCATGATTGATGGGGCCATAGTCATGATAGAGAACATGCATAAGCATATGGAGCGAACGCCGCTCACGCCGGAGAATCGATGGGAGATTGTCACCAAGTCTGCTTCGGAAGTCGGCCCGGCGCTGTTTTTCTCGCTGTTGATCATTACCGTCAGTTTTGTGCCTGTGTTTGCGCTTGAAGCACAGGAAGGGCGAATGTTTGCGCCACTGGCGTTCACCAAAACCTACGCTATGGCAGCCAGTGCCGCGCTTGCGGTGACGCTGGTTCCAGTACTAATGGGCTACTTTATCCGGGGTAAGGTGTTACCGGAGCATAAGAATCCCGTGAACCGCCTGCTGGTGGGCGCTTATATGCCGGTGCTGAAACTGGTACTCAGGTTTCCTCTGTCAACCGTGCTCGGTGCAATTCTGGTATTGGCTGTGGGCCTGTGGCCTGCAACAAAAATTGGTAGTGAGTTCATCCCCCCGCTGGACGAAGGGGACTTGATGTACATGCCCACGACCTATCCGGGCATCTCAATCGGCAAAGCCCGTCAGCTACTTCAGCAGACGGACAAACTGATTGCAACGGTACCGGAAGTGGAAACCGTGTTCGGTAAAGTAGGGCGTGCAGATACGGCAACCGACCCTGCACCTTTGACCATGATTGAAACCTTCATTCAGCTCAAACCCCGGGATCAGTGGCGTGACGGCATGACCACAGACAAGCTCAAACATGAACTCAACACACTGATTCGTTTTCCTGGTGTCACCAACGCCTGGGTTATGCCGATCATCACCCGCATCGACATGCTGGCGACGGGTATCAAAACCCCCGTAGGCATCAAAATCGCCGGGCCAGATTTGGCTACTATTCAAAATGTCGGAAAACGTCTGGAAGAAATTCTGGCTGACGTGCCCGGCACCGCTTCGGTTTACTCAGAGCGAGTAGCAGGTGGGCGATACATCAAGGTGGATATCAATCGTGAACGCGCTGCGCGTTATGGCTTGAATATTGCGGACGTACAGCAAGTGGTTGCCTCTGCGATTGGCGGGATCAATGTCTCCAGAACCATCGAGGGCCTTGAGCGTTACCCCATTAACCTTCGCTATCCGGAAGACTACCGGGATTCACCCGAGAAACTGGAACAGCTCCCCATCGTCACGGCCTCGGGCCAGAGGATCGCGCTGGCTGATGTCGCGGATATCCGGATAGAAGATGGGCCACCGGCGATCAAAAGCGAAAATGCCCGTCTGAACGGCTGGTCTTTTGTGGATATCGAAGGTGTGGATGTGGGCACCTACGTGGAGCAGGCAATGACGACCGTGCAAGCAGAGCTGGATCTGCCAGCGGGTTACTCCATCGCCTGGTCGGGCCAGTATGAGTACATGCTTCGCGCGAAAGAAAAGCTGTCTTACGTGGTGCCGTTAACTCTGGCCATTATCATCATCCTGCTGTTCCTGAATTTCAGAAACTTTACAGAAGTGGGCATCATAATGGGCACGCTTCCGTTCGCAATGGTTGGAGCTGTGTGGCTGATGTATCTGTTAGGCTACAACTTCTCGGTAGCGGTGGGGGTTGGTTTTATTGCGCTGGCCGGTGTCGCCGTAGAGATAGGTGTCATCATGCTGGTGTACCTCAACCAGTCCTACCGGGCAATGCTTGAAACCTGCGAGAAGAAAGGCCTGACGCCGAGGCGGGAAACACTGCGCCATGCGGTACTTCACGGCGCCGGTATGCGGGTGCGACCGGTGATGATGACTGCCGCCGCGATCATCGGTGGCCTGGTTCCCATTATGATTGGCACCGGAACAGGCTCTGAGGTTATGGGCCGTATTGCAGCGCCGATGGTAGGTGGTATGGTGACGGCGGTGATTTTGGCTTTGTTGGTAATCCCGGTGTTGTTTTATCTGTGGAGGCGCAGGGCGCTATCCTAACCGACTCTTGAGGAACCCCTATGATCGAAACCCTCGACGATCTTGCAGTGTTGACCAACTATTCGCTGATGGACTCGCTCAACTGCGATCCGGATGCGACGCCAGATGGGCAGGATCACGCACCACGGCAAGTATTCAGTGGCCATTACGTACCGGTTGTTCCTACGCCCATGGAAAACCCCGAGTACGTGGCCCACAGCTACAACCTGTTTCGCGATCTGGGTCTTGCTGACGATTTCGCGCAGTCTGACGACTTCGTGCGCATCTTCTCCGGAGACCTTTCGTTTGCACCCGCGCCTATGCGCAAGGTGGGTTGGGCCTGTGGCTACGCATTGTCCATTATGGGCACCGAATATGTTCAACAATGCCCGTTTCAGACCGGCAACGGATATGGCGACGGCCGTGCGATTTCGGTGCTGGAAGCGGTAATCAACGGTCACCGCTGGGAAATGCAGCTAAAAGGCGGTGGCCGCACACCCTATTGTCGCGGTGGCGATGGCCGAGCGGTTTTACGTTCCAGCGTACGGGAGTTTCTGGCACAGGAGCACATGCATGCGCTGGGTGTGCCCACGTCACGATCACTAAGCCTGTATGTGTCAAAAACCGAGAAAGTCAGGCGCCCCTGGTATTCCGAAGGTTCACGGTCGAGGGATCCGGATATTCTGGTATCCGAGCCTGTGGCCATCACAACTCGGGTGGCTTCTTCGTTTATTCGTGTCGGGCAGCTTGAGTTGTTTGGTCGTCGCGCTCGCAAAAATGAGCACCCGCAAGCGCTGGAAGAACTCGAAAAGATTGTGTTGCACCTGATTAACCGCGACTACAGTAACGTGATTGACCCCACCTTGGCCATGCAGGACAAGGTAGTGGCGCTTGCGCAGGAATTTCGCAGCCGGCTCACATCGCTGGTGGCCAACTGGATCCGCGTTGGCTACTGCCAAGGCAACTTCAACAGCGATAACTGCGCCGCAGGCGGCTATACTCTGGACTACGGCCCCTTCGGCTTCTGCGACGTATTCAATCCGCGCTTCCAGCCTTGGACGGGTGGGGGAGTTCACTACTCATTTCTAAACCAGCCCGTGGCCGCCGAGGCAAATTTCCACATGTTTTGCGTGGCATTGCGACCGTTATTGGCTGAACACCCGCACTGCTTGCAAAAACTCAACGAGATTAGAGAAGGCTTTGCAGCAGCAATGCAGGCCGAGATGGAAAAAATGTGGGCAGCGAAACTTGGGCTGGATAAATTTAACCCACCATTGTTTCGTGATCTGGCAGAGCTGATGATGCAAACGCCGGTGGATTACACTCTTTTTTTCCGTGAGCTTTCAGCGCTTCCGGATGATATAGGCCCGCTGAAAAAGAGCTTCTATAAAAACCCAGACGGCCTGAACGAACGCTGGTCCGCCTGGCTTAATCAGTGGCGAACGCTGGTGGGAATCACCAATTCAGAAAACGTGAAGTCAGCATACTCGGGTGAAGATCTGTCGAGCCAGATGAAGCAGGTTAACCCGAAATACAGCCTTCGCGAATGGCATTTGGTACCGGCATATCAACAGGCGGCAGCGGGAGATTATGAGGCGCTGCGAGAACTGCAGGATGTTATGACGCAGCCATACACGGAGCAGTCACAGCACATAGAAGATAAATACTACCGGTTAAAACCCCTAGAGCTCTTCGGTGTTGGTGGCGCATCCCATTACAGTTGCTCGTCATAATTCAGAACCGTTATTCGGGAATTGCGCGAACACTCATCTTGCCGAGTAGGGCACGCTCTTTACGAGTGATGGAAGTATTTTCTGGTACCAACTACACTGCGCGCCATAGATTTCTATCCAGCGCACAATGTCTGCCCACCCCAGTAGGATTCCAATGAAGAAGACGTTTAAATTAGACCACCCAAAAATCAAAGTGCCGCGCCTTGTCGATTCGATGAAGCACGACATCAAGAAATTCCTGAAGAATGAGCGTAAGAAGCCCCTGCCAGCTGGCGCGAAATACTGGGGCTTCGACTGTAAGTTTGGGCAATCGGAAGAGACAGCATCGGAGATAGAGCTTTCATCCCTGATGCAGCACATTGACGACCTTGTTGAGAACAAGATCATGACGGTTTATGTTGAGATTACACCAAAAGCCATGTCTGCTGGCTAGTTGACCGCAATGCCGCGCTCTATAAGGCGGCTTCTCAACAACTCAACCCTTTCTCTGTTCACACCCATATCGTAAAACCCTAGAAGTGATTGCGACCTGACATCAAGTTGCTGCCTGATAGTATCGACCAGCAGCTCGAAATAATCCGGAAAGCCAACTCCATCGCTGTAGCAGGTGATATCCGCATAGCCGTAGCGGGCACTGTTCAATGAAGCTCCGGACAGCTTCAGAGCTTCGGCCTTGATAAGCTCCCATGAGGAGGAATCCAGTGGCTCTGCTAAGCGAATAGGCTCTACCGAATAGAGACTCTTTGTGGATGTGCTCGATACACAGTTTAAAAACGGTGTACAACCGTCGAGACTGAATTCGAGCCCTGATGGTGGCACATTGCTGGTGGATGCGCATCCTGAAAGCAAGAGTAGTGGTAGGGCGAAATAACGCATAGTTGTGGGTGGTTCCTTAGTTGAAGGCTAAACATGGTGAACATTGCCATGTCGTTAGGTGGCCATTATTATTCCGGTCAAGAATAGGGTAAATTTCATACTAAGAACGAAAATAGAACCATTAACCTCGGCTGCACATTGCCAATGCCCTCTACAGAAAGTGTATACGAGCGTCTTGCACAGAACATGAGTGATCTGGTTGCGCTCCACTCGCCGGATGGGCGCTATCTATGGGTCAGCCCATCGGTAGAGAGAATTCTCGGCTTTACGCCGAATGAACTTGTTGGCACCGATCCCTATGCGCTCTTTCACCCAAACGACAAACAGTTAATCCGAAACAAAACCCATCAGCCAGCGGTAGACGGGGATGGAAATATCCGTATCCGTTACCGCATTCGCCGCTCGGTGGGCGACTATATCTGGTTCGAAACGCTTACCCAGCCAATCACAAATGAGATTGGAAAAGTCGTTGAACTTCAGACGATTTCCAGAGATGTGACTGAACAGGTTAACCTCGAAAACGAGTTGGCCGAAAGTGAAACCCTTTACCGAGTTGCCATGGACAGCCTGCAAGAGGGCGTTGTTGTCCACGATGGCAGTGGCCAAATAATCGCACACAACCCCAGAGCCTGCGACATTCTTGGTTTGACGGGTGATGAATTGACCGGCCGTGTGCCTAAAGATCCCCAATGGCGCACTGTTTACACCGATGGCACTCCTTTCCCAGCTCAGGCTCACCCGGTATTGGTTACACTGAATTCAGGAGAGCCGTGCAGCAACGTATTAATGGGCGTACACAATCCCCGATGGAACGCATATCGATGGATTTGTATCAACTCACGACTAATTGAAACTAGCGGTTGTGCTGAGTCTGGGCAGGCTAGGGTGGTAGTCTCATTCAGTGATGTAACTGAGCAGGTAGAACGGGAAAGCCAGTTAAAGCGCTGGTCGACTGTTTATCGTTTTAGTGGCGAAGCCATTGTTATCGCTGATGAAAATGGTGTGATTAAAGACGCTAACGAATCATTTTTACGAATTACCCAGAGCACGCGAGCATTCTGGGTTGGTCGTAGTCTTGATGACATCTCATTGGATGGGAGGTCGGAAGGGTTATTTTCATCAACGATCTGGCCAGCGTTAGCCGAAAATGGGAATTGGCGAGGCGAACTTTGGCTGCGCGACGCAGAGGGTGGCATTCAGGCTACTTGGGCCGCGATAACCAAAGTCCAACAAACAACAACTGCCGAAGCTCATTACACGTTGATTTTAAGCGATTTCTCCGAACGCGGCATAAAAGACGAGACGCTGCGCTTCAGCGCTGGTAACGATCCACTCACCGGTTTGCCAAACCGACTTCTTTTGAGTGATCGCTTTGAAGTTGCGTTGAACACATCCATTCGTCAAGGGACCACTTTTGCGTGCCTTTATCTTGATTTGGATAAGTTTAAGCCGATTAACGACCTTTATGGTCATGCCGTTGGCGATACCGTTCTTCAGTCTGTCGCCCTTAAAATATCAAAGCTAGTGCGATCCGTGGATACTATTGCACGGATCGGTGGCGATGAATTCTTTGGCATTATTGTTGGCTTGGAAAACGAAAGCGAGTATTGCTCTGTGGCTGAGCGAATAGCTAGAGCTATAAGCGAACCCTTTGAGGTATGCGGCCATAGCGTTAGCCTTGGCGTCAGCATTGGTATAGCGCTATATCCCGACCATGGGCAAACCCAAACAGCTTTAATGGAAGCGAGTGACGTGGCTATGTTTGAAGCCAAACGGCAAGGGCTTTCTTATGCGTTGGCAGAGAAGCTGGATAAGCAGAGTTGAGCATAAAGAGTATGACGCGAAGCCCTTCAAATCACACACCGTACTGCGCATAATGTATATTATGTTAAATAGCATAAAATAACCCATGAAAAAAGTACGGGCTTGATGCCACTCAAACCTGACACCAAGCTCCATATACAACTAGCAGCGAACTAAAATCTATTCCGGCATCGGGATAAATTCATCTTCGTCCCCGGTCACTTTGGGGAAAGTCTGTGCTTTCCATTCGGATTTGGCTTGCTCAATGCGCTCACGGCGACTGGAAACGAAGTTCCATTCCATATAGCGTTTGCCAAGATGTTCCCCACCTACGATCGCAATGCGAGAGTCCCGCGTTGCTGTCAGCTCTATGTCTGGCTTATCGGATAGCACGGCCATCGCATATTCTGGAATTTTAGTATCGCCCGCGCTTAATTCGCCCTCGGCCACGTAAACGGCTCGCTCATCCGCATCCGGCACAGGGATTGATTGTCCTGCCCGTAAGTGCGCCTCTACATAAAGTGTGTCGGCGAATACCTTCACCGGCGATGTGGCTTCATAGGCACTGCCCATAATCACTCGGGTCGGCACGCCGTTTACTTCAACACGTGGAATGTCGTCATCTGGGTAATGATAAAACGCAGGATCAATCTCTTCATCGGCCTCCGGCAGCGCTAACCAAAGTTGGAGCCCATGGAGCCGGTGTGCTGTTTTGGTAACTTCTGGGCGCTCACGTTCAGAGTGAGTAATGCCCCTGCCTGCAACCATAAGATTGACGTCGCCCGGGCGAATCGGTTGGAGGCTGCCTAGTGAATCTCGGTGCAAGATCTCCCCCTCGAACAGATAGGTAACCGTCGCCAGATTAATATGAGGATGCGGCCGAACATTGATGCCATCACCGGCGGCAAACTCAGCCGGGCCCATATGGTCGAAGAAAATCCACGGCCCGACCATGCGGCGCTGTGTAGTCGGTAAAACGCGCCGAACCGAAAAGCCACCAAGATCTCGATCTCTGGGCTCAATCAACAGCTCGACTGACTTGCAGCCAGACGGTTTAACACAGTCTTGCTCAAAGGCTTCTTCCGGGTTACGTGCCTGTGTGCTCATTGTTGTCCTCCCGCTTGTAGCCTGCGAGTCCAGTCACCCAATGCCGACACCAGCTTGCCGATGAACTCCCGTGTCGTGTCATCCGTGAGCCTGCCTTCAGCATCAAAGCGCTCATGTGCAGTAGAAATCATGACTTCAGGCTTGTTAATGCAGTGCATGTCCAGAAAGACCATGGCGCGTCGAAGGTCATATTGAGCGCGCACACCGCCAAGCAAGCTCATGCTGGCGCTCATAATCGCCGCGGGCTTGCCAGCAAACGGTTGGGGCTGCTCTCGGGAGACCCAGTCAATGGCGTTTTTCAAAACACCAGACATGGAGTAGTTGTACTCCGGTGTGGCGAAAAGCAGAGCGTCAGCCGCCCTCACCTGCTCAACGAGTTTGCTTACTGCAGCAGGTACCTTCTCGTCGCGCTGGTCTTGGTCATACAGCGGAATGCCTGAAAGGTCGGCGAATTCAATTTGCATATCATTTGGGGCGTCTTCTTTAGCGGCCCGCAAGGCGGCAGTGTTGTATGAGTTCTTTCGTAGACTGCCGGAAATAAAGAGCACCTTAAGCGTGTTCGACATGTGATCTCCCTAGAGAATTTTGTTGTATTTGCCACTTTAACTTGGCACCTCTATCGTTACAATTCCATTAGCAGGCGACATACTGTCACCAAAAAGACAAAGTACGGTGGTAATGGATAACGCCATAATATGTCGAAATAAAGTGTAAAGCGCTGACAGGATTGAAATACCAATGCATTCGACCTACAAACAAGAACACTTCGTTTCCACCCCTGCCGGTGGCATCTATGTAAAGAGCTGGTTGCCTGAGGCAAGCCCCCAGACGTCAACCATGGCGCCTGTTGTGCTGTTTCATGACTCGCTAGGAAGCGTGGAGCTTTGGCGTGATTTCCCAGAACAGCTTGCGCTGTCTCTTGGCCGAAAAGTGATCGCATACGACCGGCCCGGTTTCGGGCGCTCGTATATCCGAACGGAAAAACTGGAAACCGATTTCATTCTTAATGAAGCCAGCGGCCCATTTGCAGCAATTCGCTCAGAGCTAGGTATAGAAGAGTTCATTGCCTTAGGACATAGCGTGGGTGGCGCCATGGCTGCGGTGTGTGCAGCCTCCTTTCCGGAGCAATGCGCTGCGCTTATTACCGAAGCGGCTCAAGCATTTGTTGAGGACCGAACTGTCGAAGGTATCCGAGAGGCAAAACAGGCTTTTGCGCAAGATGGCCAGATAGATAGATTAAGAAAGTATCACGGCGAAAAAGCGGAGTGGGTGCTGGGGGCATGGACGGATACGTGGCTCTCCGAGGAGTTCCAACATTGGACTATGAAAGAAGTCCTAACAAAAGTGCGCTGCCCTGTTCTTGCCATCCACGGCGAAGATGACGAATTTGGTTCAGGCGTCCACCCCGAGCTTTACACCTCACTGCCTGCAGGGCCTTGTGTTATGGAGCTTCTAAAGGATTGCGGGCATGTTCCACACAGGGAAAAGCCGGACGTTGTGACGGCAGTGATTGAGAGGTTTTGTCGAGAGTATGTGAGCTGAGAAAGCTCTCAATTAAGTTCTATAAATTACAAAGGCCCGCATGCGCGGGCCTTTGTATTGAAGCAAATTATTACTTACTGCGCTTCACTATAGTACTTACGCTTAGCAGCTGTTGCAGCCGGATTGGCCATAGAGTTCAGACTGAACCCTGAAACTGAGAACCTTTCCCCTTCGTCTTCACGCCATTGTTGTACTGGATCAAGACGAACATTACCTGCTCCATCTACAACAAGATCTGCTACGGCCCACCAGTCCGAAACACTACCTTGTGCGTTTTGCGGAGAGAAGATTTGTGTCTGACCACCAATTGAAAACTCAACGCGCGCAGGTGAGTTGGCTATCGTGCCACTGCCAGAGAACAAGTGCACAAGGTAGCGATAGCGTCCGGCGAACGGGAAGCTTGGAATCGTTACAACTTCAGGGCCGAAGCTTGTAACGTCATCCACATCTAATTCAATAGTGGTGTCACCAACAGTCACAATCTGATTGTAATACGCGACATGGAAGTCACGAGTATCTGACTCGTCTGAAGGTCCAAGTAGATGGGAGTCTAGGTCACTCGGATTTTGTCCCCAAGTGAGCGTGATTGAAACCGCTGACTCAGACAGAACTAGATCGTTTTCCAAGGCTGTATTGCCGGAACCGACTTCAACTTCACGAGTATTCGATGTGGTATTTCGGTACGCTGAAATCAATATCTCCGAGTTTGCCCGGACAGGTAACGAGAAAGAACCATCAGCCCGAGTGAGAACTGTATTCATTCCGATATAGTCGTATCCCTGAGCCCGAACCTCAGCGCCAGCCACAGGATTGCCCGCGCCATCAACGACACGCCCAGTTACATCCACGGGCGTATACACATCAACCGTATTCCATGTTGTGAAATGCGTTACAGTGCCCTCGTAATAGCCACCGGCCAACGAGGCTTCGCCCTCTTGAACCCAATCTCCGGTTGTTTCATCAAACCATGCCAGAGGAACAGAGGCAGGGGCGTTGCTTGAATTGATGCCGTCGGCCAACGGAATTCTAATCGTTACAGGAGTGCCACTATTAAGCTGCAGTGGGTTTCCACTTTCATCTGTGAAGTCAAAAGTAACAGCACCAAACGTGGTTAAAAGCCCCGGTTGGCCATTCTCATCCAGAATGGTGTAGGCCCCTGGGATAATAGACGGATCACTCGCCGGATTAAGGATAGTGACTTGACCATTTACGGTACCGGTGTAGGGCGTACCGTTAGTTCCGAATGCATTTGCTGGCAGAACTGCAATATCCGGGCGCCCTTCTACTTCCAAAGAAGCTCCGGTGTCGCCTGCGAATGTGGTGGTGAGCTGAGCCGGGAGCAATGAAAGCTCAAGGCTGTCATTATCGGCATCTGCTGCAGTGGAAGTGACAAGCGAGTTGGAGCCAAATCCTGTAGCGCGGCCAGATAGTGTCGCTCTTCCGGCCTGTTCCGGTGCATCAAAGCTGAATGCGCCTCCGTCGCCCGAGGTTACACGCAGGGGTTCATCAAGCCCCGAGGCGTTTAGCGTAACCAAAGCCCCTGCAATAGGCTCACCTGTGTAGTAGTTGCGCACAACACCTGAAATACCAGAATCCTGATCATCAGGACCGGAAACGTCGGGGGAAGAGCTAGACGAGGAAGAACCGCCACAACCTGCTAAAGCTGATGACAGTACGGCAGCAGAAAACAGATATAACGTTTTGTATTGTTTCATAATCCCTTTCCTTCGGAATATTTATTCGTCAACGTTGTTTAACATGCCAGCAATAACCGTGCTTAGATCAGTATAAAGTGGCTTACCGCATTTTCAATAAATAAATAAATCAGCTTATTTCCTAGTATATCTCATTCCAAAGCGAGCATGTCTCAGCAAGTAGAAATGAACTTAGCTTTTATCAATAATCTTGGCCTGTTGATTATCTAAAAGCTCCTCCAAACCCATATACTCGCACTCTTTATTAGCAATAAAGCTATCTGCGGAGTCTATCAATATGTTGTCGTCCCGCATAAACCGTCGGCCCAGCAAAACCGGGTAGGAGAAGTTACCCCGGTCCGTCAGTGAGAACTGGGTTTGGTGATGGGTTCCGGCAATGCAAAAATCCATCATCACAACGTAACGTCTTTGGGAAGGGGCGCCTTTACGCTTTATTAGTACAGTCCGCACCACCGGCCGCTCTAGCTCAAGAATAATCTCTTCTTGGTTAATGCTGCTTTCATCGTCCACAGGGTGATCTTTGTGGTCTGCCAGAGGGATTTGAAACTTCACCCATTTCTGGTCGTCTTGCTTGAACTCTTCCACGTTCACCGCATGCAACGATGAGGTTTTGGCGCCGGTATCCAGCCGGGCTTTGAGCCGCAAGCCAGTATCATTCATCACGACCCATTCAACAAACCCTAGGGTTTCGGGAATCGGAGGTTCGTCTTTAGGTGCTGGTTCTGCCAAAACCGCAGTTGGCATAACAAGCGCCGTACCGAGTGCGAAGGCTGCGGCGCGGGAAAAAGGGGCCAGAAACTTCATTCAATTACTCCTGCAAATTCCTGTAAATCAGGGAAAAACGATAAAAAGTGCTCTTCCAGTTGTGAATGTAATGGGCGAATTTCTTCGATCATGCCGGCGAACGAATTCTGGAATCGAATACGTGCCGCCACCCGATCTAACGCGTAACCGATGTTGTCGAGGTCGCGATAGGAGCCGAACCAATCGTGGGATACCAAATGCCGCGTTGTTTTACTCATAGTGGGTGACATCAAGCTCTCATTGCTCTGCAGCTCCGCATACACCGTTCTTATAAAGGCATTTTGATCGGTGTTTGTGAATTCACTCCAATGCTGTAATAGAAAGTGATCATATAAAACGTCCAGAGCAACGCCCGCAAACCGGCGACGTTGCGCAGAGAACAGCCGCTTGCTGGCGAGCACGTCCGGATGCCTGTCAGTAAAGCTGTCGACGGCCAAATGGTGGCGAACGCCAAGTCTTACGGAAGGTGGAAGCGCCGACACGTCTATCCCTCGGGTAAAATCTCCAAGCATGCTCCCCACACGCGCCTCTGGCGAGTCGGGAGCAAGAAAAAGATGGGCGAGGTGGTTCAACGTGACTGTCCTGTTTAGGTTCCATGGCTGACTGCTAATCAGATTGCATGAATCGACTTGGCTTTGCTATATGTATACTCGCAATAGCTTGCTTGCTGACGGCATTTTAATGCCCAGTTAATCAAGCCACAGCCCGCGAGTTTCCTTGCGGATGAGTTCTCTCACAGGTATTCTGGCGCACTCTCTCGGTTCAGCTAGCTCGGGCATCCATTGAGAAACCTCTACCCTGTTATTTTTATTGTAAGCCTTATGTTTGTGCTGCTAAGCATATTCATGACGCTGCCGGTGTTTCTGTTGCTCGGTTCTGACGCGCCGAATGCGCTGTCGTTTGTAGAATCTGCAGCTATCGTATTGGCTATTGGGCTGCTTGGTATAGTCTCCACTTATCGCAAGCCCCGAGATTTGAAACCACGGTATATGTTCGTACTTACCGTGTCGTCCTGGTTCATCATCGCCCTGCTCTCCGCTCTACCTTTTTACCTCAGTGACGACGGCATTTCTGCTGCAGATGCATTCTTCGAGGGTGCTTCAGGCATTACCACCACAGGCGCTACGGTATTCAGTGGTTTGGATAATATGGATAGAGACCTACTCCTCTGGCGCTCGATTCTGCAGTGGATAGGCGGGATTGGGATAATCGGCATGTTCGTTGCCGTTCTGCCGTTTCTCCGTGTTGGCGGAATGAGGTTGTTTGCTACTGAGTCGTCAGAGTGGACAGACAAAGCTCTACCGAGAATGAAAACACTGAGTCGCGGCCTACTCTTCGTTTACATCATTTTTTCTACCATAGCGGTCGTCACTTACTGGCTTTCAGGCATGACGCTGTTTGATGCCTTCAATCACGGCTTAACCAGCATCGCCACAGGTGGCTTTTCCACATCGGATCTGAGCATGGGTAAGTTCAATGATTTGATTCTGATGGAAGCGTCTTTCTTTATGATGATTGGCAGCTTGCCGTTCTTCCTTTTCGTGCGAGAGCTTCATGGACAGCGCGGCGTGCTGTTCAGAGACCAACAAGTTAGGCTGTTTTTAACCATACTTCTGGTGGTGCCAGCGCTACTCACACTGTACCGCTGGTCGGTGTCGCCGGTGCCTTTTGACCCGCTGCACAACTATGTGGCTACCTTGTTTAACGTTACCTCAGTGGTGACAACAACCGGCTATGCGTCAGAGGACTACTCAGCTTGGGGGCCGCTGGCGTTCGTGCTGTTTTTCTTTTTAATGTTTATTGGCGGGTGTTCCGGGTCAACGTCAGGGGGGATGAAGATTTTCCGCTTCCAGCTCTCGCTGATTGTGCTTCGGGAGCAGATGATTCGCTTGTTGCACCCACGCGCTGTGCTAACCCGCAACTACAACGGTCGCGCGGTCAGTGACGACATAATTGCATCGATGATCGCTTACACGTTTATTTTTCTGCTGTGCCTTTTATTGATCACCGTTTCATTGGCAGCCATGCAACTGGACTTTATAACGTCTTTGTCAGGTGCGCTCACGGCTCTCACCAACGTCGGCCCGGGACTTGGCGATATCATAGGCCCTGCGGGGAACTTTGGCCCCCTACCCGACCCCGCCAAGTGGATTTTGGCTGTTGGCATGCTAATGGGGCGACTGGAGATTCTAAGCGTAGTGATTGTACTTTCACCGGCATTTTGGCGAAGTTAAAAATGCCGGTGAACTGATCTCTAATGCCTATCTATAGAGCGTGCTTGCGGATAAAGCGCCCGATTTCCTGAACCTCCTCCAAGCAAACACTGTGCTCCATCGGGAAAGTCATATAATCTGGCTCATAGCCCATTTCTTTAAGGGTTTCTACACTGCGCACGCCAAGCGCCTCGGGAACCATGGGATCGAATGTTCCGTGGTAGATGTTGATGGGTATACCCGCATTCGCCTCAGAAGGCTGCACGGTATTTGCCGTGGCGAAGTAGGTAGAAAGCGCCAAGATCCCCGCCAAGCGTTTCGGATAGGCCAGTCCTAACTCATAGGCAACTGCCCCACCTTGCGAAAACCCTGCAATCACAATGTTTTCAGATGGAATACCCCTCTCAATTTCCCGTTCGATGAGCTTACCCACGGCGCGCGCTGAATCCATCAACTGTTCCGTATCTACAACCCGGTCAATATCCATGGCTTTGATGTCATACCAAGCGGGCATGCTCATACCGCCATTGATGGTGACAGGCAGGTTGGGCGCATGCGGGAATATGAAACGCACGGCCGCATCGTCTGGCAGGCCAAGTTCCGGCACTACCGGCTCAAAATCGTGGCCACTGGCGCCGAGTCCATGCAACCAGATAACGGAAGCTGTCGGATTAGCTCGAGTTTCCAGCTCAATATACTGAAGATCCTGCACGCAGTACCTCATTTATTTCAAAGGGAGTTTGTCCGGGCTAGCCCGGCGTGTGTAGCTTGGTGTTTGCATCCAGTGCGGTTTGAACCGGGTTGGCATACATGTCCAATAGATAGGAACGGATAGCAGGATCACAAGCTGACAATCGCTTATCCATTTCCGCGCGAGCTGCCTGCACCTCTTCTTCAGTCCAATTCCCTGCAGTAACAACGGAGCTGCGAGCGGCATCAAAGCTCGTGGCATTTTCAGCATGCGAGCTTCGTGCTTCATAGGCTACAAGGTTTGATGCATGCAAGTGATAATTAGCGTGTATTTCGCTATCAACCAGCCCTGCAAGCTCTTTAGCATTCTCCGGAGAATCGGTAATAGGAGCTCCAAAATGGACGTGAACATGGCCCTTAAACTCGGTTAGGCCCTTCATTATTTGCTCGGTGTCTTCACCTTCTGCTTTTTTATAACTGCCGCAGCGGGCCTTGGTTTCTAATTCACGGGCTTTGTCTGCATCGCAGGGGTCATATTCGTAGGAAATAGAAACCGGAACGATGCGAAGTTTGTTCATGGCTTCGGCGAAGCTCAGCCCGCTCTTTTTGCAGCTCATGTAAAACATTTTTATGATCGCCGGGTCGGTATAGTCCAGACCGTCTTTCGCGCGCCCCTCACGCTGGGCAATCCAGATATTCTCGTCATTGGCGATGCTGTGATTGATAAAGCCGGAAAGCGTAAGGTATGCGTCGCGCATTTCCCGTGGGCTGGTCATGTCACGGCGAACGATAAAACTCTTATTAAGCCGCATCATTTCAGCGAACACGCGGTTGGCTAGCAAGTTGTCGCCAATCGCTATGCGGGTGGTGCGCAGATTGTTGTGGAACAACAGGTAATTCACCACCATGGGATCAAACACAATGTCTCTGTGGTTTGAGATAAACAGATAGGCACCCTGCTTGCCCAAATTCTCAATACCACTCGTAGTCACACGGGTGGTGGTGTTTTCGATCAGCTCACCAATATATCCCGAGAGGCCCGCCTGCAGGTCATCCACTTGGGTGAAGTGGCCGAAGCGTGTACTCAGCCAGCGGCGCGTTAGAAAACGCAAAGGGCCGGGAGCCCAACGAGCCAGCAGAGGCGACTTGAAGCGGCCGACCATGTCCAGAAATTCCTGATCGTTGACCAATCGTTTGATTGCTGGCCCGGTTTCTTCGTCCGAATAGGGACGGATGGCGTCAAATTCCTGCATGTATGCCCTGTTCTTATGTGAATAGCGGATATAGTGAGCCGAGAGACCTTAAATTAAAACCGCGATATTGTATCGGCTTTCCCTTAGTTTTGCCTCCCAAAACATAGCTTCCCCGGCCATTACTCCCTGCGAATCTGGTATGATCCGCTCCCTGATTTCACACCAGCTTCGCGATTGACCGGTTATTCTATGTATCCCGACCAGGACTTTGAACAGCTTTCTGCAGAGAGGCCTACCACCTCAGGCAAGAGCCCCGAACAGGTTTTGCACGAGGTGTTCGGATACGAATCCTTCCGGCCTTTGCAGGGGGAAATCATTCGTGAGGTGGTTTCGGGCGGCGATGCTCTGGTACTTATGCCCACGGGCGGCGGTAAATCGCTCTGTTATCAGGTTCCGGCTCTTGTTCGCCCGGGTACCGCAATTGTGATTTCACCGTTGATTGCCCTCATGCAGGATCAGGTTGCAGCTCTGCGTGAGTTAGATGTGTGCGCGGCGTTCCTGAATTCCACCATGGATTTTGAGCAAGCACGTGCTACGGAGTACGCACTAAGCACCGGCGACCTGGATTTGCTCTATTGTGCACCCGAGCGATTGATACAGCCCCGCACGCTCGAACTGCTGCGCGATGCCTCTATCTCGTTGTTTGCCATCGATGAAGCCCACTGCGTCTCCCAATGGGGGCACGACTTTCGCTCTGACTATCTGCAACTGGCGCTACTGGCTAACGAATTTCCCTCGATTCCCCGGATTGCGCTCACTGCAACTGCCGATGAACGTACCCGCAAAGAGATTGCTGAACGCCTTTCTCTCACTAACGCGCGACACTTTGTTAGCGGTTTTGATCGTCCGAATATCCAGTATCGTATTGCACCCAAAACGAATGCAAACAAACAATTGCTGGACTTTATTAAAGCAGAACATGAATCCCACTGTGGCATAGTCTATTGCCTATCCCGAAACAAGGTTGACGCTACGGCAAAGATGCTCGCGCAGAAAGGCTATACCGCACTGCCCTACCATGCAGGGCTTCCGGCAAATGACAGGGCTCGCAATCAGGAACGATTTTTACGGGAAGACGGCGTAATTATCGTTGCCACCATTGCCTTCGGTATGGGCATTGATAAGCCGGATGTGCGCTTTGTGGCGCATCTGGATCTGCCTAAAAGTCTGGAAGCCTACTATCAGGAAACTGGCCGTGCAGGCCGTGACGGCAAGCCTTCAACAGCGTGGATGGTTTACGGCCTCCAAGATGTCATCAAGCTAAGGCAGATGCTGGAAGCCTCTCAGGGTAACGACCACTTCAAACGTATCGAGCGGCAGAAGCTGGATGCCATGCTGGGCTTATGCGAAGTAACCAAATGCCGCCGACAAGTTTTACTCAACTACTTCGGAGACGAGTTAGAGGCGCCATGTGGGAACTGCGACACCTGCCTTAACCCACCTGAAACTTGGGATGGCACAGTTGCCGTGCAAAAAGCCCTGTCTTGTGTTTTCCGCACAGGCCAGCGGTTTGGCGTTACGCACCTAATTGACGTATTGCGCGGTTCAGAAAATGAACGTATTCAACAGCTGGGGCATAACCAAGTATCAACCTATGGCATAGGAACCGAACTTTCCGTTAACGAATGGAAGTCGGTCTTCCGTCAATTGGTGGCTAACGGCTATCTACGTGCCGACCCCGAAGGCTATGGGGCTTTGCAGCTTACCGAGCAATGCCGGCCATTGCTTAAAGGCGAACACAGGGTTGAACTGCGCAAAGATCCTGTGGTTAAAACGTCGTCAAGTCGCTCTTCAAGTAGTAGATCAAGCAACGCAGTGAAAGATCAGGTTACGGACCATGTGGGCTGGGACGCGTTGCGCGCGTGTCGCAAGCAGCTTGCTGAAAAACAAGGTGTGCCGCCCTACGTAATTTTCCACGACACTACCTTGTTTGACATGTTGGAACGTAAACCCCAAACCCTTGATGAACTTGCTGGCGTGAGCGGTGTGGGTGCTGCCAAGCTTGAGAAATACGGCGAGATTTTCCTCGCCGCCATTGCCGAGCTAGATCAAGCTTAAGGAATGCTCGAAGCATCGCTTTAGGCTTCGGGCTTAAATCCTTTCTTACGCACACGGTATTGTGCAATGGATGTGGCAACGTGATTGCCGTCCATATCTCTTAACACCCCCTCCAGCGCGAACTTTGCCCGACCGGTGGCATCTGCATCTGCAAGAATTCCTGCAACCTCCTCTGGCGACAGCTCAAACTCAACGGTGACATCCGAATTAGCTGGCTGCAGAAACTGAAGCGTCATTTCCTTCAAAATTGGTGTGTAAGCAGGACCAAGATCAAAAAGGGTCAAAACACCACCCGGAATTTCCGCGACTAAAAAATAGGCGCCAGCATACAAGCTGCCAAAGTGATTCTTATTTCCTTTGAGCTGAATGCGCGCTCTCACATAGCCCGGGCGAACTTCTTCTACGCTAAAGCGATTTCTAGGCGCGAAAGGAATCGAAAGCCCGATAAGACGGTTAACAGCCGCATAGCCCCCAGTTTTCTTTAACCACTCCAGAGGTTGCGCCAGAGTTGCCTTGGGATCTGTGGTGGAAATCCATTGTCCCGTTGCCCCGATAATGCTGTCAATAAAGGCCATTATTCCGCTCCTGTAATTTGATTGAGGCGGATGATTATAAAGTCCGGAGTATATCGCAACACTCTTTTACAATATTTTTGAAAGATTCACGGCTCACTCACCACTTTCTGATCTACAGTGTCTACATTGAATATCGACATAACGATATTGTAGCTAATCAATGGCTGTGAGAACGGATTCGGAAAACCGGCAATAGGAAAGCCGTCAAAAGGAATCAGATGGTGCCATACGCGTTCAGTTTTTCAATCAGTAACCGTGCGACATCCAAACTGATGGCTGTCGTAGGTCTCTGTTTAACACTCCTTGGCACCCTTTTCTGGGGCGACTTCGCTCACGGAAATTCGTTCGAAGGTTCTGGAGACACCGTTATAGCACCAGAAAAATCCCTAGCCTTTGCGAATTCGGTACACCCTCCTGCTCAAGATTATGTGTTGTGGTACCGAAATTATGACAGCCCTGCGATCTATGCTCTGGTGGCGCTAGCACTGGAGAAAACGCCAGAATATGGGGACTTCCGTATACTCCGGAGCGATGAGCTGAGCCAAGGGCGCGCCTTACGCGAGCTGGGGAGAGGTAATCATCGCTTGGTGGACATTGCTAACGTGGCGACAACTGCCGAGCGGGAGCAGTTTTTAACCCCGGTTCCGATTCCTGTGGACGGAGGACTGCTTGGGTTTCGCGTGTGCGTCGTCATGCCTGAAAACCTTCCGCTCTTTGATGAAATAAGCTCCCTTGCAGACCTTCGAGAAAGAGGCGTGAGAATCGGGCAAGGCGATCATTGGCCCGACACCTCAATTCTCAAAGAAAACGATATTCCGGTGATTACCCACTCCCGCTACGAAATATTGTTTGGAATGCTTAGAAAGCACCGATTCGACTGCTTTGCCAGAGGTGTGAGCGAGGTTGCAAATGACCTTAAACTTGAAAACGACCCGAAACTAACCATAGAGCCTGGCCTAGTCCTGGCCTACCCAATGCCTTCTTACCTGTTTGTTGCTCCAGATGATCAGGTAACTGCCCATCGTTTGCAACTGGGCTTGGAGCGTGCCATTCGTGATGGTAGCTTCGGCGTGTTCCTTGAGCAGTATTACGGAACTGCTGTCGCCAACCTGAATTTGGATAAGCGCAAAATCATTGTGTTGGAAAACCCCTTACTGAGCGAAGAGTCAGACAATATTGGGCGCCAAACACTGAATAATCTGCGCTGGCGCATCCAATTACTGAGCCGCTAACCCCGTTTTACACTCGGAAGCGAGATACGTTTCCATTCAGCGTCTGGCCTATCTGTTCGATATGTCCACTATAAACATCGTTTTCACTAGCGGCCGCTGCAGCTTCTTGCCCTTGATCTGCAATGCGGGTAATCGATGAGTTCAGTTCTTCAGTAACCGAGGTTTGCTCCTCTGAAGCGGTCGCAATTTGGGAGGTCATTTGGCTAATGGCTGTAATGGCTTCGGCGATTCGATTTAAGGAATCCATCGCATCTTGTGCTTTTTCCATACTGACGTTAGACACAGCTGTTGAGGCTTTCATTACATCTACCGCGTCGCTGGCGCCTTTTTGCAAGCGTTCAATCATGTTATTGATTTCTTCTGTGCTCGACTGAGTGCGCTGGGCAAGATTTCGAACCTCATCTGCAACCACTGCAAAGCCACGACCGGCATCCCCCGCTCGCGCAGCTTCGATAGCCGCGTTCAAGGCCAGCAGGTTAGTCTGCTCGGCAATACCCTGAATAACCTCAAGTACAGACGTTATTGAGGTAACATCTCTACCTAGCGCATCTATAACTTCTGTGGCCGCACTGACTTCGTGAGACAGCTTTTGCACGGCATCTCTGGATGCCGACACGGTTTCCAGCGAGGCTCTGCTATCGTCGTCGGCAGTATTGGCCGCATCAGCGGTTTGTTGAGCATTCTGCGCAATCTCGCTTGCAGCGGCCGACATTTCGTTAATCGCAGCGGCAACCATATCCACTTCCGCTTGCTGGCTCTCAACGCTACTACGACTAGTTTTTGCGGTATCTCTCAGTGCTTTTACGTTGGTGGCTAGCTCATTGCTGCCCTGCTGCACTTCTCGAACAACCTCGTGGATTTTCTCAACAAACTGATTAAAGCTTGCGGCCAGCTGGCCGAATTCGTCGCGGGCACTGTCGTCCAGACGCTGCGTTAGGTCTGCATCGTTCGAGCCAATATCCGCCATCGCCGCATTCAACCGACGAACTGGGGCCATTAGAGTGCGGATACCAAAGTGAAGAACAATTAGCGACACCAGAAGGCCGATAACGGCAATGACTGCGCCGGCCATTATGGCGCTACGAACCGGGGCGTGTATTTTGTCTTCATTCACGAAAGTGCCTAAATACCAGTCGACGCCGCGAGCGCTGCTGATGGAATGGAAGCTAGCACTCCATGGGATGTCATCCTGCTCATAGCTATGTTCGCCGCCTTTAAGCTTTGGTGCTTCACCCAGTAGGGAGCTGATGTTCTTTCCTATCAAGTTTTGATTCGGGTGGTACAGCACTGTGCCTTCATGACTGATGAGCGCGGCATAACCCGTGCCAGCCAGATTAATCACTGACAGCATGTCATCAATGGCTTTCAGCGTAATATCGGCTCCTGCAACCCCCTGATAAGAGCCCCGTTTTACGGGAGCAAGTGTGGAAATAATGAACTCGCCTGAGGCAGCGTCTAAATAGGGGGTAGTGATTGAAGAGCGACCAAGATCCATGGCCTTCTTGTACCAAGGGCGGGTACGCGGATCATAATCAGCTGGCAGTGTGTCGCTATCAGCCTGAGTTTTCATCAGCATATACCCATCGGTGCGGCCCACGTACACGTCCTTAAAGCCGCCGCCGGTAGAAATCGCCTGCAGCAGAGTACGTGCCTGCTCATCGTCTGCACTTGTTTCAAGGGCTTTAGCTGTTGCTTCCGTCATTACAAGCCGAGTGTTGAGCCATTCGGCGATGCTCGGCGTATTCTGTTCGGCAGTGTTTTCTATTAACGAGTCCACATAGGTTTGGGACGTATTCTGCAAACGTAGATTGCCCGAAATTGTGAAGGCAGCCATCACCAGAATGAGCAGAATACTGAAGGTGACCAACAGTTTTTGACCGAATGTAAGGTGCACGGCTAACTCCTGATTTTGTTTTAGTGGTTTACGGCTACCTGTGCGAACTCTTTAATTCCTTCTGATAAACTTGTGTCACAACCTCATTCCACTGCCATACAGGAGTTCCACTGAATGGCCCATGAAGAACTGCACTTAAACCTTCGAAACCTAACACTTGATGATTATAAACAACTTCAGGTTCTCATGGATCGTGTTTACGATGATATTGGCGGATCTTGGCCAAAAGACACCATAAAAGCGCTGGTTGAACAGTTCCCGGATGGACAAATCTGTATTGAAGACAACGGCCAGTTGGTTGCCGTCGCACTGACGGTATCCGTCAAATACGAGCGATTCAGTAATCCCCACACCTACGATGACCTGATCTTGCGCAACGAGCAGATCTGGCACAATCCAAAGGGCGACTCCCTCTATGGCCTGGATGTTTTCATTCATCCGGATTACCGCGGGTACCGGCTAGGTCGCCGACTGTATGAAGCACGCAAAGAGCTTTGCCGCTCGATCAATCTGCGGGCTATTCTTGCAGGTGGGCGCATCCCAGGTTACTTCAAATATTCAGATCAATACTCACCTGCAGAATACATTGACCGAGTTGATCGTAAAGACATCTACGATCCGATTCTGAGCTTTCAGCTGTCCAATGATTTTAAAGTTACGCGTTTGATGCACAAGTACCTGCCAGAGGATGAGAAATCTCTGGGGTATGCCACTCTGCTGGAATGGCGGAACATTCTATACACACCACCTTCCTCTGTACTGAACGAGAAAAAGACTCAGGTTCGCATGGGGGCGGTGCAATGGCAGATGCGTGAGTTTGCCTCAGTCGAGGAAGTGCTGGAGCAAGTTGAGTACTTCGTGGACGCGCTTTCAGATTACAAAAGCGACTTTGCGCTCTTCCCGGAATTCTTCAATGCACCGCTAATGGGCCTAACGGATCAGGTGGATCAAACCCGCGCCATTCGCTTTCTTGCCGGCTTCACCCAACAGTTCCGGGACCGCATGTCTGACATGGCGGTAAGCTACAACATCAATATTGTGACCGGCTCTATGCCTTTGCTGGAGAATGACAGGGTCTACAACGTATCCTACCTTTGTCATCGCGATGGCCGGGTAGACGAACAACGTAAAATTCACATTACACCCCACGAACGTCGTGATTGGGTTGTAGAAGGCGGTGACAAGTTTGAGGTGTTCGATACAGATTCGGGGCGCGTCGCGATTCTAATTTGCTATGACATCGAATTTCCGGAGTTGGGCCGAATTGCTGCCTCCAAAGAAGTTGATATCATCTGCGTGC
Organism: Marinobacter sp. S6332; assembly: GCF_023016045.1. Taxonomy (GTDB): domain Bacteria; phylum Pseudomonadota; class Gammaproteobacteria; order Pseudomonadales; family Oleiphilaceae; genus Marinobacter. The sequence goes on along the minus strand of NZ_JALKAP010000005.1, from coordinate 250,634 downwards.
CCTTCTGGACTGATACCAAAAACGGCTACCTGAGGGTTCGGCATTGCGCACAGGCCCGGGCAATAGAAAACGAGTGCTATGTAGTGATCACAGGAAGTGTCGGGAACCTACCAAAAGTTGAGAACCTAGACGTACAGTACGCGCAATCGTCAGTGTTCTCACCGTCTGACTTTGCCTTCCCCCACGATGCCGTGATGGCCGAGACAACGCCGAATACAGAGATGATAATGTTTTCAGATATGGATCTGGAAAAACTCACTCTGGTTCGCAATGAGGGGTCCGTAACCAACCTTAAAGACCGAAGAGTTGATATGTATGAAATTATCACCCGTTAAGTGTTGAACAACGGTCTTAAAGGTTTATCGTATGGCACTGATGGCATTGCAAAAGCTTTGCCCAGTGTCTATTGTTTAACCAATGTATAGCCATCCTCTTTAGAGACTCCGTATTCATGAACGAAGCGTTACCTGATCTAGTTGTCCGTTTCACAATTCGGCACGGCCTGTTTCGTAAAGAACGGGTTGAGGCCGCGCTGTTTGGGCTGGACTCTTACGGTTGCGTTATGAAGACGGACAAAATGTTCAATCCCGGCGATACCGTCCTGCTCGATCTGGTGATGGATATGCCTTTTGACAAAATCCGCGCAGAGAACGTCTCAGGATTGGTTACCGAACGTAGAAAGCACTGCAGTAATTTCTTTTACTCGATTGATTTTGCCGATTTAAAGGCTGACGGCGACACCGCTCTTGAAGAAAAATTGCGCCGTATTAGAGAGGTGCTTTCTAAAAAGCAGTCGTTGAAATCACGACGTTCCTCAGGTTCCATGCCCAATATGCGGCATATGGCCTGATTATTATCCGTTCTACCTGTCCGCAAGGAGACATACCCATGGCGAAAAATGCCAAAGCGAGCGTTGATAAAATCGTTAAGAAGGTCAACAAGGAATTTGAGAAAACGTCCGCTCAGATTGAAGCTTTGATCAGCGATGCGATGAAGCACTTCGATAGCCTGCAACAGCAAGTTCAGGATCCTGTGCGTAAACTGCTAAAAGAAGTTGACGAGCTTCGTGAGCGCGAATTAAGGCGGTTTAACGACGAATTTGAGCGTCGCTTGGATGAGTTCCACGAGCTGCAATCCAACATACTTGAGCGGCTGGGCGTTGCCTCTAAAGAGGACATCAAGAAAGCCGAAAAAGAGAGCAAAAAAGAACTTAAGAAGAAGCCTGCGGCTAGCAAGAAGCAGCCCGCGGCTAAAAAGGCAGCACCCAAAAAATCTGCCGCTGCAAAGCCTGCCACAAAAAAACCGGCCACCCCCAAAGAGAAGAAACCGACCGATAGAAGCGACCTTACTTTGGTAAAAGGTATTGGGCCCGCAACGGCTAAGAAGATGAAAGACGCCGGGATTACTTCCATCGATCAAATTGCTGACCCATCCGAAGCGGATCAAGAAAAACTGAACGCTTTCTCCAGCATCAAAGGTTTTGATCAACTCACAGCTGAAGCCAAGAAAATCAACTGATGCGAACGCCTGACCAGCCTGTTCTACGGGACATAGTCCTGATTGGCGGTGGGCACAGCCACGTCGGTGTACTAAAACGGTTTGCAATGAAACCAGTACCCGGCGTGCGCCTGACCCTTATCTGCCGTGATACCCACACGCCCTACTCCGGAATGCTGCCAGGTTATGTGGCAGGTCATTACAGTTACGACGATGTGCACATTGATCTGAGCCGCCTAGCTGAATTTGCAGGAGCGCGGTTTTACCGTGCCGAAGCCATCGGCATTGATCGCGCTAACAAGCGGGTTATCTGTAAAGGCCGACCAGATGTGCCTTACGATATACTATCGATCAACATCGGCTCATCTCCCAGAGTAAACGAAGTGGAAGGTGCTGCGAAATATGCAGTACCTGTGAAGCCGATTACCGGTTTCAACAACCGATGGCTTGCTCTGCTATCTCGCATTGAGTCCCACGAAGGGCCTCTTACCATTGGTGTTGTCGGTGCAGGTGCAGGTGGTGTGGAGCTGACTTTGGCGATGCAGTACCGGCTTAAAAACGAGATGGCGCAGCGAGGTCGAGACTCTGATCAACTGCACTTCCATTTGTTTGATGCCGCCGACGAAATTCTACCTACTCACAATGAGAAAGTGCGTGAAGTTTTTCGAAAAACGCTTAATGAGCGAGGAGTAAAGCTTCATCTTGGCTCGCCTGTCGAAAAAGTTAGTGAAGGGTTATTGCGCACATCCTCGGGCGAAACTCTTCAAGCCGACGAAGTGCTTTGGGTAACCCGCGCTGGCGGGCCGTCTTGGCTGCAAGAAACGGGTCTGGCGCTTGATGACGGCCTCTTTTTGCGAGTCCGAGACACTCTACAGGTGGAAAACGACGACAGCATTTTTGCGGCTGGCGACATTGCTAATGTTATCAATCATCCCCGGGAGAAAGCCGGTGTGTTTGCTGTCCGTCAGGGCCCGCCTTTGGCAGACAACCTCAAACGTCTGGCACTGGGCAAGGCCCCAAAAGATTTTCGACCTCAAGAAAAGTGGCTGGCGCTGATTAGCACTGGCGATAAGTATGCCGTCGCTTCTCGCGGTGATACCCAATTTGAAGGTGCGCTGGTGTGGCGCTGGAAAGACTGGATCGATCGTCGGTTTATGAGCAAGTTCACCGACCTGCCCCCCATGGAAGAAGCCTCCAGCCTGCCTGATACCGCTGCGGCGCAGAACCCGGAGGAGGCCTCTCAGGCTATATCTGCGGTCGCTATGCGGTGCGGAGGCTGCGGCGCCAAGGTTGGCAGCACAGTCCTGTCACGGGCGCTCGGCGAACTCAGGCCCATAGAACGAGACGACATTCTGATCGGACTGCATGCGCCAGACGATGCCGCTGTTCTGCGGGTTCCGCCCGGTATGGCGGTAGTACACACCGTTGATTTTTTCCGGGCATTTATTGATGACCCTTACACGTTTGGTCGCGTTGCCGCTAACCACGCCTTAGGCGATGTGTTTGCTATGGGCGCTGAAGCTCAGAGTGCGACTGCAGTCGCTACCGTGCCCTATGGTATTGAGTCCAAAGTGGAGGACGTGGTGTTCCAGATGATGTCTGGTGCCGTGGATGTATTAAATGAAGCCGGTTGCGCACTCGTTGGCGGCCATACCGGTGAAGGCCGCGAGCTTGCGTTAGGTTTTGCGGTGAATGGCCTCATCAACCCTGACGAGGTGATGAGTAAAGGTGGCTTACGAGCCGGTGATGCCCTCATTCTCACCAAACCGATTGGAACTGGCACTCTGTTCGCAGCTCACGCCCGACTGGCCGCCAAAGGCCGTTGGATCGACTCCGCCCTCGCCTCTATGGTGCAGTCTAACAAGGCCGCTGCCGATTGCCTTCGCGGTTTCGGGTCTAAAGCTTGCACAGACGTAACGGGTTTTGGCCTCTTAGGCCATCTGGTTGAAATGACTCGTCCATCCGGTGTTGATGCAGAGCTGGATCTTTCTGCGATTCCTATCTTGCCAGGTGCCGAAGAAACCGCAGCGGCGGGCATTCTAAGCTCTCTGCAACCCGCCAACATCCGCCTGCGCCGCGGTATTCGGGATCAAGAGAAGTGGGTAAAAAACCCGCGTTATCCGCTTATTTTTGATCCACAAACCGCTGGCGGCTTGCTAGCCAGTGTTGCGGCAGAGAAGGCCGAAGACTGTGTGCAGGCCCTCAAGGCACTCGGTTACCCGCACACTGCCATTATTGGCCGGGTAACACCTCAGGATGAAAGTGGGCCAATCGAGCCTATTACGTTACGGGATTGAGCTTAAAGGATATTTCTGGGGCTTCGTCGCAGTGCGAGTGAAAGCGCCTGCTCCAGAGATTTCCTCTCTTTTTCCGGTGTGAACCTACCAGCAAGCTGGCCTACCTGATCTCTCAATAGCTCCACGAACGTTGGATCATTCTCTGCACGCTCCAGCACGTTGGCTAAGGCTTGAGTGTCTCCAACCGGGTAGTAACCCGCGTAATCCTTGCCGAGAAGCCCGACATTCCCGGAAATATTCGAGGCGATTATCGGCAAGCCAGCCCGGCAAGCTTCTGACACGACATTCGCTCCACCTTCCATCACGGAACTCATCACCAGTAGATCGCTATCAGCCATTAGTTTTTCGATATCGCTTTTCTCCAATTCACCCAGCCATCTAAACCGTGGGTTCTGCTGCAACTCCTGTTTGGCGCGCACGCCCCATTGCTCAGTGTGGGGTTTACCTGCACAGGAGACCCGAATGCGCGAATTGGCGGGTAGCAGCCTAGCCGCCATCGCTGCCCGGAGGGAGTCTTTTTCATCCCTTAGATGGCCGATTACACACACATCAAAATACGCCGATCCCTTAGGCTCTCTCAAGGATGCTTCAGCAGGCTTCTCAGCAGACTGATAAAGGGTTGTCAGCTTGCTTTGAAATGCCTCCGGAATATCACCACCCACTTGGTCATGCAGTCCAATCAATACATCGGCCACCTGCATCGAGTATAGGGTTTGCTTTGGGAATTCGTGCTGGTGCCGGTAAATATCCGTTCCTGTTAACGCCACCACCAGTGGTTTTTCCGGCCAGGTCTCCCGAAACAGGCGCACTGCGGTATGACTGCGCCAAGCATGCAAAGCAAGGAACAGATCACAGGGTTCGCCACTATACTCCGTAACAACAGATACCCTGTGCCCCAACTGCTCCAACAACATCTGCCAGCGCTCTGCGGTTGCCCTATTGCCAGCTTTCGAACCCGGGTTAGCAGGCGTAAGAATGATGATATCCATAGACCTCTTCGGTATAAATTGCCCCGTTCAGGGCCGGAATGGAATTTTGTTAGACTTATAGGCCGTTCACCAAGAATAGTGCACGGACACATGACCTATTTAAACCCGTAATTCGTATAGCTGTTCAGGGTTTCGATGAATCAGAGTATCCTGCATCTGCGCTCTATCAATCACATAAAACAATCAAGGACTTCAAATGGCTTTGAATTTCATACGGAAGTTTGTGCTTTCTAGTTTTTTGTTCGCCACCGCTGCTGCATCGGCAGAAACGTTTGTATTCACAGCAATCCCCGATGAAGACGAGACCAAACTTGTTGAACGTTTTCGTGGTGTCGCCGATTACCTCTCCGAGCAACTCGATGTAGATGTTCGCTACATCCCTGTGAAGTCCTACGCAGCTGCGGTTTCTGCTTTTCGCAATAATCAGGTTCAGTTAGCCTGGTTCGGCGGGCTTTCCGGCGTACAGGCTCGCAGGCTAGTTTCAGGCTCGGAAGCAATCGCTCAAGGTGTTGAAGACGAGGCCTTCGAAACCTATTTTATTGCTAATACCAATACCGGCATAAAGCCAGCGGATAAGCTTACTGAGCTAGAAAGTCAGCTCAAGGGCAAAACCTTTACGTTCGGCTCCAAAGGCTCCACCTCTGGTCGCCTGATGCCCGAGTTTTATGTGCGCGACACCTTTGACTCAAAGCCGGAAGACTTTTTCTCCCGGGTGGGCTTCAGTGGTAATCACACACGAACCCTTCGCTTGGTTGAAGCTGGCACCTATGACATAGGCGCCCTCAATTTCCAAGTTTGGGAAAAGGAGCTGGGGGATGGGAACATTGACACCGATGCCGTTCAGGTTATTTGGAAAACACCTGCCTATCCGGATTATCAGTGGACCATCCGTGGTGATGTAAACGACCGGTTTGGTGACGGTTTCAAACAGCGGGTTACGGAAGCACTGCTTAATCTTGATAATCCGGAGCTTCTGGAAAGCTTTCCGCGCTCAGGTTTCATTCCTGCTTCCAACGATGATTATGAGCCTATTCGTAAAACAGCAGAAGAGATTGGAATCCTCGATTGATGTCAGGCTTCGACCTCTCTGGCCTTACGGCTTCATTCAGCGGCAAGCGGGTTATTGGCCCGCTGTCGCTGCAGGTTAACCCAGGCGATAAAATCGCCTTAGTGGGGAAAAGTGGCGCCGGTAAATCCACCCTCATTCGCTTGATTCACGAACGGGTTAACCGGGACTCATCCTTAGTGCCGCAAGATTTGGGCTTGGTGAATGCCCTTTCCGTCTTCCACAACGTGTTTATGGGTCAACTGGATAAACACGCCACTTGGTACAACACCGTAACGCTTGCTCGGCCATTCGCCAAAGACCGGGCCGAGGTGACTGCACTGCTGCAATCTCTGGAAATGAACGAAAAACTCTGGACACCCACAGCCTCACTTTCCGGTGGGCAGCGCCAACGTGTTGCCATTGCTCGGGCACTTTACCGGAACGCAGCTGTGCTGCTGGCCGATGAGCCGGTATCGGCACTCGACGGTCCCATGGCTAACTCGGTGATGGCGCTTCTTCGGGATCGCTTTTCTACCAGTATCATTGCGCTGCACGATGTTGATCTAGCGTTAAATTATTGCACCAGAATTGTTGGCATACAGGATGGTCAGGTCGCTCTGGATCAGCCCAGCGAAGACCTTACGTCGTCAGACATCATGTCTCTCTACTAGGTGCACAGCCGTTCCATGTTTTCTTCTCCAACGGTTCGTACAAGCTTTATTTTCCTTGCCATTGCCTTGGTCGGGCTGCTGTTTGCCGATATAGCGATCACCGCCTCCAATCCCTGGCGGGATTTGGGCAATTTTTTTCTGGGAATAGTAACCCCCAACTTTTTTAGTAGTGAAGGTCTAATGACCGCCCTGTTGAGAACAGTTGCGTTTGCATTCGTTGGCGTTGCGCTTGGGGGTGTTGTCGGGTTCCTATTGGCCTTGATTTACCGCTCTTTGCCCGTGCGGATGTTTTGCGCATTTGTCCGCGCGATTCACGAGCTATTTTGGGCTCTGATTTTTCTGCAGTTTTTTGGGTTTCATCCGCTAACCGGGGTGCTGGCCATCGCAATTCCCTACGCGGGAATCTTTGCCAAGGTGTACTCGGAAATTCTGGAAGAAGCTGACCCGGAACCCGGCCGTGTACTGCCCCCCGGCACCGGGAATATTACCGCATTTCTCTATACCCGCATCCCTGACTGTTGGGTGAAGATGCGCACTTACACCGCGTATCGGCTTGAATGCGGCTTACGCTCTAGCGCAATTCTCGGGTTCGTTGGTCTGCCGACACTGGGTTTCTATCTGGAGGCGTCCTTCTCTCAGGGGCTATATTCCGATGCGGGTGCCATGCTGATTCTGTTTTACGTGTTGATCGCTACCATGCCTTTATGGGTGCGACCCAAACTTCTGCCGGTTTACATTCTTGGAGCGCCTTTCTTTCTCGGCGAGGGCTTACCCATCGTTTGGGGTAATGTGCAGCGATTTTTTACCGAAGACATAGTTCCAGCCCCATTGCGCAATGGAGAGGGTCTTGCTGGCGTAACCCCGTGGCTGAGTGATTTGATGGTTAATGAAGCCATGCCGGGTATCTGGAACACCATCGTGCTTACCCAAATAGCGCTAGTGGCCACCGGCATTTTATCGCTCTTGGCCTTCCCCCTGATTTCCAACCATTTCGGTGGACCAATAAGGCGTAATGCAGGGCATGTGGCACTTGTGATTGCGCGCTCTACGCCGGAATACATTCTGGCGTATATCCTGTTACAGCTCTGGGGTCCATCCATGCTACCGGCTGTTGTAGCTCTGGCATTGCATAATGGCGGCATTATCGGGCACCTGATTGGTCGGCAAACCAATTCCATCAAGCTCCGTGCCGACGCCATAACAGGGTTTAATCGCTACAGTTGGGAACTTGTGCCCAGAGTGTACCGCGCGTTTCTCGCGTTTTTATTCTATCGCTGGGAAATCATCATGCGTGAAACCGCGATTTTGGGGATTCTAGGCATCTACACTCTGGGGTTTTATGTGGACAGCGCCATACAGAACATCCGGTTCGACCGCGCCATGGTGTTGATCTTGGTAACCGCCCTGCTCAACATTGGTGTTGATGCACTCGGACGATACATTCGCCGCAAGCTCGCGCTGCAAACCATGCCAACCTGCTAGTGTCCCGTCTGGCTAAGCCACTTAACGTTTGCACTCTATGTGGCCAGACACCATATCGGAGCCACCGGAAACATTACTGAGAATATCCGACTTTGCAAAAATACCGGATCGGTGCAACAACGAAATACCCACATAGCAGTTTCGTACGGCTTTGTGGTCGAACATCAGCCGCAGCGGCACATCAAACTGCCCCTCCAAGTAATTGAGAAAGTGCGAGGTGTTTTGCTCCCGCTTAGCTTGTTTCACCTGCTCAACGTAAGGCACTTCCGAGGCGTAAGAAAACCCAAAGCCAATACCAAAACGCAGCCACTCTTCGGATGTCCATGGCGAGTGTCCAGTCGTCATTGCCATAACGTAGGCGTTGTATTCACCAAAATCACTCTGGTGACCATTCTCTAAGCGCCGGTTGAGCGACACCCGTCCCCAGTAGTCTAAATACTTGCCATCAGAAATCAGTTTTCCCAGTGTTAAGCCGGTCATGTAGGCGTGAACATCCTCGCTGCGCTTTAGGGTACCCGTGAGTGTGCGAGTGAATGGCCCCTCGGCCTGATAGCCCGCATTCAACCGCCACGACCACTCTCCGAAACGACCCGAGTCAGGCCGCTTTGTTGAGTCATCTAGAGCATTTCCAAACAAGTAGGCAAAACCGAATGTAGCGGAGGTAAGCTGTGCCTCATCCACTAACGGACTGTTGAAGATCTCACTATCTACATGTTGCGACGCAATGTTTGAAAACAGCAACAGGTGCGGCGTTGCCCGATAGGAGGTATTAACACCAGCACGCCAGAAAACAGCAGAATCCGGCTGGTAAAAAGGCCTCTCAGGCAACGCCTCGCTTGCGTCAACGCCATAGTAGTAGTCTGTAAGATCGCTATGTTGGTATACGTAACTGATAAAGGGCGACACAGACCAACGCCCTAGCGCCCACTCATAGGAGTAGGTGAAGTCCCACTCATGGCCATTGTGAACGCCTAAAACGTCATTAACCAAAGTTGTAGAAAGCGAACCCCAGTCGGTAAAAACCGTCGCTGAGAGGCCCACATCAACCGTCTGATCTCGATCACGCACACCGTTAAAATAAGGGGCAGCGTCTGATTCCAGACGGTTGAAGCGGTATTTTGCTAATAGATCAACGGATAGCCACTCTCGCTTCAAAAGGTGCGCGCCAGCCGATGTTCCATGGGCAAATAGCCATTTGCCTTCATAGAGATAGAGCGGTATTAGATCTGTTTTATTGTCGTTCAACAAACCAGAAATATTGTCGACGCCAACGTAAGGGCTTGTTCCTCTGCGTAGCGCTGCCCCAAGACCTACCGTGCCTTCTGGCACATCATTTATGGGGGTTCTGGTATCCGGAAGGCTGGCGTAACTATTACTTGCCGCTAGGCAGTACAAACCCAGAAGCACGCCTTGCCCTATCAATCCCATTCGCATCGTGTTTTTCCACCGTGCCGCTAACACCATCGGCCTACAAAACCGGGCCAATGGTTGCGATAACGTTGTGCCATATTCGTTCGTGGTAATGCCATGCAAGTACGCTGGGCGAGGTAACTATTTCAGATCGATCAATATAGCTCTGTTGGCGCTCCGCAATGGCCTGAGTCGTGGACTCATCCTGCAGGAGAATATTATTCTCATAATTCAGATCAAAACTGCGCAAATCGAGGTTGGAAGATCCGATCAAACTGATTTTGCCGTCAATAGTGAGGGTTTTCGCATGCAAAAGCCCTCCTGTGAACTCATGAATGATGCAGCCTGCATCAAGCAGTCGGTGATAATAACTGCGGCTGGCAGCCGCTACAATCCAGCTATCGTTTACCTTCGGGAATATCAGTGCCACCTTTACACCCCGGTAGGCCGCTGCGCACAAAGCGTCAAGAACAGTAGCATCGGGAACAAAGTAAGGGGTGGACAGTGTCAGTTCACTTTGAGCGCAGGCAAACAGGTTGGCAAAAAGATGTGGCGTAGCGCCATGGCGTTCTGTTGGTCCGACGCCCATGGCTTGCGCAGGAAAACCGCCTTCTCCCCTGCCCGATGATAAGGGAATGCCATCTAATGATTCGTTGGTAGCCTGCATCCAGTCACTGGCAAACAGCAATTGATTCTGGACCACCACCGGCCCCGTAAACCGGAGCATAATATCCACCCAGGGAGCGTACTTGGCTTTAACCAAAAATTCCGGATCTGCAGAGTTTCGGCTGCCGCAATAGGTTATGCGTGCATCAATCACTGTAATCTTGCGGTGATTTCTGAGGTCAAGCCGGCTTGTCAAAATAGTGCGAATAGGATGTTTAAGCGAGAGTGCAACAGCCAAGCGAACCCCCGCCTCTTTCATACTCTGCCAAAGCGCAGACTTAATCAGTGCACGAGACCCGAGTCCATCGGCCATAGCCCGGCAAGTAACGCCTCTTCGGGCAGCACGGATCAGCGCTTCAGCAATAGCGTGGCCTGTGTTGTCGTTCAACCAGATGTAATACAAAACATGTACGTGATCGGTTGCCGCATCAATATCTGCGACCATCCGGGCAAGTGTTTCGGCACCGTCGCTCATTAACTCTGCCCTGTTGCCCGTCGACGGGTGAAAACCATTGATGGAACCAGCATAGCGGAAGGCAGGTTGATAAACCGGCTCAATCAGCTTTTCTGTATTGGCCGCGTCCCCCATAAACCAAGATGCTTTGGCCCGTATTTCTTCGAACACCTCTTTATGCCGCTTACTCGCCCGGTTACCAATATCTGTTTCGCCAAACAAGAAATAAATAACACTGCCGAAGTAAGGTAAAAGATTGAGCACCACAAACCAAGCAAGCCGCCCCGGAGGCGACAGGTCATCGCGAAGCAGAATCCGGGTGGTGAAGGTAAGAACCAACAGTGTATGAAGTGCCAGAATAACGGTCATCAGGCTGCCTTTGAGGATGTGGAATCCATCGTTCTTTAATAAACCATTGCCAACTTTGTCACAATTCCCGCATCAAGGCCCCACTTAAGGGCATTTCTGCCCAAGAGTTAGCGGCGGCCAGTAGATACAATCCGTTACACTCCTGAAACGTTCTGCAATACTCAAGGTAGCACCACTCATGATCAACGCACTTGTTGCACTTACTCAGGCTGGCTTACTGGTTTTGCTTGTGACTTTAGCGTGGCGAATGCTGATGCTGGCCAGCGCCGAGCCACTTATGGTAGCCAGTGCCCGACACCCGCCGACACAACTCGCGCGCAAAGAAAAACCCGCGTTGCGAAAGCCTAAGCGCCCAGCTTCTACGGATCGTACAGAGTTGTTTACCCACCTGCACATTCTTGCAGGGTTACAGGAGCGGGATTGCCGAATAAGTGGGCTGCATCTGAGCGAGGCTCCAGAAACGGTTCGTGCATACGCAGTTGCTTGGTTATACGGGGCAGGATGCGCCCTATGCAGCCAATCCGAGCGGCACAGTGATGCGCTTGCAGGCTTGGTAGCACAAATTGCCCACCGAAAAACCGGTATCCGACAGACGGAAGCCGTTCAAGCCATTGCAACACTGACATCTTGCGGAGTGTTACTTGCGTGTTTTCGAGCGGGACTGGAAGGCGCGGAATACTGGCAGAGCCATCAGTACGTTCAACCTGAAAATAGCCTTTACTCTGCTATTACAGCGAACGCACTGATCTGATTGCTCAACCTTTATTTTGCTGTTCCAGCACCCAGTTTGTTCCCAGCGGAACAGGCTCTGTCTGATTCGGCTTATCTGAGGGTACACCTGCCACGGATGGGCGGGTAAATGCACCATCATCGGTGGTTGCCATAGACTCGACATCCACAGAGAGAACCAGATAAGTGGCTCCATCTGATATTACTCTGGCCCGATGCGTGAGGCCAAATACAAAGCGGCAGTAGTCCAGCTTCAACTGCATCAGATCCTGTTCTGCCTTGCGAATCTTCCGAAGCAATACTTTTTGTACGCTGTCCCCGTATTCCATCACGATTTCTCTAAAGTTAGCCTGAGTTTTTGCACGATTTTACACTTTCCTGACTGTTTGTCAGCCGGGATATCTATTGAATCCCGCTGTTTAACTGGCTGAGTGATCTCTGGCCTGAAATACCAGCTTGATCGGTGCCACTTCTGAAAGAGGCTTCTGCCCCTCCTGTAAATCGATTCGCCAAACCATTTCGCCGCCCGTCGTACACAAAGGTGCCGAAAAACGTACTGAGTAACTATCGCCGCCTTCGTGGCGCATGGGTACCGGGTATTCCCCCATATACATAGATTCGCCACGCAGCACAGCCAAAAACCGCTTCTGCACAGTCGGTGCGATAACAGATAACTGGTACTCTTCGCCCTGCCCACCATCGCCCAAATGTTGCAGGTCAACCTTCCATACCCCCGCATTTGTTTGCCACTCACAGGGCCCCTCCAGCAGATCACAGACCGGTTGATCCGCACTCGGGAGGGTTTTATCTGCAGGCTCTAGCCAACGGCCGCCAAACACCACCGCTGAAATAAAGGCCAAAATAAAACCCAGAACCACAATCGCTCGTAACATACCGGTACTCAGTTGAGACCCCTAGTGAAAACAGTCGCGAAAACCGTATTGAAAACAGCGAACCATTATGGACACTATCTGCCTCAAGGCAAAGATTTCTAAACCAGCGCCATACATGAGAAAATACCGCGCTTTCATCTCTGACCCACTTTCAGGAACAGGACACGCCCGTGCAGCCGGATATTTCCGTTAGGAACCTGAACAAGGTTTATGAGGGCGGCTTTCAGGCCCTAAAGAACATCAATCTGGAAATCAATCGAGGCGAAATTTTTGCCTTGCTCGGCCCTAACGGGGCTGGCAAAACCACGATGATCAGCATTATCTGCGGCATTACCAATATGTCTTCCGGAGAAGTCCGGGCCGCAGGCTATGACATCGTAAAAGACTACCGCAGAGCCCGCGAAACCATTGGCCTAGTGCCGCAAGAGCTCAATACCGATTCCTTTGAAACCGTCTGGAATGCCGTGTCATTCAGCCGTGGCCTGTTCGGCAAAGCGCCCAACCCGGCCCATATTGAAAAAGTGCTAAAGGATTTATCGCTTTGGGATAAGCGCAACAATCGCATCATGACCCTCTCTGGCGGCATGAAACGTCGGCTTATGATTGCCAAAGCGCTCTCCCACGAACCGCGAATACTGTTTCTTGATGAGCCTACTGCGGGCGTAGATGTAGAACTGCGCCGTGATATGTGGGAGATGGTACGAAAGCTTCGGGAGGACGAAGTGACCATCATCCTCACAACCCACTACATCGAAGAAGCCGAGGAAATGGCGGATCGCATCGGGGTCATTCGCCAAGGCGAAATAATTCTAGTGGAAGACAAAACCCAGCTAATGAGCAAACTGGGCAAAAAGGAACTGCGCCTACAACTGCAGACCAAGCTCGATAAGGTGCCCGGTGAGCTGTTGCTGGAACCGGTAGAACTTTCAGACGATGGCTACGAACTGATCTATACCTTCGACTCCCAACAAGAACAAGCCGGTGTGGCTCGACTACTGCGAACACTTGGGGATATTGGAATCGACTACCGAGACCTACGCACCCGGGAGAGTTCTTTGGAAGATATTTTTGTCGGCCTTGTGCATGAACCAGCCGAAGGCTAACGGGAGAAAGGCATGAATTTTTACGGTGTTAAAGCCATCTACAACTTTGAAATGTCTCGCATGCGGCGCACTCTGATGCAAAGTGTGCTCTCGCCAGTCATCTCCACATGCCTATATTTTGTGGTATTCGGCTCGGCCATCGGTTCGCGCATGGGCGATATCGATAACATCGCATACGGCGCCTATATCATTCCTGGTTTGGTTATGCTGTCGCTGCTGATGCAAAGCATCTCCAACGCCTCGTTTGGCATCTACATGCCGAAGTTCTCCGGCACCATCTACGAAGTGCTTTCTGCGCCCGTATCTTACGTTGAAGTGGTGCTGGGCTATGTGGGTGCCGCGGCTACCAAATCCGTCATATTAGGTTTAATCATTCTCGCCACTGCACGCCTGTTTGTGGACTACAGCATATTGCATCCCTTCTGGATGTTTTCATTTCTAGTACTTACGGCCGTCACCTTCAGTTTGTTCGGCTTTATCATCGGCATCTGGGCCGATGGTTTCGAAAAACTGCAAATTGTTCCCATGATGATCGTGACCCCGCTAACCTTTCTAGGCGGCACCTTCTATTCCATCGATATGCTCCCGAAAATCTGGCAAACCATCAGTCTTTTTAACCCGGTGGTTTACCTGATCAGCGGATTTAGGTGGGCATTCTATGGCGTCTCTGATGTGCACATAGGAATAAGCGTAGGCATGACCCTACTCTTCCTAGGCGCTTGTATGGCAGGCATTTGGTGGATTTTCAAAACCGGTTACCGGCTGCGTAGCTGATGCGAAACTACGGCACAGCACTAAGCCTTGCGGCCATGCTGGCAGGCTGCTCCGGCTCTGGAGCGGTTGAACCGTCAGTCAGCCTGCCGGTTCACGCCGCGTGCTTTGTGACCGACTCAAACACCGTCAGGGTTCAATTAGAGGTAGCCGACACGGCTCAAGAGCGCAGAAAGGGCCTAATGGGCAGGGAGTCTTTGGCCGCAGACGCTGGAATGTTATTTCAATACAAAAAGGTGCGGGGGCCGGATTACAGCTTTTGGATGTACCAAACACTCATCCCGCTGGATATCGCTTACCTTGATGAGCAAGGCATCATTGGCAACATTCGTCAGATGGAGCCTTGCGAATCAACCAATGGCGCCCGATGCCCCAGCTACCCTGCCGAAATTGAATTTGTATCGGCCGTAGAAATGAACATGGGCTTTTTCGAGGCCAGCGGCATTGGCGTTGGAGACCGCCTAAAGCTAGGAGAAATCAACTGTTCTAGCGACTAGCTGTCCTTCCATTCCGGCTTGCGCTTATCCAAAAACGCACAGATGCCTTCCTGCGCATCGTGCGCCCGTAGATTTTCAGCCATAACTTCGGCCGTATAGTCGTAAGCACCTGCCAACGGCATTTCGAGTTGTTTATAGAAAGCGCCCTTACCTATTTTTAAGGTGTGACCGGACTTCTCTGCAATGGTGTGAGCCATGCCATACACAGTGTCATCCAACAGCGATTCATCAACAACGCGGTTTACCAAACCAATCTGTTCTGCACGAGCAGCACTGATCATCTCGCCGGTAAGCAACATCTCCATGGCATGCTTACGGGAAACGTTGCGAGACAAGGCCACCATAGGCGTTGAACAGAACAGCCCGATATTCACACCCGGCGTTGCGAAGCGCGCAGAATCTGCCGCCACAGCAAGATCACAGCTAGCCACCAACTGACAGCCTGCAGCCGTTGCAACACCCGCCACACGCGCAATCACCGGCTTTGGAAGGTTAACTAGCAACTGCATCACTTCACTGCATCGTTTAAATAACGCCAGCTGAAACTCGTTGCTATCTAGCTGGTCGCGAATCTCCTTGAGATCATGCCCGGCACAAAACACCTTACCCGCCGCTGCAATAACCACAACCCGTGTGTTTGCGTCACCAGCAATGTCTGATAGCGCCTCAGCCAAAGCATTAAGCATTTCCATCGAAAGGCTGTTGCGTTGGCTCGGTTGGCTAAGGGTAAGCGTGGTAATGCCGTTGCTATCGGTACTTCGAGTAATTAGATCGGTCATCATTAACTACCTCGTAATCCCGGAAACTGGGAGTGCATAGAAGCAGTCAGTATCAGGCAGGACGCTTAGACTGTCGAAGCGACTTTTGTAGAACATCTACCTTAGCGGTTGTTTTAGCAGCGCGTTGCCCATAGGGTCTGTCTGTAAGACACCAATCCACTACACAGGAGAAGGGAATGCTCAACTCCAATATCCTTAAAGCGATTGTGGCCATAGCTATCATTGCAGGCGGAATCTACGTCATTATTCTTGATGAGCCTGCGACACCGACAGGTGACATTAATAGCATTCAGCCCCTACCAAAACAGGATGAGCCTTGATTTAGGGTGGCATTAAGAGGGGAAAACAACCAATTCATCCCCCTCTTGCCATGGCTGATACTTAACCATCGCCTTCAGGAAAAGCGGATGCTCCAACCAGAGTTGCAGCCAGCGTTGTAGGTTCGGATAAGGCAAACTGTAAAAAACGTCGCGATCCACATGGGCGAACTGGCGGACAAACGGCATAACGCCGATATCTGCGACAGTGGCCTTATTCCCCATAAGGAATGGGCTTTCGGCCAGCAAATTCTCCAAAACCTGCAAAAAATCCTCCCCCCGTTGCCGATATTCCACCTGAGTCATTTCTGGATGGCGATCCGCGTATTTGTAGCGATCCAGCCAGTGCTTAAACTCGTTATCGTTCTGCTCAATCAACGCCTTGGCTTGGTCCAAAACCGCCGCATCCAACAGCCCTTGCGGATCTTGCTGCTCCAGAGCCCAAATCATAATATCTCGGCTCTCATCTATCACAACGCCATCCGTAAGCTGTAAAACAGGCACAGTGCCCTTCGGGCTGATGGCGAGCATTTGAGCTGGTTTATATTTCAGGACAATCTCGCGCAGTTCTACTTGCAGCTCAGCAAACAAAAGCCCAAGACGGGCGCGCATAGCGTAGGGGCAGCGGCGGAAAGAGTAGAGGCGGTGAAGAGAGGTGGTCATATTTTTAGTGGCGTTCCTTATTAATTTGGGCTCCATTCATAGATTTTAATTTTCTGCTATTTTCAGCCTGATTACCGGTCTGTTTTACATCGCGAAAGATAGCCCTCTCAGGCTTACAGAAACAGGGGCAACCCATTAAAGGAATTTGCCCCTGCCTGCGGGATAAAACATGCCTCAGAATCTAAGCGTCCATTCCAGATTCACGCTTTGGCTATCAGCATCGTTGGCCAACTCGCCCTGATAGCTTACCCCCAGAGTCGAGTTAGCTGACACGTGCACCGATGCCCCCACTCCCACCTGAGCGGTATGGCGAGCCAATGGTGCGCCCTGGATAGTGAAGGGATTGCTACCCTCCACAAAGGTCTGACGGCTTTTCGCGTCCCGATCCGCGAAAGCATACTTCCAGCTCAGGGAACCGTGAAGGCTGATGTGGCCCTCGCCCAGAGTAACATCGGTGCCGCCTCGCAAACCAAGGGTACCGAACCCGGTGCCGCTGTCCTCGCCCTTTATCCTCAGCGCTGCGCTGCCACCGCTCTCTACGGCGCTCTCATTGCGCAGCGCCACCCAGGACGCACCAGCATACGGCTCCAACCAGTAGCTCTGGAATGGCAACCGGTAACCCAGCTCGGAGAACGCCAGCCAACTGCTTACATCGTATGCAGATGTGAGGGTTTGCCCGAGCACTTGCCTGCGCTCGGTCTCGACCTCGCTCCAGCCATAACTTAACCCCAGATTCAGACTAAGCTCATTCCATTGCCTCCGGGCATAGCCGCCCAAATAGAGGGTGTCGCTATCACCGCTGGCATGCTGGTTCGTCAGTTCAACTTCGCCGGTGCTGCCGCCGCCGAACAGGCCGAGACGCCAACTATTGCCCATTTGACCATCTACACCGATCAATAGGCCGTAATCCTTACTACTTAAGTCGGCGGCATTGCCGTTGCCATCCAGATCCCGAGTTTGCCCCATGACAGAGAACCATAACCCTCTGGACTGATCAACCACGGCATTCATCCGTTGCAAGGCCGTTTTGCGCACCTGCTCTGCACTGGTCACCAGCTGGGTCCGGGCGCCTGTATGGATTTCCCCGGACAAGCGGCTCATGGCGGCAACGGCCTGAGCTTCGCTCATATTGAGAACCCGGTCATACACGCCCTGCCCGGCTCCAAGAGCGAAGGCAGCGTCTGCAATCACCGTTTGGTTACGGTTCATGCCTTCCAGAGCAAAGGTCTGGATGGGCGGCTCAGGCTCTGGCTCAGGCTCTGGCTCTGGCTCTGGCTCAGGCTCTGGCTCCGGTTCTGGCTTTGGCTCCGGTTCTGGCTCTGGCTCCGGCTCTGGCTCCGGCTCAGGTTCAGGCTCTGGCTCTGGCTCTGGTTCTGGCTCTGGTTCTGGCTCTGGTTCTGGCTCTGGCTCAGGTTCTGGCTCAGGCTCAGGTTCTGGCTCCGGTTCTGGTTCTGGCTCAGGCTCCGGTTCAGGGGCCGGTGGAGGCGGAGGCGGAGGTGGAGGCGGAGGCGTCACAGATTGCAGGCTGCTGAGCAGATAGTAGGCATTACTGTCATGATCAGTACTGAACTCTAGATAGGCATAATCGTCAGTGACGGTCTGCTGACCATTGACGGTCACGCTGCCACCTGCCTGAACCAAAGTGTAGCGGGCACCGTCTGCATAGATGGTTGAACCGTTGTCGGTGCCGTTTTCCGGTGTAACATGGATAAGTGCGCCATCGTCAATCATGGCATTGCCAGCTACATCCACCAAATCGTTATGGGTGCCTGCGGTGGTGCCACCGCCGACCAGTTCCACCTGATAGGTAGCACCAGCTGCAAGTGTCCAGTCACCCGCAACCGCCAAGGTACCGATGGAATTGCCGGGAGAGACAGTACCGCTGTTAACCTCAAGGCTACCCAAGGAGCCGCTGCCCCCGAGCATACCGCCAGCCAGGACTACGTGGGAGTTATTGATAGAGCCGTTAACAACCAAGGCACCCTCGAAAACAGTGGTAGCGCCAGAGTAGGTGTTGGTGCCAGAGACAACCAACGTGCCGGAACCGTCTTTGGCCAGAGATACAGGCGTCGTGCTCTCCTCCAGAGCACCTGAGAAGGAGGCGCTGTCGTTACCCTCCACGCTAAAGGTGAAGCCGGGGAAACCGTCCGGGAAGGTGACATTTTCGCTGTTAGTAGCGCCATCATTCAGGGTTAGGCCGGTTCGGTAGCTATCAGCTATCAGGTCGTTACCGTCTCCGCCAGTGGTAGAGAACAGAGAGAATATGGCCCCATCACTGCCAAGGCTGCCAGCCCCCGGGGTATAGGTCCCGCTTACACCATCAGTGCCATCATTGGTAATCAGGGTGTGTTCACTGTGGATTGGCCGGTCATCCAAATCGCCTAAGGCAATAACATCAATGGCGATGCCATCGTTCAGTTCCACAGTACCCGTTACATTAAGAGTGTCAGAGGCGCCCGTGTTCGCCACCTCGAACTGCAGGGTGGAGCCAGTGTTAGCGGTCACATTACCTGTATTGAAAGTGCCAACGGAAGTGCCCGGCGCCAAAGTGCCGCCGCTTGCCGTCACCTCTCCAGCGATGCCACTTCCCCCCAGGGTTCCACCAGTGACCACCAACGGGGAGTTAGCCATAGAACCGTTAACCAACAAAGTGCCGTCAGACACACTGGTGCCACCGGTGTAGCTGTTATTCCCGGTAAGAATAGTGGTACCTGTGCCACGCTGGTTGGCGCTGACCGTTCCGCCATAGGCTCCCTGGCCAATATCGGTCGCCAGAGTCAGAGTGTCCGTCTGGTTGAAATTGAGGGTGCCTGAGCCGTCTTCGGGCGTAATACGACTGGCGCCCAAAATGCCAGCCATGGTGGCGGCCCAAAGGTTGTAGGCGCCAAAATTCAGGGTGCCGGCGCCGGAAGCGGCTCCCCCAAATCTTACCTCACCACTGCCGCCACCAACTGAGGCCACACCTCCGTTCGCCAGAGTCAAGGTGCCGTTTCCATCGGCGCCCAGAGTAAGCTGCGACGCCCTGAGTACCGACCCGGCACCCTCGACGGTGACCTGCCCGGTTGTACCCGGATTATTGCCCACGTTCAGCCTGTTAGTAACATCCACCTCACCGCCATCAAGAACCTCCAGCGTTCCGTCGCTTGAAGAACCTATGTAGGCCTGTTCTGTCACCTGCCATTGCGCACCACTGCCGCCAACACGCACCACACCGGTGCCCCCATAACCAACTTTGGAGCGGTGGCTTGTTACCTTGCTGCCAGCCCCGATCTCCAGAGTGCCGGTTTGACCGGCGGTATCGCCCACCGTCAGCCGTGTTGTTCCATGGCTGATGCTGCCGCCATCGCGTACAACCAGAGTGCCGTTGGAGATGGTGGTGCCGCCGGTGTAGGTATTTGTGCCAGTCAGGGTCAGGGTACCGGTACCCTGCTTGGCGACTGTGCCGCTACCACTGACATCGCCAGCAAAGGCCGCGCTATCGGAGCGGTTAAAGATCAGTGCACCGTGATTGACCACATCACCGGTAAGGGAACCAGAGGTGCCGCCATTACCGATCTGCAGTGCCCCGCTACTGATGGTGGTGCCGCCGGTGTAGGTGTTAGCGCCGGTGTAGGTCAGCACCCCGCTACCCTGCTTGGTCAACGCCCCTGTTCCGGTCATAGTGCCTGCGTAGGTACCATCGGTGCCCTGATCGAAAATCACCAGCGCATCATTGGTAATATCACCCTGCAGGCTACCGGTATTACCCTGCAACGTGCCACCAGACACAACAGTACCGCCGGTGTAGCTGTTATTCCCGGTAAGAATAGTGGTTCCGATGCCGCGCTGGTTGGCGCTGACCGTTCCGCCGGGGCCGCTGCCAATGCCAATATCGGCCGCCAGAGTCAGGGTATCCGTCTGGTTGAAATTGAGGGTGCCTGAGCCGTCTTTGGGTCTAATACGGCTAGCCTCCAGAGTGCCAGCCGTGGTGGCAGCCCCAAGGTTGTAGGCGCCAAAATTCAGGGTGCCGGTGCCGGAAGGGGCTCCCCCAAATCTTACCTCACCACTGCCGCCACCAACTGAGGCCATCCCTCCGTTCGCCAGAGTCAAGGTGCCGTTCCCATCGGCCCCCAGAGTAAGCTGCGACGCCCTGAGTACCGACCCGGCACCCTCCACGGTGACCTGCCCGGTTGTACCCGAATTGTTGCCCACGTTCAGCCCGTTGGTAACATCCACCTCACCGCCATCACGAACCTCCAGCGTTCCGTCGCTTGAAGAACCTATGTTGGCCAGTTCTGTCACCTGCCATTGCGCACCGCTGCCGCCAACACGCACCACACCGGTGCCCCCAGAACCAACTCTGGAGCGGTGGCTTGTTACCTTGCTGCCAGCCCCGATCTCCAGAGTGCCGGTTTGACCGGCGGTATCGCCCACCGTCAGCTGTGTTGTTCCATGGCTGATACTGCCGCCATCGCGCACAACCAGAGTGCCGTTGGATATGGTGGTGCCATCGGTGTAGGTGGCTCCGCCGGTGTAGGTATTTGTGCCAGTCAGGGTCAGGGTACCGGCGCCCTGCTTGGCGACTGTGCCGCTACCACTGACATCGCCAGCAAAGGCCGCGTTATCGGAGCGGTTAAAGATCAGTGCACCGTGATTGACCACATCACCGGTAAGGGAACCAGAGGTGCCGCCATTACCGATCTGCAGTGCCCCACCACTGATGGTGGTGCCACCGGTGTAGGTGTTGGCGCCGGTGAGTGTCAGGGTGCCGGTGCCGGTTTTGATGAGACGGCCGGAGTCTGGATTGTCTCGATCTCTTAGGACTCCAGAAAAAAGAGTGTCGATACTCAGGGCACCAACCTCCAGACTTTTACCGTTTCCTATTCCCACTTGGCCACTGCCTTCGAGGCTGCCGATGGAGCTGGAATCAACCAGAAGGAGTTCACCATCTACGATGTGACGGGATGAAGCACTGAGAGAATTCGGAGCATCAGCTACATTAACCAGTACCCCGTCAGCTTCTATTACCGTGTCGCCAGAATAAAGCGCGCCGCCAATATTGAACAGTCCGACAAACGCTCCCTTTATATTAAGCCCCCCACTTCCGGATATGCCGCCTAGTATACTGAGCGTTGCGCGCGTTGAGGGGGCTAAAGTCGTTATACTTAGGGTCTCACGGAGCTCTATGTCTGGGTCTATATAGACTATAAATCTCGCAGCACCTGCCGGCGGGGAAAGCGTGACCTTCGGATATGCTCCATCGAAAATAAGCCGATCGTTGGCAACGTGATCTGCAGAAATGCCCATCGATGAGCTACCAGGGTACGGCGTAGTAAAATCCAGCGAGTTCAGCACCAAGTTGCCAAGGTCATGATTCGAATGGTCGCCTGTGCTCCTGTCAAACTGTAGGTGTAGATCTGTTGCAGAAACCGGCGCCGAGCCATCCGCCCAGTTGCTATCAACAGACCAGTTTCCGGATGCCTCCGAAAAGGTTTCATCCACCGCCCCGGCAGGCGAGGCGCCAAGCAACAAAGTGCTGAGCAGGATGGAGGCTTTGGTTTTGCCCTTGCCGCGGCTGATCTCGGCAACAGCTATCCAAACGTTGAGCGCTTCGCTCCAGATAACGCGATAGACGTGATTCATGGTTACTGCTCCATGTACGGGTTTGATAGTCGAGCAACCGGCTCTCTTTTATTTGCACCAATTATGAATAGAGCCGTGTTGCACGGACTATCGGATTTCCGCAAAAAACCTTCTAAAGCGCTGAATAAAGAGGGGCTTGGGCCAGGGTTTCAGAGGGGGGCTCACCGAACAGGCACCGGTAGTCTCTGGAAAAATCACCCAGATGCACAAAACCCCAGCGCATGGCAATCAATGTGACGGTAGTGTGCGAGGGCGTTGCTGCGAGCAGGTCGGCACGTACCCTGTTGAGGCGAAGCGTGCGCAGATACGCAACGGGGGTAAGCTGCAAGAAATTGCGAAAGGCATACTGGAGGGACCGCTCCGATGCGCTGGTTGCAACGCAGATCTCTGCAATAGACGGCACCCTGCCGGTTTTAAGGCAGGCATCAATGTATTCACGCGCGGCCGATACGAGCCGATGGGTTCGCCACCCGGACTGGACGCGCCTGTTAACCTTGGCTACATCCGTTGCGTCATTAAGCGCATTTAGTACGCTATCTCTCAGCAAACTGGCACAGTTGGGTGATAGGACACCCCCCTCTTTACGACTGTGCTGAAGCACTCTGCTGAAATTGATTGCCAGTCTCGCGGTTTGAGCACTGTTGAACGCCTGCGGGCCACCGGCAAGGTCTTGTCCGTTAGCCGGGTTGAGCCGGTGCATGTCTCTGATCAGTGCATCCTGATCTAGGCATAGGTAAAAGGTTTCACTGTTGTCGACTGTGTTGACGTCGAGCTCCGCTTGCCCGGGCAGAAAATAGATCCAAGAGTCCACCGGGCTCGCAAACTGGGAAAAGCGCATTCCCGGGGTGGCCTTACTGGCTATGGAAATGGCGCATAGGTTGCCCCGAGTGACGCCGCTCTTATGGACGGATTGGTTCTGGCGCTCGTGCACCAAGTGCATCCCATCCAGTGTCTGGATGGTGCAGTGTCCCTCATAGGCGCCCGGACTCAGCTGGTGTATTTCCAGATCAAGCCACGGTTGGGCGGCAGCCTGTTCTGAAGCGTCGTTTAACAGAAGAGAGATCGGTTGCCTGTCTGTTGCCATGGTTTGACACTATAGCCCGTTAGTCCGCACATCAATCCGTCGTTTTTATTGTGAAGTTCACAGGTTATCGACACTCTCGAACAGCGGCAAGCAGGTTATTTGATAAATAACAGGTGTAGCAAGCAATTAAGATAATTGGTGCTCCGGGCCGGAATCGAACCGGCACGACCGTGAGGTCGAGAGATTTTAAGTCTCTTGTGTCTACCAATTCCACCACCGGAGCATTCGGGGGGGAAGTTTTGAGGGCCGGAATTGTATAAGGCCATGGACGATAACGCAATTCAAAATACCCTTAGTCAGTGACTCCCTTCTGTTTTCGGCTTGCGAGCGACGCCTTTGTATACATAACCAGCTATTTTTGGTGCGTTCGGCATATAGAGGTTTTCCAACTCTTTCAGCTCAAACCCTGCGTGGCGTATCAGATCGGCGATATGGCGATTCAGATTGCAGCCGCCTGCCAGCTTTTTCCAGCCGGGGTTTATGCGGTTCTGCCATTTGCGGGTGTTTTCATGGGGTGATTCGCCGTGCTCAAGAAACAAGAGCTCTCCTCCGGGCTTCAGCACGCGCTTCATTTGCAACAGTGCTGCGTGCCAATCGGGAATGGTGCATAGAGTGAAGGTAAGTAGAACCGTATCCACGCTGTTGTCTTGCAAAGGAATTTGTTCCCCCGGCAGTCCCAACCACTCCACGTGGACAGGTGAACGGTTTATGTTCGGCAGGGCTTTGCGGCGCATGCCCTCGGAGGGCTCCAGTCCGTAGACCATGTCTATCTGGTCCGGATTGTAGAATTCGAGATTGATTCCAGAGCCCATCCCCACTTCCAAAACACGCCCTTTTGCCCTTGGCACTATCTGGCTGCGCAGCTTCATAACTTGCCCCAACGAGCAGGCTTTGTTTATAACGTGCGGCAGGATGCGTTCTTCGTAAAAGCTCATGCGTTTCACCATACTTGTTTTTAATCAATGGGTGCGACAATCTGCCCTATCGGATTTGCTATGATATCCGGTAGCATGCTCTATACCTGCTGGTAATAACAATATAACAATTCACGCTTAAGCAGCGGTTGGGCGGGTATGCAGTGCTCGCTTGTTGTAACGTTAACCTTACCGGGGGTTCCTATGGAACTAGATCCTCTCATCCTATCGCGAATCCAGTTCGCTTTTGTCGTGTCATTTCACGCCATTTTTCCGGTGTTCACCATCGGTCTTGCTTCCTATATTGCCGTACTCGAAGGGCTTGCCTTCAAAACCAAAAATCCGGTTTGGGTGAAGCTGTCCTCGTTCTGGACCACTGTGTTTGCGGTTGTGTTCGGGATGGGGGTGGTTTCGGGCATCGTAATGTCGTTCCAGTTCGGCACCAACTGGAGTAACTTTTCTCAAGCCTCTGCTAACTTTCTTGGCCCAATGCTGAGCTATGAAGTTATTACAGCCTTCTTCCTTGAAGCGGCTTTCCTTGGTGTACTTCTATTCGGCCGAGACAGGGTTCCACCCGGCGTTCACCTGTTTGCCGCTATTATGGTGGCTACTGGCACCTTCATATCATCGTTCTGGATCCTCTCCGCAAACAGTTGGATGCAAACTCCGGCGGGCACCGAATTAAGGGATGGCATTTTCCATGTCACCTCTTGGAGCGAGGCAATCTTCAACCCGTCATTCCAGTTCCGCTTTGCTCACAAGGTGATTGCTTCATTCCTTACCGGTGGTTTTGTTGTAGCAGGCGTTAGCGCTTGGTACCTGCTGAAAGGTCGTGAGGTGGAAGCAAACCGCAAGGCGCTTTCTATGTGCCTTTGGCTGCTGCTTATTCTGGCACCCACGCAGTTGGTGGTTGGTGATTTCCACGGGCTTAATACCCTTGAACACCAGCCAACAAAAGTCGCTGCAATGGAAGGAAACTGGGAAACGTCCCGGAATGTTCCGTTGCTACTCTTCGCCATTCCGGATCAGGAAAACCAGAGAAACCTTTATGAAATTGGCATTCCCGGGCTAGCCAGCCTTATCCTGACCCATGAGTGGGATGGAGAAATCCCCGGCCTCAAGGAGGTTGCTGTAGAAGAGCAACCGCCGGTTGCCATCGTGTTCTGGTCTTTCCGAATCATGGTTGGGCTAGGAATGCTGATGATTTTGTGCGCTCTTACCGGCCTTGCTTTGCGCTTTGGTGACCGCTATTGGCGCTCCCGCTGGTTCCTGCAGAGCATGCGTTTTATGAGTGTTGCTCCATTCATAGCGGTGCTGACCGGTTGGTTTGTAACGGAGGTTGGGCGAGCCCCCTGGCTTGTTTACGGCATGATGACTCAGGCAGAAGCTGTTACACCATCGCTGACTGGCGGCATGGCGCTGTTTACGCTGATTGGCTACGTGGTTGTGTATTCGTTGGTTTTCACCGCGGGTGTTTATTACCTGATGCGTGTGTTGTACGAAGGAATGGAAAGCTCTCAACATGAGCCGGATATACAGTCGGAACGCCCTAAGCGGCCTATGTCTGCGGCGCACACCAAGTTTGAGCTTCACGACTCGAATGAACAGCCGACCAAACAGGGAGGGCACTGATTATGGAACTGCTTGATCTAGCATTGGCTTGGGCATTTATTATCGGTTTTGGCGTCATCATGTATGTGCTGATGGATGGCTTTGATCTGGGCGTGGGAATTCTGTTTCCTTTTGCACCGTCAGAGCAAGATCGCGACGTTATGATGAACTCTGTTGCGCCCGTATGGGACGGCAACGAAACCTGGCTGGTACTAGGCGGCGCCGGGCTTTTGGGGGCCTTCCCGCTGGTATACAGCATTCTGCTACCGGCCTTGTACATTGGTGTGTTCTTAATGCTCGCTGGCCTGATCTTCCGCGGTATTGCCTTTGAGTTCCGCTTCAAGGCCCGCAGTTCTCGTTATCTTTGGAACTGGGCATTTGCAGGTGGCTCTACCGTGGCAGCGTTCGCTCAGGGCGTTGTTGTTGGCACATACATAGAGGGCTATGAAACAGCTAACGGCGTGTTCACAGGTGGCGCCTTGGATTGGCTTACTCCCTTTACTGTGCTGACTGGGCTTGGCCTGCTTGCAGGTTACGCGCTGCTGGGGTCTACCTGGTTGATTATGAAAACCGAAGGCCGGTTACAGGAGTGGGCCTATAAAATCACCCTGCCCCTGTTGGCGGCCGTGCTTGTTGTATTCGGTATTATCAGTGTTTGGACACCGTTTATTGACGATATGGTTCGGGAACGCTGGTTCTCTAACCTGAGCATAATCTGGGTATTTCCTGCGCTGACTCTGCTTTGCGCTTTCCAGATCTTCCGGTCGGTACGCAACCGTTTTGAGGGTATGCCGTTTGTGGCCACGATGGGATTATTTATTACGACCTATCTTGGGTTGATCGTCAGCCGTTGGCCATATCTTGTACCACCCGACTACACGCTATGGGACGCCGCATCGGCATACGATTCGCAGCTGTTCCTACTAATCGGCCTGTTGATCGTGATTCCTTTTGTGCTGGCGTATACCGCCTGGACCTATTGGGTGTTCCGGGGTAAGGTACGCGCCGGGGAGGGATATCACTAAGTGTCCAGTCCAGCTCTTGACCAGCGCGCAGTCCGGCGCTGGCTTTCAGGGCTTACAAGCGGCAACCGGCGCTGGATTCAGGGTACGGTTGCTGCGGGAACTCTCGCGGGCGTAGCGACTATCGTACAGATGGTCTTTTTGGCGCACATTGTTCATCTTGGGGTTATTGAAAAAGCGTCAGCTTCGGTGCTGGCGCCTTTTTTCGTTGGGCTTGTACTGGCCATTGTGGTTAGGGCGATTGCTCAAGGTGCTCAGGCCCACCTAGCGGCTCAATGCAGCCAACAGGTGCGCCGCACTGCCCGAAGGCAGATTCATCAACATTGGCGCAACAGCGGCCCTCTAGAGCTGGGGCAAATCTCTGCGGGCAGCTTAGCCCGGGAATGGATAGACCACGTTGACGCTTTGCATGGGTACTTCGCCCGCTTTCTGCCTCAGGTGGCGCTATCACTTGTTGTTCCGCTTCTAATTCTAGCGCTGGTGTTCTATCTCGACTGGCTTGCCGGGATCTTTTTGCTTCTTTCCGCGCCTTTGATTCCCTTTTTTATGGCGCTTGTGGGTATGGGTGCGGAAAAGCTTAATCAGCAGCATTTCGAAACCATCAGCAGGTTGTCTGGGCAGTTTTTGGATAAAGTGCGCGGCTTAACCACTCTGCAACTGTTTGGGCAAACCGAAAGTGCAGCACAGGTGATTGAGCAGCGGTCAGACCACTACCGTAAAATTACCCTGAAAACACTGCGCGTTGCGTTTTTATCCTCGGCGGTTCTGGAGTTTTTCGCCTCTGTGGCCATTGCCGTTATCGCCATTTACATTGGTTTTGGTCTTCTGGGCTATATCACCTACGGCCCGTCTTCTGATTTAACCCTCTTCTCCGGGCTTTTGATTTTGCTGCTTGCGCCCGAGTTCTTTCAGCCCTTGCGCACGCTTTCGCAGCATTATCATGACCGGGCAGCTGCCCTTGGCGCTGGCGCGGAGATTTTGGCCAGATTGGGTGAAGTGGAACCGCCTGAGCCTGCAGCAAGCGCAGAGATCGAAGATCATGATAATGCACCTATGCCTCCCGCCTCCATTGCCCACGCCGAAACGATTGAGTTTAGAGCTGTATCTCTGGCTTTTCGTTCAGACCACAAAGTTCTGAACGATGTATCTTTGGTCATCGACAAAGGCGATGTTATTGCGCTAACAGGCCCATCCGGCGGTGGGAAATCCACGCTTTTGAATCTTCTGGCAGGGTTTCTTACGCCAAACAGCGGCGAAGTTCACTTGTTTGGCAAGCCATCCGGAAGCTTTGCCTTCGGCTGGCTCGGCCAGAGCGGCTTTCTTGTGCAGGGTACTTGGGCCGACAACCTTCGGTTAACCAGCCCGAGCTCGTCCGATGTGGCGATCGAAACCGCATTGAGAAATGTTGGCCTTGGCTCCTTGCTAGACAGTCGGGAAGACGGGATTTACAGCAAGGTTGCAGAAGATGGCCAAGGCTTATCCGGGGGCCAAGCCCGGCGCTTGAGTTTGGCGCGGATTTTTGTGGCCAATTACGATGTAATTCTACTGGATGAGCCCACTGCCGGCCTCGACAGCGACAGTGAAATTTTTGTACTGGAGGCGCTCCACAAGCTTGCTCTAGCCGGAAAAACATTGATTTTTTCTACCCATCATCAGGCGCTCTTGGCACTCGCTAACCGGGTACTGCTGGTGTCCGCCGGGGAGGTTAACGATGTTTGAATTAAAACCCTGGCTAAAGTTGATCTACCGCCGCCCGGGACGGCTTTTTGTCGGCGCTTTGCTGATGTTAGCCGCCCTGCTCTCCGGGCTTGGTTTGCTTGCGCTTTCCGGGTGGTTTATCACTGAAACCGCCCTAGTGGGCATTCTTCTGGCAGCCAGCCTACCCGCCACAATAAATCTGTATGTACCCGGCGGGGGTATTCGTTTTTTCGCCGTATCCCGAACAGTTTCCCGCTATGTGGAGCGACTTTATAACCACGATACCGTGCTCAGGCTGTTAACGGACATTCGCGTAGCACTATTCCGTAAGCTTGCGGCTACCGGTCGCGGCCAGAGACGGGAGCTAACCGGAGCCCAATGGCTATCCAGACTGACCAGCGATGTTGATGCGTTGGATACTGTGTACTTGCGCCTGATTGCTCCCGCGGGCTTAGCAGCGTTTGTAACGCTGTTGGTCTTCGGGCTGGCTTGGTTACTGTTTAATATTCAGATTGCTGTAGGCATTGCACTCATACTCAGCGCAGCATTTCTGCTGGCAACGCTGGTTGTTTATGTGCGAACCGTAAAAACCTCCTCTCGCCAAAGTGATCAACAAGAAGCGCTACTGATGGCGGTTGTAGAGCACTTGGAAGGCTTTGCGGAACTTACCGCAGCGGGCCGCACGGGCAAACACGGCGCGTGGCTTTTACGGCAGGCGCATCAGGTGTCGTCAGAGCAGGTAAAAGCCGACTCCCGTACCGGATGGCATCAGGCTGGCTCCCTTTTATTAGTAAATCTAGCTGCAGTGTTTGCGCTTTGGGCGGGTTTTGAACTATTCCGCTCGGGAATTATTTCGGGGCCGGTTTTAGTTCTGCTGCCTATCGCCCTGCTCGGCCTCGCAGAAGTGTACAACATGCTACCTGAAGCCTTCAGCAAGCTAGGGGCCACTCAGGCTTCTGCTGCGCGCCTAAATCGCGACTGCGCAGCGACAAGACATCAAGCTGAATTGGAACCCATTAAACTGCCTGCAGACACGGCCCTGCTGGCTAAAGACCTGACTGTGAAACATCCCGAACATGCGCCGCTTTTAGCGCATTTTAATCTGCAGGTGAAAAAGGGAGAGCGGGTGGGTGTTCTTGGGCATTCAGGAAGCGGAAAGTCATCACTTGCCGATATATTTTCAGGCCTACTAACTCCATCGAGTGGCGGCTGTACGAGTCTGCCCTGCTCTTACCTCACTCAGAAAACCGTGTTGTTCGAAGATAGCTTGCGGGCAAATCTATTGTTGGGCGCTCCGACTGCAAGTGATGCGCAGTTGTGGAGAATCCTGGAGTTGGTAGATTTGGCGCAACGGTTCCTTACTGAAAAAGATCAGCTTGATACTTGGTTAGGCAATTCAGGAAGTCGCTTGTCGGGCGGCGAGGCACGTCGCGTTGCCCTTGCCCGGGTACTTTTGAGCCCCGCTTCTTTGCTTATATTGGACGAGCCTTTTACGGGCGTTGATGCAGCCACGCGAGAGAAAATTATTAAGCAAATGGATGCGTGGTTGGAAGGCAAAGCGGTTATTAGCTTGGCCCACGGGCCGGACGCCCTACCGGGCACCGACCGCGTGGTTCAGCTTACGATTTAAAGCAGCATCTTAGCGAGTTTCAACAACGTCAAACGTGAGCCCAGCTTTGCTGGTTAGGCGATCAAGCAAATGACCGTCCAGTAGCGATGCCGGGGTCCAGAATCCGCCCGGCTGGTCGGCGGGAATGTCGAATGCCAGGCACATACCGGCTTCGCCCAGCATTTTTCCGGTAGATCCGTAACCTGGGTCAGCATCGCCCGTCACTTTTGTGATTATGGTTTTGCCATCCTGAGTGCGACCCACAAAACGCAAATCGTAAAATCCTGCTTTTTGGGCTTCCGGAGTCGGGCCCTCACCCGGCTGGGGTACAAATTTTTCAAGCAGCCAGCGACTTGGCTTGATCGCGGATGCAGTCAGGAAGCCCATCAAGGCAGCGGTAAT
Organism: Marinobacter sp. S6332; assembly: GCF_023016045.1. Classification (GTDB taxonomy): domain Bacteria; phylum Pseudomonadota; class Gammaproteobacteria; order Pseudomonadales; family Oleiphilaceae; genus Marinobacter. The sequence goes on along the minus strand of NZ_JALKAP010000005.1, from coordinate 220,037 downwards.
ACCGTAGGCCGTAAGGCGGCCTTTAGTGCCTGTCCCCGTCATCATGGCTTCATCGTAGGTGAACTCTTTGCCATAACGTGCGTTTTGCATCGCGTTGGATCGATGCACAATGCGGGTATTGATTGCCCCCATTACAAAGGGTGCCAGCCATACGTTGAAGGTTTTGTCGAACTCCGCACCTTTAAGGCTGGGCTGGCGTACCTTTGAGCGGTGCTCAGGCGGGCAGATAGAAAATGGGTTGGCAAGTTCTTTGCGCAGTTTAGGGTCGCTTGCAGCTTCTTTGGCGACGTTGATCATAGAGGCAACGGTACCCCCGGATATACCACCTTTAGCAACCTTTACGCGCATGCGTACATCCTGACAGGCTTCACCAAATGTCTTTTCAGACTGTTGCTGCAGGAACCACACGCCCATATCCGATGGGATAGAATCAAATCCGCAACAATGCACAATACGTGCGCCAGATGCCTTTGCTTGATCCTCATAGCGCTCAACCATGCGGCGGATCCACTGAACTTCGCCAGTCAAATCGCAGTAGTCCGTGCCTGTCTCAACACACGCTTTCACCAAAGGCTCACCGTACAAAGCGTAAGGCCCTACCGTGGAGATAATCACGCGGGTTTGGTTGCACATGGCCGTCAGGGCCGCGTCGTCGGTTGAGTCTGCGAGTATAACCGGTAGGTCTTCAGCGCCCTGCCCCAAGCCGGACTTGAGGGTGTTCAGTTTGGATTCTGAACGACCGGCAATGGCCCACTTGACCTCACCTGCAATGCCGTATGAATCAAACAAATATTGCGTGAGTATCTGGCCGACGAAGCTAGTGGCCCCGAAGACAATCAGGTCGTAAGTGGTTTGTGCTGGCTTGGTCATTACCTATCCTTTTTAAGAGGTTTTTCTATGATTATTGAGCGATTTTTACTAAGAGTCGCAATGAACGGATCTTAACAGCTTTAAGCTGATGTTCTAACTTCATACGGAGCGCTTTAGCGTCGTCGTCACGGCCAATCGCACAGCCCCACCTATAAGGCACACTGCTGATTATCGAATAAATGAATCCGCGGAGATATGAATTGGCTACTTTACTCCTGATACTCAGCTTATTTCTCGCCGTGTTCAGCGGAGTTCTTTGCTGGCAAGTGATCGAGCAACGCAAAATCGTTGCTCGAATGATCACCGAGACCAAACAGAAGGACCCCTTGTCCGATTTAGATAAAGAACCGGATTTGATCCTTACGTTAAAAGTGCTCAATCCGATTGCGGTGGCAAAACGTGAATCCCGCTCTGCTCGGGTTTTAGCCGACAAGCTCCCCGTAATGGTGCGTAAAATGGTCTATCAAGAAGTAATAAAAGAACTGGAAGTGGAGATGGTTGAGCGTGGCATCGACGTTGAGTTGAATATTGAGTACCGCTAGGAGAATCCCGCTGTGACTACCTCTCTCGCTTTCGTATTGCTCTTACTGGTGACTGCAACCGGAAGTCTTTTTTATGGGTTTTTACAGCTCCAGCGCTCCAGAACGCTTATGCGCATGCTCAACGCCTACCGCATAGCGGTCAACAGCGATATACAAAAGCGCCGTTTAGATCTTTACGAAGTTCGTAACAGGGCGAAGCTGCTGGAAGATACGGTATCCGGCGGCGCCAGTGCGGTGGAAAAGATGCACAGAGCCATTTCTAATACCACCTTTAGTCTGGTCGCTCGCTTTTCCAAGGACGACGAGTTTCGGCAAAGTGCAATCAAAGCCCGGCAAACCCACGATCAAGCGAGTAAGCAAGTTTACCATGCGGTGCGCACCACCAACAAAGCCATTCACATTCTCGCGGATTCTCTGTTTATCACCAAGGCAGAAAAGCGGGTCATATTGGGAAGGGGCGACCGCTCAGACTCGACTGATAAAGACCAATAGCCTGTTATGTTGATCAATTCTTTTTAAGGCGTTTAAGGTTGGCTTCAACCGTTACTGTGAGTGATTCAAGCTCTTCAGCGCGGGCTAAACCTTCCGCCCTTGCGCGGTAAAGGTGCGGTGTCATCGCCAACAAATCGGCAATGGCGTTTTTGTTTGGCAACGTCAGGCTGTAACGAATAACGTTCGTCTCTACCGTGGTAAACCCATCCGGAGCTGCATTTGAAGGCTGTTTGGGCGCTTTCAGTTCCGGGTAAATGATTTCACGCAGTTCTCTAAGGTGGTCCGGCCCCGCCTCCACCAAAACAGCCTCTCCACCTGAACGTAGCACCCGAGCAAATTCCGGATACACGGGAAAGCCGAATAGGCACAGCACGCAGTCCAATGTTTCCGGAAGTACAGGCAAGTTTGCATTGCTTCCCACAACCCATGCGGGGCCTTTGTATTGCTTGGCAGCTGCCAGCACGGCCCACTTGGAAATATCCAGCCCCACAAGAGATAGCTCGATGGTGTCGGGCGCCTTTTCGGCCAAATAGTGCATGTAATACCCTTCACCACATCCTGCATCCAAGCACGTCATCTTAGTCTTGTGGTCGTTCTTATGAAAAACGGCACAGCTGAGAGCACCTGCAATAGGTTGATAAAAACCAGCGTTCAAAAATCGCTGGCGAGCCGCAACCATCTCTTTATTGTCGCCGGGATCTTTAGAGCGTTTATTCTGCACGGGTAGTAAATGGACATAACCCTGTCGGGCAATATCGAAACTATGACCAGCCTCGCACTGCCAGCTTCTGCCCTTTAGCTGCAACGCAGAACCGTCGAGTGGGCAAGCAAAAGCTTCGAATGCACTGATAGTCATTGAGAGGTATCCGGGTTGGGAAGGCGATTACAAACACATGCTGATAGTTTATTACGTAACAACAAAAAAGACACCCGAAGGTGCCTTTTTCGTTGCCTGATAGAAAGTTACAGAACTTTCTTCAGTTCTTCCTCAAGTTGCGGTACTGCTTCAAACAGATCCGCTACTAGGCCGTAATCGGCAACCTGGAAGATCGGAGCTTCTTCATCCTTGTTGATCGCAACGATCACCTTGGAATCAGACATACCTGCCAAGTGCTGAATCGCACCGGAGATACCCACAGCGATGTACAACTGGGGAGCAACAATTTTACCAGTCTGGCCTACCTGCATGTCGTTCGGCACGAAGCCTGCATCGACCGCTGCACGTGAGGCACCGATACCTGCGCCCAGCACGTCAGCAACCTGCTCCAGCATCTTGAAGTTGTCGCCATTTTGCATGCCGCGACCACCGGAGATAACAATACCGGCACTGGCAAGATCAGGACGATCGGATTCAGCTTTCTGCTCGCCAACAAACGAGGATAGGCCAGCATCTTTAACAACGTCTACCTGCTCAACGGAAGCAGAACCGCCTTCCGCAGCAACCGGATCAAACCCTGTCGGGCGAACGGTTACAACCTTGATGCTATCGCTGGTTTTAACCGTTGCGATGGCATTACCCGCGTAAATCGGGCGAACAAAGGTGTCTTCAGACTCAACGCGGATGATGTCAGATACCTGAGCAACGTCCAGCAGCGCAGCAACGCGCGGCATGAAGTCCTTACCCGTGGTGCCGGCAGAGCTCAGAATGTGGCTGTAACCCTTACCCACTTCCGCTACCAACTCACCTAGGTTTTCACCCAAGAAGTGGCCGTAAGCTGCGTTGTCGGCAACCAATACCTTTGCAACGCCTTCGGCTTTGGCTGCGGCTTCAGCAACAGCACCACAGTTTTCACCAGCAACCAGTACGTCGATATCGCCACCGATGGCCTTGGCAGCCGCTACAACGCTCAGAGTAGCCTGCTTCAGGCTGCTGTTGTCGTGTTCAGCAATTACAAGGATGCTCATTTAGATCACCTTCGCTTCGTTCTTCAGTTTATCGACCAGCTCGGCAACGTCGGCCACTTTAACACCTGCTGAACGGCCAGCCGGTGCTTCAACTTTCAAAGTGGTCAGGCGCGATGCAATTTCAACACCTAGATCAGCCGGGCTCATTGTATCGAGCGGCTTCTTCTTTGCCTTCATAATGTTTGGCAGAGACGCATAGCGAGGCTCATTCAAACGCAGGTCTGTGGTTACAATCGCGGGGAGATTCAGGGAAAGGGTCATAAGGCCACCGTCTACCTCACGGGTAACATTCACTTTTTCGCCATCAACAACCACTTCGGAAGCGAAAGTGCCCTGACCCATTCCGGTCAGCGCAGCCAGCATCTGGCCAGTTTGGTTGTTATCAGAATCGATGGACTGCTTGCCAAGAATGACGAGCTTTGGCTCTTCTTTCTCAACAACGGCTTTAAGTAGCTTGGCCGCGTCAAGAGACTGAACGTCTCCGTCGGCTTCAATGTGGATACCACGGTCAGCACCCAGCGCCAGCGCAGTACGAATCTGCTCCTGACAAGCCTTGGGGCCGATGGAAACCACGACGATTTCGTTTGCAATACCCTTTTCTTTCAGACGAACCGCTTCTTCAACAGCGATTTCGCAGAATGGGTTCATTGCCATTTTGACGTTGGCGAGATCAACACCAGTGTTATCCGGCTTGACACGTACCTTTACGTTGTAGTCGATTACTCGTTTTACAGCGACCAGAACCTTCATAGATTCCTCGTTCTTCTACGATGGGTTAATGACTCTCAACCAAAAACACTCTATTGCAGGCCCTGTGCGGGCGAGTTACAGAACATTTTCGATTGCTTCGTCTCGGTGATATACCGGAATTATGGGTATAGGAACCGAACGTTACAAACAGCGGCCTCACACTGGGGCCATCCGTCACGGCGCACTAATACTGAAGGCAAAGATAAAGTGGGTCAATAGTCCAATGAGACGCCCCACACCTGTTTCCTGAGCCAATCAATCGACACTGCGTCCGCAGTTGATAGCATTACAACCGATTCAGCGGGCTGTATCGCAGCACAAATCTACAATGCCAAAGCTTTGGCCAAATTTCAAACAAACGTTTGTTTGAAACTCTAAATACGTTATTCTTGATGTGCAATAAAGCCGGAGCATTGGGCTATGGGTAGTCGTCTGAGAATACTTTTAACGGTATGATGGCGCTCCAGAAATTAAAAAGCCTGCGGGCATATAATATCCATTAAAGATGTTTGAGGAGACCAACGTGGAACGCGAATCGATGGAATTTGATGTTCTTATCGTCGGCGGCGGGCCTGCTGGCTTGTCGGCAGCTTGCCGAGTTATGCAGTTGGCACAGGAAGCTGGCGAAGAACTGACGGTATGCGTAGTTGAGAAAGGTTCTGAGATTGGTGCACATATTTTGGCTGGCACTGTTTTTGAGCCAACCGCTCTCAATGAACTCTTCCCGGACTGGAAAGAGAAAGGCGCACCCCTGAACACCCCGGTTACCCGTGACGATATTTTCCTGCTAAAAGATCAGGAAAAGGGAACCAAAATCCCGAACGCCTTTGTCCCCAAGAACATGCACAACCATGGCAACTATATTATTAGCCTTGGTAACCTGTGCCGTTGGCTTGGTGAGCAGGCCGAAGCTCTGGGCGTTGAGGTTTACCCGGGCTTTGCTGCAGCCGAGACTATTATTGAAGACGGCCAAGTTAAAGGTATTCTTACCGGCGATATGGGTGTTGCAGCCGACGGTTCTGAAAAAGACGGCTACATGCCAGGTATGGAACTGCGCGCTAAGTACACTTTATTCTCAGAAGGCTGTCGTGGCCATCTAGGCAAGCGGCTGATTAAAGATTTCAAACTGGACGAAGGCAAAGACCCACAGCATTACGGTATCGGCATCAAAGAACTGTGGGACATAGACCCGGCCAAACACGAACCAGGACTGGTTGTACACACCACTGGCTGGCCTTTGACGGAAACCGGTTCAACCGGCGGCTCCTTCCTTTACCACCTTGAAAACGGTCAGGTTTACGTAGGCTTGATTGCTGACCTTGCATACAGCAACCCGCACCTGAGCCCATTTGAAGAGTTCCAGCGTTTGAAGACCCACCCGGAATTCAAGCAATATCTGGAAGGCGGCAAACGTGTTTCTTATGGTGCCCGCGCTCTGACCAAAGGTGGATACAACGCTCTACCCAAGATGAGCTTTCCCGGCGGCCTGCTACTTGGCTGTGATGCAGGTACGCTAAACAGCTCCAAGATTAAAGGCTCCCACACTGCTATGAAATCTGGCCTGCTGGGCGCGGAAGCCGTTTTTGAAGCCCTCAAGAGCGGCAAGAGTGGTGAAGAAATCACCAGCTTTGCTGGTCGCTTTGAGAAGAGCTGGCTGTACAAAGAGCTTTATGACGAGCGCAACTTTGGCCCGGCAATGCACAAGTTTGGTAACTTCATTGGCGGTGCAATCGCATTCTTTGAGCAGAACATTCTGCGCAGAAGTCTGCCTTTCACGCTGCGTGATCTAACACCAGACTACGCTGCGATGAAGCCCGCCGCTGATTGCAAAAAGCCAAACTACCCCAAGCCGGATAATAAGCTGACCTTTGACCGGCTTACCTCGGTGTTTATTTCCAACACCAACCACGCTGAGAACCAACCGGTTCACCTGAAGCTGACTGACCCGGATATTCCCATCAACCATAACCTACCCAAGTACGATGAGCCTGCTCAGCGCTACTGCCCTGCAGGGGTTTACGAGGTGGTTGAGAAGGATGATGGCAGCGGTAAACGGTTCCAGATCAATGCCCAGAACTGTGTTCACTGCAAGACGTGTGACATCAAAGATCCCTCGCAGAACATTACCTGGGTAACGCCGGAAGGCGGTGGTGGACCAAATTATCCCAATATGTAATTTGGCTTACTAACCCAAAGCATCACCAGCTAGTTTTTAATGGTTGCTTTTGAAACGGAGGTACAGCTTAGGCTGCACCTCCGTTTTTTTATGCCTGGCTTATCCCAGACACTAAAAAGGCTCCCGTAGGAGCCTTTTAGAAAACGGAACCAACACTCTTAGTGAGCGTGGCCGTGTTCCTTTTCTTCGTCAGTGGCATCACGCGCTTCGATGACTTCAACATCAAAGTGCAGAGTTTCGCCAGCTAGCGGGTGGTTCGCATCAATGGTGACGGTTTCTTCACTCACTTCCACAACACGAACAACCTGAGGGCCGCCTGGAGTCTGGGCTTGGAACTGCATACCCGGCTCGATAGTGTCTACGCCCTCAAAAGCAGTACGCGGGACTGGCTGAACCAGCTCTTCGTTGATTTCGCCGTAGCCTTCAGCTGGCTCTACAGAAACTTTTACCTGATCGCCTGGGTTCTTTTCGGTGAGTGCGCTTTCCAGCCCACCAATGATGTTTTGTGCACCTTCCAGATAAGCCAATGGCTCGCGACCTTCTCCACGGGAGGAGTCCAGCTCTTCTCCCTGATTGTTGGTAAGCGTGTAGTGGATGGTAACAACGCGAGGTTGGGCCATGTGATCTCCTTGAGTGTCGCAATGACTGTTTGATTGATTAAGGGCAATCGAAAGTAATCATGAACAGCCAGACTGAACAGAGGGACTAACGACCACCAGGCCTCGTTTGAGAGCCGGGCTCGTAACAAGCACGAAAGTACAGTTTAACAACTGATACTGTGCGTTTTCCACCGTCATTTCTGGGGGCGCCTTCAGGCTTTTCAACCGCCCTGCCCGATTTTGTAGAAATTTCCGTGGCTGAAAACGCCTAGCACCGACTTTCCGTTAATGGTTTTCTCCACAACATGCTCTGCTAGGTCGTAGTAGGCAGCAGTTACAAGGCGGGCAACGAGCCCGTGTCGTACCTGCACTATAGGACGAGGTTGCCCGGAGCCATCGTAACTAGTCACTTCGAGTGCATGCTCGTCACCAACCTCAATGGTTTCTCCCACATTGGTTGTCAGCCTTATAATCTGCTGTTCGCCGCTGCCTTCAACGGTAAAAGAGTGGGCCAGCAAGGGGGTGTCTTCAACCTGAATCCGCCATTTCTCTACAGGAGTAACCAGATAGTAGTGACCATCGTCTTCTCGGCGTAGAATCGTGGAAAACAATTTCACGATGGCCTCCCGGCCCAGTGGTTCACCTTTATGAATCCACTGTCCGTCTCTGCTGATTTTCAGATCCATATCGCCAGACAGCTCTGGGTGCCACTTATCGATTGGCGGCCGGCTGACATTCTTAGCGGTTTTCTGCACTTGCTCGGCAAGGTTCTCCGGGCTCTGACTCATAGTTCTGCTCCGCAAACCGGTAATTTATAAACCACGCTGCCATTCAGGTCTTAGCGGAACTGCACCGGGGCTTGTGATAGCAAGGTTAACTTGATCCAAAAGCTTCTGTTTGTCCCGCCCAAGGTTTCCTTTGAGGATTAAATAGTTTGATGCATGGTCACTTCTAAATACGGTCTTCTCCAGCTCAAGGTGCTCCAGAAAAGTGCGAATTTCTTCAAACAAACCTTGTTGGGAAAGCGGAATAAAATCCTCACCAAAACCTTCGCGAAAACGCTCTTCGCCTTGAGGGAAACTTACCACCAGAGTAGACAAGTAGTCCGGCTGGGTTTCGTTGCACAGAGTGGCGGTATTTATCGCGTGTTGGCGCGAAAGCGTTTCACCGCCCAAACCATTGAGCACCATAACTGAGCTGGTCAACCCGGCTTCCCGAATTTTCAGCAAGGCAGATCGAGTTGATTCCCAAGTTTCCCCTTTGTTTATGCGCCGAAGGACTTCGTCGTCTCCTGACTCCATACCAACGTATAGAATCTTCAGTCCCGCTTCTTTTAACTGTTTGAGTTCTTCTACAGTCTTTTTCGCAAGATTCCTCGGCAGGCAATAACTGGAGACTCGTTGCAACTCCGGGAAGGCCGCATTCAGATCGCCCAGAATTTCTAGCAATCTGCGGGTTGGCAGCACCATGGCGTCTCCGTCTGCCAAGAAAACCCGCCTTACACCACCCAAGCTTTTTGCTGCTTTCTCAATATCCTTACGAACATCTTCTGGCTTGCGCGCCCGGAATTTTTTCTGAGGCTGGGTATACATCTCGCAGAAGGTGCATTTATTCCAGGAGCAGCCGTTAGTCACCGGCAGAATCAACGATTTTGCTTCACTGGGAGGCCGAAAAACTGGCTCTACATACTCAATAGGAAAACTGTACATGCTCTGTACTCAATAATTAGAAGTGACTCTGATGCTGAAGTAGTCAGGGCAAAAACTGGGTTTTCAAGTCTGCGCAGCCGGGGCCGACCACTGGCATATCAAGCACCGCAGCCTGCGCGGTCATAAAAGGAATGCCGCGGCGATGCCCGTCAACCAAAAGCGTAGACAAGCTGCCCACTAACGGCATGTGCGACACCAGCATCAGCGGTGTATGCTGGTTCTCAAGTAAGGCGTTTAAGCAGGTCCCGGGATCGTCTTCCGGGGTAATGTAGGTCTTTTCCTCCACCGGGCAATTCAGAATTTCAGAAACAATAGCTGCCGTCTGTCTTGCCCGCACATAGGGGCTACTCCAAATTTGAACAGGCCGCCAAGGCGACGCGGCTATCTGGGCAGCGCAGTTTGCAACTTGTTGCCGGCCGGTTTCGGTGAGCGTTCGCTCTTGGTCCAGCGAGTGCCAGCCAGCCTCACCATGGCGCATGATAAGCAGGTGCATAAGCAACCTCCGGTATTACTCAGCGATGGTTCTAGGCAGAATAAACTCAACGTCGGAGTTCTGTACAGACATCATCAGGCTATTTATTACTGCGCTGATGGACGCATCCCCGTAGAGAATTTCATAGAGGCCGCGTACCAGAGGCATGTATATCCCTATGGCTTCAGCCTTTTCTTTTACCAATTCCAGCGTGTAAATGCCTTCTGCTACCTGACCCAGTTCAGCCACTGCGTCATCCAGTTTCTTCCCTTGGCCAACAGCATGGCCAACCCGGAAGTTACGGCTTTTTGAGGACGTACAGGTAACAATTAAATCACCTACACCGGCCAGCCCCATAAACGTCATTGGGTTGGCACCGAGGCTGACAGCAAAACGGCTCATTTCTGCCAGCCCGCGTGTAATCAACATAGCATTGGCATTCTCACCCATGTTTAGCGCAGAGGCCAAGCCAGCAACAATCGCGTAGATATTCTTGAGTGCGCCCGCAAGCTCAACGCCGTAAATATCAACGTTGGCATATACGCGGAAATACTCGCACCCCAGCAGATCCTGAACAGCTCGCCTTACTTCCGGGTCCTTAGCGGCGATAACCGTTGCTGTAAGGTCTCGATTTACAATTTCACTCGCCAAATTCGGGCCGCTCAATACGCCAATGCGGCAGCGGGGAATTTCCTCCTGAAGAACCTCACTCATGAGCTTAAAGCCGTGCGCTTCGATGCCTTTTGTAAGGCTTACAACAATCTGCCCTTCACGGAATTTGTCGCTGTTTTCACGTATGACTGCGCGGAAGGCCTTACTGGGGATAGCTACAAATACGATCTCTGCTTGGCGGACAGCGCCCGCAAGATCTGTGGTCGGCTGTATGTCGCCTTTAATTTCCACATCGGGCATGTAACGACTGTTTATACCAGTAGTGCGGATTTCTTCGGCCTGAGCCTCATCGCGCATCCAGAAGTGCACCCGATGGCCATTCTCACCGAGCACTTTTGCCATGGCAGAACCGAAGCTGCCGCCTCCGAGAACCGCCACATCATGCACCGGCTCTTCGGCCTCATTTGCAAGAGGCTTATTTTTTTCAGGCATAGTTGTTCCGTCTTTATTTAATTCAGATACGAATCAGCGAAGCCGAAATGAGAAGTGTGACCTTTAGCCGGGCTCTTCACATTCCAAAGCACGCACCAGATTCTTGAACTCTTCCCGATTTTGTTTATTCAGCCCCATAAGCACTTTGTGGGCGTCCAGTACCTTATCCCGAACGTCTTGTTCACTTGCCTTTAGCACAGGTATTTCTTCAAGTTCTTCAATGCGCGAGGCGGGCTCACGAACAATAATAAAGATCTTATCGAACCCCATGGAGGTGATAATACGGGTAATGTCCGGGTTGGTGGAGATCAGCGTGGGTAAAAAGTGGCTTTGCTTTTGGGCTGCCATGGCGATCTTGGCGAGCAGGCCGAGGGTAGTACTGTCTATGATCTCGGTTTCAGTGAGATCGATCACCACAGTTTTGAACTGCGGATCCAAGGTAATGGAATCAACCAGATTGTCTAATGTACAGCATAGGTTCAGCCGGATTTCTCCAATGAACTTCAGAACATAAATGCCCTGTTTTTCAGCCTGCAGAATTTTATAACCAGCCATGTCTCTCACACTGCCACTATTTCATCGACGTGTTGTCTGACACTGTCACCGTATCAGTAACCGTCACAATACCGATATCGTCCGGTAACTCTGTGATCTCGTCGAGGTTAAGAGCCTCGCTAAGAGATGCGACAGTGTGACGACCTGCAGATACGAGTTCAAGTAGTCTCTGCTCCTTTTCATCAAGACTCTTCTGTTTTATCACCTCCAGAATTCCGTCTGAAAATAGAATCAGGTGAAAAGGCTTATCCAGTGAGACTTCATAAACCTCCCACTGCGGCGATTCAAAGAGCCCGATAGGAAGCCCGCTACCTTCCAGAAACGCTGTCTCTCCGCCTTCGAAGGAAAGCACCGGCATTGGGAAGTGAGCCCCCACCGAATACTTTAATTTACGCTCACTCAGGGAAATAATACCAACAAACATTGTTACGTGTTTTCCCAGGCCCGTATCCAGCAACTCCGAGTTGATGCGTTGAAGAAAACGGTCGGGGTAGAGAATGTCGTCAGTAGACCCCCGGCGTAGGTTGCGTTGTAAACGATTACTGAGGTTTTTCAGTAGCACCGTTACAAAGGCAGAACTGGCGCCGTGACCAGAAACGTCGGCGATATAGACCAGTGTTTTATCTTCGGTGAGCGGAAAATAATCCAGAAAGTCGCCGCTCAGATAGAGCGACGGCTTAATTAAGTGATCCACAAACAAACCACCGGTGAACTGCTCTTTCTCCGGCAGCATGCGAAGTTGAACTTTGCGCCCAGCTCTCTGATCTGCGCGCAATTCAGCAATACCGTCTCGTAGGTCTCGATTGGCTTCTTCCAGCTCTTGCCGATATAACTGGTTCAGACGGCTCAAACGTACACGATCAAGCAGCTTGCGAATCACGTCGCCCAGAGCTTTCTTGTCTTTACCAAAAGGCTTAAGCACGAAATCGGAAGCGCCTGCTCGAAGCGCATCGACGACCTGCTTGCTGGATTCACTGCATGAGAAGGCAACAATGGGCGTGAGGGATTCGGCTTCCTCCAGATGGTCCGCCAGGCTTTCTATCTGCACGGGATCCAGATCTGCAAAGATAACATCGGGCATGTTATCGTCAATTACCGCACTGGCAGTTGAGAGATCGCGATAGCCTGAGACGTAAAAGCCTCTGGTTTCAAGGTGGCGCGCAAGATCTGCACGAGCCTTCTCGTCTGAATCAATGATCAGTATTCGAATAAGTAGGCGCCCGGTGCGCGAGGTCATGGCTGCTGCCCTAAACTACCAGCGATAAACGAAAAATGGCGTGTCAAAACCTATTTTGGCATGCCCCTGTGATATAACAAGGCCAGTTTGGCCAAATCCGGAGATTCCTGCGAATGAGAAGAGCGGTAAATGACCTGTTAGGGGCTTATGACAAGCTGATTATGGACCCGGTTCACGGCGCGATTCCGTTATACCGGCACGAAGTTCAGGTGATTGACCATCCGCTTTTCCAACGTCTGCGCAATATTTGCCAGAACGACATCCTCAGCTTGGTATTCCCCGGTGCCACGCACTCCCGCTTTTTGCACAGTATTGGCGTAATGCATGTGGGCACTCGCATGTTCCGCTCAATGATTGACGCCTACCTGCGGGAGCGTCAACTCAGTGAGCAAACCGACCTGAGCTTGAATCAACTGGATGCTATTGATTACTTGGCCAAAACCATCCGCCTTGGCTGTCTGCTTCACGACAGTGGACACTCTAGCTTCTCCCACCAGTTCACTCAGGCTCAACGGATTCGCGAACTCATGAGTCGCCCAGGGCGGTTTGCCGACCTTTGGGAAGGTGTTGATTACTCCGCCTACCATAGCGCAGAGCCGGAAGAACTTGAGCATGAGCACTATTCCGTTCGGGTAGCGCACGATGTGCTATCCGTAGTGGATTTGGACGCAGCAGGCCTCCACGCTCAAGATGTTATCGGAATAATGGAGACCACAGAGGTTACGCCCAGCGATACCTTCTGTCGCCATGCTCGAACTTTTTGGGGCTTCATTGCGGGTGAAGACGCTGAAGCCGGATCGTTGATCAGCGACAACATTCCACGCTTGGTTCTGGATCTGCTCTCATCCATCGTATCTGGTGAGATTGACGCCGACCGCGCCGATTACATGCTGCGTGATGGGTTTCATTCGTCCGTTACGATTGGCGGGTTCAATCTTGACCATCTTTTAAGCAACTTACGTTTTGGCTGGGATGAGTCAGAACCCTGGTTGGGCCTAGCCATTACCCAGAAAGGTCTTGGCGCGCTGGAGGACTTTGTTTACAGCCGCTATCAGATGTACCGCAAAGTCTATGCCCACAAAACAGCTCTGGGGTTTGACTGGCTACTGAGAGAAGCCATTAACGAGGTTTTGGAAGACCCGGAAAGCTTTGAATGGATCGACACCTGCCTCAGCAATATGCGGTACTTTGCCGAACTCACAGACAACTTTTTTTGGGAAGCCTTCCGGAAAGTCGCCCGCCAGCGACCTGAGAGCTTCTCGTTCTGTATTGTGAACCGGGTAAAATTGAACCACCTAGATACACGGGAAGATCTTTCCACCAGCGGCATTGCCAGTCACAGCGCTTGGCTGGCCGAAGCAATGGAGCTTAACCCGGCCCATGTGGTTACCTGCTCCATGCGGGCTCGCTTTTCCAATATTCAGGACAACTTCAATGGCATTAAGGTATTGGTTCGAGACCCTGTTAACCGTACCCGCTCGCTGAAAAAGATCACCAATGTAAGTGCCTTTTTCAGCAAGTTCAGCGACGGAACCATCACCCATTTCTACACAAGGCCAGACACCACCGTAAAGCCCAGCCTCGGAGTTAACGGCTAACAGGTTGATCTTTGCAGGCAGCCACCAAACTGGAGGCGCTGTCGAAGGCGCCTTCAACCCTGCCACCGCTGAGCCAATCGCCCGCAAGGCCGATGCCGTGATCTTCAAACCAGAGATGGCCGGGATTGGCACCACCTTCTGAGCGAGCATAGAGCCAGCGGTGAGCAACGGAATCCGTCACCATTGCCGTTGTACCTGTCAGCTCCCGAAATGCCGCAATGAGCTCTTCCGTGACCTTTTCAGGCGCCGCATCAACATGTTGCTCAGTCCATTCAGGGTTCGCGTGTAACACCCACCATACGCCTTCGCTGTTCTGGTCCGAGGTTTTACGGCCGGGCTTACTGGAATTGTTGGCAACCCAGAACAGCGCCCGGTGATTACACCGCATGCCAACGTGGCGCGGCCATGGGTTTTCTGTAAATTGCGCAGCCACCGCCCAGCAAGGCAAAACCCGGCTTACGGCATCGTTAAGCTCCGCAGCCAGTTCCGGTAAATTGCTTTGTGCAAGCAAATCTCTGGCCTGAGCTGGCGGCGCGGTGATAATTACCTGATCGAATTCGCCTACTTCATCACCGCTGGTATCAGTGAGCCGCCAGCCTTTGCTGTTTCGTTTTAAGCTCTCTATGCGCGTTTCCGCAATCAGATTTACATGGCTGGAAAGAGCCCGGGAAATCGCTGTCATTCTCGGCACGCCCACGTACCGGTGTTCATCAGGGAACGCCTGCCACTGGCCTTCTTTATCCTGAAAACCAAATGAGCCATCCCAAGTATTAAAACTTCGGCTGCCAGCAAATTCTTCAAGGAACGGAAGAAAGTCCGGAGTGCGAGACGTGAAATACTGCGCTCCAATATCCGCCGATCCCTCTGCAACCCGTTTCGCGGCAAGCCTGCCACCGGGACCACGGCTTTTTTCGAACACAGTCACGTCGTGTCCCAGCTGTTTTAGCTTTATAGCAGCAGTCAAACCCGCTAGGCCTGAACCAACGATCGCGGTACGGCGTATAACATTTTTAGTGAGCGTCTCATTAAACATGGTTTATGGTGCATCCAAGTACTGTGGTCAGAGCGTACAAACCAGCAAGCGACAAAGCCCGGTACTTCGGAAAACATCGCTGAACAGGTTCCATTCAGAAAAAGGCAGTCAGGGTATGACCCGCGTTCAAAACTTATTTGTAAACATTCTAAGGTGGTTCGATTCCGAAGCAGGTTTGGATCACATAGACAGAACCTCCCGTTCTTTCAGCTTCGTGCGCGTAATTCCGTTTATTGCGTTACATTTGGCCTGCCTGTTGGCATTTTATACAGGTGTAAGTGCATTCGCCGTCGGTTTCGCACTCATCTTCTTTGTTGTCAGAATGTTTGCCATTACCGGATTCTACCATCGCTACTTTGCCCATAAGACATTCAAAACCAGTCGCCAGGCGCAGTTTATATTTGCTGTGTTAGGTGCAAGCGCTGCCCAACGTGGACCGCTTTGGTGGGCTGCCCACCATAGGCACCACCACCAGCACTCGGACCGCGAGCAGGATTTGCACTCCCCGCATCAAGGCGGCTTCTGGTGGTCCCATATGGGGTGGTTTACCTGTGACGCAGGCTTTGTTACAGACGAACGTCGCATTCGCGACTGGTTAAAGTTTCCTGAACTGAGAGTCATCAACCGATTTGACGCGCTGGTACCTGCTGCTGCCGCGATTTTAATTTATGGCACAGGCGAAGCCCTTGCAGTATGGGCGCCGGGGCTTGGCACCAACGGCCTGCAGATGCTGGTGTGGGGCTTCTTTATCTCTACGGTTGTCCTGTTTCACGCCACCGTGTCCATCAACTCACTGTCGCACGTTTGGGGCAAGCGACGATTCGATACCTCTGACGACAGTCGCAATAACTTCTGGCTCGCCCTCCTGACGTTAGGGGAAGGCTGGCACAACAATCATCACCGTTGGCCCCAATCCGTTCGACAGGGCTTCCGCTGGTACGAAATCGACGTAACCTGGTATGGGCTTTGGGCTCTGTCGAAACTGGGCATTATCTGGGATCTAAACCCGATACCTAAACACATTCAAGAAGAAACCCGCCAACGCGATCAAATGAGGAGGGCGCAAAAATGACAACCGCCCCAGTAATAGAAGTAGGACACCCTAACTGTGCTGTGCCCGCAACTCTGGAGGACTTTAAGGCTCTGTTTAACCAGTTGGATAAGGGAAACCTGCATACCCTACCAGCGGTGTATAGCGAAAACATAAGGTTTCAGGACCCATTGGGTCAGGTCGAAGGTCTTGATGCACTAACTCAGTACTTCGCTAGCGCCTACACAAATGTTATTTCATGTCACTTTGTTTTTGAGGACTCGGTGGTCCAAGGCAGCTCCGCCTCCATTCCTTGGGTGATGCACCTTCGCCACAAGCGCATTCGTGGTGGCCATGAGATACAGGTTGCAGGCATTAGTCATGTGGTCGTGAAAAACGGCAAAATATGCTACCACCGAGACTATTTCGACGCTGGGCAACTGCTGTATGAAAACCTCCCTGTGATCGGTGGTGTCATCCGCTGGGTGAAGGGTTACGCAGGATGAGTAAACGTCTCGACTCTGTATCTAACATATGGATTACCGGCGCCAGCTCTGGCATCGGTGAATCAGTAACCCGTGCATTGATACGCGGCAAACACCGGCTGATAGTTACCGGGCGCCGCGTAGAGCCTCTGGATCAGTTGAAAACACTCGGGCCAGAGCGCGTCGCAACGGCAGCGGCAGATACAACCAGCAAGGAGGATTTGCAATCGATTTCCGCAACATTGGAATCCTTCGGCGAGTTAAATATGGCTATTCTGAATGCTGGCACTTGTGAGTATCTGGATGCCGCTCACTACAGCAGTGATGTGATCGAGAAGAACATATATACCAACGTGATTGGCACAGCCCGTTGTGTTGAAATTGCCTTGCCTGCGTTGCGGCGCACCAGAGCCAAAGGGTTGCCTGCCACTTTGGTTATTGTAGGCTCGTCCGCTTGGTGGTTTCCGTTTGCCCGTGCGGAGGGTTACGGCGCATCCAAAGCAGCCCTAGCCTATTTTGCCCAAAGCCTAAGAGCCGATTTGGCTGTAGAAGGTATTGATGTTGTGTTGGTGTCGCCCGGCTTTGTGAAAACGCCACTGACCGACCGGAATGATTTCCCTATGCCTTTTCTAGTCACAGCCGAAGATGCTGCAGAGCGAATCGTCAGCGGTCTTACTAAAGGCCACAACGAAATTGCCTTCCCGAAACGCTTTACATGGATTTTGAAGTGTCTGGGCGCCCTGCCCCAGTCATTAATTGACCGCATGGCCGCTTCCATGGCCCGTAAAAGTTCAAGCGAACAGGATACATAATGAATAACGAACGTCAGCGTATTGCGGTTATTGGCGCCGGAGTCTCCGGCCTTACAGCAGCGTGGCTTCTCGCTGAAAAGCACGATGTCGAAATATTTGAGGCCGCTGACTACGCCGGTGGCCACACCAATACCGAGTTTGTAGAAGCCGGGGGGCGCATCTGGCCGGTAAATACGGGGTTTATTGTGTTCAACGATTGGACATACCCGAATTTTATGCGCCTTATGGAGAGATTGGGAGTGCCCTCGGAAGTCAGCGACATGAGCTTCAGTGTAGATAGCAGCACAACGGGCCTGCAATACAACGGCACGAGTTTAAACACCCTCTTCGCCCAGCGTAAAAATCTGTTTAATGTCCGCTTTTTAAATATGGTGCGGGAAATCCTGAGGTTCAATAAAGAAACCCGTGCTGACATGGCTGCCGGTAAGATCCTCAGTACAGAAACACTCGGAGAATACTTAAACCGTAATGGCTATTCCCGGTACTTCCGCAACTACTACATTGTACCTATGGGAGCAGCCATCTGGTCGGCCCCGGAAATCGTTCTCAAACAGTTCCCAATACGCTTTTTTCTCCAGTTCTTTAATAACCACGGCATGTTGTCAGTGGACGATCGCCCAACGTGGCGGGTTATTTCGGGTGGTTCTGCGCAGTATGTGAAGGCCATGATGGAAAGACTCGGAAAACACACGCACTTGAATACGCCAGTACAGGCGGTTAGCCGGGATGAAAATGGCGTTACGGTTACCCTAGAAGACCAGACTCGTGAGTTCGATCAGGTTATTTTTGCTTGCCATAGTGATCAAGCGCTAGCCATGCTAGCCGACCCGAGTGATACAGAGCGTGATATTCTAGGAGCCATTCCGTACCAGAAGAACGATGTGGTGCTGCACACAGACAGCAGCGTTCTGCCAGATAATCGCAGGGCTTGGGCCGCGTGGAATTACTATATTCCAAAGCACAGCACAGAGCCGGTTTCGGTAACATACAACATGAACGTGCTGCAGAACTTCCATCAGGCTCCAGAGGTTTTTTGCGTCACCCTAAACCGAAGCCAAGATATTGCCCAAGACAAGGTCATCAAGCGCTTCAATTATTCTCACCCAGTGTTCACCTTGGATGCGGTAGAAGCTCAGGAGCGTTACAGCGAGATTGGTAACAAAAATCGCACGCATTACTGCGGCGCCTATTGGTTCAATGGTTTCCATGAAGATGGCGTGCGTAGCGCGCTGCGGGTAACCAGTGACTTTGGTGTGGAGCTCTGATTATGGATAGCCAATGGTTACAAGGCTCCATCCGGCACCGGCGCTTGTATCCGGTTCGGCACGAGTTTGAATACCATACTGGCATGCTCGCCTTGAATACCGATGAGTGGAACCAAATAGCCAACGTAAGCCCCTTCTTTTCTCTGGAAGGCTTCAACTGGGTGTCTTTGAAGCGCAAAGACTATTTTCAGCCCGAGGCCGGTGACTTATCAGAAGCGCTTCGCGCGCATGTTGAAACCGCCACCGGCTGGCGACCTGATGGCGCTGTGGAACTCATAACCCATCCTCGTTACGCAGGATATGTTTTCAATCCTGTGAGCTTTTACTTTTGCTATCGCGCTGGCGAGAACGGTGCCAGCGGCGATGTTCCCGCTGTTATCGTGGCCCAGATTACCAATACCCCCTGGCATGAGCGTCATGTTTATTGTTTGGAAAGCACAAACAGCAAGCCCAATGCCGCTGGCTGGCGTACCGAAAAATTCGAGTTTACCAAGCGTTTTCATGTATCCCCATTCAACGCCATGGCACAGCAGTACGAATGGACGTTCAGCTTCCGTGGACCGGATTTGAGAATCCACATGAACGTGCTCGAAGAAGGAAAGAAACATTTTGATGCAACACTTGTAGTCCATAGAGCCCCTCTCACACGTAAAACTCTCCATAAAAGTCTGCGCCAGTTTCCGGTGGAGGCACTCAAGGTGGCAGCCGGTATCTACTGGCACGCCCTGAAGCTGAAACTCAAAGGTGCGCCTTTTTACACGCACCCGGACAAGCTCGCCGATAGTGATCCTGCCCACAGGCTAGGAAGCACCGATCAGGGAGCAGATGTAACCAGCACAGACGACTCAAACAAGACTCTAGGAAAGGTAAGCTCATGGAGAACCTGAATACACCTGCAAATACTGTCGCCGCCCCCCAGGCCAATATCTCAATGGTTAGCCGGGTAGCGCGCAATTTGGTGATCCAACAACTGCGGCAACTGGGAGCCGGCAGGCTCACCATTCGTGAATCCGGAATGGTGGATCTGGTGTTTGGGGATGGTAGCGATGCGCATCAACCTGCAGAGCTGATTATTCATGATCCAAGCACTTGGCGCGATTTGCTGACAGGCGGTAGCGTAGGCGCTGCCGAAGCCTATGTTGCCGGGGACTGGTCATCACCGGATCTTGTTGCGCTGCTCCGGTTCTTTACGCGTAATATTGACCGCATGAATGAGTTTGAAGACAAATTCAGTTGGGTGACCAAACCAGCGCTCAAAGGGCTGCACTGGCTTAACCGCAATACAAAAGACGGCTCGAGAAAGAACATCAGCGCCCATTACGATTTAGGAAACGACTTGTTCGAGACGTTCCTCGACCCGACCATGATGTACTCCTCCGCAATTTATCCGAGCGACGATTCCACGCTCGAGGAAGCTGCCGTTCACAAACTCGACACCATTTGCAAAAAACTGGATTTGCAGCCAAGTGACAGAGTTATAGAGATAGGAACCGGTTGGGGAGGCTTCGCTATCCATGCGGCTAAACACTATGGCTGCCATGTAACCACAACCACAATTTCCAAAGAACAACTGGAACTTGCCCAAGAGCGGGTTCGCAGTGAAGGCCTCGAAGATAAAATCACCCTACTGTTCGACGATTATCGTGACCTTGCGGGCCAGTTCGACAAACTGGTTTCCATTGAAATGATTGAAGCCGTAGGCCCTCAGTTTCTGGACAGCTATTTCAGTCAAATTAACGCGCTACTGAAGCCAGACGGAATAGCTTTGGTTCAGGCCATTAACATGCCGGAGCAGCGTTACCAGCGCGCCCTGAAAAACGTCGATTTTATCCAACGGTTTATCTTTCCCGGTAGTTTTATACCGTCATTCGGCGCCATTCTGGAATCGGTGCGCAATGAATCCAATATGGTTTTGACTCACTCGGAAGACACCGGTTTTCACTATGCGCGCACGCTCCGGCACTGGTGCGATCGGTTTATGGCCAACCGCGAAACCCTAGAGTCTATGGGCTACGATCAGGCTTTTCGCAAGCTCTGGCACTTCTACTTTGCCTACTGCGAAGCAGGCTTTAGCGAGAGAGCTATCGGTGTATCACAGTTGGTTTTCGCCAAACCCGGTAACAAACGGCGGAACATACTGAGTGTATGATCACATCAGAAACAGCTCGTAATATACTGAACTTTATACTCTTTCAGGCTGGGTGGCTTTCTTGCGTAGTCTACCCCGACCTGATTGGTCCAGCCGTCGCGCTGTCGTTTCTGGTGATCCATTTTGTACTGGTGAGCCAGAACCGCTTAACCGAGCTGCAGTTTATCGCGCTGGGAACGGTTTTAGGCTCATTGCTAGATGGTCTCTGGCTCAACACTGGCGTTCTTGATAATGGAAGCGACGCTTTGGTGATTACCCCGCTATGGCTGGTTGCTATCTGGGCGACATTCATGACCACCCTCAGTCACTCCCTAAACTGGATCAGCCGTAAGGTCTGGCTTGCGTTCGTGTTTGCCCCCATTGCGGGCCCGTTTGCCTACTGGTCGGCAAGTAGATTAGGAGCGGTTGCCCTGCCGGATCTTGCTCTCTCACTTACGGCTCTGGCTATTGGTTGGCTGCTGGTGTTTCCGTTGCTGCTGTTTACCCGAAAATCCCTGTACCCGGAGCTGTCATGACGGCCATACGCGGTGGAGTTCTATTAGTGGCAGCGTCTATGGCTGCACCGGTAGGTGCAGATTTGTTCGAATTTACCGGATCAGCCGCCAAAAACGATGGGACAGTGCTATACGAAGAGGAGCATAGAATCGAGGGCCAGTGTGAGGAAGGCGTATTCCAACCAGCAAAGCACCTCGTAACCTACCTGCCCTCTAGCGGCAGCGATCAACCATTCGCAGAAAAGTGGCTGGATTACAGCTCTTCGGTTGTTCGCCCAGCGGTGAATTTCCGTCAGCCGGATTTTAACGAGTTTCTTGAAATCACCTATCCTGCTAAAGGTATCGTGAATCTGGTGTGGCAACAGCCCGGAGGTGATACCAGTCGGTCGACCCTTGAGATTTCCAACGAATTGGTGGTTGACGCAGGCTTTGATAATTTTGTGCGCCGGAATTGGCACAAGGTTATTAACGATGAGTCTGTAAAATTTCGTTTTCTGGCGCCAACTCGAGGAACCGATTACGCGTTTGTATTGGAGCCTGCGCAAAGCCAGACCGTGAAAGCAGATCACTTAGTACAAATTCGCCCAGACAGCTTTATGCTCAAATTATTGGTGGACCCTATTGTCCTCGGCTATAGCAAAAAGGGTGTGCTCACAGTCTATTCTGGCCTCACCAATGTGCGCGAGAATGCCGATCAAAATTTCACTGCAACCATCCGCTATAATGTAACCACCTACCCGGAATGTGAACTTACCCCCTAATCTTGCACCCTTCAGGTAGGCAGTGCACAGGTCCCAATGTGTTAAACTTCTGCGGCAACCAACGCCGGAGAATGTTTAGCCATGATGTTTGTGTCTTTTAACGTCAACAGTATACGTACTCGCCTGCACCAGCTTGAGGCGCTGATCGAAAGCCATAACCCGGATTTCATCGGCCTTCAGGAGACCAAAGTACGAGACGAAGAGTTTCCGGTTGAGGCCATTCGTGAACTGGGCTATCACGTACATTTTCACGGTCAGAAAACCCACTATGGTGTTGCACTGCTCTCCCGAATGGAGCCGAATCGGGTTTTAAAGGGCTACCCCGGAGACGAAGACGACGCCCAGCGGCGAATGATTACCGGGCAGTTCACCGTCAATGGCAAAAAGCTTACGGTTCTTAACGGTTATTTTCCTCAGGGCGAGAGCCGCGACCACCCCATCAAGTTTCCAGCCAAAGAGAAATTCTACGCAGACCTCATGGCTTATTTGGATGAACTTAATGAGCGGGATGGCCACGTGGTGATTATGGGCGACATGAACATTTCCCCCACGGATAAAGACATTGGCATAGGCCCGGACAACGCCAAGCGTTGGTTACGCACCGGTAAATGTTCATTTCTTCCGGAAGAAAGGGAATGGTTAGGCCAAGTTGAGGCTCGCGGCTATACCGATGTGTTCCGCCACCTGCATCCGGATGAGGCACAAACATTCAGTTGGTTTGATTACCGCAGCAAAGGCTTTGAACGTGAGCCCAAGCGAGGCCTACGTATTGACCTCATCATGGCGAGCGATGGGCTGCTGCCTAAAGCAAAGGAAGCGGGCGTGTCTTATGATTTCCGCGCGATGGAGCGTCCATCCGATCATTGCCCGGTTTGGGCGACCTTTGAACTCTGAGATCTGATCGGGCGCCCCATGACAAAAGTAAAAACCCGGGACCGAATACTTAACACCAGCCTTTCGCTGTTCAACAGTCTGGGCGAGCCAAATGTAACAACGTTGCTGATCTCGGATGAGCTGGATATAAGCCCGGGAAACCTGTATTACCACTTTAAGAGCAAGGGTGACATTGTCGAGGAGCTGTTTTCGGCTTTTGAAACGGAAATGTTGGACTTGCTCGCGGTGCCGGATGACGTTGACATCAGTCTAGACCAACAGAGCTTTTTTCTGCATTTGCTGTTCGAGGCAGTGGCACGATACCGGTTTTTGTATCAGGACCTGGTGAACGTCTTATCCAGATACGAGCGCTTGCAACTGCGTTTCAAACGGATTTTGAAGAAGAAAACGGAGGCTTTCCGGGGTATCTGCGAAAGCCTGCGGAACCAAAACATGATGAGCGCTGATCAGGAAGAAGTAGACTCCTTGTGTGAACAATTAACCCTGACTGCGTGTTACTGGAGCGCGTACGATACGCTTTCCCACCTTGACGACAGGGAGTCTGTCGATCCTGGACGTGGTGTTTATCAGATGATGAATCTTATGCTGCCCTATTTCGCGCCGGACGTTCAAGAGCACGCAAAACTGATTAGCCGGGACTATTTGCTGTAGTACACCTCTTAGCCCCTCTCTCAGTCCCTTAGGCCCCCAAGCGCTTACTCTTCTTCATCTCTACTGCTGTTATCCCTGAGCGCCGAAAGTTCTGCTTCCAATGCATTTATTCTTTGCTCAAGCGCTTCGATGTCTTCCCGGCGATGAATGCCTAGGCGACGTAACGCGCCGGACACCCGCTCATCAAATAGGTGCTCAAGCCTGTCCCAGGTGCCGGTTGCCCGCTCACGAACACCCTCGACCCGATCTTCCACGGAGCGTATCTGCTTCTCTACCACTCCCCGAGTTTTATTCTCCAGTTGTTCACCTTCCTGAACCAAGCGATCAAAAAACCGACCTGTATCCTCTTCCGCTTTCGTGTAAGCGCCAAGGCCAGCAAGCCAAATCTGTCGGGCAGAGCCTTTTATCTTTGCTGCCAACTGCGGATCGTTTTCGGGTTTCTTGTCGTTCTCATTAGACATGCAACAACCTCGGGAAGAAAAGTGCGCTTAAAGCCTATTGTATTACAGCTAAAGCGCAATTTCAGTCGGCTTGAAAGCCGCATAACAACAGGCCTCAGTATAAAGGCGAAATTTATATGCGAAAATGTTCCCAAAGCGAATAGCTGCAAGCTTGAAGTGTACGAATTTTAGACAATACTTATTCATACCGGAGTCCCTGTTGACACCGGTTTGTCTGGAAGCCTTTCATGGATAAAACTCGCACGCCTCTGCCCGGCATTCACGCCGGGCTTTTTTTTGTTATTATTGCCTGCACTTATATGCTTATTCCAAAAACAACTTTGGAGTTCGCAGAACTAGACGCTTTTGTATCGCAAAAAGCAATTCGAATACCTTACCTTACCGGCTAACTGGAGGAATGATTGAATGATTGATATTGCCTGGAGTAGTTTTACTCCCTGGTCAGCACTCATCGGTGGCGTGCTTGTAGGTCTCGCGGCTGCGAGCTTTCTTTTGCTGAATGGCAGGATAGCCGGAATAAGCGGCATTTTAGGCGGCCTGCTAACGCCGACTGTCGGCGACATCAGCTGGCGCATTGCTTTTTTGGCCGGGCTCATCGGCGCGCCAGCTCTTTGGGCCTTGGTGGCTCAATTGCCGCCCATTGAAATCAATGCGGGATACCCCGTTCTCATTTTGGCTGGCCTTATTGTAGGCGTTGGCACTCGCTACGGCTCAGGCTGTACCAGCGGGCATGGCGTTTGCGGGCTGTCACGACTCTCTCCCCGGTCTTTAGTAGCAACCCTTAGTTTTATGTTTGCCGGGTTTGCCACCGTGTTTGTTATCCGCCATCTGCTGGGAGTGTAACTCTATGAAATCTGCTATCGCCGCACTATTTTCTGGCTTGCTGTTTGGCTTCGGCCTACTGGTTTCCGGCATGGCGAATCCGGAAAAGGTCTTGGGCTTTCTCGATATTGCCGGGCTCTGGGACCCGTCCCTTGCTTTCGTGATGGGTGGCGCCATCCTTGTTGGCCTTGTGGCATTCGCCATCGCCCGTAAAAGAACCCTCTCCTTCCTCGGCTTCAGCATGAAAGTGCCCGGCCAGTCCCACGTAGATAAACGCTTGATCATTGGTGGTTTATTATTTGGTGTGGGCTGGGGTATTGCCGGCATTTGCCCCGGACCCGGGCTGGTAGGTTTGGGCGCAGGCGAACTCAAATCCGCTGTTTTCGTGGCCTCCATGATCGTCGGCATGGGCGTGTTCGAACTGATAGAGCGTAGCCGGGCTGGCGCAAACCCAACCCGGTCCGGAAGCGGCTGGAGTGCGACCACTCAGGAGTGAGCGGATTAGCTGTGTATCCTTCTGACAGACGCCATCAGCTATGAGATGATGGCGTCGTTTTTTTACTGAATCCGGAGACGAACCCCATGGATATCCGAAAAATAGATGACTCAATTTCCGTCGCTCCCCAGATCACCTACACAGATGTAGCTGAGGCCGCTAAACTCGGCTTCAAAACACTGGTAGCCAACCGCCCGGACCAAGAAGAGTTTGGCCAGCCCCCTATGGCGGATATTGAAGCGGCCGCTATTGAGAACGGCATGGCGTGGGTTTATATGCCCGTTGAATCGGGAAACATAGCAGACGCAGACGTTGAGCGCTTCGGAGCAATGATCCGCGAGTCAGAAAAGCCCGTATTGGCCTTTTGCAGAAGCGGAACTCGTTGTACAGTCCTTTGGGCGCTAAACGCAGCCCGCACCACTCCGGCGGAGGAAATTTTCACCAAGGCCCGCAGTGCTGGCTACGACATCAGCGGCCTTGCTCCGCGCATGGCCCAGCAAGCAAATAATCAGTAATTTGTTTCTTACGATCAACGCTCAGGATCCACCTTCACATGCAATACAAAGGTTCAGAGAACTTCCGGCATAATCAGCCGGAACGGCTTGGTGTACTGGTAACCAACCTAGGCACTCCAGATGCACCCACCCCTTCAGCTTTACGGCGTTATTTGGGGGAGTTTCTCTCCGATCCCAGAGTTGTTGAGCTGCCTCGCCCTTTGTGGTGGCTGATATTGCACGGAATCATCTTGCGAATCCGCCCCAAACGCAGCGCTGCAGCCTATGCCAGCGTTTGGCAGCCTGAAGGCTCGCCGCTGCTAATCCACACAGCCAAGCAGGCTGAAGGCATACAGAAAGCTCTAAAGAAGAAGTACGGCACTGACGTGGTTGTAGGTTTTGCCATGCGCTACGGCAACCCCTCTATTCCGAGGGTGCTTGATGAAATGCAACAACAAGGTGTGCGAAAACTGGTAGTGCTGCCGCTCTACCCACAGTATTCCGCCTCAACATCCGCGTCTACTTTTGACGCGATCGCGAAAGACTTTTCGAAGCGCCGCTGGCTGCCGGATCTGCGTTTTATCTCCCACTATCCGGATTATCCGCCCTACATAGAGGCAATGGCCCGTCACATTGAAAATCACTGGGCTGATAATGGGCGCAATCAAAAGTTGGTGCTTTCCTATCACGGCGTTCCACTGAAGTACCTCACCAAGGGGGACCCCTACCATTGTGAGTGTCACAAGACTTCAAGACTACTGGCAGAGCGTCTGGGGCTGGCAAAAGATGACTACATAACGACCTTCCAGTCTCGTTTTGGCAAAGAAGAGTGGCTCAAACCATATACTGACGAAACGCTAAAGTCGCTGCCCGGGCAGGGAGTTAAATCCATTGATGTGTTTTGCCCAGGGTTTTCATCTGACTGTCTGGAAACCATTGAAGAGATTGATGAAGAGAACCGCGAATACTTCATGGCGTCTGGTGGCGAAGGTTTCAATTACATAACTGCCTTGAATGCGACCCCGGGCCACATTGATGCGTTGGTACAGTTAATCGAGGACAACCTACAAGGCTGGCAGCCTCCAAACAACCAACCTGAAACTTTGGCCGCTCGCCAAACATGTGCAGACGAGCAAAAACAAGCCATCTACCCCGGCCGCGACCTCTAGTGCAATTAGGCTCACCAAAGAGTGAAAAAGGATCTCAGGCTTAATAAGCATCTTGATTCAGGGTTTTTATATTGAAGTATCGCGCCGAAATAGACGGTTTAAGAGCTCTTGCCGTTGTGCCAGTAATTCTATTCCATGCAGGGTTCGATCTGTTCAGTGGTGGGTTTGTTGGTGTAGACGTATTTTTTGTCATCAGTGGCTACTTGATCACCACAATACTTATTTCTGATATTGAAAAAAATAAGTTCAGTTTGATTAACTTTTACGAGAGGCGGGCAAGGCGTATCTTGCCCGCCCTATTCTTCGTTATGTTAGCTTGCGTGCCATTCGCTTGGTTTTTGATGGTCCCAAGCCAGATGGAGGACTTCTCTCAAAGCCTTATCGCAGTGAGCTTGTTTGCGTCGAATTTTCTTTTTTGGAGCGAAAGCGATTATTTTGCACCGGCGGCAGAAGAGAAACCTCTGCTACACACTTGGAGCCTGGCAGTTGAAGAGCAGTATTACTTCCTCTTCCCGATCTTCTTACTGCTTACCTGGCGTTATGGAAAAAACCGCGTATTTTGGCTGATTGCGCTCCTCTCTTTAGCCAGTCTCGCCCTTAGTGAATGGAGTTGGCGGAACAGCCCTGTAGCAAATTTTTATTTAGCACCAACCCGTGTATGGGAACTTCTAGCAGGCTCTATGTCTGCGTTTATCGTTCAGAAAGCTGGCATAAATAAAAATAACACACTGTCTCTTATTGGTTTGTTCGCTATTTTGCTGACTATCTTTTTATACGATAAAAACACGCCCTTCCCTAGCCTATATGCCCTACCAACGGTTGTAGGCGTTGTACTCATCATTTTGTTCGCAGACAAACACACGGCGGTCGCAAAGCTCTTAAGCACTCGCGTGATCGTCGGGATTGGATTGATCAGTTACAGCGCCTATTTGTGGCACCAGCCGCTATTCGCGTTCGCAAGGATACACGCTCAGGAGTCCCCAAGCCCAACCTATATGCTGATACTTTCGGCCGTATCTATGGGTTTGGCGGTGCTAAGCTGGAAGTTCATTGAAACACCTTTTCGAGACCGGGCTTTAGTCTCGAAAAAAATGGTTCTTTACATAACACCCGTTTTTCTATTCTTTCCGCTCTCCTTGGGTCTGGTCGGCCACGCCAACAACGGATTCGAAGGCAGCTTGCTAAATGCCAATCAACGGGGTTTGCTGGACACGGCGATTAATAGTCCAAAGCGCGATGATTGCCATGCCAGTAAACGAGACTATTTTGGCTATGACGACGCCTGTGAGTATTTTGAGGGTGAACTCAAGGTCGCTGTTTTTGGCGATAGCCACACTGTCGAGCTCGCTTATGCGCTGGCCAAAGAATTGGCGCCGACCCAACGACGTTTAAAGCACTTATCCTTCTCTAATTGCATTCCGAGCTACGGGATCCTGATTGAAGGATACGACGACTGCTCTAACTGGACCAACGACGTGATAAGCCGCGTGATCAACGAAGGTTCAATAGAAACCGTTGTCGTATCCTATCGAATAAATGAAGCTCTTTTTGGCGGGCACGAAGCAACCTTTCCTACACTGCCGAGCAATCGCTCAAAACAAGATATGGATAAGATTTGGCGGGCATATGTTGAAATTCTGAACGCGCTTGACGAAAACGGTAAGAACGTCATTCTTGTTATGCAGGCTCCGGAATTGAAAGAGCCCATAGAGAGGCTGATCAAAAGAGATCAGGTTTCAAATGGTGATATTTCTGGCATCTCAAAGGAGTGGTGGCTTAACAGAAACCAATTTGTTCGTTCACGGATCTCAGAAATATCTAAATCAATAGCGATCGTTGATCCGACTCAACTGTTTTGTGATGAAACCCAGTGCTTTGCAGCGAAGAACGGCGTTGCCTACTATTTCGACGACGACCACATGTCTATCGCTGGCGCGACAGTCGTCGCAAAGAGAGTTGTAGAAAAAATGGGCGATTAGTGGCGAAATTACTCGCCCTTCTTCTCTGTTTGCTCCCGCCCCTCATCAGAAGGATCCGGCATGGCTTCACAGAAAGCGCACTCATCAACACTCACATTGGCACCGCCTGCCTCCACGTAACGGACCCGGTGGTTCGCTTTGCCACGGTTAGTGGACACCGCAAATTTTCGATCACGGCGATCATCTAAGTCGGTTTTAATGTCGTTGCCTGCCTGTTTCTCGGACATACTCATCCTCCAGCTACCTCGATATTAGGAACTATGGCGGGTTATAAGTCCGAAGTGGGGGCGACTAAGACAGATTTAAAGGCCACAGAATACACAAGGCTAGAGCGATACGTGACTTAAAAGAATTTTTTTGACTACAGAGATATTCAGGAAGGATAAAACTAATAACTTCTTTGGAAAAAATGGCGGTGGGCCAGGGATTCGAACCCCGGGTACGCTACTAACGTACGGCGGTTTTCAAGACCGCTGCATTAAGCCACTCTGCCAGCCCACCGGTTTTCCATTGCTGCCAAACGACAGCGGTGTGCATGATACCGGAATTGCCTGTGCTGTCAACGCCCTGGGCTAAACTCCGTGTAAATTTGAACATTAACTGTCTTTAATGGAATCTGGCGACCACTTTCGTGTCGTAAATGATTGAAAGTTGAGAATTCGACATTACTATAGTGTGCAATACTAAGTGATTGGCGTTTAGCAGGCTTTGGGCCTGCTGCCCGTAACCAGTCAAGCTGCTTTAAATCGGAGAACAGAATGCAAAACAGACAGTTTAATGCTCAGCAGAACCGCAACGGCATGATTGCCCGTGGGTCCGCTACCGCGCCAATCAGTGCTTCGGCGACCAAGGTTTTGCGCAATACTTACACCCTGCTTGCGATGACACTGGTTTTCAGTGCAATTATGGCAAGCGTTTCTATGTCTATTGGTCTGAGCCAAGGCGCAAGCCTTATGTGCAGTTTGGGTGCCCTTGCTCTGATCTGGTTTGTATTGCCACGAACCGCCAACAGCTCAGCTGGCATTGCAGTAGTCTTTGCGTTTACCGGTCTATTGGGTCTTTCCCTTGGCCCAATTCTGTTTCACTACCTGCAATTCCCTAATGGCAGCCAAATCATCATGCAAGCTCTGGGCGGAACCGGCCTAGTGTTTTTTGCACTGTCTGGCTATGTGCTGACCACCAAGAAAGACTTCAGCTTCATGCGGGGCATGCTCGTTGCTGGTCTAGTTGTGGTGCTGGTCGCAGCAGTGGGCGCCATGGTTGCGTCGATGTTCGGTGTTGAAGTTACAGCCTTCAGTCTGGCTCTGAGCGCAGCCATTGTATTCCTAATGTCAGGCTTCATCCTGTATGACACCAGCCGTATCGTTAACGGCGGTGAAACCAACTACATCATGGCGACTACTGGCTTGTACCTGAATATCTACAACCTGTTTGTAAGCCTGCTGCATCTTATTGGCGCCTTCTCCAGCGACTAACGTTTGGAGCGCACAGCGCAGATAAGTGTTTACGCAAACCCCGGCCTTTGCCGGGGTTTTTGCTATTGGTACACTGGTTACATTTCCGGCGAGAATCGCATCCATGGCTGCTAACCCCATACACAGTTATACCTTGGTCATCACTGGCGCGCCCTACTCTACGCAGGCTCCGCAAACGGCCTTATCGTTCGCTCGCGCCGCCATTGCAGCAGGCCACACGGTGGACCGGGTCTTCCTCTATGGTGACGGCGTTCACCTTGCGTCGTCCCTCTGCGCACCTCCGTCGGATGAAACCCATTGGCCTACCGAATGGTCGATATTTCTCACAGACAATGGCATACCCGGAGTCGCTTGCATTGCATCTGCATTGAGGCGCGGGCTGGTAAACGAATCAGAACGCAAGCGTTATGAGTTATCCGCTAGCAACCTTCTGAAGCCATTCATAATTGCCGGGCTTGGCGAGTGGGTTGAGGGCAACATGGCCTCGTCTCGAACGCTCTACTTCCACGCAGGAGGCTGAATATGGGCACATTGATGGTTATTGATCAACCGCCCTATGGAATCTGGGCCGGCCGTGAAGCGCTGGATATGGCGTTTTCTCTTGCGGCGTTTGACCAACCGGTATCCATACTGTTTACCGGTGCTGGCGTTAATTGGCTGCGAACCTATCAAGACACAAGAGAAATCAATCAAAAATCCGTAGAAAAAAATCTTTCAGCGGCGCCGATTTTCGGTGTCGAAGCAATGTACGCATGCGCGCGCGCCTGCACCCAATACGGACTCGGGCCTGAAAACATGGTGGATGGTGTCGTGCTAGCTGAAAACAGCTCTGAGTTAATACGCCAACACTCCCACACGGCCTTTGCAGGCTAATTAATACCCGAACATGGCAGAGCCGAGCGTTATGACTGACATTCACACTCTTCACATTCTCAACAAAACACCCGAACACCCACGTTCGAAGGCATGCCGGGATGCGTTACGGCCCGGAGACGCTTTGCTTCTCATCGAAAGCGCCGTGCTCGCCCTTGCGGCCCAGAGTGGTCCAGAATCAGATGTACCCGTTTACGCTCTAGCATCGGATATCGTTGCTCGCGGGCTTGGGCAATGCGCTCGAGAGGCTTCTCTCGTCGACTTTCCAGCCATGGTTGATCTTACGACCCGGGCTCAAAACGTAATAAGCTGGTAACCCATGAAAAAGCTTGCAATACCTGCCAGAAATAACGAAGGATTTCTCGAAAACGCCAATGACTGGACACCCGAGATTGCCACACTCATTGCCTCTGATGACAGCATAGAGCTAGACGAAAAACACTGGGAAATCATCGAGTTTTTGCGGTTATTTTATAAAGAACATGAAATGTCGCCGCCCTCAAACAGACTGTTTGTAAAGTCGGTAAAAGAGGCTTTAGGCGACGAAAGGGGCAACAGCATTTATCTTATGCAGCTGTTTCCGGGCACCCCCGCAAAAACTGCATGCCGAATAGCTGGCCTACCCCGGCCGACAAACTGCTTGTAAAGATTTCATCTTTTTAGAATGGGCTGCTAATCAGCACCCACACAGTTACTTCGGCATTACCTCTTCACCGTTCGCGGTTGACCCACGCTCTTGCTGTCTGCGCCGTTCCAGATCGGCAGCACTGCCAAGCAAGCTACTAAGCCCATTCTCGAAGATACCCGATCCAAATTTGAGGAATTGCCGGGTAGATTCTTTCACTGTGCCGTCCCAGGCGTTTTCTGGTAACTCTCGCAAGGTATCTGCAACGCCTGCTTTTACGCCGCGCGCCACCCGAGGCTCGATCTCTTCGGAGACAGCGACCAGCTCCGCTACTTTCCGATCTAGATATGGCCGAATAACGAGCGCCCAGAAACCCGTCAAAACCGCCAATACAGCAGCAGCCGTAACAATAAACTGCAAAACAAGCAGTGCCCAAGCTGGCATAGACGCACCCTCCTTCTTGTAAATATGGAGCAGCTAAAACGAAAGATACGTTAGAGCAAAAACCTGAATAGCTCCCGCCATCGCCCCGAATAAGCCACCTACAAACATGAGCTGTATTTCCTCCTCCCGAAATGCGGGGCGGAGTATGTCCTGAAACTCTTCGGGCTGTAGCGCTTTCATTTGCCCAGCCAACACATTAGCAACAACTGGCGCTCGCTCCTTGTTAAAGGAAGGGTCGCTGAATACATCTTGAGTTGCCAGAAGTGCCTGTTGATTCATGGCTTTCTTCAGTTCGGTGTAGCCACTCATCCCTACGGTTACCTGAGCGCTGAGCTTCACCAACAAAGAGTTATCTAGCAAGGGTCTCAGGTGTTTTTGTATGATCGCTCGAGTTCGATCCCCTCGGCCGCCGTTTATCATAGCATCCGCCACTTTCTCCACGGTGATCAACTCTTCTGCCACCAATTTTGCCCAGATTTCGCTGATTTCCGGCTGGCGGCGCAAAAACAACCCCTGAACTTTCCAGAATAAGACTCGGCGGGGCTTCAGCGGTGCAAAAATCAGATTTATCGCAAGCCAATTGGTAACAAAACCGATGACGAAGCCGCCAATCGGCAAGACCCAAGGCATAGGATAAACCGTCCAGGCTGGCGCAAGGGCACATCCGAGAATTCCGCCGATGATTGCTCCGCGATTAATAACGGACCTAAGTTCAACAGAGCCCGCTTGCTTGAATATACGATTCATAAGATCGGGGTGTTGTTGCAACTCTCGGCTTAGTAGTGCTTTCAGATCAACCAGTTCGTCAAGGTCATCACCAAAATCATCAACCAGACCCTCAACCCGAGCAGGCAGTTGCTCCCTCGCCCACTGATAGATTCGCCTGCGTAAAAATAAGGGCAGATTATCCCAAAGTACCGGCTGGATTTCGTACATCACCTCATCAATGTATTCGTCCAATCGAGGCGTCACCTGAGAAATGACCTGCTCAACGATGCGCTGGGGCTCAAGCTTTTGGTAAACGGCATTTAGGTCACCGAAGTGACGGAGCGTTCGGTCGATGCAGATATGGGCCATTTTTTCCGATTTACGGGGGATCACCCCTTGCCAACCAACAGCACCAATGCCGATGAACTGAACCGGGTAGAAAGACATCTGTATAGCCAGCCAGTTGGTAAACCAACCCACAACAGCTGCCATAATGGGCACGGAAAAAAGTGCAACGTCGAACAAGTGAAACCCCGGCCTTTACAAATACAGGCAATTAACCTGCAGGTTATTGTTAACGGTAAATCGGCGGGGAGCAACTACCGCCTTTGGCTGAATGACAAATCATGCGGCGTTCAAGGGTGCGTGGCATTGGCCGAATAGCCATTGAGCATTAGCAAGTGCTGCAGACCGTTATCTCGTGCGGCATCACAGATAGGATTAGGGAGGGGTTTTAGGTGTATGTGAGCAATAATGAACCGAATGAACCCGAGATATCCGCCAAAGTTAAAGCGGTTACCTCGGGCATTAAGCATTAAGACCAGCCTAGTAGCAATAGCCCTGAATAGGCTACTAGACATCACTGGTAGTAAGCGTTCTCAGTTTTGGTGTGGTCTGTGACATCACGAACCGCCGTGATTTCCGGCACCCTGTCTTTAAGTGTGGTTTCCACACCCTGCTTAAGAGTAAGGCTAACAGCTGAACAGCCCTGACAGCCGCCACCAAAGCGAAGTACAGCAACCGACTCGTCAACGATCTCTACCAGTGACACATCGCCACCATGAGCGGCTAGATTCGGGTTAATTTCCGAAGCCAGCACGTAGTTCACCCGGTCGGGCAAAGGCGCGTTTTCGTCTACGCTCGGTACTTTTGCGTTCGGTGCTTTGATGGTCAGCTGGCCGCCCATTTGATCCTTGGAGTAGTCCACGTAGGCTTCTTCAAGGAAAGGTACGGAGTTGTGATCCAAATACAGCGTGAACTTTTGGAGGTCCACCTGCTCATCCGTGGGCACAATCTCATTAGGCGGGCAGTAAGCCAAGCAGGTTTCAGCATTTTTGGTGCCCGGCTGGGTTACGAAAATTCGCACTCCCATGCCTTCCACATCCTGCTTTTCGATAAGTTGTGCAAGATAATCCCGTGCGGGATCTGTCACAGTAACCAATGCCATGTTTTCAACCCGTTGGTAAGTTTGACTTCATTTTAAGGGAGTTTGTGGCAACATGAAAGACCAAGTAATTTAGTTGGTCTTTCACAGACTAGTGATTTTCACCTACTATAAGCTGGGCTCACGAACTTGACCCAAGTAAAGAATTGCTGGGCACGCACTACGACTGGCCCTCGCATTTTTGCTATGATCCCGCGCCATTGAACCTAATACGCCGTTAATGACGACATCCGGAATACTGACTATGACCGATCGCAACACTCGCCTGAAACAACTTCACAAAGCCCTGCAAGAGCGCATTGTGATACTCGATGGCGGCATGGGAACCATGATCCAGAACCTGCAACTGGACGAACAAGCGTTCCGGGGCGATCGGTTCGCCAATTACGACCGTGAGGTAAAAGGTAATAACGACCTTCTTAACATCACCCAGCCTTCCCTGCTGCGAAACATACACGCGGACTACTTGGACGCTGGTGCGGATATTATCGAAACCAATACCTTTAACTCAACTCGCGTGTCCCAGTCGGACTACGGTCTTGAGGAAATTTCCAAAGAGCTAAACGTGGCCGCCGCAAAGCTGGCAAGACAGGTTGCGGATGAATATACCGCTAAAACCCCCTCCAAGCCGAGGTTTGTAGCAGGCGCTGTTGGTCCCACTTCGCGAACGGCGTCGCTATCACCGGATGTGAACAACCCCGGTTATCGCAACACAGATTTCCAAAGTCTGGTAGACAACTACTATGAATCGGTAGAGGGTCTGGTGGAAGGCGGTTGCGATATTATCCTCATCGAAACCATTTTCGATACGCTTAACGCAAAGGCCTGCATTTACGCTACCCAGCAGTACTTCGAAGACAGCGGTATCGAGCTGCCCATCATGATTTCGGGCACCATAACCGACGCCTCTGGCCGCACACTGTCGGGCCAAACCACCGAAGCTTTCTGGAACTCCGTAGCTCACTCACGGCCAATTTCGGTTGGGCTTAACTGCGCTCTGGGGGCAGACGCTCTTCGCCCCTATGTGGAAGAGCTGTCAGGCAAAGCTGAAACCTACGTAAGTGCCCACCCTAATGCTGGCCTACCTAACGAGTTTGGCGAATACGACCAAACACCCGAAGAAATGGCCGAAATCATTGAAGGTTTCGCGCGTGACGGATTTCTTAACATTATAGGTGGCTGCTGTGGTTCCCGTCCGGAGCATATCGAAGCCATAGCCAAAGCCGTATCAAAGTACCCTCCCCGCAAAATTCCAGAACGCCCGAAAGCCCTGCGGCTTTCAGGTTTGGAGCCTTTTACCGGTGATGAAAACACCCTATTTATCAACGTTGGTGAGCGCACCAACGTAACCGGCTCCAAGCGATTCCTCCGCCTCATTAAAGAGGAACAGTACGAAGAAGCATTAAGCGTTGCGCGGGATCAGGTCGAAAACGGCGCTCAGATTATTGATATCAACATGGATGAAGGCATGTTGGATTCCAAGGAGGTAATGGTCACCTTCTTGAATCTGGTCGCATCGGAGCCGGATATCTCCCGTGTGCCGATCATGCTCGACTCGTCCAAGTGGGAAGTCATCGAAGCAGGGCTGCGATGCATCCAAGGCAAAGCGGTAGTTAACTCTATCAGCCTGAAAGAAGGCGAAGAGGAGTTCATCAAGCGCGCACGCGACTGCATGAGATACGGCGCTGCTGTCGTGGTCATGGCCTTTGACGAGGATGGTCAAGCAGACACATTTGAACGTAAGACAGAAATTTGTAAACGCTCCTATGATGTTCTGGTTAGCATAGGCTTCAACCCGGGTGACATTATTTTCGACCCGAACGTGTTTGCCATCGCAACCGGCATCGAAGAACACAACAACTACGCGGTAGATTACATTAACGCCTGTCGCTGGATACGCGAACACCTACCTCACGCATCCATCTCAGGTGGCGTGAGCAACGTATCCTTCTCCTTTCGCGGCAATGATGTGGTTCGCGAAGCCATCCATTCGGTGTTTTTGTACCACGCAATTAAAGCTGGCATGAACATGGGCATCGTAAACCCTGGCCAACTGGTTATTTACGATGAGATTGAACCAGAACTGAAAGAACTGGTTGAAGATGTTGTGTTAAACCGCCGCGACGACGCTACGGACCGATTGCTGGAAATTGCTGAGCGCTACAAAGGCAAAGGCGGCAAAACCCAGGAAGAAGATCTCGCCTGGCGCGAGTGGCCTGTCATCAAGCGGTTAGAGCACTCGCTTGTGAAAGGCATCACCAACTTTATTATTGAAGACACAGAAGAGTGCCGTCAGCAGGCCGAGCGTCCGATTCATGTTATTGAAGGTCCTTTGATGGACGGCATGAACGTTGTGGGCGACCTGTTTGGCGACGGCAAAATGTTCCTCCCTCAGGTGGTTAAAAGCGCGCGAGTGATGAAGCAGGCCGTGGCCCACCTGATTCCTTATATAGAAGCAGAAAAATCCGAAGACCAGCAAGCCAAAGGTAAAATCCTGATGGCCACGGTTAAGGGTGATGTGCACGACATAGGTAAAAATATCGTAGGCGTGGTACTGCAGTGCAACAACTATGAAGTGATCGATCTTGGGGTCATGGTACCCAGCGATAAAATTCTCGCTGCAGCCAAGGAACATAACGTAGACATCATAGGCCTGAGCGGTCTAATTACACCGTCATTGGACGAAATGGTGCATGTTGCCCGCGAAATGCAACGCTTGGACTTCCACCTGCCGTTAATGATTGGTGGCGCAACTACCTCCAAGGCACATACCGCCGTTAAAATTGAGCCCCATTACAAGAACGACATTGCACTGTATGTTTCAGATGCATCCCGGTGTGTGAATGTGGCCTCGCAACTGCTGAGCAAAACCGCCAAGGCAAAGCTGGTGAGCGACGCGCGCGAGGAATACGATATGATTCGGGAGCGCCGCAAACAGCGTGGTGATCGCACCAAGCTTGTCAGCTTAAAAGAGGCACGCGCCCGGGCGCCGGAAATCAACTTTGAAAACTACGTACCACCCAAGCCCACGTTTACAGGCACCCGATTATTTGAAGAATACGATTTGAGTGAGCTGGAGCCCTACATCGATTGGACGCCGTTCTTTATCTCATGGGATATTGCAGGCAAATACCCACAGGTGTTTGATGACCCCAAACGTGGCGAGGCAGCCCGCAATCTATTTGATGACGCCCAGATTATTCTTCGCAAAATGATTGATGAGAAGCGTGTAACTGCTTCTGGCGTAATAGGTTTCTGGCCCGCACATCGCCGGGGTGACGATATAGTCGTCTACAAAGACGAAAGCCGCAGCGAAGAGCTAACCACCCTGCACCATTTGCGCCAGCAGGACGACAAGGCTCCAAACAAGTCGATGATGGCGCTCTCGGACTTTGTAGCGGAAGAAAGCTCGGAACACTGTGACTATATCGGCGGCTTCGCCGTAACCACCGGTATTGGCGCGGAAGAAATGTCGATGGAATACAAAAACGCCAACGACGACTACAACGCGATTATGGTTAAAGCGCTAGCCGACCGTTTGGCAGAAGCTTTTGCAGAGCGCATGCACGAGCGGGTTCGGAAAGAGTTCTGGGCATATAACAGCGATGAGCAGCTGGCAAACGAAGATCTGATTAAAGAGCGGTACCACGGAATTCGCCCGGCTCCGGGCTACCCGGCCTGCCCGGACCACACTGAAAAAGCGACCCTGTTTACGCTCCTCGATGCCACCGCACAAACAGGCATCGAAATTACAGAGAGCTTTGCAATGTTCCCGACTGCCGCGGTTTCCGGTTGGTACTTCTCCCACCCTGAGTCGAAGTTTTTCTCAGTCGGTAAAATTGGCGTTGATCAGGTTGAGGACTATGCTGAGCGTAAAGGTCTTTCCAAAGCGGAAGCAGAACGTTGGCTGGCGCCAAGCCTTGCCTACGATCCTGCGGAGTAAAGACAAGGCTCACACGCAGACAGGATGAGGTATATGACAAATTCGCCGAATTCACAGAGCAATAAAAACAAAAAACCTCAGGGGCCCGGCGTTTTAAAAGTCATGCAAAGCGTAGCTGCCGGCGCACTGGGCGTTCAGTCCAGTAAGCGCCGCGAAGAGGATTTTGGCAGTCACAGCCCCTGGCCCTACATAATTGGAGGCCTGTTATTCACAGGCCTTTTCATAGGCACACTCGTTGTGGTTGTTCAGTTGGTTTTATCCGGCCAGTAACCCTTACTGGCCAGCTACCCAAATCACCGCAAATGTAACCACAAGCGCAATAATTACTACCGATGCTATGGCGTCAGCACTGCTGTCTGACCGCATTAAATTCTTCATTACCTGCTCCTTGTGCAGAGTCTGCCAATTTTGCATTAACCGAAATAAGCTCCCGCCTCGGTCGCTCCTTATCAGTAAAGCAGCAAATTGATATTCGTCCAGCCCACGACAAAGTGCCTTATCGCCTTAATCGATAAACATATCTTGAAATAATCGTTTCTAGAATAAGGAGCGCCTGTTATCCTTCGTTTCAGATATAAGGCACAGATGTTCTGGCGCCTGCCATTACGACGCTATTTTTAGGACTTTCCTCTATGTACGTATATGACGAACACGATCGGCAGATGGCTGCCGAGCGGGTTGCACAATTCCGTGACCAGACCGAACGCGCACTGGCTGGAGAGCTGGCAGAAGACGAATTTTTGCCCTTGCGCCTGCAGAACGGGCTTTATGTTCAGCGGCTTGCACCCATGCTGCGCATTTGTGTGCCTTACGGCATGCTGCGCTCTGTTCAGCTGCGTCGTCTGGCACGTATTACAAGGGATTACGATAAAGGCTATGCACACTTTACAACCCGTCAGAACGTACAGCTAAACTGGCCAAATTTGGAAGATGTACCCGACATTCTAGCCGAACTGGCAGAAGTGGAAATGCATGCCAACCAGACAAGTGGCAACTGTATTCGAAACACCACAACGGATCAGTTTGCGGGTGTGCAGTCCGATGAACTTACAGATCCGCGCCCCTATTGCGAAATCATTCGCCAGTGGTCTACGTTTCACCCGGAGTTCGCGTATCTACCGAGAAAGTTCAAGGTTGCCGTCAACGCATCCGAAAAAACCGACAGGGCAGCAATAAGGGTCCACGACATCGGTCTTCAGATCGTTCGTAATGACGCCGGAGAATTGGGCTTCCGCGTGCACGTAGGAGGGGGCCTTGGCCGCACTCCTATGGTTGCGCCGGTTATTCGTGAATTCCTGCCGGAACTTGACCTGCTAACATACCTGGAAGCCGTACTTAGGGTGTATAACCGGTACGGCCGCCGCGACAATAAATTCAAAGCTCGCATCAAGATTTTGGTGAAGGCGCTGACTCCCGAAGGGTTCGCAGAAAAAGTCGAAGCTGAGTGGGCACACATCAAGGACTCCCCTAGTCGCCTTACACCTGAGGCCATCGAGCGTATTCAGGCCTACTTCACTGAGCCTGCCTATGCGGCGCTGGACAATGCTACAGATTTGCTTGCTCGCCAGCGGTTCGAGAACCGAGGGTTCGACCAGTGGTTGCAGCACAACGTAGATGTCCACAAAAAGCCCGGGTACGCCATTGTTTCACTAACCATGAAAAAAACCGGAACCCCACCAGGCGATGTTACTGATCGGCAGCTTGAACAGATTGCAGATCTGGCAGATGAGTACAGTTTTGGTGAGGTACGGGTAACCCACCAACAGAACGTGGTTTTGGCGGATGTGCGTCAAGATCGCTTGTTGGAACTTTGGGAGCAGCTCGGCCCCATGGGTTTTGGCACGGCAAACCTGAACACGCTAACAGATATTATCTGCTGCCCTGGTGGTGATTTTTGCGCACTGGCCAACGCCAAATCGATTCCTGTGGCTGATGCCATCCAGCGTCGTTTCGACAACCTGGATTTCCTGTACGACCTTGGCGAAATCGACTTGAATATATCGGGTTGTATGAATGCCTGTGGCCATCACCACGTAGGAAACATCGGCGTTCTGGGTGTTGATAAAAAAGGCCAGGAGTTCTACCAAGTAAGCCTTGGTGGCGCATCGCAGCATGATGCAACCATCGGCAAAATTCTGGGGCCTTCTTTTGCCCGGGATGATATGCCGGATGTGATCGCTAAGATCATTGATGTATACGTTAACAAACGCACGGATGAGGAATCGTTTTTAGATACTTATCGTCGTGTTGGAATTGATCCTTTCAAGGAGCGGGTTTATGCCTGACATTATTTTTCGGGATGGCGGCATCCGTCAGAATCAGTGGTTTGTGATTTCACGTCCCGAGAGCGGTGAGACACTGGATATTCCTGAGCAGAAGCGGGTGTTGATTCCTGCTGACTTGTGGCTTGAAAACCGTGAGCAGTTTTCTGGCAATGAGAATGTTGGTGTGTGGTTTGATAGCCATGATGAGCCAGAGGTTCTGGCGGATCATGTAAATGAGTTGCCTTTGATAGCGGTTAATTTTCCGAAGTTTAGTGATGGCCGTGGTTACAGTATTGCGCGGTTGTTGCGGGAGCGATTCGGATATAAAAATGAGCTGAGGGCGATTGGTGATGTGCTGCTGGATCAACTTCAGTTTATGAAGCGCTGTGGTTTTGATACCTATGAGCTTCGGCCGGATAAGGATATTCGCAAGGCGGCTCGGGCTTTGAATTTCTTTAGTCAGGGGTATCAGGCGGCTACGGATACCGACTTGCCCTTGTTTAGGCGTCGGGCTTCTTGATCGAAAATATTGGAGTCCACAGCGAGGGGCGGAAGGCCTTGTCAAAACCGTGCGGAGCCATGGATGGCGGAGCCGAGCGTACACGGACGTATTAACAGCGTGTTTTGACAAGGCCTTCCGCCCCTAGCTGTTCAAACTATGGTGTTTCAGATGGCGTGATCCAGAACAATTTTCCCAGCCGACTCGCCTTTCAGGAACGCTTTTAACGCAGCATCCAGTTCTGCGCGCCCAATGCGTTTCGCAGAAGCTTCTGCCTTCGGACACTTCCAGTCACCTGCAAGCTTTTTCCATACCGCCTCTTTCTCCGCCAGCGGGATTTCTACCGAATCAACACCTAGGAGGTTTACACCCCTGAGGATGAATGGGAGAACCGTGGTTTGGAGTTGTGGGCCTGCAACTAGGCCGCAGCAGGAGACGGAACCGCCGGGTTGGATCTGTTTTAGCAGTTCCGCCAGAGGTGCGCCGCCTACCGTATCTACCGCGTTGGCGAAAACTGGCTTGAGCATTGGCTTTTTACCCTCGGCCAGTGCGTCGCGCCCGACTACTTCTATGGCACCCAGTTCTTTCAGGCTTTGCGCGTGATCGGTTTTGCCGCTGATTGCGATTACGTCAAAGCCGAGTTTTGCTAGCAGTTCCACGGCAATGCTGCCAACGGCTCCTGAGGCGCCGGAAACGGCTACTTTGCCCTGCTCTGGCTCAGCACCCATGGTCAGGATTTTTTGCACGCATAGGCCTGCTGTGAGGCCCGCAGTTCCGTAAGTCATGGCGGTTTCTGCATTCCAGCCAGCAGGCATGCTTAAACACCACTCGGCGGGTACTCGAATGTACTCTCCAAAACCTCCGTCTGTGTTCATGCCCAAGTCGTATCCGGTTACGATGACTTGGCTGCCGACGGCAGGTGTTCCAGTGGCGGATTGGATAACTTCACCAGCGGCGTCGATGCCGGGGGTGTGGGGGAACGAGCGGGTAACGCCTTTGTTGCCGGAGGCTGAGAGTGCGTCCTTGTAGTTCAGGGATGAGTGGCTGACTTTGATCAGTACGTCTCCCGCCGGTAGCTCCTCGATATCAAGAGTCTGCTCGGAACCTTTATAGTCGCCATCCTGTTCTTCTACGCGCCAGGCTTTAAATTGTGTATCGCTCGTCATGGCTTTCCCCGTTTGCTGTCAGTTATTGGATTTTCTGGTTGCGGAATGCGCTCAGAACTTTCCATACCGTGTGCTCAAGTGCGTTACTGGTCGCCAGCCCAAGCTTTTCAGGCAAGGTTCGTTTGCGCTCGAAGGATACAGAGACTACGTCTGCCCGCTCGCAGGCTTCAATGAGATATTCGTCGGAGGTTTTAATCTCATCAATGAGTTTTACCTCAAGCGCTCGTTTGCCAAACCAAATATCGCCAGTCGCTACCGCTGCAATATCCAGTTCGGGCCGGCGCTCACTTACGTAGTCTTTGAAAAGGTCATGGGTATCTTCAAGATCATCAAGGAACTTCTGGCGACCTTTATCAGTATTTTCGCCAAATATGGTCATGGTGCGCTTATGCTCTCCGGCGGTCAGCACTTCAAAGTCGACGTTGTTTTTCTTGAGCAGGCGATGAAAGTTCGGCAGTTGTGCCACTACACCAATTGAGCCAAGTATGGCGAAGGGGGAAGCGACAATTCGGTCTGCCACGCAGGCCATCATGTAGCCTCCACTTGCCGCCACCTTGTCGACACACGCGGTGAGATGAATGCCTTTGCTCCGGATTCGATCAAGTTGCGCTGCAGCCAAGCCATAGGAGTGCACCAGCCCTCCTCCGCTTTCCAGCCGAATAACCACTTCATCTTTGCCCGGCTCTGCAACGCTGAGTACAGCAGAGATGGCTCTGCGGAGCGGGTCGGTATCACTTGCTTTTATATCACCATCAAAATCCAACACATAAATGCGCGCAGGCGATTCCTCGGGTTTGTCCGCATCTGTTTTTTTCGTTTTACCCGCTTTCTTTTCGGCCTTTTCTTTCTTCTTTTTTGCCTTACTCCAGGTTTTCCGCTCATGCTCAGACATCAAGCG
This sequence comes from Marinobacter sp. S6332, assembly GCF_023016045.1. GTDB lineage: Bacteria > Pseudomonadota > Gammaproteobacteria > Pseudomonadales > Oleiphilaceae > Marinobacter. The sequence continues at coordinate 176,694 of NZ_JALKAP010000005.1, read as the reverse complement.
TGCCTGAATTGACTCGCGCAATTTTCGGTACTTTTCATTGAGTTTTCGGATCTGCAGCTCGCCGTCGTGTTCGTCATCCCCTCTGTCTTTTTGAGTAGAGGCGACAATAATGGACACAACCACCACCGCGGCAATAACAAAGGTGACCACTTTGGCCAAAAACAAACCGTATTCAGTCAGGAACTCCAAATCGCTTCTCCAACTAGTTAAGCAAGCACGAGAGTGTAACTTACCGAAACTCTAGTGATAAGCAGAGCAAAATAATTAAAACAAGCGTTCGATCGAGCTTGACAGTGATTCCGTCTCACCATAAAGTCGGAAAGCGAGGTCGGCTCTATCCGGCAGCTGCCAAGGCTTGTAAGGCCAAGCATACAAAGCCGTTATCATGACAAGACAACCATCAAAAAGGGTAAAACAATGTCTGTAGATCAAATCTTTGAAAAACTCGAGCAGAACTTCAACGCAGACGCAGCTCAGGGCCTGGACCTAGTGTTCCAGTTTGATATCGAAGATGACAAGACTCACCACTTGGTCATCAAAGACGGAACATGCAAGCTGCACGAAGGCCCTCATGACGACCCTTCTGTAACTCTGATTATGAACTCCGAAACTCTTGAAGGCATCGTTTCAGGTGAAACCGACGGTATGCAGGCCTTTATGGCTGGTCAGCTGCGCGCTGAAGGCGACATGATGCTAGCTACCAAGCTAGGTGAGCTTTTCAACATGGGCTGATTGCGCCTTGTTGAGTTGCTACCAGCTCATAAAAAAACCCGCGCTTGGCGCGGGTTTTTTGTTTTTGGAGCCGAGCTTTACGGTCGGCTTTTACAGCCCAACATCATCCAATGAGGTTTCTGCCAGTCGCAAAAGATCTACGTTGCTTTCTTCACGATTTCCGATGCCCTCAATGTAGTACTCAAGGGATGTAAGAGCATCCGCTAGCGCTTCCAGAACCTGTGTTTCTGGTGCCTCACGGGCATCCAACAAACGCTCCTGAATCGAGGCGGCAACACGTTCAAGTACGTGAGCAGCGGCCGGGTCATTTACCATCTGCAACCCACCCCAAATGCTGTGTAAGGTTGCGGGTAGGTTCGCGAGGTGAAGTTTGTCGTAGTCAGATTCTACAAAGGCCGTAATCGCGCGCTTCGCAAGCGTCAACGCGCTACGCGCCTCATCAGCAACCACGTACACTGCTTCTTTCAGGTAGGTTGATTCTTCCCGGCTGCGCTCGCTGCCTGCTAGGGCGTCTGTTTCAGCGGTGATGCCCCGGCTTACAATCTGCAGAACCGCGTCTTCAATGCCTAGCACCGAGTCGGCGAGACGGAAAAGCTCGTCTTCTCCGGGCAAACGGGATTCAGCTTCCCAGTCGCGAAGCCTGCTCGCCTCTTCCCGAGCAATGGTCGCCAACCGATTGAGGTCAAGCATAACCAGAGTATTGGATAGCCGTTCCAGAGCATCAGCAATGGACGAGAGCTCAGCAAGATCCGGCTCGATACCTCGCTCGATTATGTCGAGTTTGTCTTTTAGCTGATTGAGCTCATCTTGCAAAGCTTCAGACAAAGACTCCAACACGTCCGTGCCGGGCCCATACAGGCGACGCGCGTGCGCTTCCAAAATAGAATCTGGAAACTCCGCAGGGGTGAGCTTAAATTCGGAAAGAACACGCATAACTTCTGGGTTGCCGGAGCCACTACGATAGAGCAAGTAAACAAGATCCCGAATAAGCGAATCCGGAGCATCTTTTGCGGTGGCCACCTTGCCGACATAAACCAGTTCACGAGCATACTTTTCAATACGCATGAAGGTGCGCTTGCGGGCTTTGGTGAATGGCATGGCGCGATCGAGCATAGTATCTGCAGCAATGGCAACAAGACACCACATCTGCCCCATTGGCGCGCCCTGACATAAACGCACAAAACCGCGCGAGGCACGGCTTATGAGCTTTTGGCTTACCACGGGGTTGCGGTCCCTGAGAATGCCCAGTAGTGCAACTTGATAAGTCAGGCGCATCCGCCGGGCCACAATTTCATAGTCGGCTTCGTTGCCCTCAAAAACAGGGACCGACACACCGGCACAAAAATCTGGCGGATCAATAAGATCTACATCGAAAAAGCAGGACTCGGGATAGGGTTTTTCACGGCGGGCCTCACGTAGCTCGTTGATCACCGGCAACAACAGCTCAGGGTGGTCTGCACGTTGTTGGTGGTAGTACTCCACATAGCGACGAAGAATAAACAGCGCATTGCTCAAAGTCGTAAGCAGAATGTTCTTGTCATCATTAGCGCCGACAGGAACATCGTTGGCCATGGTGACCGCTTCCTGACACAGTAATGTACCACCGCGAAGCTCTACCAGAATGAAAATGCCGCGAAGCTGATTGAGAAAATCCAAACAGTTCTGCAAATCCTCACCGCTCTCGCGGTTCTCTTGAAAGCGCTCAAGACTGGATTCTGCCTGCTTGATGGTCTGCTCAATTTCACCTTTGACCAGATCAAACGACTGCGATTTCGTCGCAAGAGACGATTGGACCATAAACGCTTCCTGTTAATCTGCGGAAACTACCGCACCTTCCTAGTGAGCTGTGGCCGGGCATTACACCCTGTGCGTGATCAAAAAACTGACGTACTTATCATTACTTATAACATAAAACTCAAGTACCTCAATAAAGCAGGCTTGTAACAATTAGTACAGGCCGACACAGTTCTCATTCTGCACCTTCAAGCCTGCTCCATATCGTAGCGCCAGCTTTCTTCTCCAAAGCAGACATAAAGGCCTGATGGGCATCACGCTCCGCGTCGGAGGCTTCTACCACCGGGAGTGCCGGGCGATCTGGGTTCAGCCGACGTATTCCTCCGTTAATTCCGCCGTTCTCAGACCCAGCATCCAGAGACAACGCCGTCTGCCCGCCGGTGAGAAGAAGGTAAACCTCGGCCAGTATCTCGGCATCCAACAGAGCGCCGTGCAGCTCACGGTTGCTGTTATCAACGCCGTAGCGTTTGCACAAGGCATCAAGATTGTTTTTCTGGCCAGGGTGTTTTGCCCGCGCCAGCGCCAGAGAATCCACAATCCCGCAATAATCCGCGGTTTTGCGCACGGGTTTGATCCGGCCAAATTCCGAATCCATAAAACCCACGTCGAACGCGGCGTTGTGGATAACAAGTTCTGCGCCTTTTATAAACTCAAAAAATTCATCGGCAATATCTGCGAACTTGGGTTTATCCACAAGAAATTCATTGGTAATCCCGTGAATGGTAATAGCTTCCGCTTCCACTTCCCGCTCAGGGTTTACGTAGACATGATAGTTTCGGCCGGTGAGCTGACGCTCCATCATCTCCACACAACCAATCTCGATAATCCGATGCCCTTCTGCCGGATCAATACCGGTTGTCTCTGTATCCAGTACAATTTGTCTCATAATTTCCACATTAACCCAGTTCTTCAACACCCTTGTTCGCAAGCTCGTCAGCGAGCTCGTTATCCGGCACGCCTGCGTGGCCTTTTACCCAATGCCAGTTAACTTTGTGCTTCGTAGTTTCCAAATCCAGCTCTCGCCACAAATCGTCGTTTTTAACCGGTTTTTTCGCAGAGGTTTTCCAGCCATTGCGTTTCCAGCCGGATAGCCACTCGGTAATCCCTTTGCGTACATATTGGGAATCCGTATACAGCTCAACCTCACAATCACGCTTGAGCGCCCTTAGCCCCTGTATGGCAGCCATAAGCTCCATTCGGTTATTGGTGGTGTGATGCTCACCACCGTGCATGGTTTTTACCGCATCCCCGTAGCGCAGCACTACACCCCAACCGCCTCGCCCCGGATTACCCTTGCAGGCGCCATCGGTATAAAGAATAACCTTTCCAGACATTTAAGTTCTCGTTTCTGTAGATTCACTTCGTGGGCCACAGGGCCATCAGTCTTCGGGGTGATTCAAGTTCTGTGGTTGGCACCCTCTTGCGGCACTCACTGTACCTGTTCCGGAGAGGCCCATCACCTTGCTCTGGCGCCAAACATTTCGCCGTGGAATTCGAGCACACACCCGCTTTTTCGCAAGGATACAGTAATACGCCCCTACCGGAAGGAATCCGTAACCAGACATACGTTCATCAAGCCGCCCGGAGCTCTTGCGGCCACTGCGTTGAAGGGGTAAGCGAAAAAAACGGGTCATCGAGGTTTCAACCTGAAAGTCCAGCAGATGAAGCCAATCCTCCATGCGACCGCGAAAAAGAAAGCGCCCGCCCCAAGGCCCCCCATGGTGTCGCGAAATCAACCTGCGAAGCCCCCAAAAACTAATCGGGTTAAAGCCAATAAGGGCGATGGAACCATCGCCCCGCAATACCCGGGCCGCCTCACGTAAAACCTGATGGGGGTACGGAGAGAAATCCGCCGTATGGTGAAGCACAACCAAATCCATGGAGTCTCCGGGGAAAGGTAGCTCATCCGCATCGCAGACAACCACGCCATCAGGTGTGCCAGAAAAGCACTTCGGCGTGGTCAATATCTTCTGGGAAAAGTCTGTGCCGTTGGCAAGCGGAAGTCGGTGGCTTACGCCCACCTGAAGCTGTCTTGCGCCTGTCAGCTTTGCGAGGCGGCGATCAAGAAAACCCCGCTGATCTGCCAGCAGACTGCGACCGAGCGGCGTCTGAAACCAGTTTTCAAAGCTCTCGCTCCGGGATGAATAATCAACGTTTTGATTTTTCTTCACACTGCCTTTACTCCCGCTCTCGAAAAAACCGGCAAGGACGCCGAAAATATACAGGCTGTTGGGGCTATGGGCTTAATGCTCTATCATATCAGCCACACTTGCCAAGCATATACGGGGACATCTGATGCTCACCATCTCTGCCATTCCGGCATTCAGTGATAACTATATATGGTGTCTTGCGGACACGGATACGGGTAAAGCCCTGATCGTGGACCCGGGACAGGCGAAACCGGTGCAGGAATATCTGGCTGCGCAGGGGCTAACCCTCGATACAATTCTTGTCACCCACCACCACCCGGACCACGTAGGTGGTGTCAAAACGCTCGTACAGGACAATCCTGACTGTCGCGTAACAGGACCTGCGGAATCCCCCTTCAAAGGCAGCACCAACTTGGTTCACCCTGGCGACGAGGTCATTTGGGAAAATATTACGTTTAATGTGATGGGTGTACCCGGCCACACGCTCGACCACATTGCCTTCTTTACCGACGTAGAAATATCCGGGCGCCCCGCCCTGTTTTGTGGCGATACACTTTTTGTTATTGGCTGTGGCCGCCTATTTGAAGGCACGCCATCCCAAATGATGGAATCGCTCAGATCCCTTCGGGAACTCCCCGGCAACACCGCCGTCTACTGTGCCCATGAGTACACGCTCGCGAATCTTCGGTTCGCTCGCAGTTGGTTGCCAGACGACCGCAAACTCGAAGCATTTGAGCGCCAGTGTGAAGATAAGCGACAAGCGGGCGAACCAACCGTGCCATCTATATTAGAAGATGAAAAGCAGCTTAATCCGTTTCTACGCTGGGACGACCCCGACGTTGTGAGCGTGGCAAAGCAGTACTGCGCTGAGCAAGGTCTGCCCGCGGATTCAGACAGTGACATTTTTGCAGCCATACGGCACGGCAAAGATAACTTCTGACCGGTTAACAATTCCTCTCATCGTCGTAACGAGAGGTTTCTTGACCATTTGAAACGGGCTCCCATAGAATCGCTTAAGCTTTTGCTCGTAACTCATTAAATATGCCGGGTTTTTAGACACAAAGTCGGCGACAATACAGAGTCGGAAGACGCCTATGTCGGTTAATAGATTGCCGCTGCTCTTAGTTCTTGGTGCCCTGGCAGCTGGCTGCAGTTCTCTTTATGTATCTCAAGAAGCTGAATCTGAAAGTCCTCTTGATACACAAGAGGTAACTGTCGCAGCCGGTGATGAAGGACTCAAGAAATCCGTTGAAACTGGTAAAAGCAGCGATGCTGTACGAAATGAGCCCTTGGACGACGCAATGGCACCCGAGCTTAAGGCGGCCGCGCGGGAAGCCCGTGAAAAGCTCGACGACCCTGTACAGAAACTAACCAAAGACAGCCCCGAACAAGCAGATATGTGGAACCGCCTGCGGGCCGGTTTTTTACTTGATCACGACGTTGACAACAAACGGGTCAGAGATCAGCTGAACTGGTACGCAAAGCATCCAGGGTACATCAACCGGGTAGTCGAACGCGGAAGCCGGTATCTGTACCACATTGTCAATGAAATCGAGAAACGAGGCCTGCCAGCGGAGTTTGCTCTGCTGCCGATCGTTGAAAGTGCATTTGACCCTTTTGCCTATTCCCATGGCCGGGCTGCGGGGCTGTGGCAATTCATACCTTCAACCGGTAAGTATTTCGGCCTTACGCAAAGCTGGTGGCACGACGACCGCCGCGATGTAATCGCCGCTACTGACGCTGCCCTTACCTACCTCGATCGCCTTTCCAACCGCTTTGGTGGTGACTACACGCTGGCTCTGGCGGCGTACAACAGTGGCGGAGGCACAGTTTCCAGCGCTCTGCGCCGCAACCGGAAAAGCAACAAACCGCAGGATTTTTGGTCGCTGCAACTACCGAAAGAAACTCGCCACTACGTCCCTAAGCTGATTGCTTTAGCAAAAATATTTGACGATCCTGAAGCCTACGGCATTACGCTACCCCCTCTCAAAGACGAGCCCTACTTCAATATTGTCGACACAGGCGGCCAGCTGGATTTGGCTCAGGCTGCGGAACTCGCAGGCGTGGATATTGACGAGATATACCTTCTAAACCCTTCATATAACCGCTGGGCGACATCGCCCGATGGCCCGCATCGCCTGCTTGTACCCCATCAAAACGCAGAAACCTTCCGCACTGCTCTTGCAAATATTGAACCGGGCAAGCGCGTATCATGGCGCAACTATGTGGTGAAATCCGGCGACAGCCTGAACACCATCTCCCGCAAGTTTTCCACCACGCCCGCGGTGTTGCAGCAAGTCAATAATCTCAAAAGCGACCTTATCCGCGTCGGTCAGCGACTGATGATTCCATCGGCATCGAAAAATTCCGATGCTTACGCTTTAAGTGCATCCAAACGGCTTGAGCGTAAACAGGAAAAAAAACGTACTGGTAGTAAGTTGCGTTACACAGTACGTCGCGGAGACACCTTTTGGGACATAGCCCGTGAACATAGAGTTTCTGTACGACAGGTAGCAGCTTGGAACGGCATGGCACCCGGCGACCCGCTTATCCCCGGTAAAGAGTTGGTTATCTGGTCAAAAACCGCACAACCCGCTCTCGCATCGTCCGACAGCACCCGTGGCAAAGCGATGGTTCGCAAAGTCGGATACCGAGTTCGCAAAGGTGATTCTCTAGCACTCATTGCGAACCGTTTCTCAGTAAATGTGCGGGACATCGCAAGCTGGAACGATCTGAACACCTCGCGTTATCTGCAACCGGGACAAAGTCTGATACTCTACGTCGACATACGGAACAGCCCCTGAGAAACATGACAAAAACCTACAATATCTCACGCCTCACCTCGCTCTTTTCATTTCTGGGCCTGTTGGCCGCCACCGGACCTGTGTCAGCCGAGGATCTAGCAACCGACGCATCCAACCCGGCGCCCGAAGCTGTGCATGGCATGGCCATGCATGGCGCGCCGAAATACCCGGAAGGATTTAGTCATTTCGATTACATCAACGCCGAAGCCCCTAAAGGTGGCACCCTGAAGATGGCGGTTGTGGCTAATGGATTTGATACCTTCAACCCCTTTGTTATTCGCGGGGTAGCGGCTGCGGGGGTCAATAACTACCTCTACGATACCCTGTTAGAATACTCCGCCGATGAGCCGTTTTCCATGTACGGGCTTATTGCGGAGTCACTGGAAACGCCGGAAGACCGCAGTTACGTTACGTATAATTTGAGACAATCGGCCCGCTTTCAGGATGGCGAGCCCATTACGGCAGAAGACGTAAAATTCTCGTTTGAAACCCTGACTACCAAGGGGCACCCGTTTTACCGGAATTACTATGCGGATGTAAGCAAGATAACCGTGGAAAGCCCCCACCGCATTCGCTTTGATTTCCAGCAAACCAGCAACCGGGAACTACCTCTGATTCTCGGGCAGATGCCCATTCTGCCGGCCCATTATTGGGAAGATCGAGAGTTTGGAAAAAATGGCCTAACCCCACCGGTGGGTAGCGGTGCCTACCGTATTGACAGCTTTGAAGCAGGACGCTCAGTTGCTTACGGCCGACTAGAGGATTACTGGGCAAAAGACCTTGCAGTGCGCAAAGGCAGGCTTAATTTCGATCGCATTCGTTACGACTACTACACAGACGATACGGTAGCCTTGGAAGCCTTCAAAGCGGGCAGTTTTGATTTCAGAGTAGAAACCTCTGCGAAAAACTGGGCCACAGCATACAGCGGCGACAAGTTTGATAACGGCACGATTATTAAAGAAGCTATTGAACATCACCGACCGACAGGGATGCAGGGGTTCGTATTCAATACCCGCAAGCAAGTCTTCAGTGATCCAAAAGTGCGGGAAGCACTGACCTATGCCTTTGATTTCGAGTGGACAAACAAGAATCTTTTCTACGGCCAATATGCTCGCACCAACAGTTACTTTGAAAACAGCGAATTGGCAGCTACCGGTTTACCAACCGGTCGGGAGCTGGAAATTCTTGAAAAGTACCGGGATCAGCTTGGAGAGGACATTTTTACCAAGCCTTTTGAAGCCCCTTCCACCGACGGTAAGCAAGGCCTCAGGGTTAACCTGAGAACAGCTATGGAGTTGCTGCGCTCTGCCGGCTACGAAGTTCGTGACGGGAAAATGGTACATGCTGAAACAGGCAACCCGTTGAAGTTTGAGGTTTTACTGTTCCAAAAAACCTTTGAGCGGGTGGTGTTGCCCTTCAAGAACAACCTCGCCCGACTTGGGATCGACGTTTCTGTTCGTCTAGTAGACAGCAATCAATATGTCCAGAGAGTGCGGGAATTCGATTACGACATGATTACACAGGCAATTGGCCAGTCCGACTCCCCCGGTAACGAGCAGCGGGAGTACTGGCACTCATCCACAGTAAACGCGAACGGCTCGCGCAACTACGCAGGTGTGAACGATCCGGTGGTGGATGAGCTGGTGAATTTGGTCATTCAGGCTCCGGATCGCGAAGAGCTGGTACAGCGCACCCGCGCCCTCGACAGGGTTCTGCTGCAAGGACATTACGTGGTACCGCATTGGCACCTCGCGAAAGATCGCGTTGCCTATTGGAGCCACTTGAAGCACCCGGAGAAGACCCCTAAAAACGGCACAGACCTCGATGATTGGTGGGCAGAGCCCTGAGGAAGTAGTCGCTAAATGGGCATCTATATACTCCGGCGCCTTGCGCTGATTATTCCCACGCTAATCGGCATTCTGCTGCTGAACTTCGTGATTGTTCAGGCTGCCCCCGGCGGACCGGTTGAACAGTTGATTGCGGAAATGGAAGGCCACGGTGGCAGCACGTTGGCCCGTGCCTCAGGTGGCGATACAGGGGGCGAAGTTTCCGCGGCTTCCAGCGATAGCCGGGGCTCCCGGGGCATCCCCGATGAAATGCTCAAGGAAATCGAAGTGATGTATGGCTTCGATAAACCGGCCCATGAGCGCTTTTTCAAAATGCTCAAAGATTACGCCACCTTCGATTTTGGTGATTCTTTTTTCCGGGAAAAAAGCGTTATTGAACTTATCGTAGACAAAATGCCCGTTTCCATATCCCTCGGGCTTTGGTCTACGCTGATTATCTACTTTATATCCATACCTTTAGGTATTCGAAAAGCAGTTTCAGACGGCTCACGCTTCGATGTTTGGAGTAGTTCGGCCATCGTAATTGGTTACGCCATCCCGGGGTTCCTGTTCGCGATACTGCTGATTGTCCTGTTTGCCGGGGGCAGTTATTTCGACTGGTTTCCGCTGCGAGGGCTAACCTCTTCCGACTTCGACCAGCTTAACTGGTACCAGAAAATTGGAGACTACTTCTGGCACCTTGCGCTACCGGTGACTGCCAACGTGATTGGTGGCTTTGCCACGCTGACCCTATTGACCAAAAACTCGTTTCTGGACGAGATCGGCAAACACTACGTCGTAACCGCCAGAGCAAAAGGTTTGGATGAGAAACAGGTTCTATACGGGCACGTGTTCCGCAACGCCATGTTGATTGTTATTGCCAGCCTGCCGGGGGTGCTCGTCTCCCTGTTCTTTACCGGGTCATTGCTCATTGAGGTTATTTTTTCCCTTGATGGTCTGGGCTTGCTAGGGTTTGAAGCCGCGCTCAACCGGGATTACCCAGTCATTTTCGGAACCCTCTTTATTTTCACCCTCATGGGGCTGGTGCTAAAACTGATTTCCGATATTACCTACGTATTGGTGGACCCACGCATCGACTTTGAAAGCCGGGAGGGTGCGTAACATGAAGGCGCTCACCCCGATTCAACAGCGTCGTTTACGCAACTTCCGCAAAAACCGTCGGGGATTCTGGTCTTTATGGGCGTTTCTGGTCATTTTCGGGCTCACGCTGGTAGCTGAACTGATCGCTAACGACAAACCCCTTGTGATTTCCTATCAGGACACCTTGTACTTTCCGATAGTAGAGCGAGTTTCAGAAGAAACCTTTGGCGGATTTTTGCCAACCGACGCAGATTATCGCGACCCGTTCATCGCCGAAGAGATTCTCGCCAATGGCTGGATGCTCTGGCCTCCGATTCGATTCAGTTACGACACGATTAACTACGAGTTGGAAGAGCCCTCACCTGCACCGCCAAGTACCGTGAATTGGCTTGGCACGGACGATCAGGGCCGAGATGTAGCTGCCCGGGTCATCTACGGCTTTCGCATTTCCGTTCTGTTCGGCCTGACCCTCACCATCGCCAGCTGTATTGTTGGTGTAATAGTTGGCGCTATTCAGGGCTTTTACGGCGGAAAAATTGATTTGGTCGGGCAGCGTTTTATCGAAATTTGGTCGGGACTGCCGGTGCTCTACCTTCTGATCATCCTCTCAGGGATTGTGCAACCAAACTTCTGGTGGCTGCTGGGCATAATGCTGATGTTTAGCTGGATGGGCTTAGTAGACGTGGTTCGTGCGGAGTTCTTAAGGGCGCGCAATTTTGAATACGTAAAAGCGGCAAGAGCACTGGGGCTGGATAACCGGAAAATCATGTTCCGGCATATTCTTCCCAACGCCATGGTGGCCACGCTTACCTTTCTGCCGTTTATCCTGACAGGCGCTATTACCGGCCTAACCTCCCTCGACTTCTTGGGCTTTGGTTTGCCATCCGGGTCACCCTCCCTCGGGGAGTTGATTGCGCAGGGCAAGGCCAACCTGCATGCGCCTTGGCTGGGTATTTCAGCCTTCGTTTCCCTGTCACTGATGCTAACCCTGCTGGTTTTTGTGGGCGAAGCCGTGCGGGATGCCTTCGATCCCCGCAAGAATGGTTAAAAGTGAGCTGATATGAGCATACTTATATGAGCAAACTGCTTGAGATAGACAATCTCTCTGTCTGCTTCAATCAGGCCCAGAGAGCCGTAGATTCCATATCTCTTAGCCTGCAAAAAGGTGAAACTCTAGCCTTGGTTGGAGAGAGTGGCTCGGGAAAATCCGTTACTGCGCTGTCTGTGCTGCGCCTATTAAATGAGCGCCAAGCCAGCTACCCCACTGGTAAGATCCTTTATTGCGGTGAAGACCTTCTGCAAGCACCAGAGAAACGTTTGCGCCAGGTTCGTGGGCGGGAGATCAGCATGATCTTTCAAGAGCCCATGACTTCACTTAATCCTCTGCATAACATTGAAAAGCAAATCTGTGAAACTCTGGAGCTTCACAAAGGTATGCGCGGCCCTCAGGCTCGGGAACGGTGTTTGGAGCTTTTACGACTCGTCGGTATCGAGAACCCGGAAAGCCGACTTGGCGCCTACCCACACCAGCTGTCCGGTGGCCAGAAACAGCGCGTGATGATCGCCATGGCGTTAGCAAATGAGCCGGATTTGCTGATTGCTGACGAGCCAACCACCGCTCTGGATGTAACCGTTCAAAAACAGGTATTGGAGCTACTGCAAGACTTACAGCAGAAGCTGGGAATGGCCATCTTGCTGATTACCCACGACCTTACCATAGTGCGGCGCTACGCCAGCCGGGTAGCGGTAATGGAACATGGAAAGCTGGTTGAGCAAGCCGAAACCGCGGCCTTGTTTGCATCGCCTAGCCACCCATACACGCGCAAACTTCTAAGTGCAGAACCTCCAGACGCACCCTTGGCGGTCGCAAAAAGTGACAAGCCATTGTTAGACGTGAACAAACTCGATGTGCGCTTTCCGACCCGAAAGGGGCTATTCGGCAAGGTAAAAGAGCATTTTCATGCAGTAAAACAGGTCAGCTTTACTCTGGATCGGGGGCAAACCCTCGGGATTGTCGGCGAAAGCGGTAGCGGCAAAACCACCATTGGCCACGCCCTACTAAAGCTTACTGCGAGCACCGGCAGCATAAAGTTGGATGGCCAAGAGCTTTCCGGATTAGACCAAGGCGCCTTCCGACCTTGGCGTCGGCGGGTGCAAATCGTTTTTCAGGATCCTTTTGGTAGCTTGAGCCCGCGTATGTCCATTGCTGAAATCGTTCGGGAAGGCTTGGAAATACATGACTCTGATAATCGGGACAGCCACGACACAAAAGTGGTTGCGGCACTCAAAGACGTAGGCTTGGATCCAGAGGCGAGGCACCGCTACCCACATGAATTTTCCGGTGGCCAGCGCCAACGCATAGCAATTGCTAGAGCATTGGTGCTTCAACCAGACCTAATCATTCTTGATGAGCCCACATCGGCTTTGGATCGCACTGTGCAAAAGCAAGTGATCGAACTGCTTCGGGATATTCAGGCACGCTATGGTCTAAGCTATATCTTTATAAGCCACGATCTAGCTGTCGTGCGGGCACTCAGTCATCAACTGTTAGTGCTGCGACAGGGTACGATTGTGGAACACGGCGATGCGGGCCAGATTTTCCGTGCGCCCGCACAAGAATACACACAAGAATTGCTTCATGCGGCGTTTTTCTATCAGCCGACAGATGCAAACCTCACTACGACCATTTGAGCGTTACTCCTGCCAGCCGACTTCGGGGATAATGCACTAAAATCAGGAACACAGGGAGAACAACCCATGGGAATACTCAGTGGCAAGAAAGCACTTATCGTTGGCGTAGCCAGCAAACTATCCATTGCATACGGCATTGCCGATGCCTTTGCCCGCGAAGGCGCAGAGCTGGCATTTACCTACCAGAACGAAAAACTGCAACCCAGAGTTGAGAAGTTCGCTGAGGGCTGGGGCAGCAAACTCATCTTCCCTTGCGACGTTGCCAGCGATGAAGAAATCGAAAATGTGTTCAAAGAGCTAAACAAGCACTGGGACAATATCGACATCATCGTTCACGCTGTTGGCTTTGCGCCAGGCCATGAACTTGATGGCAACTACGTGGACGTAACCACTCGCGAGGGCTTCAAAATCGCCCACGACATCAGTTCCTACAGTTTTGTTGCTTTGGCCAAAGGTGCACGCTCCATGATGCACGAAGGCAGCTCCTTGCTGACGCTGAGCTATTTGGGCGCAGAGAAGGTTCTGCAAAACTATAACGTGATGGGCCTTGCCAAGGCTTCACTGGAAGCAAACGTACGCTACATGGCCGCAAGTTTGGGCCGTGATGGTATTCGCGTAAACGGCATTTCCGCAGGACCGATCAGGACTCTGGCGGCATCGGGAATCAAGAGTTTCCGAAAAATGCTCGCTGAAAATGCCCGGCGTGCGCCCCTTCGCCGCAACGTGACTACAGACGAAGTGGGTAATGCAGCAGCCTTTCTGGCTTCTGACATGGCCAGCGGGATTACCGGTGAGATTATGTATGTAGATGCCGGGTTCAATATTACCGGCATGGGCGAACTAGAAGAGTAACGCTTAAAACTGTCAGTATTCAGGCAAAAAGCCAGCGCAACGCTGGCTTTTTGCTGACCCATACCCCTCGTAAGCGCTTAGCTATGGCGGCTCAATAGCGCTCGCCACTGCCTCCGCCCACTCTACATAGGCCGTCTGATCTGACTGGATGATTCTCACACCCACTCGAAAACCATCCTCAGCCGGTCGACACCAGCTGACTTCCACCATGAGAACAAAGGGTTCCACATGATTTACCAATTTAACGGATATCGGATACAGGGCACCCACTGACAGGTCCTGTTCGGTAAGCAAACAAAGCCCACTGGCTGAAATGTCACGCACGCCGCAAGCCATTTTCCGCAGGGGCGAAGCAACAACGCCTTCTGATGCAGGGTAGCCAGCTTCCAACTCCAGCATTACCTGTGCCCGAGCAGTTAAGCGATACTGCATGCGTTTGTCTTGACCGCTAACAGGATCCTCTGGCGTTCCAAACGTATAGTCAGTGTCTTGCATTATTATTCCTGGCTTCTTGTTTGCCATGCGATCAGCTACGCCCGACACGAATACGGCCGACCACTCGGCTTAGCGTGTCATCAAATTCAGAGGCGCCACCCAAAATTCGAATTCGTTCCTCCACGATACCCTGAACCAGCTCATCATCCATAAACTCGCGCCGGTTGAGCCCTAGCTTGTCGACGAAGATCAGCTTTCGGGATGCGTTGGTTCGAACAGCCAGCTTAAGCCTTGTCGCTGCAACAGCGGGTTGCTCGGATTCCACAGCAATCCAGCCACCAAGGCCTAAATCATCTACTTGCTTCTGCGCCAGTTGTGTTTTTTCAATGTGCACACGCTCCTGCTCTGCTTGAGCGTCTGCTAAGCGCTGTTCCTCCAACTTCTGGCGTTCGCGTTCCAAAACCGCCAATCTTTCGGCTTCATGCTGCTGGCGTTTTAGCTCGGCGGCCTCCCTTTCTTGTCTTAGGGCATCGGCCTGAGCCTTAGCCGCCGCCGCCGCTTGCTCCCTTTGTTTTCGTTGCTTTTCACAAGCTGTTGCCAGCAACTGGACAGTCTCTTCAAGCACATCACCAAATGGTGTCGGATCCGGCAGTGGACGAATGCTCCCTTCCTCCTTGGACTGGCAGAAGGCTTGCCAAGGCTGAAGTCCCAACTTTACACCTGTACCGTTTGTCCAGAGGATTTCCGCAGTATCTTCAAGCAAGGCACAAAAATAACGGCGTTGTTCCTCAGTCCCCTCACCTTCAACAAACCAACTGTTCTCAAAGGGCTCAAACTCTTTGTGTTGTGGCGGTGCAAAATTGAGCCAGGCCGGGCTCCATAAGAAGCGACCGTCATCCGGTAACGCATCAACCAGCTCGGGCGTTTCACCCCGCAACCGGGACATCAAAACTGCCCCAATACCCGCTAGCGAGTTCGGAGTTAAGGGGCGATCAAATACTCGTCCCCAAACATCTACCAAGCGGTCACCTAGCTGTTCCCCAACATGGTAAAGCCGGTCCCGGTCTTTATCTGATAGCGACGGATCCCCCACCCACACGAGCCATTCCAGTAACTTGTTGCCATGCCGACATGCTTCGCCAGTAACCCCGGAATCCCACACCGTCTGTTTGAGCAGGCCTTGCCAGTGCTCGAAAATAAAACTAAGAACCGGCTGCGGCAGCTTTCTACCCTGCAGCGCACGGCCGATAAGGGCTCTGGAAGTTTGATCGGCCCGCCGTTGCCGAGCAGCGCCTTGTTCGGTCTCCAACAGTCGCTGGCGCAGCTTGCCGGTTTGAGCGCTGCGCTTGAATGAGTCCTCCTGCCACTGCCTGCAAAAGGTATCCACCGTGCTCGAGGTGCCAGACTCGAAACTGGCAGAAACTGCAGTTACCAAAGCATCCAGCTGATCCAAAAGAGCTTTGGATGAGCGCCCACCAGAATCACTCCAGCCGCGCCATTCCTGAAAGCTGTCTAGCCATACCAATAAGGTGTCGTTGAACGCTCGGTGGCCATCAAGGTTCATACGCCAGGCAAGATAAAACCTCAATCGGGCAATACGGCGCACGATCTGTGTATGCAGCCCACTGGTTTTTAGGAAGACATCCATGATGCGGTCAGCTACATAAGCTGCGTTGATCTGTCGAACCGACCAATCCAGATTTACTGAGCGGAGTACATGGGTAACTCGCTCATCCCGTTGCTCTGTCCAACATGAAGACAGCAAAGGTTGCCAGTCGCTGGCTGTTTCGGGCGACAGTTTACCGGCGGGATAAGGAAGATCAGGAACCCGAATGCCTGCAAGAACTTCATCAATTTTCTTGGCAACTGCCTTCCGCGAGGCCACCTGGTTAGATTTCGGCCTGTTTTGTGACATCCATTCCCCATGCTCAAGAAGCGTTGAAAAGGCCCAGTAAATAAAGCAGTATAACGAACTCGCCGGGGTTGGCCAGAGTCGGGTCCGGTGCTATTCGCGTTAATTTGTAGCCCTGTTTGAATATTGCACAGTTCAGCCGGGCAGCACGATAAGAATCGGGGAAACAGCAAAAAATGTCCGGCAATAAACTTGAAAATCTGAACGTGGCGAGCCAAGAAGCACTGATTACCCCTGAAAAGCTCAAACAGGATATGCCCCTAACTGGCAAGGCTGCGCAAACTGTTGCAAACGGCCGTCAGGCTATTTACGACATTATTGACGGCAAAGACCACCGGTTGTTCCTCGTGGTAGGCCCCTGCTCAATTCATGATATTGACGCAGCAAGAGATTACGCCAACCGCCTCAAAAAACTGGCAGACGAAGTGAGCGATACTCTGCTAATTGTTATGCGCGTGTATTTTGAAAAGCCAAGAACCACTGTGGGCTGGAAAGGTCTTATCAATGACCCACATTTGAATGACACCTTTGATATCGAGCGCGGTCTGCACCTGGGTAGACGCCTATTGCTCGACATCAATGAGCTCGGGTTGCCGGTTGCGACCGAAGCTCTGGACCCCATATCGCCCCAGTATCTTCAGGACTCGATTGCCTGGTCGGCAATTGGTGCCCGCACCACCGAATCCCAGACCCACCGCGAGATGAGCAGTGGCCTATCTATGGCGATCGGTTTCAAAAACGGTACAGATGGCAGCTTGGACGTCGCTGTGAATGCTATGAAATCTGTCGCCTACCCCCATAGCTTTTTGGGGATCGACCAGCAGGGCCAAGTTGCAATAATCCGCACCAAAGGCAACCAGTACGGGCATGTGGTACTGCGTGGCGGTGGTGGTAAACCGAATTATGACTCGGTTAGTGTAACCCTCTGCGAGCAAGCACTAGAGAAAGCTGGCTTACGTAAATCCATCATGGTGGATTGCAGTCATGCCAACTCCAGCAAGGACCCGGCTATCCAGCCGATGGTTATGCAGGACGTCAGCCATCAGATCCTCGAAGGCAACAAGTCAATTCAGAGCCTGATGATTGAGAGCAACATCAACTGGGGTAATCAGTCTATTCCTGAAAATCTGGCAGATCTGAAATACGGCGTGTCTGTAACCGACGCCTGTATCGACTGGGAGACCACAGAAAAAGCTATTCGCGAGATGCGTGACAAGCTAAAAGACGTTCTTCCCAAGCGCTAAAACTCAGGCTGGCTGGATTGGTAAACCACCTACCCAATCCAGCCTGTCCCTCAGGCCAACCACATGGCCCACAATCACCAAGGTTGGTGCCTGCACCCCCTCTTCATTTACCCGCTTCACGATTGTTTTCAAGTCGCCAGTGACTATCTGCTGCTCCCTAGTCGTACCCTTGGAAACCAATGCAACTGGCATGTCGGGTGTCATACCGTGCTCTATGAGCTGCTGGCATATAATAGGTAGGCCAACTAGCCCCATATAAAACACCAGCGTTTGATTATTCTGGACAAAGTCTTTCCAGGGTAAGTCGCAGGTATTGTTTTTGAGGTGCCCAGTCACAAACCGCACCGACTGAGCATAATCGCGGTGAGTCAAAGGAATGCCCGAATATGCTGCACAGCCAGAAGCCGCTGTTATACCCGGAACAACCTGAAACCGAATACCGGCACTGGCAAGAGTTTCAATTTCCTCGCCACCCCGACCAAAAATAAAAGGGTCGCCACCCTTTAGTCGAACAACCTTATAGCCTTGTTTGGCCAAATCCACCAGCCTCTGGTTGATTTGATCTTGAGGCAACGCATGGTTTGCTCGCTGTTTGCCAACATGAATTCTTTCCGCCGTCTCCGGAATCAAAGAAAGAATTTCGGGTGATACCAGTCGGTCGTAAAGCACCACCTCTGCCGCTGTAATAAGCCGCCATGCTTTTAGGGTCAAAAGCTCAGGGTCACCGGGGCCAGCCCCTACTAGCGCCACTTCACCGGCGGAGCTGTTAGGGTTGGAGGTAACCGGGTTTGTTCTGTAGCGAACCGGCGCTGGCCTCGCACCAACGCCTAATCCAACCTCTTTCGTGGATTCATCACTCATTGAATACGCTCGGCACCACCCATATAAGGCTTGAGAACATCAGGAACAAGAATGCTGCCATCCGCTTGCTGATAATTTTCCATCACTGCAATCAAAGCGCGGCCGACGGCCAGACCAGAACCGTTCAACGTGTGCACAGGCTCAGGCTTTCCGGTTTCAGGATTACGCCAGCGAGCACCCATGCGCCGAGCTTGGAAATCACGCGTATTGGAGCAAGAAGAAATCTCGCGGAACTTGTTTTGCCCCGGTAACCAAACTTCAATATCGTAGGTTTTTGCGGCAGAAAAGCCCATATCACCGCCACACAGAGCCACCAGTCGGTAAGGTAACTCAAGCAATTGCAGCACCTTTTCCGCATGGCCCGTCAGCGCTTCCAAGGCTGCATCGGATTCTTCGGGACGAACGACCTGAACCAGCTCAACCTTATCGAATTGGTGCTGACGAATCATTCCACGAGTATCGCGGCCGTAGGAACCCGCTTCGCTACGGAAACAGGGCGTATGGCAAACCATTTTAAGGGGTAGCTCATCGGCACCAAGAATCGAGTCCGACACCATGTTGGTAACGGGCACTTCTGCTGTCGGAATCAGATAAAGCGAAGGCTCGCCCTGCATCTTAAACAAATCTTCTTCAAACTTGGGTAACTGGCCAGTGCCATAGAGCGCATCGGCATTTACTAGATAAGGTACATAGGTTTCGGAATAGCCATGCTCGTCTGTATGCAGGTTCAACATGAACTGAGCAAGGGCTCTGTGCAGACGCGCCAGCTTTCCACGCATAACAGCAAAGCGGGAGTGCGCAAGGCGTGTGGCTGTTTCGAAATCCAAGCCCCCAAGGTGCTCACCCAAAGCAACATGGTCTTTTGGCTCGAAATCAAAATGCTTTGGTGTGCCCCAAGTGCGCACTTCAACGTTATCTTCTTCAGATTTTCCCGGAGTTACGCTCTCGTCCGGCAGGTTCGGAATGCCAGCTAGAAACGCGCTAAGCTCTTCTTGAAGAGCGCGCAACTGTTCTTCAGCTTCCGATTTGCGGGATTTCAAGTTTTCCACTTCTTCCCGTAACGGCTGTATGTCTTCACCCGCAGCCTTGGCTTTGCCAATCAGCTTCGACTTTTTGTTCTGCTCGCTCTGCAGGTTTTCCGTACTCACCTGAAGGGCACGGCGGCGCTCTTCAAGGGTTTCGAAAGCGGCAACATCAAATACAAAGTTCTTGATGGCCAGCCGGCGGGCGATCTCTTCAGTCTGGGTACGGACGAGCTTGGGATCGAGCATGGTTATCCTGAGTTTTTTCGGTTTGCGATGTGTTTGGAATAACTCGCCATTATACCTGTGCGGGCGCCTGTGGCTAGCGTTGGCGCAACGCCTGCAGGGGTTCAGGTATGGCGTTTTCTAGAGCTTTGTTCGTTGAGCGCGTCAAGCCGCTGGCGCTTCTCGGCGAGTTTGATTTCCAAACCACGGTTAACGGGCTCATAGTAGCGGCGCTGGTGGATGGCCTCTGGCAAATAGGACTCCCCTGCAGCAAAAGCATCCGGTTCATGATGGGCGTAGCGATAAGAATCCCCGTGGCCCATGCTTTTCAGCAGCTTGGTGGGCGCGTTGCGCAAATGCACAGGCACCTCGTAATCCGGATCCTTGCGTATATCGGCCATGCATTGATTGTAGGCCTTATAAACCGCATCACTTTTCGGAGATAACGCCAGATACGTCACCGCTTGCGCCAACGCCAACTCACCTTCCGGGCTGCCCAAGCGCTCCTGAACATCCCAAGCTTCCATACTTAGTTGCAGCGCTCTTGGGTCTGCGTTCCCTATATCTTCGCTTGCGATACGCACCAAACGGCGGGCAACGTAGAGCGGATCACAGCCGCCATCGAGCATCCGGCACAACCAATATAGCGAACCGTCCGGATCTGAGCCCCTAACCGACTTGTGCAACGCCGATATCTGGTCGTAGAAAACATCCCCGCCTTTATCAAAACGTCGCAAACTGGTTTGCATCACCTGCTCAAGGTGCTCTGCATTTACCCGGTTTACTCCCTGGCTGTCTGGCTCGGCCAAATCAGCCGATATCTCTAAAATATTCAGTGCCCTGCGCGCATCGCCGCCAGATGCAGCCGCCATAACCTTCAGCACATCATCTGCTACGGCAAGCTGACCGCCAAAACCCTCCTCTGAGCTGAGCGCGCGGGTGAGCAAGCGGAGAATATCCGGTTCTTCCAGATTCTTGAGCACGTAGACACGAGTGCGCGAAAGCAGAGCGCTGTTGAGCTCAAACGAGGGGTTTTCCGTAGTGGCACCGACAAAAATAAAAGTGCCATCTTCTATGTGCGGCAAGAAGGCGTCTTGCTGACCTTTATTAAAGCGATGAACTTCATCCACGAATAGAAGCGTGTCCTGCCCCTGTGATTGCTTACGATTGCGGGCACGCTCAACGATGGTGCGAATATCCTTTACGCCGCTAAGTACCGCAGAAACTGTTTCAAAGCTGAGACTACCAACGCTGGCAAGGAGTCTTGCAAAAGTGGTTTTGCCAACTCCCGGCGGCCCCCACAGAATCATAGAGTGGAGCTGGCCCTGTTCCACGGCCCTGCGAAGAGGTTTTCCCGGGCCCACAAGGTGAACCTGCCCAACGTAGTCTTCAAGGCTTTCCGGGCGCATGCGCGCCGCCAGAGGCCGGAAACCGACCTGCTCTGTGAACAGGCTGTTTTGCATGTCAGCTTTCGTCCCGAATTACGTCAACGCCCTCCGGGTACTCAAGAGCAAACGCGCTCTTTTCCACCGTTTCATTAAGCCGGATATGATCAAAGCTCAGCACACTAAGCTGGGACAAAGAATCCTGCATGCGCATTTCCTGCAATTCCTTCTTAAAGAATGTAAGGCGCAGAGATACAAATAACGAATCTTCGCTTTTCGGTTCGAGGGTAAACTCCCGGATGTCATCGCTGACTTCGCGGCCGGATACCCGATAGGTATCCTCCAGGTTGTCGACCTCGCCACTCAGTAGCAGCGCTGGCGTAGTTTGAACCCGGTCGTCGAGATTGTGAACGGTTACCTGTTCCAGATCAGGGTCATAGACCTCGACACTGTCGCCGTTACTGACGATAAACTGTGATAGTGGAGCACTGGTTTCCCAGTAAAACAAACCCGGCCTTTTGGCTTTTAAGGAACCACGGGTTTCCTGAACTTTACTTCCGTTCTCGTTAACCACTATTTGAATAAAGTCCGCTTGATAGGTTTCGTAACTACCCAGCAAAGAGGCCAATTCCGCCGTTGCACCATTTTTTCCGGCTGCTGCCGCTGAACTGCTGAACACCAGTGCAAGGGCCAATGCCGTCACTAGAGTGGATAGGTGCTTTAAGAAATACTGTTGCATAAAACTACGACTCCTAATCTCTCGGTGGGGGCGGTGCCAGTACTTCACGGGCGCCGTTGTGGCCCGCCGAACTGACTACCCCGGACGCTTCCATAGCTTCGACCAGATTGGCCGCCCGGTTATAACCTATCTTGAATTTTCTCTGTACGGAGGAAATGGACACCCGGCGCCCTTCCGTTACGAACGCAACGGCTTCATCGAAAAGTGCATCACCTTCACTGTCCCCGCCCTCAGATAAGGTAGGAACTCCAGGCAGATGTTCGCCTTCAGCGCCGTTAAGCACATCATCCACATATACAGGCTCACCCCGGGCTTTCCAGGCACTCACCACCCGGTGGACTTCATCATCGTCCACAAAGGCGCCGTGAACACGCACAGGAAGCCCTGAGCCGGGAGGCAAGTAAAGCATGTCTCCATGCCCTAGAAGCTGTTCTGCCCCGCCCTGGTCAAGCACGGTGCGTGAGTCAATCTTGGAGGACACTTGAAACGACATACGGGTAGGGATATTGGCCTTGATCAAGCCGGTAATCACATCCACCGACGGTCTTTGGGTTGCCAATATTAAATGGATGCCTGCCGCCCTCGCCTTCTGGGCGATTCGGGCAATCAACTCTTCAACTTTTTTGCCCACAATCATCATCATGTCGGCAAATTCGTCAATCACTACAACGATGAACGGCAAATGCTCAAGTTCGGGGCGTTCTTGCTCGTCATTAGCTAAAAATTCGTCTGGCTTCCAGAGGGGATCAAGTAGTGGTTCGCCAGCTTCTGCCGCGTCTTTTACCTTGCGGTTATAGCCCGCGAGGTTTCGCACGCCCAGACTGGCCAAAAGTCGATACCTGCGCTCCATTTCGGCCACACACCAACGCAGTGCATTTGCGGCCTCTTTCATATCGGTAACCACCGGAGCAAGCAGATGAGGAATGCCGTCATAAATGCTGAGTTCCAGCATCTTAGGGTCAACCATAATGAACCGAACATCTTCAGGCCCGGCCTTCAGCAGCATGCTCAGGAGCATGGCGTTGACGCCAACTGATTTACCAGAGCCAGTTGTACCGGCAACCAACAGATGCGGCATTTTTGCCAGATTCGCAACCATAGGGTTGCCGCCAATGTCGTTGCCCAGCGCCATGGTTAACGCTGAGCTGGATTCACTGAACACTCTTGCGCTTAGCACTTCGCTGAGGCGAACTATTTCCCGCTTTTCGTTGGGAATCTCGATACCGACCACCGACTTGCCCGGAATAACCTCTACAACTCGCACACTCAACACAGCAAGAGAACGGGCCAAATCTTTGGCAAGGTTGGAAATTTTACTCACCTTAACGCCCGCGGCAGGTTTGATCTCAAAGCGTGTTATAACCGGACCGGGGTTTACTTCCACCACCTCGGCAGACACGCCGAAATCACCCAGCTTTTCCTCAAGCAAGCGCGACATATGCTCTAAAGCCTCTTCGGAGTACCCACTTTCTTTGTGCTCCTCGGGCGGATCAAGCAGCGAGATCGGCGGAATGGGGCTTTCTATATCTTCAAGGAGAGACGGTTGAGCATTTTTTCCAGTCTTTACTTGCCCTGACTGTTCATCCTTCTTGAAAGGCGATATTTTCAGCGAACGGCCGCCCGAGTTTTCCGAGGTTGTACCCTTATCGGCTGGCGGCTTCTGATCACGGGTTTTCACGGGCGCTTCATCCCGGGAACTGAAGCTTTCGAGCCGTGCGGGTTCTGGATCATCTCCCGCAGAGAAACCTTCAAGTGCCGGCTCTAAGCGCTCACCCGTCGGTGTTGCAGGTTTAGCTTTCGCCTTGTTCCTTGGCCCAAAGCCAGAAAGACTATGCCACCAACGTTTTTTAGGCTTGTCCGTGTTGTTATCTGCACCCGATGCAGCCAATGGCGCAGCAGGTTTTGTTTTTTGAGCCGGGGGGCTCCGCGAAGATTCAGGGGTTGTCTCGGGCGTAGATTTTGTCTTATCGGATTGCACCAGACTTTTAAGATATTGCCCAAACCGCAAAGTCAGCCCGCCGAGTTGGTCCATAAGCCAGAACCATGAAAGTCCGACCGTCACAGTCAGTGCAAACAGAAAGATGGCAATAAGTAAGAGTGTGGTCGCAGGCAGGTTAAAAAACCGAACCATAGCGTCTGAAACGGCAGTACCGAGAACCCCCCCAGAGGAGGCACCCAAACCAAAAACAGAATAAAGCGAAAGCAAGCTTGTAGCGGAGAGTAGAATCAGCAAAAAACCGCCAAAACGCATCAGAAACAGCGGCCAATGCAGATCCAGCGACTCATTCCGGAGGCGAATCAGCATCACGGCATAGCCTGCCACCATCATCGGAAACAAATAGGCAACATGACCGAAAAAGTCCATTAACAGGCTTGCGAGCCAAGCGCCGGACCGTCCTGCCGCATTAAGCACACTTGTCTCATGGCCAATACTGGCCCAACCCGGATCCGCAGGATTGAAGGTAACCAGAGCCATAGCCAGATAAATACAAAGGGCTATGAGCCCAATTACCGCGCCTTCACGGGCACCTTGCGCGGCAAGGCGGCGAAAACGCAGTTGCTTGTCTGTAAGTTGCTGTGGTGATTGCTTCGCTTTTGCAGATTCGGCCATGAATGCTCAAACGTTAAGTGTTGCTTGCGTTCTGAAGAGCCTGAAAACCTCGGTACAAATCTGTTTTCAGGTCTTCAACTGCTTCTATTCCCACCGAAACCCGTAGAAGGTTTTCGGTTATGCCAGCTCTGGCTTTATCTTCCGGAGACAAGCGCCCGTGGGTAGTGGTCGCCGGGTGTGTAATAGTGGTCTTCACGTCACCCAAGTTAGCGGTAATTGAAATCATTCGGGTTGCATCGATAAACGCCCAAGCTTCTTCCCGACCGCCCTTCAAACAAAATGACAGCACCCCACCAAACCCTTTCTGCTGTTTTTTTGCAAGGGCGTGCTGTGGATGGCTTTCGAGTCCGGCATAGTACACATGCTCTACTTCCGGCTGCTGGTCTAGCCACCTAGCCAACTCTAACGCATTGTCACAGTGGGCTCGCATACGGATTGGTAAGGTTTCCAAGCCTTTGTGGAATACCCAGGCATTGAACGGGCTCATAGTAGGACCAGCAGACCTTAAGAAGCCATACACGTCATCCATGAGCTTGGCCGGGCCGACCACCACACCGCCCACGCAACGGCCCTGCCCATCCAAATACTTGGTCGCCGAGTGGATCACAATATCCGCACCATGCTCTAAAGGCCGCTGTAGTACCGGGGTCAGAAAGCAGTTATCGACCACAAACAAAGCGTTATTATCATGGGCAAGCTTCGCCAGCGCCGCCATATCGGCCACTTCGCAAAGTGGGTTAGACGGGGTTTCAACAAACAGCATCCGGGTGTTTGAACGCACTGCCGAATCCCAATCTTGCGTGTCCGTCAGGCTCACAAATGTGGTTTCAACACCAAACTTCGCCATGTATTTCTGGAACAGCACGTTGGTGGTTCCGAATACACCCCGTGAGCAAATCACATGATCACCACTTTTCAGCAGTGCCATACAAGTGCTGAGAATGGCGGCCATACCTGAAGACGTTGCAACCGCCCGATCGCCACCTTCCATCGCAGCTATGCGGCCTTCGAATGCCTGAACCGTAGGGTTGGTAAACCGGGAGTAGATGTTGCCCGGCTCGTCGCCGCCAAAGCGAGCCGCCGCTTGAGCCGCGCTGCCGTATACAAAGCTCGATGTGGGAAAAATAGCATCGCTGTGCTCAAGTTGGGCGGTACGCAGCTGCCCTGCCCTCACCGCCAAGGTATCCAGAGACATACCCTCAAGATCCGATTCGGGAATCTGGACAGTTTCTTCGCGATGAAAAGTCATGAGCGTCTCCTGGTAAGGCTCGGTAATCAGTCTTCGTCGTTGTGGAGGTCAATAATGCCGTTATCGCCAGAGGCGGATTCAACGCCTCCAGACCGTTTTAAATCATTTCGGGCTTCATCGAGGCGATTAAGGTATGCCGAGTCAATATCCCCGGTTACGTACTCGCCGGTGAACACCGAACATTCCCAGCCATCGATATTGTCATTCACGTCGCTTACACAGGTCACCAAATCTTCAAGATCCTGATACAGCAGCCAATCAGTGCCTATAAGCTCGCCAATTTCGTCAACTGTCCGGTCATGCGCGATCAGTTCAGTGGCTGATGGCATATCGATACCGTAAACGTTGGGGTAACGAACCGGAGGCGCTGCCGATGCAAAGTACACGTTTCTGGCGCCCGCATCTCTGGCCATCTGAACGATTTCTTTGCAGGTGGTGCCCCTAACAATGGAGTCATCCACCAACATTACGTTTTTACCTTTGAACTCCAGATCAATGGGGTTCAGTTTCTGGCGCACAGACTTCTTGCGCATGGTTTGGCCGGGCATGATAAACGTGCGGCCGATATAGCGATTTTTAATAAAGCCTTCGCGGAACTTCACACCCAACCGGTAAGCCATCTGCATGGCTGATGTACGGCTGGTGTCAGGAATTGGCATAACCACGTCGATATCGTGATTTGGGCGCTCCCTCAGCACTTTATCCGCCAGAGTTTCACCCATGCGTAGCCGTGCTTTATATACCGAAACACCATCGATTATGGAGTCAGGACGCGCAAAATAAACGTGCTCGAAAATACATGGGTAGAGCTTAGGCTGCTGAGCACATTGCTGGGTATAGAGTGTGCCGTCAGTCTCGATGTAGACCGCCTCACCCGGAGCTATATCCCTTACCAGAGTGTACCCGGCAGCACTAAGAGCAACGCTCTCAGATGCGATCATATATTCCTTGCGACCGCTTTCAGAGGTCCGCTCGCCATAACACGCGGGGCGGATGCCGTTAGGATCGCGGAAACCCACAATGCCGTAACCCGTAATCATGGCAATAACCGCGTAGGCTCCACGACAACGCTGATGCACGGCGCGCACGGCGGAGAATATTTCCTCTTTTGTCGGGTCAAGCTTGCCCAGTTTTTGCAGCTCGTGGGCAAAAACGTTCAACAGCACTTCCGAGTCTGAATTGGTGTTGATATGGCGCAGATCGGTTCGAAACAGGTCCTGACTCAACTCATCGGCGTTGGTAAGGTTGCCGTTATGGGCCAGAGTAATCCCGTAAGGGCTATTCACATAAAAAGGTTGCGATTCAGCAGAACTAGCGCTACCTGCAGTGGGATAGCGCACGTGGCCTATACCAACGTTGCCTACCAATCGATGCATGTGGCGGGTATGGAATACGTCCCGTACTAATCCGTTATCTTTGCGCAGGTAGAAGCGATCATCCTGAAAAGTCACTATGCCCGCCGCATCCTGGCCCCGGTGTTGAAGTACAGTCAGCGCATCATAAAGCGACTGATTGACGTTGGAAGTACTGACGATGCCGACAATGCCACACATGGATAGAGTAATCTCCGGGTGTTAATTCTGAATGTTAGCGGGATGCGGACGTGGGTTCCACGGCCGTTTGGGGTTCCGGTTCGAGAAAACGGGCAAATTCGTCACCGAATGTTCGCCGGGACCAATCTTCAACGACCGCCAGACGATCAATCATGACGGACGTCCTCCACCAGGTATCCTGAGCCAGAGGGGTGTAACGGACAAATGCAATCGCAACAATGACCACAACAAGCCCGCGTAACAGGCCAAAGCCCATACCCAAAACCCGGTCAGTTGCTGAAAGCCCCGTAGCGCGGACAAGGTGCCCGATCATATTGTTGATGATAGCGCCAACAATGAGGGTTCCGAAAAAGAGAATGGCGAAGGCTGCGATCAGTCGCACTAACGGCGTTTCTACCGTGTTCTCAAGCAATGCTTGCATTTGAGGGTGAAAAGTACGGGCAAGTATGAAGGCGCCCACCCAAGTCACCAGAGACAAGGCCTCTTTAACAAAGCCTCGCTTCAGACTGATGAGAGTGGAAACTGTAATGAGGGCAATGATGACCCAGTCAATCCAGATCAGCGCTTCCATGGAAGTCCCGGTGAAGAAAAGGAAGCGCGAATTCTATCAGGAAACCCCGGTTCACCAAACCGCCTGAATGATATAAAGCAGAACAAAAGCGTTATTTATCGCCGGAAGTAACCAAACTATTCAGGCTGAACGCCTCATCCAAAGCAAGCTTAGCGGCTTCTGCTTTCGATTTTTCAGCGAAAGGCCCACTGAAAACCCGTGTAAGCGTCACATCACCCCGAACAACTTCCTGAAGATGAGAGCTGTACCCCTTATCGCGAACCTTGTCACGAAGGCGCCGGGCATTGTCACCATTGCCAAAGCTACCTAACTGCACCACCCACGCGCCCTCCAGCGACCGCGTAAATTCCGCTCGATCCTGCTCAGCTACCACTTCGGGCTTTTTCGGCTCCGGCGCGGGTGACTGAGTGTCGTTAGCTGCAGATACTGCGGTTTTTTGCGATCCATTTTCAGCCGGCGCCGGTTTTTCCAACGCCTTTTCGGCCTTAATGTTATTGCTTACAACGGGCTCGCTAACTGGCGCATCACCTTCTAGAATCCTGAAACCCTGATCATCCTTATCTTCAGATTGCGAAGCGCTCTGCTGATAGGTAGGCGGGGTTGCCAGATCAGATTCTGGCGCTTCCACTTCCGGGAAAGGAGGCTCTTCGGGAATATTGATGGAGGTAGATGTGCGCTCAGAGTGGGGCTCGTCGAAAACCATAGGAACAAAGATAACAGCCAGCGAAATAAGAACCAGCGCCCCAATGATTCTTTGCTTCAGTCCATCCACGTGTCTTGGCTCCTCGCTCATTTTTTCGTGAATCATACTAACTGTCTGCTTGCCATAACTCAAAGCTCTGCACCTTGCTATGGACAAAGTTTAAGGCGGGGTAACCTCGCTTATACAAGCAACGAGCGCGTCTCGGCAACGGTAAAAAAAGAGCCAAAAACAATAATGATGTCGTCCGAAGCCGCTTGGCGCTGTGCTGCAGTAATCGCAGCTGTTACAGAACTGTGAGTGAACATCTCATTCAATGAACAGGAATCTAGCTTTTCGGCTAAGGCTTCCGAACTTAGCCCACGGGGCACATCAAGCCCGGCAAGATGCCAGCAATCTACAACCGGTGCCATCGCGCGAGCCACGCCTGCCACGTCCTTATCGGCGAGCGCCGCGTACACAGCGTGAACCTTTCGGCTCCCGCGCTTAAGAACCTGCAACTGCGCTGAAAGCCAACGGGCGGCATGGGGGTTATGCCCTACATCAACATACAGGTCAGGTTCGTGCCGAAGACGTTCGAAACGCCCCGGCACACTGACTTTGGACAGAGACGTTTCGATCAAAGATATTGGCATGTCCGGCGCAAGTGTTCGCACAGCCATAACTGCCGCAGCCACGCTTGGAACCGGCAAAGGCCCGACGGGCATTTGGATTACCTGATCCTGAGCATGCAGGGAGACAGTTAACTCGCCTGAGTCAGAGTTGATTTCCTCAATGGTGTAGTCCTTGCCGGCTCTTTGAAGCACCACCTTCTGGGCGGTTGCCTGCTGAATAACGGAACGAGGCGGGTCCATGTCGGCAACGATAGCCGGTATACCCGGACGCAGGATGCCCGCTTTTTCGAAACCGATAACCTCACGGTTATCCCCGAGAAAAGCCACATGATCGATATCCACAGAGGTTATAATCGCAAGATCCGCATCAATCACATTTACAGCATCAAGTCGCCCGCCAAGGCCCACCTCAAGAATCCAGTCCTGAACACCTGCTTCAGCAAGAACAACAAACGCTGCCAAGGTGCCAAACTCAAAGTAGGTCAATGTTACGGAACCACGGGCAGATTCAACTTTTTCAAACGCAGAAATCAGAGTCGCATCGTCAACATCCTTGCCACCAATACGGATTCGTTCGTTGTAATTCTGCAGGTGCGGTGAGGTGTAGGCGCCGGTGCTTCGCCCTGAAGCTTGCAAAAGTGCTTCAAGCGTAGCTACTGTGCCGCCCTTCCCGTTGGTTCCGGCAACGGTAATCACCCGCGCATTGGGCTTACGCCTGAACAGCTTGCGCAGCACAAGAAGCACTCGGTCAAGCCCGAGGTCAATTTCGGTAGGGTGAATCGATTCTAGCCAGAACAACCATTCGTTAAGAGTAGCACCAGCCCCCGGTGCTTTCGGGGGCTGTGATTTTGGATTACTCGGCTGGGACATCAACGTCGGGCTTTTCCGTTATCTCAAATTCAATGGGCTCGTCTGTTCCAGGCCGTTCTTGCCCGGTGAACTTCGCCAATACGTGAGCAATGCGTTCACGCATTTGATGGCGATGCAGAATCATATCGATAGCCCCGTGCTCCAGCAAGAACTCGCTGCGCTGAAAGCCCTCGGGTAATTTTTCGCGAACTGTCTGCTCAATAACCCGCGGCCCCGCAAAGCCAATCAATGCGTTGGGCTCCGCTATATTGAGATCGCCTAGCATTGCCAAACTCGCGGATACACCACCGAACACCGGATCAGTCATTACCGAGATATACGGAATGCCTTCTTGCTTCATGCGCTCTAGCACCGCAGCAGTTTTAGACATCTGCATCAGCGAAAGAATCGCTTCTTGCATCCGAGCACCACCACTGGCAGAAAAGCAGACGAGAGGAATACGTTCTGCAAGCGCAATATTGGCTGCCTGAACAAACTTCTCACCTACAACCTGCCCCATGGAGCCGCCCATAAAGCCAAACTCAAAAGAACACGCAACCAAGGGAACGCCGAGCGTTTTACCCTTCATGGCAACCAGCGCGTCTTTCTCACCTGTAGCCTTCTGAGCTTGCACCAAGCGATCTTTATAACGCTTGGAGTCCTTGAATTTGAGCCTATCCCAGGGTTCGAGATTTTCTCCAATTTCTTCCCGACCATCTTCATCAAGGAAGATATCGAGACGACGACGGGCAGCCACTCTCAGGTGATGATTGCACTTGGGGCAAACATCCAGATTTTTCTCCAGCTCCGGCTTGTAGAGAAAGGCTCCACATTTGGGACATTTTTTCCAAAGCCCTTCAGGCACACCTGTTCTGCGATTGGATTCCGAGCGAATTTTGCCCGGCATTATCTTGTCCAGCCAGTTACTCATGGTTTCATCCTGTCCTTTGATTCCGGTCTGCCCTCACCCTTCACCTTTCGGCTCAGGAAGCCAGACTGTCCAGCGCTTCACGCATAGGGTTGAGCAGATCCGTCAGCGCCCTTTTAAGCGCGTCGATATCGGTCTGATTTCTGGCTATTGTATCCACCAGAACACTGCCAACAATTACACCATCGGATACCCGCCCTACGGCCGCCGCTGTTTCTGCATCGCGAATACCAAAACCAACGCCAACGGGCAGAGCTGTCAATTTGTGGATATGGTCTACCTTGGCCGCAACTTCATCCACATTTATTTTGGCAGCACCGGTTACGCCATTAAATGAAACATAGTACACATATCCGGAAGAGTGGTCGGCAATTGCCCGAATTCTGTCATCGGTTGTGGTTGGCGCCAGCAAGAAAATCGGATCCAAACCCCGCTGCGCAAATAACGGGGCAATCTGATCAGCCTCTTCCGGTGGTAAATCCACCGTGAGAATGCCGTCAACACCTGCTTCTACTGCCGCATCTGCAAAAGCTTCATAACCCATGGCTTCGATAGGGTTAAGGTAGCCCATCAATACCACCGGAGTGGCATTATTGGTTTTTCTAAACTCACTCACGATGGCTAAAACCCGGCGTATCGATGTGCCATGCTTGAGAGCACGCTCACAGGCCAGCTGAATCACCGGTCCATCGGCCATCGGATCTGAGAAAGGCACACCCAGTTCGATGATATCAACACCGGCATCCACCATGGTATGCATTAGGCCCACGGTTTCGTCGGGGTGGGGATCACCGGCGGTAATAAAGGGAATAAGTGCCTTGCGGCCCTGTCCTTTGAGGGTCTGGAGAACCCCTTCGATTCGGCTCATGCCTGCTCCTGTCGGTTAATCAGACCATTGTTTATAGTTCGATACCATCCAACTGCGCAATGGTATGGATATCTTTATCGCCGCGACCGGATATATTAATGACGACCATCTGGTCTTTATCCATCGTGGCCGCAAGTTTAACAGCGTAAGCAACCGCGTGAGCCGTTTCCAGTGCGGGCATGATGCCTTCAACCAGTGTCAGCATGCGGAATGCTTGCAGGGCTTCGTCGTCGGTTACCGACACATAGTTGGCCCGGCCAATATCTTTTAACCAGCTATGTTCCGGGCCTACCCCAGGGTAATCCAAACCGGCGCTTACGGAGTGCGTGCCCGCGATCTGGCCATCTTCGTCTTCCATCAGGTAAGTACGATTGCCATGAAGAACGCCCGGTCGCCCAGCGCACAAAGGTGCCGCATGTTGCCCGGTTTCTATACCGAGCCCACCGGCTTCTACGCCATAAAGCTGCACAGACTCGTCGGTAAGGAACGGATAAAACATACCGATCGCATTAGAGCCACCACCCACACAGGCAACCAACGCATCCGGCAGCTTTCCGGTTTTTTCCAGCGACTGGCTGCGGGTTTCACGGCCAATAACCGATTGAAAATCACGCACAAGCAAGGGATAAGGGTGTGGGCCTGCGACGGTACCAATGATGTAAAAGGTATCATCAACGTTGGTAACCCAATCACGCATGGCGTCGTTCATTGCGTCTTTGAGTGTGCGGCTACCGCTCTCGACAGCGTGAACTTTGGCGCCAAGTAGCTTCATGCGATACACGTTCAACGATTGCCTCTGAACGTCTTCAGCACCCATAAAAACGTGACATTCCAGACCTAAACGAGCGCAAACTGTAGCTGTCGCAACGCCATGCTGCCCCGCACCTGTTTCCGCAATGATCCGCTTCTTGCCTAAAAAGCTGGCGAGCAAAGCTTGACCAATGGTGTTGTTTACCTTGTGTGCCCCCGTGTGGTTTAGATCTTCCCGCTTCAGCCAAATCTGTGCACCGCCGGTTTCGCGGGTCAGTCGCTCGGCAAAGTACAAGGGGCTTGGCCGGCCAACATAATCTGCGAGGTCTTTGTCGAACGTTGCTTGAAATTCCGGATCCTTCTTGAGCCGCAAATACTCCCGCTCAAGGGTCATTAGGGAATCCATCAGCGTTTCGGAAACAAATCGTCCGCCAAAAGCGCCGAAATGCCCTCGCGCATCCGGCAGTGCCGTCAGCATTTCTTCAGTCAGTTTTACAGACACGGTGAACCTCTCTGTTAGACACGGTGAGCCTCTCCATTAGGCACGGTGAGCCTCTTTAATAAATTCAGACATTTTCTCGATGTCCTTGATACCTTTGCTCTTTTCAACACCACCACTGACATCAACAGCCCAAGGCATTACCTTCTTTACGGCGCCGAATACGTTATCAGATGACAACCCACCGGCCAATATGAGAGGCAAGGTGCGTTCAGGCGGAATCAAATCCCAGTTGAACGACTGCCCGGTGCCGCCAAACCGTTCAGGATCCCAAGCATCAACCAAGAGCCCGCTGGCAAGATGGTAATCGTTGAAGGCTTTTGCAATTTGCCCGGCTCGTTGAACCCTCACTGCTTTGATCCAGCGCCGTTCGAACTGTCCGCAAAAATCTGCTGACTCATCCCCGTGGAACTGCAGCAAATCCAATGGTACGCGCTTTAGAACATCTCTAACTTGCGTTTCCGGGGGATTAACAAACAGGCCAACAAGAGACACAAACGCAGGAATATGCCGGGCAAGTACCTCTGCTTGCTCTATAGCCACGGCACGGGGGCTGGGCTCATAAAACACTAAGCCTATCGCGTCCGTTCCGCTCGCAACCGCCGCTTTGATATCCTCAACACGGGTCAAACCACAAATTTTGACTCGTGTTCTCATGATACTTCTACCGGCTTCTGTTTCGGGTGAATGTGAGTTGGGTGAACCGGCCTGTTTTCTGACGGGCTGAACCAAGGTCTCAGAAAACCTGGTCCGCATTCAGCGGCAGGTATGCCGAGGCCCTCAGGGTAACCAACGTCCACCAGATACAAACCGTGGGGCGCTGCGGTTACGCCAGCTAGCCTGCGATCCTTTGCAAGCAAAATGTCGTGAATCCAGCATGACGGCTTATTTCCAGCGCCTACAGCCATAAGAGCCCCAGCGATATTTCGAACCATGTGGTGCAGAAACGCATTGGCCTGCACATCAATTACGACGAAGTTCGCTTTCCGGGTTACCTTTATTTGCTCGAGGAAGCGTATTGGCGTTCGGGATTGACAGCCAGCAGCACGGAACGAAGAAAAATCATGCTCCCCGACCAATGCTTGGGCGGCTTCATGCATTAGCTCGGCATCCAGTTTGCGAAACGTCCAGCTTACCTGGCCTCTTTGGATACCGGGGCGCACGGGGCTGTTATAGATAACATAGCGGTAGCGTCGGTACACAGCAGAAAAGCGCGCGTGGAAGTCCTCGCGGGCATTCCCTGCCCAATGCACAGCGATATCAAATGGCAGAGCGGTGTTAATACCCATAACCCATGAACGGAGCGGTCGAATGGCTGAAGTTTCAAAATGCGCGACCTGATAACTCGCGTGCACTCCGGTATCCGTTCGGCCCGCACACACGAGGTTAACTTTATGATCCGCAACTTTCTCAACAGCTTTTGTAAGCTCTGCTTCTACCGAGCGAACGCCGGATTTCTGCAATTGCCAGCCGTGAAAACTCCGGCCATCGTACTCGAAAGCCAAAGCAACACGCCCGGCGCCGATGGCATTATCCGTTGTGAGTTCCTGAGGGTAGAGAAACAAATGTAAATCCGGAAAGTATGTTGCTGTAAAAACAAAGCGCCGACTGCTACCGGGGAACTCCCCGGCGTCAGTCAGCGCTTGCTGCCTTAATTAAACGATTATAACGGATTAGGACAGTTTTTTAAGCAGATCCTGAGCTTCCGCTTTCTGTCCGTCATCACCCTCAAGGGCAACTTCTTCCAGAATGTCACGGGCTCCGTCACTGTCGCCCATCTCAATATAGGCTCGCGCCAGGTCAAGCTTAGTTGCGGCCTCGTCAGTGCCGGCGAGGAAATCGAAGTCATCATCGTCACCGATATCATCTTCATCGATATCAGCAAGCAGCGATTTTGACGCCTCTTCCTTCACTTCGTCAGACGCTACCGGCAAATCTTCATCCGGGAGAGAGCCATCAGCGTCAGCAAGAGAACCATTTACGTCCAGAACAGAGTCGTCAACGTTCGACAAAGAGTCGTCAACGTCTTCTGAGAGCGCGTCATCAAGTCCCAGCTCGTCATCCAAATCATCCAGAGATGGCTCTTTATCTTCTAGACCGGCATTGGCTGAGTCTGCTGAATCCGAGAACTCTTCCATCAATGCTAGATCTTCATCGGAGACATCCAATTCAAGATCATCCAGAGTGGATTCTTCCATCTCAGAACCGCCAAGCTCTTCCTCTTCGCCAGCGACCTTATCCAGCTCCGCATCGAGTTCATCCAAGAAAGACTCATCCAAAGCATCAAGGTCTGAGCTTTCTATATCCTCGTCTTCCAGATCGCTATCTAGCTTACTTTCAGCTTCACTTTCTAACTCATTTTCCAGCTCATCGAGTGAGGTCCCTGATTCAAACTCATCATTTAGTTCGAAACCTGATAGCTCATCAAGCTCACCGAGGGACTCTTCCAATGATTTCTCTGCCGATTCGTCCAGATCAGAATCTTCGAGAGATTCATCAAGAGATTCCGCAACAGAGTCTTCCGAATCATCGAGATCTATCTCGAGAGAAGAAAAGTCGCTCTCCTCGTCCAAAAGATCAGGCTCAGATGTTTGCTCCGAGTCTGTAACGTCCGATTCCGGCAGATCTGCTACTTCGTCTTTGGCTTTCGGCAACTCCAGCCCTGACAGATCGTATTCGATCAGATCATCTGACTCGTTCTTTTCTTCCTCACTCACTTCCCCGTCAGCCGGGGCGTCAGCAGCGCTTTCTGCATCTTCAACGGTTTCGGAATCAAAGTCGGACAAATCCGAGTCAAAATCACCGAACTCGTTCTCAACCTGATCTTCGCGGCCAGCATCATATTGATCTGCCACGAGCTCATCAGATAAGGACGAACCGGAACGAAGCTGAGACTCTAGGTCATCAATGCTAGGCATTGATTCAGCTTCCTCCAGACGGGTTCGAAGTTCATTCGCCTGCGCAAGCGCCTCGTCATCGCCTAGCGTCTCGATTTCACCAAACTGCTTCTCGAAGGAGTCGCGCTCTTGGTTGTCAGCGTAGACAGCTAGAAGCTTTAGGCGTAGATCTGTGCGGCTTGGTTCACGGGAGATAGCTGCTTCCAGAACCTGCGTCGCCTGATCATAACGACCGTAGGCTATGTATGTATCAGCTTCCTCCAGAGCGTCGCTATTACCATCGCTCTGCGCTAGCTCATCGTCATCCAGACTCAGATCAAAGGTATCCTCAGACCCGTCAGATTCACTGTTGAGCTGCTCATAAAACTCTTTCTCGCGGTTCGCGTTGCGTCGGGCCAGGAGCAAAAGAACCAGTAACAAAATAACCAAACCCCCCCCAAGAGCGATCTGGTACAGGGTGTTATTAGCAATCGCGTCAATCACATTACCCGGGAAGCCCTTATCAGCAATTGGCTGAGGTTTAGGCTTGGTTTGAGGTACCTCTGGTTTTGCGGGCTGCTCTGGCTGTGCGGCCGCCACCGGGGCAGCGTCGCTTCCTGCAGAATCCATATCCTGCTCGGCATCAGCCATATCGTCAGCAGGCAGAGTCTCGGGGGCCATTTCCGTAACTTCGGCCTCTTCACCGGCAGCTTCTGCATCAGAAGCATCTTCCATACCCGTAACATCTGATTCGTCAGATGCAACCTCTTCGGTACCGGGCTCGGCGGGCACCTCTGCTGTCTCCGCAGCACCATCTTCGACAACGGGGTCACCAGTCTCTTTTGGTTCCGTCTCTGCCATGGGGGCCGCAGCATCGGGAGTGGCTTCTGCCAATTCAGAATCTGTGGTGGCTTCACCTGTATCTGTAGCGGAATCAGCAAGCTCAGAACCCGGCTCTACTTGATTAGGTGCTGAACCGCCAACCTCGGCTCCTTGCTGAATCTCTGCTAACTGGCTATTTTTGAGTTCCAGCAAACGTTGCAGTGTTTGTACCTGATCCTGAAGATCGTCAACTCGAGTGTTAAGTTCTTCGTTCTCACGCCGAGTGCTTTCGAGTTCTTCCATTGCAACTGCGGCACCAGCATCAACCCCACCGGGAAGCTTGCCATCACCACCAGCAGAGCCACCATCGGTCTCACTGCGACTGCCGGTATCATCCGCGACCAGCAGTTTGAGCTCGTCGCCACCCGCGGAAGCTTGGCCAGCTGCGCCAGTTCTAGAAGGCTGTGCAGGCGTAGCATCCACGGTGCGTTTGGGTTGCTGGAATTCTTGATTCTGCTGGGCTACCGCACGGGTTGCCTCTGCACGGCTACGGTCGCGGATCTGATCTGCGGTTGGAACACGCAGCACCTGACCTCGTTTGAGCCGATTAATGTTATTGCCAATGAACGCATCGGGATTCAGATCCTGCAAGGCAAGCATAACCTGCTGCATAGAGAGGCTGTTGTCTGGCCGAACTGCAGAGGCGATGGTCCAAAGCGTGTCGTTTGCACTCGTAGGGCCAAAAGTATCTGATCCGTAGCCACGGCTCTGCGCCTGCTCTGCACTAGACTGTCGGCGAGCGGATTCGACACTGCGGGCTGGAGCAGTTGTTCGGGCTTGTGCTGAAGGAGCACGCACCTGTTCAGACACACCGGACTCTTCGGCGTAAATGGGGGGGTCTACCAAAACTGCGTATTCACGCATTAACCGGCCGTTGGGCCAGGTTAATTCAAGCAAGAAGTTAAGATATGGCTCTCGTAGGGGTTCCCGGGAGGTTACATTCACCATCAGGCTGCCATCGGCGCCTGTAACCACGTTAAAACGGAGTTTCCCTACAAATGGGCTTCGCTGCAGACCCAGTCTCTGATAAGCCATTTCCGGAGCTATGTTCACAAACACATCACCGGGAGCTACACCCCGACTTTGCGGCAGAACAATCTCTGCTTCCATGGGTTCGTTCAGATAGGACTGAAGTTCAATTTCACCCAGCCCGAGGGCTTGAGCAACCCCGGACCCGAGCCCTCCCGCCAGAGCCAGTGCAACCGCAAGCTTGCGTACCTTCATGCTTTTTCCTTTCCAGTCTCCGTTATTCGATACCGTTTTATACACAGCACCGAACGAGGTGAGGTGACTTTCGTCTGGATACTTCAGATTTAATGTGTCGAAGCTGTCGAAACTTTAACGTTCAGTTTGGCAAGTATTGTTGATAAAACCTCTTTTATCAATCAATCAGCCGCATTCCTTGCACCATTTTTTTATCAGTTGCGCGGAACCCACTAGTGTTCCTGAAAATAACAGGGGCGGAGCCTGAAATCAGCCTCCGCCCCCTAACCGGCTTTCTGAAACCGGACACAGTTGGCATTAATTGCCTCTGTGTAACATTTCTTAACGCGCCTGCAATATCCGTAACATACGGCGCAGAGGCTCAGCAGCACCCCATAGCAGCTGATCACCTACGGTGAACGCAGAAATGTACTCTGGCCCCATAGCGAGCTTTCTGATGCGCCCTATGGGCACACTCAGGGTGCCTGTTACCTTGGCAGGCGTCAGCTCTTCGATGGTTGCATCACGATCATTCGGTATGACTTTCACCCAGTCGTTGGCGTTTGCCAGAATCGACTCAATTTCTGCAACCGTTAGGTCTTTCTTGAGCTTGATCGTGAGCGCCTGACTGTGGGAACGCATGGCGCCAATTCGCACACAGATTCCGTCAATTGGAATCGGATTATCTGAGCGACCAAGAATTTTATTGGTCTCAACACCTGCCTTCCACTCTTCTTTGCTCATACCGTTATCAAGTTGCTTATCGATAAACGGTATCAGGCTGCCAGCCAGAGGAACTTGGAAGTGCTCGGTCGGAAAACCATCAGAGCGCATGGTTTCAGTAATCTTGCGGTCGATGTCCAAAATCGCAGAAGACGGGCTAGCCAGCTCGTCACTAACACTGCGGTTCAGCTCACCCATTTGGTTAAGCAATTCACGCATGTTTTGCGCACCGGAACCAGAAGCTGCCTGATAAGTCATGGGCGACACCCACTCAATCAGATCTTGCTCCAGCAAACCACCCAGAGCCAGCATCATCAAACTTACAGTGCAGTTACCACCGATGTAGTCTTTAACGCCTTTATCAAGGGCTGCATCAATTACGTTGCGGTTCACCGGATCCAAAACAATAACGGAATGATCCGCCATGCGCAGCGAAGATGCCGCATCAATCCAGTAACCTTGCCAGCCTGAATCGCGCAGCTTCTGATAAACCGCGCTTGTGTAATCGCCACCCTGACATGTCAAAACCACATCCAGAGTTTTAAGAGTTTCGATATCGAAAGCATCCTGCAAAGGCGGCACGCCGTCTTTGCCCACATCCGGAGCTGGCTGACCAGCCTGAGATGTGGTGAAAAATACCGGTTCGATATCAGCAAAATCGTTTTCTTCGCGCATACGCTGCATGAGCACTGAGCCCACCATGCCGCGCCAACCTACAAGTCCAACTCGCTTCATGTGCGACCTTTGAACCTCGCGTTATGCCCGCCCTCAACCTTTATCGCTGGCTGGGACAGGGTGAATGATCCCGCAGCAACCGCATCGTGTTGCTGTCGGGTGGTATTGTAAATTACAGAGCAGCCAGTACCGCATCACCCATTTCGCGGGTAGAAACCCGGGTGCCGCCTTCCGACATAATATCTGCCGTGCGCAACCCCTGATCCAGTACCTTGTTCACAGCCGCCTCAATGGCCGCCGCAGCCTTCTCTTCATCAAGACTGTACCGCAACATCATGGCCGCACTGATAATTGTAGCAAGCGGATTGGCAATACCTTTGCCAGCTATATCTGGCGCCGACCCATGGCAAGGCTCATACATACCCTGCTTCTCAGAATTCAGCGATGCTGACGGCAACATGCCAATAGAACCTGTGAGCATGGCTGCTTCGTCTGAAAGAATATCACCAAACATGTTTCCAGTCACAATCACGTCGAACTGCTTAGGTGCACGAACCAGCTGCATTGCCGCGTTATCCACGTACATGTGGGATAGTTCTACATCCGGATATTCACTCTGCAACTCGTTCATGATTTCACGCCACAAAACGGTCACTTCAAGAACATTGGCTTTGTCTACGGAGCATAATTTTTTGCCACGCTGCTGCGCCGCCTCAAACCCAACCCGGCCGATGCGGCGAATTTCAGACTCTGTATAGGCATAGGTATTGTAGCCCTGACGCTCGCCGCTTTCGAGCTGACGAACACCGCGCGGCTGGCCAAAGTAGATACCACCTGTGAGCTCACGCACAATCATAATATCCAGACCCGAAACCACCTCGGGCTTGAGGGAGGATGCAGACGCAAGTTGCGGGTACAGAATAGCCGGGCGCAGGTTGGCAAACAGCTTCAGATTCGAGCGCAAGCCAAGCAGCCCCTTCTCGGGACGTTTTGCCATAGGAAGGCTATCCCACTTTGGCCCCCCTACGGCGCCCAGCAAAATCGCATCGGCCTTGCGGGCCATATCAAGCGTCTCATCCGGCAAGGGATTATCCGCTTCGTCCAACGCAGCTCCACCAACGAGACCGGTATTAAACGTTAGCTTTAGATCAAATTTTTCATTAATGGCGTGCAGGATTTTTTCGGCTTCCGCAACGATTTCAGGGCCTATGCCGTCGCCTGGTAGAAGAAGTACATTTCTAGACATAATGAGCTTCCAAATCTTGGTAAACCGGACCATTTTGGCACGGCGGATTAACTATCGCCGGGTGACGATTCACGCACCCGGCTTAATGGGGTCTATATCTCAGCAGTTCACCGGAGCGCAGCCTACTGACCAGCGCCAAATAGCCAAGGAGCTGTTTGGCGGCGCTGATCTTCATAGGATTTGATCAGTTCTGCGTCTTCCAGAGTTACGCCAATATCGTCGAGGCCATGCAACAAGCAGTGACGACGAAAATCATCCACATCAAAGCCGAACGACTCGCCAGACGGCGTGACCACGGTTTTCGCCTCCAGATCTACTGTCAGCTTATAGCCTTCCGAGCTCTCAGCTTCTTGGAACAACTGATCAACAATTTTTTCATCAAGAACAATAGGTAACAAGCCATTCTTAAAGCAGTTATTATAGAAAATATCGGCAAAGCTCGGAGCGATAACAACCCGAAAACCGTAATCATCAAGTGCCCAGGGAGCATGCTCGCGACTTGAGCCACAACCAAAATTACTTCTAGCCAAAAGTACGCTAGCGCCCTTATAACGGGGCTGATTGAGCACAAAGTCCGGGTTCAGCGGGCGCTGGGAGCTGTCTTGATCCGGCTTACCTTCGTCGAGATAGCGCAGCTCATCAAACAGATTGGGGCCAAAGCCCGTACGCTTGATGGATTTCAAAAACTGCTTGGGAATAATCATGTCCGTATCCACATTGGAACGGTCCATGGGGGCAACAATGCCTTGGTGTTGCGTAAATGCGCGCATGGTTCTGTTCTCTCCTGTGGCTCAGTTCAGCAATTCGCGAACATCAACAAAGTGACCGGCGATTGCGGCGGCGGCTGCCATGGCAGGGCTCACCAAGTGTGTCCGACCCCCGAATCCCTGACGGCCCTCAAAGTTACGGTTAGACGTTGAAGCACAGTGCTCACCCTGCCCCAACTTGTCGGCATTCATAGCCAGACACATGGAACAGCCTGGGTCGCGCCACTCGAGGCCGGCATCAATGAACACCTGATCAAGACCTTCGGCTTCCGCCTGTGCCTTCACCAAACCGGAACCCGGAACAACCATCGCCTGCTTCAAGCTATTCGCAACCTTACGTCCTTTCACTACAGACGCGGCCTCACGCAGATCTTCAATGCGGCTGTTGGTGCAGGAACCGATAAAGACCCTATCGAGCATTATGTCTGTGATTGCCTGATTTGCTTGCAAGCCCATGTACTTGAGGGCACGTTCGATGCCTTCGCGCTTAATGGGGTCCTCTTCTTTGGCTGGGTCTGGCACATTACCTGTAACATCCGCAACCATCTCCGGAGAAGTTCCCCAACTTACCTGCGGCATGATTTCCGCGCCGTCCAACTCAACAATCTTGTCGAACTCAGCATCCAAATCACTGTGCAACGTGCGCCAATATTTAACGGCGGCATCCCAGGTTTCGCCCGTAGGAGAGAAAGGCCGACCTTTCACATAATCGATGGTCGTGCCATCTACAGCAACCATACCCACCCGAGCACCGGCTTCAATGGCCATATTACAAATGGTCATACGACCTTCCATGCTCAAGCTCTGAATCGCCTCACCACCAAACTCGATAGCGTGGCCAGTGCCGCCAGCGGTACCAATCTTACCGATGATAGCCAGTACAACATCTTTGCCGGTAACACCCTTGCCGAGCTGGCCGTTTACCTTCACCAGCATGTTCTTCATCTTCTGCTGCACCAAACACTGGGTTGCCAGCACATGCTCAACTTCGGATGTACCTATGCCGTGGGCAAGGCAACCAAATGCACCGTGAGTGGACGTATGGGAATCACCGCACACAATGGTCATTCCCGGCAGCGTTGCGCCCTGCTCTGGTCCAATAACGTGCACAATCCCCTGACGCTGATCCATGATCTTGAATTCAAGAATACCGAACTCGTCGCAGTTCTTGCCCAGTGTTTCTACCTGAATACGAGATACCGGATCAACAATGCCCTCAATACCCTTCGCTCGATCTGTAGTCGGAACGTTGTGGTCTGGGGTTGCCAAATTGGCATCAATGCGCCACGGCTTGCGATTAGCCAAGCGCAGACCCTCAAAGGCCTGCGGTGAAGTTACTTCGTGCAACAACTGACGATCAATATAAATCAGCGCCGAACCATCGTCCCGCTGCTTGACCAAATGATCGTCCCACAACTTATCGTATAAGGTCTTACCCGCCATGATTCTCTCTCACTCTCTGGAGGTACATTTTTTTAGTGCTATCTATGGCTATTCAGCCTAAATCTTGCACCTATCATACAGCCACAGAAAACATAACCGCAATTCATGTTTATCATTCATCGCATTCCGTTCGGTTATACGATAGCCTTTGCTGACAAACACCGTAGGAACACAAACCGTGGACTCAAACGCACTCAAAGCCTTCATCACCATCGTCGACCAAGGCTCTTTTTCAGAGGCTGCGGAGCAACTGCACCTAAGCCAACCCGCCATCAGCAAACGGCTTGCAGCTCTAGAAAACCAACTTGGCGAAACACTCATCGACCGAAGCCAAAGACAAATCCGCCTCACCGACTCAGGAAGCCGACTACTGCCCCACGCGCGCAAAATCCTCGACGAAATACATAACGCCCGCATCGCCCTCTCGCCAGACTCCGGCTTACTGGAAGGTGAGCTACACATCATCGCCAGCCACCACATAGGCCTTCATCACCTACCCAAATGGCTAAGACGGTTCAAACGTGAATACCCCCAGATAACCATAAACCTACAGTTCATGGAATCCGACGCCGCCTACGAACAAATGCGCAAACGCAACGCCGAACTGGCCTTCGTAACCCTCAGCGACAGCATGCCCGCAAGCTTCCACGTATTCGCCCAATGGCCCGACCCCATGGCCTTTGTAGTGGGCACCGACCACCCACTAGCTGCAATAAAAGCACCCAAGCTCGCTGACCTGGCACAGCACCCGGCCCTACTACCGGATACCTCAACCTCAACCTACCGTGTAGTAAGCCGCCTATTTCTGGAGGCAAACCTACCCTTAAACCCACAAATGCCCACCAACTACCTAGAAACCCTAAAAATGATGACCAGCGTCGGCCTCGGCTGGAGCGTATTACCACTCCGCATGGCAGATGAAAGCCTGAAAGTGCTTGAAGGCGTTCTGGCAAAAGGAACGGAAGCTGGAAATTCGGTTACACGGGTTCTTGGCGGCATCGGACTAACCGGCCGGCAACCGGGTAACGCCGCGAAGGCGTTGCTGAGGATTGTTCAAGAAGAAGAGGGAAATCAGAGCAAGAGTTAGCGAGTGTGAAGCCAGCATAGTCAGGTAAACCACGGCCTATGGTGATCCGGTCAGGTGAGACTGTTCAAAAATCTGGAGCGCCAAGGATGGCGCGACGAAGCCCTACATGGATGTATTTACGGGCGTTTTTTGAACAGTTTTACCTGACTGGATCGCTACACCTAAGCTATCAGGCTCAAAGCTGCCCAATAACCGGCGTAGCAACAGAAACATCACCATTCTGACCACGATGGCGCAAATAATGATCCATCAGCACAATCGCCATCATTGCCTCAGCAATAGGCGTAGCACGGATTCCTACACAAGGGTCATGCCGCCCAGTCGTAATAACCTCCACCGGATTACCGTGCACATCAATACCACGCCCCGGCAAACGCAAACTCGACGTCGGCTTCAGAGCAATACTCGCAAGCAGCGGCTGCCCTGACGAAATCCCACCAAGCACACCGCCAGCATGATTCGACAAAAAGCCCTCCGGAGTCATCTCATCCCGATGCTCCGTACCCTTTTGCGTAATACACCCAAAGCCCGCACCAATCTCAACGCCCTTCACCGCATTAATACTCATCAGAGCATGCGCCAAATCTGCATCCAACCGATCAAACACCGGCTCACCTAACCCCGGCGGAACACCTTCAGCCACCACATTAATCCG
This sequence comes from Marinobacter sp. S6332, assembly GCF_023016045.1. GTDB lineage: Bacteria > Pseudomonadota > Gammaproteobacteria > Pseudomonadales > Oleiphilaceae > Marinobacter. The sequence goes on along the minus strand of NZ_JALKAP010000005.1, from coordinate 132,172 downwards.
TGCTCCAATAGAATCGCCTTCCTTGCGGAGAGCATCCATATAGGCCTCCATCTCCGGCACCTTATCGGCATCAGGACAGAAAAACGGATTTTGATGCACCTGATCCCAATCGAGCTTCTCTGCTCGCACCGGCCCAAGCTCCGACAAATACCCACGGATACGAATACCCAAACGCTCCTGCAAAAACTTCCGAGCCACCGCACCGGCTGCAACCCTCATAGCCGTTTCACGGGCCGAAGAGCGGCCACCACCACGGTAATCCCGCACCCCATACTTATGCATATAGGTGTAGTCGGCGTGGGCCGGGCGGAACTGCTCTGAAATCTTTGAGTAATCCTTCGAGCGCTGATCTGTATTTTCAATAATCAGCCCAATGGGCGTGCCCGTGGTTTTACCCTCGAACACACCGGAAAGAATGCGAACCTCATCCGCTTCACGGCGCTGGGTGGTATGCCGGGAAGTACCGGGCTTACGGCGATCCAGATCGGCCTGCATATCGGCCTCTGAAAGCTCCAACCCCGGCGGGCAGCCATCAATAATACAGCCCAGAGCAGCCCCATGGCTCTCGCCAAACGTTGTAACGCTAAACAGTTTTCCGAACGTGTTTCCTGACATAATTCAATATCTTATAAAGGTGATGTAACAAATTAGATTAACGATTGTTTTGCCACTGGTGGAGGTCCTGCTCGGTAATCGCAAAAACACCGTCGCCGCCATTATTGAACTCCAGCCAAGTGAACGGAAGTTCCGGATACGCCTCATCCAGAGCTACCCAGCTATTCCCAACCTCGACTACCAGCAGGCCGCCGGGCGCAAGATGCTCCGCTGCTCCGGCAATAATCCGATGGGCAATATCCAACCCATCACTGCCCGCTGCAAGGCCCAACACCGGCTCATGATGAAACTCGTCCGGCATGTCACCCATGTCTTCTGCATCAACATAGGGCGGATTGCTGACAATGATATCGTACTGACCGGTGATATTCGCGAACACATCCGACTCTACCGTGCGCACACGGCCGTGAAGCTCATGCAAATCAATGTTGGATTCTGCGACTGCCAGAGCCTCCAGCGATACGTCCGACAAATCAACGGTGGCATTCTCGAATACCGAGGCCGCCCCTATGCCGATACAGCCGCTTCCGGTGCAAAGATCGAGAATTCGCTCAACAGGCTTATCGCCAAGCCAGGGCTGAAATCCGTTTTCAATCAACTCCCCAATTGGCGAGCGTGGTACTAAAACCCGTTCATCCACATTGAACGGCATACCCATAAACCAAGCTTCACCCAACAGATACGCCAGTGGAACACGCTCATCGATGCGACGACGAAGGCGCTCAATAATAAGCAAGCGCTCTTCCCGGGTCAGCCTTGCATCCAGAAACAGGGTGTTGTTTTCTAGCGGTAGGTGCAGGCTGCGCATCACCAACTGCACGGCCTCGTCCCACACGTTATCCGTGCCATGGCCGAAAAAAACCGGCGAAGCGGCAAACTGTGAAGACGCGTAACGAAGGTAATCGCGAACGGTGTGAAGATCGTCAATCGGGCTGGTCACAAACACGGTTTCCTGTCATGTCGGATTCAGCGCGGATTATACGCTGTTTCAAGGCCTTGCTGCAGCCACCAAATTAGGGTTCAGCCTTATAGGCTCATACGGCCAAAGGCCCAGAGCTGTTCCTGTTTTCTTCAAACCGATCCAAAGCCGCAGCCATGCGCTCACGCCCCAATTGAATCAGTTCCGGTGCCTTATGGAAGTCATAAATACGGCAGGAGTTTTTAGGGATGTTAACCAGCAAATCTGGCGGGTAGCCAGCAAGCTTGTATTGCACCAGAGCGCTCTGCATGGTTTCGATGGTCAAGTTCATAACGTCGAACTTGCCGAGGCCCAGCTTGTCCCAGTTGATTGTTTCGTGTTCTTCCTGACGCTTGTTATCGTCTTGTTTATTACGGCTCTTTTTCTGCACTTCTTTCGAAATTTTATCCTCGGGGCTTTCGTCAGCATCCGCTTTTCCCGCACCCAAAGATTTTAACGTATCCCAGTCAAACCAGCGGGAGGCCTTGTCGCGAAACCTATCCACCCACTCATCCGCGTTCTCGTTGGCCGCTCCATGCTCATTATGCATAAAAGCAGCATCGGGCAACCGTTGCCGTCGATCTTCTTCGCCGCTGAGATTCACTGCAAACACGAGGTCAGCATGGGCTGAAATGGTCGGAATAATAGGCAGCGGATTTAGCAATGCACCATCAACCAGAACCCGGCCATCCAAAACCATGGGAGTGACAACGCTTGGAATGGCTACGGAAGCACGAATCGCTCTGTCTAATGGGCCTTCTTGAAACCAGATTTCCTTGTGCGCCAACAAATCCGTTGCAACGGCGGTGTAATGCAGAGGTAGATTCTCAATTCGAGTATCCCCCAGCATCTCCCGCACGATTGAAAAGATCTTTTCACCTCGAATTGCACCAACCGAGTTGAAGGTTAGATCCAGCAATTTGAGCACATCAAACTGGCCCAATCCGGTTACCCAGTCCTTGTAGTCTTGCATCTTGCCTGCTGCATACATACCGCCCACCAGAGCGCCCATAGAGCAGCCGGAAATAGCCACAATGTTGTAATCGCGCTCAGCAAGAACTTCGATAGCACCTATGTGGGCATAGCCTCTTGCACCGCCACTACCCAAGGTTAAGGCAACGGTCTGGCGTTTGCGTTCAGGAGGCTTAGGCTTAGTGCTGGCGTTCGACTCGACGGCCGATAGGTCTGAACTCTTCAGAACCTTGGATGCATCATTATCAGGCACTTGACTACCCCGTTAAAGGCTTCTTCTTTAGATCTACTGCGTCACAACCATTACTTCAACCCGATCGCCTTGGCGAGCAGCATCCGAAACAACCACAGACGGCCCCACAATGACCAATTCCTGCTGTTGTCTGGAAACACCGGTTTTCGCCAAAACCTCCGAAAGCGACTCTGCCGCCTTGCGGGCTCGCTCCATGGCGCCGCTGAAAGATTCATTCCCCCCGAGCGCAGAGTAACCAACAAGAATCACCTTGGCACCCTCAATCCGGGCAAGATCACTAACCTTTCGGCGATCCGTGGCCTGCCAGTTAAACCGGTAGGTAACGCCGCCCTGCCAAGGCACAATCACCGGCCCCACAATACGGTTATTAACCGAGCCAAGGCCGGGAATTGAAGCGCCAGGCGCAACCTTCAAGTGCTCTACCCACACGTATTCTCTAAGATTGCCCCGGGTAACCGTGTATACAGACGTCAACCAGCGGCTGCCATCGTCGGCTACTACACCTGCCACTAAATAATCTTGAGTGCCATCCCTACCGTAGAGAACGGGTTGATTAAATATCTGGTTTGCCCAAACGTTGCTACGGCCACACCGAATGCCCGAGCACTCGAACAGGATTTGCGCGCCACGATCACGCAGCAGCCCAAGGTAGTGTTCCAGTGCTTCCCGGCGGTTGGCATCCCGTGAAATCTGATAGAGACGACCTTCCCCAGACACCGGCAACCGGGCCATGGTTTCTGAGCGAATCTCGTTGTTAACTTCCCGTACCGGGCTAAACAATACGAGGTGGCCAGACGACTCAATGGGCGCCGTTATCTCGAGCGTCGACTGTGCGAATGGCTGTGGCGTAGTTTCAGGCATCGCAGCACTGGCAATAGCAGAAGCTGTCGAAAGCAGCACAGAAATTATAAAGCTCGCTACAAAAGTCTTTGGCAAGGTATCACTCATTCTCAAGAAAGTGTCTGACGGCATCGACTACCGGGCGGGTATCCCCATCAAGGTGACAATGATGCCCTCCGGGTACATCCACCGTGTGCAAATCTGGTACGGCGTCCGCACGGCTATCCAACCCTTTTCGGTTAGCCAGCAACCCTTCCTGAGCGCGCACAAACAGGGTTGGTGCCTTAACAGCCTTTAGCGAAGCCAAAACTTGCTCCTCCGTCATCATCAATGGAGACGGGTGCCTTAGTCTGGCATCTGTGCGCCAGCCGTAACCGCCATTTTCTGGCTTCAGGTTTCGGCGAATCAGTGCCAGTGCCGCTTCGTGGCTGAGCGGGCTAAGCCCACCCTCACGAACCTTGGCCGCCGTCACAACGTCTGGATAAACCGCTGGCCGACCGGAACCTGCTATGCGTTTTTTGATGGACTTACGAAGTTGCGGAACCGTCTCACTGACTGGTCGGCTAAGTGCGCCTAGGCTGTCGATCATAACCAGCTTGCGCACCCGCTCCGGAAACGCCGCAGCGTAGAGCGCGCCCACAATGCCGCCTAATGAATGGCCAACCACATCCACCTGTTCGAACTGCCCGGATTCGCAGAAGTGCGTTTCAATCAGTTCGGCAAGGTCCGCAACGTAATCCATTAACTGGTAACTTTGCCCAGCCGGGCGATGGCCGGAATGCCCGTGACCTGCCATATCCACAGCATACAGCGACGACCACTGCGCCAGTTCCGTCGCTATTTTGGAGAAAGTCAGACTGTTATCCAACCAACCATGAAGCATGATCACGGGCGGCTCGGCAGATTTCTGAGCATCCGATGCTGGCCAACTGAGACCTGCAAGCGTGATGTGCCTCAGGGGCCACACCATCTCGTAGGCCCCTGCCGAACTACCCGCATCAGCGGCCGAAAGGGCAAGATCGTTCATCTGGGAAGCGGGCCTCACATTGTGTGTGTCGGGCGATCAGAGCTGAGCGAGCCTGCAAGATAGGATTCAATCTTGGTCTTGGCGCTTTCATCATCGCCATTGAACTGAACACCAATGCCGGCCGCACGGTTCCCCTGCGCGCCTTTAGGCGTAATCCAGATAACCTTGCCTGCAACCGGCAGCTTCTCCGGCTCATCCATCAGGTTTAGTAGCAGAAACACTTCATCGCCGAGCTGGTATTGCTTTTGGGTAGGTATAAAAAGACCGCCCTGGCGAATGTATGGCATGTAAGCGGCGTATAAAACCGCTTTGTCCTTAATCGTTAGGGTAAGAATGCCGCTGCGCGCACCAAATCCGGGCCCCATATCTGACACCTTCTAAAATGAATGTTAAAACGTTAAACCAAACGTGCGGGAGAAAAACCCCTGATAATCCCTGATGATAGCAGGTGTTCTTGCTAAACGCGCAATCACGACGCCCGACGCTTTGTGGGCATCAGCTCACGCCAAGCAATCAGCAACCGACTGGCCTCGAGCTCGGGGTTGACGTTATATACACCAGCCGCCCGGGTCTCGCGCACCTGATCCAGCAACTCATGGGCACGCCAAGCCGGGTTTCTACTCGCCAAAAAACCCAACATTTCCCCGGCTTCATGATCGTTTGCTGTACCTCCGGCACATAACCGGGCCAAGTCCGAGGCCCAGCCTTCAAACAGCCAAAGCATGTCTTCCAATCCCAATGCTTTAAAAGCCTTAGCCGCCTCAGCGACCGCGACCTGACCTTTCATAAACTGACGAAACTTGTCGAACGCCTCATCCCGCAGCGCCGGAAACTCGCCAGTGGCGTACTCCAGCGCCAAACGCGGTGCATTACCCGCCAGCATTAGCGACTTAGCCATAAGCTCCGGAGATGGCTGCTTGCCTTCTTCTAGCTCCGCAACCTCGCCAACAAGCCATTGTTCCGCCTGCTCAGCGGAGGGAACAGGAATGGACAATACCTGACACCGGGAGCGGATGGTTGGCAAAACAGGCCGACCACTCTCTTGTAAAAGTATAAGCACAAAATCGGGTACCGGCTCTTCGAGGGTTTTAAGTAAGGCATTGGCAGAGTTGATATTGAGTTGGTCTGCGCGGTCAATCACAGCAATCTTGCGACTGGCAACTTGCGGAGAGGATACGGCAAAGGCCGAAAGCTGCCGCACCTGCTCAATCTTTATCATGCGGGACTTTTCCGGTGCATACACCCGAACATCCGGGTGACTGGATGCTGAAATCAGCTGGCATTGGCGGCACTGGCCACAGGCAACCGGCGTTCCGGCTTCTTTTCGCAAGGGCTTAGCACACAGCAACAAACTTGATACTGCATCCGCCCAAGCTCGTTTTCCTACACCACACTCACCGGTCACCAAGAGCGCATGGGGCAACCTGCCTTCAGAAAGGCGGCTTTGAATCACTTGCCAAGGCTTTTTAAGCCAAGGCATTTTAAGGGCTATATCAGTCACTATGCTTTCCTGAGTGGGCAAGGTGCCGGGAGTTTGAGCGCTGGTTTTTGCTCGCTTTGCGAAGCTGTCGCTTCATGGTGGCGAGTAGTCTGCGCATGCGCTGTACCTCATCGCTGCCATCCCGAGCCGGGGCTGATTTGGATTGCGGTCTATAATAGTGGCTGTTTACCATCCGGGCAAAAAGCCGTGCGGAGTCCGCCACCGCCGGTTCTGCAGCCGCCAGCCGGGAGGCCAGAGCAGACGGTGTTTCGCCACTTCTGACTGGCACCCCTGCACGCTCACATAGCTGATACCAGACGCCCAGCACACGCCCGTAACGATCCCGATTTGCACCCCGGCGCATTTGCAGCGCCGATATCAAACCAGCTATCAATAGCCCCACACCGACAATACCGGCGGTAAGATACCCCAACTCCTTAATACCGAAGCCGCCGGGCAAACGCGACATGAGATCCATCTGGCTCTGACCCTGATAGCCAACTACCCAGCGTTGCCATTGATAGTTGATGCGATCAAGCTGCTGACTGGCCCAACGAATAAGCGCTACATCTCCATACCGCTGTGCAGAGGCCCACTCGTTCTCGAGGAACGAGCCTTCCTCCGCCACGGCATCCCGTAAACCGGATTCAATTCTGTTTGGCGCGATCGCAGCGGTAGGGTCAATGCGCACCCAGCCTTGCCCCTCTACCCAGGCTTCAACCCAAGCGTGGGCGTCGTACTGGCGCACCACAAGGTATTCGTCACCCGCACCACTTTCTCCGCCCTGATAACCGACAACAACTCTTGCAGGAATCCCTGCCGAGCGCAGCACAAACGTTGTCGCGCCAGCATAGTGCGCGCAGAACCCGCGCATGTCATCGAATAACAGGCTGTCGATGCCGTTATCGGGCATTCTGGGCGGACGAAGGGTGTAAAAATAGGGTTGCTCCCGGAACCGGCTAAGAAGCGATCGAATGACGCCCACATCACTATTAGACTGCCGCAAGTCTGCTGCCAATGCGCGCGCCCTCGGGTTTCCGGAAGCCGGGAGTTGCAGGTAGCGGCGGGCTTGCCCGGGCTCCAAGGTGAGCACCGTTTGTTCTGGCGAGTTGTCACGCGCTAGCCTATACCGAACCGGGCTATCCGCTGGGCGGCGGAAGCGGAACAGGTCATCTGCTTCTTTCACAACGTTGTCTGAAACCGCCACAGAGCGTTCGAGTGCAAACGCCCAGCGCTGGTCGGTTGGCTCCATCAATACATCGTATTCTTGCGGTTGCAGCTCGCCAACGCCGCCATCCACATCCACCCGCCCCGGCCGACGGTAAGGCTCATAGCCGCTCTGACGCCAGGTTCCATCGTCAAGGGTGTCCAGAATAAGCCCACGCCAGTACCTATCCCGGTATTCAGGCATGGAGCCACCAAAGGTTACTCGAAAGGCCCGGGCACTGCTTTGTGCAAGGCTGGATATATCCCCGGGCCGCATGGTGTCGCTTATGCCCGTGCGTGCCTTGCCAGACACTAAAGGCACGCTCCATAAAGGTTCCATGCGAGGGAAAAACACAAACAAAAGCACAACAATCGGCAGTACTTTAAACAACATGACACCTAACCTGCGCCACCCCGCCTTTATACCACCGGGAAGCTCCGGTGCATTGAGCACCTGCAAGCCAATCAGTAATAAGGCGATGGCGCCGATGTTAACCAGCGCCCAATGGATTTCCTGATGAAACAGAAAGTTCACAGTGGCCAGATACACCAGAATATAAAACAGCACATAGAAATCACGGGCAGTGCGGGTTTCCAGCCACTTCAAACCAACTGTGAGTACAAAGAACGAAGCCGCGGTATCCACGGTAAAGCTCCCCTGCACACGTACCAGGTAAACTGCAATCAGCGCCAACATAATCCCGGTTCGCAACCAGCGCCCCGGCAAACGCACTCGGCCTTGCTGAGCCAGCCAACGCCAGCTTGCCAAGGCGACACACACAAGGATCAGCCACACGGGCAGCCGGTCAATTTGCGGCGACAGCAAGAGCGCAAAGCTTGCCATCAACCAGAGCAGCGCCCGGGATGGCAGGCTGTCGCTTTGCTTTTCAGGTTCCGGCGTTGACCGGCTCCAAAAACTCATATCTTCGCCCCTGCCGTCGCTTTCTTACCTGAATCCGTATTGCTGCGCGTGCCGTGGGGCGCGCCTTGCATATCCCTTGGCTTTTCCTGGCCCCAAACCGCCAGCGCCCGAAGGCAACGGGTTGCATGGGCTTGGCCAGAGTCTGGCTCTATTACCTGGCCGGGCAGATTCAAACCAAAACGCGCCCCACTCTTGCCACGCTCAATCACAAGCCAGGACAAGTAACTGAGCCGTAATTCGTGGTCAGTGCCGGAAAACGCATTAAAATCCAACCAATGAGGGCTGCCTCTATCGGCCTCCCAATCCGCCACCACCATCTGCCCACTGCGAGCAAAACGCTTCCACATCACGCGCTGGCTCATATCCCCATCACGCCAGGGCCTTAATTCAGCATGATCATTGCCCTCGGGAGAACGTGCACTTGCCGATTGATCACCATCGTCCACCGCACTGACCACGTCGGGCGCGGCTATTGGCCGAGGAAACACCACGCCTGCTGAAACCGGCCTCATCCAGGACCAGGCCTTGAGTAAACCAAAGGGGAAACGGGTTTCAATTCGGATGCTGTCCGGTCGCAAATAGCCCCGAAAAGCAGAAACCACCGGTAATGCCACATCAGCTGATTGCCCCGATGGCACATGACCCAAGCGAACCTGAGTGTCGTCATCTGAAAGCATGATGGCTATGGCGTCGTCTTTGCCAGCGGCAGCTCGCAGGCGAAAAAGAATGTCATCACCCGCAAATCCCTCCCCCGCCTGGACCAATGTGAGCTCCAGGCCAGAAAGGTTTCGATGGGTTTGGTGCATGGCACCCACAAACACGGCACCAAGGAGAAAAGTGACCAGATAAATAAGACTGTTCTGATAGTTAATGGCAGTAAGCAGCATGATCAGCAACAGCACGCCGAACACCACGCCCGCGGCCGTAGGCAAGATGAAAAGATTTTTCTGGGTAAGTAGCTGCACATCGGAGCGCGGAATTCGACGGTTGATCCAGCGCTGCCAGCGGCTGCGGATTAGTCTGCTCATTATGTCCCTGAGGCCGGAAGATTGAATAAAAGTTCAACACATCGAACATTCACTGCCATGTTAACCCGCATCGCAGCGGTTTTATAACTCTACGACCAATCAAGGATTCTGATCACAAACTGACACTCACACCCTTGAAATGATGCGGAACAACCCGAATACTGCTTGATAGAGAGATGCGTACTGATTGCTGTAACCTCAGACACGCCTCGTACCTGAGTTTATCGCAGCAAGAGGCCAGATTATGAAACACCTGAACCTGCCAGGCGGGCACTATCCCCGCGTGGCCAGTCTTATTAGAAGTACTAATAAAAGCACCACCCCTATCGCAGCGGCCATTGCCGCGACACTTGCAGCAGCTGCGATGCCGGCGCTTGGGGGCGTCCAGACCATGACTTCCGATGAAATGGTCGACACCTACGTTAAAGATTCTGCGGTTATTGTCGTACCCAGAGAAGGCCGTAAATCGGAAGCCGACCGCCAGCGTATCATCCGCGCTCTTACCATTTCCCCTGGTGAGCCGGTTGTTACAGAAGCAGAAGAAGAAGCCTACCGCGAAGGCCTGCAACGGCTTACCGAAGAAGGCCAATCGGACGCACTGGTTAGCGCTGAAGAAGAATTCCTGCGCCGGGCACTGCTGCTCCCTCAGGAAGAACTGGCAAGAGCTCAGCCGCCTGCAGACTTCACGCCGAACCTTCCACCGCTGATCTTTGGTCAGCAGATGCAGATTCCGGATGAACCATTCACCCAATCGTTTCTTAACGATCAGCTGGGTATTGGCTTTGACGGGCAGAACCTGAACTTCTCCATTGGTAACCCGCCGGGGATTGATCAGATTCATCTTCCACAAGGGATTAATGAAGGGCCGATTCAACTAACGCCAAGGCCAGGTGGTGGGTTTGATCTTTCTATCAGGGTGCCTGATCAGTAAATAGTACTTTACCTTATGCAGACTTAAACAAAACGGCAGCTTGTACTCGCAAGCTGCCGTTTTTTATTGCTTTTCATACTACCCTGTTCTTTTATTTGTTTTCCAGAAACGAAAAACGCCCCGCAGAGCGGGGCGTTTTAACACTACTTGTGTTCAGGTCAGATTAGTGACCGTATACCACTAGCTTGGTGTCTGTGATTGCAACATTTTTCAATGCTACAGAACCAATCGACAGATCCGGCGATGTACCAGCAGTGCTACTACCAACCAAGATGTCACCAACAGTGATATCAAGGTATACGTTATTTACATCAATATTAAGCGCTTCTTCGACACCGGCAGCTTTTGCTCCGCCGCTGTAGACATCTACATCCAAGAATGCATAACCGGCAGCGAGATAGGCATCGGCCATCGGATTACCAGTCGTTCCGTTACCAGGCAAAGAGCCCGAGATCGCCAGATCACGGATACCGACACTTAAAAAGTCAACATCCAAATCCATCTTCGCGACGTTGAAAGCGGCTGTTAATTCAAGTGCACCGGTACCTGCTTTTTGGCCAGCCGCAAACTTATCATTGTTGCGAACCGCGATATCCAACTTAGCCAAGTAACCGTAACCAGTCATTCCTGAAATCAGAGTGGTTTCTGTGCCGGTTGAAGATCTCAGCTTCATTTCACCGATATCGACGCCCCAGTCAATTGGAAGCATGACAGGGTTACCCTGTGGGTCTTTGCTACCGCTATCAGTAAGACCGGCCACGTGGATAATGGCATCGCCATTTGCAGCAACATCGATTTCAATCGCCAGATCGTCTAACAGGCTGGCATCTCTGTTGATCAGATCGGTGCCACCACCAACTGCGGCACCACCAATGGTGATATCACTCACTACAAAGGAGCCACCTTCAGTCTCGTTACCATAACCATCGGTATCAGTGTAGCTGAACTCACCAATATTAACTTTGGTCTCAAGCTCAATCGTTACACCAGCCTGGCCAGTGACATTACCCATGGCACTATCGTCCAGGGCTTGCATGTCGGCATGAGCAACGAATGGAGCAGCGGCAATCGCGGTTGCCAGAGCAATTTTTTTCAGGCCTTTCATAACGTTCTCCTTTACTGAACAAATTATTTTTGTTTCTCGTACAGACGGTTTGGTTTACTTTTGTATCTGCACGGTTAAAGTGTACGTCAGAGGTTACGGTATGTTCCGTGATCCCTTTCACAGTAACCGATAATTAGATTGTCAGACATTAACGATTTACTGGGGGCCTTCAATCTGACACTGCCCAAGCAGTGACAGTGTCACCAGGAACTGACCTTAAGAGTCGCTCTTCTTACTTTCGTAAAACCACTCAAAAGGTTTTTTATGGCCGACTGGCTCACCCCACATGATTTCTCCGCCCGAAAGCTCATACCCCACTACCTTATGGCCGGAAACACCAACCATATGTTCGTGTTCGATGACCAAGACGGTCGTTGTGTCAGTCTCACTTAGTTGTCCCGAATAGAGAATTGCTGCGGCAACAATCTTCTTGCGTTGAGCCACAGATTTTATCGCAGCACGATACATCATCAGCTTTACGGAAGGCGGTGCTCCAACCGCTTGCTCATCCATGTTAATCCGCTTTACGGTTTTTCCATCTTTCATCAACATCCAGGCCGCAGGCTGGGCATCCCCAGATTCAAGTAACTCGGCCTGATACTCATCTGTTGATTGCGAAATCAAACGAACAAGCTGTGCTTGAGCAATGGCAATAACAGTAGCCACTTGCTTTTTCATGTCCTCATTGTCACTGGTGGAGTCTGCAGCCATTGTTGCGGAGTTTACCCCGCAAAGGCCAACGGCCAATATAAATCCAACCGTTAACATTCGAATACAGCGCTTAGTATGATGCATAGCTTATCCACTTTGTTTTGCTGGTTACCAAAATACGAACTGAAAGTCGGGTAAAATACGATCTGCCCGATCTCTCGCCGCGATACATTAGATCAGTGCGCGTATTGATTGGACAACGCTCGTTTTGTGCAGCATGTATCATTCTTCCAATTTTTAACGGAGGCAGTTTGGCCCTTCCACTTTGTCAGCCCCTATCCCGACAGCAGTACGAAACACTTTGCAGTCACGCCTCGCGCCAGGATGACTTCGTGTTTCTCGGTAGTCGATCCCAAGCCGGGGAGCGAGGTGCTGCTCAAGGGTTCTCTAGCCATGCAACTGAACAAATTGTGTTAAACGCTGCAGAAGGCGAAGGAATCGATACTCATGGGCTCGCTGAGGAAATGGATGGCCTCAAGGTTCCTTACGCTCTGCATCACATAAATCAGTCTCAACACACTAGCCCGTTTACGGGCGGTTGGATTGGCCATATATCTTATGAGTTCGGCTATGTGCGCGAGGCAAGTCTCAGACGCCTATTGACCGAGCAACCCTTTCCAGTGCTCTTTGCCGGACTGTATCTATGGTTCGCCAGTGAAGACCTAAACTCAGGCAATTGTTTTCTTTGGGTGCACCCGCGGATTTGCGATAAACAGAAAGACAGGCTGTCAGGCTGGCTAAAGGTTGCCGACGCTCGCAATCAGCATACCTTCACCATCACTCGACCATTCAAGGCTACCCAGAGCTCAGATTCATTTCGAACCAAAATTGAAGAGGTGCGACATTACATTGACGCGGGGGACTGTTATCAGGTCAACCTTTCGCAGTCGTTCGAAGGCGGGTTCAAAGGCAGCCCGTGGGCGGGGTTTCATGCCTTAAGTCAAGCAAACCCCACGCCCTACGCCGCTTACCTCAGGCATCAGGACCACTCAGTTGTCTCGGTGTCACCCGAAAGGTTCTTGCACATCCAAAACGGTGAAATCAAGACCAGTCCGATCAAAGGCACTCGGCCGCGGGGAGGTACACCAGAACAGGACTCTGCCTTAGCCCAGGAATTAACGGAATCCGAGAAAGATCGAGCCGAAAACCTGATGATTGTGGATTTGTTACGCAATGACTTGGGCGTGAATGCAAAACCCGGAAGCGTGAAGGTCGACAAGCTTTTTGCCCTGGAATCCTATAAAAACGTCCACCACCTTGTCAGCCACATTCGCGCTGAACTGGCCGAGGGCATTTCGCCACTCAAAGCCTTTTTCGATGCCTTCCCGGGCGGATCCATTACTGGTGCGCCCAAAATCCGTGCCATGGAGATCATCCGAGAGCTTGAGCCCCACTGGCGCGGCCCCTATTGCGGATCCATTTTTTATTACGGACTGGATGGCACCCTGGACAGCAACATTGCCATCCGCACCATGCTTTGCGAGAAAGAAGGAACGGATGAAGCCGGCGTGGAGCACGGCACCATTCGATGCTGGGGCGGAGGCGGGATCGTTGCGGATTCCGACCCCGAAAGCGAATACCAGGAAACCCTCACCAAAGTGAAACCGCTGATGGATTTCCTTGAGAATCTGAACCAGAGCGACTGACTGCCACTCCGGTTCAATAGCTCCTACACATGAAGGCCTTAGTTAGCGTAGTGTGCTATCAAACGCTATGAACGGCACTCGCCTTCAGGAATTCCTTCTTCAGCTCCTCAAACTCCTGCACAGCCGGGTACTGAGGGAACTCGTCAATCACATTCTGGGGTGCGTGGAATAGAATGCCTGCTTCAGCCTGCCCCAGCATCGTGGTGTCGTTGTAGGAATCCCCTGTTGCGATTACGCGATAGTTTAGCAACTGGAAGGCACGCACCGACTGTCGCTTAGGGTCTCTCTGACGCAGCAGGTAGTTGGTAATCTGGCCGTTGTCTGCTACTTCCAGCTTGTGGCACAGCAACGCCGGGTACCCCAGCTTTTTCATCAAAGGCATGGCGAATTCGTAGAAGGTGTCAGACAGAATCACCACCTGAAACCGCTCGCGCAACCAATCCAGAAACTCCCGTGCACACGGTAGTGGGTCTAGTGTACTGATGACCTCCTGAATGGCTGGCAGACCGTAGCCATGCTCATCCAGAATACGTAGCCGCTGCTTCATCAGAACATCGTAATCAGGAATGTCGCGGGTGGTCGCCTTGAGCTCTTCAATACCGGTTTTTTCTGCAAATGCGATCCAGATTTCCGGGATCAATACACCTTCAAGGTCAAGACATGCCAGTTCCACAGTAATCTCCTGATTCAATGTTGCGAGTAAGAATTCTCAAAAGGAGCAAGGCCCGCTCCCCTTTTATAGACGCGGTATCATAAGAAAAACACGCAAAGAATGCATCGTACATTGCAACAAAACAAGGGATTTACAGCCCAAAACCTCCCGATCCGGCATAACCATATAGATTGTCATTACTTCATGGAATTAGGCATTTAATGCTAACCTGCCACCAAATACGCATCAGGTAGTGATTTTTATGAGCAATATCCACGATCTACAGAGCGAACTGGCTGGCGAAAGCCCACGGGGCATTCTGAAGGCTGCCTTAAAACGCTATAACAACATCGCTATTTCTTTCAGTGGCGCCGAAGACGTGGTGCTCATCGAAATGGCACACAAGCTGACAGATAACCTAAAGGTGTTCACTCTCGATACCGGCCGCCTGCATCCGGAAACCTATGAGTTTGTTGAGAGCGTTCGCAAGCATTATGGCATCGACATCGAGGTACTTTTCCCGGATACCGGCGAAGTTCAAGATCTGGTGAACAAAAAGGGACTGTTCAGCTTTTACGAGGACGGCCACAGCGAGTGTTGCGGTATTCGCAAGGTAAACCCTCTCAAGCGCAAGCTTGCAGGTGTCGATGCCTGGATTACCGGCCAGCGTAAAGACCAGAGCCCGGGTACCCGCAACGAGGTTCCGGTTGTCCAGGAGGATGCAACCTTCTCCGGCCCGGATAGAGCATTAGTAAAGTTCAACCCACTGGCCAATTGGACATCAAAAGAAGTTTGGGACTACATCCGCATGTCAGAAGCTCCCTACAACAAGCTACATGAAAAGGGCTTTGTCAGTATTGGATGCCAACCCTGCACTCGCCCGGTGTTGCCCGGGCAGCACGAACGGGAAGGCCGCTGGTGGTGGGAAGAAGCTACCCAGAAAGAATGTGGCCTGCATGCGGGCAACCTGATCGCCCGCCAGTAAATACGTTTGGCAATTGAGGCTACGTGGAATGCCGACCGTTTAAAAGGTCGGCAGTTCAACGTCTTTAAACAAAGCTTCGATTTCACTGCGATTGCTCTGGAGCGCCACGGCCTCATCAACCGTTTCTTTGGTTAGGTGGGGAGCAAAGCGCTGGATAAACTCGTACATGTAACCGCGTAAGAAAGTGCCCTTGCGGAAACCAATCCGCGTAACACTTGGGCTGAACAGCTTCTTCGCGTCCAGAGCGACCAAATCCGGATCGGCTTTGGGATCAAACGCCATGCTGGCGATTATTCCAACGCCTAGACCCAAGCGCACATAGGTTTTGATAACGTCGGCATCCGCCGCTGTAAACACCACTTTTGGCGTTAACCCTTTCGTTTTAAACGCCTCATCCAGCTTCGACCGCCCGGTGAAGCCAAACACATAAGTTACCAGCGGGTACTCAGACAAAGCCTCCAGAGTCAGCTCTGGCAACTGCGTAAGCGGGTGGTCTTTGGGCACTATCACCGTGCGATTCCACCGGTAACAGGGCATCATAATAAGGTCGTTAAACAACTCCATAGCTTCTGTTGCAATGGCGAAATCAACGGCACCGTTTGCAGCCATTTCAGATATTTGCATGGGCGTGCCCTGATGCATATGCAAAGACACATCGGGGTAGGATTCAATAAAGCCACTGATCACAGGCGGGAGAGCGTAGCGCGCTTGGGTATGGGTGGTGGCAATGCTCAAGTCGCCCTTACGTTGATTACTAAACTCCTGAGCAATCTTTTTAATCCCCTCAGCACGGCGTAGAATTTCTCCGGCCTCGCGAACGATGATTTCGCCACCCGGGGTGATGCGAGTAAGGTGTTTTCCGCTACGGGCGAAAATCTCAAGCCCTAACTCGTCTTCCAGAAGCCGAATTTGTTTGGAAATACCCGGCTGAGATGTGAAAAGGCTCTGAGCGGTTGCCGACACATTGAGATCATGGTGCGCAACTTCCCAAATATAGCGCAACTGTTGTAGTTTCATTGACTCTGTGGCTCCCTGAATGTCCGACCTTGGGCGGGCTGCATGTGGATGTAAGCGGGCAAACAAGGATCAAGAATACGCATAAAAGGCCCACTTTTCATTCTTTTTTAATATAGATGAACTCTTTGATTCAGTTTAGACCAAAATTGCATATCCGCAGCCTAAAACACCCCGTTTGTTTCTGCAGCCATTGACTTGCAGGAGACAAAGCACACAATTCGACATTATTCTTTTACTCGGTTCGCAGGACACCAATGCTGTTAACAACCAAATTCCTCAGGCCCGCCTCTGATTCAAGAGCCGTGCAGCGTGAACGGCTAAGCTCGCTGTTGGCGCCAGGCCACCCAAAGCGCTTGAACCTCGTAGTAGCGCCAGCAGGATTCGGTAAAACAACGCTGGTAAGCCAATGGTGCTCGCGCACCAGTGGGCCAATTGCATGGCTATCTCTGGATGAGCACGACGACGACCCCCAGCGCTTTTGGCAGTATGTTGCAAGCGCATTCGAGCACGCGGGCCTTACCGGTTTAGAGCCGTGCCATAAAAGCCTTTCTAGCAATACTGACGACAGTCTAAGCAGCGCCATAACCGCACTGGTGAATGCACTGGCAACAGATGGCAGCCCATGGATTTTGGTGCTGGATGACTTCCAGTTTGCTGCCAACGACCGGATTCATCGTCAGTTCGGGTACTTTATTGATTACCTGCCTGCGGGGGTTACCGTTACTTTGGTCTCCCGCACGGAACCTCCCCTGCCTTTGGCCCGCTGGCGCGTGCGCCGCTGGCTGCAGGAAATTCACCCGGCATTGCTGGCTTTTTCCGAAGACGAATGCAGGGAGTTTTTTCACGACACCATGGGGCTTAGCATTTCAGAGAAGGATGTGCAGGCTATCTGCCGCCGCACAGAGGGTTGGGTTGCAGCTATGCAGCTGTCTGCACTTTCCGGAAGTGACAGCGGTTTGGAACAAAACAATCCCGCCACTGATTCAAACAGCCCAGAGGCTGCCCTCAGCATCAATGAGCGGCACATTAGTGATTATGTCCTTAGCGAGGTGTTGGACAAACAGCCAGAAGAAACGGTGGCCTTTCTTCTGGACACCTCGTGCTGCCCCCGTTTGTGCGCCTCTTTGTGTGACACCCTTCGAGACACAAACGACAGTCAGGAAAAGCTGGAGAACCTCCTGTCACAGCATCTATTCCTGATTCCTCTGGATAATCACAATGAATGGTTCCGTTATCACGATTTGTTTCGTGATGCTTTGCTACAGAGAATCCGTCACGCCGACCCGGAGCGTGCTCACTTCCTCTGGCAACGGGCAGTGGAATGGTTGCTAACCCATGGGCAGGTTCAGGGAGCCATCGCCCAAATTGTGCAGGAAAAAGACTGGCCATGGTTGGCAAAGGTTCTCGCAACCCACGGTAACAACCTGATTCACGGAGGCTACCACCTACCGGTTCTAAACTGGCTCGATGCGTTGCCCGTAGAGCAGGTCGAGGAAAGCGCCCAATTACAGATGTTGCGTGTATGGGGGCATTTTTTTGCAAACCGGCTTAATAATCTTGAACCCTTACTCGCCAATATTGAAGACTTGCTTGACCGCCACGTTGCCGACTCTGCCCCGGATGCTGAGGGTGCGCTTGGCCTGCAGAGCGAAGTATCTCTTGTGCGCTCCTACCTTGCCCGCTCCCGCAGCGATGATAAAAGCGCCAGCGACCTAACCAAACAAGTTCTAGCAGACATAGACCACACGCGAATTCCGCTGAAATCGGTAACCTATTACGGCATTGGATTGGACGATTATGGCAAAGGCGACCTACCCGGTGCGGAGAACACGCTTAAATCCGCCGTGCATTACGGACAGGTTGAACGTAAACCAAGCACCGTTCTCTCCAGCGGAGGCCTGCTGGCTTGGATACAGTACAACCGCGGCGATATGGATCTCGCTCTGGACACGTGCACCGAGGTGCGCAAGTGGGTTGACCAGCATTACTCAGACCCGAGCCAACCTAGGCTAATCTCGTGCTGGCTTAGCGCCGCACTGACCGAGATTTTTCGGGAGCGTAATCAGCTTGGGGATGCAGCCGCCCACCTCGAGCCTTTGCTGGAGCATGTGAATAAAGGCGCTGAACCTGGGCAGCACATTATTATTCAGCATGTTCGCGGACACCTCGCCTTCAGCGGCGGCCGCTATCAAGAGGCCATAGGTTATCTTGAAGATGCCGAGCAAGTGGGACGAAAGCGCAGGGAACATATTGTATTTGAACCGCCCGCCAGCTCTGCTCTGCTAGCCCGTTGTTTTCTGGCAGAGGGCCAACCCGGCGAGGCCCGGCGGATTCTGGAGTCGGTCGAAAGCCAAACCATTACCAACCCGCTGAACCGAGAGCAAAATAGCATCAGCTACGCCCGGCTGCTGGTGGCCGAGGGCAAGCCCGAACAAGCGCTGGAGATTTTGGAAGCGCTTATATCAGACGCCAAGCGAAATGAGCATAACCGGCACATGGTAGAAGCGCTGCTGGTGTCCGGCGAAGCTTTGGCGCAGCTACATCGTGATAAAGAGTGTCAGGAACGACTGGCGCTTGCGGTTGGCATGGCTGCCGAGGCAGGCTTTTTGAGACTATTTGCCGAGGAAAGCCCTCAGTTGCAGGGGCTTTTGCTTGCATCCGCCACGTCGAAAAACGGCGGCAGCTGGCATACAAACCTAACCGACATGCTCTTGAGCCCGAAAACTGAAAGTGCGAGTGACGAAAAAGAGCAAACAGCTGCACCAACTACCCAGCCTAACCAGCGTCAGGCCATGACAGACGATTCAGTCAGAAAGCTCTCAGAGCCTCTTAGCCAACGTGAGCTAGAGGTGCTGGAACTCATTAACGCTGGGTATTCGAACAAGGATATAGCGGCCAGAATGGGCGTGGCACCTGCAACAGTAAAAGCGCACATAAGAAATCTATATGGCAAACTCGATGTGGGTAGAAGAACAGAAGCGCTTGTCCGGGCACGGGAACTGGGCATCCTCACGCGGTAAAGTGCGCGCGTTTTGTGACGCACATCACACTTTTTCGGAAATTATTACCCGGGCTACGCCCTTTGGACGATTCGGCTACGCCCCCTACTCCCTTATTATTGTTTCCACGGTGAGGCAAGCCCTCACTACTGATTTCTGAAACTTCAGGCCTTCAGACTTCTTATTGCGTTTTATCTCTACGCACGGGTTCTTTCAGAACCCTTTGTAAAAGCCAGCCCACGGGCTGGCTTCTTTTTTTCCGCTTTTACCTTTCAGCTTTTCTCAACGCTCAATAATACGCCGGAACGGTGGTAACGAATCCAACAGCAATTGCCCGTAGCGTCTGGCGACAATGCGACGATCAAGAATGCTTACTCTGCCCGTATCCTCTTCCGTTCGCAGCAGCCTACCCACCGCTTGCACCAACTTAATGGACGCATCCGGCACGGTAATCTCCATAAAGGGATTACCACCACGCTGACTTATCCATTCAGCCAAACCAGCTTCAATGGGGTCGTCTGGAACCGAGAAGGGTAACCGGGTAATCACCACGTGGTGCAGGTACTTGCCGGGTAAATCGATACCCTCTGCAAAGCTGGCCACGCCAAACAAAACGCTGGCCCTGCCTTCATCAATGCGGCTCCTGTGTTGGCGCAGCACTTCACCCCGGGACATGTCGTCCTGCGTAATAATCAGGTCTGGATATTCCGGCGCCAGTGCATCTCGCAGTTGGTGCATCTGCCGGCGAGAGGTAAACAACACGAGTGTTGCGGTTTCACCAGCCCATACGTGCGGTAAACGTTTAATCAGCTCGTCAGCAAAACCGTCATCGGTAGGCATACATGCCATGGACGGCACTTCAACCGTGGCCATTTCTGCGTAACGGAAGGAACTGGGCACAACCAGTAAACGGCTTGCTTCCGGCAATCCGGCTCTGGCCTGAAGCCGGTCAAAACGGCCAAGCGCTGTCAGTGTGGCACTGGTAAGCACGGCGCCGTAGGCTCGTGACCAAAGCCTTGAATAAAGCAGGTTATTAGCCAGCACTGGCGAACTATACAAAGTAATATCTTCTGCATGATCCCAGCGCTGCCGCACGCTCCAACGGGCAGGAGGGGGGCTTTTGTGTGATGGGCTTTGCGGTTTGGGGTCACTGTTGGCTTGCTCGCTGTCTTCAGCCACCTTCGGGCCGCCAATCTGTTCGGTCCAAGCTGTCCAAAGTCGTAACTGGTCCTCGGAACGGCTATGAAAGGCGCCAATTACCGGGTACCAGGCTTCTGCCGTATCTCGGTCAATTTCATGCTGCTTTCGTTCATCAAACGCACCTTGCAACTCATCGGCTAGCGCGCCCAAATGGCGCACCAGATTCGCGGTGGCAATACGGCTTTCAGCCGCCAGTTCAGCCAAGGCCTCCGGCAATTCACCTTCTGGATAACGCCACTGGGCTGAGCGCCGCTCTTCATTAAACTCCCACCCGGTATTCTGTTCCGCTTCTTCGTAAACGCGGGCCAATACCAAGTCTACATCGCGAGAAGCCGTGCTGATTCGGTCAACCGTTTTAGCGGCTTGAGTGGCGGGCGCAAAATAGGGCTGCATTTTGGCAAGCGCCTGAGATAACTGCTTAAGCCACTGCCGGGTAGAGTTCAGCGGGACAGCCGCCGCGAAATGGTTCAACGCCTTGTCTGGCAGGTGGTGGGCTTCATCGAAGATAAACAACGCGTTTTCAGGCTCTGGCAAGATAGCACCACCACCCAAAGCCAGATCGGCCAGAACAAGGTCGTGGTTTGCCACAACTATATCTACTTCATCCAAGTCCTTTCTGGCATCAAAAAATGCGCAGCTGTCGAAGTAACTGCAGTGCCGGTTAGTACATTGGCGATGATCGGTCGTTACCTGCCGCCAAATTTCGTCGGGTATCTGCTCCGGCCAGTGGTCTCTATCTCCATCCCACTTGCGGGAACCATAGCTTGCCAGCATTTCCTCAAAGAATGCCCGGGTGCCGGGCTCTTCTGTGCCGGGGCTATCCAGAAGAAAAAGCGGCATGGTATCGCTGTCGCCGTTGCCCTCGTCGTGCAACCGGGATTCCAAACGGGACATACATAGATACCGGCCCCGGCCTTTGGCCAGCGTCCAGCTAAAATCCATCTTGCTGTGTTTTTTCAGGTCCGGAAGATCTTTCAGAACAATCTGGTCTTGCAGCGCTACCGTAGCAGTTGAAATCACCAAGGTTTTTCCCAGCGCCCGGGCCACGGGAATCGATGCTATCAAATAGGCCAGAGTTTTACCGGTACCTGTTCCTGCTTCAACCACACAAGCCGCTGGAGGCGAGGTACGCTGGCCATCGTTTTCGGTGATCTCGCCCATGTATTTGGCAATTTCGGCAATCATTAAGCGCTGACCGTAGCGGGCACGCACGCCCTTGCCTGCTAATACTTCCCGGTAACTTTGCTGGATTTGCTGTTTTATGTCCTCGGTTAATGCCATCAGCGCGGGCTCACCCAGTCGCGAACAACACCCATGCGGAAGGTTCTACCTTGTTTACTGAGGACAACGCCATTTTCTGTGACCTCTTCTACCGTAATACCGGAGAAGGATTCACCTTGGCTAAGATAGTGGCCATTGATCATCACCCGGCTGGCGTAGGGGTCTGTTGAATAGATATGGCTGTTGAACATCAAGTCGGGAATACTCTTCTGAAAGGAAAGGGGTAACTCTACCAAATGCGGAACTCGTGGCCTGGCGCCACTCTGGCTAACAGCGGGCGTCGACCGCTCCGGGCGCAGCGACGGCGTAATAATAGTAGGCCGCTCGCGGACAGGCTCTATTATCGGCTCTGCCACCGGTTCCGGTTGCTGGGCAAGGATGGACTCTTGCGCGGGCACGAATTCAGGCTTTGGCTCGGGCTTTGGTTCAGGCTTAGCAGCAAGAACAGGGCTGGTTGCTTCACTTGCAGGCACTTGCGTTGATTCGAGCTCTGGTTTTGTTCGTTCCGGCCAGAACACGACCGCCAATACTCCGGCGTTTACCATTAGCGCCAGCGCTACCCAAACCACGGGCGACGTTCGCCGTTTCTTGGGGCGATGTATCAGTTGCACCTGTTGCCCGAGGTCCGGCGCTTTGCCCTGACGGCGCTCTGTTTCCGATTTCCTGAGAGCATCAAGAATATAGGACATAGTCTATCCCTTGCCTTCGGGCTTTGTGCCCACAAGTCGAGGACCCTCTGCATTAAGATCGTTGTTGATCTGAATAACCGTCATGGCACCCGAAATGCCATCAACGGTTAGCCCCCGTAACGACTGGTACCAACGCACCTGTTGTTGGGCAGACATACGCTTGATTCTAGCGGCGTCGGCGGGCGACTCACCGTAGGTATCTGCAAGCTCCATCATGCGAACCCCAATCCAAAGTTCCTCGCCCGCAACATCGTTTTCATCTACACGGGTATTCACATAATCCGGCAATTGCCATAACACCCGGTACTCACCAAACCAAAAAGATTCGAGACTGGAAAACGACACGCTAACCAAGCCTTCAGGCAAAGCAATTTGAGCAACATCGCCATCAATATGCCGCAACACTGCGTAGCCTCGATTACCCGCCTCATCTTGCAGCATCAACATGGCTGGCCTGTTGAGAAATTCCAGACTTCGCCGGCTACCTTGTCGCTCTAAACAATCAAGGCCGGAAGCACGGGCAAACTCACAGGCAATAGGCGATTCTAGAGGGCTGTAGGCAAGACCCCATATATCAAACAACTCGCGGAAGGCAGCGGTCAAGCTCAATGCTTGTTCAGAGAACCTGAAAGGGCTTAGGTTTGGTGCTTTGGCAGGAGGGGTATCGTCACGCTGCACAGTTCCAACCAGCTCTACCGGCGCTGCGTCTACCTGCGTTATCACATCCGGTGTCGACCATTGCTGGTATACCCAAAAGGTAGTGATGATCGCCAATAGTAGAGAGGCGGCGAGCACAAGATAGCGGGACAAGTCTGGTTTTAAAACCGTGCCGGAAGGCTTCGGCCCTATGTTTTTATTGCCCGCAACTTCTTTTGCAGCCTGCCGTATGTGGGCGGCAGTTACCTCGTGTTCCCCTTCTGCGTAGGCGCCAAGCAGAGCACGGTCACTAATTAGGTTGATCAGACGAGGTATACCATTACTCAAACGGTATAGCTTGCGAACAGCGGCAGGCGCAAATACATCACCGCGCATACCCGCAACCCCAAGCCGATAGCTTAGGTATAGCGGTAGCTCGTCACTACTGATGGCATCCAGATGATACCGAGCAGTTACCCGCTGGTTTAGCTGGCGCAGCTTAGACAACGCGAGTATTTGCTGTAATTCTGGTTGACCCAGCAACACAATTTGAAGAAGCTTTTTTTCTGCGGTCTCAAGATTGGTTAAAAGACGAAGCTGCTCAAGCACATCTGCAGACAGGTTCTGGGCTTCGTCGATCATCAAAACCTTATGCCGCCCCGCCGCATGAGCTTTCAGCAGGTTCTGGTTTATCAGATCCACCATCTGTTTGATGGTGGCCCCCGAAGGGTGGGCAATCTCCAACTCATCGCAAATAGCGGAGAGCAATTCCCGGGCAGATAGCCTGGGATTGAGAATCAGGGCAATGTCTACATGAGCCGGAGCATTTTCTATAAAACAGCGGCTAACAGTGGTTTTACCGGTGCCAACTTCTCCGGTAATAACAATAAAGCCGCCCTGCCCCTGAACGCCATACATTAGGTGCGCAAGCGCCTCTTTGTGGCGTTCACTCAAATAAAGGTAGCGGGGATCTGGCGCAATAGAGAACGGCGGTTCTCTGAAGCCGAAGAAGTCGTAATACATGGGCGTCCAGTCTAATACTCAGGCGCCGGGCTGATCGGCCAATTACCGGGCCAGGCTCTTTAGCAGCGTATCATACCGCCCGCCTCGCGGGCCTGTCATCTCAGGATGTTCCGGAATCGGCACTGTTTATCAGCCTGAGATCCGCAACACTACGACGATTTTGCTGTTTCAGGCGCCGCACACAGCGCTCTAAGGTTTTGGAGATGCGTGCATGGGAGCGAATCATGGAGATTTTTGGCCAGGTTGCACGTTCACCCGCCAAGGTCATCTCGCGCACGTACTCCGGCTTGGGGTCAGCTAGCATTCGGCTGTAGTCTTTAAAACCATAGGTAGGCGCAATGGTTACGTCACCTGAATACCGCTGGGCCATGATGGTATACATTTGACCCGAGATTTGCCGAAGCATTTCCGGGCGGGCACGTTTGCGAAGGTAATCGAATACTCCCCTACCATGGAACTGTATCTCGGATTTCAGAAGGTGCATTGGCAAGTTGGCCAAGGACAGCTTCTCATCCTTACCCCGGTCGTTCAGAAAAGGAACAACGTGGGGGTTGGTTTGGCTTACGATGGTGAAATTCACATCGTAAAGATGCATCAAGCGCTCAATGGGTAGGTCGCTGACAACGGACCCATCCACAAATTTGAGCCTGGGCATATACGGCAACGCCTGCCCTTGAAGGTCCTTTTTCATCAAGGTAACCGGCGGGAAAATACCGGGCACCGCTGCGCTGGCCAGAGCTGCACTCCACACCATCAAATAGGGTGATGTATAACCGGATAACAACCGCGCCTTTTGATGCGCCTGCACCGGTGAGACACTCATGTTTATCGAGCGCCCCGTGCGTTGGTAGGCCTCTTCAAACGTGTACTCGCCAATATTGGTTCTCAGGCATGAGCGCAGCTGTTCCTGATCCATCAAGCCTTCACCGCGCATGGCACTGAGCAGGCCGCGCCATTTCCAGGCGCTCAGATTATGGTTTTCCGGAACCAACATCTCGGGAATTTCAGCATCTGTGTGAACGCCCAACATACCGGCAACTATGGCACCTACACTTGAACCTGTAACAACCTGAGGCAGCAGCCCGCGTTCCCAAAGGGCTTTGATAACCCCAAAATGAAACATTCCCAAGCTGGCACCGCCGCTCAACAGGAGCGTTGGCCGGCCATAGCTGGTAAGGGTGTCGCGAAAAAACTGTAGCTTATCGGCCACGGGAAAATCAGGGATCGGCTGATCACATAGAAAATCCAGAGCTTCGCAGGCCTGAGCAATGTATTCCTCAATCAGGTGCTTGGTACCAACCCGCGAACGGGTATATAGAGCGGGGTTCCCCATGTTACCAAGATCATGATGAAGACCTTCGCGCAGCGCCCGTTTAAGACGCTCAAAATCGTTCTGCTGACGATACTGCTTGATGCTGCTGAGGCGGTCATACAGCAACTCGTAATGGTAATGCTCGGAGGCAAAATCTTCTTTCCATTCGGCGTTGCCTTCAAGAAAATCCAACTCTAAAGCTGCGGCCTTCCACACCTCGTAATTCGGTGCCTCGGCCAGCATTTTGCGGAATTTATGGATCTTTGGATCTGTAAGCACCGCGTGTCTCCCTTGAATGGCGATATGACTCAGAAGTCATCCAGCATTAGATCGTCATTATCGTCACTGGCAAACGGGTCTTTGGTTACCTTGCCATCGTTAATCAAAAACTCTCTTCGTTGCAGGAAGGCATTGCGAACGAACGTGTAAGCGTCTCCGGAAATAAAACCCTCTGCAGGTATTAAATCGGCGCGCTTGTCCACAACTTGAAGCCCTCTTGCATAGTAAGTTTCAGGGCTATGGACGTCATCCCAGGCAGATGGGAACACAAAGCCGTCTGTACCCAAACCCGTTAGATGCCGGGGGCTGGATGGCCCAAGAAACGGCAACATGAGGTAGGGGCCGGAGCCAGCACCCCAGTAACCAAGAGTCTGGCCGAAATCTTCAGGCCTTTCCGGCAAATCAAATGCTGTTGCAACATCGAACAAACCACCAAGGCCGAACACTGTGTTGAAAGTGAACCGACCAAATGCAACAACAGCGGACTCCCCCTTCAGTTGAAGCACGCTGTTGGTGAAGTTCCGAATCTCGGAGAGGTTGTTGAAAAAGTTAGTGATAGCGCGATCGGCAAAGTCTGGCACCACCGTGCGATAGGTCTTTGCTACGGGCTTCAACGCCCAACGGTCAATGCTGTCGTTGAAACTGTAAACCTTTCGGTTCCAATTTTCATACGGGTCCTGCGGATTGACCGTGGGTGCGCTCTCGGGGACAGGCTCTGGTGCGTTCTGAGCCAAAGCGGGCGCTGCTGAAAAAATCACTGCCAACATGACCGTGAGCGGCATGGCAACAAGCCAGCCCCGGGGTGAAAATTTTGTCATGCTCAACTCTTGGGTTGTTGGTTTTCGCTATCAGCGTCGGCGCACTACAACACTGCCGATGGAGTACCCGGCACCGAAGGAACAAATAACCCCAACGTCACCACTGGCAAAATCATCTTTGTGTTTATGAAACGCAATAATGGAGCCCGCAGAACTGGTGTTGGCGTATTCATCAAGAATTACCGGAGCCTCTTCTTCAGTTGCGTCCCGGCCAAGCACCCTGCGGGCGATTAACTGGTTCATATTCAGGTTGGCCTGATGCAGCCACATTCTGCGCAGATCATCTGGCGCTAACGACAGACTCTGGAGATGGCCCTGAATGGTTTCCGCGACCAACGGTGAAACTTCCTTAAATACCTTACGACCCTGCTGGATAAATAGTTTATCGGGTTTACCAATACCAGACTCGTCCGCCCGGTTCAGGAAGCCGAAATTGTTGCGAATATTGTTCGAGAAGGTCGTCTTCAGGCGAGTGCCCAGAATTTCAAACCCTTGGTTTGACTCAGTATTTTCTTCACGCTCCACCAAAATGGCGGTACAAGCATCACCGAAAATAAAGTGACTGTCGCGCTCCCGGAAGTTCAGGTGGCCAGAGCAAATTTCCGGGCTAACCACCAACACGGCGCGCGCAGCACCGCTTTCAACCGAGTTAACCGCGGCTTGCAGCCCAAACGTTGCAGAGCTGCAGGCTACGTTCATGTCGTAGGCGAAGCCATCAATGCCCAAAGCGCTCTGCACTTCAATGGAAACGGCCGGGTAAGCGCGTTGCATGTTAGAGCACGCAACAATAACTGAATCTACATCGCTGGCTTTTTTACCAGCCTGCGCCAAGGCTTCATTACAGGCGATAACAGCCATATCACACTGTACCGAAGGCTCATCGTTGCTGCGCTCAGGAATGTATGGAGCCATGCGTTTAGGATCAAGAATGCCGGTTTTATCGATAACATGTCGGCGTTTGATTCCCGAGGCTTTTTCGATAAACGACGAGGATGAAGGCTGCAAGGCTTCCGTTTCACCGCGCGCAATGGCATCGGCATGTTCGGAATTATACATCTCGACAAATTGGTTAAAGGCTTCAACCAGTTCATCGTTATCGATGGTTGCTGGCGGTGTGTACAGACCGGTTCCGCTAATGACGGCTTTTATCACGCTAACCCCACGACATGAATATGAAAATAGAAAAAAAGGAATATCGTACTTTCAGAAATACTAACACAGTCCGTAGATTTTGCCCGCCCGCAGAAACCCTACCTAAGGCGAAAACTAAACGGTCAAACTCTGGTTAGCTGCCATTGTTTATCAATACGCTTGGCTGAAACCGTCATCACCGTTCCCAGTTGCTGGGCAAAAAACGACACACGGAACTCTTCAAGCATCCAGCGATAGAGAACCAATTCCGGGTCACGAACCCCCTGTTTTTGCTGCTCATCGCGCTTTTTTGCGTAACGGGCCCACAAGGGTTCCATAAGGTGTAGGAACTCCCGCTCACGGCCCATTTCTCTGGGCATTTTTTCCAGCCTAACCAAAGCAGCCTCAAAATAACGACCGAATTCAGTCAACCATTGAGACGGTGTTTCAACCAAAAAACCCGGATAAACAAGGTTTTGCATCTGAAACTTCAAGTCCGACATGCTGTTTGCCAGAGCCAAATTAATCTTACCTTTGAGCTGTCTGGCAACTTTCTGGTAACCGAGCATGGCTTGGTAAAGCCGTTCGTCCGCCTGTTCAAGAGCGGGAATAAAGTCACCCCTATGGCGATCAACCAGCGTATCAAAAGCTTCACGGGTATAAGGCATTTTGTCCTGTAAAAAATGCTCTATTACCGTCGCAAGAAGTAAATCGTCCAAAAGCACTTTTGCCTGCCCGATAGGCGCAAACATCAGGGCCGACTTTTTAAAGCGCGGAAGCTTGCGCTCAAGATCATCCAACGTATTACCAAAGCGATTCAGGATAAGCCGCGCAATACCTTTGCGGGTTGAATCTTCCGCTGTAAGGCGATCAAGGCAGCGAATTTCTTTCACGCGCTTACCTAAGTCTTCCAGCGCCGGGTAAACCGTGATTTGCATACCGCCCTTTTCGGTCTGAACCTGCTGCGGTAACTCGCCAAACTCCCACTCCGTGTATTCGCCAGCGGGTTCCTGATCCGTGCTTTCACGGGTTGCCGATGCCAAGGCCGCCTCGGCCCGCCCTTCAAGTTGGTCCTGAAGCTCGACTGCTTCCCTGCTTTCTGCAATCACTTTACCGCCATCTCCAAGAACTCTCAGGTTCATCCTTAGGTGGCGGGGCAATTCATCTTTTGGCCAGGTTTCAGGGTCAATTTGTACGCCCGTCATCTTGCGTAGCTGTTCACCAAGCTGAAGTGCAAGAGGTTCATTCGACGGTTGGAGGTTGGCTATGGCGGCGTCTACAAAATCCGGCACGGGCACAAAGTTTCGCCGTAGGGCTTTTGGTAATCCTTTCACCAGCGCAATGCACTTTTCCCTGAGCAAACCAGGCACCAGCCACTCCAAACGCCGGGACGGAATCTGGCGCAGCGCCATAAGAGGCACTTGTAGAGTAACGCCATCGCGTTCGCTGGTGGGCTCAAACTCATAGCTGAGCGGATAACGAACACCCTCCCACTCCAGAAAATCCGGATATAGATCTGCCGCTTGTGCATCAACCGGCCGCTGGAGCACATCCGCTTCTGTCAGCTCAAGGTTTCGCAGTTCTTCGGCGGTTAGGCTTTTCCACCAGCTTTCAAAATGGCGCCCACTCACGATTTCTGCGGGTAAACGCTCATCGTAAAAGCTAACCAGCACCTCATCGTCAACCAGAAGATCGCGACGGCGGGTTTTCTTCTCAAGATCCTCTACGCTGACCAACATCTCGCGGTTGCGACTTATAAACGGCGCTTTCGATCGATAGTCGCCCTCTACCAATGCATGGCGGATAAACAAATTACGGCATTCAACCGGATCAATTTTGCTGAATGCGATGGGCCGCTTGGGCACCACATCAAGGCCATAGAGGGTAATCTTTTCATACCCCATTACCTGAGCTCTTTTCTGCTCCCAGTGCGGCTCAAAATAATGCCGCTTCACAACGTGCCCGGCCAAAGGCTCTATCCATTCGGGCTGAATAGCCGCCACCATGCGGGCAAACACCCGGCTGGTTTCCACGATTTCAGTAGCCACGATCCACTTGGGACCGGTTTTGGATACTTTGGAGCCGGGAAAGATCAGCACCTTGCGGTTGCGCGTAGCCAGATACTCTTTTTTCTCTATCTTAGTCGCCACCTGCCCCAACAGCCCGGCCAAAATCGCCTTATGCATGGCTTCGTATGAGGCAGCTT
The DNA here is from genome assembly GCF_023016045.1 of Marinobacter sp. S6332. Lineage (GTDB taxonomy): Bacteria > Pseudomonadota > Gammaproteobacteria > Pseudomonadales > Oleiphilaceae > Marinobacter. Next base: position 102,250 of record NZ_JALKAP010000005.1, on the reverse strand, counting down.
CTTTGTTGAACGACAGCTTCTGATCACGGCAGATCAGCGTAAGTTGTCTGTGAATATCGCGCCATTCCCGCATGCGCATCCAGCTTAGAAAGCTCTTTTGGCAGATTTTCTTAAGCTGATTTTGGGACAACTCCTGCCTTTGCTCTTCGTAGAAATTCCAGATGTTAAGCAAAGTAACAAAGTCGGATTCTTTGTCATTAAACGGTGCATGGGCTTGATCGGCAGCCTGCTGTTTGTCCTGCGGCCGCTCTCTCGGATCCTGAACGCTCAAGCCAGCAATAATGGTTAGTGTTTCTGCCAAACTGCCTTGATCGGCAGCCGTTACCAGCATTCGGGCCAAGCGCGGATCCAAGGGCAGTTTCGCCATGGTGCGCCCAAGCTTTGTTACTCTGCGCTGGCCATCCACAGCGCTTAGTTCTTCCAACAGCTTGTAGCCGTCGTTGATCATCCGCTTATCCGGCGCTTCCAGAAACGGGAAGTTGCGAATTTCACCAAGCCCGGAGGTGGCCATTTGCAGAATAACGGAGGCTAAATTAGTGCGCAGTATTTCTGGGTCTGTGTACTCTGGCCTGTTAAGAAAGTCGGTTTCATCGTAAAGACGAAAACAGATGCCCGGTGCAACCCGACCACAACGCCCTGCCCGCTGGTTGGCACTGGCCTGAGAGACAGGTTCGATGGGTAGCCGCTGTATTTTCGAGCGCACACTGTAGCGGCTGATTCGCGCAACACCGGTATCGATAACATAGCGAATACCCGGCACCGTGAGAGACGTTTCCGCCACGTTGGTCGATAGCACAATACGGCGGCCACGGTGGCTCTGGAATACCCGATTCTGTTCTTGATTACTCAACCGGGAATATAGGGGCAATACTTCTGTATGCAGAAGCTCAGCGTGGCGTAGCACTTTGCTCAGGTTGCGAATTTCCCGCTCACCGGGCAAAAACACCAGCACATCACCCGGAGGCAACTTCCCGCTACGTTCGTGCTGTTCAATTTCATCCAGAGCAGCCAGAACACCATCGTTCCATCCCTGATCACGATCGTCTTCATCGCCCACGAGCGGGCGATAACGTATATCGACAGGAAAGGTTCTTCCACTAACCTCAAGCACCGGCGCCTTATCAAAGAACTCGCTAAAGCGATCCACTTCGATTGTCGCGGAGGTAATAATAACTTTCAGGTCAGGCCGTTTGGGAAGCAACTGCCGGAGGTAACCCAGCAGGAAGTCGATGTTCAGGCTGCGTTCATGGGCCTCATCGATAATCAGCGTGTCGTAGCGGTCAAGAAAACGGTCATGCTGGACTTCAGCCAGCAGTATACCGTCGGTCATAACCTTGACCCGGGATTGCTCGGAGGTGTTATCCGTAAACCGCACCTGATAGCCAATTTGCTGGCCAACCTGCTCGCCCAGCTCATCGGCAATGCGGGCAGCCACGCTGCGGGCAGCGATGCGCCTTGGCTGCGTGTGGCCAATCATGCCGCGAATACCGCGACCCATGTTCATGCAGATTTTGGGTATTTGGGTGGTTTTACCGGAGCCGGTTTCGCCGGCAACAATAACAACCTGATGGTTTTCAATCGCTTCGCGAATATCGTCTACACGATCAGAAACCGGCAAGCCTTCAGGAAAGCTAGCCGGCTTGTGCAGGGCTTGGCGCTGTTGCACCTTTGCAAGCCCGCGCTCAAGCCACTTGGCCATCTTTTCTAAATCTTTCTGGCCGGGCTTTCCTTTGGTTCTTGCAACCAATTTAGCGATGCGGGCAGCTTCCTGCTGATTGCAGACATCCAACTGCTCCGTCATCGCCTTTATTGCGGCTTTTACTGAAAACCTATCACTGGATTGCTGAGTCAAAGTGATTACTTATTACCCGGTTCGTCGCGCAGCTCACGGCGTAGGATTTTACCTACGTTAGTTTTCGGCAGCTCATCGCGGAATTCAAAGAAACGAGGCACTTTATAGGCGGTGAGTCGCTCGCGGCAGAACTCTTTCAGTTCGTTCTCGGTAACACCTTCAGCGGTAGCGACCAAATACACCTTAACAGCCTCTCCACTCTTGGCATCGGGAACACCAACTGCTGCGCACTCGACCACTTTCGGGTGGCTGCTCACAACATCTTCGATCTCATTCGGGAACACGTTAAACCCGGAAACGATGATCATATCTTTCTTGCGATCGACAATTCGTATATAGCCATCTTCCTGAATTACGGCAACATCGCCAGTTTGGATGTAGCCGTCTTCAGTAAACGATTTGCGGGTATCTTCCGGGCGCTGCCAGTAGCCACGCATAACCTGCGGGCCTTTCACACACAGCTCACCCGGATCACCAAGCTTGGTTTCGTTGCCGTCATCATCAATTGTCTTGACCTGAGTTGATGGCACTGGCAAACCAATGGTGCCCAGCTGTATAGCGCTGCGCGGGTTGAAGGTGACCACCGGAGAGGTTTCCGTCATGCCGTATCCTTCGGAAATCGGGCAACCGGTAACACGCTCCCACATTTTTGCAGTGTCGCTGGTCAAGGCCATACCACCGGAGGATGTGAGCTTGAGGTGACTGAAATCGAGATCCTGAAACTCTTCGTTGTTGCACAGAGCAACGAACAGCGTGTTGAGACCCAAAAATGCTGTAAATTTGTGGTTCTGCAACTCTTTTACAAAGCCCGGAATATCACGGGGGTTGGGGATCAGAATGTTGTGGCCACCGGCCTCAAGCATAATGCCGCAGTTCAGAGTAAAAGAATAAATGTGGTACAGCGGTAGGGGTGCAATTACTATTTCCTGCCCTTCTATAACTGTGTCTTCCATCATCGGGCGAACCTGCAACAGGTTAGCTACCAAATTGCCATGAGTGAGCATGGCACCCTTGGCAACACCGGTTGTACCGCCGGTGTACTGAAGCACAGCTATATCATCCTGCTTGCACTCTACAGGCGTAAACTTTTCCCGGGCTCCGGCGCTGAGAACCGCTGGTAGCTTGTGGGCCTGAGGGATATTGAAAGGGGGTACCATTTTCTTAACGTGCTTGACGACAGCATTCATAAGCGTGCGCTTGATGGGCGAATGCATGTCGGCAATTTCGGTAACAATCACGTGCTCAATGCTGGTATGGGGCAGAACTTTTTCCGCGTTTTCCGCCATGTTGGCCAGCACTACCAATGCTTTCGCACCCGAATCGTTAAACTGGTGTTCCATCTCGCGGGTGGTATAAAGCGGGTTAGTGTTCACCACAATCAGGCCTGCACGCATGGCGCCAAAAACCACAACCGGATACTGGGTTAAATTCGGCATTTGCACAGCAATGCGGTCGCCGGGCTTTAGGTCCGTTTTATTCTGCAACCAGGCAGCGAAGTTTCGAGTTTGGGTATCCAGCTCACCGTACGTGAGAGTGGCACCTACAGCACTGAAGGCGGGACGATTCGAGTACTTTTTAACCGCCGTTTCAAATACATCCACCATGCTACTGTATTTGTTCAGATCAACATCGCGGGGAACACTGGCAGGGTATTTGTCTTGATAGAACTTCTCGAAATCCATCACCATCTCCTGATCTGGCGCTTCTATTTATCATGATTTACAAACACCGAGCGACGTATGGATCAACCCGACATAAGTATCAGCCTAAAAAAGTGGGAAGAGAATAGCAGTTTTGTTAACGATGAGGTAGTTTCAGCGGTCTTCTGAAAAAGATCAGAACCCACACACTTTAGCCATGGACCACTTGATGAGCGACACCCTTGATACTCTAGTGAATATTACCTATGACGAGCTAAACGAGGGGGATACAGCCACATTCACACGAACGCTCACGGAGGACGAACTGGTTTTATTCGCCGCCGCCTCCGGCGACTTTAATCCCGTGCACTTGGATTCAGAGTTTGCCGCGGGCTCCATGTTCGGGGAGCGGATCGCTCACGGCATGTGGAGTGGATCATTGATTTCTGCCGCTCTAGCCATGGTTATGCCGGGCCCTGGCACCGTGTATTTAGATCAGACTCTTTCCTTCAAGCGCCCTGTAAAGCTTGGCGATACGGTAACTGTTCATCTCACTGTGTTGAGCAAAGCCCCAAAAAACCGGGTAATAATCCAGTGCAATGTGCTCAACCAAAATAATCAGAAGGTTGTTACCGGGGAAGCCAAGGTGATTGCACCAACGGAAAAGTCCCGCCCGTATAGGCCAGACCTTCCTAAAATCACCATTGCAAGTTAATCCGGTAGCTTAAAGACCGCTTCAACCCGGAAGGAAGTCAATTGGAAATCTCACTTTCCGGGTTTCAACATTCGCTGCGCCAAAATTAAACAAGCGCACGCGCATCGCAATTTTTTGTTCCAGCGCCGGGTTTTCGAGTTCGGAGCTAACTACCTTGCAGGCAGACACTGAACCGTCTGGCTCTATGACCAACTCAAGCATTACTCGACCCGCCAAAGTCGGGTCTTTGCGCAACTCTCTTTGATAAAGCGAATACAAAGCCGTTTTACTTGAGTCGAACACCTTACGGATGTTGCTCATTGCGCGCTCGCCCCCAGACGACTTTTGGGTTCCGACGGTCGTGCTTGCGGTAACGGGCTCAGGTTGCGCCACGGCTTCGACTTTTCTCACATCGTGCCCGGCAACGGCAACCTCTGCGCGTGGTGCCTGCGCATCCTTCACACCGCCACTGCTTTTGAGTGCGTCATTTACTTGCTGGGCGCTGGAACTAGCCCCACTTATGGACTCAGCCGTAGTATCGGCATTGGCCTGAATGACCGGAGCCGCTGTGGGTGCCGGCTGGCGCATGGAGGCCAATCGGTCTCTCATGCTCAAAAGACCAGAACGGGACGCCTTCTCCCGCGCCTGCTCTACAGTTTGCTTGACAGGTTTTGGCGTTTGCTCAACCGGTTGAACCGGTGGAAGTGGAGCAGGCTTGGCTACCTCAGGCTCCGGAATCGGTTCCGGCTTTACCGGCTCCGGTTCAGCGGGTTCCGGTTCTGGCTCCACTACCTCCTTGACGGGCTCCGGCACCGGCTTTTCAACCGGCTTCGGCTCTACAAGCAATTTGGCGAGTTGAGGCGGTAGGCTCTCCACTTGTTCCCGAGCAGGCTCTGGAACATCAAGGATTGGAATCACAATGGCTAGGGGCACAAAAAACAGAAGCGCCAGCACGGTGATTACAAGCATTCGCAGGCGCTCGCCCTCTTCCCGGCTCCAGGACAACGAAGACATAGCTGCTTTACCCAGCCCTTTGGTCAGGTCAAAGTCGCCATTGGCAAGCCTAGCGTTCATAGCTGTCATCGACGCGCTCCCGGCTGCGGGCCGTGATGGGCGCCGCCAAGGCTTTGGCGGAAGACCCTATGGCGCTCGAGCACAATGGCGTCTAGAGGCTGAACAAGATCAGACGCACTGCCTTCCAATTCCGCGCTCGGTCGACGCGGCAGAGTGGGGGCACGCCAAGGCAGGATATTCAGTACCCGCGGCTCGTCTTCGCCCACGCTGGCAGAAACCCCCTCTATGCTAAGACGCACTGAACTTTCTCGGGTGTTAGCAGCCCCCGCTTCTTTAGTGGATTCGGTTGCAGCCCATGAAAAAGGAGCCACAAAGGCTAGAATAACAGTCAGGGAAAGGCCAATGAGGAAACGAAAGGCATCCCGTAACATCAACCAGAAAGTCCTGTTCATCATTTAGTCCAGCCTCCTTTCCAGATCCGCGACCCATCCAGTTACCTTTTTATCTTCATCAGCTGATAGCGCTTGATAGCGCTTGTAATGGGTAAGCGCCCTATCGAGATCCAACAAATAGAGCTCGGATATAACCGCAAGATTGTAATGCAGATCGGCGACAGTCGGTGACTGCTTGATTCCGGTTTCCAGTAGCTCAGCCGCCTCTTGAAAGCGGTGCTTCTGTTTAAGCAAAAGAGCCAAATTGTTGAGCGTTGCGGCGTCGTTGTGGTTGAGTTCAACGGCCCGCTGCCAAGCTTTAATTGCGCCGGAAATATCGCCTTGCTCATAGGCCAAGGAGCCTTGCTGAACAAATACAAGCGCCTGCTGTGGGTCAACCACCGTCGGCTTAACCTTGGGCTCTGCAGGTTGCGTCGCGCAGCCAACCATTAGAGTTGCGAGAGCAAACGACAAACTCAGTGCGGCGAACTGGCAAAAAGCTCGCAAGGCTTTTGGTAAACGAAGAGAAAGTAAATAGTAGTCAGACACCATCATTCTCTCCATCATCTGCCACACTCATCCAACGCAGCGAGCGATCGTAGCGTCCGGGGTGCAGCTTAGCCAGAACATCCAAGCTTTTTTCGATCCAAACATTAAAACCTGTCGTGGCAATGCCCTGATGATTTTCTGAATGCAAAGCAATTGCACGCTCTTCAAACGGATAGGCTTCTTCTTCAAGCAGCATTGTGTATTGCATCTGCTCTAGCTCATTTAAATCGTCTGGCGCAGTGGAGGCCATAAGGTCCCGAGCCATAATGCGGTGAAGTTCAGCTCGGCGATACAAAGACTCTGGCAGCACTTTGTCACCGCCAAGAGACTCAGCATTACGGAAATGGGTTTGGGCTGTTTCCATGGCAAGCTGTTTACGCGCCAGCGATTCCTCAAGGGGCATGCTCAACTCAATGCCTCCAAACTTTGCGGCTGCCTCGGCCCCCATGACCAACGAGCCTCGAGCAGCCCACTGCAACGTCTGCGTGGAATGCCAGTCACTCGCTAGCTCGGCAGATACCAGTTTTGCACGCCACTGCGAGGGGTCGGCGCCCGACTCTGTTAATCGGTGACGCATGGTTTGCAGACGAATATGCTCTTCGGCATTTGCTGCCATCGGGCTAGTCGCAAGATAATCCACATAAACAGCATTGCGCTGATCGAATGCTTCACCAACGTGGAACAGCTCCGCCGCTCGAAGCCGATAATTCAAAGCATCACCACCAGTTGTCTCCGACTGTGTGCTTGGGTTATCGGCAATGTCCATAAGCTCTTTCGCCGCCCGAATGGGTTGGCTTGACGAGGTATAAGCCAGAACGAGCTTTTCACCAATATCCGAGACCAAAGCGTGGCGAGGATAATCAGCCCTGAAGCGGTTGAGTTCATTGATTGCAGGCTGCCAATCGGATGCTTTGAGCAACGTATTTGCTGCATCAAAACGACCCTTAACGGCGATTTCCGAGCCGGGTAGAACTGTCTCAATTCGCTGAAAATGTGCCACAGCAATTGCTGTTTTGCCCGCCTCGGCGGCCTGTTCGCCCTGCCTGTAAATGGCTGTGGCAAGTTGCTGACGCAGCTCCGGTGCTTCCTGTTCCATAGTGGGCGTTGCTGAATCGCTGGAGGCCAGAGCCAAAGCCTCACGCCAGGCACCTTCGGCAAGACTGTATTCTGTCGTATTTTGATGCACTTGAGCCGTGACCAGCCAGCCAGCGTAGCGCGTTTCTGGCGCTGCCTTTGAATGATCGACCGCTTGCACAGCATACTGCAAAGCCAAATCGTTATTACCGGAGTCAAGCCAACGATTGCCTAGATAAGCCAGCAACTCTGGTGCTCTGTTGTCCGCGCCGTACCGTGCTATGAAACGGTCCGCCTCAACAGAAAGATCGGCAAGGTCTGGATTGAATTCCGATGAAGCCGCCTCACCGCTGGCACCTGCTCGAATTAAAACAACAGCTGCCCACCCGGCATCTGCGGCATAGTCGTAACCCGGCAGTTCATAGGCCGCCACTTGGAAGTTCTCAAGCGCCGCCGGATAAGCCGCTGCCTGTAACCAGGCGTCGCCAGCAAGCCGGTAAAACTCGCCACCCGCATCACTGCGACTTGCCAAACCTTCGTAATAGCTTGCCGCTGCCCTGTAGTTTTCGACGCGGCTGCCTTTCCCGTCATCGCCTTGAGCGTAATAAAAATCTGCAAGAAAACGACTAAACTCACGCCACTTAGTACGATAACCATCGTCTAGCCCCGCGTAATCCGCCTGATCGTTAAACAACCCAACGTAGTCAGCCATTGCGTCTCTTGCCTTTACCGACCTGTCAGCAGCGCTCCACACATCCACAACCTGACTCATAAAACCAGCCCGCTGCGGATGTTCGGGAAAGTAGCTCACAAATGCCCGGTTAGTGGCGACACTGGCTTCAGGGTTGTTTTGCACTGCGTACAAATCAGCTAGGCGGTCAAACACCAAAGGTGTCCAGGAACGTGACGCTTCCGGTTCCAACCAGCCCATTAAAGTTTCTGCACCGTCTCGGCGGCTGGCCATGAGCGCGAGTATACGGAGGGTGTCGTCAATGCTATCTACACTGGACTCAGGAATTTGGTTAAGACTTGAAGTGCTTGGGATGGATTCATCCAGCACCGCAACGAACCTTTGGCCCGCACGTTCCCAGGCTTGCGGGCCCTGCTTGAAAAGGGACCACCCGAGCATGTAGCGAGCCTTGTTTTTCAGGTCGCCAGCTGCGCCTTCGCCATCAACAAGCTTGCCGTATTCCGCCTCGGCCTCTACATAGCGACCGTCAGCAAATGCGGACTCGGCCACCCGGAATCTAGCTTCGGCAACAAGAGCGGAATTGGGGTACTGGCCAACTAATTGTTGGAGGCGTTTAACAGAGGCGTCATTCTGGCCGATTAACGCATGAGCTTTTGCCATCTGATACAAGAGCTCGTCCATTGGGCCGCTGTATCCGCCACGCTCCAGAATGGTCTCGTAGCTTTCAATGACCTGCCGATACATTTCCGTTTCCTCCTCCGGGGTAAATCCTATGTCTTGACCGGAGCGATCACGGATATTGGCGAGGCGGTTCAGCGCATCAACTCGCACACTGGGCTCGTCGGATTTTTTGAATAGCCTCTGGTAACGTCTGGCAACTTCTGCAGGAGAGATCGCTGGAAGCGGCCGGGATTCGAATTTGAGGAATACGGGTCGCATATCTGCGATGGTTTCGCCGTCTTGCCCCAGTTCTACGCTAAACGACTCCTGCCCATAAGAGGCGCTACAAAACAAACTAAGGGGTAATAGTAAAATGCGCAGACTTTTCATCGCTCCAGCTCCACGGAATCAAGTTCCTTCAAAGCCAGATACTCATACAGGTAGGCAATTCTCTGCTCGGTTTTATCCAGAGCCAACACCATTTTTTGGTCTTGGGCCGATACAAAATCTAGGGCTAGTCGATCCAACGACGCTTCCGCCTGATTGCGCAAACCTTTAACCGACTCAAGATGCTGCAGCGACTGTTTACGCAAGCTCCGAGCATCGGCGAGCAGTTGGTTCAGGTTGTCGGAACGAAGTGCCGATCTGCTTTGGAATTTCTCAAGCCGCTGACCCGCATCAGAAAGAGTCGTTTTCAGAATTCTAAATTGTGAGATCTGGTCTGGACTTAACCTCGCTCTATCCAACCGATCCACAAGCCCGCTCAACCGATCTTGCAGACGTTTGTTTTGAGCCTTCAATCGGTCTTCTTGTGCTGCAGTTTGGCGATCAACACCCTTGGATTTAAGCTGATTCTGCATGGCTGTAATAAAGATACCGAGGTCGTGGGCGTTGCGTTCTAACTGGCTTGCCATTGCTGCCAACTCAGCCACCCGACCAACGGCTTTCTGGGCAATTGGTTGCTCCATAAAACTCAATAAATAAGCCACACGGGGCTGGGCGAGTGTGCGGCTATCAGCTAGGAACCACTCAACCTTGGGGCTACCAAAACCCGCGTTACTGGAACTACCACTGGCGGCTGTACCGTAGCTTTGATCCCGCGCATCCAGAACAAGCGCCTTGTAAGCGCCCTGCTCTTCAATCTGGCTTGTCAGCATACGCAAGGTGGCTCTCTCACCTTCATAGGTTGCGTTAGCTGTTAGGTAGGCCTCGCCTGCTTGGCCGAGATAACCGGCAAGGTCATAGCCGCGTGCCATACCTAACCAAGCATCTGCAACACCGGGGTACGCGAGAGGGTATTTCTTCGCACGATGCCAGCTCTGCATTGCTGCTCGGTAGTTGCCGTCCTCCGCTAGCACTAAACCATGAAAGTAAAGTGCTTGGGGTGTTCTATGGCTATCGAGCGGAATTTTTTCGAGAAATCCAATCGCTTTCTCATACTCTGAATTTGTGTAGGCAAGGTAGCCGGCACGCAACAGGATGCGGCTACGCAAAGCTGATTTTCGCTCGGCGTCTGTATCCTTGTCGGCCATAGCCAAGGCCACACGCAGAGCAACCAAAGCCCGCGACGGATTTAGATCATTCCGGGCATAGTCTCCGGAAAGATTAAGGTACCCAACAGCAGACCAGTACCCCTCAGACATAGTTGCAAGGATCTTGCCTGCCCTTTCAGCGTCTCCGCTGGCGCGGGCTGCTTCAGCTTCCTCGTAAAGCTTCTGCTGCTTTGATTTGCGGCTAATATCGGAATGGCCGTTCGAATACCAACTGGTCTTTGCCTGAGCGAATTGCTCAAGGCCCGCTTCAAGCGCTGACGGCGTGGGCTGCGCTGCGTGGGCTGAGGTCAGTAACAAACCCGACACGCACACAGGAAGCAGAACGTAGCTCAGCAAAGACAACCTCATGACTGGCTACTTCCACTCTACAAAAGAAACGCGGGGTTCAAAATCAGGTGCCTTGGCTTCAAGGGCCATTTGCAAGCGAAGGGCGCCCGGACGTTTTTGAAAACGATGGGAGGACTCACGTCGCACGAAGCGATCGTTGGCGGCTCTGGCTGTAATGATCGCTTTCAGTTCGTGAGAACCACTGGCCAGATTGCTTGTGAAAAGCTGCTGGATGCCACCCTGCTCTAGCGAACCGCTTTCACGGAGACTGTAATGGTGGGCAGCGACAGGTGTTCCGTCAACATACAGCTCCACCGAGTCGAGATCCAGACCATCCGGGCTGGCAAGCGTTAGGAAAACAGCCAGCCGCGTATCAACCGGGTGAAGCACTTTTTGCTCAAGCTCATATACATCCCGCGAATGGGCGGACACTTCGGTTTTTAACGCGGCAATTTCGTCGTCAAGAGCGGATGCGAAAACCGAACCAGCAGCAACTAATAGCGCAGCCATAAGGCCGAAGCCTAATTCTGAAACGAATCTAACTCGCTTGCCGCTCCGGTACACTTGTGTTTTGTCTAGGCCAAACATAAGCCCCTGCTCCTGCCGTCTCTATTTCAAGCTGGCAGGAAGAGTAACACTTGGTAACACTCAAGAACGGTATCCAGATCACCAAATCGGAAACCCGAAGCTCGGGTTTGATGTGGCGGGCTTTGCCGATGCCGGGCAGCATCGGCGTTTTTCTATTTGCTCAGATGTTTCATAGCCGATTCCAGACCTTCCACTGTGAGCGGATACATATGGTCATTCACCAACTGTCTGGTCATGCCCAAGGAGCCGCCGGTTCCCCAATACCCTTCCGGTAACGGGTTGATCCAAACAACCTTGCGGAAGTGATCACTGATACGCTGAAACCATGTGGCGCCGGCTTCTTCGTTCCAGTGTTCGATGGACCCGCCCGCATGGGAAATTTCATAGGGCGCCATGGTGGCGTCGCCTACGAAAATCACTTTGTAGTCTGGCGAATACTTGTGGAGGACATCCCAAGTGCTGGTTGTTTCATTCATGCGACGGATGTTGTTCTTCCACACACTCTCATATACAAAGTTATGAAAGTAGAAGTACTCCATGTGCTTAAACTCTGTACGTGCAGCTGAGAACAATTCTTCGCAGACCCGCACGTGAGGGTCCATAGAGCCACCCACATCAAAGAAGATCAGAACTTTGACCGCATTGTGGCGCTCAGGCACCATTTTTAGGTCTAGGTAACCTGCATTTCGGGCTGTTGAACGAATAGTGTCATCCATATCCAACTTGTCGGCCGCGCCCTGACGGGCAAACTTACGCAACCGCCGCAGGGCAACCTTAATGTTCCGAATGCCAAGAGTTACGCTGTCGTCCAGATCTTTGAACTCGCGCTTCTCCCACACTTTGACAGCACGGCCGTGGCGACCTTTTTTCTGGCCGATACGGAAACCTTCAGGGTTGTAGCCATCTGCACCAAACGGCGATGTTCCGCCGGTGCCTATCCACTTGTTTCCGCCCGCGTGCCGCTCTTTCTGCTCTTCCATGCGTTTTTTGAAGGTTTCGATCAGTTCTTCGAGGCCACCCAGGGAATCGATCTTGGCTTTTTCTTCCTCTGTCAGGTTTTTCTCAAATTCTGCCCGAAGCCATTCATCGGGAATCAAAGCTTCCAGCATCTGATCCAGATGCTCTATACCCTCAAAATAAGATTTGAAGGCCAGATCAAACTTGTCGAAGTGGCGCTCGTCTTTTACCAGACACACCCGCGCCAAATAATAGAACTCCTCCATATCCGCAAAAGCTAGGCGCTGTTGCAGCGCTTCCAACAGATCGAGGAATTCGCGCAGGCTGGCAGGCACCTTGGCCCGTCGCACTTCGAGAAAAAAATCAATCAACATAAAACCGCACTCTTGCCGAATTTCAGCCGCGACGGCGAGCCATAAACGCCAGTTTTTGCAGCAAGTGGACATCCTGCTCATTTTTTACCAGAGCACCGTACAAAGGCGGCAGCGCCGAACTGGTATCTTTTTCCTGAAGCATCTTTGCTGTGAGTTCGTCTGCCATCAGCAGCTTTAACCAGTCAATCAGCTCAGAAGTGGAAGGTTTTTTCTTTAGGCCCGGCACTTTGCGCACGTCGAAGAACACTTCCAGCGCATCCTTTACTACCTGCTGCTGAATACCCGGGAAGTGGACATCCACAATGCTCTTCATGGTGTCGTGGTCCGGGAAGCTGATGTAGTGGAAGAAACAGCGGCGCAGGAAGGCGTCCGGCAGCTCTTTTTCGTTGTTACTAGTGATGACAATGATGGGCCGATTTTTCGCTTTCACCAACTGCTGGGTTTCGTAAACGTAAAATTCCATGCGATCCAGCTCCAGCAGCAGATCGTTGGGGAATTCGATGTCGGCCTTGTCGATTTCATCAATCAGCAGCACCACCTGTTCATCGGCTTCAAAAGCCTCCCACAGCTTGCCCTTAACAATGTAGTTGCTGATATCTTTGACTTTCTCGTCGCCCAACTGGGAATCCCGCAAACGAGATACCGCATCATACTCGTACAATCCTTGCTGTGCCTTGGTGGTGGATTTGATATGCCAGGGAATTAAGCGCATACCAAGAGCACTCGCCATTTCCTCGGCCAGCAAGGTTTTGCCGGTGCCGGGCTCGCCTTTGATCAACAGTGGTCGTTGCAGCGTGATAGCCGCATTTACGGCCATTTGCAGGTCATCGGTGGCTACGTATTTATCGGTACCGGTAAACTTCATGTGTAAGATTCCTGTTGGTTACTTTTTCTGTTCATCATCCGGTTTTTTATCCGGATCATCGTAATCGGGTAAATCGTCGAATTCAGACAGGTCAAAATCATCCAGACCGAACTCTTCTTCATCATCTTCCGCCTGCTCGGTTAGCTCTGGAATATCTTCTTCCGGCTCAACCACCGTATCAGCTACGGGTATATCCTCTTCTTCCGGCTCAGGCTCCAATACTGGTTCTGGCTCCAGCACAGGTTCAGGCTCTGGTTCAGGCTCTGGCTCTGGCTCTGGCTCTGGCTCTGGCTCTGGCTCTGGCTCTGGCTCTGGCTCTGGCTCTGGCTCTGGCTCTGGCTCTGGCTCTGGCTCTAATTCTGATTCGGGCTCGGGCATTACAACAGGCGTTTCGGCTTCAATATCTGCCATTGCCTGTTGCAGTTCATCCAAATCTTCGGCGTCTTCTTGCGTTGTTTCTTCTGCAGTTGCAGCCTTGCGACGCTTGCGTATAAGCAAGAACACAATCAATGCTAAAAGCACGAACGCCCCTGCTCCCGCGCCGATCATCCATAAGGGTATGGACAGGGCTGTGGGCTCTTCTGGAGTTTCTTCAAGTTCTGGTGCAGCCGAAGCCTCCGGCGCTTCAGGTTCGGGCTCAATCGCGGGCTCTGGCTCTACTATTGGCTTCTGCTCAGGTTCGGGTTCAACAACTGGCTCAGGCTCAGAATCTGGCGGTGCCTGCTCGGCCGTTTCGGCCATACTTACGTCAATAGGCGACTCAAGACTCGGCTCAACCATGCCCTCAGGCACTAAAAATTCGGTTGTGGCGGTAAATTTACGCGCAAACGTTTTGCCATCGGCAACAACATCTATCCGGTACAAGCCTACAACCGGCAACTTGCTGATGGAATCCGAGTACTCACCATCCGCAGGTGGCTGATCTGCAGACAACGTCTTGCTGCCGCTACGACCGTCTTCAGAGGTCAGGCTTAGAGTTACACTCATTACGTTGAGAAATTCAGAATTGGTTACTTTTTCTTCTTTTTCGAAGAAGGCCACACGAATATCCACTGGAGACTCAGCGGTAAACGTTGCAGGTATCGGCGCAACCACCATTCTCAAATCACTGACTACCGTAACGCGACTACCTTCGCCAAGCTCACCTTTAACGCGCCACTCCCCAGCAAGGGGCTGTTTGATGGTTATAAGGTCATAGGCTGCTTCTCTTGCCCAGCGAACATTGTCTGGCTGGTCTGATTGCTGAAGGGTTTCTCCATCAGGTCTAGCCAGTTCTAGTTCGGCGGATTCAACTTGCTCACCCTCTGCGGCCGCGCCACGAAATATCAATGCGGTAAATTCGTTTACTCCGGCATCCACAGTGAAGGCGTTGCCTTCAATAGGAATCTGCTCCTGCGGGGCAGCGGTGTTCAGAGCATCGAGAAAAGCGAGATTAAGAGACTCTGCCGTGTCTGCAACCCGGAAGCTACCCTGTGATTTTGTAGCAAGAGTTTTCAGGAACTCTGCATCCGCTTGCTCTGACAAGGCAACGGGATGGAAAGTGGCGCCTTGTGCAACCAGCGAATCAAGAACACCACCAAGAATTCGCTTTTCTTCCGCCTGATTAACGTCGGCGCTGTTTGATATATCTACCTTGCCATCGGTTAGCAGAATGAAGTGGGTGTTCTCAAGGGTGCAACCGGTTACAAAATCATCACTAGCGACTTCAATGGCTTTACCAAGGTTTGTGCGCAGGGCTACGGAATTTATTTTTTGTGAGCGTTCAATCGCGGTTTCGCGCCACGCATCCGTCACTTCACCGTGGGGCACCAGCATGTTCACATACTGCCCGAAGGTCCAAACGCCCGCGGTACTGCCTTCAGGGATCACCCTTGCTAACAGCCTTACAGCTGGCTGCCGTAGGTTATTCGGGTCGGTTTCTTTCATCGAACCCGAAATATCCACAATGATGCGTACATCCGGGCTTTCCGGCAATTTCAGCGGTGCGGCGCCCTGAGCCCAAAGCGTTGCGGGCATTATTAAAGCAATGAAGAAAACCAGCGTAAAGGATCTTGGCATTGTTATTCTCAGACTCAATGAATTGGGTTGTCTCAGCGCCGTGACAAACGGTAACGGACCATGTCTAGAATCCAGACCAAGAGCATAACAAGCCCCCCGATACTAAGATTCAGCCACGCTCTGCCAGCGTTATCTGCGTCACCCAGAATCTGCTCATAGCCTCCGAACAGCCAAGCGGGTATCCACCAGCCTGCCAGTTCAGGGGATTCTACAGGCGTCAGCAATAGGGCTACTAACGCGGCGAGCAGAAGGGTGCGCAGGCCGTACAACGGCAAAAACCGGAACAGCTTTTTCATCATGTAAAAAAACACAACGAAAGCGATAGCGTAAGCGGCCCAGAAGATGCCGTAAGCAATTTGTGCGTCAGTATCGATCATTACAGAACCCAGTGAATGATGTGTTCTTCCCAGCTTTCTTCCGCCACTTTATCCTCACGGATAACTTTGTGGCGTATGGATACACCGGCCTCGTGAACCGAATTCGGGCTCCCGCTGCGCAGGGGATGCCAATCAGCAAGAGGCCGGCCCTCTGCCAGGGTACGGTATGCGCAGGTGTGAGGTAGCCAATGGTAATCGTTCACCGTACCCGGTGTCAGCACTGTACAGCCCGGTACTTTCTCAAGCCGCTCGGAATACACTGTGCACTGGCAGGTGTTTTCATCCATAAAACGGCAAACCAAGTCAGTATGGTAAACCTCGCCTGTGTCTTCATCTTCGAGTTTGTTAAGGCAGCATTTCCCGCAACCGTCGCACAGGGACTCCCACTCTTGTTGCGTCATCTCGCTCAGGCGCTTGCGCTGCCAGAATGGGATTTGCGCAATCATGAGTTTCTCAGCCCCGGCTTGGTACGAAAATCGACAACATAAGAGTCTTGTTCTTCCGGCATCTGCAAAAAGAAATCTTTTTCAGCAAGCGCGTTGAGCACCTGCTCACCGGTTGTTCTGGCAAGCTTGCGCTCCGGCGTCATAACCAGATCCATGGAGTGAATCGGGTTACCAAAAATCCCTCTAAGGCTTTCAGGCAACTCTTCCCACTTCTGTCCACGACGAACAAAGATATAGGTATCGCTTTTTTTGCTGCTTCGGAAAACAGACACAAATTCCCGATCTTTCATGATTGCAGGTAATCCTCGATATCGTTCATTACCGGCGCAAGAATTCTCGTGCGCCAGCCATGGAAAAACGGGCTGTCAGCCAAGCTTTTGTCTTGTACCACTTTCTCCAAACGTTTTCTTGGGGCAAGTAATTCTATAGGAATATCAGCAACTTCTGCCGCACTTCTAAAAAATCGTTTCAAGTTTTTAAAGTATGCCTGCTGGTCCCGACTCAGTGGTGGCGCAATACGTTCTAGCCCAGAAGTATCAGCGTTACGCCCCTCTGCAACAAGCTTAAGCAAGGCTTCGCCATAACGCCGAACTACGCCACCCGGAACACCCTGAATATTAGATAGGTCGTTGAGGGACTGCGGTAGCCGATCTGCAATGGCAATAAGCAGAGGATCTGCCAACACCCTGCCCCGCGGGCGGTCACGCTCTCTGCTTTCGAGCTCGCGCCAGACCACCAACTTTTTGAGAACAAGCTGCTGTTGAGCGGTTAAAGCCCAGCCGCCACGCAGGCGAAGGTAATGATGGTGCGGGTCGTCCTGCCCTGCGAGTTCGTCGGCAAAGCGGGTGGACTCTTCTGCAAGCGCCGCTTCAAGCCCTCGCTCTTTCAGGTGTGCAGTAACC
Source organism: Marinobacter sp. S6332 (assembly GCF_023016045.1). Classification (GTDB taxonomy): domain Bacteria; phylum Pseudomonadota; class Gammaproteobacteria; order Pseudomonadales; family Oleiphilaceae; genus Marinobacter. The sequence continues at coordinate 85,198 of NZ_JALKAP010000005.1, read as the reverse complement.
CACTGATGCATAGGTTCAAGAAAGCGTATATCTTCTATCGCGTAGCGCTGCTGGGCATCACTCAAAGGGCGGGATATCCAATCTGAGCGGGTGACAGACTTATCCAAAACCTCACCGAACAGCGTCTCCACAAGGCGGGCGTAACCTACAGAAAAACCGGCCCCAGCCAAAGCAGCACCGATTTGTAAATCCACGACACCTTTCGGTTTAATATTGAGCCAGTCACGAAACAGCTCAAGGTCTTCACTCATGGCATACAGCAGCTTCGTTACTGCCGGGTCGGCAAGAACCTCCCGAAAGCGGGAAGACTGTTCCGCCACATCGGGGTCCACTAGGCAAAAACTGTTTCCGAGGCCGAGCTGAACCAGCCCCGCTATGGGATAGAAGGTATTTACCCGCTCAAATTCTGTGTCAAGAACAAGGGGGAACCCCGGAGCGCTGTCCAGCCACTGGTTTAGCTCTTCCGGCTGGGTAATCCACTCAATGGTTTCAGGGGCCGGCGGTACATCAATAGCGGTAAGAGGAAGTGTCATAGAAAAAGCCAGTTAAAAACGCCGTCTAGGCGCCGATGCGGAGTCAATCAAGCAGGGGTTTTCTGCCGCGGAACGCATGAGTGAGAGTAAAGCCGTCAACGTAACCAAGCTCGCCACCCACTGGTATACCGTGGGCAAGCCGCGTGATGAGAATCTCGGAGCCGTCGAGTCGGTCAGAAATATAATGGGCTGTCGCCTCGCCTTCCACCGTAGGGTTGGTCGCAAGAATAAGTTCAGTAACACCTTCTGAGCGTACCCGGCGCAAGAGTCGTTCGATACCGATTTCATCGGGGCCAACTCCATCAATAGGTGACAGGTGCCCCATCAAAACAAAATAACTGCCTTTGTAATCACCAGCCTGCTCAATGGCCAACAAATCCGAGGGGCTCTCCACCACGCAGAGAGTACCGTTACTGCGAACAGGGTTCTCACAAATGCCACACACTTCGGTATCGGAAAAGTTCTGGCAGCTCTCGCAACGGCGAACCCCCTCCATGGCGTTACTCAACGCATCCGAAAGCCGGGTGCCACCAGAACGGGCCCGCTCAAGCAGGTGAAAAGCCATGCGCTGGGCAGTCTTCTGGCCCACACCCGGCAAACACCGGAGGGATTCAACGAGTTCATCAACCAGAGGGCTGAATGCCATGAAACATCCTCAAACTACAGGCTAAAGAAAAAACTTTAAAACGGCATCTTAAATCCGGGTGGCATACCCATACCGGACATCATGCCCGACATTGCATCTTTCTGATTGGCCTCTACCCTGCGCACGGCATCGTTAACAGCCGCAGCCAGCAAGTCTTCCAAAACATCTTTTTCTTCTGTCATCAAAGATGGATCAATCTCTACCCTGCGAACATCGTGACGGCCATTCATGGTTACTTTTACCATGCCCGCGCCGGATTCGCCGACAATTTCCGCTTTTGCTGCCTCTTCCTGAGCTTTCTGCATTTCTTCCTGCATTTTTTGGGCTTTTTTCATCAGCCCGCCCATATCGTTCAGCATCTTTTATCTCCTGCTTGTCTGTGTTGGACGATCGCTTATCGGCTTAATACTATCTTCGACTACCCGCGCCTCAAACCGTTCCACAATAGATCGCACGAATGGATCATTGCGAATTGAGTCCTCCGCCGCGCTTTGGCGTATTTTGCGTTGGCGCTCTTCATAAGCGGCTGGCGTGTTGGGGCCGGGGTCGCCCTGCTCTATCTTTAACTGAATGGCGTCGCCAAAGTGTTTTCTCAAGGCAGCCACAATTTTTTCTTCATGCCTGTCGTTCAACAAACGGGCATGGCCTTCGTCGATTAACAGCGTAATGGTGTCTTCGGCGCGAGACATAGCACCATGGCTGGCCAGATTACCTGGCATACCGATAATGCCAAGACTGCGAAAATCCCGTTCCCAGACAAACTCTCCGTCTACAGCGGGCTCGGGTTCGGACTCGGGCTCGGGCTCGGGCTCGGGCTCGGAATAATCTGGCTGCGACTCCGCTTGGGCATCAAGGCTGGCCAACCAGGCATCATCTATTGGTGCATCTGCGTAGCCCTGCGGCTCAGCTTGAACAGGTGCCTGCTCACTCTGGGCTAATTCAGGCTCTGGCTCTGGTTTTGGCTCTGGTTTTGGCTCTGGTTCAGGCTTCGGCTCTGGCTTTAGCTCTGGTTTTGTTTCAGACGGTAAGGCACTAACAGCCTGAGATGGCTCTGTTACAGTCGGCGCAGGCTCAGGTTCGTCGCGGGATTCTCCCTCGGTTCCAGAACCCGCAGTACTCACAGCCGGTGGTGCGCGGCGATCAGAGCCGGGGCGAAAAGCAAGCATGCGGAGCAGTGTCATTTCGAAACCCATACGGGCATCGGGAGTAATCGCTAAATCCTTTCGGCCTATTAGAGCAGCTTGATAAAACAATTGAGCATCTTCCGCACTTAAGCTACGGGCGAGCATCTGCACTTGCGCAGCGTCCCCAAGCGCATTATCAGCACTTCCCGGAACCACTTGTTCCATGGTGACCCTATGAAACAGCGACAGAAGATCCGCGAGTATAATGCTGTAATCCGGCGCAAAATCCGAGATACGGCTTATTTCCGCCAGCAAGGCCGGGCCGTCTCGCTCCACCAGTGCATTTACAATCCGCTCAATATCCCGCTGGTCAATCGTACCCAGCATGCTGCTAACATCGCTGGCAGAAAGCTTCTGGTTACCGAACGCAATCGCTTGATCTGTGAGGCTCAGGGCGTCCCGCATACTGCCGTCGGCAGCGCGAGCCAGCAACCAAAGCGCCGGCTCTTCAAAAGGAATACTTTCAGCAGTAAGAACGTTTGTGAGGTGCCCTGCAATATGCTCAGGCGTCATACGCTTGAGATTAAATTGCAAACAGCGTGATAGAACCGTTACGGGTAACTTCTGGGGGTCTGTAGTGGCCAGCAAAAACTTCACGTGCTCTGGCGGTTCCTCAAGGGTCTTGAGAAATGCATTGAACGACTGATTGGTGAGCATGTGCACCTCGTCGATGAGGTACACCTTATAGCGGCCGCGGCTGGGCGCGTACTGAACGTTATCTGTCAACTCCCGCATGTCATCCACGCCAGTGCGGGATGCAGCATCAATTTCAATCAGATCAACGAACCGGCCTTCCTGAATTTCCACACAACTGGAGCAAGTGCCGCAAGGCCGTGGCGTAATACCGGTTTCACAATTAAGACAGCGGGCCAGCAAACGCCCAATGGTGGTTTTACCCACGCCCCGGGTGCCGGTAAACAGATAAGCGTGATGCAGGCGCTGGTTTTCCAATGCGTGAATTAACGCCTGAAGAACGTGTTCCTGCCCCACCATATCTTCAAAGGTGCGAGGGCGCCATTTACGGGCAAGTACCTGATAGCTCATGATCCGCCAAATGCTGAGAAAAACGCCTGCAACTTTAGCATGGACGCAAAGCTGTAAGAAGCAGTATGAAACACAGGTCAGCTACCCGATCGAATTTTGGGTCGCGCGGAGACCACCATGCCAAAGGGAGCCAATATCATACTGGGAGTTTTAGTGGAATTCGATCGCAGCGGCCCCTTAACTAAGCAATACCGACATATTCGATCATGGAGAGCCAGCGGGAAAACCGCACTGATTATATTTTTCGGATATCCTCTGCCTTCAAATCCCGCCGCTTATGCACAACGGCAAGTACAAAAACCGATCGAGCCGCAATTTCATAGATGATCCGGTAAGAATAGAGGGAAAGCTCTCTGATGTGGTCATCATCGAGTTCTGGTACTTTCTTACCGGTCTTGGGCAATTGACCTAGAACACTGGTCTTCTCACGGATATCGTGTACAACCTTCTTAGCATAGAAGCGGGAGTCGGGAGCGATAAAATCATGGATTGAGCGCAGATCTGCAATGGCCGGTTGTGACCAGATCACCATGAATCGATTTCCCTCTTCAGCTCCTCGCCGGTGGCGGTCTGGCCTTGCTGCACAGCTTCTTGCCCCTTCCGGATCTTATCCAGCACATAGAGCCGATACATAATCTCATCCATGTCTGCATCGTCCGGCAGCTTGCCAATGGTGTCTAATGCCTCTTGCTTTGCTAGTTGCATCGCAACTCTCCATAACAGGTAACAGTTTCAAGTATCGATGATATCCCTTGAATAAAACTATTTCATGCAGGAATGTCTAGCTGACGTTTCGACACAGCGAGATTATAAGCGAGCACTGGGGTTAGCGATTGAAACAAAAAGGATGGAAACTAAAAAAAGAAGGGACTAGAGCTAATATCTGGGGGTGGCCCCACCAGCGACACTCCGGCACACAATTCCACCGCTGCGGCTGCTCCCTTCCGGGCCTGACCGGGTTCACGGTTTCATGTTGCGGAGGCACCAATGGAGCCACCATAACGGCGTTTCAGAACAAACTCCCTGAAAGCGGCGCGAATATTAACAAAAGGGTTTGCGGACTACAACGGCAAATCTCGACAGTCGCCCACAACACAGTTTTGATTTACTCTTTGAGTAAGCAGATGCACCTAAGCCTGGAAACGCGCTCTATGTCTGAAAGCAGCAACAAGCCACTCTCACCCCTATCTCCGGGGCAATGGTCTTTTACTCGCTGGAACACCATCGGGCAGCTCGAAGCACTGGAGGTTCATCATCCACTGTTTGAGGCCACTGTGTTTTTGCAAGGCGCACACCTCACACATTTTGCTCCCAAAAATGAGCCAAACTGGCTATGGCTAAGCCCAAACGCTCGCTTCGAACCCGGCCGCGCCATACGCGGTGGCATTCCAATATGCTCGCCTTGGTTCGGCGATCCTGCACGCAACGCGCCTGAGGTTCGCAAACGAGTAAAGACCAAAAGCGCCCATGGGTTTGCGCGAACAGCACTTTGGAAACTGGAGAATGTGAACGAAAGCGCCCATGAGGTCGAAATAGCACTGTCTCTGGAAGCAAACAGGGATTTTATGGACGTTTGGAATGGCCACGCGCTGGCCCTACTCACATTCAGCTTTTCTGTGCGTGGCTTCCAGCTTGCCCTCACCACTACAAACCTCGGTAGCGACCCCCTCTCCTTTAGTCAGGCGCTACACACCTACCTGCCTACCACTGACATTACCCGCTCAAGAGTTTTAGGTTTAGGCCACAGCAACTACATAGACACCCTAGAAAACTGGGAATATTGCGCTCAGGACGGCCCGGTGTATTTTGATGGCGAAACCGATCGAATCTACGAAAGCGGCGAACCCATGGTTGTCGTAACACCCGGATCTTCCCGCAAACTTACCTCCGTGGGGAGCGACTCCACAGTCGTGTGGAACCCCGGCCCCAACAAAGCAAAAACCTTGAGCGATTTCCCCGACCCTGCCTGGCAGACAATGCTGTGCGTCGAAACTGCCAATGCTGCCAGCGATTACCGTGTGCTTAATGAGGGACAAAGCCACACACTGGGAGTACTTATCGGGCGCGGCTGAGACTGGCTACACACAAAAGCGATATGTCCTCGCTATATAATAATTCCAGAAAAGGGAGAACCCATGAGTCTGGTATCGTATCTGAAGTCGCGGCTAATTCCGGATGAACTGGACAATGCCATCGACCGAATTCGCAAGCCGATAGGCACGCTGGGGTACGACCCTTGGGGCTATAATAATGAGACCTTCAAATACGGCATCTCTCTAGCCAAGCCCATATACGAAAAGTACTTCCGCACAGAAGCTCACGGCGTTGATCATGTGCCCGCAGAGGGGCCGGTGTTAATTGTTGGCAACCACAGTGGGCAACTCCCGATTGACGGAGTGCTCGTGGGCTACGCGCTGGCCTCACGCAAAAAAAGCCCGCGCATACCACGCGCCATGATTGAGCGCTTCTTCCCGACAGTACCCTGGCTTGGAAACCTATTGAACGAAGTGGGCGCCGTGTTGGGCGACCCGGTAAACTGCGCCAGAATGCTCGCCAACAATGAAGCTATCATTGTTTTCCCCGAAGGAGTGCGCGGCTCGGGCAAGCTTTACCGTGATCGCTACAAGCTCCAGCGGTTTGGCCCGGGGTTTATGCATCTCGCCATGAAATACAACGCGGCCGTTGTGCCCGTTGGTGTGGTGGGCTGCGAAGAAACCATACCCGCTATAGCCAACATCAAACCACTAGCTAACGCACTCAACATACCCTATGTGCCGCTTGCACTGCCGGTTGTGTTCCCTGCCAAGGTTCACCTGAACTTTGGCCCGCCGATGTATTTCGATAACAAGGATCTTACAGAAGCGCAAATAGGCGAACGTGTCGAAAAAGTAAAAGCTGAAGTCAGCCGCCTTATAGACAAAGGCCTGAAAGAACGAAAAAGGCTATTTTAATGACCACTTCCAAAAGCAAGCAGCGCAAACCACGAATTCTCATAACCGGTGCTGCAGGTGCAACAGCGCAGCGGGTAATCGAACGGCTACGTAAATCCTGCAGCTTGGTCGCGGTAGATGCCCGCGAACAAGTACCCCTTGGCGACGATATTCCCAGTTACTGCATCGATTTAAACCACCGCACGCTCGAAGACCTTTTTCGCCGCTACAAGTTCGACAGTGTTATCCATCTGGGCCGAATCCGGTCCAGCCAAATGTCCCGCATGCGGCGCTACAATGCCAACGTACTGGGTACGCAAAAGCTACTCGATCTTAGCCAAAAATACGGAGTGCGCCGAGTTGTCGTGCTTTCGACCTATCACGTATACGGCGCCATGGCTTACAACCCCGCTCTAATCACCGAGTCTGCGCCGCTAAAAAGCGCAGGCCTGAGCGCAGACTTGATTGATTCGGTAGAACTCGAAAATCTGGCAAGTATCTATTTATGGCGCTACCCAGAGCTGAACATCAGCATTTTGCGCCCTTGCAACATTGTAGGCCCCAGCGTTCGCAACACCATGGGTAAGTTACTCTCCAGCCCTCTCGCGCCAGTAATGGCTGGATTCTCGCCCATGATGCAGTTCATTCACATCGACGACATGGCAGACGCCATAGTGCTTGCAAGCAAAAAGCCAACGCGGGGAATATTCAACGTGGCACCCAATGATTGGGTCGCCTATCAGCGGGCGCTGGAGTTCTGCGGCTGCACACGAATCCCTATACCATCTATTCCACCCGTTCTACCGCGAGTGATACTGCGCGCATTGGGGCTGCAGCGCTTTCCCGCTTACCTTATGGACTTTTTCAAATACCCCGTGGTGATTGATGGCAGAGCCTTTGAAAAAGAATTCGGCTTCACACCCGAGCGGTCATTAACGGAGATTTTCCGGTTTTATCGGGATAACAAAAAAGATCTGTAACAGAGCTTTAGCTGCGCCCGGTAGTTGCACAGAACCGCTAGCCACCTCAAACTATACCTATCCAAGGAATAGGCAGGTTGCATGCTTCCAGATCTGAGCGTGATAAGCCACGGCGCGGCGGCCGTGGTGTTCGCAATACTCGCAGTGCTTGTAGGTACTCGCTACCTAAGGCGTGACATCGACCGGGCCCTGTTTATAGCGTCCGTAGTGAGCATGCTGTGGGCATCCACTCTGGTTACCCAGAGCATTTGGGGGCAACCCGGCTTTTTTATTCGCTACTTGCTTGAGATTCTGCGCGACACGGCATGGATTCTACTGCTTTTCGCTATGCTGCAGGACACCTTCCGGCAAGGGCTCCTGAACGGCAAAATAAAAGCGCTCCTAGGAATTGCAACAGCCTTACTGGTTGTCACCTTACTTGCACTTGGCAGCCTAGAGTTTATTTTTGACTTCGCATTGGTAAACGGAAAAACCAAGCTCATAGGTCAGGTTGCCCTCTCACTTCTCGGCATTTCTTTAGCAGAACAGATTTGGCGGAACGCGCCCACCTTTGGCCGCTCCAGCATGAAATACCTGTGCATTGGCACCGCTACAATCTTTATTTTTGATTTTTTCATGTACGCCGACGCACTGCTGTTCGGCTCAATCGCCGATTCGTTCTGGAACGCACGGGGATTTGTTAATGCGGCATTGATGCCACTGTTCGCAGTAAATGTTGTTAACACCCGCAAACAACCCATCGATTTTCAGCTATCACGCTCGGCGGTGTTCCACGCCAGTACGCTGATAATGGCAGGCGCATACCTGCTACTGCTTTCTGTAAGTGGCTATTACGTTCGCATACTCGGCGGCAGCTGGGGTGAAGCCCTACAAGTACTACTATCGACCGTTGCGCTGGTATTTCTCACAACACTGATTTTCTCCCAGCGCATCCGCGCCAAACTCATGGTTCTAATCAGCCAGAACTTCTTCGACTATAAATACGATTACAGGGAAGAATGGCTAAAACTAACGAAAGAACTGGCAGACCTAAGTGACGAGCCCCCTCTCCCCAAGCGGGCAATCCGAATTCTTTCTGATTTGGTCGAAAGCAATGCAGGCGCAATCTTTCTCAAAAGCGAGCTGGGGCCCTACACGTTAAAAGAGTCCACTAATTTTGCCACCCCGCGATACACCAGCATCGACCAGGACGCAGAGCTGGTGCGCTTTTTTGCCGAGAAAGAATGGATTGTAAACCTCGATGACTACAAAGAAGACCCGGTAAGCTACGACCTACTCGAAATACCAGACGCCATCGCCAAAGCACCGGATGCCTGGTTGATTATTCCGCTGTACCTAAGCAACGAACTCTATGGCATCGCGGTTATCGGCCACCCCTATGCAAGAGTGGATCTAAACTGGGAGAACTTCGACCTAATCAAAGTCGTGGCGCGACAAACATGCAACCTGCTGGCACAGGCTGATGCACAGAATAGGCTATCTCGAGCCATGCAATTCGAAGCCGTCAGCAAAGCCTCCGCATTTATGGTACATGACCTCAAAACGGTGATCGCACAATTGTCGCTGCTGGTGAACAACGCTGAAAAGCACAAGAGCAACCCGGCCTTTATTGATGACATGATCAGCACCACAGACCACGCCGTGCGCAAGATGACCAACCTTGTAGACCATATTCGCAAGCCAGCACAAGACAGCATGGATAACACCCAGAAGCTGGACCTAACCAATCTTGTAAGCGGGCTTATTGAGCATTACAGCAAACGAAACCCGTCACCGAAGCTCGAAGGCGCCCAGCCACGAATAATAGTAAAGGCCGACCCAGTGCAACTAAAAAGTGTTTTGGGCCACCTCATACAAAACGCCCAAGACGCCACACCACCCGATGGCGAAGTCAGCCTTTCTCTAAAGATTGCCACAGGCAATGTTGTACTGTTTATTCAAGACACCGGTTGTGGGATGAGTGAAGATTTTATTAGTAACCGACTGTTCAAGCCCTTCGAAAGCACCAAAGGGCTTACTGGCATGGGGATCGGCGCATATCAGGCCCGTGAGTATTTACAGAAACTCGGTGGAGCCATAGATGCCACGAGCGAACTTAACGTGGGCTCCTGTTTTTCTGTAAGGATACCGCTAGCGGAAACATCGGCTCACGGTAACCAGACCAATAAACACTTAATTGTCGACTTGCCAAACCCGCCGGAACCCGTCAATTAACCGACATTTCAAACCTCTGAACAAATCGATCATTGCAAAGTGTCAATGTTCAGTTAAGAATTGAATATACTTGGAACACCGAAACAAAGGACTTGTTGCTGCTGTGACTAGACGACTCTTAATAGTAGAAGACGATCCCGGCCTGCAAAGCCAGATGCGCTGGTGTTTCAGCGACGATCTGGACGTTACGGTTGCGTCAGACAGAGAAGCCGCCCTTACTGCGCTGCGGCGGGAAGAACCCCATGTAGTAACGCTGGATCTTGGCCTACCCCCCGACCCCGGCGGTGCAACTGAAGGTTTTGCGCTATTAGAAGAAATTCTTCGGCTTGCACCGTCAACCAAGGTGATTGTTGTAACCGGCCGAGAAGATAAAGAAAACGCCGTGATAGCGGTAGGCATGGGCGCTTCCGACTTTTATCAAAAGCCTCTGGACGCAGACATTCTCAAGTTTGTGGTCAACAGAGCCTTTCGTTTGGCTGAGCTTGAACAGGAAAATCAAAAACTTTCTCAACAAAGCAACGGCACCAACATCAAAGGCATAATCGCTGCCAGCCCACAAATGATGGGTGTTTGTCGCACGCTGGAGAAAGTTGCACCTACTGATGTAACCACACTGATCATTGGCGAAACCGGCACAGGAAAAGAACTTCTCGCCCGCGCCTTGCACGATCTTAGCCCCAGAGCCGGCAATGCTTTCGCAGCCATAAACTGCGCTGCTATCCCCGAAAACCTGCTTGAAAGCGAGCTTTTCGGGTTCGAGAAAGGGGCATTCACCGGCGCCACACAAGCCAAAAAGGGCAAAATTGAAAGCGCCAACGGCGGCACTCTGTTCCTTGATGAAATTGGCGACATGCCAATGGCGTTGCAATCCAAACTGCTGCGTTTTCTGCAAGAGCGGGTTGTCGACAGAGTTGGGTCAGTAAAACCCATCCCCGTGGATGTGCGGGTAGTGTGTGCAACACACCAAAAACTTGCACAACTGATCGAGAACGGCGACTTCCGAGAGGACCTGTACTACCGAATCAGCGAAATTACGCTCGACGTTCCCGCCTTAAGAGAGCGCGACGGCGATGCGCTGGTTATTGCCCAATCGCTACTAAAATCACTTGGGAAACAGATGGACCGGCAAAACCTCACGTTCTCGGAAGATGCCATAAACGCCATCAGTAGCTATTCCTGGCCCGGCAACGTGCGCGAAATGATCAACAAAGTAAAACGCGCCACCATTATGGCGGATGGCAAACGGATAACCAGTGAGGACTTAGAGCTGCCCGAGTGCGACCAACCCGCAGCAAGCCATCTCAACCTCCGTCAGGTTCGAGAGCAAGCCGAAAGTAGAGCCATTATTCAAGCGCTTCAAACCAGTGGCTTCAACATGACACAGGCCTCCCGGCTTCTGGGCGTTACTCGCCCGACACTCTACAACCTAACCGACAAGTACAACATCGACACATCGGCAGAAGCTCCGGAAGTTTAAGTTAACTTCTCAGCACACGATGGCCGCGAACAGCTCAAGGAGCAGGCTTACATGATCAGAATTCAAACAAAAATGAAGACACTTCCCGGACTGATATTGGCAAGCAGCATGCTACTTGCGTTTCCACTGCTGTCTGGTTGCAGCAACGGCCCGGATTCGTCGGAAGCGCTCTCGCACATTAGCCGGGCAGAAACCTACTCCGAACAAGGTCAGTTTCGATCTGCCCTACTTGAAGTGAAAAACGCCATCCAAAAAGACCCGAACAATGTTGAACACATTGTGCGCTTGGCAGACCTGTACCTTCAGGTAGGAGCAGTGAAAGCTGCCTCAGAGCTACTCGAACCTTGGACGCAAGAAAAGCCTGAAGCAGTAGCTCTTACTTTAGCCCGCGCTTATGTGGAACAGGGCAAGCACCTCTCGGCAACTGAAACCCTCGCTCTGCAGACTCCTGAAACACCGGAAGACCAGCTCGAAGCATCGCTTATCCGCGCTGAGGCCTTGCGCAGATCTGGTGAAGTGGCGGAAGCCCTTGCGCTATATAACAACCTCTCCACAAGCAACACCTCCAACATCCCAGCAATAGCCGGGGTTCTTCAAGCCCAGATTAATCTGGGTAAAGACCAACAAGCCATAGAAGCTGCCGACGATTGGCTCGCCAAAAATCAAGCTGCCCCGGAAGTCCTGTTCTGGAAAGGCCAAGCCCAGTATCGACTAAATCAGCTTGAGCAAGCATCTGCAACACTCACTGATGCGGTTGGTGAACTGCCTACGTCTGATATATTTCTGCCCATCCGACGCAACTTGCTCACCACCCTCTCCCGGGTGCTTACCGAACAAGGCAAAATAACCGAAGCCCAGATTTATAACCAGATACTTGCGGAAAACATGAACTCGGCGGCTCGGGAACAAGCCGAAGCGGCTGTCGCAGCATTAAAAGAAGGCAATTTTGAGGATGCCAAAACGATCCTGCGTGACACACTGAAACTCGACCCAGAAAACGAGCAAGTCGCCCTGATGTTGGGCGCAATTTCAGCAGGCACTGGCGATCTGGACGAAGGCGCTCAACTACTTAAAGAAAACCTAGACCCCGAAACGACCCCCGTACAATTCATACGGGCCGCCACCATGGCCCAGATTGATACTGGCGACCGGGAAGATGCACTTAAAACCCTAACCAGAGCCATAGAAGCTCGGCCCAATGATAATGAGCTTTTGGCCATGCACGGCATTCTAGCCCTCAGCCTGCCCGGTCAGGAACAAGCCGGCATTGCCAGCCTCAGCAGAGCCATAAGCAATGAACCCCAACGCGTAAGGCTACGGCTTGCTTTGGCTCGCCATTACCTTCAACAAGACCAGCCCGAGCAGGCGTTGGGCCAACTGCGTATGGCCTTCACTTCCAACCCTTCAGATTGGGCTACCACCAGCACCTACCTAAACATACTTATCCAACAGAATGAAAAACAGGAAGCGGCAGAAATCCGTGACTCACTAATCAATGGGTATGCCGACCAACCACGAGCAATTTTGCTTGCAAGCCTCACAGATGCCCAACTGGGGAACCTCGACACGGCACAAGCACGGCTTGAAAAACTAATAAAAGAAAATCCAGATCTGCAAGCCCCAAAGATTGCGCTAGCCAGCATCTATGCGCAAACCGACAGGCGCGGTGATGCCGTTACTCTGCTAATAAAAGCTGCCACCATAACGCCCGAGGCCATACGCCCACTGCAGCAAGCTGGCCAGGTTTATATGCAGGACCATACAGTATCAGAGGCGAAGAACTGGCTAGCCGACATAGCCAAAGCCAACCCGGAGCTGAAGCAGAACACAGACACGCTCACCGCGTTACTTGAAATAACCCAAGGCGAATTGGCATCCGCCAGAGCAATCCTCGACCAATTGAAAGACAGCGATTCCACCACAGTAAAACGCGCCCAAGGCCAGCTGCTACTGGCTGAAGCAAAAGCTGCCGCAGATAACAAAGAGTGGTCCACAGCCCGTGCTAAAGCTGCTGAAGCCATAGCTCTTGAACCGAAAAACATAGGCTTTGCACTGCTGCCAGTTGGTATCGCACAGATGGAAGGCAAGTTCGATGATGCTTTAGATGCGTTAGATGGAGTTGAGAAAATACACGGGGAACTACCTGCTACAATTTTGCCACGCACCCTGCTGCTTCAACGAAAAGAAGGTTCGGAAAAAGCTCACAACTACCTTTCAGAAAAATGGCAAACCACTAAAGACATACAACTGATGCCATCGCTCATCTTACTAGCGAAAGAAACTGCGCCGGAATCACTTGACGACCTAACCCGCAGTTGGATTCAAGAAGCACCCCGAAACCTTGCCGCACACATGGCGCGGGCGGATTGGCTCTTAACCAACGGCCAAGAGCTAACGGCGGCAACACATTACGAGCAAGTACTCGCCAAACAACCAGATAATGTAACGGCCCTCAACAATCTGGCCTGGACGCTTCGCAAAGACAACTCAGAGCGCGCACTGGAACTAGCCAAACACGCTAGCGAGCTGGCACCTAACAGCCCCGCCGTATTGGATACCTATGGCTGGGTACTGCATTTGGCAGGCAATCATGCAGAAGCCAAAGCGGTGATAGAAAAGGCTCTGAGCCTTGCGCCGGAAAGCGCCGAAATTGAAGAACATCTAGAGGCTGTTAAAAAAGCCATGTAAAAAAGCTCGACATCTCTGCATTACTCGAATATTCAAAAGGCCTGACACAACCGCAAGTCAGGCCTTTTTTATGCCCACCGTCGAAATTCTTTACATCCACATCAAATTCAACTTGATAAATACTATAAAATCAATAGATTGAAAACTTGGCATAGTAATCGCTTTATTATAAACATAGGATCGGTTACGACCGGTCGTATGCCAAACCATCTGTGAGGGTGGGACGGAAAGCCAAGGATCTCGAAAATAATAAGAGACAGCCTGGTTGCGGAGCAAGCTACAAGGAATTAGAGCTGGACAACCGGAGAGCAAAATGAAATTCAGACAGTCACTTCTTGCATTAGGCATAAGCGCATTTGCAGTATCTGCAACGGCAAATACTATAATTTCGACCAACAGCCTCCAAAATGGCTTAGATTCGATTACCGATGGAAGCTTCTATGACGTAAATACGTCACAGCATAATCCAGACGAAGTCTGGAACATTACCGCTACGGGTGGTTCTGTCAGCAAGCTTATTTTTGAATTTGCAGGCTTTGAAAATAACGCGAGCTTTGGAATCTATGATGTTAACGACATCTCAAAGACTTTGCAGATATATGACGGTACATCATGCGGTGGAGCTGACACGACATGTACTCCACAAGATAACAGAGCCACAACCTTCGAGAGTAATGGGAATTATTTCGAAACCGCATTGTTCGGAGGGGGTATTTCATCTGCAACGTTCTCGTCTGCAGACTTTGGATATTATCTTACATCCGGCGATGGAACCTTCTATTCAGAGGCTCACCGGAATGCCGGTGTAGGAGATAGCGCCCACAACAACACCACAGATCACATGGTTGCCTTTTTTGGGGACGGACAACTAAAAATTGATAGTAATTACCGTGCAGACAAGCTCGACCCAAATCATGCAAATTACGATCCAAACTATGCTCCGAGCTACTCTACGTTCGGATCTAACGAATACATTCTAGCTTGGGAAGATTTAGCATTCCCCAATTCTGACTATGATTATTCAGATTTTGTGGTGATGGTCGAATCTGTCGAATCAGTAACGGTACCAGAACCCGGCACTCTAGCCCTCCTAGGCCTCGGCCTTGCAGGCCTCGGTGCAGCTCGCCGTCGTCAGAAAGCCTGATTTCGGTTGAGTTACAGAAAGCCAGCCGGTTTCGGCTGGCTTTTTTGTTTCGAGTTTGAGTTTTATGTAATGGTTATACACAGTATCCTGTCGATTGGTCAGTAGCGCGGCGGACAAGCAATGTTAAGGAAGACATTAAATAACTTACCCCTCTCAAAGCCCTATCTGGTCGTTACTGCCATTGCTCTGGGTATCTTTTACCCTACTTGGATTCGACTTGCGCAAGCGTGGCTGGAGTTCGAGCAAGTACTCGCTCATGGGCTCGCAACAGCTTTTATCTTTTTGGGATTGTTATTAATACACCCTCCTAAAGTCTCTGCCACTTCAAAAACGCTCAAGCCCCACCGCCTTATGGGCGCCACTTTACTTATTGCTACAACACTCGCATGGGCATTGCTTGAATTGGTGCGCATCGACACCCTTGCCTACCTAATGCTACCCATAGGCGTATTCGCTGCAGGCTGGGCGATGCTAGGGCTTGCACAAAGCTTGAGTTTTATTCCTTATATTTTGCTTTTATCTCTTTCATTGCCGATATGGGCCGATATGGTCCCCGCACTGGTGGAGCTCGCCAGCATAGTCGTCGGCAACTGGGTAGGCTGGTTCGGGATGACGGCGCTCATAGAAGGCAATAGCATCACCCTGCCCTACGGGCGCCTTCTAATTGCTGATGGCTGCTCCGGCATTCGTTATTTTGCCATTTCGATTTTATTGGCGATGTTGACATCTATTCTGAATGACTATCGCTGGCGCGGTTGGCTCACCACCTTGCTGGCAGCCATGACACTCGGGCTCGTCGCCAACTGGGTACGAATAAGCATTCTCGTTGTAGTTGCCTACGAAACTAATATGCAAAGCGACTTACTTACCGATCATGAAACGATGGGTTGGATTGTATATGCAGTATTCGTTTTGCCAGCGTTGTACTTTTCGCCAGTGCGGCAGAGAAAGCCAAGCCAAAATGGTCGTAAGCCAAGCTCCAGTTGCAGTAAAACAGGCATCGCAGCAGTTATTATCTCCATCGTATTAGGCCCCATTGCGCTAACCATCGCGCACTCTCCAAGCACTCCCGCTCCTTCTTGGGCAGTCAAATTACCCGAAGCTAAACCGGCAAATCCCAGCGATATGCCGATACCACTTACCCTGCCAAATACACTCACACAGCAAGTATGGCATTCTGAAGGGCTGTGGGTTTCCCTTGCACAAAGCCAAAAACTCTCAGCCGACCAAAAGCTTGTGCCGTATCTCCGCCCGCCATTCGACCAATCAATCTGGCAATTGCAAGAAACTTACCGCCCCGGCTTGGTGCGAGTGCGAAATATACTAAGCCGAAGACAGGTTATCGTTGATCAATGGTTTCAGGTTGGAGCCTTTCAAGCACAGAGCTACAGAGAAGCCAAGCTACTGCAGGTGCCAGCGATGCTGAAAGGGCAACAGAGATTTGCCCTCACAACACTCCAAGCAGCGTGCCATCAATCTACTTGCAACCAAGCGCTTCGGCAGTTGGAGCAGAAAATCAAGCAATTAAAAATTTACTGAGCTGAAACCTTCGATGAGGCCTCACCCCTTAACGTCCATTCCATGGTTTTAAAAAAGTCTCTTATGCCCATTTGCTTACAGGATCGCAACTAAATATGAATTTGTACGATGTTTTTAATGGTGATGCCGATGGCATTTGCGCCCTAATACAGCTTCGATTAGAAGAACCTGCTGAGACAACCTTAATCACCGGCGTAAAGCGAGACATAGCACTTGCTCAACAAATACCAACAGACCAGCCAGTCAAGGCAACCATTCTGGATATCAGCCTTGATAAAAACCGACAAGCTGTCAACGCGCTTTTAAACGCTGGCAGTAAGGTATTCTATGTAGATCACCATTTCCCGGGCGAATCCCTGCCAGAAGCTTCTGGTTTTCAAGCGCTGATTGATACCCAACCAACTACTTGTACCAGCCTGCTTGTTGACCAACACCTGAACGGCCGCTTCCATAACTGGGCAATTACTGCTGCATTTGGCGACAACCTGAACGCTGTTGCTGAAGAGCTCGCGCGCGAAGCCGGGCTAACTTCTGCACAAACAGAAGCTCTGAAAACCCTTGGCGTATGCATTAACTACAACGGCTATGGTTCAACACTGGATGATCTACATTTTCATCCAGCCGATCTCTACCGCGAGTTTGTGAAATTTGAAAACCCGCTTGAACTAATTGCCTCGGCACCGCCAGCATGGAGCAAACTGCGGAGTGGCTTTGAGGCAGACATGACAAGCGGCCTGGCCGCCCCTGTAATGGCTGAGAACTCATCCTCCATTATTGTTAAACTACCAGACGAACCTTGGGCTCGCAGGGTGAGCGGCGTATTGGGTAACGAACTTACCAACCGAAACCCGGAGAAAGCCTGCGCTATTGTTACCGAAAAAGCAGATGGTGGTTATCTGGTGAGTATTCGTGCGCCTCTTAACAACCGCACCGGTGCCGATGAGGTAGCACGCAAATTCCCCACCGGTGGCGGGCGAAAAGCAGCAGCCGGAATAAACGAACTACCGGCGGAGCATCTGAACGATTTCATCAGCATAATGCAAAATTTTTGGCATTAACTCCCCTGTATTGGCCTTCCCCTGCTAGCCCCCTCCGCGGGAGAGGGGGAAATGCAAAAGGGAGTATCTGGATTTAAACTTTTGATTCATGGGCAATCAGCATGACACTAACCCCTCCCAAGAAAACCCACCTCAAACAACTTGAGGCGGAATCCATCCACATCATCCGTGAAGTGGCCGCCGAGTTTGATAACCCGGTAATGCTGTACTCAGTCGGTAAAGACTCTGCCGTGATGCTGCATCTGGCCATGAAGGCCTTCGCCCCTGGTAAACCCCCGTTCCCGTTGATGCATGTGGATACCACCTGGAAATTCCGGGAGATGATCACTTTTCGAGATAAAATGGCCGAAAAGGTGGGCATGAAGCTGATTGTGCACACCAATCAAGAGGGCGTAGAGCAAGGTATCGGCCCCTTTACCCATGGCAGCGCCAAACATACGGATGTAATGAAGACACAGGCGCTTAAGCAGGCGTTGGACAAACACGGTTTTGACGCTGCTTTTGGCGGTGCCCGCCGCGATGAAGAAAAAAGCCGGGCCAAAGAGCGGGTGTACTCATTCCGCGACAAGTTCCATCGCTGGGACCCAAAAAGCCAACGCCCTGAGCTGTGGAACCTCTATAACGGCAAGGTAAACAAGGGCGAGAGCATTCGCGTGTTCCCCCTGTCCAACTGGACAGAGCTGGACATCTGGCAATACATCTATCTCGAAAATATCGATATTGTGCCCTTGTATCTGGCAGCAGAACGCCCTGTGGTGGAGCGGGATGGCACGCTGATCATGGTCGATGATGAGAGAATGCCCCTCGAGCCCGGTGAGACCCCGGATATGAGGATGGTGAGGTTCCGCACTCTGGGCTGCTACCCACTCACCGGCGCGGTTGAATCCGAGGCGGCGAGCTTGCCAGAAATCATTCAGGAAATGCTGCTCACCAAAACCTCTGAGCGCCAAGGGCGGGTGATCGACCATGATGGCGCAGCCTCTATGGAACAGAAAAAACGCGAAGGATATTTTTAAGGAATCACTATGTCACACGCATCCGAACTGATTGAATCTGACATCCTCGCGTACCTGGATCAACATGAGAACAAAGACCTGCTGCGCTTTCTCACCTGCGGCAGCGTAGACGACGGCAAATCGACGCTGATCGGGCGCTTGCTTTTCGATTCCAAGCTGATTTTTGAAGACCACCTCGCCTCGCTTCATAAAGACAATGAACGCCAAGGTAACGCCGGTGAAGCACTGGATTTAGCATTGCTGGTGGATGGGCTTGCCTCCGAGCGTGAGCAAGGCATCACCATTGACGTGGCCTATCGTTATTTTTCCACGGATAAGCGCAAGTTTATCATCGCAGACTGCCCGGGCCATGAGCAGTACACCCGCAATATGGCCACTGGGGCATCTACCTGTAATTTGGCCGTTGTAATGGTAGACGCCCGCAAGGGCGTGCTCACACAATCCCGTAGGCACAGTTTTATTGTCTCTTTGTTAGGCTTGAAGCACATTGTGGTGGCCATCAACAAGATGGATCTCGTGGAATTCAGCGAAGAGCGATTCAATGAAATTCGTGCAGAATACGAAAAGCTGGCAGACCAGCTGGGGCTGAAAGAGGTGTATTACGTGCCTATTTCAGCTCTGAATGGCGATAACGTGGTAAACCGAAGTGAGCATACGCCGTGGTATAGCGGCGAAACCTTAATGACCATCCTTGAGCAGGTTGAACTTCGGGCAGACCAGAACGTAACCGATTTCAGGTTGCCTGTTCAGTTTGTGAACCGCCCGAACCTGGATTTCCGCGGCTACTGCGGCACGGTTGCCAGTGGTGTAGTGCATAAAGGTGATGAGTTGGTGGTGCTGCCTTCCGGAATGACCTCTCGGGTAAAGGGTCTTCATACTTACGAAGGTGAGATTCCACGCGCTTGGCCGGGCGATGCAATAACCATTACGCTGGAAGATGAGATCGACATTTCCCGTGGTGATTTGCTGGTGCATGCCAATCAGCCGCCTGAGATGGGCCAGCGCTTCGCTGCCCACGTGGTCTGGATGAGCGAGAAACCTCTTGTACCGGGCCGCGAGTACGGCATAAAGATCGGCACCAAGGTGACCAGCTGTTTTATCAACAAGGTGCTGGAAGAAATCGATGTAAACAGCCTTGAGCGCAGCACGCAAACCGCCAGTGGCCTTGAGCTGAATGCTATTGGCCTGTGCGATCTGGAGGTTTCTGAGCCAGTGGTGGTAGAAGATTACCAAAACCACCCCGGCACGGGCGCTTTCATTTTGATTGACCGACTGACCAACGTGACTGTGGCAGCTGGTATGGTTGCGCGTGCTCTGGATGGCTCCGGCGAGTTGCCAAAGCGCGACTACACAGAGGCAGAGCGAAACCTTAACCGGTTCATACGTGATAACTATCCCGAGTGGGCCTGCAAACCTGTTTAGAACCAGAAGGATGCTGTTTTGGAAAACAATATCGTTTGGCACGACCATAAAGTCGTTCGATCTGAGCGCGCTGAAAACAAAAGCCAGAAACCCTGCCTGCTCTGGTTCACTGGCCTAAGCGGTTCGGGAAAATCCACCATCGCCAACGCTCTGGACGTAGCCTTGCACAACCGTGGTTACCATACCTTTTTACTGGATGGCGACAATGTGCGCCACGGATTGTGCAAAGATCTGGGCTTTTCCGATGAAGATCGGGTAGAAAATATTCGCCGCGTCGGAGAAGTCAGCAAGCTCTTTACTGACGCAGGGTTGATTGTAATGAGTGCGTTCATCTCACCTTTCAACAGCGATCGGCGCATGGTGCGCAAACTATTTCCGGCGGGAGAGTTCATAGAGGTGTATATGGATACACCGCTGGCGACCTGCGAAGAGCGGGACTCCAAGGGCCTGTATCAGAAAGCGCGAGCAGGCGAAATCACTGATTTTACCGGCATTGACTCACCTTACGAAGCACCGGCCAAGCCGGAAATAAGCCTGGATACATCCTGCTCCTCGGTGGAAGATTGCGTGGAATCGCTAATCAACTATCTTCTCGAGCGAAAATTGATTGCATCCTGATAAACCCTGCATGCGCCAACTTATGAGACTCTGCATTTAATGGAATGGCAAGGCATTCTCACCCTGGGAACACTCTTCTCGGTGTTGGCCACCCTGATGCTCACTCGCTATTCGGCAGACCTGGTGCTAATGGCAGCACTGGCGCTTTTGCTGATTGCAGGTGTTCTTACGCCAACAGAAGCCCTGGCGGGTTTTGGCAACCCGGGCGTTATAACCATTGCCACCTTGTACGTTGTCGCGGCAGGTTTGAAAGAGACTGGAGCCGTGCAATGGATTGCACGGCGCCTTCTAGGCCACCCGAAAACCGCCAAAGGCGCCCAATTACGAATGATTGCACCAACCGGCGTACTCAGTGCATTCATGAACAACACGGCGGTTGTTGCCATGTTCATTCCCGCCATTCAGGACTGGGCCCAGAGGCTTGGTATTTCTCCGTCAAAACTGCTCCTGCCCCTCAGCTACGCGGCCATACTGGGCGGAACCTGCACCTTGATTGGCACCAGTACCAATCTAGTCATAGATGGCCTCTTGCAATCAGAACTCGATATCCACCTAGGGCTATTCGAACTGGCCTGGGTGGGCGTGCCACTGATGCTGGTTGGCGGCGCCTTCTTGGTATTGTTTGGCTCAAAACTGCTACCCGATCGCGGCGGCGTACGTGAAGAACTGAACCAAATACGTGAATACGGTGTTGAGGTTGAAGTGGTCAATTCCGGGCCGCTGGTAGGCAAATCCATCGCCGAAGCGGGCTTGCGCGCCCTTAATTATGGTTATCTGGCAGAAATTGACCGCGATGGCCGGCTCATTACAGCGGTTGAGCCCGACCGGGTGCTTGAGGCTGGAGACCGGCTGTACTTTATCGGCGCACCAGAATGCGCCAGTGAACTCCGAAGAATTCAAGGGTTAAAGCCCGCCAGTGGCAATGTACACAAGCTGGATGTAGCCAACCATCAGCGTTGTCTGGTTGAAGTTGTGCTGGGGCCTGAGTTCACCGCCCTCGGCAAAACCATTCGAGATAGCCAATTCCGTACCCGTTTTAATGCCGTGATTTTTTCTCTGGCCCGGGAAGGAAAACGGGTTCCCGGCAAGTTGGGTGATATAACCTTCCGCGTAGGCGACACCCTATTGCTTGAAACCAGCCATCAGTTTGTAGAGCAGTACCGCTTCAGGCGCGACTTCCTACTGGTGAGTGCGCTGAACGACTCCACACCGCCAGACTTCCACAAGGCCCCCAGAGCTTTAGGTATACTCGCCTTGATGGTACTGGTCAGCGCCAGCGGATTGCTGCCCATCATGGAAGCTGCATTCCTTGCCGCAGGCGGAATGATTGTATCCGGCTGCTTAACGGCTAGCCGTGCCAGACGCAGCTTGGACCTACCAGTGCTGGTTGTCATCGCCGCATCCTTTGCACTGGGCAATGCCATGACAGTAACCGGAGCTGCCGGCTGGATAGTGAGCGGATTATTGGGTATCGGGGACCTATCACCTTGGCAAGTGCTGATTCTGGTATATCTGTTGACAGTGATGTTTACCGAGCTAATCACCAACAACGCCGCCGCCGTGCTGATGTTCCCCATTGCACTCGCGCTGGCACAGAAGCTCGATGTGAGCGTGTTGCCCTTTGCAGTTACAGTTATGTTTGCGGCATCAGCCTCATTCATTACGCCCCTTGGCTACCAAACCAATCTAATGGTATTTGGGCCTGGACGGTACAGGTTTTCAGATTACGTTAGAATTGGTGTGCCTTTGAGTGTGATTGCAGGTGCAGTAGCCTTGGGACTTATTCCTTTAATTTGGGGTTTCTAGCAAGCACCACTTTATGTTGCCAAATTTGCGGATTACTCTATGCACCACACAGGAAGTCAGATTACAGGCACGTTTATGGAAAAAATAGCCATTCAGCTAGAGGAAACAAGCGGCTTTAATCGCATCAGTGAGCCCGTATGCCTTGGTATACCGCTACCCACCGGCACCGCTAAGACCGTCCAGAACCTCACACTGATGGATAACCAGAAGGCTCTGGCTGTGCAACTTGAACCTCTCGCCCACTGGCCGGACGGCAGCATTCGCTGGC
Organism: Marinobacter sp. S6332; assembly: GCF_023016045.1. Classification (GTDB taxonomy): domain Bacteria; phylum Pseudomonadota; class Gammaproteobacteria; order Pseudomonadales; family Oleiphilaceae; genus Marinobacter. Next base: position 62,631 of record NZ_JALKAP010000005.1, on the reverse strand, counting down.
TTCACGCAAGTTTTTTGATCAGCCTGGCACCGCACAGCAAGAAAAGCCTGATACTAGCCCAGCAAAAAGCACCCTGCCCCGCTGCTCCAAAGCCTGATAGCAAACTGTCACCGCAAAGCCTTACGATACCCACCTCAACAGGTAGCGTCGTTTTGCAGGAAGGCAGCTTGGCTTGGCAGGCCTACAACCACAACGAACAATGTGTACCCTCAGCGGTAACCTTGTGTGATGACACCGGAACTCCCTGCACTGTCAAAGCCGACGCCAACTGGGAAATCACCCACGAAGGCGCCGTTTTCGTTGCTGCAAAGTTAAAAGGCCAATGGCTGAAACAAAACAACGAACCACTCGCACGGTTTGAATGTGAACTGCGTGTTTTCCTGGAAACCGGGCTCATACAAGTTGAGCTGGTAACCCACAACCCGAAACGCGCCCGCCACCCCGGTGGCTTGTGGGATCTGGGAGACCCCGGATCCGTCTATTTCCGTGAGCTTGCGTTAGAAACAACACTTCCAGCTGCAAGCACTGCCACCATCACGCCTCTGGCCCTAGATGAAACCCCAGGCGAGTTCCATCTCGCCGATTTTAATCTTTACCAGGACTCAAGTGGCGGCGAAAACTGGCAAAGCCGTAATCATGTGGACGCCAACGGTGACGTAACCACCCGGTTCTGTGGCTACAAGCTCACGACGAGCAGCGAATTGAAGCACCAAGGCAAGCGTGCCAATCCGCTGGTGAGCGTTGGTGAGGATTGCGGGCAGCTAAGCATGACTGTGCCCGGCTTCTGGCAGAACTTCCCAACCAGCCTTCGCAAAGAGGGAAACAAACTAACCATCGGTCTGTTCCCAAGGGACGCAAAAAAAGCGTATGAGCTACAAGGCGGTGAGCGCAAGACCCTTCGCTGCCTGATAGACCACCACAGCAATAACAGCATCGCAGCAACAGCCTACGCCCCGCTTGTCCCCGTGCTAGCGCCAGAGTGTTATGAGCAAGCGCAAGCGTTTCCCTGGTTCAAAGCCAACACGCAACCCGACGCGCTTGACGAACTGATAGCACAAGGCTTGGATGGCGAATCAAACTTCTTTGCAAAGCGGGAAGTGATTGACGAATTTGGCTGGCGTAGTTTTGGCGATATATTCGCTGATCATGAAACCCTCTACCAAAACGAGGGAGAGCCACCTTTTGTTTCCCACTACAACAACCAGTATGACCCGATCTATGGCTTTGCCAGGCAGTTCGCCCTGACCGGAAATAAGCGCTGGTTCGAGTTGATGGACGACCTTGCACGCCACGTTACAGATATAGACATCTACCACACCGAAGAAGACCGGGCCGAATATAACAATGGCCTGTTCTGGCATACCGACCACTACCTGGACGTTCACACCGCCACCCACCGGACCTTCAGCAAACATAACACCACCAGCTCCACCCCTGGCCAAACGGGCGGCGGGCCAGGTGCTGAACATTGCTACACTACCGGACTGCTCTACCATTATTGGATGACTGGTAACGAAGACTCTGCCGAAGCGGTGCTTGATCTGGCCAACTGGATGCGGAACAGTTTTGAGAACAAGGGCGGCCTGCTGGCCCAACTTCTGGCTCTGAAAAAACAGGAACTGCCTAACCTCAAGGCTCTGGCCAGAGGCCAGGCGCCATTGGCTCATCGCTATCCGTTTACCCGGGCGACGGGCAACTATTTGAACACCCTGCTGGATGCCTGGTTACTAACCGGCGACCAACAGTGGCGGGATCAGGCTGAGGCCGTAATCCGCCAGAGCATTCATCCCAATGATGAGCCGGATGAGCGCAATCTGCTAGATGTGGAAACCGGCTGGTCTTACCTGGTGTTGCTGATCAGCATCACCAGATACCTATTGATAAAAGCTCAACACCAAGAACAGGATCAAAACAGCCAATACGCACGTCATGCGCTGATTCGCTATACGCAATGGATGCAAAATCACGAACAACCCTTCCTCGCGCAGACGGATCAGCTTGAATTTCCAAACCACACCTGGGTAGCCCAGGACATCCGCAAGGCAATGCTTCTCTGCATCGCCAGCCACCTGGATCCGGAACAGGCCGAGGACTACCTGCAACAGGCCAACATCTGGCTTGAAGAAATACAGGACACACTGAAAAACAGCCCCGAAGCTCACTTTACCCGAATCGTCGTCATCCTTATGCAAAACCAGGTGCCACAACAGCCCATTGCAAATCCTGACCTGGCGGCAGATACCAACGCCCTGTCCCCTGCCGTTGCCAACGCCAACACAAGGCTTACGTGGACGACCTTGATGAACCGGATACTGCGCCGAGCCATCATCGCCCTGCTGGCTTTTCGCCCAGCCAAGGAGAAGGCATGGCTTCAAGCAAGGCTGGACCGCTAATGGCCCGACTTCATGCCAAACCCATCATTAAGCGGCTATTCCGGGCCCTCACCTGGCCCCTTTACGCTCTCTACTGCTTAACCGCCCGTATCAGCGACCCGGACGCCAGCTTTGCAAGCTTTTCCCAGTTCCTGAGCCTCTTCCCCGGCAAAACGGGAAGCTATCTGCGGGCCGCTTTTTACAGCCAAGCCTGTCCTAACACCTCAGACGAAATTGTCGTTGGCTTTCTCACTCTGTTGTCCCATCGGGATACGACTATTCAACGAGGTGTATACATAGGCCCACAGTGCAACATTGGCAAGTGCACTATCGGCGAGGACACACTTATTGGCAGCGGCGTTCACATTCTCAGCGGTAACAGGCAACACAACTTTGATGACCCCGATACACCAATCCAACAACAGGGAGGATATTTTGAAAAAATAACTATTGGTCGTGACTGTTGGATCGGCAATTCTGCAACCGTAATGGCAGACGTCGGCTCGCACTCAATAGTCGCAGCCGCAACCGTAGTTACTAAAGTCATACGCCAATTCGCAATTGTCGCAGGCCAGCCTGCACGAATAATAAAAAACCGAGATAAACCTGAAGCAACGAATTAGACACTTTAAAATCACCAGTAGCTTCTATCTAAGGTAAAAGGGAAGAACGAATGTTATCTAACTCAATCTGGCTTGTTTGGCAGTATCAGACTCGCAATCATAGCATGAGCCGTGAATTGGGAGTCCCCCTGTACGAATTGATCTCATCAAAATCTGGTCTACGCCGATATGTCGAACTAAGTATCAAAACAATTCAGATTGTAAAAAAGGAACAGCCAAGAGTAATATTCTGTCAAAACCCTTCTATAGTTCTAGCTTTTCTCTGTACACTATTATTCCAATCCAAAAAAAGGAAGATCGTAGTCGACGAACATAACGCCGGCCTCTTTCCTTTGGATGGGAAAAATAGATTGCTCAACATAATTGCGAATTTTATTGTAAGGCGTGCCGATCTCGTGATCGTCACAAATGTTGCGTTATACGACTATTGTAAAAAAATAGGCGGCGAGCCGATTATTGTTCCTGACCCGTTACCGGTATTACCAAGCTCAGAAATCGTTACAAAAGACGAAGTCCCATTCCAAATTCTTTTTATATGCACCTGGGCTTCCGATGAACCTATTCAAGAGGTGATGGAGGCATGCTCCCACTTTTCGGAAAATGAGATCAAAGTATTGGTAACGGGAAATCCGAAGGGTATGTCTCAAAATGACGCACCTGCCTGCGTGCAATTGACAGGATTTATTAGCAAAGAGGATTATTTTAACTACTTAATATCGAGCGACGCTGTTGTCGTGCTAACGAAAAGAGAAAATTGCCTCAACTGCGGCGCATACGAAGCTGTTAGCGCAGAAAAACCAGGAATTCTTTCAAACACAGAGGCGCTTCGTGCGTACTTCAGCAACGGCTTCCTCTATGTCGACAACACAGTTGACGACATAAGACAAAAAATAATTGACCTGAAAGAGAATAGCGATCATCTCGAACAAGAGGTAAAGTACCTTAAGTCAGAGCTTAAAAAGAAAAGCGACAACAGGATTGACGATCTTAAAACGGCTGTTGAGGCACTCTTTTAATTGTGGATTCAACCAATAACCGCGACACCGCTCTTTTATAGAACTCCGGAATATTCACCCCAGAACACCTCTGCCAGTATTCGGCAACCTCGCCGTTTCCTGGTAAGCGCTCCACGAACTACTTCGGAATAGTTTCGCCCTGATTCCAAGGTAACAGCCAGTCTAGTTCATCGTCGGTCGTCAATGATGGTAGTTCGGTAAGCACTTCTACCACATAAGTATAGGGCTCAAGTAGGCACTCCACCAACCCCATCTTAGCCGCCTGACCGGAATTCGCCAGAATTTGTCTGGCGTCAACTATCTTGTCCGGTCCGCGACAACTATGATGGTTGGTTGAGTCGTTTCATTTCTTACTCTTTGAGGACTGTTTGATCTGTTGCCAGTTGTTGTCGTCTGTAGCTTTCCACCTCTAATTCAATAATTGCCGCGTGGTGTATGCCCCATCTGTCAGCCTAGTTGTGTGTGCCACAGCAATGCGGATCGGAAAACTATCACATCTTAATCTACAAAAATTTCAGATGGTGGCTTCGGAGCTATATTTTCGAATTTATTAATTTGTAGCGGTCCGATATCTACTGCCGAAGGAGTTCGTGAGTTACCGTAAATTCCATTTACGATTTCTGATGGAGAGCCTGCACCAATAATCCGTGACTCAGGGTCATAGTTAATGATTGGGCCAGAAAATCTTACCAAAGGATCCTCTGTGACTGAGCTCCTATCCCAATTTGGTAAATCAGAGTTAGATGCTGTCAACCCATCAAAGAACCAAGAATTATTACTCCCTTCAATATTGTCAAGCATTATGCTCCCCCTGTGCCCAACACCAATGAACGGATGTCCACGATTAACTATACATATATTGTTCTTCCATAACACCGATACCGTATCACCAGTGCCACTTAACTGTATACAACCTTTTCCACCTACTGTTTGGCCATCGGAGGCTGGCTTGTAAATTAAATTGTGGCTTATAAAAAATTTACCAAGCAAACCGTTTATGCCGGACGAAATTACAATTGCGCCATTTTCCGGGCCATTCGAAGAATCCACATCTGAACCGTCCCAAGCGGCTGCTAAGCCAGTATTTATAAGCACATTATTATAGATATGAACATTCATTGACCAAGAACAATTATTAGCTGCACCAACACTAATTCCGGGACCGGCCTGATTAACGATAACATTGTGGTGAATTTTAAGGGGACCATTCATATCGCCGCATGTTTCATTTTTGTCCCATTGGTGAATTCCACCTTTGGCTTTATTTCCCCAAAGATAGTTATAACCCCATTCCCAAGGTTCAACTATCATTCCTCGATCACTTCGAATCGATAGATAAGTGGTATGATGAAGTTTATTTGATCCCTCGCAGCCATACTCGTATATTTCATTCCCTAACATTTTTGCATTAGAAACACGGTCAAGGTGCTTTGGTGAATCGCCAATAATAGCTCCATTCCAATTGCTGGCGCAGCCACCAGGTATATCACCTATACGGTTAGCTACATATCGACCATCTTTCGTAGTTTTAATTCCCCAAGTATCACTAAAAGAATCAATCAAAGCTCCTATCGGTTGGCCATTAGAGTCCGTTTGTGGATAGTTAGATGCGTAGACATCTAGTTTAGACACCATAAACCCATTTGTCTTGAAAGAATCGATCGCTCTCTGAGCGATAACGGTCGGCCGTGTGTCAGGGTAGGCGAGTATCGAAAAATGGGCATCTGACGAACTTGAAGCATCAGAATTGTTCCAATAAATGCCTCTACCTGTTGTTTGACTTCCTGTTTTTACATCGTGAACGTAAATCGTACTGCCTAGCGGAGCGACATTAACCGCATAGTTGACAGTTCTCCATGGATCGTTAAAGGAACCGTTTCCGGCGTCATTGCCATTTGGAGTGATATGAAAAATCGCCCCCTGACGGACTGTGAAACTCAGTTCATTGCTTTGTTTGCCGTCTTTTCTAATTTTAATGGTGGCAGGGCCTTCAGCTCCCTCTGGAATTGAAAATGCAATCTCCTGCATCTTATGGGATTCAAATAGATTGGCTGGCCCAGAAGGTAATTGCCCGTCAGAATTTTTCCAGTAATAGACATGGGCCGGACTCATAGCAGCCCCGCTCGCATCCGTAATGATCAATTGGCTGGCACCTTGTTGGCTACCGAGATTTTGACCCCAAACTGTTACTATCACCCCGCTGCCTCTGCCATCATTTAAGCCATTGTTTGGGCCACTAACTAAATCAGTAAATGTAAGATACGGATCGTTAGCATGGGCTAATGGCGAAAACAAAAATGCTATACAAAAAACCAACACAACTAAGTGCAAGTGGGGTGTGAGGTTTTTCTTAGCCAGCCTCTGTGGGGGTCTGCACGTTTCTGCCGAAGACCAGTAGCGCTCTAAAACAAAATGTGATGAATTTTCGAAAAACATATTATTCTCCCGATGAGAGGAAGTTCATCATGCGCTTGAAAGCCATTTCTGAACATGATGAAGCACTAAAACCAGCGTAAGCGCTGGTATTAATTTGTTTACTCAAGTTTCGCTCTGTGTCGAAATACAGATTCTAGTACAAAACTTGCAATTTTGGGTTTAATTGTTCCTCATCTAATAAAGGATCGTTTCATCCGTCTCAACAAGCTAATGACATACGGGTTGGTTTTCGAACTTGCACTGTTGGTATGGATCTGGAATCTATTAAACTCAGTTTTCACTGAACTGAGATACTCTCCCCTGAACTCCGGATCCTTCTTCAGCTTCTCAGCCAGTCCAATGAATTCTGCTCTGCGCTTTGCGATCTCATCCTTCAGTTCTTCTATTTGATACGCCGTCAGGGGTGCCTTGGGCCGGATCGTCCTAATTGATAGATCTTCGACGGATGGTTTTTCATAACCAAATAGCTCGAAATCGTGGGTGTAATACCTGGCCAATGCAGAAACTACCGGCTTGCCTAAATCCAAGGGCTGGCTCTGACCAGCTGTGGTGTTCTTTTTCTGGTCAATCGAGAAATTGCACAGAGAAACCTCGCTGATCAGTGGCCATTCGCTGGCCATATCCTCCACCCTGACCACAAAATCCGGAATCAAGCGTCCGTTTTTGATCAATATTCGATGCTGAGGCTGAGCGTGATGCTCCATTTTTTCAACGGGAATGGTCATCATGTGGCGAACAACTTCCTCCAATGACATATCCGGGTCAAACTTTAGCGCTTTCAGATGATCGAGCTCGAACCCCTGCCCCCTGGCCCGGACGAACTTGTCTTTATAGTAGGACACAAACTTTTCAATTGGGTGCCGCGTAAAGGTAAACACAGGCAGCGCGGGGTGAGGTGATTCTGCTGGCCGCCAGTTAGTGAGAGCTTTTCCCTCAGGGCTGTGCTCGCTCATTCCAGCCTGGGCTGTCGGTTGTGTATTGAGCATTGCGTAGCTGATTGAGCTGCTTGCTACTTTCGGAACCGAGAGATAAATGACATAAATCCCTGGAACAAACTTTATAAAACTATGGTTTTCCAACTAACAAACTCCCTCTCGTACTAAGCCATTCAACCATTTGAATTAGCTAGATAATTGAAAAATTGATTCAGACGGTCGCTTTGATTCGTTTCAAACCTTAAAGCCCATGCGGTATCATAGGTTGTTGCTTCGGGCAGCCACTTTGCAGGTACCCTTGTTACTTGCGTTTAGCATGCAGCTACACTTCCAAGGATTTAGGATTCTAGATGACCAAGCCAGACATCAAACCTACTGTAGTTTTATTTACTTGGCATTCTACGAAAAACGTAGCGCTGATCACACCATTCATTAAGCATCTGGTCGACACTTGCGGGTTTCAGTGCCACGTTGTCACATCCGACGCGACGGGGAAATTGGCCCTCTTAAATAGTTGTGACAGCTCATTTTCAGTAAACGAACTCCTGCTGGCTTACGCAAACCCTACCCACCAACCCTCATCAGGTAAAGCAACTACCACCGACCACCTTTTAGACTTGCACCTTGACTGGCTTTATACGCCCAAAGACCCTGTTTTACTTGACCACCCGGACAGAAAAGCGACGGTAGATTACTACAGCTGGAAACAGCAACAGCTGATTTCAGCATACAGCCTATTTCTGGCAGATGTTGGCGCTAACACTGTAATTACTTGGAATGGCTCGCTGCTCGTAACCGGAGCCCTGGCTGAATCAGCAGATTTGCTCGGCATACCATCCTTTTACATGGAGAGGGGCCTTCTACCAGGCTCTCTCGTTATTGACCCTAACGGGGTAAATAGCGATAGCTCTATCGCCGGGAATGGTTGGCAAATAAATGGCTCGATAGAGCCTACAGAGGATGATGTCTTAGCGCTTAAGGCTTATTGCCAAAAGCTTGGCAGCTCAAACGCCTCCATTGTGAATACTGGCCAAAAGAAGGAAAGCGAGGCCGTTCTTGCACAACTCCGCCTTTCACCTGAAAAACCAGTAATCCTGCTACCTCTGCAAATTGAAAGCGATAGTAACATCCAGAACAATTCACCTTACTTCAAGTCAATGGAAGTACTTATCGGTTCGGTCACATCCGTATTGGGTGGTACGGAAGCTCAACTTATTGTGAAGCCCCATCCGGAAGACCAATCCCGAAGGGAAAGAATCGAAGAGCTGTGCAGCGCATCGGATGTGCGATGCTGCTGGGAGCTGTCACTTCAATCACTGTTGCCCGTTACCGATCTTGTCGTTGTCATCAACTCAACAGTAGGACTGGAGGCTCTGCTCCAGAACAAACCCGTCGTTACTCTGGGTCGATCAATTTATGATCGAAAGGGATTCACGCTGGACCTGGATGATACTAACAATCTTGATGAGCTCGTTCACCGGGCGCTGAACAACTTATGGAAACCTCATCAAGACCCCAATTTCTGGTGGTTTTTGAAAACCCTCATCAACCATCACACTTTTTTTTACGATGAGCAGCCAGGCATTCTCGATATCAAGCCTCTTCTTTCCGATACCCTGCTCAGTTCAGAGGTAAAAATCACCGCTCCAAAGACCCGCAGGATATCGGAGCTGATACCGACAAACGAAACTCTCTCGCAGTTAATGAGAGGCGAGTATACTGGCAATGTGCTTGTGATCGGTCCGCTCGAAACTGTCATGCAAGAAATACCTGACCAAATCACTGTGCTTAACCGAAGTACGCGGCCGATCACCTTCCTGTCAGCTCTTACGCAGCGATATGACTTGATGATCTTTATGGAATGGCCCTCGAATCCTGTCTTGCGCATTTGTTTCAGTCTATTGCGAGCCAAAAAGAAGGTGATTTTGGGGTGAACAACTCACGGTAAAACTACAATGTGAAACCACATCAGCCTTTGAGCCGGTCTACAATCATCTTGGCGATTTCTCGATATAGCGGATGCTTACACATAGCAAGCGAACCGATCCATATCAAGGGAATAATAAGCGCCAACAGACCAATTGCTTGCCAGGCGGGAATACTGTCCAAAGGAATTTGTTTATCGATAAGCCAAGTTGCGCCGGTACAAGTACCAAGTGTTAGCAAGTTACTCCAGTAAGCCAGAAAAAACCGATGCACCTGCAGTCCGATTGCATAATTGAGAAGAATGCAGGTGAGAATGAAATCGACAATCCCCACAACAACAAAAGACTTGGCGATAGCCTGCAGGCCTCCCGGATAGGACGCTATGATCAAGGGCACCAATATGGCAAAGGGAATAATCTCCCGAATTACCATAAGGCCTTCGCGACCAACCGCCATGAGCGCGTCTCTGGCGAACCAATGGCTATAACGAAGTATCGCCCAGATCGCCAGTATTGACGCGATTGGAGCGGCTGCATCCCATTGATCACCAAAAAAGAGTTGGATGGCTGGCTGGCTGGCCAGGCTTGCTACCCCGAGAACCGGCACAATTACTGAACCGAGCATTACGCTGGATTGGATGTAAGCCTTCGCGAGGTCCCCACCCTCCCGACGTGTTTTTGTAAGGAATGGAAAAGCAACGGGCTGAGCTCCGGTTACTAAGGTCTGTGATACAAATTCCAGAAACCCCAAGCCTCTGGAGAACATGGCAACATCCCCTGTCGTACCTACTTTCCCGATAATAAGATCGGGTACGGTGACTGTCGCTTTTCTGACAAGCAAGGAAATAGAGCTCAAGAGCCCAAAACCTATAATTGGCCTCATTCCATCAAATGAAGGTTTAAACTGCATCAATGCAGGGCTTCGCCAACAAAAGATCAAAAATTGCGTCAAAGGGGACGCCAGTTGCCCTATAGCCAAAGACCAGAACCCCCATCCCGCAAGTACCAATGACACAGTAACGAAAGCACCCATAACACTTGAGATTAGCAAGACCCGAAATTGCGCTTTGAATGACATTTCCCGAGCGAGCAACGTCATGGGTATGCTGATATAGGGAGCAATAAAAAAACTGATCGAGAGAATTGCGAAAATCCCCGAAATAGGCGGGAGTTGGTAAAAATCCGCAACGGGAAATCCACCAAGCAAAATACCCAACCCCAAGGCCCAGGAGATCAGGATAGTCAGCCCCAGAGTTGAGCGAATTTTTTCGGCCCCGATATCCGGCTCCCGAATCAGATAAGCGGATGCGCCCAGCATTCGGAATTCCGCCATAACCATGACAATTGCGCTTGCGATGGCATAGGTACCAATTTCCTCAGGCGTTAGCAGCCTCGCAACTACCATCGTGGTGCCCAAGCCCAGAAAGCGCATTGCAAAACGCGCCGAGAAAGAAAAAATGACCGCTCCGCGTATTGATGCCATAAAATTAAAGACTCACGACATGCTGGTAGCAGCTGGTATAGTCTGCTGCCATCTTCTCTGCGGAAAACTGCCGATAAAACGTGGCACTTGCCTGTTCGCCGAGATCCCTCCTAAGCAGAGTACTTTCAGCCATACGCACCATCGCGTTCGACATACTTTCCGAATCATTGGTTGGAACCAAAAGCCCATTCGTCTCATCCTGCACAAGCTCGGGGTTGCCACCTACCCGAGTTACGATACAGGGCTTGCCGAGACTCATGGCTTCCAACAAGGTCATCGAAGTCCCTTCTGTGTGCGATGACAACAAGAAGATATCCGTGGCTTCGAGGTAGTCGACAGCATTAGACTGAAACCCTGTGAAAACAACCTTGTCGTCGACACCGAGCTCCCGGGCATAATTCTCCAGCATGGCTCGGTCTGGCCCGTCACCCACCATCAACAATCTGCAGCTTCCATAATGCAAACAAAAAAGTGAAAAGGCTTTAAGCATCATTCTCTGATTTTTAACCGGGTCAAGCCGGGAAACGGTCCCAAAAACGAGTTCGCCCCCTGCAAGGCCCAAACTATTTCGGATGGTGGCTACTCGCTCCAAATCAGGCTTGGGCGGCTGGATACCGTTGTAAATCACCTGAATTTTGCTCGAAGGTAAGAACTCATATTCCACCAACGCTTGTCTTGTAGCTTTGGAGATTGCGACCAAAGCATGGGTCGATTTGGCCATCAGCTTATTAACCAACCAGGCCTTATGGCGGTACCTGTCCGGATGGAAGCGCCCGTGTTCAGTAAAAATCAGCCCAGCACCAGTGCCTAGGCTACCCAGCCAGCCATAGAACCAAGGGGTGTACTGGTGGCAATGAACGATGGCAAAGCGACCTTGTTTAACCAAACGGCGAATATCCAGCACCAATCGCCAGTCCAAACCCGGCTGCCGCTTGAGCTTGTGAATGCTAATGCCTTGTTCTGCCTTAAGTCTCTGGCCGATCTCACCCACATCTCCATCAATGCATAGTATTTCACTATTGAACTGACTCACCGGTAGGTGGTTAACCAATTGGCGTATCACCTGTTCGGTACCACCAAATCCCATGTTGAAAGTGACGTGAAGGATCTTTTTTTGCGCCTGACCGTTATAGAGATTTACAGTCATATATAAAATTAATCTCTTTATATAAGATATATTTCGATAAAATTAATAATATGAAACAATAACAAAGACCTGCTACTCAGATCTATTTCTTATGCTTGCCCTAACTGTCTCTATTCTCTGATCGACCATCTTTATTAAAAAATAAGAAAAAATGAAACAAATAATTACAGACAAGAAAAATGACAAAAAGCCTTCGAAGCTTGCCCCACGTACTGGAGCACCCCAAATAATCATTGAAGAAAGTAAACCTACCTGCCAATGCATCAAATAAATAGGATAACTGTAATCACCAATTTTTTTATCGATCTCGAAGCTGACTACTGGAATAGCGCCTTTTATCAAAAACAGTACAATTAAAGCATTTATTAAAACATTCAAATAAAAAGAAAAATATTCCAACGTAGGGAAATTACCAGAAAGGACAAGTAATATTCCAAATACTACATTTAAGAAAAAAGATGCTATCAAAAAAATACCTAAAAATTTGGATTTATGAAACGGCATAAATTTAATGAGAGCGCTATAGTAATGGTAAATTAACGCGCCCACAGAGAACGGCAAAGAACCAGCTAAAACTGAAGAATACCTATATTCATAACTCAACCCAAATGCAAAAGTACATATCACATAACTGAAACTTATCAGCAACCAAAGTAACGTTGCGAATGCACTCTTTGAAACACCCAAAGCTATCAAAAGATAAAAAAACAATTCGACTGTAAGTGCCCATGTGGGTGGCGAAATTCTCGGTGAAACCTCGCCGGGAAAGAAATCCAAATATACCATCGAAAAATTTTGAAGCCATAAGCTAAAGCTATCGGGGAAATACATTGAATTTCGATATATAACAGAATTAGCCTCTCCTACCAATAAAATAAGAAACAAAGAAGCTAGAATTATTACCCAGTACACTGGAAAGAGCCGAAGAAATCTATTAAATGAAAATAACATCAGGCCTTTAGGAGAGTAATGGTAAGTTTTGTGCATTATCAAAGTCATTAAATATCCACTCAAAACAAAGAAGCCTTGGACCGCATAATGTCCAATTATCGGAATAATGAGTAGGTGATGTACAACTACAGCTAAAGCTAATATTGTTCTATAAGTTCCAAACATTCTTCGCCCTGCTGCTAACGTTTGTGTTTTGAGTCATACACTTTTCGGACCTCTTTCCTTATTCTGGCACCGCTCTACAGCAAGTGGCTGCAGGTAGTAGACCTTGCCTGCAACTGCAACCAGCAAGACCATCCAATAGAGAATCTCGGTTCGGAACTGATTGGTAAAAGTTCCAGTCACCAAGAATCCAAAGAGTGCGCACTCAAGTGCAAGCACTTTAAAATAAGTAGTCGGTTCTCCGATTTCCAGCAACCGCTTACGCGCCAACCTAGATATCTTGTAAGCGCCCCATAGCATGAATACGAAGAACGCAAGTCCGTGCCACCCTATTTCTGTGAGCCCCTGGAACCAAAGCGAGTGAACTGACCTGAATTCAGTACCTAAACGCTCTTCGTCCGTCAGGTAAAGCGATGCCAAAGAATTAAAACCGCCAACACCCATTCCTAGTGGGTACTCTACCGCCATATCCACGGCCGCAACCCAGAACTTCATTCGTCCGGAGCCACTCTCCCGGCTTTCCAGATTTTCCAAGGTTCCCATACGCTCCCAAAAGATATCGTCAGTAACGTATAAAGCCCCTGCAAGACCCATAATGACAACAACTACCGCCAAGGCTCGTTGGCCTTTTTGCCGATATCGAGAAAAGATCATGAACATCGCAAAAAGACCAGCGCTACTCAAAATACCTAGAAATGCACCCCGACTGTTAAAAAGCACTAACGCATTCGCGATGAAAGCACCAAAAACAATACAGAGTGCTTTTACCTTTCGACTACTTACCCAAACCAAATAAAGTAAAAGACTACAGGCAGGTACCAGCACTGCTGCAACATCATTGGCGTCCCCACTTTGAGGAAGATTTATTCCTTCCAAGCGATCTCCGGAATTACGCCCCGTGATCGTCGCCAAATAACCAATATACGCGCAGCCAACAACGTATCCCCAAATCGCGTAATCTAGAGCTTTCTCACTATCCAAAAGCTTGTAAGCAACAAAAATAATGATCGTCAGCTTGGCGAAAATAAACGTGAAGTTATCGTGGGCTTGGGGAATCTTCGCCCAGAGATAGGCCAGATAATAAGACACAAGCATCAACGCCAACCATTTTAGTGCAGGGTGTTCTAGCCAAGGGCTCTTATTCGATAAGGATTTGTAACGCATGGCGAGAATGCTCAGCATCAACACCGAAGCCACAAACGAATAACTGATGCCCGGCAACTCGTTGCCCCACCAGCGATCCGACGGGTTGAGGAAAAACACTAACTCATACAAGACAAAGGCAAAAGCAGCGTGTTGCCAAATAGCGGCGAATACGCCGCTCACAAAAACCAAAAGAAATAACAGAGCAAACTTAGACATAGGAACTTACTACCAAATCTAAGGCCAAGGCTGTAGTCAAGCACCATAGCAGGGTGTAAGAGACAGACTTACCATCAAGGCCGGTAATGCTGTAAACAGATTTGTAAATAGTGCTCAGGTTTGACGCAGCTTCGCTGGTAGCGACGCCTTTGACCATTTTACAGCAAAAATCGTGCAATAATCCGGGCTGACCGTTCAAGACTCAGCTGCTCCGATACGTACCCTTTTAGTTCGAAATAGATAAACACCTGGAAAAAAAACCAATAAAATGGGTAGTAACCATTTCATGACATAACTCACTTGTTCAAAAATGTAACGCTTAGTCATAAAGTGGAGGGTGTCATCGAAAATAGAAAACGTCGAATCGTAGGCTTTAAATAGCCAGTCCACCTCAGCTGAAGGATAGCCAGCATCAAGATAGTACTGTTTGAAACCTTCGGGGTTCTGCACAAGGTGCTCAAGATTACCATCCATCTCAACGCCAAAATCTGGGTCTACCAAAGAGCGGTAGCCTTGCTCGTTTTCATATTCAACAATCACATGACCTTTGAAGGAAACTATTCGGTTCTCAATATCATACGTATCGAGAATGCTGGATAATACCGTAGATGCATCCCCGCATATTCCAATACCACGACGAATATTACGTTTGTAATCAGCATAGTGATAGCGCTCAAATTGTGGCAAGCCCGAGAATTCACCAATTGCCCATAAAAAATAGTTCTCCCACATCGGAATCAACTGACGATATGCCTGAGCATCGACGTCTAACCACTCAATATGAACTAGGCTTTGATTAACTAAATAGTTCGCTTTACTGACGATAGCTTCCGTGGCGAGCGAGCGATCCAGGCTATCTATCGCGTTAATACTTTCTTCATAAGACCACACTCGCTCCGGAATGAAACGTAATTGCTCGTGGTCATTCACTCCCAGACCGGGTTTTCTAATAGTCTGAGTTAACCCATAAAAATTAATCGCCAGCAATATAAAACCTAGCAAAAACGCGAACACAGCAAATGCTTTGCGCACCAACCTCCCAATATTATGGCTTTCTGAATAAGTCTTAGTGCGATTTCTGGTTGCTTTCATACGCGGTAAGGGCCCCACCAAAGTTCAAAAGCCAGTAAAGACCACAACTCCTGAGTGAACTGGTCATCCCCTGCCAGGTGTCGTTCCCAGAGCTTGCGAATACCTGCAGGTTCAAAAAAGTTGGCCACGCCGCTATTTGGCGACAATAACAGTTGTTCAACCGTAGGCCTCAGTTCATGGCGCAGCCAGTGTGCCAAGGGAACTGAGAAGCCCATTTTTTTCCGGTACAGAATGTCTTCCGGGAGCATGCGCTCAAAAGCTTTCTTCAGGATGTACTTCTTTTCTTTACCGTTCAGCTTCAGCGCTGAGGGTATTTGTGCCGCGAATTCCACTACCCTGTAATCCAGCAGTGGGGCGCGGGTTTCCAGTGAGTTGGCCATACTCATGCGGTCTACCTTTACCAGAATATCACCGGGAAGGTAGGTTTTTAAATCGGTATAGAGAATGCTGGAAAGGTGGTCATCTGTGTCGGCATTCTTGTAATGGGCGCGGGTAATATCTGCGGGGTCGTAATCTCTGGTTTCCCGTTTCAGTTCGCCTGTTACAAGATCATTCCATACATCTCTGCGGAAGAAGCTGTTGGTTATAAAGAAGGCTTCGTCCGGGTCGAGTGCCAGTGTACCAAGCAGCGATTTGGCTTTGTTCGTCGGGCCGGTATTTACCATTCCTGCCAGGCGGGCAAGCCCTGGAAACAGATTGTGGCGTATTCCCGCCGGGAACAGGCCTCTTAACCGGTTTTCGATCTGGTCTGTGTAGTATTTGCTATAGCCTGCAAAGTTCTCATCACCGCCGTCTCCGGCCAGTGCCACGGTCACTTTCTGGCGCGCCAGCTGTGATACAAAATACGTAGGAACAAACGAAGGATCCGCAAACGGCTCGTCGAAGAACCGCGCTATGCTGGTCAGGCTATCAGCAACATTGTCCTTCACCGTGAATTCGTGATGATCGGTTTTGAATTGCTCCGCAACTTTTTTGGCCCAATGCACTTCATCAAACCGCTTTGAATCAAACCCTATGGCGCAGGTGGTGACAGGCGTATTGGTGTGGCCCGCCATTAGCCCGACAACAGCGCTTGAATCTATCCCGCCACTAAGGAATGCCCCCAGCGGCACGTCGCTCACCATGCGCAGGCGAACCGCATCATCGATCAGGTTGTACAAGCCGTCTTGCAATTCACCCAGGCTGGCGCTGGAGGGTGATTTAAAGGAAACGTCCCAATACTGTTTCTGATGTGTGTGGGTGCCGTCTGTTTCTAGCCAATAGCCGGGGGCCAGCTTATGGATATTTTTGTAGATGGTTTTCGGATCTGGCACATACTGGTAGGC
This sequence comes from Marinobacter sp. S6332, assembly GCF_023016045.1. Lineage (GTDB taxonomy): Bacteria > Pseudomonadota > Gammaproteobacteria > Pseudomonadales > Oleiphilaceae > Marinobacter. The sequence goes on along the minus strand of NZ_JALKAP010000005.1, from coordinate 45,802 downwards.
GAAAAAGTCTTTGATTGAATCATGCCGCAACTCGGTTTTAACGAAGGGAGCGGGTGTTAGAGCCTTTAGCTCCGATGCAAATGCAAATTGCCCATTGGCTTCGTAAAAATACAGTGGCTTCTTACCAAGTCGGTCCCGTGCCAGGAAGAGTTTGCGGGCGGTGCGATCCCAGATGGCCAGGGCGAACATGCCATTCAGTTGTTGCAAGCACTCCGGGCCATGGAGTTCGTAAAGCGTGAGTAGAACCTCGGTGTCGGTTCCTGTGCGAAAGCTGCGGCCCTGTTTGATCAGGTCATCACGCAATGCCTGGAAGTTGTAGATTTCCCCGTTGTAGGCCATCACGTAGCGCCCGGAAGCAGATACCATGGGCTGGGTACCTGCATCGCTGAGGTCAAGAATACTCAGCCTGCGGTGCACCAGCCCCACCTGATCGTCCAGCCAGGTTGAACCGGCATCAGGGCCGCGATGGATAATTGCCTGCCCCATGTTCTCGAGCCAACCCTGATGGGCCTCTCTGTCAGGTGTTGAGGCGGTGCGAAGGAAGCCTGCTAACCCACACATTAACCAACCCCCAGCTGTGCAGAAGGTTCCGTTTTTGCCTTGCCTGTGAGCTCCCGGAACAACGCTTCATACTCTTCCGCCATACGGGCTGCTGAGTAACGGGCATTTACCATCTCCCGGGCGTTTTGGCTCAGGTTTGCTGCCAGTTCGGGATCTTCCAGAACCTGCTTGCAACAGGCCGCCAATGCGGATTTATCACCAAAGGGTGCGAGCAAGCCGGTTTTTCCGTGCTCCACAAGCTGGTCAACGCCAGGGATGTCATAGGCGACTACCGGTATGCCCACGGCCATGGCTTCCATCATGCACCGGGGAATCCCCTCTAACGATGAAGTCATTACAAAGAGGCTGAAGTTGGAAAGTAGTTCCAGCCTGTCACTGCGGAAACCTAAAAACTCTATCGCGCTAACGCTGTTCAAGGTGGCAGCCTGCTGTTCCAGCTCCGGCCTTTGGCTACCATCGCCAAGTAACTGCAGGCGCAGGTCTGGCGCTTGTTGGTAGAGCTGGTCAAAAACTTCTATGAGATCCGGTATGCCCTTGCGTGGGATCATCTGGCCGATAAAGCCAATAATTTTTGAATCGTGAGCGAGGCTTTTATTCTTGGGCAGGCTGGCCAGGGCTGCATCGATTTCCTTGAGGTCGACGCCGTTCCGGATAAACGACGTTTTACCTTCCGGCACTTTAAATCGCCTCATGTCGTCCATCAGTTCTTCCGAAAGAGGAACAACACGGTCGAAGTAACGCAGCATGTGGGTGCCAATGCGAATAAATGTAGCCAGTTTGAAGCCCACATTGCCGGAGAAGCCATGTGGCGTGCTCACGCAGGCAATACCTGCACGCTTGGCAGCGAGGAGCCCTAATATGTCGGATTTGTAGCCGTGAGTGTGGATAACATCGATCTTGTTGTCGCGAATAACGTTGCACAACTGGCTAACCACCCGAAAATCGAAACGACCGTTCATATCCAGATAGTGAACCTGCTGGCCTTCTGTACGAGGGTAGTATTCGGCGACTGAAAGATCCTGATCCGAGGATTCGCGTGTAACTGCAAGATCACAGATAACGTCATCCCGGTTGATGTTATTGGCCAGCGCTAGAACCCAACGTTCTGCCCCATAGAAGCCCGCTGGGGTAATGAATTGAAGCACACGTAGCTTACTCACTGGCATATCACTCTGAACGTCCCCTTTTTCTGTGTTTCTTGCACTGTTCCAGATGATTTGTGTACGCCCCTGCAGCGCCTTAACAATGCCCCGAACCGCATAGCCGTTAACCATTACAAAATAATAGGGAGTAGCCACCCAGACCGGTAACTGGTTACGATTTTTCGAAAGGTGCCCAACTAGCGTCAGCACCAGCATAAGCATCGCGCCTGTGGTAATCAGTTGGAACAGGCCGAGGCCCGCAAAAGCTAGGATCACACTGCCTGCAATACCCGCAAGTAGGAATAACGGAATAAGCCAGCGCAGCAGCTTGTGGGAGATAACCTCAAACGCAAACACGCCTGATTTCGCCGGGTTCATTACCTGCCCTACTCGCATCAGCCCACGAATACTGCGGTTTACGATGCGCTCTTTGCGGGCCACTTCCCGATCGAAATCGCCTGCGGTCTCTTCAAAGCACTTTGCATCGGCATCGAACACGCCTCGGTAGCCTTTCGCGATGATCTGCAAGGGGTTTACGAAATCGTTGATGTCTTGCTGCTGCAGTGGCTCCCACAGTTTGGTGCGGATAGCGTAAATAGCGCCATCGCCGCCCACTACGGAGTGCAGGCGAGATTCCATACCTTTGATCGCTAACTCGTAACGCCAGTAGAGATTTTCATTCCGTGCGCTGGCGCCCTGATCGCCATCGGTATAGAGGGCGGCCCCTACGGCATAACCCACGTCCAGATCGGCGAAATTGCGTACCAGTTTACTAACCGCATCGCTGGCATACATGGCGTTGGCGTCACTGAACACGGTGATGTCAGCAGTAATCTGCTCCATGGCCAGATTGATGCCCATGGTTTTACCCAATCTACCTTCCTGCCGAACCAGTACAATGCGCTCGTTTTCAAACTCTTTTACAGCTTCGTCGGTGCCATCATCCGAGCCGTCGGAAACCACGATGATCCGGAGCAGTTCTGGTGGGTAATCCAACTCCAGAGCGTTTTGCAATTTCTCCCGGATTACACCTTCTTCGTTGTAGCAGGAGATAATCAAAGCCACAGAAGGCTTTTGTTCGCCTCGGCGATGGGTAATGTCTGGCAGGCCCCGGGTAAGCACCCACAATATGGCCGGGTACCCGAAATACACATACACGGGTACGGCAAGACAAAGCAGTGTGAACAGCAGTACAAACGTCATAGGGTGATGTATCGCCTCAGTTTTGGGCCAAGCCAATTGGCAAATTGCAATGGCAAAAGTCGCCAGATACTTTCGATAAAGGGCCTTAGCCGGGATACCAAAGATAGTCCCGCTCTAGCGGAATCTGCGCTGGGCGGCGTTTGTGAGCCCTTGCGATATTCCGTCCAAACCAGCTCATAAGGCTGGGCACCCCACTGTTTTTTGAAGCGGTAGGTGCCTTCATTCAATGTGGAGCGGCCAAAATCGAACCGTGTGTAGCCCAGATCACACACGTGACTTAATAAGATCCAGTACAGCAGCATGTTGGGCGCAAGCCTGTTGAACTCTTCCAGCGTAGATGCCCAAGGAATACAAGCCTCTTTACCGCCTAAAAGCACAATACCCGCACCCACGGGCTTACCGTTCTGGAATACAAGGCCAATGAGCATGTAATCGCCGTAAGCGGCTTTCAAGTCTTTAAACCACCGCAAGCTGTGCACGGGAGATCCAAGCCTGTGCATGTTCTGGGCGAATACCTCATAAAATAGGGGTACCGCGTCTGCTTCTGTGCGCAATTCCGCTCTTAGCCCGTTTTTCTCTGCTTTGCGAATCTGGCTGCGCAACTTCGGCTTGTAGCTTTTAAACAGAGCCTCGCTGTTTTCGGGTAAGCTGCAGAGCATTCGTACCTTGGTGTTGCCGGGCAGCGCTTCAATGCTCTGCTTATTCTGCTCGGCTGTCGCGTCTTTTTCGGTACTCAGTGCTGGCCCGCCCTCCCGAATTCCCAGAGTTTTGATGCTGTGTGCTTGCGCCAGCGTTAGGGCCTCGGTAATCAGCAGTTCTCGTATTTCCGCACTGTTCGCCAGTGCACCACCGAGATCACAGAATGGCAGAGAAGCCAAACTGCTTGCACCGACGGGTGATTTCACCTCTACCAGAGGCAATACACCGCACAACGTCTCGTTTCGATAAACGCTAACCACCCAGCCTGTATGACCATAGGCACTCTCTGTTGCCTGCAACCACGCTCTGTTGTGATACGGCGTTGCTTTAGGGTGCCCAGCGACAAACCGGTTATATTCATCTGCCGGAAACCTGCTTAGTCGGGAGGCCCGTGTTTGAAATTCAGCGTTCATTGCTGGCACTTGCCTCCCCAAGCCAACGCTTTCGTGCTCGTCTGGCTACATCTTCAAGCTTCAATTTAAAACGAGGGCGCTGTAAAGCGATCTGGACCAGATTACGATGAAAGTGGCCTAGATTGGATTTATAACGCTCATCCCCACCCATGAAGTCGTAATAGTGAAAGCCATGGTGGCGATAGTCTTCAATACACAAGCTGTGGCCTAACAAGCCCGGCTTGAGGCGGTTATCCGTATCAACAGCCATACCGCCCAGATAAAAATACACTACCTGATTGTGCAGCAGATTATAAAAACAGGCGATTTCTTCGTCGCCAGCCATTACTGAAATCAAGTCAACGCCCCCTTCCGCCCACTGCTCACGTATTAGTTCTCGGTGAAAGCGAACGAAATCTGGATTGGCAAACCCACTTTGGTCGGGCCCATTACCCCAGCGTTCTAGATGCCTTGGGCCGATGCGATCAAATACTACTAGCGCCTCGTCTGCAGAATCCGGCCGAACGAGTTTTACTTCGCCGCGCTCGCTGTAAAGCCGGTGCGCACGGTTAATTTGGTAGCGGGTGTTGCGTGAAAGTGTGTCGAGATAGTGTTCGCCGTTTCTGCGCAGGCTATCAAGGTCAACGCCAAAGCAGGGTGCTTCCCAACGCAGGTGCTTGTATAGGCCGGTAATCTTGGCATAACGATCCGCTTCCTCAGCATCAATGGCGCCCAGAATAAATTCGTCCCAGCCCTGCATATTGCGGCACAGGTGTTCTAGGCAAGCTTTGGCGACAGCATCTTCTTTGCCTCGCTCCGCCAGAAACCCGTTGTACTCTATCCAAATTTGATCCAGCAGTTTGTGGCCGGTTTGGTGTAAGCGCAGGCAGCGGGATTTTAGAACGCCATGGCGGCGTTCATCGGTTTCCACCACTAGCCCTAGCCCCACCAGGCGATCACCTTCCGTAACTCGAAGTACCAGCGCATCTGGCTCGTACACACGCAGCCAATGGCCGAGCCATTGCCAGGAGAGAAACACCGTGGGTTGTGCACGGGCTTCCAAATCCAGCCAGTCGTTCTGCAAAGTTGCACACGCTGCGGCTGGCTCTGTTGTTACGGTCAGCATGGCTGCTGTCATGGCGTTACATCCGCTACCAGTTCACTGCCCCGGGTTCGGGTGCTTTACCAAGAACGGGCCTATCGCCAGATAGTCCAGAGCGCCCTGAATGAAGGCCCTTACCGCATCCTCGGGGGAGTTAACAATGGGCTCTTCGTGCATGTTGAAGCTAGTGTTGATCAGGCTTGGAATGCCGCTCAGCTTTTCATACTCACTTAATATGTCGTAATAACCGGGGTTGGCTTCGCGCTTTATGAGCTGCGGTCTGGCCGTGCCATCCACGTGCACTGCCGCAGGGCAGCTTTCTCTCATGAACTCGGTGCAGTCAAAGGTAACGGTCATGAACTCGGCAGCGTGCTCTGCGCCTTTGATGTTGTGATAGCACTTCTCCCGGGCTTCGTAGAGGGTAACCGGGGCAAACGGCATGAATTCGGTACGGCCGAGGCGCTTGTTCAGCCACTGGTTCACTTCTGGCTCGCGGGCATGATAAAGAATGGAGCGGTTACCAAGCGCTCTGGGGCCATACTCCATGCGTCCGTCAAAACGTGCGACAACCTCACCGCTGTGAATCAGCCCTGCAACATCGGCTGCAAGATTTTCTGGGCGGCGATATTGAAGGTTTTCAGCTTTCAGTGCCTTTTCTATTTCCGCATCGGAATAGTCTGGCCCCATGTAGCTGTTGGTAATGGAGGGTTTAACCCCGCCCGGCCAGCTGTGATAAAGCGCAGCACCCGTTCCGCAGCCGCCATCGCCCATATTCGGGTAGACAAAGATGTTGTTAACGCCTTCGATCTCGAAAATACGCTGGTTCAGCTTTACGTTTGCGGTTACACCACCAGAAAGTACGATAGTGTCGATACCCGTTTTCTCTACCCAGTAGCGGATGTAGTTTGTTGCTACTTTTTCAAGTACATACTGGTAAGCCGCAGCCACGTCGATTTTCGGGAACTTTGAGGCCAAATACCGTGAGAAGAATACGTTGTTGGCTTCGTAAATGCGGAAGTCGCCTGGCGTTTGTTCGATGCGAGAAAGAAGAATTTCTCCCAAGATTTCCGGGTCGCCATAAGAGGCCAAACCTACGATTTTGCCCTCGTGGCGACTGGGCTTAAATCCTAGGCTAGAGGTCACATGCTCATAGAGTGTGCCGAGGGAGTTCGGATAAGGCAGCCCGTGCAGGCGGTGGATTTTGCCATCACGCCCTTCACTCACTGAGCCAGCAAGCCCGGAGCCATAGCCGTCCAGAGTTACACAGAGTGCCCTTTCAAAACCGCTACACAGAAAGCTGTTTGCAGCGTGGGATAGGTGGTGATCCATGCGCTTGACCGGGCCAGTCCAGCCCATATCACTCAAGCCTTGAGTGAGGTCACTTTCCCATTGCTTAAAAGACTCTGAAGCGCTCTCTCCCCAATGCCGAGAGGATTTCAGAGCCGCGTTGTTAGATGCCAGCTTCTGCACCCCTGCCATGTTGTAGTAGGAGTTGTGCAGAAACCCTTTTTCCATCATGGCATTGGGATGCTCAAGGCCGTGAATCGGCTGATTCCGATCAGGTACCCTGCCCTGTGCTTCCTTAATCTGAGGCCCCAAATCTTTGGGCTGGAAAGCTTTGATAAACGCTTTCTCATCTTCCAGATTTTTTGTGAACAGTTTCTGTTCGTTCTCCCATGTAAGAAATGGGTAGCACACCAAATCAATATCGCTCATGGAGAGGCCGGTATATGCGAGGGCTTTTTCCAGAGCTAGGCGCGGGAAGCCTGATTGCTGCTTAACTCTGGAAAAGCGTTCTTCACCGGCGGCAAAGAGAATGTTGCCATCCTCAACAATGGAAACCGTTGAGTCTTTATCTAGCGGGGATATCCCTAGCACCTTCATGCCTTACTCTCCATATACTTGCGAATGCGGGTGGGCGATGACGCTTGCCCGCCTAATTCATTGAAAAAGAAATCGAAAAACTGACGGAAGCTGTCTAAAAATGCCTTTAGCTGAGCTTCTGTCTGTACGTAACTTGTGTTACCCGGCACAACGCTGGGGCTATGAAAGCTCCAGGTGAAGGTGCGCACGCCCTGATTATAGAGCGCTCGGGTGAGCTTGATATGCTCCGCTGGCGTGAATCCTTCCGGAGAAAGCATCAGCCTGTCTACCGCGCCTGCACGGGCCAAAATACCCGGCGCTTTAAACTGCTTTAGGCGTTGTGCAACTTCATACAATGGCACTGCAACGGGGCGCGCCCAGCCGATAAATCCGCCGGTACAAGGAATCTCCAGAATGGGTTTGTCTGATCCGCCAAACCAAAATGGGTGCGCATCAAATCGTCGGTAATCTGGTCCGCCGTCAGCCCGCGAATCTAGAGGTGGGCAAACCGACAAATCAATATTGAACCCCAGCTCTTGAAGAATGCCGGTGGTGTTCGGGCCAAAGCCATAGCGCCCTGCTTTATAGGCAACTGGCGCCTGACCAAAGTTATGCTCAATGGTGTCGCGCAATACCCGGAGCTTTTCCCGCTCTAAACCTTCCGGTAGGTTGCCAGGATACATATTTGAGCGCGAAAGGGTTTCTTCCTGAGGTGGGTTCACCCAGGGATGAAGATGCGCTCCAATTTCGCATTGGCCTTTTTCTGCAAACTGCCTCAGTAGCCCATAGCCTTGGGGCTGGCTAGCCACCGGATAATCAATTACGTAACACGGGCAGATGCCGTACTCATTGAAGATGTTCTGGGCGCGATCAATGTGCTCCATAGCCGAAACTTGGTTTGCCTTGGCATCTGGCTCTGCACTCCAATCAAACTCTTCTTCGGTATCAATTACCACGATTAGCTGTGGCGGCGTCTCCGGAGGGAGCAGTATGTCCTTCTTTTGTTCAAACATGATTCCATTCCTAACGCTATCTACTCAGTGCAAAACCGCGACTCAGCACAAGGCGTAACTCGAATTGGTTTTGATCGTCTCTGGCAAAACGCGAGCGCAGGTACGATTGATTGAATTCAACACCAAAGGTTGTATTTTCTGCTAACTGCCGGGTCCAGCTTGTGGTTAGCTGATGGATCTCATCAACAATAATATCGGCGTCTTCGTTTGCATCACCTTGCCAGCTGTATCCAAAGGCTAATCTTTGAAGCGCGTTCAACTGAAACCCAAGGTTAATACCTCCGCGGTACTCATGGGTGATGGCTCCGGAAAGCTGCGAGTCCAAAATGGCGCCTTCTGCATACACGCCAAGGGTGCACACATCGCACAGCCGTTGGTTGTTATGGCTAATCAACAATGAATCGCTAACAACAAGGTCTTGCAGTCGCACGGTATCTGGCAGGAGATCAAATATCGGCGGTACTTCCCGGGAAAGGTCGATAGCGCTGTCATACATTCTGCGGTCGTACTTTATAGCAGTGCGCCAGTCCGCGCCCACCCACGAGCGCTCTAAAAAGCCGGTTACAGCATCGTGCTCGTCTGTAGCGCCGCCAGTGTATTCGGTATCTGCTTTGCTACCACCTGCCCCAATGCTAAAGCTGCCATGTTCCAATTGTAAGCTGTAGACCAGCTGCGCGGAGTCTATAGTTGTTTCGGCTCCCTGTTGCTCTGACCAGCTCCGGTTAGCGTTTAAGCTTACCGATGAGCGCTCACTCAACCTGCGTGACAGTTCACTTCCGGCGGTGAATGACTCTTGGTCGCCAAGCTCGTCTTCACCAAAGCTTCGACCAGCCTGGCCGAAAAAACGCAGCATTGATAGGTCGCCGGGATAAAACCTCAAACCTGCTCCCCCAGTCACACTGTTTTGTGTGTCGTAACTGGACGGGTTTGTCTCAAAGCCAGTGTTGTTACGCACAGAGGTGACGGTATGGCCCAAATTAAAATCGAACCGGCTGCCCGGGTCTGCGTGGGTGTAGCGAGACGCACCGGTTAGAGTGCTGCTATCTGTCTGGCCGCCATCTACCGTTTCCCGGCGGGTTTCTAGGGTGCCACCGTATCTCAGCGCCAGAGCATTGGCGCCTTTCTCGAGAGAGCCTCCTATATTTCCGGATACTCCGGCCACTGGCTCCGTATTAGTGTCAGTATACGTGCTTCTGTCGGTGCGGGTGTGAGTGCCCCCTGTAAACACAGAAGCCGAGCCGGAGATTGTTGTAGTATCGTCATTCAGGCTCTGCGCCATTCCTGTATACGACCAAGCAATGCAGCATAAGCCCATCAGACATCGGGTAAGAGGATAAGTGCGTGCAATCCGTGCCCGGCGCTCCATGGGCCTACTCCTGAAAAATCAGGCCGGAGAATTTATCGGATCCAAGTGCATCCACTGAATCTTCAATGACTTCACCAGTGACTTCTCCAAATGGAACGCCGAAAACAATCTGGTCTGCAAAGCGTTCCAAAATTCTGGCTTCGGTGTTTTCTTGAAAGGGCGGAGTGTTAAGCACAATGCAGCGATCCGGGTAGCGGGCTTTCAACTCGGTAATCAACTCTCGCATGCGCACGGCAGAAAAAAGCTCAACCGCTGAGGACGCCTGAGTGCCTGCAGGAATAACGGTAAGACGCTCAACACCACTAGGGTAAAGGATAGACTGAATCTTGAGCGAACGATCTGCAACAAAGTCTGTAACCCCTGATGTCATAGGGCTTGAAACAAGGCTGCTCAACTCTTTACCGTAAGGATCACAGTCTACAAGCAATGCTGAGGTGTGAGAGTCCAAAGCAAACGCGGCTGCTAAATTATAGGCCGTCAACAAACCGCTATGGCCTTTACCCAAACTACTGAACATCACGATAAAGTTGCCGTCGCCCGCACGGTTACGCAGCTGTATGCGCAACTCCCGGTAAGCGTCCATAACTTCTTTATCTGCCATTCCTGAGTAAATTATCTTGCGCTCACGTAGCTGTTCGCGGCTCCATGGCTTGGGGTTGCCAATTAGTGAAAGAGACACCGATGAGTCGTAGACCGTTGGGGGATGCTCGTTGTCATTGGTTTCCACTCGGGTCCAGTTGGGCTTATCGCGATCAGAGCCTGCATAGGGCCGCTCTTTGCGAAAGTTTTCTTCTACTTTCGCTTCTCCACGATCATTTTCAACTTGGCGGCGTTCGCTCTGGCTTTTGAGAAGCGCTTTATAGAGTTTGTTGTCGTCCATTAATTGCTCCCTTGCCCAGCGCCCAACCCGATTAGCTCGCCGACCTTGTTGACCAGTTGTTCCGGGGCAATGCCCATCACACTGAAAACGAGAATAGCCAGATACGCCGTCATGAAGACCGCTAGCACCACCAGAATTAATAGTACATCTTTGCGCAGCAGCCGGTCTTTCCAAGTGCTGCGGTAATGGGGAATGCTTGTGAGAACAGGAATTGACTCCGGCAGCGCGAGCTGCAGTGCGCGGGGTGAGCGAACCCGTTGATCAAACATCACCAGCATAACCAGCAGGCCCAGCACCATAGCACTACCCAAGAACGGGCCAGCCAGACCTACTTGATAGAGCTGAAGACCATCCCAACGGGTGGGATAAGACGCCGGCTCCTGAATTTTGTAGCTTACTCCTTCTCCTTGCACATCGAGTGTCATGGATAGCCGGGCTTTCTCCCGGCGCTGAAGCATGTCTTCGTATACACCTCGGGTAACATCGTAGTCTCGGGTAAGCTCTGAGAGCTCCGCCTGATTTTCTGCAACTCTCTGGGAGCGCTTGAAGGATTCCTCAAGTAGTCGTTCAAGAGATGCTAGTCGGTTTTTCTGAACAGTTAAGCGAGTGGTGCTGTCAGATAGCTGGATTTTAAGGTTTTCATAAACCGGGTTCTCCATCACCTCGGTAATACCGCCGTCTCGATCAGCGTCCGACTGTTTGGAAACTCTTTGTTCCAAATCGGCGATCTGATCCTGAACGCTGACCACATCCGGGTGGCGCTCGTGGTAGCGCAGCAGCAACGAATCGAGCTCTTGGCGCATAGCGACCAACCGGCGCTCTGCGGCAGATTTGCCAGGATCTACGGTGATACGACGCACCGGTTGCTCGTTCTCAAGCTGGCGCCTCGTTAGCAGAACTTCGGATTCAGTCTGTTGAATTTCAAGTTTTAGGTTCTCGATATCTCGGCGCAGAGCCTCGATCCGACCTTGTACGCTACCCTCAGTTCCGTCCTGATTAGCGGATTTGAATTCTTTCAACCGCTGTTCTGCTTCTTCGAGTTGGCGTTGGTAGGTTTTCACCTGTGAGTCGATAAACTCAAACGCACCTTGGCTCTCGGAACGCTTTTTACGAACAGTGCGCTCAACAAAACGATTTAACACGGCACTGAGAACCTGAAACGATTCATCAGGGCTTCTACTGGTGTAGCTCAGCTCAAGGAAGTTTCGGTTTGATACTCGAATACCTACCTGCTTGCGCAAGTCGCTAATCTTTCTATTGCGGACAGCATCGGTTTCCCCGCCCTCAATTAACCTCGTATCCAGAGCGACCTGCTCCAAAAAAGAGCGGCTTTGCATCATTTCCCGAGCTTCGTTTATTCGGTCTAATTGAGTTACCTCAGCCTGACCCCGAAGCAATGGTTGGAGGATATTGGACTGGTCAGCGTATAAAACCGCCTGTGAGGTGTAACTTTTTGGTGTTACGTAGCCCAACGCCAACACCCCCGCTGTCACGGTCATAAATATGATTACCGCGGCCAATCGATGCCGGTACAGCTCAAGCTTTACGGCACGAAGGGTATCGAGAATGAACTGTATGTCCATTAGAGCTCGCCTCGGAACAGTTGCTTACGGGGCACGCTGATCACATCACCCGGCTGCAAAGCATGGTTCGTGCGCATATCACCGTCGGTAAGGATGGCTTCCAAATCTAGCGCGAAACTCTGATATTCACCGTTAATCTGGCGATGAAGAGTGGCGCGGCTGTCTGCGGCGAAGTCGGTAACGCCACCGGCCATAAGCACAACATCAAGAACGGTCATGCCAGGCTGGAACGCAACTGATTGCGGAGAACCAACCTGACCAGTAACCCTCACGCGATTGCGGAATTCCTTGCTGAGCGGATCGGTAACCATAACAGTCACCTCCGGCGTACGAATGTACTCGCCCAAAGTGTCGCTGATTTCTGCAGCCAGTTGCTCAGGCTTTTTGCCTTCGGCTTTCACATCACCCATAAGGGGCATGGAGATAAAGCCATCAGGCCGAACTACAATGGATTGGCCCAACTCTGGATTACGCCAAACATGAATGGAGACGGTATCTCCTACGCCAATCATGTATGGCTCCGCCTGCAACTCTGATGCTGGCGGTATTTCAGCGGAAGACGGCAGGCCAGAGCAAGCGGCAATGAACACACTCAATATCGCAATCAATGCAGTCCGAACGTACGTGATAGTTGTCATAAACGCCTTCCAACCCCTTTTTGTTCTATATCTGTGTTTCGGTATGTCTACCGAACGCCTTTGCCTAGGAGGATCACTTCCACGGTTTGAATCATGATCAGAAAATCCATCAAAAGGCTGTGATTTTTGGAGTAATAAAGATCGTACTCCAGCTTCCCTTTGGCGTCTTCAACCGATGCACCATAGGGGTATTTAAGTTGCGCCCAACCCATTAATCCGGGTTTTACGTAATGTCGCGTATCATAAAACGGAATCTTTTCTTTAAGCTCGGTGACAAATTCAGGCCTTTCCGGGCGAGGCCCCACGATGCTCATTTCACCTTTGATTACGTTGTAGATCTGCGGCAACTCATCCAAGCGTGTGTTGCGTATAAAGGCGCCCACTCTGGTAACCCGGTTGTCATTAGCGGAAGCCCAGCGGGCTTGGCCATCTTTCTCTGCATCTTGCCGCATACTGCGGAACTTGTAGATGCGAAACTCTTTACCCAGCATGCCTACGCGAGTTTGGCTATACAAAATCGGCCGCCCGGTTTCCAGAAAAACGGCAAGCGCTGTGAGAATGATGAACGGCAGCATAACTGCGAGAAGCGTAAGGCTTATGAGAAGGTCTAGCGAACGCTTGGCAAAGGCCCTAGTTTTTGAAGCTTTAAAGCCTTCCGAGAACACAATCCACGAAGGATGCACCATATCCAGCTTGGCTTTTTTTAGTTCCCGTTCATAAAAATCTACGCCGTTGGTAATGGCAATTCCCCGCAGCTTACATTCCATCAACTCTGGCACCGGAAGCCACCCACCTTCGCTACGACGACGCTCTTGCTGGGCAACAACGATTTCCGAAACCCTATTCTTCCGGCAAAATTGATAGAGATCCTCGGGCGTGGGCAACATCTGTTCTGCTTTGACAGCCCCTGTCGCATTATCCGAGATACAACCGATGATCCGCACTCCGAGAGCACGCATATTACGCTCATATTCATCCAGCAAATTCGCGGCAAAACTGCCAGCGCCAAAAATCACTACGCGGCGAACAAGCTGCTCCGAGTCTACAATCCGCAGGAATATCAACCGAAGAGCAATCACAACCAGAGAAGCAAACGTAACCGCCCAGAACAAATTGGTGCTGCCAGGGTTTGCCGAAGGCACGATTAAATAGAGTAATTTCAGCCCAATACCGCCCACAAAGCAGTAGGCAACCAAAGTGCGGAAGAACAGCGCCGACGTGCTTTCATAAACCATGGAGAGGTAGCCACCCATGGCGAGTGTTCCGCAGCTCAGGATCAGCGCGAACAGGCTTGCCGAGAAAATATTTGTATCCACAGACGGGTAGCCGACTCCAGCGACCCCCAGCAGCAGCGCCAAAGAAGAAAAAATCGAATACAAAACGATGAATTCCAGCGCAGCAAGCACCAGATAGGGGATATGAAGATAGTGTTTTCTGAAACGAATATACGACACGCTGAACTTCCTTGTCGTCTGCACAACAACCTGCGCCAGACAAACATCAAATTCTCCGACAGCCACGCTCAGTTTGCGGAGAGCGCCCCCTTACTGCCGGTTCATTTTATATAATGACCTATTTTGCTATGGCCAGTATCCAATCTCAACTTATTGTATCTTTTGGTAACATAGTTTTACATTGTTTTTCATCGCTACTAGGAATTACCTTGACGGAGAATTGTAATTGCACTGTCAGTAGGTGAAAATCGTATCAACGGTTTTACTGGGAAGGAGCGCCCATGCCAAGTCAGGACAGACCCCAACCCTTGCATGCCATGAGCATAGACGTAGAAGATTATTTCCATGTTGCTGCTCTCTCCGGCGTAATCCGGCCAGACCAGTGGGACTCCCTGCCTTCCCGCGTGGAGCAGAACACCGAGAGCCTGCTCGAGCTGTTTGATAAGCATCATGTGAAAGCGACTTTTTTTGTGCTTGGGTGGGTCGCCGAGAGATTTCCCGCCTTAATCCGCAAATTAGCCGACCACGGCCATGAAATTGCGTCCCACGGGTACAGCCATCAGCTGATTTACAAACAGACCCAAGGTGTCTTCCGGGAAGAAACTCTTCGCTCCAAAGCCCTACTTGAAGACATTACCGGTAAAGCCATTGAGGGCTATCGCGCAGCCAGCTATTCCATTACTCGTGATTCACTCTGGGCTCTGGACATCCTTAGCGAGGCTGGCTTTACCTGGGACTCGAGTATTTTCCCGATTCGGCACGATAATTACGGTATTCCCGACTCACCGTCTGCGCCCTACTCCATTGAAACCGCCAGCGGCGCAATTATTCGTGAGTTTCCACTAACCACAGCCCATATCATGGGGCTTTCAATTCCGGCAGCTGGAGGCGGTTATTTTCGCCAATTCCCTTACCCGGTATTCCGGCACCTGTTCCGAAATGCGTCGGGCTTTGGTGCCCGGCCGCAAATGTTCTATTTGCATCCCTGGGAAATAGATCCAGAACAGCCACGTTACGATAACGCAAGTTGGTTTTCGCGTTTTCGACATTACACTAATCTGGACAAGTGCTACGGCCGCCTCGAACGCCTGCTCGGTGATTTCAGGTTTGGAACCGTCAGCGAAAGCTATAATGCTTATGAGCCAGACAAAACCCTGCTGCGCAGCGATCAATTGATCCGCCTCGCCTGATTCAGGGAAAAGAACTGAACAGGAACTGAATATGTATTTGGAATTTTTCGGTCTCCATAGACACCCCTTCCGCATTACACCGGAAGACGATTTTATTTACATGAGCCAGCAACATTCTCGAGCTTATGTGTACATGTCGTCTGCGATCTGGAGCTCTGAGGGGTTTGTGGTTATCAGCGGTGAGATCGGCTCGGGCAAGACAACCTTGCTTAAGAAGACGGTTCGTAACCTTGAGGGCAATCTCAAGTTACTTAATATCTCCTACACCAATCTAGAATCCAAAGACCTGTTCGGCCTAATTCTTCGCAAAGCCGGTATGAAGGTTGAAGACGACGGCAAGGTAGCCATGCTTTTCCAGATCTCTGATTATCTGGAGCAAATGGCGAAGGCTGGCACACCGGTTGTGCTAACCATTGATGAAGCACAAAACCTCACGAGAGAGAATCTGGAAGACATTCGCATGCTGGCCGGTATGGAAAGCATGGGCGGCCCTGCTATGCGGGTAATTCTGCTTGGCCAGCCAGAGCTGAAACAGGCAGTTTTGGACATTCCCCAACTCGCGCAGCGGGTGAAGCTGTTCTTCCATCTGGAAGGCCTAACGTTAAAAGAAACTGCAGAATATATTGATTACCGGCTGCTGGTTTCCGGTCACGGTGGCAATAAGCTTTTCGATGGCGACACGGTTCGCGAGATTCACAAGTTGAGCAAGGGCATTCCAAGGCTGATCAACAAGCTGTGTGACGGCATGATGATGTGCGCCTATTCGGAAGACCGGCCATTTATCGACCCCCACGACCTGAAGTCTATACGGAAGGATTTATTGGGCGAAGAGCTGCCAGAAAACACACCCCAGCCGGCCACCCTGAAAAAGCGCGAGCACTCGGATGCCGAATCAGCCGGGCATTCTGCTGATTTGGCGGCTGTTTCCAGTGCCCTAGTGCGTATGGCCGAAGCGCTGGAGCGCATCGACAACCGGCTTGCCACGATCTTTCCCGGCGAACAAGAGCCTCGCAAAGAAAGTGTTAGCGTGCCTGACAATGTAAAGCCGTTGTCGCCGAACCGAAAATAGCACTGGCTTTAGTTACTTATATAACAAACTTATCTACAAACTCATGAACAGCGGTCTGTTCCAGACTTTTTTGGTCTGCGCACGTTTCAAAGATGTGCTCGCACCTTTGGGCCGGAAAGCGAGTTGCCAGATTGGACCGGAACTTATCTGCAAGCAAAGGAATGCTCTCTTCCCTACGGCGGCGATGGCCAATGGGGTATTCCACTGCGATCTGGTCAGTGCTTGAGCCGTCTTTGAAGAACACCTGAATAGCGTTTGCAATCGAGCGCTTGTCTGCCTCTAGGTATTCGCGGGTGTATTGCTCATCTTCAATAACGTCCATCTTGTCTCTGAGCTCATCGATGATGGAATGGGCTTCGTGGAAGCTATCCTCGTAGTGCTCAGCCACCAAATCACCAAAGATAAGCGGTACAGCTGTCATATATTGTAGGCAGTGGTCCCTATCTGCCGCGTTCGCAAGTTTGCCCACTTTGGAGATTATACGAATAGCGGATTCATGGGTTGTTATAACGATTCGATCAATCTCGCCGAGCCGGTCTTTCACTTGTGGATGAAGCGTTACGGCCGCCTCAGCCGCTGTTTGAGCGTGAAATTCTGCAGGAAAAGATACCTTAAATAGTATGTTTTCCATCACGTAAGAACCAAACTCTTGCGGCAAAGAAAACTCCCGCTTCCCTTCCGGCTTCAAAGCCTGATCTTTGTTGGTTTTACTAAACAGAACATCATAGAAACCCCACTGAGGAGCGGTTAGCGCACTGGGAATACCCATCTCTCCCCGCATGGCTATATCTGCAAGGCGAACAGCCCGGGAAGTTGCATCACCCGCCGCCCAAGATTTTCGGGAACCGGCGTTGGGGGCGTGGCGATAGGTTCTTAAAGACTGACCATCAATCCATGCGTGGGAAAGCGCTGCAAGCAATTGTTCGCGCGTTGCGCCCATGAGCTTTGCTGTAACCGCAGTAGAAGCAACTTTCACCAACACTACGTGATCCAGCCCTACCCGGTTGAACGAGTTTTCCAGTGCGAGCACGCCCTGTATTTCGTGGGCCATGATCATGGCTTCGAGCACCTCACGCATGGTGAGCGGTGCCTTACCCTCTGCGACGCGCTTTTGCGATAGGTGATCGGATACGGCCAGAATGCCGCCCAAGTTATCCGAAGGGTGCCCCCATTCAGCTGCCAGCCAGGTATCGTTGTAATCTAGCCAACGCACAATGCAGCCAATATCCCAAGCGGCCTTTACTGGATCTAGCCGAAATGACGTTCCCGGGACTCGGGCGCCATGGGGAACAACCGTGCCTTCCACTATAGGGCCCAAGTGTTTCGTGCACTCGGGAAAGCGTAAAGCCAGCAGGCCGCACCCTAGTGTGTCCATTAAACAAAGACGGGCCGTGTTCCCGGCTTCTTTGCTTTTTACTTTGTAGGTGAGAACGTAATCGGCGATTTTCTGAAGGACTTCGTCGTAATCGGGGCGCTCGTTAAGATCGAATGTGGCTGACATGAAAATGACTCCTTCGATTCTGATGTTTACTGACTAAAAGCCTAGCTTAACAACCGGGAATCGAAAGGAGCCAATTACCTATCATTTACCTGCTAACACAGAGGCCAGCTCTAAAAACTATCCTCGGGCACCCTTACCCAACCTTCCATCAGTATTCGGGCACTTCGGCTCATGATGGCCTTGGTGGCTGTCCACTGGCCGTTCACTTCTTTTGCTTCTGCGCCTACTTGTAGTGTGCCGGAGGGGTGGCCGAAGGTGACCGAGGTGCGGTCTCCACCACCGGCTGCCAGATTCACCAGTGTTCCCGGAATAGCTGCGGCGGTTGCGATGGCTACAGCTGCCGTGCCCATCATGGCGTGGTGTAATTTGCCCATGGAGAGCGCGCGTACCAGCACATCTATATCACTGCCAGAAATTTGCTTGCCGCTGGATGCGGTATAGCCCGAAGCTGGCGCTACGAAAGCAACTTTTGGTGTGTGTTGCCGGGCTGCGGCCTCTTCGATGTTCTGGATCAGCCCCATTTTGACAGCACCGTAAGCGCGGATGGTTTCAAACATCGCCAGAGCTTTAGGATCGCTATTGATATCATCCTGTAACTCGGTGCCTTTGTAGCCAACGGCTTCTGCATTGATGAAAACCGTAGGAATTCCGGCATTGATCATGGTGGCCTTTAAGGTGCCAACACCGGGAACCTCCAAGTCATCCACCAGATTGCCGGTGGGGAACATGGAGCCTTCGCCGTCTGCCGGGTCCATGAACTCCACTTGAACTTCGGCAGCGGGGAATGTGACGCCATCCAATTCAAAGTCGCCAGTTTCCTGAACTTCGCCGTTGGTGATGGGCACGTTCGCGATGATGGTTTTACGGATATTGGCCTGCCAGATACGCACAACAGCGGTTCCGTTCTCCGGGATGCGGTCTTGCGGTACGTAGCCACTATTGATGGCAAAAGCACCAACAGCGGCCGTGAGGTTGCCGCAGTTGCCGCTCCAGTCCACGAAGGGCTTATCAATGCTTACCTGACCGAACAGGTAGTCCACATCGTGATCTGGCTGAGCGCTTTTGCTCAGAATGACGGTTTTGCTGGTGCTGGAGGTGGCTCCGCCCATACCGTCGGTTTGCTTTTGATAAGGGTCTGGACTGCCGATGACTCGCAGCAGGAGGTTGTCCCGCGCTGGGCCAGGGGTTTGGGCTTTTTCCGGGAGATCGCTCAGGCGGAAAAAGACGCCTTTGCTGGTGCCGCCACGCATGTAGGTGGCGGGGATTTTGATTTGGGGTTTGTGGGGCATGGGGGGTTCCTTTTTGAGTTTATTGGGAGTCGGGCCTCGCCCCCTCTCCCTAGCCCTCTCCCGCGAGGGGAGAGGGGATATATAGCGAAAGTCTGCGAGTTTACTCCCAAGCCTGAGAACTGTGCAGTAAAGCCCCTCGCCCCCGGCGGGAGAGGGGTTGGGGAGAGGGGGAGAGGCATTAAAGCAGGGCTTCAGCCCTCCCTCAAACAGCCCCTTCAGACTGTAAAAAGTCCTCAGCAAACCGCTGCAATACACCACCTGCAGAGTAAATCGACAACTCCTCCGCGGTATCCAGCCTGCAAATAACAGGCACCTTTTCTGTGCTGCCATCCTTGCGGTTGATAACCAGCGTCAGCTTGGCACCGGGCGCAGGCTTGCCTTCCACATCAAAAGTTTCTGTACCGTCAATCTTCAGGGTCTTGCGAGTAGTGCCTTCTTCGAACTGTAAAGGCATAACGCCCATACCCACGAGGTTGGTGCGGTGGATGCGCTCAAACCCTTCGGCAACAATCGCCTCAACACCTGCCAGCGCAACACCTTTGGCCGCCCAGTCACGGGATGAGCCCTGACCATAGTCAGCACCCGCAATGATAATCAGCGGCTGTTTGCGCTCCATGTAGGTTTCGATGGCTTCCCACATGCGGGTGACCTTGCCTTCCGGCTCAATGCGCGCCAGAGAGCCCTGCTTCACTTTGCCGTTTTCGTCCAGAACCATTTCGTTGAACAGTTTGGGGTTGGCGAAGGTTGCACGCTGGGCCGTCAGGTGATCACCACGGTGGGTTGCGTAGGAGTTGAAGTCGACTTCGGGCACACCCATTTTGTGGAGGTATTCGCCAGCAGCGCTGTCCATGAGAATGGCGTTGGATGGCGAGAGGTGATCTGTGGTGATGTTGTCTGGCAATACTGCCAGCGGACGCATGCCTTTCAGGGCCTTCTCACCCACCATGCCACCTTCCCAGTATGGCGGGCGGCGAATGTAGGTGCTCATTTCGCGCCAATCGTACAGTGGGCTGATGTTGGCATGAGATTCCTGAGTTACGTCGAACATCGGGATGTAGGTGCTGCGGAACTGCTCCGGCTTCACCGATTCCTTCACGATGGCGTCGATTTCTGCATCGTTCGGCCAGATGTCTTTCAAGGTTACGGCGTTACCGTCCTTGTCGTAGCCTAGGGTGTCTTTTTCAATGTCGAAGCGGATAGTTCCCGCAATGGCATAAGCAACCACTAATGGTGGAGATGCCAGGAATGCCTGTTTGGCGTAGGGGTGAATCCTGCCATCAAAGTTGCGGTTTCCGGAGAGAACAGCTGTTGAGTATAAATCCCGCTCGACCACTTCTTTCTGGATGACCGGATCAAGTGCACCACTCATGCCGTTACAAGTGGTGCAGGCAAAGCCGACAACACCAAAACCGAGGTTTTCAAGCTCTGGCAGCAACCCGGCATCGTTGAGGTACATTTCAACGGTTTTAGAACCCGGTGCCAGAGAAGACTTTACCCATGGCTTGCGAGTGAGGCCAAGCTTGTTGGCGTTACGGGCTATAAGGCCTGCAGCCACCATGTTGCGGGGGTTACTGGTGTTGGTGCAGCTGGTGATAGCGGCAATAATAACAGCGCCATCCGGCATTTTGCCTTCTTCCAGCTCCCACTTACTGGCAATGCCACGCTCGGCCAGCTCTGAGGTTGGCAGGTGCGCATGAGGGTTGGAGGGGCCAGCCAGCGTACGTACAACACTGGACAGATCAAACTTTAGAACTCGCTCGTACTCGGCAGCTTTCAGAGCATCTGACCAGAGACCTGTGTGCTTGGCGTACTTCTCTACCAGATCTACCTGCTCGTCTTCACGGCCAGTGAGCTTGAGGTAGTCGATGGTCTGGCCATCGATGTAGAACATCGCAGCCGTAGCACCGTATTCCGGTGTCATGTTGGAAATTGTGGCACGATCGCCAATGGTAAGGCTGTCTGCGCCTTCGCCGTAGAATTCCAGATAGGCACCGACTACACGTTCCTTACGCAGGAATTCGGTCAAAGCTAGAACCATGTCGGTGCTGGTAATGCCCGGTTGCAGTTTCCCGGTAAGCTCGACACCCACGATATCCGGCAGTCGCATCATGGAGGCACGGCCCAGCATAACGCTTTCCGCTTCTAGGCCACCAACGCCTACAGAGATAACGCCCAGAGCGTCTACCATTGGCGTGTGGCTGTCTGTGCCTACACAGGTATCAGGAAAAGCCACCTTCTTGCCTTCGCCATCGGCACGGGCCTGCACCACCGGAGACATTTTTTCCAGATTGATCTGGTGCATGATGCCGTTGCCCGGGGGAATCACATCCACATTCTTGAACGCTTTCTTGGTCCAGTTGATGAAGTGGAAGCGGTCGTCGTTACGGCGATCCTCGATTTCGCGGTTCTTCTCGAACGCGTCCTTATCAAAGCCAGCGTGCTCAACGGCCAGAGAGTGATCCACGATCAACTGGGTTGGTACCACCGGGTTCACTTTGGCCGGGTCTCCACCCTTTTCGGCAATGGCGTCACGCAGGCCAGCGAGATCCACCAGAGCGGTCTGACCCAAAATGTCGTGGCACACTACCCGCGCTGGGTACCATGGGAAGTCGAGATCACGCTTGCGTTCGATGAGCTGTTTCAGGGAATCGGTCAGCGCTTCTGGCTCGCAGCGACGAACCAGTTGCTCTGCAAGGATTCTGGAGGTGTATGGGAGCTTGTCGTAGGCGCCAGCCTGAATGTCTTCAACGGCTTGGCGGGTATCGAAATAGTCCAGATCGGTGCCTGGTAGGGGTTTGCGGTAGTTGGTGTTCATGGGTAGTACTCTGAATCTGTTGTATTTCCCCCTCTCCCCCAGCCCCTCTCCCGCAAGGGGCGAGGGGAGTTAAATCAGTATTCCCTCGCCCCTTGCGGGAGAGGGTTAGGGAGAGGGGTGCTTTAATCTTTATCCCCTCCCCCCTCGCGGGAGAGGGCTAGGGCGGTCCGACGCTTCGGGAGGGGGAATTTTTTATGCCCGCTTCTCAATCGGCACCCACTCAGCATGCTCCGGCCCGGTGTAATCCGCGCTCGGGCGGATAATCCGGTTGTTCTCACGCTGCTCTTTCACGTGTGCTGTCCAGCCGGATACGCGGGACATAACAAAAATCGGCGTGAATAATTCAGTGGGAATGCCCATGAAGTGGTAGGTAGAAGCATGGAAGAAGTCGGCGTTGCAGAACAGCTTCTTTTCGCGCCACATGACTTCTTCACAGCGCACGGATACCGGGTACAGAACCGTATCTCCCACTTCGTTGGCAAGCTTCTCTGACCACTTTTTGATGATCACGTTGCGGGGATCGGATTCGCTGTAGATCGCGTGGCCGAAGCCCATGATCTTTTCTTTGCGCTCCAGCATGCCCATCAACCCTGCTTCCGCCTCTTCCGGTGTTTGGAACTTCTGAATCAGTTCCATAGCCGCTTCGTTGGCACCGCCGTGCAGTGGGCCACGCAGGGTACCGATAGCACCGGTTACGCAGCTGTGTATGTCAGACAAGGTAGATGCACACACGCGAGCGGTGAAGGTGGAGGCGTTGAATTCATGCTCGGCGTACAAAATCAGGGATACGTTCATCACGCGCTCGTGCAACTCGCTGGGCTTTTTGCCGTGGAGCAGTTCGAGGAAGTGACCGCCAATGGAATCCACATCACTGTCGGTTTCGATACGAACGCCTTCATGGGCGAAGCGGTACCAGTAGGTGATGATGGATGGGAACAGAGCCAGCATACGGTCGATTTTGTCGTCTTGCTCGCTAAAGTCTTGCTCGGTTTCCAGATTGCCCAACATGGAAGCGCCAGTACGCATCACATCCATGGGATGAGCATCTTTGGGGATATTTTCTAAGACAGTCTTCAGAGCAGCAGGCAATCCACGCAGGCTCTGAAGTTTTTTCTTATAGGCATCCAATTCCTGCTGGTTCGGCAGCTTGCCGCGCAACAAGAGGTAGGCTACTTCTTCAAACTGGGCATTATCTGCCAAATCGCTAACATCGTACCCGCGATACGTTAGGCCGGTTCCGGTTTTACCTACGGTACACAGGGCCGTTTCGCCAGCTACCTGACCACGCAGGCCTGCACCACCGAGTTTCTTTGCTTCTGCCATGGGTTACTCTCCCTCTATTTTATAATTGACCGAGCTTTGCGTTATTAAGCCTTAGATTGCTGAAACAGCTGATCCAGCTTCTGCTCAAAATCGTGGTAGTTAAGGTAATCGTAGAGTTCCATACGGGTCTGCATCAGATCCACTACGTCTTTTTGA
Source organism: Marinobacter sp. S6332 (assembly GCF_023016045.1). Lineage (GTDB taxonomy): Bacteria > Pseudomonadota > Gammaproteobacteria > Pseudomonadales > Oleiphilaceae > Marinobacter. The sequence goes on along the minus strand of NZ_JALKAP010000005.1, from coordinate 22,563 downwards.
TCGCCCTTCTCCAGAATATTCTGGTACACGGTTACGGCCGCTTTGTTCATGGCGCGGAACGCACTTAGCGGGTACAGCACCATGGCCGCTCCGGCTTCTCCCAATTCTTTGCGATTATATAGCGGCGTAGCACCGAATTCGGTGATGTTAGCCAGTATAGGCACATCGCCAAGCGCTTTGGAAAATGCTTCGTAGTGCTCTAGCTCAGTTACCGCTTCGGCAAAAATACCGTCAGCACCGGCTTCAATACAGGCTTTGGCACGGTCAATAGCAGCTTCCAGACCTTCTTTTTGGAAGGCATCTGTGCGGGCCATGATAAAAAAGTCTTTATCTACCCGTGCGTCCGCAGCCGCTTTAATTCGGTCGACCATTTCTTCTTTAGATACAATTTCCTTATTCGGGCGGTGTCCGCAGCGCTTCTGGGCCACTTGGTCTTCGATATGAACCGCCGCCGCGCCTGCACGTTCCATTTCACGAATAGTGCGGGCAATGTTGAATGCTCCACCCCAACCTGTATCGATATCCACAAGTAGCGGCAAATCGGTTGCTGCGGTGATGCGGCGAACGTCTTCCACCACATCGTTCATGCTGGTCATACCCAAATCTGGCAGGCCGTAAGAGGCGTTTGCTACACCACCACCGGAAAGGTAAATCGCTTGATGCCCAACTTTTTCCGCCATCATGGCGGCGTAGGCATTAATAGTTCCTACAATCTGTAGGGGCTTGTTGTCTTTTAGGGCTTTGCGAAAACGCGCGCCCGGGGAGAGTTTGTTCGACATGCTTATTCCCTCTCTTTAAATAGTTAGTACAGTCAGATAGTTAAAACGCCTTCCTGAATCTTTTTCTCGATATTTTTTCGAGCGGCGTTGATGTGTCTTTTCATTAGAAATTCTGCAAGCTCACCATCGCGCTGGGCAATGGCTTCAACAATACGGCGGTGTTCACCGAGGGCGCGGTGCGGGCGACCTGCGGAGGTGCTTAACCGGTAGCGATACATACGCACCATGTAATAGAGGTCGCCCAAGAGCATTTGTGCAAGCTTGATATTCCGGCTGCCCGTTGCGATACGGTGATGAAAATCGTAATCCCCTTCAGCCTGATAATAGGCCTGCCCTTGAGCTTCGTCGATCATGGTTTCGTGAGCATCAAGCGTGGCTTGTAGGTCTGCAATTTCCTGAGCGGTCATGCGCTCCGCCGCTTGTCGTGCGGCAAGGCCTTCCATAATCTCTCGAATGCGGTACAGCTCTACTAGCTCCGAGGCACTTAAAGAGACAACTTTTACACCGGCGTGGGGCCTGCGTACCAGAAGCCCTCGAGACTCGAGCCGGCCAAGGGCTTCCCGGAGTGGACCTCGGGTTAGCTCAAAGCGGGAACAGAGATCCAATTCGCCGATTTTGTCGCCGGGCGCAAGATCGCCTTTTACGATTGCCGTTTGCAGACAATCAAAGGCTTCGTCGGCTCTTGTATAGGTTTGAGAAGTGCTATCAGTCATGCTTTGTCGACAATATTGGCTAGATAATAATGAAATTTACGCTCAAGCATCAATATTGTCAACAATACTGGAAATAGACTGTTAACAATCCGAAAACAGTTTTTCTATTCAAAGCGTTTGTATAGAGCCAACAAGAGTATTCAATCAGAGAAATTGATAAACTCGGCCCACCCTTTATAAACTCCGATTTTAAGGACGAATGTGATGATCAAAAAATGCCTTTTCCCCGTTGCAGGCTACGGCACTCGCTTTCTGCCAGCGACCAAAGCGATGCCTAAAGAAATTCTTCCCATTGTTAACAAGCCGCTGGTTCAGTACGGCGTTGAAGAGGCAGCCGAAGCAGGCATTCATGAATTCGGCTTTGTGACCGGCCGGGGTAAACGGGCTATCGAAGATCATTTTGATATGAGCTATGAGCTCGAGCATCAAATTGCGGGGTCTGGTAAAGAGGGTTTACTGACCTCTATTCGTGAACTGATTGATCACAACACCTTCGCATTTACCCGTCAGGTCGAAATGAAAGGCCTTGGGCACGCCATTCTAAGCGGACGCAACCTCATTGGTGACAACCCTTTCGCCGTGGTTCTGGCCGATGACTTTTGCATTGGACCCGCTGACGGCGAAGACGGAGTTTTGGCACAAATGGTGAAGCTGTATAACCAGTTCAGGTGCTCCATTGTTGCCATCGAGGAAGTGCCTGAAGATGAAACTCATAAATACGGTGTGATCGCCGGTGAGTCGATGAAGGACGGCTTATATCGCATTACGGATATGATAGAAAAACCAGCGCCGGAAGATGCCCCGAGCAACTTGGCGATCATTGGCCGCTATATTCTCACCCCGGATATTTTCGAGATTCTGGAACGCACGCCAGCTGGTAAAAACGGTGAAATTCAAATTACCGATGCGCTGCTTGAACAGGCTAAAAACGGCTGCGTGCTGGCTTACCAGTTCAAAGGCCGACGTTTTGACTGCGGCAGCATTGACGGTTTTGTGGAAGCCACCAACTACGTGTACGAAAACATCTACAAAAAACAGAAGTAAGCCGTTCATCGGGCGGTGTAGTGCTTAGCCGCCCAGAATTTGCAATATCAAGCGCCGGTTCTCTGCCGTTGTTTTGCGGAACCGGCGTAATAACTTGGCCTCTTCATCGGATAGCTGAACCCGGCTTATCTCCTGCTCCAACTCTTCCAAAGCTGAAGAAAGGTCGTCGCTATTACTGAAGGCCAAGCCTGGCAACTCGAATTGCCCAAACGTTCCCGGATCAGCCAAATCCAACAATTCTTCCAGCGGCGTTTCTGTTTTTATACAAAAATCCAGCAGTGCTGATAGATCCGGATAGGTGCGCTGCCTCGCATCTGAAGCTTCCCAACTTATAACCTGCGCCTCTTCCACACCGCAGATTTCGGCCACGTCCTGACAGGATAAGCGCCCCGCCTCGCGCATCTGCCGCAACCGGCGGTTGAAAGTCTGCAGGTAACGCATGATATTCGCCTCTGCAAGATTGCTCGAAAAAGTGAGTTAATCTGGAAATGTAACGTACATATAGCTTTATGCACAATCTGCCTATACTGGTTTGAACGCAATCAAGCAGGAACCTTATGATATCTCAAGCTCTCGATGCCGAAACTGTTTGGAATCTGATTTTGCGCGCAGAGAACCAATCGGGCGTGACACTTGCACACCCCGGTTCCGAAGAGCCAGCACTTACGCTAGCGAGTAACGGCGAGTGGCAGTTACTGCAGCCTGCTACAGAAGAAGCCTCTGCATTGTTGAGTGTTTTTTTACCTTTGTGCCAGCCGCTTTCTACCTCCACGTCTTGGCATGTTATTGGCCAACTCGGCCAAAGCCTCGACGGCCGTATTGCAACGGTTACCGGACGCTCCCGTTTTATCAACGGTGATGATGGAATAGTTCATTTGCACCGCATTAGAGCGCTGTCAGATGCGGTTGTTGTTGGCGCTGGTACGGCAACGGCAGATAACCCTCAGCTAACGGTACGCTGCACCAGTGGCACCAACCCAGTAAGGGTTGTGATAGACCGTAATCGCAGAGTGCCCGAAACTCATCACCTGTTTACTGATGGAGCAGCCCCGACTCTGCGATTGGTTGCCGGCGATTACACACCCGGGATCATTGACGGGTTTAGCCAGCAGTCTGTTATCGAGATCCCCTGTTTGGGTAGTGGAACAGAGCCCGCAAACCCCAGGCTCATTCTTGATGTACTTACCGACCTTGGTTTGAGAAAGATATTTATAGAAGGTGGTGGCATGACAGTTTCATCTTTTCTGCAGGCGGGCTTGCTCGACCGCCTTCATGTTATGGTCGCCCCGATGATTATCGGCAGTGGAAGGCCTGCATTCTCCTTGCCCGAAATTGATTTTCTGGACGATGCCTTAAGGCCTGCATCCCGATTTGTGAATCTGGGCACTGATATGCTGTTTGATCTGGATTTTAGCGCTGCCTTACCTGCGAACTGAATAGGAACAGAAGGCCCGGCAAGCTAGAAAAAAATATGAGAGCACCGTAGCCAACACTCAACGCTACACCTTGTTCCGCAGGCAAGCCTGCCAATGGCCAAAGAATAGCAGCCGCACCTTCTCGGACGCCCCAACCCGACACAGTAGTCGGCACCACCATGCTGAGCAGAAGGAGGCTGCACAAAGCTGCCACAACCGCTACTGAGGGCAAATCGATGAGATAGCCCATGCCGGCCGCCAACACTAGGAACACTGCCAAGTAACTCGCCACCACGAGCAGCGATGTTACTACCTGAATAGGGAAAGCGGGCCATGAGAAGAAGGCCCGAGCGAGATCTCCACGCAGAGCACTGAAGTACCCGCGTACTTGAACCCGCTTGCGTGCAAAAACCCACAACAAACCACCGGCAACACCAATACCCGCGAGCAGCCAGTATAAATGTGCCAAAGAACCAAGTTCTGGCGTGTTTGAACTGAGCATTCTGCCCGTAAAGAATAGCCACGAAATGCCAGTGGCAACCACAGACGCAAGCACGAACTGCCCGGACAACCGCTCGATAGCAACGCCATGGGCCGCTGCACGCCGGTTGTTGGTATCAGCAGCATGGCGAAGCGCCCGGTTCACATCACCTAGAACCCCACCCGGTAGCACCTGATTGGCAAAGGTTGCCAGATAGTATTCTCTAACGGCCTGAGTATAGGGTATTGGGAGCCCCAAAAGATCGGCGGTAAACCGCCAGCGCCAAGCTGACAAAAACACCTGAATGATGCCCAAAGCCAGCCCGATGACAATTGCCGATGACGGAATGCGGATGATTTCGACAAGCAGTTTTTCGATATCCACAACCAATAAAACCGCCGCGACGATCAGGGCGGTGAACACCCACTTCAAGGCAACTCGAAACCCTGTGCTGCGAAGTAGATTCATTGGGTTTGATTGGGTGCCGTATCTGGGAAGTGGCTTGATGGTAATCCCAGCACATCCTGATGTGGCACAGTGATTTTCAGCACACCAGCAAGTAACTGCCGCTTTCTAGTCGCAAACCACTCATCCAACTGTTCGCTAGCCTCAGAGCTTTGCTGTTTGGCTGCCGTTACCCAACCTGCCATTAGCATCTCAGCCAGCTTTGCGTCCTTACCTGTAAGTTGCCACGGCGTGTCAGCTACATGCACCTCATAACCTTTGGCCTTTAGTTTGTGTGCGAACCTAGCAGCAGCATCAGGCCCAAGAGCAGCGCCAGTGCCTTTGTCGCCATGCTGATGTTGATTGACTAACGCTTGCAATCGGGAGTCGTATTTGTGGGTAGGCGACAGTACAAAATTGCCGGTGTAGCTGAGCACTATAAGAATGGCCACGTGCTTTGATGTCACTTCATCTACAAGCGCAGCTAGCCAGAGTTCAGATACCAGATCAATGAGCGCCGAGGCCGTCACAACATCTGTGTTTGAGGAGATAAGCTCTCTAAAATCCTTTGGCAGTATGCGGCGCTGTTGAGTTTCACAGGCTAGCTTCAGCTGATGGGCCCTATGGGACGCTTCCCGCAGCAGGCTCTCATCTTGGTCAACCAGCATCCACTCCTGCGGCATAGGTAGCGCAGGGGCAAGATAGACAACATTGGAGCCACGACCTGTGCCGATATCAAGGATTCTAATTGGGCCTTCGCGGTCGCTGTTCCCGCTTATTCTCTCACTAACCCATCGATCTAGCCGCTGTGTGAGCTCGACCGAGCGCGCATCATGATCTGCGGCTTCGCGAGCTTGCAACCATTCGTCGGCGAAGTAGGTCTCGCCGCAGTGGCGCTGCTCAAAATAACTCAAGCCTTTCAGCAGCAGACTCGCTGTATCTGCCCAGCTCATTACATTGCTAGATTCGTTTTCAGCAAGTGCACGAGCTTGCGCTAACGCCACCGGATCGCCAAGCCATGCTTTGAGATTGGCTTGTAACGCGCTCGTATCCCCTGCCCTGTATAACCTAACTCCGGGCCTAGCACTGGTGTTCTTCAGGGCGCCGCCATCCGATGAAATGACCGGCAAGCCTGCCGCTATCGCTTCATCAATCACCATGCCGTAACCTTCATACAACGATGGCAATACAAACACATCGGCTGATTGGTATAAGCTGGCTAGTCGCTGAGCATCAACCTCACCCGCAAGGTCAATTCGAGCGTTGAGGCCAAGTTCATCTATCTGCTTCTGAACAGTGTTGGCGTAGGTTGAGTCCCGCTCGCAGGAGCCAGCCAGAGTGCAATGCCAGAGCAAATCATCTAACTGGGCAAGCGCCTGAACTAAATGATGCTGAGCTTTGCGCGGAGACAAGTGGGCAACACAAAGAATATGCGGAACTCGGGCTTTCTGCGTACCTCCCAACGCTTCGGAGATAGTTGGCAACACATTGCCCACGGGGTTTTCTACACCTGGCTCGGCCGTTCGGATACGCTCCGGTGCAACCCCGTAGTCTGCTAGTCGATACGCCGTAAATGCGCTGGTTGTGAAAACACCACCCACTGTTGCCAACGCCAGTTTCTCGCGTTCGAAAAACCAATCTTGTTCACTCTTATTCAATCCGGTTTCATCTGCCAAAGGGTGGTGAATGAGAGCAATGAGCCGCAATCGATGTGTATGTTTGGCAAGTACCTCCGGCATTGCACTCATGGCAAGCCCGTCGAGAATAACGCGGGAACCCTCTTCCAGCTTTACAAGCAGGTTATCCATCGCCTGAATTGCGATGGCATCCGGCTTAGGAAATGCTCCCGGCACCCCCGTGACCATAGCTTTTGTGCCAGCCTCATTTAAGGCTTCAACCAGTTTCCGCACATACCGATAGCCGCCGGTGTTCTGATTCGGGTCGCCCGGCACTATAAAATGCAGAGTTGAATCAAAGTGCAGAGTTGAAAAGTGCAGAGCTGAATCAGATGTCGGCATGATAACTGGCCCACGCAATGTGCGACTCAGCCAGAGTTACCTTCAATGCACATATGGCTTTTGCTGTCTCGCCTAGCTTACCTGCATGAATGGCTACCGACATGCGATCGAATACTTTCTTTGCCATGAATTCGGTGGTGGTGTTGCGGCCCCTGAAGTCCTCAATATCGTCGAGATTCTTCATGTTGAATTCGCTGAGTACTTGCTTCAGCACTTCTGATGCGAGGCCGATATCAATAATCAAATCGTCCCTATCAAGCTCTTTGCGTTCGAACGTCACATCAACCACATAAGTTGCGCCATGGGTTTTTTGCGCTGGGCCGAAAACCTCACCATTAAAGCTGTGTGCGATCATCATGTGGTCTCGAACTGTAAGGCTGAACATAACAGGTTCCTCAGTATTTTATGCGATGGCAAAGCGTATCACTGTCACTCGACAGTATGCGGCTCATGGTTTCAGGCATCTGTTCAAAGTGCGCTTCTCCGCTAATCAGGTGATCCAAAACCTCGTGTTGCAATAGTTCAAGGGCTAGCTCAAGGCGTTTACGATGGGTCCATCGCGGTACGCGGGCTGGCGGAAGTTGCCCGACCTGGCTCGATATAAGCCGGAGCCTACGGGAGTGGAAACTGGCCCCCAAGGGAATAGAAACAGACTTGTCGCCATACCAGCTCATTTCAAGCAGGGTCGCGTCCTGACCTGCCAACGCAAGCGCAGTAGAGAGGCCGGATTCGTTACCGCTGGCGTGAACAACCAAATCATGGGTATCCACTGACGATTCAGTTGCGAAGCTCAGCCCAAGGGCCTCTGCGATCTTTGCCCTCCCCGGGTTGTTATCAATCGCCGTAACCTGTGTGCCGGGAATACGGCTTGCAAGCCAACTCACAAGAAGACCCACAACACCCAAGCCAACCACTGCTATACGATCTCCAACAGCAGGCATGGCATCCCAGAGACCATTAATGGCCGTTTCCATATTAGCTGCAAGAATCGCTCGCTCTGGCGGAACACCATTGGGGACGCGCGTTACTACACTGGCAGGCACTGAGTAGTGTGTCTGATGGGGATATAGACAAAACACCGTGCGGCCAACGAGTTCATCCGGGCCTTCAAGCACACGCCCAACATTGGCATAGCCGTATTTTACCGGCCAAGGGAATGCACCTTCCTGAAACGGCGCCCGCATGCGATCAAACTCACTTGGCGGAACGCGACCATTGAAAACCAGTGCCTCAGTACCTCTGCTCACGCCAGACCACAGTGTTTGCACAACCACCCACGGCTCGGAGCTATCCAACGGGCGGTGTTGCACAGGTGTGTCTCTAATGCAGGCTTCGCCGGGCCCAGTCACCCAGAAAGCTCGGGCAGTGGATCGCTCTGATAGGTGATTTGAATCGGAACTCATTCCGCACTCCTCTAAAACAGGTTTACTGACGTATGCAATAACAGGGTGTGGAAACTATAGTGACTGTTACTTCAAACAATCGCGAGGCACTAAAACCTATACGCCGGAGCTATGTTATGGATTTTGAGAGGCAATCAAAACCCCTCACGATACCGCCTTGGGTTGATCTGCTCTGGGGCGCTGCGTTCACTATATTGTGGGTTTTCATTGCTGCACGACTGTATTCATCTCTGTTGCCAATATTGGTTCTCGCGACCCTGCTATACAGCGGTATTTGTTTTGCTGTGGTGGCACACTGGCCGAAGACCGAAGATTTTGGTTGGGCAAATCGAATCACTCTGCTTCGGGCCAGCCTGATCATTGTCCTGGTTGCCGCAGCTCCGTTTATTCCTGCGCTCCCATCAACCGACCACGCTCTCTGGGTATATGCCGTGGGCGCTCTAATCGCACTGATTCTCGACGGAGTAGATGGCAAGCTCGCCCGAATAACTCACTCATCCAGCAGGTTCGGCGCCCGATTCGATATGGAAATGGACGCTTTGTTAATTCTGGGGCTATGCATCGCGGTAGTTATGAGCGGAAAAGCTGGCTTTTGGGTGCTTTCACTCGGGCTAATGCGCTACCTGTTTGTTGCAGCAGCTTCTGCATTGGAATGGTTGAACCGCCCACTACCCGAGAGTTTTCGGCGTAAAACCATCTGTGTTTGGCAGATTGTTACCCTTATGGTTGCTGTTCTGCCACCGATTCCACCCATGTTTGCCAGCCTAACGCTGGCAACAGCCCTGTTGTTACTCGCTTGGTCGTTTATGACAGACGTGTATTGGCTTTATGAACGGAGGTTTCATCATGAAACGGTTTAGTATTTTCACCTGTTTGTTGCTGACATTGTTCGCAAGCAATGCGCGAGTCGCAACCGCAGAGCCCGCCACTTTTGAAGTGGATGATGAGCATTTTTCTATGGTTTTCGAAATTATGCACATTGGATATGCCCCGGTTATGGGGATGTTTCGGAAGGTCGAGGGCGAGTTCGTTTACGATGAACAAAGCCGTGAGCTCATCTCCGGCACACTCAAATTCCAAAGCAAAAGCGTATTCACCAACCACAAAAAACGTGACAGTCACCTTACCGGCAAGGACTTTCTCAATAGCAGAAAATACCCCGACATCACCTTTAATGTCACTCACTACAAAGCGACCGGGGAATCAACAGGAGTGGTTACCGGAGACCTGAACATGCTCGGGCAAACAAGGCCGGTGAAACTGGATGTAACTCTTAACAAGGCAGCCGAATACCCAATTGGCCATGAAGATTACACTCTAGGTATTAGCGCGACAGCTACGTTAAAACGCAGCGACTGGGGGATGACCTATGGGCTTGACCCAGCCCTAGTGGGAGATGAGGTAAAACTTCGGTTCGGTTTTGAAGCTATAAAGGATTCTGGGTGGTTTTGATCTACCCGCAGGCACCGCCCATAAGTTTTTCTCATACCAATTTGACGCAATTACGAGCTCACGGACGAGCCAGCCTTCCTTTTTTAGTTCGCTAACTATACATTGTGCAGTCGCCGTGTTTTTTTCACTTCTGCTGAAGCTCCTTGCCAATGTTTGATGCTCATAAGTCCGACTTTCTTTTAGTCGCTGTAACTCTGCTTGCCGCAATAAGCTGGATATTCTCCAAAGAAGCTATTTTGTTGATGCCACCCCTGCTCTTTATGGCGTTGCGGTTTCTAATCGCCGGTGGGTTTCTCGCTGTAATCGCTTGGCGGCCGTTATCACGCCTTAGCGCAGATCAACTAAAACGTGGTGTAGGCGTTGGGTTGGTATTCGGTATCGCCATGAGCTTCTGGGTGATGGGGCTCTTTCATAGCGCCAGCATGGGTGAAGGAGCTTTTTTAACAAGCCTTGGAGTAGTAATCGTGCCCATTGTTGCGCGCCTGATTTTTAAAGAGGCGCAACCTGCGAGCACTTGGCTGGCTATTCCTGTAGCCATAGCTGGGCTGGCCCTGCTATCCCTTCAAAACGGTTTTAAGCCAGAGCCTGGCCAACTATTTTTTGTAGTTGCAGCAACTATTTTTGCTCTGTATTTCACCCTTAATACGCGTGCGGCGAATCAGCGTACGGTTACCAACCGCAAAGGCGAAACCCTTGAAAAGCATCGCATCCCCGCCCTGCCCCTAACAGCCATCGCCCTGCTAACCGTTGGGCTAGTCACTATGGCTGAGTCACTGGTTATGGAGCCTTGGCAGCCAACCTTTAGCAATCCGCCGCCACTTCTGATCTGGTGGATTCTCGCCAGTGCGATCGTGGGTACAGCCGGGCGTTTTCTCGTGCAAACTTATGCCCAAAGCTTATCTACCCACAGCCACGGTGCGGTGATTTTGGTACTCGAACCGGTGTGGGTCTCGTTGTTTGCAGCAGGATGGTTCGGCGAAACCATGGCGCCCATGCAGTTGGCTGGGTGCGGGTTAATCTTCACAGCCCTCATCGTTAACCGCTGGAGCGCTCTCAGCAAAGCTCTAAGAGCATGGCTGAGAAAAAGACAAACTGGATAAAAGAGGTTGACCAAAAACACGGGAGTCAGTATATTTCGTCCCCGTTGCAGATCGCAGGACCATAGCTCAGTTGGTTAGAGCGCTACCTTGACATGGTAGAGGTCCCCAGTTCGAATCTGGGTGGTCCTACCACTTTTCAGTGGTTCAAATATTTTGCAGCGATCCCTTCGTAATGATCTCAATATTGTCTCTAGCCATCGCAATATCATCGCTTTTCCCCAGCCTATTCTATTGTCTGCATACGCCTAAAAAGTCTTAAGCTCATCCGCTGGCTGCAACCAAAATATCTGTATTTTTCATTCTTCTTTGACATTTCTAAGACACAAGTTACTCTTCGTTAAGAGTCTTAGCGCACAACTGTACGCTGTAAATCAATAAGCCGGTGAGGCTCTCGGCTTGACTAAAAACAAAAATGAATAATTTGGAGATTGCTCTATGCGTTTTTGCCTACCTCAAATGCCGAGGGCATTACGCCTTCTGCCATTATCGGTTTTAGTTATTTCTCTATCTGCATGCAACGACTCATCTTCAAGTTCAAGCGACCCGACCAAAGTTACAACCTCTGAAGGCACAGTCACAGGTCAACTTGTGAGCGACAATAACGGTGGAGAAATAAAGCAATGGCTCGGTATTCCTTTTGCCCAGTCGACTGCGGGAGCTAATCGTTTTCGCGAGCCTCAGAATCTAGAGCCTAGAACAACTGTGCTGCAAGCAACAGAATTTGGCGATGCATGCCCTCAAACCCCAGCCCAATCTCCTTTCGCAATACAAAGTTCGAACCCAGGCTCGACAACCTCCGAGGACTGCTTGAACCTAAATATCTATGCACCCTCTGAGGGAGATAACTACCCAGTGGTCGTTTGGATTCATGGTGGCAGCCTGGAAACAGGTGCTGGCTTTCAGTCTAGCGGGATGCCTGACAGGCTAGTACGAGAGGGCGTTATCGTAGTCGCCCTGAATTATCGACTCGGGTTGCTGGGCTATTTAGCCCACCCGGCCCTAACTGCAACGTCTCAAACGGCGGATAAAGGTTCAGGAAATTATGGGTTGATGGATCAGATAAAAGCACTTGAGTGGCTTCAGGCTAACGTTGAGGAGTTTGGCGGCAACCCCAACAACATAACGCTAGTAGGTGAGTCTGCGGGCGGCTTTAGCATCAAGGGGTTAATGGCGGCCCATGACCGAACGGATGGACTGTTCCAACGTGTTATTGTTCAGAGTGGCCCATCCTTCATTCAAGAAACGCCTACCGTAGCAGAGCAACGCGGTGCTAGCTTTATGGCCGGTGTTTGCGCCGAAGATTCATCGTCAGAAGCTGCGGAGTGCCTGCGCAATTTAACGCTTGAGCAAATCCTTAGCTTGCAAGCCGGAGATCCTGAGTTCAGTACCGCAATTGTGCAGCGGTCAGGGATCCTTGAGCAAAATGTCGCAGCCGCTTTGGCAAGTGGTCAGTTTACGGCAGATCAGGTACTTGAAGGCTCTAACCGTGATGAGTGGCGGTTATTTGTTGCGGCTGAACAACTCGTGAGTGGCCGCGCTCCTCTTGAACAGCTGCTTGCAGGCAGCTCTTCTGCATACCGGCAAGAGTTGATCCGCCGCTACGGCTCGGTCACTGAAGCTAACGCTGATGCGGTTGTCGACCTTTACCCATTGAGTGAATACGAGAATGCCGACGCTGCTGTCTCTGCAGTGGGCACTGACGCCATCTTCGCCTGTCCGGGCTTTGGTAACATCGCTTCAGCTGCGCAGCATGTTCCAGTGTACGCTTATGAGTTTACAGATCGGAACGCTCCATTACCTTCACCATTATTCGCAACTGCTCAGCCTGAGCTAGGCGCAGCACATGCCACCGAAATCCCCTATGTATTCGCATCATACGCGGCTCTTGATAACGAGTTTTCTGAGGATTCGGCGACGCTTGCAGATACCATGGTGCGCTACTGGGCGTCGTTTGCCAGAACAGGTGACCCCACTCCAAGTGATGGCACTCTGCCTGCTTGGCTGACCTTTGTGAATCAGGGATATCAATCGTTGCAAGCGCCTGCAGAAAATACCGGGCCGTTCACGGAAAAGACGGATGGCCAAACATTCAGTCAAGCTCGCAATTGCAACCTCTGGCTAGGTGGTTGAAACTCCTGAAACAGAAAAGTTAAGAGGCTTTTATAACCAAGTGACGTGTTTGATTATAAAAGCCTACTTCCGCTTTCTGCTGTAACGGCGTGAGAAACTCAACCCAACAAGCCCCAAGCCCAACAATGCAATGCTTGCAGGCTCTGGTACGTTCACCGAATCCAGACCCACAGTGGCATACTTGATTGTGCCGCCAGCGGTTAGAAACTCCCCAAGACCGTCGCCGTAAAAGGTAACGCTTGAGAACGTATCTGTGTCGTTAATCGCGCCAACGAAAAATGCATCATTATCACTGCCAAATCCTGCTGCAATAGCCGGGTTATCACTATAACTGTTGGCTGTGCCGACTTTTTGAGCACTGTCTTCGCCGAAAGCAAGAAACAAGCTTGATCCATAGCAACAGGTACCCCAGTCACCAACCTCAAAGCCCAAAGCATTAATGGCACTGTTAAACGTAAATGTGATTCCTGATTCTTCAACAGCGTCTTTCGGGCTGATGCCAATCATCTGCCCGGTCGAACCATCCGTTTCTGGCGAGAAAATACCGGAGTTGGATCCATCAGTCTTGCTGATAGTGAAATCCGCGAAGCTCCATGAGTTACGAGCAACATAGTCGATGCCGGATAGTGTAAAGCTGTTTACTGAAGCCCCTGCGCCGGTGACCGCGCTGTCAAACTGAGCTTGCCCAGCCGTAATCGTATCAAAAAAAGTAACGGGAACAGCTGCTACCGGGGCTGCAATGCTAAGTGAAAACGCACCGGCCAAAACTGACTTGATCAAACTATTCTTCATGGTGGAACTCATTTGAAACCTACTCTGTGTAGCCCATTTGAAACGGGCTCAACCTCTGGCATTCAGGCTAAGAATCTGAGTTTTAGAAGCAAAAATCCGAGTCGTTAGCCTGAGCATTTATTAACTATCGTCAACTTTACACAACGTTACAGACAAATTCAGTCCACGCGCACTTATATTGCAATGTTTCACATTCCTGCTCTTTCTCACCTCGCTGGGTTTACTCGATATTTACAGGTTTTCGATGTAAACCCACGGCTATTTGTGAAATCATCAGCTTAGCTGTATAGCTATGGTTATTTTAATAGACGAGAGAGGAATAAGAAGCATGCGTAAATCTGGATTTTTTATGGCTTTGGCACTGAGCGCTGCCGTCGCAGCTCCCGCTATGGCACAACTGGATGTGGAAGATCAAATTGAAACCCGCCAGAGCGCATTCACGTTTGCCGCTTGGAACATGGGCAAGATCAAGGCTCAGGCAATTGATGGCAGTGTTGCTTACAACGAGCAGCAAATGCTTGCCGCAGCAAACGCCATTGCCTCAGTAGCAAACTCTGGTTTAGGCAGTCTGTTTGGCCCCGGTACTGCCAACGACAAAAATGACAACACAAAGCTATTACCCGTGTTTTTTGATAAGCCTGAAAAAGCCCGTGAAGTTGCCATCGGCTTCGCCCAAGCGGCAACCAAGCTTCAGGAAGTTGCCGCGAATGGCGGCGGCAAGAGCGCCCTCGCCGCACAATTCAGTGAAGTAGGAAAATCTTGCAAGGCTTGCCACGATGAGTTCCGTGCCGAGTAAACCTTAGCTCCCGAAGGCTCCCGATCGCCGCCGCTTACCAACCCAAATCAGGGGGCGGTGGCGGAGGGGGCGACAGTAGGCCTCCACTCGCTACCCATACCGCAAACGCGGCGACTGCCAAAGCAACAATAAAAGCTAAGAGGCCACCACCGGCTCGCTCCTTATTCTCTGCTCCGCCCACCCTTTTACGCCCGCTAATCATAGGAGCAATCAGGTTGTCTTTCTTAACCAACGTGTAAAAAAGCACACTTGCGACATGTAAGACAATCAAGCCATAGATAAACCATTCGGTTAATTTATGCCAAGAGGTAATCGTCTCATTCCAGCCAGACGACACGGCCCGGTAGAGAGGTCCATTAAATGCGATGGCGTCTGTCGCAAACAGCCCCGTGACCGCTTGAAAGCCCAACAACCCCAGCATAGCCAGCACTGACAGCGCGCCTAAGGGATTGTGGCCTAAGCCTTGCCACTCACCTTTCAAATACGCCGAGATGGCAAAGGGGCCTGGAATAAACTGCAAAAAACGCGCGTAGGTAGAGCCAACGATCCCCCAAACCAATCGAAAACTGATCAAACCCACGATGGCAAGGCCAAAACGTTCATGCCAGAGCATCCAAGTGCCACCAAGACTAACTGTTACCAAAGAACCAGTAACCGCCAGCACCAAAAGCCAATGAAAGAGTCGCGTGGGCAGATCCCATAGGGAAATTGACTTCATTTTTACCCCTTAAAAAACTGACGTATCCAGACCGAGTACCCGAACCATACCGGTTTTGCTTTATACTGCCCACCGAAGTTCGCATAGCAAATAGTCATGTACCAAATTAAAGGTTTATTCAATGCGTGTGGTAATCCGTTATTTTTTCCGGACGTTACGTCTCATTTTGACGCCCTTTGTACTCTTAAGCGAAAAGCTTGGGGGAGGAAAGCCGCTACAACGCAGCGCGGAAGAGCAAAAGCAAGTCGATGCTGCCTGCAAGCACTTAGCTCTATACCAATTCAAAACCTGCCCGTTCTGCGTCAAAGTACGGAAGCAAATTGCGCGACTTAACCTGAATATCGAGAAGCGCGATGCTCAGCATAACCCGACCCACCGAGCCGAGTTAGAACAAGGTGGCGGTAATGTAAAGGTGCCTTGCTTACGAATCATGAACGATGATGGCAGCGAACAGTGGATGTACGAATCCGGTGATATCAATGCTTGGTTGGAACAACGCTTTGGGCAAGCTGGCTGAACCAGTATTTCACAGAAGCGGGGTCGCCCTGATGCACCAGCACCGGCTCGAAAAGCGGGATGGCCCCAATCTGTCTTAGGTCTGAAGCAACCTCAATACCGAAACAGCAAAAGCGTGGGTAGCTACGGTCGCCTAATGCAAGCACTGCATACGAGCAGGAGGCAAAGCCTTGCAGAGCGCGGCTAACCTCCTGCCAAGCGCCCGCTGTTCTCGGCGCTTCGCCATTTCCTGTGGTGCTGGCAACAACCAGCAAAGCGCGAGCAGGCACCTGAGCTGACGCCAGCTCATTGAGCTCAATCAACGACGCGCGCATTCCTTCTTTCTGAATCAACTTGCATGTCTGCTTAGCAAACTGACGAGCAGTGCCTGTCTCGGTCGCATAAGCCACGAGGTAGTCTGACTCTCTCGCAGTATCGCGACACTGTTTTAAAGCGGTTTTTTTATGGAACCGCAGCAAAACAAGGGCATAACCAACCATCATAGCAGCGGCGACAAATTTACGATCAGCCGCCACTCCATCGCTAAACACGACCCAAACCACACCGCCACACAGCACTGCGACAATCGGTTTTACCCACGATTTCACAATGGCAACACCTCAAGCGTTGCATTGTAGCTCATGCGTCTTTTTGCATTATCAAGCAGCTTGCCTGACTGCTCCAATTCAGCTTCGAGCCAGTACATGCCCGGCTCTTCCCATTCTACAAAGATGCGGCCCTGCGCATCAGTTTGGAGCTGTATTTCATCAACTTGATCACGGTAGCGAATGCCACCGCGAATAACGACTACACTGAGATCTACAGCAGGGTCACCGTCTACCAGAAACTGAAATTCTGATGTTTCGCCAACAAACAAGTCATTGGGGTGGGTAACGGGAATCAGTTCTAAGCCAACACCTTCGGCTTCAAAGTTGCGGGTTGTTGGAGCCCCTTTGGTAACGAAAACCTGCATGAGCCTATCGATCTCAAACAAACGCAAGTCCTCAGCTTCAGCTGGGATCTCTCCCATTTCATCGACACTACCCCGCCACCGAACGTTTTTACCCTTATGTTTGTATGCACCAAAAAGGCCGTTGGTGCGAATTTCGAATGTATAGGTACCATCTCTGGTGAGTTGCGCATCAAATACCGAACGGTACTTTCCAGATGCCTTGTTCTGCGCCTCCAATGGCTCCCCTTGGGGATCTAGAATCTCTAAGTGTTCAAGGCCCAAGGGGTGATGTTCGAAGTAGAAAAGACTGTTTGAAATTGCGCCATCCATGGTTACCCAAGCTGTATCACCCGATAGCACCGTGGCTGAAGGTAACATCCAGGCTCGATGTGCAGAAGCCTCAGAAGCCACCCCCATACTTGCCGCTATCAATGCCAGTGTCGTTAACTTTTTAATGTTCACTAAATGTCTCCAAAATGCTCAGGGTTGGACTGTCAGTTTTACGCGGCCAAGCTCATTGCTGCCCTGCTGCGAGGTTTCAATGCTTGATTCAGCGGGCCACTGAAATGGCAGTTTAAGAAGCTCCCGACCGCCAACTTCTCGCGCCGCTTCCACAACTAGTTGGTATTCGCCTGCAGGCAAGCCATGGATAGCTTGAGATTTGTTACTAAAAGTCAGTTCGTAGGTGCCTGCGGGCCTTGTGGCCCCGCTAAGCCCATCTACCGGCATGCTCAGCTGTCGCCCACTTCTCCGCCACCATAGCCGCAGATCTTTGAGCCACTTGCTCCCCTCGTCATCGCGCATGTCATGGTCGTACCAAAGCGCGAGATTTCGCTGATGCTGCCCTTTGCTGTTCTCAATCCATATCGCTACGTAGGGCTTATGGTATTCAGCTACATTGAGCGCCGGAATTTCCACATCTAACACCAACTCTTCCGCCACAACGCAAGCGGAACCAAGCACTAACACTAGCGATGGAAAGCTCCTTAATAACTTCATAATTGTTCCTTAGTGCACAAACAAAACGGCCAGTAATACCGGCACAAGTACGCCCGCCCCTACAACCGGCCAAATTTCCGCCCGTTCTCGGGAATGTATCCACAAAACACAAAACCCGGTCACGCAGAAAACTATACAAATGACCGCAAATAGATCGATAAACCACACCCATGCAGCCCCTGTATTACGCCCTTTATGCAGGTCATTCATCCAGGCAATCCAGCCTCTGTCGGTTGCCTCGTATATTAGGTCGCCGGTTTCAAAATCCACGCTCAGCCAAGCATCGCCGCCTGGCCTGGGGCTGGATGCATAAAGTTCGTATTCTGACCACTCCAGCGCACCTCTAGTGATTGCGATTCCGTGCTTCTCCTTGAGCCACGCGCTTAAAACCTTTGGCGTTTGTCCGCTCTCTTTACTTTCCCAACTGATGAGCTGCTGTACCAATTGCTCGGGAACACGATCTTCAATCAGGGTCACCTCCGGAATCGAGGCAATCTGGCCTGCGTGATTGAGAGTTATGCCCGTAACCGAAAACAACATCATGCCGAACACTGCCAGCGCTGAACTGATCCAGTGCCACTGTAAGCAGAGCTTCAAATAACGGCCTCTTTTCCAAGCCCGAAGGCCATTTTCATCGTTGTTAGGGGTGCTTTTGGGTAAGGCACTA
This sequence comes from Marinobacter sp. S6332, assembly GCF_023016045.1. GTDB lineage: Bacteria > Pseudomonadota > Gammaproteobacteria > Pseudomonadales > Oleiphilaceae > Marinobacter. Next base: position 4,165 of record NZ_JALKAP010000005.1, on the reverse strand, counting down.
GCAATCTTGCTCATGTTAAAAACGAGGCTCTCAGGCGGCACTTCATGAATATTTCAGGCGGAGATTATGTCAGTTCTCATTAGCCCTCAATTACCATTTACGTTTAATTTACATACCCATTTGAGAATAATTGCCATTGCGCTTATCGTGGATTTTACATATATTGCGCTCCCACCTAACTAGAAACGCCATAAGATCAATACTTTGCAAAGGGCTCTACTCTCGTGAAAAATTTCTCTCCAACGTCGTTGGCAATAGCAGTATCAGTACTTTCAAGTCAGGCCGCTGCTCAAAGCCCCACCGAATTGGCGCCCATAGTGGTTAGCGCCTCAGGTATCGAGCAAAAAGTAACCGATGCACCAGCTTCAATTACTGTTATCACGAAGGGGGAGCTCGACAAAAAACCCTACGTAACTTTGCTTGATGCGGTACGAGGAGTTGAAGGAGTCGATATTGGAGAAACAACGGACAAAACCGGACAAGGCGGTATTAGTATTCGAGGTATGGGTGCGGACTACACCCTGATTCTTATCGACGGCAAACGCCAGAACAACGTGGGAGACATCTACCCAAACAACTTTGGTGGCAACCAGTTCAACCACATACCTCCCAAAGAAATGATCGAACGGATTGAAATTATTCGGGGGCCAGCATCCACCCTGTACGGTGCAGACGCGCTCGGTGGTGTTATCAACATTATCACCAAGAAAATCGGCGACAAATGGACGGGCTCTCTTTCGCACAGCCAAACTCTCGAAAGCAACAGCGATTTTGGCAATGATGATACAACTGAGTTTGCGATAGCTGGACCACTGATTAAGGATCGTCTTGGCCTTAGATTGCGGGGCAGCCTGTATAACCGCGATGCATCACACCCGCAATATGCGCCCGGGGTGGATCCAAACGGAAACGAGGTACCACGGGAATTGGGCTATGGCAGCGGCGGCCGCACCGTAGATAATGAGAACACTAACTTGGGCGCGCGCGCAGACATTCGCATTGCAGATGGGCAAGACCTAATCCTAGACTTCGAGACGTCCAGCCAAACCTACGATAACAATCCTGAAGATGGCAATAACCCTCTTGGCACTACCGACAGCGTGAATCGCTTGCCCCGTGCCGGATATGCCCTAGACCAAGAATTTAATCGCGAACAAGCTTCTATTCGACATCAAGGTGTCTGGGGCGATACCAATAGTGATATATCACTGCACTACATTGAGACCACAAATGACGGGCGAACTTTACCACTCACCGCCCTAGAACGGTTGGAGTACGATCAACTCATAGAGAACGGTGCAACAGATCAGGAGATTTCAGATACATTCCTGCCGCGGCCCAAACGAGTTTTGGAAACCCGCCAAACTACGCTGGATTTAAAATTCGACTCTCTGATAGGAGATCACCTGCTTGTATACGGCGGCCAATACATTGATGCCGAGATGGAAGACGGCACGTTTGGAATGACCGGCAGCGGTTTCAGTGCAGGCAAGACTCAACCCCACCGGCAATGGGCCGTTTTTGCCGAAGATAATTGGGAAATTACCCGCACCGTTTCATTGACTGGTGGTGTTCGCCATGACCACCATAATATTTTTGGCGGCAACACGAGCCCCCGTCTTTACGGGAATTGGGATATCACACCTGAATGGACGCTGAAAGGCGGGGTAAGCACTGGTTACAAAGCACCCAAAGCGAGCGACCTGTTTGAAGGTATCACCGGTTTTGGCGGGCAAGGCACTAGCCCTTTTGTGGGCACTCCAAGCCTCACACCTGAAAAAAGTGTGAACTCCGAAATTGCCATTTACTATACCCACCCAGATGGCCATAACTTCAACGCCACCGTGTTCTCTAACCAATTCAAAGATAAGATAGAAAGTGGCGGAGCCATACTACATTGCGATGACGCAGATGCCAGCTCCGGCAACTGTGTAAATCTAGCACCTGAATGGAACCAATTACTGGGCGATGGCTATGAATTTAGCCAAAAGGTGAATATTGATAAAGCTGAGATCAACGGGCTTGAACTGGCGGGCCGATACTGGATTATCAGCTCACTCTCTATCCGAGGCAACTACACCTATACCGACGCAGAAATTAAAAGCGGCGCTAACAAAGGCGACCCACTTAGCGGAACAGCAAAGCACATGGCAAACGCGACGCTCGATTGGCAGGTGACTCCGGCTTTTAGCACGTACCTAACGGCAGAGCTCCGATCCAAGCGCAATACCAGTACACCAAGAGGTTGGGATAGCTCGATTGATTACCCGGAGTTCTACAAGGACTACACCGTCTTGCATCTTGGGGCGAGTTATCAGGTTAGTTCGTATTTGACCCTAAGTGGTCGTATAAACAACCTGTTGGACGAAGATTTCACCAGTTACGAAACCGTATACACCACGGATGATGGCGGAGCTACCTATATCGCAAACTATATTGATGATTACAACATGAAGGCAAAAGCTCGAAACTTCTGGTTATCTGCAACCCTAAGTTTTTAACACGAAACATTCAGGCTTGCATAAGAAAATGCCCCTCCAAGGAGGGGCATCAGACTGCTGACAAACCCTCGCCATTTCGGCGGGGGTTTGTTGTAATTGGGGTATCGACTTTTCAGAGGCTGCCCCATGCTCAAAGAGCCGTCCCCGCAACAACACGAACTCGAGATGGTCAGTCTCGAATCGCTAGTCCCCGACAACCACCTTCTTCGCAACATTGATCAGTACATCGATTTCGAATTTATTCGCGATCGGGTTCGGCATTTGTACTGCTCGAACAATGGCCGGCTGGCACTCGATCCCGTGGTGCTGTTCAAAATACTGTTTCTCGGCTATCTGTTCGGTATTCGAAGTGAGCGTCAGCTGGTGAGGGAGATACAGGTTAACGTGGCGTATCGTTGGTTCTTGCGTTTTAACCTGACTGACAAGATTCCGGATGCCTCTACTCTTAGCCAGAACCGCCGGCGGCGGTTCCAAGATAGCACCATCTATCAGGACATCTTTGATGAGATCGTGCTCCAGGCCATGGGCTATGGCCTCGTAGGCGGCGAAGTGTTGTACACCGACAGCACGCACCTCAAGGCCAACGCCAACAAGAACAAGTACGATCTGAAGCAGGCGGAGGCGAAAGTGGCGGCCTACCTGGACAGTCTGGAAGATGCCATCGAAGGCGATCGCAAAACCCAGGGTAAAAAGCCCTTGAAAACGAAGCTGTCCGAGCAGCCAGCCAAGACCAAAGACATCAAGATCAGCCGTACCGATCCGGACAGTGGCTATATGGTTCGGGAAGGCAAGCCCAAGGGCTTCTTCTACCTGGATCACCGCACCGTCGATGGCCGCAACGCCATCATCACCGACAGCTACGCCACACCGGCCAACCTCCATGACAGCCGCCCCTACCTCGATCGGCTCGATCGACAATGTGAACGATTTGGCTTCGATGTCTGGGGTGTGGGCCTGGATGCGGGTTACTACATGGCAGGTATCTGCAAGGGCCTGAAAGACCGGGGCATCTATGGGGTCATGGGTTACCGGCGACCAAACAAGCCCAAGGGTTATCTCCCAAAGCGGGCCTTCACCTATGACGCTGAAACGAATACGTATTGCTGCCCGCAAGGTCAGCAACTGATCTACGCCACGACCAATCGACTGGGCTACCGTGAGTACAAGTCCAATCCGGCTCACTGCAGAAACTGCCCACAGTTAAGCCAATGCACGCGCAGCGCTAACCACGTCAAAGTACTTACCCGGCATGTCTGGCAGGACAGCAAAGACCGAACGGATAGTTACCGGTTAACCCCGTGGGGCAAGGCGCTCTACAAACGACGACAGGAAACCGTGGAGCGGTCGTTCGCCGATGCCAAACAGTTGCATGGCCATCGTTACGCTCGCCTGCGAGGGCTCTCGAAGGTGCGTGAACAGTGCCTGTTGGCCGCCGCTGCCCAGAATATGAAGAAGATCGCGCAGATCCTCGCGCGTCTTTTATGGCTCAAATCCCTTGGAGTACCTGGCTTGCAGAGCCAAATTCCGAAATGGGGCCGGAAATTGGCTTATCTGGCCGATTGGCAATTTCATCAGGAATACTGGACTAGACCCGTCGCCAGCTGAATTTAAAACGCCCAAACGCAACAAACCCCGGAAAAAACCGGGGTTTGTCAGCAATCTGA